>DAKJ01000018.1:0-381425 GCA_002496565.1 Methanosarcina sp. UBA289 | reverse complement strand
TTCAGAAATATATTTCGCTCATACTTTTTGATCAAACTTTTTTGAAAAAAGTTTGTTGCAATTTTGAAATATATTTCGCTCATACTTTTGATCAAACTTTTTTCGAAAAAGTATTGTAATTCTAAATATTTTGCTACTATGTTTTACAAGGTAACTTATTTGAGGGATAGTTAATAATTCTATATAAAGAAGGATGAGATATAGACACAAGTTAATAATAACTCCGACAGCCTCAGCTGTTAAACAAGTTATATTGCCTGTAGATTTCTGTAAGTTCTCCTTCTTGCATCGCCTGCTATAATAATATATGTACTTGTGTAATTAAACATGTAAATGATTTTTAAGACCACAGACTAAAGCAACAAATCTAAAATATACGGTCCTAAAATATACGGGTTCTATCAGATATGAACGATAAAAACATAAACCCTGAAGGCACCAACTCAAAAGATCTATCTGGAGATGACAACTTAGAAAGCAGTCCTCACAACGGAAGAGAAAACTCCGTACCTGATAATGGAACTTACGGTACGAGTGATAACTCCTTCAACGGGTCTGCCCCTGATGATTCGGAAAAAACGGTTAATCAGAGAACCCAGGTTGAGACTTCTGATAATAAAGAAATAAATAAGAGTTTAAACATGAATCCCAATCCGTATCCTCAGAACAAAAAGCGTAGATGGATGCCCTACATGCTGGTCGTCCTAGCTCTTGTTTCTGTCATAATGGTGAGTCTTGCGGTAATTTCTTCCAATCTCGGTATTGGGGAAAGCTTGGGAAGTCCGGAGAAGGTAGCTGTTATCTACGTCCAGGGCACCATATTTTCCGGAAACGTTGCTGAAGGGCTTGGTTATGCTACTTCCGAAGAGATTACAGGAAATATCCACAGGGCTGCCGCAGACGACGGAGTCAAGGCAATTGTGCTTAGAATTGACAGTCCTGGAGGGTCTCCGGCAGCAGCCCAGGAAGTCGTAGAAGAAATTAAAAAAGTTCAGGCAAAAGGAATTCCTGTGGTTGTGTCCATGGGAGATCTTGCAGCCAGTGCAGCATATTATATCTCTGCGCCGACCGATTACATTATTGCAAACCCCTCTACGAATACCGGATCTATTGGAGTGATCTGGATCTTCCAGAACATGTCTGCCTCTTATAATGAAACAGGTGTAGATTATTACGTTGCAAAATCAGGAGAAATGAAAGATATGGGAAGTACCTGGAGAGGGCTTACTGATACGGAAAAAGAGTATGCTGATTCCGTGGTTATGGAATGCTACGAAAATTTCGTAACCGAAGTTTCCGAGGGGCGCAACATGTCCAGAAGTGAAGTAAAAGCCCTTGCCGATGGTCGCATATATACCGGAACCAAGGCAAAGGAACTTGGGCTTGTGGATGATTTTGGAAATCTTTATGATGCAATTGACAAGGCTGCGAAACTTGGAGGAATTTCAGGAGAACCCAAAGTTGAATATATGAACAAGGCAAGTCTTTCAAAGCTGCTTTTAGGTTCAGGATCCGGAGGATCGAATGAGACAGCTGAACAATTTGTCAGTTCCTTTGAAGAAAATCCATATGGAAGAATCCTTGCCTGAATTATTTTTAACTCTCCTTTTTTTCAATTTATTTATTTTTAATTCCTTTTTCCTTTAACCTTCCTTTGTGTTCCCGACTTTTCTCCTGCAAATTTTGTCCAGAAGCAGAATGTTATTAAGTATAAGAGATCCGCTCCAGCCTAGAGGAATTGCCCAGGCAGGATTGCCCGTAGACTGATCCACCTGTTCAGGAAGAAGTCCTGTACTGGTTGCTCCGGCAAGAGCCCATTTAAGGCATTCAATTCCTTCATCGGTCAGCCTTTTCATGTTTTCATCATACCCTTCTTCATTTTTATCGGGAATCTTATTCATGGGAGTAAGCATTGCTTTTTCATATGAGAGGTCAAGGGCAAGAGAAAACATTGCTTCCGAAAGCCAGAGTGTAGTTACTATCCACGGATTTCCGTTTATGTAACTGTCATTTTCATACCTTTTGATGCCGTAACCGAGATTGACGGATATTGAAAGCTTTTTCTGAATGTTTTCTATCATAAACTGGATCATATCTCTCTCGACAGGATTTTTTGGAGAGAGCATTCCAAAAGGAACATAAGTGCCGAGAATACTTGCATCCACGATTTTATCCAGTTTCTCGTTAATAACTCCTTTTGCAAAATAACCTTCCTGAAGCCAGAAACGGTCAATTGTAGCCTGCTTGATGAACTCTGCCCTCTTTTTCCAGCGTCTTGCCATACCAGCCTCCCCGTTTTCTTCAGCCAGGTGGGAAGCTCCCATGAGCCCGGCATAAATTGAGGCATTCGTATAGGTGAAAATTCCATAGTAAGTCTCCCAGAGATCCATACAGCTTTCGTGAATTCCTGACTTGGTCCGCTTCATTAGGTATTCGGCAGCCCTGAGTATAGACACCCAGACTTCTTCAAGAAACTCAGCTTTTTTCAGGCCTTCGAGAATCCTATAATAAACGTCCATAGCATAGAGCGTGGATCCGGTTTCGTCGATCTGAGTCGAGTAGTCAAAATTGCCCCAGGAGGGAGCTATATCTCCGTTAAGCCAGTAGCGTTGAAACCAGGAACCATCAGAAAGCTGAGTCCGGATGCACCATTTGAAAAATATATCGCAATACTCCGGATAGCCTGAGTGCTTTAATGCGAGCACGATTTCTGCGGCATCTCTATTCCAGCAGAATCCATATCCTCCGCATTTCTCGAAGTTTGAGTCAAATTCCGGAGCAGCCACGAAAGATCCATATTCGTGGTCATTAAGGAGGTAAAGCATGAGAAGAGCCCGGTTGTAGGCGTTGAACAGTTCCTGACGCAGGTTATTGTATTCCTCAAGCCCAGGAATTTTGATTACCTGCTTTCTGGAAAGCCACATAACCCAGTGTTCTCGCGTTTTTTCAAAAATATATTCAAGAGGCATTTTTGAGACCTCTTGTATCCTTTTATGCAGGAGGCGTCTGGAAGAAGCAGCTCCTATAAGGATAACAAACTCGTTTGCTCCGTCAGCTTCCAGCTCAAGGTCCCAGCCAGCCACGTTATTGATATTTCCTATGTCTTCTTTGTTCCCCTGGAGTTTTCCGTCTTCCATATCATATTTGGAATTCGTCCACCATATGGTATCCATTGCCTTTCCAATTTGCCACTCCGTAAATTCTGGCTGGGAGTATATCCCTATATGATAATTTTGCCAGTACTGTACGAGCAAATGAGTCTCGGTATCACAAAAACCGGAGTTTTTCTTGGAGGTTTCCCCTACATCGAAATTTGAATAATAAAAGAATTTTCCTGAAATTTTTTTCTGAGACTGGATCTTAAACCTGCGGATAAGTACGGGCACTTCAGGGTGTACAAGATCAAGAATAGAAATTCGGATTCCCGACTCATGATACAGTTTTGTGGACACGATATTTGTGTCCTCTATATAGTTCTGGACGCTATGCCAGTCGTTATCGTTGGTCCAGAGAAGCCTTTCTCCTGTATGGATACAGGCAACGGACTCTTCAACATGCTGAGCATGGTCTCGCCGAGGATAAAAAAAACCTAAAATTTCCCCCTTTTTACCCATTGTTACAAGCAGCTCGTCATTTCCGAGAATGACATTGGGTTGCTTTATCACCGCTTCTCCCCTCTCAGCTGGTATTCCTGACTTGTACCGCCCGACGGTGCCAGCGAGATTATGTGCTCGCAGACCTTCTTTCCTGTAGCTTTACAGCTTACTTCCCTAACACTTATATTTTTCCCGAAGTATTCAGTCAGGTAACCTGCAAAATAGCCACTCATAAAGGCACAAACTGGTTGGTCAGACCCTCCATAAACATCAGCTATAAACGAGTCTTTCACAATGATTTTTCCTTCATACGTCTTTGGATCACATTCGATTTCCAGAATTCCCCACCCTACACCTTTGTAGAGTTCTGCAAGCACGCTTGCAAAATTACTGTCATTAAGGTTCAGAATACTCTTGAAATACTTGGCTGCGTGAATCCCTCCCTTAAGTCCTGAAATTGTAAGAAGTCCCTCTGCATGCGGTGCACTCTGGTTGAGAGTTTTTATAATATCAACAATTGTAAGTGCCCTTGCCATAACTCCCCTTACCCCTATAACATTTAGAGGAAAGTCCACGGAATAAACCATCCCGTATTCTGAAATTCCATACTCTACCTCGCTTACAACCTCAAGTTCCTTTATTTTTCGGGCAAAATTGTCCGGATCAACATCTTTGTTAAGTTCGGTAAATACCGAGTATTCTCCGGTTTTCTGTGTGATATTATCCAGATGACCAAACATTATGAACGCGTTCTCTTTTTCGAGAAAATCGGTTATTAAAGACAGAGCTCCTGGTTCTTTCGAATAAATTATTTTAAACCATACAATCTGCGAGCTTTCATTGAAGCCTGCAAACATGAATAAGTCCCTTACCATGTGACCTGACTCCTATGAATTAGTATGTATTCATTTAGTTAAGACATTGCGCTAAGTTTCCTGAATACCTGTGCTTTAAAATCCATAAGTACAGCCATGAAATTGACCGCTGCATCGAAAGGTGTCGAGTGGACACTAAAATATGAATGTACATCCCCATCTCCGAGCCATTTGGTACACATATAGTAGTAATGATCCGAAGTCAGCATGTGCTTCCATATACGCAAGATTTCAGGGTCTCCTGTCTTCCTTACAAAGGGCTCAAGCAGCTTTATTTCTTCAAAACAACGCCTTTGCATATCGTTACCAAGCCATGCGCTGGTATCACGTTCCATATCAGCCCAGGAAATTGTGGAGAAATCCCCAATATCGATCTCGTCTACAGGGGAGTATTTCTCGACAAGCTCAGTAGGAGTGCTGAAATCCAGGTTAGTCTTGAGCACTTCCCCGGGGAGCTCTTTCAGGAAGGAAAATATTCCTGTTTCTTCCCACTGATGCTCTCCGAATGTCTCATAATCCATAAATATATTGACACAGTCTTCTTTATTTCCTGAAGCCCATGAGGCCCATTTCTCTGCAGTCAGGGGATATCCATCCCACCACCTTGCCGAAAACCTGTATCCGATATCGTCACTTAGCTTGTAGTTCCTGAAGATTATGGGAAGTCCCGAACCTTTTGCCCTGTAAAGCACATTGGGAGACCTTCCGTCAAGCATATGGTCTGCACCTTCGGTAAGGATTGCCCTGTACCCTAGATCCGATACAAGCTTTGCTATCGTGTTATTGTAAAGCAGTTCGGTGTTCCGGAAGACCTGAGGTTTAACTCCCAGAAGATCAAACATAAGTTCTCTGTGTTCCTTTATCTCCTCAACAAATTCTGTTTTGTCTTCAAAAAGGCTTGAAAGGGAATGATAAAAGGTTTCGTCCAGGAATTCCACTGCCCCGGTTTCAGCCATCTGTCGGAAGCTTTCTGGGACATCTTTTCCCCAGAGTTCGCTTTGTTCGAGCAGGGTTCCTGTAACCGAAAGAGAAAACCTGAATTCTCCTTTATGTTCGTCAAGAGCGTCAAGGAGGAGCCTGTTTGTAGGAATATAGCATTTCTGGGCTACTCTTTCAAAGATCTCCCTGTTGCTTCTCTCGTCAAAATAACGGAAAAAACCTGATCGGTCATCAGGCCAGAACCTGCGCAATCTAAATGGTTGATGTACCTGGAAGTATATGCAAACCGAGGTCATGCTCCCTCCTCCAGCACAGCTCTCCTGAAATCGGAAAGGATGGAAAAATAATTGACAGCCTTTTCATACCCTTCTCTGATATTCCCAGAATTCATGGAAAAAAAGATTTCACTCTGCTGAAGGTAACCGAATATCTGTTTAAGTTCGCGATAGTTCTTGTTTTCCTTAATTCCTGAAAGTTCTTCTCCGATTCTCACCAGTTCTCGCAGGTAAAGCTGCTGAGCATGGTTTCCTAATGCATTATGCATCCCATAACGGATTGTCTGTTCGGTTCCCAGGGTAGGAAGTTTGAAGGGCTCAAACCGCTTGACAGCCTCAGATGGTGTTAGCATCTCGATACTTCTTGATTCGAGGGCTTCTGGTAACTTACGGATAAACTCAGCTATCATACTTTCATTTCTGTAATGACAGCAGAGATTTGCGTAATTAAAATAGAGGGTCAGGACGTCACCTTCCATACTGGCAATCCAGTCCACGAATTTTTCAGGAATAAGAGGATAACCTTGCCAGTTTTTTTCCGAAAAGCGCAGTTCAAGGTCTTCGCTAAGGTTTATGTGCCTCAGCAAAGTCAGAAGACGGTTCTCAAAGACATTTACAGGATCATATCCATTCATAAGGTTCCTGGATCCCTCGGCGATAAGACCCTTAAAACCCAGGTCGGAAAGAATTTTTCCTACTCTTTCAGTGTACAGAAGTTCGGTATTTACGAAAACCTTGGGTGTGATACTCAGTAATTCCTTAAGAATTTCCCTGTACATGAGCACTTCCTCCTTAAACCAGGAAAGGTCAGGATACACTGAACTCAGGGAGTGATAATTACAACTCCCTGTAAATTCTACGCTCCTGCTTTCCCCAAGTTCGCGGAATGATTCGAGAAGTTCGGGATCCCACCGACACTGTTCAAGAAAAGGCCCGGACAAATCAAAGGAATATTTTCCTCCCCTTTCAACAGATTCCAGAATCAAATCATTGAGACGCAGAAACTGCTGACTTGTTTTTAAAAATTTTGAAAAAATATTATTCCGGTCAAAATACCGGTCCATTTCAGGCATCCCGCAAAACCCTTCTACAGGCCAGTACCACTTGGGACTGTAAGGTAGATGCACTCCCATACAAATACATACAGCTTTCATAACAAAATAATCTAGTGCGGAAACCTACTAAAAACTATTGTTTTGGTTAACTCATAACTATCTTTATGCCAAATTTTAACTTGCAGCAGGATTAGAAATACTGAGGATAAGATCAAAAAGCAAATTTTTTAATTTTCAGAATGAACTATTGTAAAAAAAGAGTTGTAAAAATAAAAAAAATGGGATGAAATCTAAAAACAAAAGGGACTTTATCCCATCATAAACCTTGTAAGGCTGCCGTATGCATCGGAGATTTCTTTGAGGGACAGGGAAATCTCGAAATCTTTTCCTTTAACCTCAAGGGAATTTCCTCCTACATTGCCGATTATCTTATGAGGCACGTCTTTGAGAATTTCCAGTACAGCCTCAGGTTCGCCTGTTGCAAGTAGAGCTCTTGCTGGAGTTTCTGAGAATAACAGTTCCTCAGTTTTCAATTCTGCAATTTCACTCAGGTCTATCTTTGCACCGGAATTCCTGCACATCCTTGCAAGTCCGGCAGCAATTCCTCCAAGGGATAGATCATGTGCCGAACTGAGTTTCCCACTCCTTGCAGCTTCGATTACGGCTTTTATTATCTCAGGAGTATTTTCCGGGACATGGGGGACTTTTCCGGCATTCTGGGCTCCTAAACAGGTGTAATATTCGGAACCTCCCATATCTGCAGTTGTTTCTCCTACCAAGAAGATGGTATCTCCGGATTTTGCAAAGAAGCCTGAAGGGAGAGGAGTTTCAAGGTTAACTTTTCCTATCATTCCTATTGAAGGGGTTGGGAGAATTGCAGTCTTTAACTCATCACTTTCATTATATAGCGAAACATTTCCTCCAACTACCGGGATTGAAAGTTCCCGTGCCTGGTCTCCAAGCCCAAGTACGGCATTTTTGAATTGCCAGTAGATCTCCGGGCGATCTGGATTTCCAAAGTTCAGACAGTTTACAATGGCAAGCCCTTCAGCGCCTTTTACTGCAAGGTTCATGACGTTTTCGATTACTGCAGTCTTTCCTCCGTTATAGGGGTCAAGAAGAGTGGCTCTTGGCTGGCAGCCGCAGGAAAGTGCAATTCCTCTTTTATCGGTAATTCTTAGAACGCCAGAGTCTTCTCCAGGTTTGACAACTGTTCTCAACTGGACTTCATGGTCGTATTGCCTGTAAATCCATTCTTTTGAGGCGATATTATAGGAAGACAGGACTTTCAGGAAAGCTGTTTTTAGATCTTCCGGAGTTTCGGGGGCTTTACTTTCTTCAATCTTGGGAATAGGAGTTACTGAGGGTTTTTCACAGGTCGGAGCTCCGCCTGTTAGAAGATCTATTGGAATATCCGCAACAATTTCCCCTTTGAATTCAACCGTATAATTTGGCTTCTCTGTCAAGTATCCCACTACAGCTCCATTAAGGTCGTATTTTGCTACCAGAGCAAGTACTGCATCAACGTCTTCAGGAGCTACTTCAAAGACCATGCGTTCCTGAGACTCTGCAAGCAGGATTTCATACGCGTTCATGTTTGGTTCGCGCTGGGGCACTGCATCTGCAATAATGTGGGCTCCAAGTCCTCCCTTTGCAGCCAGTTCTGAGCTTGCTCCTCCAAGACCCGCCGCTCCGAGATCTTTGCAGGATTTTATATAGCCTTTCTCCATTGCTTCCAGCGTCATTTCGATTACAAGTTTTTCGGTATATGGGTCTCCCACCTGGACGCTTGGACGGTCTTCGGCTTCGGCTGATTCTGAAAGGTCTCTGGAAGCAAAGGAAGCTCCTCCAAGGCCATCTCTTCCTGTGTTGGAACCTGCAAGCACAAGCTTGTTTCCGGCTTTCTGGGAACGAGCAGTTATGACCTCATCTTCCCGGCAGAGCCCTACTGCAACCACATTCACAAGAGGGTTTCCACTATATTTTCTGTCAAAGAAAGTCTCACCATTGACCACAGGCACTCCTATGCAGTTTCCATATCCTGCGATTCCCTTAATTATCTGCTCAAAAAGGAACATATTTTTTGGAGTGTCCAGAGGCCCAAAATAGAGTGGATCCATAAGGGCTATTGGGCGGGCTCCCATTGATATTATATCCCTTACGATGCCTCCTACTCCGGTAGCAGATCCATTATAGGGGTCAACATATGAAGGGTGATTATGGCTTTCCATACCTATAGCAAGCACGTATCCATCTTCGAATTTTATAATTGCAGCATCGTCTCCGGGGCCGATAATTACGTTTTCCCCCGTGCTGGTAAAAGTTTTTAGGAGAGGAGCACTTGAGCGGTAGGAACAGTGTTCGCTCCATAAGTTTAAAAAGCAGCCCTGTTCTACTAGGGTGGGCTCTCGCCCGAGTTCTTTTTTAATGATCTTAAGGTCTTCTTCAGGTAACATTGCCTTGCCTCTGATGCTTAATCCTTTTTTGGATACCGAAGCTTCGGTTTCTCTAATAGATTATTCCCTAATTCCGGATTTTTCAGTATTAGTATTAACAGCTTATGCCGACATAAAGGAATAAGGATTAAATAAATATTTCTAACATCCGTACTGCGCTTCCCGATTTCCGCTTCCCGAGTCCCGTCTCGGGAGGATGGTGCCCTTTTCGCTTCGCTCAAGAGGGCTGAATTTGGGGTAAGAAGAGGTGTTTTTCAACTTGCTAAAGAAAGCTGATTTACCTGCAATCTTTTTCAATAAACTGCTTGCCTGCAAGCCTTTTTAAAAAAGGCTTGAGCGAAAAACCCCTATGGGTGGCGTGATCACAACCCTTTTTTGAAAAAGGCTTGACCGAAAATCCCAGCTTAATCTAAAACGACGTGACGGCGTGATCAACCGGCGTCACACTTGCAGGTAAACATTTGTACTCAAGAGGACTAAAATAATAATGAAGATACTTGCTGAATCAAGAGGACTGAATTTCGGTTATGAAAAATCGTCTTGGAATTTTTACTGGTTAAGAATTAAATTGGTTTTGGAAAGATATATGGATAAAAAGTATTTGAAATAAAGTGGATTAAAGAAATTTAAGGTTAGATCTGCTGGATCATTTTTTCCACTTTTACTCCGGATTCAGTAAGAGCATACATTTCATCTTTTTTTGTAATTAATTCTTTCTGTTCAAGTTCTTCAAGAGTTTTTGCGATGGTAGGGTGTGCAACTCTCAGGGTTTTCGATACTCTTTTCCCTTCCATTTCTCCTTTTGAAGAAAGTAAGGAGAGCACTTTTTGTCTTATATTGTTTCCGTTTACAAAACCTATTAAATCGTTCAATTCGTTCATCAGGTGCCCCCGAATTTTATTTATATAATTAACACTTTTATACTGCTATATTTATATAATAGAAGTGCATATATATGCACTGCAGGTTAGTAGAAAAAGATGGGATTCAAGATATATCTAACTTATTGCTGGATAAGAGAAGCTCTTTCCGGCAAAATCGGGGATTTTAAGCTTTTTTGACTTTTTGGCTTAGGCACTTTTCCGGAGTGGCAATTTCTTGAATTTTTTAGACGTTTTTTCCATCTTTCTCACTTGTAGTCTTTATTAGTCTATACTCTTTACCAAATTATATTATTATATAGTTTACAAACGAATATTATATAAAAAATTGAAAAATAATAAGCTCTGGCTGGCTTTTTATATTGTTGAGAATTTCTGATTATTAACTGAAATTCAATATAAAGTGCCTGAAAAATACCATTAGGCTTTAATATCATCATTGATAAGTACTTTATATCTATTTAGTTATTTTTAGATGTAAATTACATATGCAATGATTACAAATTCGGAGGATATACCAACAAATGAGCAGCGGAATGTGCCCAGTATGCGGGCTTCCAAAAGAACTTTGCATTTGCGAAGAAGTTGCCAAAGAGCAACAGAGAATTACCGTAAAAGTCAACAGAAGAAGATACGGAAAAGAAGTTACCGTTGTAGAAGGTTTCGACGCAAGTGAAATTGATCTTCACGAACTGTCCACTTATCTTAAATCAAAGTTTGCATGTGGCGGTACGGTAAAAGGAAATACTGTGGAACTTCAGGGTAATCACCTGACCCGCATGAAAGAAGTCCTCATGGAAAAGGGTTTCTCTGCTGAACAGATTAAAAACTAAGTCCTGATTAGCTTCAGGAGTAAATAGAATCTGAGAAGTAGTAATAACGTTTTCAGGTTTGGAATTGTGTATATTTTATAGATACTTCAATAGCATGCATTTTTTTGGTAAATTAAGGGAGACACATTATCTACCCAAAAAACAGAAATCTATGAATATAAGCAATTAAGAGAATCTCTCGTAAAATTTACCTTATTTATGTGGTGTTGGTCTCCCATGAAAACAACATGTGAAATTATGGTACAGAAAGTCTTGCCCGCAATTCGGGCAGAACTTTCCAGAACAATGATTTTGGAGCATGGGTGTACGCAGCAAGATGTAGCGGACATTCTAGAGCTCTCAAGAGCTGCGGTATCTCAGTACGTAAGCGAAAAACGTGGGGCTGAAGTTGACTTTTCCGAGGAGACTCAGAACGAAATTCGGAAATTTGCATCCGTGCTTCTAAATCAAGACTTATCCTCTCAGGAAAAGACAAAAGGCATGTGCGGCATTTGTAGTATTGTCCAAAAATCCGGCTGGCTATACAGGAATGCTCCTGGAGTTAAAGCCTGTATCATCTGTGAGGATACGGATTTAAAGTGAATGGTACACTGTGCATTAAATGTAAAGGAAAAGGACTTTGTGGGCGTTCCCGTTGCCCAATTCTTGAAAAATTCAAGTCCTTAAAATCTATTGCACCTGTAATTTCAGGTGACTCAGTTTTTGGAGCGTCTCCTCCTGCTATTTTTGTTGGAAGCTACGGTTACCCTAGGGTTTCGGCAGGTCCGCTCATTCCCCCTCTGGCAAAAGAGAGCGAAGCCTCGCTTTTTGAAGACCCCTCAGCTTGGGCAAACATGCAGATTGAGGATATTATTTCCATGCGTTCCCGTATGGTCAGGGCAAACACAAATTTCCGTGTAAAAGACGCCCGTAACAAAGAAAACCCTCTCCTTTTAAAGGCTCAGGAACTTGCCCTCTCAAGAAAGCCAGTGGATACCGAAGCCTGGTTTTTCAAAGCTCCAAAACAGGAACTTAAATTCGATGCTGTGCTCACGCCTATGGGCCCCTCAGGGCTTGTGAAAAACTTTGAGCTTGCAGAAAATCCAAATGTTCCGAAAAAAGTGGATTACCTTGTCTATGACACTGATGCTCTGGCAAAAGACGCGGTGCTTGAACTCTATAAGGGGGATATTTCGGCCGAACATATTACTCGCCTGTTTTCGATTGGCCTGCTTGGAAGAGAACGAAAAATCGTGCCAACGCGCTGGTCAATTACAGCCGTGGATGATATGGCAGGAAAGGAACTTGCAGACCGAATAAAGGATTTTCCCTGGGTCTCAGAGATCCAGCTTTTTAGCGGGACCCATTTCGGAAACCATTTTGAGGTCCTTATTCTTCCACGGGTTTATACCTTCGAGCTTATTGAAATCTGGCTCCCAAAAGCAGTCTGGTCTGGAGAATCAAGCTGGATTGGAGAAGACAGCGAGGGGTATGATGGTAAAAAAGGCTATTCTCCCCTGGCTGGAGGTTATTATGCTGCGCGGCTGCCTGTGCTTGAATACCTGACAGAAATCAAAAGACAGGCTTCGATTTTCGTGCTCAGGGAAATAACTCCGGACTACTGGGCTCCCCTTGGAGTCTGGGTTGTCAGGGAGGGGATGAGAAAAGCTCTTCAGAATCCCTCAAGGAAATTTGATTCTCTCGAAGCCGCAGTTTCCGATCTTGCGGGCAGGATCAGGACACCAAAAACTGAATGGGTGCAGCAGGCAAAAGCGCTTTCAGACTTTCGTTTTCAAACGACTCTGGATTCCTTTTTTAAAACATAACTATGTTAAAAGCAGAATCGCGCCAAAACAGAAATCGCGTAAGTAAAGAAAAACTGCTTGCTGCAATATAAAAACAAAAATAAGCAGGTAGGAAAACTTTGAAGCCTTTTATCTGGTTAATCCAAGTTTCCTGGCCTTTTTTCATGTTTATTCAAATATTTCGGGCACTATGCGCCTTGCAACTTCTTCGTAAGCCTTGGAAATGTCGCCTTTGTCAAACCTGAAGACATCTTTATCCATGGACTGTCCGGTATTCTTGTCCCAGAACCGGCAGGTATCGCAGGAAATCTCGTCTGCAAGGAGGATTTCTCCGTTTCTCCTCCCGAATTCTAGCTTGAAGTCCGGAAGTATGATACCTCTTTTGTCCAGATAGGGCACAAGCAGGTCGTTGATTCTAAAAGCGAGTTTCCGGAGTGTAGTAAGTTCTTCCGGTGTTGCAAGCCCAAGTGCAAGAGCAATGTCGTCATTCAGCATTGGGTCCCCGTATTCATCGTTTTTAAAGTCAAAAACAAGTACCGGGGACTTGAAAACCGTGCCTTCTTTAATGGGGTATCTTTTTGTAATCGAACCTGCGGCAATATTCCTGACAATAACTTCAATTTTTATAATTTCGACTTTCTTCACAAGCATATCGATGTCAGAAAGCATTTCGACAAAATGAGTCTTTATTCCCTCGGCCTCGAGCATCTCAAAGAATTTTTTTGAGATCTGGGCGTTGTAATACCCTTTCTTTTCCATTTCCCCTTTCTTCTCTCCGTTAAATGCAGTCAGACTGTTCCGGAATTCGGTAATAAGGGTGTCAGGATCATCCGTCTTATAGATTGTTTTTGCTTTCCCTGAATAGAGCTGTTCTCTTGTCATGCAATGGTCCTCTCTAGGGATAATTCTGGATTTTCCTCAGATTAAGAGATATCTTAGGAATGATAGTTTTAATATACTAGTTCTGATAATGCAGAAGTTTTGATAATGCTGTGGCATTCCAGAAATAAGCTATACAGATCGAATTCTCTCTTAAATGTGAGTATATCTCACGGAGACAATTAAACGGTTTCTGGAATTCACAATCACTCTCTGAAAGTGAGACATTTTCCGGAGGCGATAAAGGCTTTTTCCGAAAATATGTTTTTATTCCCGAAAGAGATAGAGTAGATAACGTCTTCTGCTAGATAAAGTTATCATCTCCAGTCAGCTTTTTCTTTTACTGCCGGCTGCTTAGTAAATTTTATCATCGAAGAGAATCAATTACTAGGTTTAACAACTTAAGTAAAGATTTAAGAACTTACCGCATTTGAGTGCCCAACACTTGATAGTGGATTAGTCCAAGCATGCAACAGGTAAAAACATGTCAGGCACTATATTAGATATCGTAGAACTACTGCTGACAGCAGAGATCTATAACCGCTACCCAGAACTGGATGTAAATGATCTTCCCAAGAACATTCGGAAAAACTACTGGAGTAGTACAGAAAAAACAGTTCCCAAACCTATCACAGCCACGTTTATCCGAATTGAAAAACTGTACGGGCTTAATGATATCGAGAAAATTGTAAGAAATGTCCCTTTCATAAATATTGACAAGTCTCATTTTGAACTTCGTCTGAGTGCTTTCGAACTGGCTGCGGAATGGTTTGAAAAGCAGGAAGGTTCCCAGGAACGGATTGAAAATAATCCTGTCTTGGCGTATTACTTTGGAGAAATAAAGAAGGACGAGGCTGCAAACTATGCACTTGCAAAGGCGAAAATCAGGCCCAAGGAAGTTGACAGGGAATGGATAGAATCTCTGATAGCAGAGATTAGGAAAGAGGACAAAAGCGAAGAGATGCTTAAACTCGCAGTCATTCTCGCCCCTGAGGATGTGAAGCAAAAAGTCAGGGATCTTGTTCTCACCGAGGAACAGAAGAACGAAGTTGAAAAGATCATGAAAGCCATTCAGTACAGGGAATATCTGAGAGAGATCGGCCTGCATGATATTGGAAAACTTCTGTTTGTCGGCCCTCCAGGAACCGGAAAGACCTCGGTTGCCCGTGCACTTTCAGAACAGCTTTCAATTCCTTTTGTTGAGGTCAAACTCTCCATGATAACAGATCAGTATCTTGGTGAGACTGCAAAGAACATTGACAGAGTCTTTTTGCTTGCGAAGAAGCTCAATCCGTGCATTCTTTTCATAGATGAGCTTGATTTCGTAGCAAAAGCAAGGACGTCTGACGAGAATGCTGCCATCAAGAGGGCAGTAAATACCCTTCTTAAGGCCATAGATGAAATCAGCCTCGTGGAGCACGGAGTTCTTCTTATTGCTGCGACAAACCACCCACGCATGCTTGACAGTGCGGCATGGAGGCGTTTTGATGAAATAGTTCATTTCCCTCTTCCTGACCTCGACATGCGTAAAAATATCCTGGATATTGTAACCAGACATATAGAAGGGGACTTTAATACAGGGGAAATTGCGGAATTAACAGAAGGCTATTCAGGCTCAGACCTGCGCATGGTTATAAGGGAAGCTGTTCTGAGTGCTCTTCTTGAGGAACGTAAAATACTTACTCAGCAGGATCTTCTGGAAGCTGTGAATTCTTTTAATGAACGAGCTGATCTCAAATCCGAAGAGTACGAACGGAAGAAGTAACATGAGGCTAACATTGCTTGGGACTGGTGACGCTGTTGGTACTCCAAAAATTGGATGTAATTGCCCTGCATGCGAAGACGCCAGAAAAGGTGGAAAGAGCCAGCGTCTTCGTTCTTCTATCCTAGTAGAATCCGATAAGGGTAAAATCCTTATTGACACCAGCCCTGATCTAAGGCAACAATTCCTCAAGCAAAACCTGTCCTGTGTGGACGGAGTGATCTGGACGCATGGACACTACGATCATTACTCTGGATTCGGAGAGTTCTACAGGGTTCAAAATAAGGTTGATGTCTATGGGGTTCAGGAAACGCTTGAGTACATAGACCGGTACGTTTCCTTTCTTAAACCCAGGTATCATTACGTAAAACTTTATGAGCCATTCGAGTTAATTGGGTTGCAGTTTACCCTTTTTAAGGTCAACCATCCTCCTGTAGAGGTTCCGATAGGGGTTATAATCCGTGATGGTGATAAAAAAATAGTGATAACAGGAGACACGAACTCTGAGATTCCCGCATCCAGTCTGGAGCTTATGGAAAACCCGGATCTTCTTATCGCCGATGCTATAGTCCCACCCAATATCCATATCAAAAAACACATGAATTCAGAAGAGGCCATGGCACTTGCAGAGCAGCTCAATGCAAAAGAAATAGCTTTGACCCATCTAAGTCATCTGTTTCGTCCTCACCATATTGAAGCGATGTTTTTGCCCCTTGGATATGACGGGCAGGTTTTTGACTTTTAAATTGCTTGGTAAATTAGATTTCTATGAGCTATTAAGACAATATGAGTTTGTGCTCAAAGGCAAAGTAGAAAAAAGCTGGTCTGGAGTAAAAAGGAGTCTCTCTTACTGAGCTCCTTGTGCATAAAGAGCTTGCTGAATATTCTCAGATGATTAAAGTATTTCGTCTGCCTCCGAAGTAGAGTTTAAAATGAATCTATTTCCTTAGATAGACCAGCTTTCAAACTCACCAATCAGCGGGCAAACATAATTTGTGTTGGAGCATTAAATTTATATTCCTCATTATATTTTTATGTCACGAAAGGATTTTTATACGGTGTATAAGTATGACTCAAAATTACTTTTCTTTGGATGATTGTTATAAGTATCTCATAGGTCTTGACGGTATTATACTTACTTTCTTACTAATAGAGAGTTATCCTGTTGTTGTTAATTTAGCAACAGAAGTTAGCTTTCTTATTCTGTTAGTAGGAGCATTTTGTATGTTCATTGATAACTGGAATCGAAAATCAATAGATTACAGATTATACGTTGAGTTATATGATAACGAGTATCAGGCCAAGTCTGACTATAAAGCTGGTAAGGTATTTATAAACTCAATTTTTTATATAATCTCTATATATTTAGTATCTGGTCTATTTGGTGCGCTCTGACACCGCCAGTGGGCTTTCACTAAGGAGTTGACTATTTAATTTAGACTCTAGAGCATGGCTTTAATGAGTTAATATATCTCAAAGGTTTACAATCAGCCTACAAAAAAGTATGAGCCCAAAAATCATTATGGGATTCTCAACTCTTTTAAATTTAATTTTTTAAACTCTTTTAGATTTAATTTTTATTTACTATCTTTTTCTCTAAGGTGCTCTAATTTTTAGATTAGTCATATATAAATACAAGTATCTCTAATTTAATATTGGATTTTTTATATTTTTTCCTTTTATAAAAAAGGAAAATAAAGCAAAAAGGGAGTGACATCTATGGCAGTAAGAAATCCAGTAGACTTGATAGCACTTATACTTGTTATAATAGGCGGATTAAACTGGGGGCTTGTAGGGCTCTTCAATTTTAACGTTGTAGATGCTATCTTCGGGGTAGGAAGTACCCTTTCGAGAATTGTATACATAATTGTTGGGCTTGCAGCGCTTTATACAATTTACTTCGCTGCAAGAGCTGAGACTTATTATACGCGTGAGGCCGCAGTACATCACTAAGTAAAAAAATCTGCAAACCTCTTGACCGGTATAACAGACCGGTATAACACTTTGAAAAAGGCCTTAACCAGCTATAATTTCTCAGGCTGGAAATAAAATTGAGATAAAGTTATTTTTGTTTTTTAGGAATTTATTTTTATTCCTTTTATCCTTATTTTTAACTAATTTTTCGATCATAATAAATCGGATTTGCAAAAATTAACGGTTTATATATAAACTCATTATAGTTTATTTTATAATGTGTTCTCATTTCACCTCTCTTTCAGAGTCTTCAATTCAGAAAGCACTTTCTCCGCATGCTCTGCGGCTTTAACATTATCCCATACTCTGACGATTTCTCCTTCGGGATCTATGAGAAAGGTGGTTCTGACAGCGCTTGTGACTTCTTTGCCCCGGAAGTGTTTTGGGTGCAGGACGTCGTATATTTTATGGACGCTTGCCTGCTCGTCCGCGAGAAGCTTTATTTTAAGTTCTTTCTTTTCAATAAACCGCCTGTGGGATTCTACACTATCTCTGCTAACCCCAATAATCACAGCATTTTCGGCTTCAAAATCTTTTCTTAAGCAACTGAAGTTTTTTGCTTCAAGGCTGCACCCTGGCGTATTATCTCTCGGATAAAAGTAAAGGATTACCCATTTCCCTCTCAGGTCTTCAAGGCATGTCTTATTCCCTTCCTGGTCGAGAAGGCAAAAATCCGGAGCAGATTGCCCTACTTTCAGTGAAGTTTTTACCATATTTTTCCCCCGAAGTCATGTTATATTAATGAGGTTACTTAATTACTATTTAAAAATAAATCGTTTATAATTATTCTAAAAATCAGTTACTTAATAATTATTTAATAATTATATATTATTCGTATCATTTCATTCGTATCATTTCAATTATATTAATCAACTGTTTCTTTCGGCTCTAAAATTTTATCATTTATGCTTCCAGGGGAGGACAGCAGCTTCAAAAGCCAGAAGAGGGCCTATTAACCACCCTGATCAAAATAGAAGTCCGGATATTCCTAAAATAAAGAAGTAAAGTCGTTTTCTTCCTGATGTTTTACCGTAATTTTCATCTTTGAGACTTAAAGCTATTGCAGCAACTCCGATTCCTATACTGATCAGGATTAAAGTGATAGTAATAACGATTCCTGAGGAATATGAACTTTCACTCAACGAAATTAACATCTGAAAAATGTATGTTACTCCTGTACTCAGAAAGAAAAGGCCTGCAAGTATTCCTGAGATGCGTTCGGGATTGAAACTGGCGACAGTTTCTCTTCGTAAGAAAATTGCCAGAAGCCCGGCTGCTAGAGTTATCGCAAGTGGAGTAAAGATCAATATCAGGCTTTGCCCTTCCCAACGGTAAATCTTTACCTGGTTCAGGGGTATGGATATCCATTCTTTCAAGGTGAAAGTTTCTCTGTATCCTATAACTATTCCATAATTCCCTTTTTTTGGGATTTCTCTTTCATGTATACTTTTTCCCTGTATTGGATCTTCTCCCTCTATCAAACCCGCTTCCTGTATTGCACCTACAACAACATAATATGTTCCGCTTTCCGGAGCTTTGATATCGAGCTTATCAAGCGAGTAGAAGGCGCTTGGGGTAAATCCTTCATATACAGGACTTTTAGGCAGGCTATCGGAGAGCACTTTTGCTCCATCTCCTTCGGGCACTTCCAAGCTATCGGGTATTTTTCCCTCATCCTCAATTCCCGGCCCGATAAGAATCAGGTTTGGGGTAAAACCCTTGTTTCCTTCTTCAACGGGAATTGTAAGCCCAAGTACAATTCTCTCTTCTTTTTCCATTTTAAAACTATAATAATTGAGTTCCCCGGAAGCAAGCTGCCCGTAAAACACTCTTGATTTCGAAGGATCTTCAACCTGAATTGCTGTTCCAGGATTTTTCCCCTCCCCTCCGAAAATCGGTACGTGGGCAAGTACAGGAATTAATAAAAAGTATACAATAGCCAGCAGAAAAATTCCAGAAAGCCAGAATGTTTCCTGTCTCATGGACTATTTTTTCTCAAGTAGTATGTAAATAGATATAAGAACAAGGGATCAGACACAGAACATGAGACTCAATTTTCGCGTTAAGTAAAACTCTTTTCTCTTTCCGGAAACTCTTTCTTAAATGTGCTCGAAATTCATATTATGAGAATCTGGGATATACCTCCTGAGAGATTATGCAGGCAGCATCTTCTAGGAGAACACCGTGAGTTACATGCTCTCTGGTCTATAATCACCAATAATAAGAAAGCTTATGCTCATCATCCAGAAACGATGCGTTGGAGAGGAAAGCTCAAAGCTCTTTACCTGAGACATGAATCGCTTGTTCATGAGATGGCAGAGCGAGGATATAAACATCATACTCCTCTTGACCCTGCCTTTGCGATAGGAAAAGCCGTTCAAGACGAGTTTGTTGATTCTTACGAAGAACAGGTCCGTCTCCTTAAAGAAAGAGGATGTGATTGCAGGGTTTGAATCGGTTTTCTCAGGATAACTGGATTCAGCTCTCATGAAGAGATTTCCGGTTTTCAACTTATTCTATTTTTTTCAATTATTAGGCCAATAGGGTAAAATTTAGAAATCGGAAATACAAACCAATAAATGAAGAAAAGAAGGAATAGAGGAATAAAGTAAAGGATAACTGCTACTTTAAATGCCGCTTTTGTTTATTGCCTTACTTTAGTGATGAGAGCAACTGCAGGTGCCATTAGTAGATATTTCTCGCAGCAATCCATTGTTATAGTTCTCAACTGCATTGGAAACCTTTCCAGTTGCTCCTGCAAATACTTTGATATTCTTTTCAACCAATGACATTAATGGCCTTCCGCCGATTCCCGAGATGAGTACAGCATCAACATTGTGTGATTTCAGGATTATTGAAGGAGCAGCGCAGTTATGCTTTCCTTCAGGAGACAGATTGCTTATCGATTTAAAGCTTACAATATTTTTATTATCTACATCTACTATAGTAAAATATTCGCATGAGCCATAGTGAGCACAAACATCAGATTCCAGTCCACTGTCACTCATCGACGGTATTGCAATTTTTGTCATTTTCTACACTTCCTGTTTTATCATTTACTACCGCTTTACCCTTATTTTTGGGGCAGCAGTAATTATTCTCAATGAACCTTTTTCCTCTTCCGTCGCCGCCGACTCGATAAATTATCTTGGAGCCGCATTTAGGACAGCTAGTAGGACGATCCTCATTGCATTGTAATTCCCACTTATTCTTGCATCCATTACAGAGGAATTCGACCTTGCACTCGCCACTATTTACGTACTCTCCTCCAGAGATTTCTATCGCTTTGCCGTTAACAAGTGCATCTACCACTTTCTTTCGAGCCTTCTGCAGGTCACTCCAGAAGGTTTTTCTGGAGATGCCCATCATATCTGCGGCCTCGTTCTGCTCGACTTGAAGGAAATCGCAAAGGCGGATACTCTCAAGCTCTTCTATGGACAGATTGATAATTTCGAGATCGCAGAGAGGAACCTCCCTTGGCTTATAATATGTAGCTTTTGGGAGGCATGATACCCTACGCTTAACCCTATTGACCATCAAAATACACATATGCGACGTATTATATATAATTTACTATTCGCAGTAATCAGTTTTAAACTCTGTGTAATAACTTTAAAAAAATTATCACTGATGATATTGATTGAAAATATGTGTATGAGATTTCTTTCTTAATTCTAAACAAAAATTTTAAATTTTTTATTTACCCAAAAGTGTTTCATGTTTAAAACCAATAAATAACAAGCTTTTCCTTCAGTTTATCATTCTATATTTTATTTTCCGTTTGGGGGTGCTTTCTATGGACAAGTTAAAAACTTATTTCAATCCTGAAATCGAAACCATGGGCAGAGAAGAACTGGATGCTCTCATAGAGGAGCGGGTACGGTACACTGTAAAATATGCGGCAGAAAATTCTCCTTTTTACAGAAAGTGGTTTGAAAAACAGGGCGTAGCCCCGGCTGAGATTAAAACCCATGAGGACCTTCTGGATCTTCCCATAATCTCTGGGAAAACTATCCGCGAAAACCAGCCGCCTGAGGCAGGGGAATTCATGTTCAGGAGCGTGGGATGGGAGGACGTTTTCACAGTTCATGAGACCAGTGGAACCAGCGGAATTCCAAAAAGCTTCTTTCTTACATGGGAAGATTGGGAACGGTATTCGGAAAAATACGCCCGTATTTTTAGGTCACAGGGATTTGGTCCTGGAGACAGGGTTGTTGTCTGTGCTTCTTACGGGATGAATATAGGGGCAAACACTATGACCCTTGCAGCCAGGCAGCTTGGAATGAGCATTATTCCTGAGGGCAAATGTACGTTTCCCCTGCGTGTTATCGAGGCTTACAGGCCTACAGGTATAGTAGGCAGCGTATTTAAACTCCTGAATCTCGCCAGAAGGTTACGGGTAGAGGGTACTAATCCTTGGGAGTCAGGCATAGATAAACTGGTCGTGGGAGGAGAATCTTTTGCTGACGAATCGAGGAACTATCTTTCCGAAATCTGGGGATGTCCTGTGTATAACACCTACGGGAGCACGGAAGGCACGATGTGTGGGGAATGTGACGAAGTGTCGGGTCTGCATGTGCCTGAAGATCTCGTCCACGTTGACATTTACGATCCCCATCTCGAGAATTATGTGCCTGATGGAGAATGCGGAAGAGTCATCCTGAGCACATTGCTGCCTGTTGGAGCAAAAGCGGGAAACCTTCTTTTAAACTATGATACTGAAGACACAACTGTAGTGCTTACGCGCAAACAATGCCCCTGCGGAAGGACGCATATGAAAATCATGACTCCACAGCGGGAGGCCGAAACAGTATGGGTAGAAGGTGCTCCTTTTAACCGAGTAGATGTGGAAAGGGGAGTTTTCCAGCGTGAAAACATGGACTACCTGACCGGAGAGTATGAGGCTTTTCTTTATGGCGCAGAGGATGAGGAAGAAACTGTACTAAGAGTCAGTATGGAATGTGAAAATCCTGAGATGTGCGATCGGGTTCTTGTAGAAGAGAATTTTATTCATGCTTTTCTCAAGTATAAGCCTCCGCTTTCCAGGGCTTATGCCGAAGGCACTTTCAAAATCATATTTAACTTCACAGGCCCTATGGGGCTTGAACTGAACAGGATAAAGGGAAGACCTAAAAGACTTGTGGACAGGAGATAAGAGAGCAATGACACAAAGACTGTTGAAATAAGTGTCAAGAAGGTATTCTTATGCTGGAAATTTTATTCGTACTGGAATCTATATATAAAATTTTCTTAAAGTCTTGTTGAAAAAAAAGCTAGTTAAGACTTTCTTTTTACCTTCTGTTACATTTTTATATTATTTTTTCCTTGACTATTCTAATTATCCAGAATCTGTTTTCTGATATCTGTTTTTTCATAATAGATAAAGCTGATTACTAACTGACAAAATAAGGTAAAAACGTAATTAATGGCCAATAATAGAAGAAAACTAGCTCAAATGAATTTGCTCCTGAATCTTACTAACGATGGTAATCGATGTTGTTTTCTCCAGGATGAATAATTAATTTTTCCAAAATAAAAAAGCCTGTCTATTTCTCTCGTGGCGAATGTAAACCATTCCCAAAGATTAATATTAGTAAAGAACGAATATTTGTAATCAACTCTTTTATATTAATGGCTAAGTGAAAAAAACATATATATTGCTACGTATAATTAAGTAAAGTATTAACTTGTAGACAAGTTCAAGATTACTTGGTGATACTATGGAAACAGAACTTATGAGGATAGGGGTTTCCCTTCCCGATACCCTTTTGGGTAAATTTGATGAGATCATCGAAAAAAGAGGTTATTCTTCCCGTTCGGAAGGCATTAGGGATGCCATCAGGAGCTACATTTCTTATTACGAATGGATGGGAGACATTAAAGGTTACCGTGTCGGAACCGTTGCGGTTATTTACGACCACACGAAAAGGGGGCTCTCAAATGCCCTTGCAGATATTCAGCACCAATATTCTCACCTGATTAAATCCTCAGTGCATATCCACCTTGATCATGATAACTGCTTTGAAGTAATCGTTCTGGATGGAGACGGCGAAGAGATTAAGGAGCTTGCCGAAGCTATAATGGCTCTCAAAGGGGTAAAGTTCTCTAAGCTTACCACTGTAGCCTCAAACGAAAAGATTTGATCTTCCCTAGCAGGGCAGGAATCTGCGCTCGAAGCATTGAGGAAAGTAAAGACTGGAATAGAGAAAAAAAGTTCTAAAAGGGAAAGATTTCAAAGAGGAAAAAGTTCCTCTTAATTTCTTCAATCGACGCTTTTTCAAATTTCTTATATATTTCAGGGTACGTTTCCGAGCTCCGTGAGATCATAACTCTAGAAACTCCAATCTCTTCTCGAGTCCACAAGACCTGCTTCTTTTTATAGTTTAAATTCTTTGATGGGTCTGATTTGCACGTACTTTAAACAGGATAGCGATTTCTCCAGCACTTTCATTCTTTGAAAGGCTTCAACGGTTTATTTTTTAAAGCATTTTGACCAGTTATTTGCTCATCCTTTCAAAACTTCCTTGTCCGTGCAAAGTACCTCTCTCCACCTGAGTCCTAGCTCCGAGAGGGAAAAGCCGCCTCCGATCAAAGTAATTGAATTCTTTATAATATGGTCAAGCACGGCAGCCGTAAACCCGATTTCCGGGTTGATTCCCCCAATTCCAAAGACTGCAGTAAGGGCAACTTCATATGTTCCTATAGCTCCAGGCGTTATAGGAAAAGTTTTTGCAATATTTCCTAGAGCTACAGCCAGGAAAATCAGGGATATCATATATGTAGATGAAATGTTCACCCCTACTGTCGGAAAAGATTTGAGGACAAGGAAACAGGTGAGTATATCTGTTCCCCATATAAGAAGAGAAGATGCGGTCACTGCAAGAAACGCACTCGGCTGTACGGCAACGATACTCATCTGATGAAGAAAAGTAGCTGCAAAGCTTTTTATTTTTCCAGAAAACCCATTCTGGAAATTATCCGTTCCCAACATTTTTGTAGTGAAGTTTTCTCGGAAAGACACAACAAATAGAATTAAAAAGAAAAGTACTACTGCAAGTCCAGACAGCTTTATCAGGGAGTCCATCCATGGGGCGAGTTTAAAACGGGAAGCAGCACCTGAAGACGCAAGTATTGCTATCGAAGTAATTGCAACTACATCAAAGACTCTTTCTACAGTTAGTGAGGAAAAGCTAGTTGTATAGTCAAGATCTTTGCTTTTTTTCAGGATATACATCCTGCTTAGATCTCCTATCCGCGCCGGGAGAATAACGTTTGCGGACTGGCTGATAAAAATGCTTCCTGTAAGAAATCCAAGCCCGTATTGATTTCCGAGTCTTTTAAGGATCTGCTGGAAGCGGACTCCTCTTATGGGCCAGGAAATACAGTATACCAGAGAGGCAAGCCCCAGAGTCCTGAAGGATGCCTGCTTTATATTTCCCAGAATATCGGATGCGCCCAGGAAGGTTGCAACAAATGCAAGGATCAGGATTGCGAGGGTGGCTGTTAAAAAGAATTTTCCTTTTCCTGATACTTCAAGTGGGAATGAGAGTTCCCTCCTGAGTCTGAATATTTCGGACCCCATTCCTTTGACATCTTTTGCCAGATTAACCTTGCTTGACCCTCCATGTCTCCAGTAAACCGGAAATTCTATTACCCTGTATCCTTTGTGATGGGCTCTTACGAGTACTTCAGTATCCCAGAACCAGTGTTCATTCTCTACCTCATCGAGGAATTCAAAGAGAGCTTCTCTTCTAAAAGCTTTAAAACCACACTGGTGATCATAGAGTTTTGAGTGCAGAAAAAGCCTCACTAGAATATTATATCCTCTGCTTGCAAACTCCCGCTTAAAAGGCCTTTTCGCATCGCTTTCGCGCATCATTCTTGAGCCTGTTGCAAAATCATAGCCATCCGTGCTTACAGACCGGATTAGCTTTTCCAGATATTTCATATCTGTCGCAAGGTCCACATCAATATAGCAGAGGACCTCTCCTGAAGCGGCCTTAAAAGCCCGGTTAAGAGCTTTTCCCCGTCCCTGCCTTTTGTCCGAATGCAAGTGGACAACGTAAGAGTACTGTTCCGAGAGACTGGAAGCAATCCGATCAGTACCATCCGTGCTACCGTCTTCGGCTATAATGATCTCGAAATGATCAGTTATTTTTAAAAGTGTCTCAGCTGTAACTAAGACAGCTTCCTCTATATTCGCTGCCTCGTTATACGCCGGTAGAACCACCGAAACGCTGGTAATGGATAACCCCCCTTAATTTTCATTCCAGTATTAGGAGCGAATTTCCTATTTGTATAAATAGACTTTTATATAACTCCCAAGTTTAAGGTTCCCCCTAAAAACCGAAAACTCAGAATTCTCTTTTTACTTTATAAATCTGGACTGAGTCCTGGTAAACCAGTTCAAAATAAGTTTCGTCCTCGAACTTATCCGTCCTTATATCATACATCTGCCGTTCAAGCTGACCGATATACACATAGCTTACTTTATATTTATTCATAAGCTCAAGAGCTTTTTTTTTACTGCCGGTACTGTAAATGGAATTTACGTCTTCAAGCCTTTTCCTGATTTCTTCTTGGTTTCTTCCCCAGAACTGTTCATGTCTTGACCAGCCAATAACTGTAGGAAGCCCGGTATTTGTCGAGACACGGGAGATATAACTATAACTGCTATCATCTGAGGAAGCTTCAAGAACTACTGGAGTACCTTTGATATTTTCCTGAACCCATTTTATAGCGTCGTAATCCCCCTTATCGATCCCTTTCATATATTCCATGCCGTCAAGGGTAGGTTTTGCATTCATATCCTTTATTCTTGTAATGGTAGCTACTATAGGAAAAACACTACATGAGAGAACTAGGAGCAAAAGTGAGATCGTCCAGACTTTCTTTCCATAAATCATGCTCGAAGGAAGGTTACTCTCATTCATGGTTCTGTAGCGGAGATAAAGCTCATAGAATGAATAAGAAGCTGCAATAGCCAGAAAAATCCATAAATGCATGTAAAATTTGAAAACCGTATTCATGCGGGCGAAGCTCCCAGAAATTGGGTCATCTAGGAAGATTATTTCGCAGATAAGGGCTATAAATGCAGCTGCTGCTGTAAGGAGAGATACAAATCCTGCGTTGCTCCTTTCCGGAAGGTCTTTTATGAAGGAATAGAGTGAAAGGACAAGTAAAGGGAGAAGGATCACAAGCAGGGGAGTAGCCCATTCTCTGGCAAAGAATGCAGCTATTCCTGTCCACAGGATGAAATATTGTATTTTTCGTTTGGATTCTATGCGTGCGATAAGGAAAGAAAAGGTCAAAAAAAGAAAGAGGCTGAACAGGATAAGGAATTCTTCAATCGTTGTCCTGATTTCCGGCTGAACAAAGTCAAATCCACCTGCGGCTTGAGGTTTAAAAGATAGGTAAAAAGGCAAATATGGAAGAAGGCTAAAAATAGAAACTAGAAAAATTGTTCCCAGAAAGCCGGTAATGGAGCTAGATAAGCTTTTATTGCGGATATAATGCCCGTAGTAAAAAGCAAAAATAACTGCAAACATCAGGCCAAAATATATCGGGAAATCCCAGGAATTGGAAGGAAATAAAAAGCCAAAAGATATTGAAAAAATAAGAAGAGCCAGCATACTTTCAAAGATTCGGTTGCTATCTTTCCTGATATATATGTTCAGGAGGAAAGCAAGTACCAGAAGCTGGAAAGGAATTGCAAGCATATGAGAATGCAGGTCACCGTGTATGAAACTGAAGTACGGAAACTCGTTTATCGTATACGGGATAACTCTCGAACTGCTCCAGTAGTATCCCATTGGGACTGTCTCCTTGGTAAAATATACGTATATGAATTCTTTAAGCCCCTGTAAATTTCCTAGCAAGATTACGGATACTGAAGTGAGGATCCCACATCTGATTTTTCCATGAGTAAGATTGTATCCAAATCCGAAAAGGAGATTGAAGGAAAGGGCGAAAGTGAGTGCAATAGCCAGATTGAAGAGCATGGATGGTTCGACAGAAAGCAGTTTTCCCGGAACTCCAACCGAAAGGTATCCGAAGTAATAATAAAATTCGAGGGAGCCGCCTGCAAACCAGGGATCTCTCGGAGGAAACGAAGAAGTTCTCATTACTGTGTTCAGAAAAGCAAAATCCATAAACTTTTCATGCCTGTAAATCTCAGGGAGATACATGCGTACAAGCAGGAAAAAAAAGAACCCTGCGGCGAATAAAAGTTCATTTGATAACAGAATCTTCTTTTCTGGTAAAGTCCTTTGTTTTCGATAAACAATTATCGATATAAGGCAAAGTAAAAGTACTGAGATCAGGATCGTGCGTCTGTTAAAACCCCATACATAAGAAAAAAGCCAGGCAAGATACGTAACGAGCACTATTCCCAGGGTCTTCGCTGCAGAATATCCTCTGTCAGCAAGCCGATTTCCAGTTATTCCGGCAAGAGGTATGGAAATCAAGCCCAGTACTTCAATGAAAACAAACCAGAAAATTACATGAAGATACTCTAACACAGCTCTCTTCCCTTTAAAATTGGTTTTTTAACGTACACTTTCTAAAGCCCCACTCTATTGAAGTGTACTTTTCATGCACAAAACCTGTATTCAAAGCCTGAGCTTTTTGTTGGTTCTGAAAGGTCACTAAAGGTCAATATTGGTTCTGAGAGGTTATTGAAATCTTCCAAATACTTTTGCAGTCGGTATTCCTGTTCCCCAACTTTTATTTACCTGACATAAGTGCCGATAATATGTATTTTAATAATATGTATTTTGTAAATAGATTTATATTTTTATCGTATGGAAAAAATTTTCTTTTTCTTCCAATTTTATCTTTTTTAAATTTTACATGATTGAATTCTCTCTAGAGGCCTGTAACAAGCCTTCATTATTCACTATTCCTCTGTATTTCCTTTGTATTCAGGTTTTTGTTCTTTGTGTTCGGCTTTGCTAATTCTTATCTCGCTAATTCGTATCCTATTTTGATTTCATTAGTAACTAATATATACGTTAAAAATGTATAAAGATCAAATTAGTTTCACAATGTAACTAATTCAAACATAGTACTTCTAGAATAATTCTCTGAGAACAGTTATCTGAGAACAGTTATCTGAGAATAGTTGTTCGAGAAAAGTTATCCGAGAATAGTTCAACATATGAAAAAAGGCTAGATCGAAACAACCTCTGGTCTAGTCTGCCGCCAAACAGATGCGGTAAACCTGCATGCTAGCTTTCCGAATTCGATTATGGCTTTTTAAATACACAAAAAGTAGCACGCTTTACTAATCTTAAGAGATCTTCAAAAGAAAAAAGAGACATAACGAGACATAATATATGAATTCAAAAAAATCAAGATTATGGACTAACGATTTTGTAGTCATCTTCGTTGAAAATTTTATAGCTGCTTTAAGTTTTTACTTATTAATGATAGTCATGTCTGGATATGCGATGAGTAAATTTAATTCATCCCCAGGTGAAGCGGGCTTTTCTGCCAGCATATTCATAATTGGCGGACTTATCGCACGTCTGTTTGTCGGAAAATGGATCGGACAAGTCGGTCATAAGAAGACCCTTTACTCGGGAGTTATTTTAAGCTTAATTATGACGCTATTATATTTTAGGATTAATAATATTTTTCATCTGTTTACTGTCCGCTTTCTTCATGGCATGGGATTTGGTATTACTACTACAGCAACGGCTACAATCGTTGCAAATATTATTCCTATGGAAAGGAAGGGTGAAGGGATTGCCTATTTCGGATTAAGTCAGATACTCGCAACCGCTATCGGCCCCTTTTTAGGTATGTTCATTAGCCAGTATGGCAGTTTCGTCATGATTTTTGCTACTTGTGCAGTTGCCTCAGCAATCAGTCTTGTAATTCTGCCATTTTTATCATCCTTACATAAAATGGAATTAACAAAAGAACAGCTGGAGAAAATGAAGGGATTTAAATTTAACAACTTCTTTGAACCCAGGGTAATTCCAATTTCAGTTGTTTGTATGTTTATTTTCAGCTGTTATTCGAGTGTTGTGTCCTTCCTTGAAGTGTACTCCAAGGAAATTCATCTCGTGGATGCAGCCAGCTTCTTTTTCATAGTATATGCCGCAGTAATTTTAGTTTCGAGGCCGATTATTGGTCGACTGTTTGACTCCAAAGGTGAAAATGCAATCATGTACCCGGCAATTCTTACATTTACGGCTGGAATGATACTGTTTAGCCAAACTCATCACGGTTATACACTTTTGTTAGCCGCAGCTTTGATAGGGCTTGGATTTGGAGCTATACAGTCCAGTACTCAGGCCATTTCTGTTAAAATAACTCCACAACACCGTATGGGATTGGCGAATTCAACCTATTTTGCGTTTTCAGACATAGGAATGGGAATTGGGCCTTTAATGGTTGGATTTATTATTCCTTTTACTGGTTACAGAGGAATATACATGCGCATGGCAGTTTTTGCGGTGGTGTGCCTGCTATTGTATTATTTATTACATGGGAAAAAAGCTATGCGCAGCAAAGGCGTTGGACATTTCTAAATAGTGTCTGAAAGAAGATATAAACCTAAAAATCTACGATTATAATCTCAAATTAGTTTCATTCGTTATTAATTCTTAACTAGCTTATTCCAAAGCAAACTTCCCGGTGTTATAAAATGGAGGATAAAATCATGGCAGATCCAAGAGAAATCCTCGGTTCGATCGCCATCATCTACCGGAGCCATCTAGCTTGTATGGCAAAAGAACTCGAAGCTTACAGGATCGGAAGCGGACAATTTTATTTTTTAATGGTTTTATACCGCAAGGATGGCATATCTCAGGAAATTCTTGCAAAAACGCTTAAAGTTAGTAAAGCAACAAGTACAAGAGCGATCAAGAACCTGGAAAAAGAAGGTTACGTGTACAGACAAAGAAATAAAAATGACCTTTGGGCTTACAGGGTTTATCTGACTGAAGAAGGAAAGGAAGTAAGAAAGGTGATTCTGGAAAAATTGGTTCTTTTTGCCGATATGCTCCTTTCGGATTTCACACTGGAAGAAAGAGAACTTCTCAGGCGGTTGATACGTAAGGCTTAATTTAAATTTCATGAATCGGAATTCAAGCTCCTTATTTTTGACAGGCTGATCGATGAATAAGCGCGATAAGAAGTTAGTGGATTTGTTCTATTGTCATCGACTATCTGATTTTCAGATAACCTCCAGTACCTCCTGTTATCTTAATATAGATCTTTATGAATACTGATAGATATGAAAATGCAGATTAACGGAAAGGCTGTAGAATCGTACAGCGGCGAGTTTTTCTATATCATAAACCCGGCAACAGGTGAACTTATTGACCAGGTTCCGAAAGGCACGGAATATGATGTGGAGATAGCGGTTGAAGCTGCATCTTCAGCTTTTAATTGTTGGGCTTCCACATCTCCGCAGCAAAGAGCCAGGATTCTTTACACAGCTGCAGGAATTGTAAGACAGAGGAAGGACGAACTTGCCATCCTGCTTACCCGGGAACAGGGTAAACCTTTTGCCGAATCCAAAAACGAGATTGAAGGTTTTGCAAATGTCCTTGAGTATTATTGCGGGCTTGCAAGCAGTTTTCACGGAGATTTCATTCCGGTTCCACAAAATGGGTACTCTTTTACCATAAAGAAGCCTTTAGGGGTCTGTGCAGCCATAATTCCCTGGAACATGCCTGCGCTTATTATGGCATGGAAGATAAGCCCTGCCCTAATTACAGGAAATACGCTTGTCCTGAAACCTGCAAGCAATACTCCCCTTACTAACCTTACCCTGGCTTCTATCCTGAGTGAGGCAGGACTTCCTCCAGGTGTGATCAATATCGTTACAGGCCCTGGTGAGGTTGTGGGAGAAAGTCTTGTTAAGAGCCCTCAGGTGAAAAAGATCTCCTTTACTGGAGAAGCCAGAACCGGGAAACGTGTAGCCGAACTTGCGGCCGGTGGGATGAAAAGAGTAACCCTTGAGCTTGGGGGGAGTGATCCCATGATCGTCTGTGATGATGCAAATCTTGAGACCGCAGTTTCAGGGGCACTTCGGGGAAGATTTTACAATTGTGGACAGACCTGTACTGCTGTAAAGAGACTGTTTGTTTTTGAATCTGTGGCTGAGGGGTTCATAAAAAAACTTGAAGCAAGTATCCGGAACTTAAAGGTTGGAAATGGGCTACACGAAAACATTGATATGGGACCCCTTAATAACTGCAGGCAGTGGGAATATATAAAAGAGCTTGTGGCAGATGTCGAAGAAAAGGACGAGGGAAGAATAGTTGCAGGAGGCAGAGTTCCAGAGGGTAGCGCCTACAGCAGGGGATATTTTTTCGAGCCCACTCTTGTTGTAGATGTACAAAGGGAATCCAGGCTTTTGAAAGAAGAAGTATTTGGCCCAGTATTGCCTGTAGTGCAGGTAAAAAATCTTGAGGAAGCAATTGAAGAGGCAAATAATACCTGTTATGGGCTTGGGGCCTCTATTTGGACAAAAAATATTGATAGAGTCCGTACAGGGTGCGAACAACTGAATGCAGGAATTATCTGGATAAATCAGCACCTTAAGGTCGCTCCTGAAGTTCCTTTCGGTGGTGCCGGAGAGAGTGGAATAGGAAAAGAAAATGGGCCTGATGCTCTATCTGAATATCTTGATCTAAAAGCATTAATGCTAAAAATTTGAATGTAGTAGTGCTAAAAAATTGATGCACTGAGCAAAAATAAGCTATGAAAAAGCCCTGTCATTTAAGAACAATAAAATAAAGATTTTTCGATGAGCCAGTTAATATGCAGCTCATCGGGCTTTTTTGAATACCGTATCAATAAATTACAGAAATACTAAGTTCTACAATTTACTTTTTATAATATTTAGGCAGAAGCTGCATGAATTCGGAAGCTTCCATAACCGGCACGCTGTCAATTACGCAGATATCCGACCAGGGCAGATTGAAAGCTCCATAAGCCTCGGCACTTTCTGCTTCGTAAAGAATATAATACCGGTTTCCAGAAAGGTCAACCCATTGGTTTATGATATTGATTCCTTCTGGAATTTCCAGTTTCTTAAAATGTTCAAGGATCTTATCGCGGTTCGAAGGGTCCCAGGTACTAACGTCCATGAATAACATCTTTTACCACTCCTCTTATTTTCACGCTGCCAATACCCCTTCCCGGAAGCCAGGGCAGCTTTTTACAGCATCCGAGATCTCTTTTTGAGAGCCAAGCTCAAGGGAAAACAAGTCTATTCTCCTGCGCCATCTCCACAAATGCGGATTTGACCAGCACGCCCCCAAATGCCGATTAACGGCAGAAGTCCAGATTCTTTAGAGTATTACTGTCTTTTCCTAATCCATCATTTCTTAAATCCCCGTGAATGATAAATCCGGAAGGACAGGTAATCATGCAGAACTTCTTTCTGCACGTAGATACAGACAGTATATTATCATCCCTTTGTCTATATAATAGTTCGTCCTAAAAGACTATATTAAGTCCGGAGACTTCTTCAGATACACAAAACTTCTAATGAATATACAGGAAATGAAAATACAGGAGGTACCTCTCTCAGTCGAGCCAGCAAACCTCGCATTTATCGTCTTTTTTCATGAAGAACTTTGCAGCTTCAAACCCGGCTTTTACAGAGCCGTTCATGCTTCTTTCCGGGTAATTGGTTGATGAGAACATTCCTGCCAGGTAAAGCCCGGATGGTCCTGGAGCAAACGGCAGAACCTTTTCAAGGTATCCCTGTTCATACACAGGGGCAGTATCCATTCTGCGGAAGAGTTTCGCCCAATGGATATCTGCCCTTGAAAAATCAGGAAACATCTTTTCCAGACCCTTCAGGTAGGAATCCAGGACTTCTTCTTCCTTCTTTAGCCAGAGAGCATCGTTTTCATCTTGGAAATAGGAGGTCACATAGACAAGGTGCTCTCCGTAGTCCTTAAAAGGCATAAAATTGGTATGCTCGATTACGGCTCCAAAAGGCACGTCAGCTTTTATGTTCAACCAGTAATTTCCATCTTTCATAAGTTCTTTGTCAAGACCTATAAGTGCACACGCAGTTCCCTGATAGCGGATGCTTTGCAGGGTTGTGTGAAGGGCTCCAAGCTTGCCTTTTGTGAGGGCATCCAGTACCCTGGGTTCAACCGTTGAAATCACAGCATCACAGGGTATGAAATCCCCATCTGTGACCACTCCTTGCACTGCATTGTCTTTGATTACAATTTCCGTTATTGCTTTATTCTGTAAGATCCTGCCCCCCTGTGCAGTGATTTCCCTTGCCAGAGCTTCTATCAGGGAATTGAACCCTCCTCTCAGGTACCCCAGTTTTTCTCCTTCACTTCCTCTATCTGACCTTATTTTCACACGCCCTATGAGCCAGGCTGCAGAAACATTTTCGGCATTTTCACCGAATTTGCTTTTCATGAGAGGAGCAAAAAAGTTTTCGTATACAGATTGTCCCGCAGTATCAAGAATCCAGTCTTTCGCCTTTATTCTGTCGTAGGAAGTCGTATCATTTATTAGCTTTATCCTAAGCACCAGCAACCCAAGTTTTACCAGATCCGTAAACGAAAGAGGTTTAAATCTTAGAATTTCAGCAGGAGTATTCATAGGATAATTTTTACCGTCTACGAAATAGGCATTTTTCCCCTTAAGCCACATCATTTGAATTTCAAGTCCTAATTCCCTTATCAGGTCAAGAAGTTCCGAATCGCTCCTGAATATATGATGATAATACTTCTCTATAAAATATTTTTTTCCTTTATAGTCCTGGCAATAACTTGCGGCCATCCCCCCAATTTCTTCATCTTTTTCAAAAATAACAATTTCATTCGATTTGCAGAGCTTGTACCCGGCTGACAACCCTGCAAGCCCACTTCCTATTATTACGATTTTCATATCCAATTTTTCCCTTATCTGTTTTAGCTTTTAAACAGAATCTTAATGTCCCTTAAGATTTCAAACAGATTCTAGACCCCTTCTTAGTATAAAAACTGCTAAAGTTTTATATCTCTTTTTCCACAAAGCTTCGTATAACCAATATTCCTTTAAAAATCTCTTAGCATATCGATATGCTTAACCGCTATATATGCTTTGAAACTTATATTAGAGAAGAGGATATATTAATTGAGAGATACCTCCGGATAATCCCGGAGGCTTGAGGGATAAAGGGGTGTATTACGACCAGGAAATAAACTCCGTTTTTGAAGAACTTGGGGTCTCAGAATCAGGTTTGAGTTCTCAGGAAGCAGAAGAAAGACTTAAAAAATATGGCGAAAATGAACTTGAAGAAAAGGAAAAAGTCTCGATCCTGCGACTTTTCATTTCACAGTTTACAAGTATATTAATTGTTATTTTGATAATTGCTTCTATCATTTCGGTCCTTCTTGGGGAGCTGATCGATGCTACAGTGATTCTTTTTACAGTTTTTCTTGCAGGCATTCTCAGCTTCGTGCAGGAATATCAAGCCGAAAAAGCCATTGAACTTCTAAGGTCTCTTACCTCTCCAGAAGCGACTGTTATAAGGGATGGAGTCGAAAAAGAAATTCCTTCAAAAAAGCTCGTTCCTGGAGACATTATTCTGCTTCAGACTGGAGACCGCATTCCAGCGGATGCCAGGGTCATTAAAGGGTTTAATCTCAAAACTGATGAATCTTCTCTTACGGGAGAATCCGTGCCAGTTCAGAAGAGTACTGAAGTCCTTCCTTCCGAAACTCCTGAATCTGACAGGGTAAATATGGTTTATACAGGAACTTCAGTTGCTTACGGAAGAGGCAGTGCGATTGTTACCGCAACTGGGATGAATACTACTTTTGGGGAACTAGCCGGGCTTTTGGGGACAATAGAGAGATCCAGAACTCCTTTACAGGAAAGCCTTGACAAGTTCGGTAGATGGATTGGAGCTGCAACTCTTATAATTGTAGCTTTTGTTGCAATGCTTGGCGTTTTCTACGGTTTTCCCCTGCTTGATATGTTTTTATGGGGGGTTGCCCTTGCGGTTGCTGCAATCCCTGAAGCTCTTCCTGCAGTTGTTACGGTAGGGCTTGGGCTTGGGGTAAGGCGTATGGTCAAAAGGCACGCCCTTGTGAGAAAACTGCCGTCTGTAGAAACTCTCGGAGCCACAAACGTTATCTGTTCGGATAAGACAGGCACACTTACCCAGAACAAAATGACAGTTGAAAGAATCTGCGTCAATGAGCAGATTTTAAAGATTACAGGAGCAGGATATTCTCCTGAAGGAGAGTTTTTTAAGGGAAATGTAAAAGTTACTGGAGATGAACTTCATCTTCAGACTCTCTTGCTGGGAGCTGTTCTTTGTAACGATGCTGACTTTTTTAAAGAAAATGAGAAATGGGAAATTAAAGGAGATCCGACTGAGGCAGCTCTTGTGGTTGCTGCGGCAAAGGCAGGGCTTCGTAAAGTTGAGCTTGATCAAAAGTATCCTCGTCTTGGAGAAATACCCTTTTCCTCTGAAAGAAAAAGAATGACCACCTTCAATAAACTGGAAATCGAGTCTGAAAGCTTTCCTGTTAAAGGTCTTATTGCTTTCTCAAAGGGAGCCCCTGAGGTAATTTTAGGCTCATGTACGAAGATTTTTCTTGATGGTGAAATTAAGGCTTTATCTCCCGAAATAAAGAAGTTGATTGCAGAAAAAGTCAGGGAAATGGCTGACCAAGCCCTCAGGGTCATGGCTCTCTCATTCCAACCTCTGGATGAGGATATGTTTCTTGAAAAGACTTCTTCAGGAGAAATCCCTTCAGAAGAAATTGAAAAAGATATGGCTTTTTCAGGTTTAATGGGTATGAGAGACCCCCCTAGAGAGGAAGTAAAGATTGCAATCCAGAAATGTGCAGATGCAGGCATTAAAACCGTAATGATCACAGGAGACCATAAGATTACGGCGTCTGCAATTGCAAAGGAACTCGGGATTTTAAAGGAAAACGATCTCACTCTTACAGGTTCAGAACTTGATAACCTTAGAGATGCCGAGTTCGAGGAAAAAGTCGAAAGGATTTCGGTTTATGCTAGGGTTTACCCTACCCACAAATTGAGAGTAATCGATGCCTTTAAGAAAAAGGGCTATGTCGTGGCGATGACAGGGGATGGGGTAAATGATGCTCCTGCCCTTAAAGCTGCAGATATGGGGATAGCTATGGGGATTACAGGCACGGATGTCAGCAAAGAAGCCTCAAGCATGATCCTTACGGACGATAACTTTGCGTCCATCGTTGCAGCAGTTGAGGAAGGGCGAAATATATTCAAAAACATAAGAAATTTCATCACTTACGGGCTCTCAGCTCATAGCGGTGAGGTTTTCATAGTCCTTATTTCTATCCTGGGATGGCAGATCCTACCTCTGCTTGCGGTTCAGATCCTCTGGATTAACCTGATTACAGACGGGCTTCCTCCAATGGCTCTATCAGTTGAGCCTCCAGACAATGGTATTATGAGACAGAAGCCAAGAAACGTTGAGGAAGGGCTTATCACCCGGCGGGAAATTACAGCCGGGTTGGGACTCGGAGGGCTAATTGCTCTTCAGGCTTTAATCGTTTTAACCTGGGCGGTTGATAGTGGTTTTCCACTTGAGAAATTGCAGACTCTGATTTTTACCCTTGTGGTTTTTTCAGAAATGTTTAATGCCTTCAACTGGAGGTCTGATCGTTACTCTATCTTTTCTCTGGGTCTTTTTACAAACAAACCTCTGGTTTATGCAGTTCTGATCACAATAATCCTGCAACTGATGGTAATTTATGTTCCTTTTCTCCAGACTGCGTTCAGGACTGTTCCACTTTCTCTGTCTGAATGGGGAGTAGTACTGGCTCTTGCTTCTACCACGCTCATATCTATGGAACTTGTAAAATATTTCTCAAGGAAAAGTTCTCCGGGGAAAAATCCCAGAAAAACGAATTCCGATCGCATTTAAGACTTTTAATCAGATGTCTAATGCAGATTTTAATTCCAAACCTTGTCACTGCCTACCCCTATCCCTTCGTCTACTGGCTTGAATTGCCCATTTCATACAGGCTGGGGAAATAATGATGGATACAATTACCATCAAGACCATTGCCGAAAATATTTCCTGGTTAATTATTTGCAATTCTCGTCCTATAGTGAGTATCACAAGCTCGATTCCTGCTCTCGGCATAACCCCTATGCCGAAGATCAAACTTTCGTAAGAATCGAAGCCTATCGCCTTTGACCCGATAAAACCTCCTGCTAATTTTCCTGAAAATGCTGCAAGAATAACTAAAAGAGTAAAACTGCCTGCGTTTCTCAGAGCATACGGATCAATTAAAAACCCTATAAACGCGAAAAAAATAGGGATTAAGATTCCATGAGCCAGCCCGTAAACTTTGCTCTGGATATCCTGGAGTTTGGCAAGGGGAATTTCCGACAGCACTATACCTCCTGTAAATGCTCCTATTGCTGGACTCAGTTCGAATAATTCTGCGAGATATGCAGAAAAAAGAGCTATTATAATCACCAGGGAAAATACAGCTTCTTTTGCATGCATCTTCTCCGCGTAAATAAAAAGCCTGGGAAACAGGTAATTTCCAAGGATATACATTATTAGTAGAAAAAGCAGGATCTTTCCTGCGATGATAAGAATCCCCAGGACCGGAGGAATACGGTTAAAACGGGCGAAGTTGACAACAACTGAAAGGAAAAAAAGCGCTATAATATCGTCCAGAAATGCAGATGAAAGTATTGCCGTCCCAGGTCTGCTGGAAAGGTAGTTTAAGTTTATAAGAGTTCCGAGTACTACTGCTATGCTTGTTGGGTTGAATGCTACTCCCAGAAAAAAGCTTTCAAGAAAATTGAAGTCAAAGATTCTTCCAAGCGCAAAGCCGAAGATAAAAGCAAAGACTATCTGGGAGAGGGTCGGAACAAGCGCTGTTATTGATTCAAATTTGAGGTTCTTAAGGCTCACTTCGTTATATCCGGCAGTGAAAAGTAGAAAAATAGATCCCAGTTCAGCAAAAAAAGTTATTATATCGGTTTCTACATCAAGAAAAAGAGTTCCAAGTAAGACTCCGGCCAGAATCTCTCCCGTAACTGAAGGGATACCAATTCTCTCTGCAGCTTCCCCTAAGATTTTGACACTGATAATCAAGAACAGTAGTTGAAGTAGAGCACTCACTACTGCTGGCCCCCACATTTTACTTTTAATAATCCTTTTTTCTGGTAATCTTGGTTTTATTTTCTTTTTCCCGAGAAGTCTGGATTTTAATTTGTCTTTTCTCTCAGCTTTTGGTTTTTCTTCTGCAAATCTCTTCTACAATGTCTCTCTTGGACACTATTCCTACAAGTCTATTATCTTCAATAATGCAGATCCGGTCCAGCCTGTACTTCATCATGAGGTCGGAAGCATCCTTAAGTGTGGCGTTTAAAGAGATTGTTATCGGATGAGTAATCATAATCTCTTTTGCTGTTTCTCCAAGTGACCTAATTGCCGTAATTAGGGTATGTTTTTCTCTGGGCACCAGGCACAAAAGAAGGATTTCAAGAATAATATCGAGATCTATAATGCCCACAAGTTCATTTTTATCATTCACTACAGGCAGGATATGGTAAGGATATTTTCCATAAAGAGACAAAATCTCTTCCACAGGTGTGTTTTCGTAGATTTTTACAACCTCTCTGGTCATGAGTTCGTCAATTGTCATCCAGAGGCAGGTTTCAAATCTTTCGTTTACAGATTTGGGTGGAGGACTGGGTTCAGGAGAATTCCGATGCTTGCCAGAATGTTTTCCTCTCTTCTCTCTATCTTCTGTCTCTTCTTCCTTTCTACTGCCCCGAGGAAAATTCCTCCTTGAAAAGCTATTCTCCAGCTCAAAAGTTCTGTCCACATTCGCCCCCACTTAAAAATTCCCCCCATTTACATATTTATTCCTTTTACATGCTTTTATTTCCCTGCTAGTAAAAATTTAATTTCCCTTCCCTGAGACATTATCTATCCTTCTCAAGTTTTTTATCATAGTAAAGGGTAAAGTTTTTTCCAGGGCGTAAGGAGAAAATATATGAGGCATACTTCTCTTCCGGAAGTACCTCATACATTTGATATGCTGCAGGCACGATTACTGCATCGTATTCCGTATTAGCAGGAGTCTCTGTATAATATGACGCTTTTTCATAGTCCCTTAAGTACCAAGGCAGGGGCCAGTAAAGATTTTCGGGATCTACAACGGCTATCTTTAGAGTTTCAGGCCCCTGATTGAATCCTTCAATTTTCTCCATAACTTGCCGGATATCCGGAGATGACTGTGAATACGTCATCAGTTCATTAGGCTCCATGCTCCTGTAAAAATTTACGGAAATACACTGGGTCAGGGATATTATCAGGGTAAGTGCTAGAATTCCAACGACAAGAATATGGGCTCTTGAATATCTTATCCCGGAAGCAGAATTTTTGCCTGTTCCGGAACTCATGTCTTCTATGCCTGACAAATTCTCCTGTCTTCGTCTAGGCTCCCTGGAAAAGAAATCCCCAAGGTAAGCCCCTGCCAGAATCCCGAAGGGAAGGACAATGTGTACAACAAGCCAGGGGACTTTTTCCTGGAGATAAGAATAGAGCAGTAAACTCGCAATTGCCCAGTAAGATACAAACAGGAAAAAGGAGGCATTTTTCCCCTTCTTTCTCAGAAAATGGACAATACCTGCAGTTCCGAAGATCAGAATCGGACTTTCGTATACAAGAAGAATAGGAATATAATAATAAAAAGGGCCCCCTATACGTTCAATTCTGTGCATCTCCATCCAGTGGGAAAAAGCTCTTCCCACAATTGAAAAAATAGTCTCCGGGATTCTAAAAAGGCTTGTGTAGAATATCATCATTATAAAAATGAATAGAGTGCCTGAAATCAGAATTTCCGGCAGGAATGGGGAAATAGCCGAGCTTTTAAGAAAAATGGCCCTTTTAAGGCTCAATTTTTCTTTTTTCCAGCCGGAATAAAACCTGTATAAAGAATAAACCCCTGCATAAGCTCCGAACATGAGAATGATTAGATAAGCATTCTCTTTTGAGGATACGGCAACAGCAAGAGAAGAAGCGGCAAGGATTAGATATTGGTATCGCTTTGGGCTGTGAAGGTTCTCAAGGTAGCGAATACCCCCTATAACAGTAGCCAGAGTACAGAAAACAATGATTAGATCATTCCTGAAGAATCTTGAGAAATATACCATACTCGGAGAAAAAGATAGCAAGAAGGCCGACCAGAGTACACCTCTTTTCCCAAGTTCCTTCTTAAGTAAAAAGATCAGGAGGATTGTCGCTACTCCGAAGAATACAGGGATCAGGCGTGCGGTTGTGTCGTTTATCCCCAGAAAGTGAAAGATAACTGCTGTAGAATGGAACAGAAAAGGGCCATGATAAGCCGGATCATATTTGTATTGCCCGGTTTCTAGAAGTTTAAGGGTAAAACTGGCATGTACGCTTTCATCGTGATGAAATATTCGATCCCCCAGGTCAAACAATTTTATTAACAGGGCAAAAAGGAGGATCAGAAATCCCAGTATTTTATATTTTTTTTCAGAAAGCCCTGGTGAGTTTTCGATATTGTAATCCTGACCTTGCTGCATTATTCCCCAAACCCTTCAGTGTAGCTGTTTCTTTATAAGCATACATATATTTAAGGGATAGGATGGAATAGTCTCTCATGGCTGAGGTAAAAATCAAATTATTTGCAAATTTACGTGAAAAGGCAGGCGCATCGGAGCTGCAACTGTCGGGAGAAAAGGTTATTGATATCCTTTTGTCCCTTACTGAAAGATATCCCGAGTTAAAGCATCTTATTTTTGAGAAACCCGAAGGAGAAAGTGAAGTTCCTGTTATGTGCGGTTCAATTAATGTCCTTATAAACGGAAACAATGTCCGGCATCTAGACGGGCTTGATACCCTTCTTTCGGATGGCGATGAGCTTGCAGTCCTGCCTCCGGTTTCAGGAGGCTAATTCTTTCGGGAAGGGAGATCATGGGCAGGATATTCAAAGAGCGAACTTCGGTTGATCAAGCTTTGAAACTTTTTCTCGAGCGTATTTCTGCTCTGAAGAAAACAGAAGAAATTTCACTCGAAACCTGTGCAGGCAGGGTACTTGCAGAAGCTGTAATCTCGGAAAGGAATGTGCCTCATTATCGGCGTGCTGCTATGGATGGGTACGCGGTAAGGGCTTCCGACACTATGGGAGCTTCTCCTACAAATCCGGTAATGCTGCAGCTTTCTGACCGGATAGAGGAAGGAAGTACGATCTGGGTCCATACCGGGGCTGCAATGCCTGAAGGAACCGATGCTGTCGTAGTGGTTGAGGATACCTCTACTGCAGGAAACCTTGTCGAGATCAGAGCTCAGGTCTACCCGAACAGAAATGTAGGACAGATCGGAGAAGATATAAAAAAAGAAGATAGGGTTTTTGAAGAGGGACACTTTCTCCGCCCGTGTGATGTAGCTGTGCTGGCATCTCTTGGGTTTGATAGGGTGAAGGTTTTCGAAAAGCCTGTTATTGCAGTTATTCCTACAGGAGACGAGCTAGTAAGCCGTAAAAAGAGCGTGGGTGTTCCTCCTCAGGGTATGGTGCTTGAGACTAATGGGCTAATGTCGGTCCTTTATGTGAAAAAATGGGGTGGGATTCCCCAATATCTCGATATAGTGCCTGATAACCCGGATAGTATAAAAAAGGCCATAAAATCGAACCTGGATGCCGATATGATCATTCTTTCAGGCGGAACCTCAGTAGGAAAAAGAGATCATGCCCCTGAGGTTGTAGCGTCTCTCGGAGAACTACTCGTACATGGCATAGGCGTCAGTCCTGGAAAACCGGCAGCTCTTGGAATTATAAACAATATCCCTGTCGTTTGTCTGCCCGGTTACCCTGTTGCCAGCCTTGTTGCCCTCTATTTCTTTGTCCGCCCCGGTCTAAGGAAACTGGCCACAATTCCGGAGATTCCCGAGCTTATTCTTAAAAGGCGCCTGGCTGCAAAAATCAGTTCGAAAATAGGGTACGTTAATTTCATCCGCGTTGTCTTTGAAGGAGATAGGGTTCGCCCTTTGACCGGAGCCAAATCCGGGGTTCTGAGTTCAGTTGCAAAGGCTGATGGGTATGTACTTGTGCCAGAAAACATTGAAGGGTATGAAGAAGGAGAAGAGGTAGATGTCTTCTTAATCGAGTAATACTCTCTTTTTCTCTCAAAATACCTTTTTTGATCTTATTGTTTAGTCTTATTGTTTTATGGAAAAGAGTTACAGTAACTTTTATTCTGCTTCTTTTATGAAAACAGGTTAAATTATAGGTGAATTACTCTTCTTTTCTCCTTCGAAGTTCCGGAAGGACTCTTCCCCTTTCTTAGATAAAGTTTTATACTTCAAGGGCTAATTAAGCAGAGAAACCCGAGCTAAATATTCTTATCTAAAATGTTTTGAGCTAATTGTTCAGACTAAAATCTAAATTTTCAAGCGATTCTTTAAGTGAAAATGATGCCTTCCACGTATAAAGATCTGGATAAGATTTTTCTCATAGGGGTCGGTGGGTTCCTTGGAGCAATCTGCCGGTTTTTACTCTGTGAGCCCATGGAAGCACATCTCGGTACCCTTTCTGTGAATGTGTTAGGAAGTTTTCTGCTCGGCCTGCTAATGTACGACACGGAGTATATTGGGTTTATAGGCCCAAAAGGAAAGCTTGCTTTCGGGACCGGGTTTATTGGAGCCTTTACAACATTTTCCACGTTTGCAGTTCAGTCTTTCAACCTACCCTTTCTCCCTGCTCTAGGAAATATTAGCGTCAACCTGTTTCTTACCCTAGCTGGTGTGTTTATGGGAAGGAGCACAATAAAAGCCCTTTCAGGCAGGGAGAAATAAAGAGATGTTCTCCTTTCCAGGACTGGGAAAACTCTTTTTGATAGGTATGGGCGGTTTCATAGGGGCATGCCTTAGATATACGGTTTTAAGCCGGGTTCCCAGGATCAAGAACATCCCTGCAGGCACACTTATCGTGAACCTCTTAGGTACTATTATGCTTGCCATTCTCACTTTTTCTTCTGAGCCACAATCTATGGTTTATTTTGTAAATATGGGAATTTTAGGTTCCTTTACCACGTTTTCTACCTTCGCGTATGAAACTTTCAAATTGCTTGAAGAAGGAAAAAATCTCTCGTTTTTCCTGAATATTTTTCTTAACGTTGCACTCTGCCTCGCAGGGGTAAGCATTGCAGATCTGATTGTCGGTTTGTGAGCTTGAAATCGCCCAAGCCCGTAATGGACTCCCGAAGTAAGTACAATGTAAATGCATCTAAAAAGCTACTTTATAAAAACGAAGATTTCAAAAGAAAATTCAAAAAAGTTAAGTTAAAAAAGTAACTCAAAAAAGTTAAATTAAAAAGCTCTTAAAATCATTTTACAAGAGCTTTTGCAGATCTTCTGATAAAGCGCCTCTTGTGACCTGAAGAAGTGAAGCGCTGTGCAGGTCCTGGGTGTGCTTTTTGAGCCTGTGACTTCTGGACCTTGATTACTCTGCCTTTTCTGCCTTTTACTTTTACCCAATCAATACTGCCGGTTTTGCCCATTATCATTCCTCGTTAAACTTTAATTTTAATATTCTCTGAATTTATTTGTAATTTATCACGTAATATATCCAGGTATTCGCTTATTGCTGGACACTGCCGGTTGCCGCGGATTTTTTTCTTCTCCTCGGCAGGGTCTCAATAAACAGATATTTAAGCAGGTATTTCCTGGTTCGATAGTGTTAAATCGATAATTCTCAATGATTTTGAAGAATATCTAATATTCCTTAAAAGCCTGAAAGTGCGAAATTATAAATGTCATCAAGCCTTGGGTTTATCATAGAAAGAAATGCTAGTAATTAAATGTTACGGACATTGGATTAAAATCAGGTAGACTTGCAGGATTCTTTTTCTTAAAAAGGTGATTAGCGTAAAAAAGAATGACATTGAAACAAGGCTTGCAGATGCACAGGAAGAACTTGCAGGCGTAAAGAAATTTCCTGACTCTGAATTTATAGGCATTATTAAAGAACTGGGATTCAGGTGTGAACTCTGCGCACGCTGTTGTACCAAAGAGTTTAACGACCATGTTTTCCTGCTAGATGCCGATCTGGTCATTATAAGGCAAATAAATCCGGATTCCATCACTCCTGCTCCTTATTACGAGTTTTGTGACCAAAAGGGCAGGTTTTATGTTTCAGGCTACGCCCTGAAAACAAAGCCAGACGGTTCCTGTATTTTCCTTGAGAATAAGCGCTGCAAAATTTATGATAAACGTCCTTCAATCTGCAGGGTTTATCCTTATATGCTCCATCGGGAAGCTGACGACTCAGGCAAGGTGGACTGGCGCCAGATAAGCGGCTTAAACGAGCATGGAAGCTATTATTCCGAACTTGACAACTCCGAATGTGAAGCAATTGCGCGAGAAACCAGAGCCTATGAAGAGGCTTACCTTATACAGATGATCGGGTTTCTTGAAGCTGTGGAAGCCCACTTCAGAAAAAATGGCCTGAAACACGTTCAAAGCATATATGACCGCAAAATACGTGAATTTCTTAAGGGCAAGTGCGAACTTGAAGTGTTTGTATGCTATAAGGGCGGGTTTGAAAAATGCGATCTCAAGCCTGATGCTGATTAAGAACAGAATCTAATAGATAAAAAAGCAGATTTAAAAATTCAAACAACTGTTTAAATGAAAAAAAGGGATTATAAATATTATCTTCCTTTTTACCTTGCTTTTTTGTCTTTTACCTTCCATTTAAGGAGTATCCCATCTTCGATTTTTTCGGCTGAAGACAGCTCCAGCTCAGGGATTTCAGTTTCTGAAAATCCTTCTCCGTCAGTGAAAGTTGGGGCTGTAGCGCCGCCTATAATAAGGTTTCCTATAAAGGTGTAAATTTCATCAACAAGGCCTGCAGAAAGCATTCCCCAGTTGAGGGTTGCTCCTCCCTCTACCATAAGTGTATTTATACCCATTTCCTTTAATCTTACTGCAAGCTCAGGAAGGTCAACTTTTTCAGTCCCTGCTTTAATAACGAGAGCTTTTTCTTCCAGTTTTTTTATCTTTTCGGCAGGAGCAGAATTTGAAACTGCGATTATCTTCATTCCCTCTCCTTTTTTGAAAATATCGGCATCAAGAGGAGTCCTTGCTGAACTGTCAACAATAATCCTTACCGGATTTTCACTTTTTCCAGCAGCTTTTCTCGCTGCTCTTCTTTCTGGAGACTTTACAGTTAAGCTCGGATCGTCTGAAAGGACGGTTCCTATTCCCACCATAATTGCATCTATTTGGGCTCGGAGTTCGTCGACCCTTTCAAAATCAAGTTTTCCGGAGATTCTGACCTGTTTTCTTTTTTTTGTTGAGAGTTTGCCGTCGGCTGACATAGCAGAATTTATAAAAACAAAAGGTCTGTCCATTTTTCTAGCTCCTGAAAAAAGTAGCTTAGGAGGTGTTTCTCGGGAAACTTGCCTCCTTTCTTGAAAAATTCTTGAATAGGCATCAAATAGCCTTATTTTTTTCTTAAACAGTTTTTTTCTTCTTCGCTTCAAGTTAAAAGGTTTAACAATTCTTTGAAACGAAATTTAATCTGAACTTATTCGATTTCTATTAGAGGCTTCAGGAGATCGTGGTCTCTCAAAAGTCCCTGAAGTTTACGGTTTGAATTAATGATCGGGACCTGGTCGATCCTGTTCCGCTTCATTTTCCGTGCACAGTCACTGACCGATGCAATATACGTGGCAGTGATTGGTTCCTTGATCATTATATCGCTTCCGATAAGGTTGGGAACCTTAATTCTTGATACACTGTAATAGATGCTCATGGTGTCTCGCATTGACTCCCAGGTCCAAGCATCGTCATCCTGACCTGCAGACATGTCTGACATCTCTACACTATCTTCAATTATGCTGGCAGCAATAACGTCACGGTCTGAAATTATTCCTACGAGCTCTAAGTTTGCATCGAGTACTGGAACGGCTTTAACAACTGCAAGCTCCATAATCCTGGCAGCAACAGGCAGAGGTGTTTCACTGTAAATTGCAACGACTTCTTTTTCTACATAGTCCTTAATCGGAATATCAATGTTCATATCTGCAATTGCGCCTACAACGTCTGCCACGGTAACAAGCCCTACAAGCTTCCCGTCATCTACTACCGGAAGCCTTCTTATGCCATGTTCCAAAAGTAAGCGTGCTGCAGTCTGCAGATCTGACCCAGGGGATATGGTTATCGGATCCCGTGTCATAAGAAGAGCTAGTTGCTCTTCTTCAGGGTTCTGTAAAAGATTTGTCCTGGTTACAATTCCCACAACTTTAGAATCTTTAAGTACCGGAACTCCTGAAATGTGTTTGTTCTTTAGAATTTTAAGAACTTCGTCCCTTGAACCTGGAAGGGTTGCGCTTGCTACATCCCTTACCATGATATCTTCAATGAAGATGCTTTTTGGCATGTAATCTACACCTTTATGTATTTTGAATCCTGGTTTTCTTCTACTATGTCTCTTCTCTCAAAAGGCTTCCAGTCAACAGAAAGTCTTAACTTTGTTTTTCACTCCGGACTACCAGGACAGGGACTTTCGAGCCTCTTACTACTTTATCCGCAACGCTCCCCATCAGAAATCTGTCGAGCCCGGTTTTGCCAAGGGTACCTACAACTATCAGATCAACATTATTTTTCTCTGCAAAATCTATAATCTCATTGCTTGGGTGACCTTCCAAAATCATTTCTCTAACTTCAACTCCTGAGACCTTTCCGCGTTCCTTTACCACGGATATTGCTTTCTCCCCCTCTTCTCTCAGGATATTATACATTTCTTCCCAGCCCGCATCCATAGGTATCGAAGAAAAAGAAGTCATATCTATTACGTAAAGAGCGTGAACTGTGGCCCCGCTGAGTTTTGCAAGCTCAATACCGTAAGAAATAGCTCTCAGGGTGTTTTCAGATCCGTCTGTTGCAATCACTATGTTCCGGTAAAATTCGCTCATCATATTTGTTCTCCATTTGTTTTACGAATGAAATACCGATAGTATATCATCGGGTCTTGCCCTTCTTGTGATTCCACTTATGGGGTTCTTTATTCCTGCAAGATTATTGGAACTTCCATTCAGGATCATGAGATTAGCTTTATTCCCCTTTTGTATTGAACCCGTAGAATCAGATCCCATTACAAAGGAACCATTAAGTGTACAAATTTTAAATACTTGCCTATCGTCAATTGAATAAATTTTAGACATAAATTCCATTTCAGCAAACATATTTACAGAATTTAACATTACATTATCCGTTCCTGCAGCTACTGTTATTCCAGCTTCCAGCATTTCGGCAATAGGTGCCATTCCCACTCCAGTAATAAGGTTCGATCTGGGACAGACAACAACCGGAATCTTCGCATCAGCTACGTATTCAATATCTCTTTTTGTAGCATTTGTCAAATGAATCAGGAGATCCGGTTCCAGAGACAATGCTTTTTCTATATCACTCGTATCTTTTTCTCCTGCATGGATTGCAAATAATTTTTTGTGCTGTCGTGTAAAAGTAGCAATCTCCTCCAATAATTCGAGATCAAGGTCATTTGCCCCACTCATTCCAAGTCCGGTGGAACGCAGAAAAATCCTTTTTACTTCAGACAGCACGACCTGAAGAGGCAATTCAGGCTCTGCAGGTCTACCAAGTACCATGGAGTGAAGTTTAAGTCCTTCGAGCGCCTTATTCAGAGCGGATACCCCTACAACACCCCCTTCTCTGAAATCAGCAAAAGCACAGGTTCCGGTTTCTATCATGTCCAGCAGGGACTTTCTCATGCACTCGATCAGAGTTTTGTATGGTGTTTCTCTTAATATCTTATGCTTTAACCCGTCAGGAGGCTTTACAAGAGTATCTAGGTCTCTTTGAATCCGAAATCCGGAGACTTTTCCCAGAGGGGGATCTTTGAATACCGAATCTCCAAGGTGAGTATGTGCATTGACAAAACAGGGAGCAATTATGTTCGTAGAGGATGTACGCTCTTCCCCAATTTCAGTAATTATTCCTTTCTTTATGCAGACGTAACCCTCAATCGGTTCTAGTTCAGGGCCTGCAATAATTATCCCGGGAATTATCTGTTCAGTGCCGTACATATATACGCACCTCAGCTATCCATTAAGCACCTGTGCTAAATTTGTAGAGCAAATATATACATAATATATAAGGTTTTCTTCAAATTTTTTATGTTATACTCTTTTTAGAATGTATCTTTTAAAGTTTTACTTTTTAAGAATCCAATTTCTGAAAATATGATTTTTTAAGGATTTAAATTGCTTATTACTTTTTTCCTTTTTAAATAGTTTAATGAACGCCTGTCATTATTTATAATTTACAGTTATTCTGTATTTATTCAAACTATCTTTCCACGTTCTCAGGTTGCTTTATGTTGCTCTTCGAGTTGAAACCATTATCTCTTGAGATAAATAGGTCTTTAATATAAATGCCTCCTTAAAAATATATGCAAGATAGTAAATCCATAGTTCTCCGATATTTTTATATATTATTGTATATGTAATATAGTTCCGTCGCATTGTATAGGTCCTTGCATGAGGTAATGGAAAATCCTGACTGTGAGTGTACAGACAACCCCAATGCGGTACATCGATAGTGTGACACTGGCCCTGCACGAGGGTAACTGAAAGTGACTGCGGAAAACCAGAGGATGAGCTTTCGGAGTTAGTGCGCCAGGGCTACAGCACTATTTTTCTCCTTATTTTAAAAATTTTTTCAGGTGTTCTTTGAGTAATGGAATCTAATTTTTATTTTAGCCTAATATTCCGCTAGCTTGCAGTCGGATAAGCCAGCGTAACTTTTCCAGAGGACTTCTACATAGCCAATCTCATCTGTCTGAAATCTTTTAATTTTATATCTACTATTGTTTCCGGTTATTTCTTTACTTTAATGGGTCAATCCGTTATTGATTTATATAATACCTTCAGAAAGATAATAGATATGTCCTTTGAAGAGGCAATAACAGATCTGGGATCCAGTATAATTGTTGATATAGAGGTTACTCCCGGTTCTAAATCGATTTCAGTTCCGAGCGGTTATAATGAGTGGCGCAAGCGAATTGAAGTAAAGCTAACTAAAAATGCCCAGAAAGGAAAGGCAAACGAACAGCTTGTAGAATGCCTAGCTAAACTCTTTGGAATTAGCAGTTCGAATATTCTTATACACAGCGGGGCAACAAGCAGTAAGAAGTCCTTATTGTTAAAAGGAGTTTCATATCAACAGGCAATTTCAATTTTTGGAGCTCATTTAAAAAAATAACTTCGGATTCAAAAAGACAGTATTTAAAAAAGAACCGGATTTTAAGAGTAACTTTTCTATCTCCTACCAAGCAAAAGGAAGTTCTCTTTAAATTGCAGTTCTTTTACAGTTTTAATTAATAAAAAGGTTGCAGACAACGTGGCTGATGTTGAAACTTACCGAAAAAGGCTTGAAAGAATTGAAGAGATACTCTCCGAACTCTCCGAGTATTCAGAAAAGGGAGCAATTATTATTGTTGAAGGAAAAAGAGATGTCCTTTCACTAAAAAGGCTTGGAATTGAAGGCAATTTTGAACTTGCAACTCAACACTCTCTTTTTAATTTCTCCGAGAGAATTGCCCAGCTTGGTAGCGAAGTAATTATATTAACCGATTGGGACAGACGAGGTGACATACTGGCTATAAAGCTTTCAGGATATTTCCAAAGTTTTGGTTTGAAACCCGAGCTTGAAATCCGAAATAAACTTCGGTTCATCTCTCAGAAGGAAATCAAAGATGTAGAAAGCCTATACTCCTATGTTTCCAAGCTGAGAATGAAAACTGGCTCCCGCTCAAATAAGGGTTTCAAATAATTTATATCTTAAAAAAGAAATTAAGAGTCAAACTCAAAAATTAATATTAAACTTAGTATTTAAATTTATATCTATAACTGGCGAAGTTCTTTCATTCTTTATGCATGGGATTGGAAGTTTCTCCTTTTTCCTGAATCATTTCCATACTTTGTGGATTCTTCTGATGATTGAATGTTCGGTCAAATTCCGGATATTTTGGAAACTTGCCAGCCAGCTCTTCAAACATTTTGTGTCTTGGACTGATAATGATTATATGAGCAGGAGGATGAATTTTCTTTAACCTACTAATTGCCGCCCCTGCATGATTATTCAATTCCACCAGTGCTGCAGAATTACATTTTGACTTAAGGGATACACCCATTACACTAACAAGAAGTTCATCAGCATAGTTTGGTTCTATGCATTTTGGAGTAGCTGAAAATTGAATATGTCCGTATCGTTCTAGATCATGTAAGGCTATTTTTACCTTATCCGAGTCGTCTGCCCGGACTAATGCGAATGATTTCATTTTTTACACACCACCAATATACTGAAGTTATCCCCATTTCGATATGGATTTACCCCTATAATAATCTTTGTGTATGAGATATGCTGAACAGCCAGGGATTTCGAAAATTACTGGTTTCCTATGACCTTTTTAGCGCTTTTATGGTACTATAAATAGTCTAGGCTCCGGGCTGTAAAATTTATTTCTCTCATTTATGAGATTTTCAAAAATTATAAGGGTTCCTTGCAATTTCTTTTTTCAGATGTAGTATACGCTTCCAGTTATGAAGTCACGTATTCTATAGTTATATTCCTCGTATATATATTCGTTTTGAAATAATATCGGCTCTTAGGTGTTTAGAATAAGTGAGTTATAGTTACTCTCTAGATATGGGCAACATAGAAAACAATTTGTTTACAAAAACATATCCTAGAGAGATGTTTACCTATTTAGAGTGATTACTTTTTAACTGGGTAATTATTTCCAATCTTCCCAAGACAAAAAAACCAATAATATTTCTCAATAAGAAAGTTTTCATCTCCCAATAAGAAATGTTTTTTTTTGAGTTTCTCCTTTTCCGGGTTTCTATATATTATTACTTTTTAATTCTATATAATAAGATTCAATTTCACAAATTATATAATTATACTGACTTTACTAAAATTATCAGAGAGTGGTTTTATTTGGTTCATCGAGCTACTTAGGGTTAATTGCCAACCTTACTAGAATTAAAAATAAACTTTAATAAGATAAAGCCCTACTTCAGATGAATTTAAAAAATAGAACTTTCTTTACTCTCTTTTCTTCCATATCTATTTCTGAACGCAGCGGGAAGAATTAATACATCAACAGAATTATGAGTATATCATTAATATTTAAAGAAAAAAATTATCTTTAGTTTAATTACAATATCATTACAATATTCAATCTAGTTCAACACTATTATTCAATAATGAATCTGTAATTCAATAATCAGATGTATTACTTATACACAGTAGCACCAAATCTCCTGTGAGTTGACTGATACAATTAATATATTTGGCTGCTCAGCTTCCGAATTAGGGCATTCAGAAGTTATTATTATCAAATGGTGATTATATGGCTGAAGATATTAAAGCTAAAGTAATAAAGGAAAAAAAGGCATCGATTGAACTTTCCAGTGTTAGTACGGAAATAAAAAATCGAGCACTTGAGGCCATGGCTCAGGCTCTTGACAATGAAAGGAAAGCTATTCTAGACGCAAATTCAAAAGATCTTGAATATGCAGTGGAACTGAAAAAGAAAGGGAAGCTCACTCAGGCTCTTGTAGACAGGCTTAAAGTGAATGACTCAAAAATTGACGGAATGATAGCAGGAATCAGAGATGTAATTAAACTCAAGGATCCTGTAGGCGATACCATTTCTACTCTTGAGCTGGACAAAGATCTTATTCTCTACCAGGTGAGCTGTCCAATCGGCCTTATAGGGGTTATCTTTGAATCCAGACCTGACGTGGTGCCTCAGGTCATGTCTCTTTGCCTTAAGAGTGGAAACGCGACCATCTTCAAAGGCGGAAGTGAAGCCAAAGAGTCTAACCGTACTATTTTCCAGATTCTTGTAAAAGCTATAGAATCTACCGACGGCATGCCGGCAGGGGCTTTCCAGCTTATGGAAACCAGAGAAGAGATAATGGATCTTTTGAGTCTTGATGCCTATGTAGATCTCCTTATTCCCAGAGGTTCAAATGAGTTTGTTAAGTTTATCCAGGAAAATACGAAAATCCCGGTACTTGGGCATACCAGCGGGATCTGTCATATCTATGTGGATGAGTATGCAGATCTCGATACAGCCTGGAAGGTCTGCTTCGATGCGAAAGTACAGTATCCAGCAGTCTGCAATGCCATTGAAACCCTTCTGGTAAACCGTAAAATTGCGGATGCTTTCCTGCCGAAAATGGCAGAGATGTACCTTGGTGCAGGGGTTGAATTGCGCTGTGATGAAGACAGTTATACTCTGCTTGAAAAAAGAGGGCTTTCTCCTCTCTCAAGAGCTACGGAAGATGACTGGAGTCTTGAATACAATGATCTTATCCTTTCGATAAAACTCGTTGATACGATAAAGGAAGCCATTGATCACATAAACACGTTTGGTTCCCATCACACCGATGGAATAATAACCGAGAATGCTTCACGAAGAAAAGAGTTTACAGCGCTTGTTGATTCGTCAAGTGTTATGGTAAATGCCTCAACCCGTTTTGCAGACGGCTATCGTTATGGAAAAGGAGCCGAGGTCGGAATCAGTACAAACAAAATCCATTCCCGTGGGCCTGTAGGCATGGAAGGTCTACTGATCTATAAATATATCTTGCTCGGGAAAGGGCAGGTTGTTGCAGACTACGCAGGAGAAAATGCAAAGCCCTATACACACAGGAAACTTGATCTTAAGTTTGAAGATGTAAATTGAAAACCATATTGAAAATTATGATATATTTATATAGCTGAATTGAAATACCAGCGCAAATTGAGTGAAAGCGATGGAACTCCAGATTGCGGCTGTTACTTTATTTCAACTGCAGTTCCAAAATACTTTACGAGGCCTTGTGATTGACAGATAGAAATGAATTCCTCAATGATGTTAATAAAATCGTTCTCAAGATCGGTACTTCCTCAATTACAAAACAGAACTGTGATAGTACAAAAGAAAATTGCAGTATTGATCCTACCTTTATGGAAAGTATTGCAGCCCAGGTCTTTGAACTTCGAAAGCTCGGAAAAGAAGTTATTGTAGTAAGTTCGGGGGCAATAGGTGTAGGACTTTACGAACTAGGCATTGCCCCAAAGCCTCGTGAAATTCCTATCAGGCAGGCAGCGGCAGCGGTCGGACAGAGTATCCTGATGCAGTACTGGAGCGAAGCTTTCTCAAAATATGGGATAAAAGTAGCTCAGATCCTTCTTACTTACGAATTCTATTCTGATCGGGTATCTTACCTTAACCTCAGGAATAGTATCTCCACCCTTCTAGAATATGGGGTAGTTCCCATAATAAATGAAAACGACTGCACCTGTACAAACGAGATTGACGCGATCTTCGGAGATAATGACAGGCTCTCTGCGATGGTTGCAAGCAAAATCGATGCTGATCTCCTGATAATTCTCTCGGATATAGATGGCCTTTTTGACAAAAACCCAAAGACGCACAATGACGCCAGACTCATATCCCTTGTAGAAAAAATCACACCAGAAATCGAAAGTTATGGGGGTGACCCTACTAGCTTCAAGGGCGTAGGGGGAATGAGAACCAAAATAAAAGCTGCAAAGATCTGTAGCATGGCAGGTTGCTATGTCTTGATTGTAAATAGTGAAATTAATGATGTACTTTTGAAGGTTCTATCGGGAGAAGATATAGGCACTCTTTTTCTGGCTGAAAGGCATATCCAGAAGAACCGTGCACGTTGGATCATTCTTGCAAGGGCGTCAGGCACTGTCCGTGTAGACACAGGGGCAAAAGCCGCAATCCTCGAGAAAAATAGTCTTCTTCCTGCAGGAGTTGTCGAAGTTGAGGGAAATTTTGATAGAGGCGATGTGGTTAGGCTTGAGTGCGAAGGCATGATCTTTGCGAAAGGAATTACCGACTACACCTCTGAAGAACTTATGAAAATTAAAGGAGCCCATACCGATGAAATTGAGGGTATTCTGGGCTATAATAATTACAGTAATGTAATAAAAAAAGAGAATATTGGCATACTTAAAGAATTTAATTAACTTTCCAATGTATCCGAGGATTAAAATGATTTGTCGGGATTCTTGAAGGACTTGATGTGATTTCTTGCATTCTGGAATCCCTTATTAATCTGTTAAGTTCTTTTAAACTCTAAATTCCTTTAAATTACCAAATCTCTTGAGATTACTCGATATTATCTGCAGATAATTTTTGGGGCAACCGCCTCGGTGTTTAAATTTATCTCTAAAATAGGAGAAATGATATATGACAGTTAAGAACCGAAAGATAGGATTTATCGGAGCAGGAAAAATGGGTTCTGCTCTCATGCAGGGAATTCTAAAGGCTGGAATTGTAAAGCCTGAGAATCTTGGTGCAAGCGATGTGTACGAACCTTTTTTGAACGATCTGAAGGCACAGCTGGGCATAAACGTATCGACTGACAATGCTGTTATTGCTCAGGCATCCGATGTTCTTATTCTTGCGGTAAAACCCCAGACTCTGGGCTCGGTACTCGAAAATCTTAAACCTTACATAACTTCCGATAAACTTATAATCTCAATTGCAGCCGGTGTGCCTCTTGCAACTTACGAGAGTGCCCTTCCCGAGGGCACAAGAGTTGTACGTGTAATGCCAAACATTGCAGCCACAGTTTCCGAAGCCGCTTCAGGAGTTTCTCCTGGGAAGAACGCTACTTCTGAAGATATGAAAATTGCTCTTGAGATCTTTTCTGCAGTAGGTACTGCAGTCCAGGAGCCTGAGTCCCTGATGGATGCCGTTACAGGTCTTTCAGGCAGTGGGCCGGCATTTATCTTTCCAGTGATTGAGGCAATGGCCGATGGAGCAGTTCTTGAAGGAATGGACAGGAAAAGTGCCCTTACTCTTGCAGCCCAGACTGTACTTGGAGCTGCAAAAATGATGCTTGAAACAGGCCTGCATCCCGGAGAACTCAAGGATATGGTTACTTCTCCTGCCGGAACCACCATTCAGGGCGTCCATGCCCTTGAAGAAGCCGGAATCCGGGCTGCATTTATGAATGCAGTTATAAGGGCAACAGAACGCTCAAAAGAGCTTGGAAAGAAGTAAATTTTCTTTTTTCCACTTTATTCTACTTTTTATTTCCTTTTATTTGCTTTTTTTGTCTACTTTCTTATTGAGCTCATCCTAAAACCAATTTTACTCTCAAAAACTGTTTTTCAGTTCAAATACGTATGCCCTACTTAGAAAATAACTATAATGAGCTTGAAATTTTTACGTTAAACAATTTTTTGCTTGAATATAATTTTTAATATAATCCATTTTTCCCGAATTATTCTTTGCTTTCCTTCTTCAGGCATAAAAACCAGTCAAGACAGTACATGTTATCTTCTGACTTACCAAGTCTTTCTTTTACGGCTTCCATCGAGCTAGGAGCCGGAATTATGACATCATCTCCAGGCTGCCAGTTTGCAGGCGTTGCCACTTTCTCTGCTTCATTTTTCTGCAGAGCGGTCACAAGTCTCTTTATTTCCTGCATATTTCTTCCGGCTGACTGAGGATAATAAAGCATTGCTCTTATCTTTGCCTCGGGATCTATAATGAATACGGCTCTTACAGCCTGTGTGGTTGAAGCATTTGGTTGGATCATTCCGTATTTCTTTGCGACTTCCATTTTCAGGTCAGCAATTACTGGGAACTTGATCTCTAGGTTTTTCATCCCGTTATACTCGATTTTTTCTTCAATCCTTTTAAGCCATGCAATATGGGAGAACACGCTGTCTATAGAAAGTCCTATAAGCTCAGTATTTATTTCTTGGAATTCATCCTGCATACTGGCAAAGGTCATGAATTCGGTAGTGCATACAGGTGTGAAATCTGCAGGATGGCTGAAAAGTATAACCCATTTGCCTTTGTAATCATCAGGGAAGTTGATTTGTCCCTGAGTTGTCACTGCTGTAAATGAGGGCGCATCATCCCCAATCAGAGGCATGTGTATCTGTTCATACTCAGCTTCTACCATATTTTCACCTATTTTTTATCTCATGCAGTTTTCTTTCAGGATCGGAAACTGAGTGCAAGTTCGGAAGCTTACCCCTTAAAAGCCTTCCTTCCCTCAACCGTCCTAAAATTACCTTATTATTACTTTCATTCTTATATATCTGTTCTGAAAAGAGGACAAAAAATTTATTTTGTTAAAATTACTCTTTTTAAAATCTTATTCTCTTCTATATTTTATTTTTTTTCAAGATAAGTACTATACACTTATTTTTGAGTCATTTTCTATTAATACTTTTTATTTTTCTTATTTATGTATTTTAATGCCTCTTTTAAAAAATTCTAACCTCCTAACATCTTATTTTTAAAAAAAAAGTCTTCTACTCCTTTCTTTTGGAAAATAATTTATCCTAGAACTTCTTTGTTATATGGGGGTTAAATGAGGAAGTTTGTTCGGCCAAAGGTTGTGGTTAGTAGGTGCCTTGGGTTTGACCACTGTAGATATAATGGGGGTATAATCAGCAGTCCGATAGTGGCGAACCTCATGGAGTATGTTGAGTTCCTGCCGGTCTGCCCGGAAGTGGAGATCGGGCTTGGTGTCCCAAGAGACCCGTTAAGAATTATTCTTGAGAACGGGGAACACAGGCTTATCCAGTCCACAAGCGGCAGGGATGTAACTGAAGCTATGGATGCATTTTGTACTGATTTTCTCGGTTCCGCAGGAGAGATTGACGGTTTTATCCTGAAATACAGATCTCCTTCCTGCGGCATTAAGGACGTAAAAGTTTACCAAAGTGCAACGCTCAAATCAGCAGTAATTGGGAAATCTTCAGGATACTTCGGAGGGGCAGTCCTAAAAGCGTTTCCTTACCTTCCTGTCGAGGATGAAGGAAGGCTAAGGAATTCTCGTATAAAAGAACATTTCATGACCAGGCTCTTTATGCTTGCCTCTTTCCGAAATGTAAAATCTGAAGGTCGCATGAGAGATATTGTCACATTCCATTCCGAAAATAAGTATCTGCTCATGGTGTATAGCCAGGAGGAACTCCGGAAACTGGGAACTATTGTTGCAAATAAAGAGAAGAAGACATTTCAAGAATTGGTTTCTGAGTATGAAAAGCATCTTTACAGTGCCCTTTCCAGACCTCCGAAGTATACTTCAAGTATAAATGTGCTCATGCACGCCTTCGGGCATTTTTCAGAGAAGCTCTCAAGCCAGGAAAAAGCGCTATTTTTTGATTGGATCCAAAAATATAGGGATGGAAAAGCTTCTCTTTGCCCTGCAATTAGTACCATCAGGTCGTGGGCCGTGCGCTTTCAAGACCAGTACCTTACGAATCAAACTCTATTTGAACCCTATCCAGAAGGCCTGATGGAAGTCGACCACATAGACTCTCACCTCAGGGCAGACCTCTGGGAATGAACTTGCAGACTATGGAATTCTGGATGGGATAGTTTATGAAAAGTGTAACTGCTTTGCTTTATTTCTTTTTACTCTTTTATCTGGGAGAATCTCTCTTAAGCTGGACTTGCTCTGAAACTTCCGTGGATTCCTATATAGGCGATCCTGGGGAAAGTCTGATAGGAGTAGATATTGTAAATTCTGAACCTTACGGTGCTTCAATTACAGAGGAGTCAATTACTTCTGATACCTTTTCCCGAACTTATTCTTGGGACTACGAAGGTAGCCGCTGGCAGCTCACCCTGCCTCTTGACGATCAACTGTATGAAATGTATACATCTAAGACTAGAAACCGGGATTATGACCTATTCGCTTCGGATCCATATGATGACTGGCTAATTGAAGACATTGCAGAGGCTTTACTTTCTCTTTCAAAAGCTCACGGGCTTGAAAAATGGCAAATTCCGGGACTCTGCATTTCTTTTGTACAATCCCTGAACTATACCTCGGATCTAGAAAGTTCGGGTTACGCTCAGTATCCACGTTTCCCTTATGAAACTCTCTATGAGAACGGCGGGGACTGTGAAGATACCTCAATTCTCTCCGTGGCAATTCTTCAGGAGATGGGTTACGATGCTGTCCTTCTGGAACTTCCCGAGCATATGGCTCTCGGGATAAAGTGTGACACTGAGCAAAAAGGCAGGTGTTTTGAGTACGAAGGCAGTAATTATTACTATCTGGAAACTACAGGCAACGACTGGCAGATAGGGGAAATCCCTGAAGAATATGCAGACCAGCCTGTACAGGTTGTGCCTGTTTACAGAAGGCCTATGATTAAGCTTGATTTCAAAGCGCAATGCGAATACTCAAAAACAGAAGGAATTGTCGATGTTAACGTAACAATAAGAAACGTGGGTTCGGAAAGATCTGAAAATACAACCATCTACGTTTCCCTTCAGGCTGAAGACAAGCTCTCCTTATGGGATGAAATTGAAAGTTCTCCAGTTACCGTTGAACCGGAAGGGGTTTATAATTATACTGCAAAAGGCCTTACAGTTCCTGCAGGAAAAAAGTTCAGGGTATACGTGCAGGCATCTGGAGAGAACTCAGTACCTGAGAACATAAATAGCGAGTGGGCCATTGTCTGAGAATCCGGATCTCTGGAAAGAGTTGTATAAAAAAGAACGCACGTAACAATCTAACTTAGAAAGCTTTGTAAAAGCCTAAATTAATTAGAGACTTCTAACTTTTACGATGCCTTCGAAAAAAAGAGAATTCAAAAGAGAAAGATTGTTAAGAGTGAGGCTTTCTCGGTTGATGAGCATATTTCAATATTAGCGAATTATTCTTGAGATTGTAAACAAGAAGGAACCTGACATTACACGAAGACAAAGTTCCTCATATCCACATTCTGGATTCTGGCTTCAATTTAACTGGATAAAGATGTGATATTGGCTTCCAACATGAGGCGAAGTTTGAAAATAATGTTCAGAATACGAAGTGAGAGAGACTTTCCTGCCAATACGTACAAATCTAAAAACGCAACAATACAGATTTTTTATTGACATCTTTTTCCAGATGCGTATTTCTGGCATAAATATTAACAGTTTAAATAGAAAAATTGACTTATGTTTATTTAATATCCATTTGCTTGATAAACAGCTTTATATAATTATAACTAAAAAACTAGAAAAATATATATCCTAAAAAATTATTTTCAATGACTATCTAGGTAATTAATGGGCGAGTTTTTATGATTAAATCAAAGAAGGATTATATATTTCACTTAAAAGCAGATGAGATTGCACTTAGGAAAAAAAGAGGTACAATTCAGTATTATAGGGATTATTTTTTGGATGATATCTGGAAATTTGAGAGATTACTAAGGAAAAGAGAGTACTATATAAATTGTAAAAAAAGTATTATATATAAACCGTATCATCTGTATCTTTATTTTAAATTCCAAAGATTAAGCACGAAATTAGGATTTACTATACCTCCAAATGTATTCGGGCCTGGATTATCTATTGCTCATAAAGGTACTTTAATTGTAAATAGCAATGCAAAAATTGGTGAAAATTGTCGCATTCATACTGGCGTAAATATTGGAACAAATGTCTTTAGTAGGGAGTACAAATTAAGACCGGATTTTGTATTGCCTGTGCCAAAAATAGGAAATAATGTATATATTGGTCCCGGCGTTAAAATCTTTGGAGATATTGAAATTGCAGATAATATCGCAATAGGTGCGAATTCAGTAGTAAACAAATCCTTTAAAGAAGAAGGTATTACAATAGCAGGAGTTCCAGCAAAAAAAGTTAGTAATGAAGGATTTGATAAATGTTACTATAAAGCTACGGATATTTTAAGAGGATTCTATAAGCCTCCTCAGTAGTTTGCTTGTTATTACGTGAAGACGAAAGGTTTTAATGTCCACATTCCGTATCCTAGCTTTAATTCAACCGGACAAAAATGCAACATTGGCAGCATAACCGAGAGTTGGGAATAAGGTCAAGAATTAAAAATAAGAGCTACTTTCATGTCAACTAACTTATACCTGCAAAAGTATGGAGAACCTGCAAACGTATGAGTTTCTCAATAAATTTCTTATTTTCGGAGTTACTTATAAATCGAATATAAGCAATCTATTATTAGCTTACTAAAGCATTATTAGTTTATTAAAGCATTTTGCACTTAGGGGTGGTCAAATGAACAAAAAACTGTATAGATCAAAGAAGAACAGAATTATTGCAGGTGTATGTGGTGGGATAGGTGAATACTTTAACGTTGATCCTACGCTTATAAGGCTTTTATGGTTACTCATTTCTGTAATGAGTGCGGGAAGCGGTATAATCGCCTATGCAATAGCATGGATTATAATTCCTGAGGAGCCCTGAACTTTTGAGAAAAATCTAAGTACTCTTCTGGAATAACCAAAATTTTGGAAAAAGCCAAAATTTCTCTAGCATAGTCCGCAGAGTTTATGAAATAGTGCTCCCGAAGTAATTCGGGAGATTTATCATTTTCTGTTGTTTTGAAGCTTAAGCGGTTTGCTGGTTGAAAAGCTGGTCTATAAACCATTGGGGATCGAACTTTTTTAAGTCTTCATAGCCCTGTCCTATCCCGAAAAAGAGGATGGGTTTGCCTGTAATATAAGCAATGGATATCGCAGCTCCTCCTTTTGCATCAGCGTCTATTTTTGTCAGAATGGATCCATCAATTGGGACAGCTTCATTGAACTGTGCAGCCCTTTCAACTGCATCGTTTCCTGCTACGGCTTCATCTACAAAAATTATAAGGTCCGGAGTGCTTACCCTGCAGATTTTTTCCATCTGCGACATAAGGTTAAGGTTTGTATGCATTCTACCTGCGGTGTCGGAAAGCACAAAATCAATTTTATGTGCTTTTGCATACTGCACAGCATCGTAAATAACTGCAGCAGGATCGGCTCCAGGCTGATGTTTAATCATCTTTACTCCAAGTCTGTCAGCATGGATTCCAAGCTGGTCAATGGCACCTGCTCTGAAAGTATCTCCTGCAGCGAGAACTACCGAATAATCTGATTTGAGCAGGTAGCGCGTCATTTTTGCAATAGATGTCGTTTTTCCTGTCCCGTTAATTCCTACAAAGACTATATGGACAGGTTTTTCCTTGTCCCTTACATATTCATCAAAATCAAAAGTATTAGCAGACACTACATCAAGGATAGCTTTTTTCAGGGCTTCCTCTACAATTTCTCCGGTATTGCTGCCAATGCGTTTTGTGGTTCCTGTGAGCTGTTTTTTTACGGACTCCACAATTGCCTCGGAAACTGAGAGGGCAAGGTCGCTTTCAAGAAGTCCCATTTCAAGTTCCCAGAGAGGCTCTTCCAGATCTTTACTGTCCAGATAGACTTCTCTATTAAAGACTAGAGCCTTTGCTTTTTGTGTAAATCCGATATTTGAGAATCTTTTAAAAAAGGACTTTTTTTCTTCAGGTAAGTTTTCTTCCTCAGGTTTGCTCTCTACCGTCTTTTTTCTGTCTTCAAGTTTCTTCCTGTATTCAGCTTTTTTTCTGTCTTCTATCCCGACAGTTGCAGGTGCAGTTGCTACAGGTTTAACTTCTACGGGTTCGGCTTCGTAACTATCCTCTTCCGTTAGCTTTTCAAGAGCTTCTTCCTCTGGAATGGGCTCAATATCCTCTTCAAAGCCTTCTTCGGCCTCAGGTACAGGCTCAACCACCGGTTCGATATCTACTGCTTTATCGTCAATAGTTTTGCTGAGCGCCTTTTTAAAATTCCCAAGTTTCTCTTTGAATTTGTTGAACACAGGATCCCATCCCAAAAAATTCAATAAAAAATAGTAATTTATTCAAAGTAAAAAGTTCGTCCTCAAATCTGGGTTTTGAGCCCATCCTTTTTTATTTGAGCCAGGTCTTTTAGGCCTGGCCAGGTTGCTGAAGCCTTGCAGCCTCAGATTCCAGGGCCTGCATACCCTGTACATAGTTAGTCAGTGAAGCATTCATCTGTTCGAGAATTTTCATAAGCTGCTCTTTGCGGCGGTTCAGGGTTTCAACGGCTTCATCAGCAGTCTTTTCAGCACTGAAGCCTGCTCCAAGGTCCACAACAACCTTATCTGCATTTTTTATTTCGGCATAAACGAATGAGCCAAATCCAACCGGTACCATCGTTTCGGCAGTCTTGTCTTCAGCTGAAGCGGTCTTAAGCTCGTCGATGGTTACGATTGTCTGGTCACAGCTTGTAATAGAAGCCTGAACCATGTTCATCTGCTGCCTCAAGGCTTCGGCCTGTCTCTGGAATTCCTGATGCCTGGCTGCTATATTTCTGATATCTTCACTGACTTCTGCCATATCCTTCACTCCTCAGCAATGCTTTCGATCTGGATCTGGCTTCTTTTAATTCCATGCTTGCTTCCGAAGACAGAATAGACCTTATCTGTTGCGTTCTTTTCATTCTGACTTTCGATTTGCTTTGTGAATTTTTCCCAGGAATGTCCTGCTTTAAATTTGCCTTTAACAATAAAACTCTTCATCTTGGTCACCACTCTTGCTGTAATTTTTACGAAACAGGTGGATTAATATCACTCTAAGAATCCGAGGGCTTCCTCGATTCTCCCAAGTTCGGGTCCTGTAGTGTCTGAACCTGCCAGATAACTTTTTGAATTTGCAAGCAGGCCTGAGCCTAGCATCTGAGTCCCAAAGTTCGTAGTCCCTATATTTACTGGAAGCTCGAAAAGCTTTTCCAGAATTTCTATTTCTGAAGATGTTACTTTCGGGTGCACCAGAAGCCCTTTGTTGGTAACAACGCCTGCCATCCCTACATTCTTTATCCCGGCAATCGTTCCCCTGTAAACTTCTACTTTGAGGGTACTGGCAATTGTCTCAATAGCCTTGTCTGACAGTTCGGGATGGACAAGGGCCGCGGAATCATTTGCAAGTACAATGTTTCCGACTGCATTCAGCTTGTCCGGAAGGATCTCAGCCTTAACTCCTGTTAGCTCCTTCATCTTCTTGGTATCAGTTCCGTATGAAAAAAGGAAGCCATTTGAGTTTCCTCTGGAAAGGGCTCCGATAACAACGCTTCCGTTTACAAGAGTCTCAATGACATTTACATCGAGTGAATCCTCTAGTATGGCACAGGTTTCGGGTTTTGTTCCGGGAGGAACGAGAATAACATCTTCTGTGCAGGTTGCAAAGACCCCTATCATTGGGGTGTCGTAGATATCCACTGTTCTAATCATATTCTTTGAAGCTTCGCGTCTTCTAGTATATTTTACTGGGCGAGTTCTGCCTGTACCTCGCCATCAGCGAATTTTACAGCTCTGACCCGGATGGAGAGAGGAGGCTTTTCACAGCCTTTTTCCCAGAGGCGCTCATTAATTGATTTGTCCAGTTTGACCTGCACAGAATCAACCTTCATGTGCTTTACGAGAAAACCTCTTACTTCAGTAACTGCTCTGTTTGCTCTTTTCCATGCAGGTACGTTCTTTACCTTCCTAAGAGGGATTGTGTATATCTGTTCTTTTACCATGTCGTCGGCCATTTTTCCCACCTTCCTCGCTTACTTCACATCCAGGCTTCTTCTTCTCCAGTGCCTGCGTCTGGGATGACTCACGACCTTCCGGTTAGTTTTCACAATGACCCACACTGGAACGCGTGTGTTCTGTTTGTGCGCCTTTGCAAGACGCCTCTTCTGTCCTTTCATGTTATGACTCAAGTGGATCACACCTGTTGACCTGTAAATGACTTAATTTCGTTAATTTCCGGTTATATCCGATAATTAGCTGATTGTGATTTTAACCCTTGGATAATCGAGGTTTTTTTCCTGCCAGTTAAAAGGCAGTTTTTAAAACCATATCCGGTAAATTCTATGAGGGTCTCGGTTAATATGCAGCAGTATAAGGGTTGAATATAACTCGATTATTGTATAAATCTTTATTCCAGAATTTTTTCCCCTTCCGGAAGACTTCCTGATTTCAAGACACACTTTCTTCAGGGCAGTTTTTCCTGGAAATCACATGGGACTGGATATGGGCAGGAAACAGTTCCTTTATTTTTTCCTCGCCGTCTCTCTGCCTGATTAGCTCCCTGAGTTCGGTTTCATAATCGGCTTTTTGAGTATTCTCACTCGGGCCCTCTTCAATTTTTAGATAATGCTCTACAAGAATACTCACGGTTTTTTTACCATATCCCTTTAAAGGGCATATATACTGAACTCCCAATCGATCTTCAATACTTCGTATCTGTGAGATCGAGAGTACAGGAACTCTATCGTCCCTTCTGGTCCCATCAGCAATTAGTTTAACTTCCGGATCCAAAGCAAGAGTTTCTACGGCTTTTTCGTGGATATAATTAATTGCACTTTTTGGGAACCCGTCTTTCATTATTTTCTCGTAAGCTTTTTCAAGGATTTCCCATTCCAGAGATATAACTCTGTGAGGGAACCCTAAGTTTTTTGCAGTTTTTGCTGCCAGCTCGCCATTGGGGAGCAGACCGAAGCTGCAGGTTACGAGTTCAATCTCAAAAAGCGGTTCCATTATAAGGGCAGAGAGCGAACTGTCCTTGCCTCCGCTAAATAGGACCGAAATTTTCATTGCTTTTAAACCCTGGTTATAGACGTCTTACGCTTTTTTGGCTGCATCCTCATCAGGAGTGTTTTAAGCTGTTCGTCACTGATTTGAGACGGGAGCCTTCCACTCTGAGCAAGCGAGATCAGCTGCATTTCAAGCTGTTCCCCAAGAGCCGGTCTTGACATTTTTAAGGTTGTAAGACGTTCTCTAGCTTCTGGAGTCAGGATCTGTCTCAGGATGGACTGTTTCTGAGCTTCCATTTCAGCTTTGGCCTGTTCCTGCTGGTAAGCTGCCTGGATGTCAGATGGCTGGTTCTGTGCCTGCTGTCTCTGGATTTCTGCAAGCCGTCTCTTCCGAATTTCGTTGAGTTCGTCATCCATTGTAGACATGGCAATCATCTAATAAAACCGGTTTTCCGGAGCAATCGAGATTAAGATTAATAATATTTGAAAGGGAATCCTAAGTAATTTTTCAGGCCCCCTTCAGATGGAAAATATTCTCAGTATTTTGCAAGTTCAGGGATTTTCTCAAGAAGTTCGTGCTTGAGATCATTGGCTGCATTATCAAGCATGGAACGTCCCTTTGCAGATACAGTTCTTCCGTCCTTTACTTTTTGCAGGTAACCTGCAGCCTCAAGCTGCTGTACTGCCTTTCTGGCAACCGAACCGCTGCCTTTTGCTTTGGTTCCTGGTTTTGATCCGTTATCCTTTTTTCCACCGTATACTGAGCGAAGCCTTTCAATTCCTACAGGCCCATCGGTATAGATTTTCCTCAGGATCGCAGCGGTTCTGATATACCACCAATCATCATTGTTCGGTGGGAGTTCCTTGTGAACCCCGGTCTTTACGTTCTTTGCCCATTCAGGGGGAACGATATTTTCATTTTCTTTAAGAATGCCTGCAACCTTTTCGATGAGTTCCATTGCAGGGACATCAAATACTGTTGTCATGCTCTCCACACCTTTTCTAAATTAGGTTTTCTTTGCAGATCCTGAGAGATAGTGCCGATTCTTCTCCCTGGCTGCCAGAAATCTACTTTTTCCCGAAACGAGGTAACTCATTCTCTTTCGAGAGGTCCTTTCTTATCCTTATAGCTGGATTTATGGACTCTAATGGTTTGGGCTTTCAGGCCCGATAAGCCGGTAAATGTGATTTTAGTTTAAACTGGAAGGAAGTTGACATATTTATCAATTACTGTGTTTAGATATCTATTAGATATCTGTATACAATCGATCAGGTAACTTATAGCGTGAAAAATTTCAAACTGAAAAACGATCTAATTGTATCGAATTGACTTTTGTCGATTGACGCAAGTGCGAACATCCAGCGTAATTATTTTCAAGATATAAAAGCATTTTGCGGATTCATAAAAACCTCAGTTGAATTTATTCTGGAATCTGAAAAGGGAATTACGTCTGGCTTATTGATGAGACAGAGGCGTATTAAAGTGCATATTATTAATTTTTAAAGATTTCTGCTTCGGTAAGACCTGCCTTTGACCTTTGAACAAAGGCATTACATTATTATCATATTCTTTATTTTTATCCCTTATATTAACTTATTTTATTATGTCTTACCAGGAGTTTAGTAATTATACTACATGCTATAATACATGCCGTTTTATCGTATTTTTCAAGATAATATCTTCTTCTGTAGGCTTCAAGCTCTGACAAAGGCTCAGTGCTGCAATATTACTTATTGCGTATATTTATAACTTTTATGTTTTCATAATTTTAAGGGCTTCCTTACCATAGAAAGGACAAATATTAATATGAAACTCATTTATGAATCAGATAAAATATAATTTTTATTATATTTTCTTTCATTATATAGATAGAAGGATTTATGTAATATCATGTTTTCAACTATTTTTCATTGTAATTAAATATTAATTACTGAGGTACTACGCGCTAGAGAAAGAAAAGGGTTAACGTACTTTATGTATGGACAACTACTTTTACAATAATTGCACAGAGAGTGCCTTAATCAGGGTACAGCCTGAAGGATATCAAATAGAAAACGAGGCATACCATTGACGAAAGTTGTAGAAATCTCTCCAACCACGAGACATGAAGGCCACTCAAAGCTCACCCTGAAAGTAGATGATCAGGGTATTGTCGAGCGAGGAGATTGGCTCTCCATCACCCCGGTTAGGGGTATTGAGAAGCTCGCCATAGGTAAGACGATGGAACAGGTCCCGAAGATTGCTTCTAGGGTCTGCGGTATCTGTCCTATTGCCCACACCCTGGCAAGTACCGAGGCCATGGAGGCCTCTATCGGCTGCGAGATCCCTGAAGATGCAAAGCTTCTGCGGGTAATTCTCCATGCAGCGAACCGCCTCCACAGCATTGCCCTGCACAACATTTTGATCCTCCCGGACTTTTACATTCCTGGAACAGAGACAAAGTTCAACATGTTCACCAAGGAGGAGCCTGCTAGGAGCGTTATGGCAAGGATTGCCCGCATCCGAGAGATCGGACAGACAATTGGAGCCATCACAGGCGGCGAGGCGATTCATCCCTCCAACCCTAGGATCGGCGGGATGTACCAAAATGTGAGCTCCCGGGCAAAGCAGAAAATGGCGGACTTGGCAAAGGAAGGTCTTGTCCTTGCCCACGAGCAGATGGAGTTCATGCTCGAGGTCATAAGGAACATGCAGAACCGGGGTTTCGTCGAGGTAGGGGGCAAGCAGATCCCTATTCCAAAGACACTCGGGTACCATAATCAGGGAGTCATGGCCACATCTCCTATGTACGGCTCATCTAGTCTGGATGAGAAACCCATGTGGGATATCGCCCGGTGGAAGGAAACCCGGCCATGGGACTGGTACATGGGTGAGGTAACCATCGATCTTGAGGATCCGAGCTACCCATTAGGAGGCACAACTAAGGTCGGCACCAAGGCCAATCCCCGGATGGAGGCCTGCAACGGTGTTCCTATGTATGACGGCCAGCCAGTTGAGGTCGGTCCGAGGGCAAGGCTATCCACCTTCAAGAACTTCGACGAAAAGGGCACCTTCGCTCAGCACATCGCTAGGCAGATGGAGTACCCTGACTGCTGCTATACCATCCTCAAGTGCCTTGACGACCTGAATACCTCGGGCAAGGTAGTCGCCGACAACATTCCCCTGGGAGACGGATCCTTGGGATGGGCTGCAAACGAGGCCCCACGCGGGACCGATGTCCACCTTGCAAAGGTGAAAGATGGACGGGTGTTGTGGTACGAAATGCTTGTGCCCACTACCTGGAACTTCCCTACCTGCAGCCGCGCTTTGGCTGGAGCGCCCTGGGAGATCGCCGAGATGGTCGTTCGGGCCTATGACCCGTGCGTCTCATGCGCAACCCACATGATCGTGCTAGACGAGGAGAACAAGATAGTCGCCCAGAAGCTCATGCAGTGGTGAAGGGAATGGAAACGCTGTACTCCGAGATCGTGGTGGCAGGCTGCGGGAACCCTCTTTTTGCGGATGATGGGTTCGGACCCGCAGTCGTGGAGAGTCTCAAGGATATTAAGCTCCCCGAGAACGTCACGGTAGTTGACGCAGGGCTCGGGGGCCCCCATTTTATCTTTACTCTCCTCAATCCTGAGTCCACAAAGACTCTTATCATCGTGGACATAGCGGACTTCGGGGGGGAACCTGGCGAGCTCAGGTGGCTCGATGTTGACGAGCTCCCCGTGGGGAGCTACCGGGATGCCCACTCATGGGATCTTACAGAGCCGCTCCAGCTTATCAAGGACAATATCCGGATCCGGATCCTTGCATGCCAGAAGAAATACGTTTCTGACCCTGAAATGGTCATCGGGATTACAGACGAGGTACAGAGAGCCATTCCCGGAGCCGTATCCGAGATACTGAAAGAAATCGGGATGAACTATGAAACTGCTTAACTCCATCAAGAAAACCATATGCGGGGGAGCAAATCCCGTTCAGGTTTCGATGGAGAAGAAGGTGGAAGCTACAAAGGAGACAAAACAGTGACAAATAAGATCAAGATCGGGCATGTGCACATGAGTGGCTGTACCGGCTGCCTCGTGTCCTTGGCCGACAACAACTTAGGACTCATCAAGATCCTGGACGACTACGCCGATCTCGTCTACAGTCTCACACTCGCCGACGTTCGTCATATCCCAGAGATGGATGTGGCGCTTGTCGAGGGGTCGGTCTGCATCCAGGACCATGAATCGGTAGAGGAGATCAAGGAGACACGGAAGAAGTCCAAGATCGTGGTGGCTCTCGGTTCCTGCTCGAGTTATGGGAACATCACGCGGTTCTGCCGCGGCGGGCAGCACAACCAGCCACAGCACGAGTCCTTCCTCCCTATTGGAGATCTCATCGATGTGGATGTCTACATCCCCGGATGCCCTCCGAGCCCGGAACTCATAAGGAACGTCGCTGTCATGGCATACCTGCTCCTTGAGGGGAACGAGGACCAGAAAGCCCTTGCAGGCAAGTACTTAAAGCCCCTCATGGACCTTGCGAAGCGCGGCACGACCGGATGCTTCTGCGACCTGATGGACGATGTGATTAACCAGGGACTCTGCATGGGCTGCGGCACCTGCGCTGCATCCTGCCCTGTGCGTGCGATCACCATCGAGTTTGGGAAGCCGCAGGGAGAACGTGACCTCTGCATCAAGTGCGGCTCCTGCTACGGCGCCTGCCCGAGGTCGTTCTTCAACTTCGAAGTGATTGATGAATTCGAAGGTATCAACGAGATTATCGCTGAAGCGCTTAAGTTAGGTGAGAATGATGATTGAAGATCCATATCTCGGTAGATACGTGACCTGCGTCTCAGCACGGAGCACGGACAAGGAGATTCTCAAGAAGGCACAGGACGGCGGTATCGCCACTGCTCTCATGGTCTATGCCCTCGAGCAGGGAATCATCGACGGGACCATTGTGGCAGGCGAGGGCGACCGACCCTGGCAGTCAAAGCCGGCCGTCGCGATGAGCCGTGAGGATATTCTCAAAGCACAAGGGACAAAGTACAACATCAGCCCGCAGATCTCCTGGCTCAAGGAGGCAACCCGGTCCTACGGTCTTGATAAGGTAGGGATCACCGGTGTCTGCTGCCAGATGCAGGCCGTCAGGAAGGCTCAGCTCTATCCCATCAACATGCGTGATATCCCGGGCAAGGTCGCCTTCACAGTAGGGCTCTTCTGCATGGAGAACTTCCCATATAAGTCTATGCAGAGCATTGTCGAGGACCACGCGGCTCAAAGCCTCAGCTCCGTGAAGAAGATGGAGATCACGAAAGGCAAGTTCTGGGTCTATACCGAGCGCGGAAACGTCGCTACCGTGCCGCTCAAGGATACCCACAAGTACGAGCAGCCTGGCTGCCACGTCTGCCTCGACTATGTCTCTAACCTAGGCGACATCTCGACCGGTTCGGTCGGAAGCCCAGACGGCTGGTCTACTGTCTTTATCCGCACCAAGGTAGGGAACGAGATTTGGTCCAGGGCGGTTGCAGATGGCATGTTCGAGACGAAGCCCATCGAGGAAGTCAAACCCGGCCTCGATCTCCTCAGGAAGCTTGCTAAAGAGAAGATCGACAAGAACCAGAAGACGATCGAGGAGCGCAAGACCTTCGGCGTCAACAAGGCGTTGCGGAACCCCTACGCCTAATTTTTTTTTCATCATCGAAAAAGTAATTCGCGTTATCTACGCTGAATACGGGGATGGGACAGGTTCTCATCCCCAAGATGATTCCACCGAAAGCGTACTAAAATTTCTGTAAAATTTATATTGATATTGCAGTATTTTCATTAGTTCAGATATGGCTTTTATATAAACAATTAAATAAAAATGGAATTGTTTATCTTTTTTCTTTATTTTTTACTATAAATAATACTCGATATAATCCATAATGTTACACAATAAGAAAGTACAAAACCTAAAACAGAATTCAAAGACTAAAAATAAGCAACGCAACGATGCCTATACCAGAAAACAAATCAAGTCCACAAAAAAGATTGAAAAGAATACGTAAATTATAGCAGTGTCGCGAATTTGCTGTAAATTCGAAGTCAACTTTTTGTATGCTGCTTGTAATTTGTTCTTTTTATATGTGGAATTTTTAATTTAAGAGTCTTTATTAGTTGATAGAAGGGATTAATTTACTTATTTCCTAAAAAGTTGTAGCCTTTTAAAAGGCTACTTACGTATTTCTTTTATTATGCTGTTAACTCAAGGCTTTTGAATTCTTTACTGGCTGACGTTTTGTGTGCCAGAACTCTTCTGGTGAGATTGTGCTATAGCCATTTTGCGCTGAGCGCTATTCATGTGAGTGACGTTTCCAGTTACATTTTCAGTAGTGTTGTTTGTCACTACAGGTGTTTCTGTAGATGTTTCAGCAATAACTGGTGATGTATTATTATCAATATTACTCACATTTGCAGCCGGGGTGGTATTATCAGTTATATTTGTATCAGTTGGAGCGTTAGCTACATTTTCGGATTCAGTCACATTTTCATTGGCTGCTGCGCCTTCATTATTCGCTTCTTCTGCAGCTCCCTTATCTGTACTATTAGTGTCAGCCTTCTCAGAACAGCCGGCTGCAAAAACAACAGTAGCAATAACAAGGAGCATTGCCATAATCTTTAACATTCTCTTCATAATAGTACCTCTAAAATTCTCTTCCTTTTTTCATTTAATTATATAAAATTAAAAAAAACTCTAATGTAATATCGACTGACTAATAAGATTAAAGATTTTCGATTTTGAATTCTGCTACGTTTTTAAGGTCAAGTCACTATAGAGATTTGATATACACTGAAAAGTGGTTTCAGTATGGAATAAGCCGATCCCAAAAATCAAGATTTGCTTCTTTGGATCTCATATCTTAAGTGATCAATCAGGCTTCTGATCATGAAAGCAATCCTGAGTAATTCAAATAATTAGGAATAAAACTAGGTTTTGGGATAAGTTTAATATCTGTAGATTATCTACTCCACATTTTTATTATTTTTTAATTTAATATTTTAAAATTATATTAATCTCTCAAAAATTATTACATAGTCAATATATATATAGCAGAGCATAACATAACAAATTGTTCGTAGTATATTTGGATCATCCTCTTACAGTAAACATGCCTCGGGTTTGTTCTCTTCCTTTTGCCCGGGGTTCCCTTCCCAGGTGCTGTTATGGACCTCTGTGCCTGGTTTTAATCCTTCTCATTTTTAATACCTTACTTTACGCCTTCTATTTTTGCAACGAAACCAGATTAAATGCCTGAGTTTTATCTGATGAATCTGATAAACTATGTGTATACACAAAAAATTGAATTCCATTATATTTTTAGATCCTTAAACATTAAATAGAGATCCGGAGAAACGATTTATCATTACCGAAGTGTGCCATGCTCGGTATTTGAGGAGTAATCAAGGAGTGTTTAGCGGTTCAAAAATTAAATTATAGAGTGGTGGGATTATGGTATCGGTGAGTAAGAGATGGATTTTAGATAATGTTCAAACGTTGTATTGTTCCAGTGGAATGTTTGACCTTGAAGATCTCAAGGATTTCGAGGACCCTAAAGAGGGTTTTGAAACAAATCTGAATCATATTGAAAAGCTGGAAGTAGAGAAAGGGGAAAGAAGGGAAACTTTCCATATTCTTATTCCTGGCGGGTTTGGATGGGCTGAAGCGTTCCCTTTTACTGCACACCCCGAAGAAACTAGTGAATATTAAAGATTGTAAAGAATGTTGAAATCGAATGGCTGTGAAGAAAGAAAAGCAAATACTCCAAAAACGTATCCGTAATTTTTACAAATTTTTGGTGCATAACTTTTGAAGTAAAAACTGTGCATATGCCCAATATTCCCTACAATTTGCTCTGGAATTCACGCAGAACGTGCTAAAATGCATATATTTATGAAAATAGTTGTTGCACAGAGGGTCATTGTTAACCTAAACATCAGGACGGCAAACAGGTCTATTTTTCACGATTTTTCATTTCTAATAATAAAATGCTTTTTATGGCAGCTGACAATTCTCCTTTTCTTCTTTTTTGCCAGTGTCCGCCCGATATCTGCCCACTTGGTGAGCATGTGGTCGTGGAGGGAAGTTTGTCTATTTTATATACTGCCTATTATTAAATACAGAGGGAAAAATAATTTCCTTATAGGCTCTAAGTTTCAAACAGAAAAGGGATTATAACTAACATGGGAAACGCGAAATAACTTCTGGATAAAATAACAGCCATAAGTATATGTATGCGTATTTCACAAGCCTATGTGGGGAAAATGAAATTGCTGATTTGGGGAAAATGATATGGCTGGCGAATTTACATATGCTGTTGAAATTTGGTCTGTAAAGCAAGGGAAAGAAGAAGAATTTCTGAAAATTTGGACAAATTTGGCTAATTGGACTAAGGCTAATGAGATGTGTAGCATTAGCGTTATCTTGTTGCAAGATTTAGAGCAAAAGAATCTGTTTATGTCATTTGGTCCGTGGAAAACTTCAGCATGCGTGCAAGCATGGCGGCAACAACCAGAATTTAAAGCAGCTTTTATGAAACTAAAAGAAGTATGTGACGAGATAAAAACAAGCACGATGGAAAGCGTGTATAATATTCCACAAGACACTATGTGATGTAAAACTGACGATGTATTTATGAAAAGAAAAATAAGGGCTAAAAAAAGATTTGTCCCCAAATCATTGACTTTATTTTATACAATTTTGGATCTATCATTACTTGGGGGCTTACTATTTCGGAGCGTTGGAATCATTTATAGCACCTTATCTCTTCTAAGATTGCGTGAGACAACGCCGTTGAAATAATGCCTGAATTTAGGTATCAACCTAAGGCTCTATAGAATCTTTATATGTCAACGGAAGATTCTATAGAATCAATTGACATCATCCTTACCCACTCCCTATTACTTCTATAAGGCCGCGGCGCTCCATGGAAAGTATCATATGCCTCGTAATTTCACCGGCGATGGCTATTATCACTATGCCTATCAGGATCGCAGACAGATCGTGCCACGTCGCCTTAAAACTACCAAGGGTAATCAGAAAGGTAGTGGCAACAGCCGGAGGGTGTGATGCTTTAAGAGGTATATGAATTAGTATTACAAGCGCTATGGCAATGCATGATGCCACAACATGCGATAGTTGTAGATGGCCGACCTCGAATACAGATTGAACGTAAGCAGCACCAGTTATGATAGCAATGGAGTAGCCGCTAATGATGCCGACCAAGTGGCCTACAGTCATATTGTATAAGCTGGATGACTTTATATGAGGTGATTCAACCATCATGAAAATGGACGGGCCAAGGCTGGGGAAGAGCCACAGGTTTCCGGTAATATAGCCTAGCCCCCCGGCTAAAAGCGCAAGCAAGCCACCCAACACTGATCTTAACAGGATGCTGAGGGCTCGCCGTGCTCTGGAGGGAGCGTTTTTAGCCTCGTGTTGGCCACTGGTTGGATTCATGTTAAAATGCCTCTTTTCCATTATCTCCATTGGAAAGCTGTGTTATGTTGGGACTAACAGATTATGAGGTGACTTCAAATGTAGCTGTGTCCTTACCCCGCCTTCCACCAAGAGACAACTTTCCCTGTATAGATAAATAAAGATAAAAGTAAGGTACTATGTAGTCTATGACGGGCACGATAAATTTTCAGTAAGCTCTGAAGCCAATCCGTAGGTCAACCCCAGTTTTGTACGATACAACTTTAATACTAAATACCGAACAGAGATACTTCCGAGTATAGTAACGCTTATTTTAATTCAAAGTTTATTACTGTAAATGGGTGTGTTGGAGAGAAAAGACCTTCGAGGAGCTAACCTTAAAGGTGCTAGCCTTGAAGGAGCTAATCTTATAGAAGCGAACCTTGAAGGGGCTAACCTTGAAAGAGCTAATCTTATAGAAGCGAACCTTGAAGGGGCTAACCTTATTGGGGCTAACCTTAAAGAAGCTAGTCTTCAAGGAGCTAACCTAAAAGATACTTACGTTATAGCAGCTAACCTTAAAGGAGCTAACCTTGAAAGAGCTAATCTTCAAAGGGCTAAGCTTGAAGGTTCTAACCTTAAAGGAGCTAACCTTGAAAGGGCTAATCTTATAGAAGCGAACCTTGAAGGAGCTAACCTTGAAAGAGCTAATCTTCAAGGGGCTAATCTCGTAGGGGCTAATCTTCAAATGACTAACCTTTTTGGAGCTGACTTTCAAGAGGCTAAACTTAAAGGGGTTAAACTCAAGGGAACTAAACTTGAAGGTGCTAAACTTGAAGGAATTAAGCTTGAAGGGACTGACCTTATAGAATTCGATCTTCATGGGGTTTTTCTTAAAAGGGCTCACCTTGAAGGAGTTAACCTTCAAAATGCCAATCTTGAGAAGGCTAATCTTGAAGGAGCTAAACTCAAAGGAGTTTACCTTGAAGGTGCTAAACTTGAAGGAATTAAGCTTAAAAGGGCTGATCTTGAATGGGCTCATCTTAATAAGGCTCATCTTAAAGGAGCTAACCTTGAAGGCGCTCGCCTTAAAGGGGCTCATCTTGAAGGAGCTAACCTTTACGGAGTAAATCTTAAAAGAGCTAACCTTTACGGAGCTAGCCTTACAGAAACTATTCTTGTAAAAGCTAATCTTGAAGGCGCTGACCTTACGGAGGCTTATCTTAATAGTGCTGATCTTGAAGGAGCTAATCTTGAAGGAGCTAATCTTTTAGGAACTAAACTAGAAGGAGTTAACCTTGAAAGAGCTCAGAATCTCTCACTTGACCAACTTTCGAAGGTGGAAACGCTATATAATGCAAAAATAGATAGTGAACTTCTCATACCACTAAAAGAAAAATATCCTGCTCTCTTTAAAGTATGACTATTGTGTTATACTTATCAGTAATATATTAAAAGTAATCGATTATTGCGTATAACACTAAGAAACATACATTGCGTTTACGTTCCGAAATATACATAATTTGAATAAAATAGGATTTACGCAGTTGAACTGAATAATCAACGGCATTAAACCTTCAGCTGTCTAAAGTATCGGTTTAATAGTGATGCTAATTGATATTGATTTTGAACCTAAAGTATGTAAGTCCTATAAAATATCCAGTACTGCAAAGTCTTGAAAAGACGATATGTTTATAGGTTATACACTGGCTTATAAAAATTCTCATTTCTCGAATACCTTACACTAACGTGCTTTGAGCCACATTATCTATTGACCATGGCCGGATAGTCTGTGTAGCCTTTCTCGCCGCCCGCGTAGAAGGTGGCCACATCCGGCTCGTTTAACGGTGCATTCTGCATGAAACGCTCTGGAAGGTCAGGATTGGCCAGGAACGGCACTCCAAAGACTATTAGGTCTGCTTCACCCCTGGCAATTGCCTCGTTTCCACTTTGAAGTCCATAGCCGCCGTTTAGTATGAATGTCCTTTCGAAAATCCTGCGCAGGGTAGATCCAAGCCGTGCCTCAGGTGGCACGAACCCAGCCCGGCCTCCTATGGGCTCGATTAAATGAAGGTAGCCTAGGCCCGTTTTATCCAGCTCTCTGGTGAAATAGGAAAAGGTCTCCCTGGGATTGACGTCCGACATAGAATGAGCGGTATTGTGCGGAGAGATGCGGTAGCCGACACGGTCGCCGCCCCATACCTCTATGACGGCTTTCGTAACCTCAAGCGGCAGACGGGCTCGGTTCTCAAGGCTACCTCCGTACTTATCGGTTCGCTTGTTCGATCCGCTCCGCAGGAATTGGTCCAGCAGGTAGCCGTTAGCGCCATGAATTTCTACACCATCGAAGCCGGCGGTTCTGGCATTCTCAGCCGCCTGTCGGAATTGCCTGACTATCTCAGGCACCTCGTCGGTCTTCAGGACCCTGGGCACAGGAATTGGCTTTTTTCCACTGGGTGTATGGACAAAGCCTTCGACGGGCAGCGCGGATGGTGCGACCGGCAGATTGCCGCCCAGGAAGTCGGCGTGGGATACCCGCCCTACGTGCCAGAGCTGGATAAAAATCCTGCCTCCAGCCCGGTGGACAGCATCCGTAACTTTCTTCCAGCCGGCGATTTGTGGCTCAGAGTATATGCCTGGCGTATGCACATAGCCTACCCCCTGTGGCTAACCTGCGAGCCCTCTGTGATGATCATACCGGCCGAGGCTCGCTGCACATAATAAGTAACCGTCAGTGAGACCGGGACGTCGGCTTCCCCTGCGCGGTTGCGGGTCATCGGCGCCATCACTATGCGGTTTGGCAGCGTGAGATCGCCCATCCGATACTGTGAAAAAAGATCCATGTCTCCTGCCATGATGACCATCTCGTTAGGCCTGGCTGGTTGTTGGTTCGAGCTCCTCAGATTTCAAAAGTTGCTCAAACCTCTCTGGATTGAACCCGATGACTACAACATCGCCGATCCTGACAAACGGGAAGCCGATATTACCGGTACCCTTCATCATCTCGGCCGCTATCTTGTTTTGCTCGCTCTCACTGGCGAGGTCGTAATCGATAAAATCGAATGGTATGTTTCTGGCCCGGAAATATTCCTTTGTTTTCCGGCACACCGGGCAGGTGCTTATGGTGTACATTGATACTTTTGCCATATGCTCTCCTAATTCTATTGTTAATCCTGCTTCCTTCAATTTTTTCCGTTTAATTCCTGGCTAGTTAGTACTCGATGAGCGCATTGATGTCTCCGCTCTTCTTGGATACATTGACCAGCGTCTCCTCTTCGACGCGTTTGAAATTCAGATCGGTCTGCGTCTTGCCGACTTTGACGTTGTTAAATTGCACGTTGTCCAGCCATGAAGGCAGATGAGGCTTATTGATGACAAGTCGGTTATTCAAGGCGTCGGGAGCTATTCCCAGGCTGGCGGTGAGCATAAACGGCATGGTCCCAGAAGCCCAAGCCTGCGGGCTACAGGCTACCGGGTATTTCACAGGGATGCCGTATTCCGAGCGAGTCAGCCCACCGAAGCACTCAGGTAGACGGTAGTCCTCAAACGACCTGGCCGCCTCATACATGCCCGTGAACAATAAGGACATCTCATTGACGAACCCATATTTTCTCAAGCCCATAGCAATTATCGCGTTGTCATGCGGCCAGACCGTACCGTTGTGGTACCCTAGCGGATTATACCGCTGCTCTTTAGAGGACAATGTGCGAATGCCCCATTCGGTGAACATGTCTTCTCTGAAGATCCTGTCTACCAGGTATTTTACGTATTTTTGATCGATGATTCCTGTCCACAGGCACTGTGCCGGGTTCGATGATATCACATCGCATATGCCCTCCGCATCCAGTGCCTGGGCGAAAAATTGCCTGTCTTTCATCCAGAAATCTCGGTTGAACCTCTCTTTCAGTTCTCCAGCCTCCTTTTTCAGCCTGGACGCGTCGCTTTCCCGACCCAGCTGCCTGAACAGTGGCGCAAGGCTTCTTTTAGCCATGTAAACATATCCCTGTACTTCGGCAACGGCGATCGGTTGTTTTGCCAGCGTTCCATCTGAACGGCTGATCGAATCGGGCGAGTCCTTCCAGCCCTGGTTGTAAATGCCCAATGGAGATTTCACCGCATAGTAGGCAAAGCCATTTCCTTCCATGTTGGCGTGGATATCGATCCATTTCAGGGCCTGGTCCACATTGCCTTCTAGCTGCTTGACCAATTCGATATCCCCCGTCCAGTTCACATATTCGGTCAGGAGAATCAGGAACAGAGGTGTGGCGTCTACAGTGCCGTAGTAGGGTGTCTGTGGGATCAGGTTCAGGTTAGCCAGTTCGCCCAGCCTCAGCTCGTGAAGCACTTTTCCGGGCTCTTGGTCCCTCCAGTCATCTGATCTGTTGCTTTGGAACTTTGCATTTACCAGCAGCGTGCTTTTTGCCAGTTCAGCCTTGAGCGGCAATAGCTGAAGTGCCGAAATGATGCTATCTCGCCCGAATAATGTGTCATACCAGGGCACCCCTGCCGAATGGAATACGTCTCCGTTAAGGCTCATGCGCATCATGTTAAGGTCGGTAAGCGAGCGCACCATGATGCTGTTGAAAATGTTGTTGCTGGTCGGTATGTTGTCGCAGCATTCTAGGGTCGCGACGTAGGACCTCATAATCTGGTTCATTCGCTGATCGGGATTTTTCACTGGTCGCTCCGGTTCATGACCAGGATTAATCTCCTCGACGGAGATTTCCACGTTAACCGTCTGCAACCCGCGAGGGGCTATCTTCAGCTCGAAGATGCATACTTTCCCTTCCACCCTCATGGGTGATGGGTCAAATGCGATGATTGTGTTGCGATGATGCTTGTCCTCCCCCTCATAGGATAAGTAAAGGTTTTTACCATCGAACCTAGCCGGCAACACTTTCCCAGTTGTCGGAGGGGCGATGCCCCTGATGGTGAACGTATCTGCGAAATCTGCATCGAACTCATAAGTCAGGTTTAAGGTCACGGGGAATGCGTTGAAGTTTCGGATGATCTGGCTATGCCGGATGCAGCCCGGTATGACCATGGCCAGAGTGCCGAGGAGCGTTTCTTTAGGGATGGTGGTTCCCGTACAATCCTTTAGTGCCGGGTTGGTGACCATGAGCGTCGATCTGAAACCTCTCTCGTCACTGGACAGAACCCGCGTAGGAGGCGTATCCATGAGTCTTATGAGAAAACCGCTCAAGTACCTGCAATCACGGTAATAGAGACCATACCCGTAATTTTCTGTAATAGGTATCTCGCCATCCTCTTGCATTACGAGCGTCAGCTCGCCGTCCCGTATGACCATTTTGTTGATAATGCTGTTGGACAGGGTATGCTTCTTGTATATGTCCCATGCTTCATGGATTTCCTCTTGTTCGGAAGGCTCGGGCACGCAAATTCCTCACAATCAAGTATCCAGTTTATACAATGATTCCGTTTATACAATGGCTGCAGCCCTCGGACGGTTCATTTTCCGGATGATCGGAAGCACATCTCGTCCGTATCCTTCGATGAACTCGTACTGATTCGGGCCCGCCGAATGAAAGTAAAGCCGGTTAAAGCCCTCATCAATGAACCGTTGTGCAAACTTCGCGTGCACGTCGGGGTCACTGGAGATGCATTGCCGGTTCTTGATCACGTCGCTTCCCACGACCGCTCCGTTCATGGCCACCATTTCCGGCGTATAGATGTTCTGGAGATGTGTCGCAAAGATCATTGTGCCGGCCCAGTACTGCTTAAATACCTTTGCAGTGGCATCCGCGTCGTCGGTGTAAGCCACCCATATTTCTACCTGCTTTGGCATCTTCTCTGGATCCTTTCCAGCCTTCCGGGCACCAGCCTCGAAGTTATCGACAATTGCTTTCATTACCTCGGGCGGGTTAGTGACAGTGATCAGACCGTCGCCGTAGTATCCCGCGAAGAACGCGCTGTTCGGGACGAGCGCCGAGATGTATATGGGGATGCGCCGCCGGGGCATCGTGTACAGTTTTGCTTTCTTCGTCACATAGTATTCCCCATTGAAGGTCACCTCGTCCCCGCTCCAAAGCAATCGCATCAGTTCGATGGCTTCCCGCATCATATCCTGGCGTTTATCATAGCCAGGCCATAACCCAGTAGTCGGGTACTCGTTCATCGCTTCCCCGGTGCCGACTCCGAGATAAAAACCGCCTTTGTTCATCCTGTCGACGGTCGCTGTCGCCTGGGCGAGGATCGCCGGATTATAGCGCAATATGGGACAGGTGACGCCGGTTCCGATCTCGATGCCATTCAGCTTCGCAGCAGCCGCGCCCAGCCACGTCCAAATATTGCACGATTCTCCAGATGGGTCCCAGGGATGAAAGTGATCACTTGCGGAGATCGATTCAAAACCCGCCTTTTCGGCAGCAACAGCCTGGTCAAGCATGTCGAGCGGGTCATATTGTTCCGAAGCCGCATTCCATCCTAATATTACCATTCCTCATCACCTCTGTGCATGTCTGGTTTATTATTAGACTATGAGACTATGCGTATTGCATAAGCCTGCAAAATCAGTAACTACCTTTTTAGCTGGATTCTTAGAATGTCACTGATCTCTTCAATGCTCCTGCAATCATTGAATTGATTCTGGTCATTGTCTCAACGCTTAGCACTACCCCACTGTGCAACGCTTATAATTTAACCTTGAATCACTGAATACGAGTTATGGGTAAAAACTTACCAGATAGTTATTACGGCATTTTTATTTAACTATTCGTAGCTTGCCTGATAATTGTTGGGTATTTAAATCACCAAATCAAAGGTACTGTGTAGTCTGCCGGATTGGGGCGAATTTCCAGGATTGATTTCAATGCAAAAAACTTTCCGAAAATTTAATGGTAAAATCTTCATGCTTGATGAGTTCAGCTATTCCGGTGTTTGTAAATCAGATGCAGAAAAGCGTAAATTGATGTGGAAAAAGAATGGGCTTGGATCCAAGTGCATAAAAAAGACAAAAGGCAAGTATGTAATTTATCGGGAATATCACGGGGATCCGAATGACGTAGAAGGCTCATCATTATTTCCTGTGGACTGAAACTCCTCTTTGTAGCTGCCTGCCGCCTGCAACATCAATAAACAAAGATAAAGACGAGGAAATTGGTCTCACCAGATACTTGGAGTGTAATTGAATTCGATTTCATCCAGCTTCTCGACAGGTAGGCCAACGTTTTCGAACATTTCCCTGAATACTGTTCTGTATTCTTCTTCAGAAATTTCTTTTCCGGCGCTGCCTATGGGCATCATAATATCTACACGTATAAGTCCCGAACTGCTCACATAGATCTCGTATTTATTGAAATGATGTTTCTGAGTGATGGTAGTTTCGGGGATAACAAATCTTACGCACCCAAGTTTCGTATCGCTTCTGTAAAATTTGTCTTCAGACCCTATGAAAGTTGTTGTTTTGCTCTGGTTAAGATAAGCATAGACTGCCGGAAAATCCACATTTTCTTTTGTAGTCAGACTCGCGACTCCTTTCTGAACCCCTTTCTGGGTTGATGCCTCATTCTTTAGCTTTTTAAGAAATTCCCCAGAATCAGTTTCGTTAAGTCCTAAACTCATTCCGAGCATCTTAAGCATCCAGGAGTCCTCCGGAAACATGGAAGGCATCTGTGGTGTAATATCACCGGCGTCATCATAATGAGAATAATTATAGAGTGTTACAAGCGTTTGATTTTTCTCATCTTTTGTAAATTCGAGGTATGTATTTAAGTTGTAGTAGAGAGCGATTCTTGATACCCTGTAGTCTGTTTTAAACCTGTCTTCAAGAGATTCAACATTTCCCGGTTCTATTAAATTTGCTTCATCCAGCTTGGTATAAGGTCCACTGAGATCATATCCGGCCTTTTCTGCTTTTGTGACAATGGAATTGTAATCAATTGGTCCGACATCAACAGTATCTCCAGAATAAGAGGCTTGATCATTAATAGTCATTAACATAAGAAACCCAAAGAAGCCCACAAAGAGAAGTACAGCCAAACCTGCAGTTACTAGTAACAAATATTCTAAAATTTTGAGAGATTTACTCATTTTAAAAACCTATGATTTCTCATTATTTTGCAGGATATGCCTTTCTTAAATCCCAAAATGCCAGAAAAAATTACAAAATTTTTTATTCATTATAAAATTTTTTATTTAACGGATGCTAAATATATTACTTAAAGATTATTAATTTCCAAAAAATTATAATTGTCTTCAAATGTGTAAATTAAAAGAAATGTATGATTATTTACTTATTGTTATCTACTTATAAAATCGTTTTTCTTCTAAAAAGTTTATCAAATCTTATAAATTATTATAATTATTTTGAAACTTAAATAAGATTGAATTTTATCCAATATTATGACTTATAAAAGAGAAATAACGCCAAATTTAATTCACTAATTAATTCCTTTATGCCGACTTCGGTTAGTCTCAACTGAAATCTACACCAAGCGCGGGAATGTCGTCACCGTACCAATCAAAAAGAGTTATGAAGTCATTTAGAGTTAGAATTTATAGTAATTTCGTTACATCACTATCTGGATTGTGCATACTTCCGTAAGTGTTATATTTTCATAACCCTTTCTAAATGAGCTCTAGGAGGGTTAAGAAACTATATCGGATTAGGAGATTGAGTAGATGAGAGTGTCTTTTGAAGAAGAAGACGGGAAGGTAATATTCAGGATTTCAGAGTTCCACCCAAAATACGAAGAAATCTTGCAAATGTGCTATTATGAAAACGATGGCAAGGGATACATTAAAATCTATCCAACGGATGCTAAATATTTAGATAAGATAAAAAAGCGATATTTTGATAATGCAAAGTTGATGTTTGATCAACTTGGTTATTTAGCTCCTGTTCCATGGGAAAAAGCATTAAAAGAGTTTTGCCAGAGAACTCAAGGGACAGATATTAACTGGTGGTTAACTGGAAGTTGTGCTGCGTGTATTCGCGGCATAAAAATGAATCCTCATGATGTAGACATTATGACTGATTCCAAGAGCATTGAAGAAATTACCGACGTTTTCTCAGACTATTTAATTGAACCCATTGTTGATACAAACGGATGGTTAACTAAGGATTTCGGGGTAATTTTTCTGCATGCAAGAATAGATATCGCATCTGAACCACAAGACATCCTGGACATTCCTGAGCCAGTAGACTGTGGTCCGTATGCAAAACAGAACCTTGAGACTATAGAGTGGAACGGATACGAGATAAAGGTCCCTCCTTTGGAACTTCAAATAAACGTAAACAAAAGAAGGGAAAGGATGGATAGAGTAAAACACATAGAAGATTTCATGAACAAATAATTTCAAAGATATATCTTCGGTAAAAACTGGTCGTCCATCATTATGCGGTTGATGTTTTCATGATTTATTTCCCAGTGCTAGAAATGCCTTATGTTTCGTGCATCAAGCATGTTATTGACCTTACTGAATTGCAAAAAAGGTATGATGCGCCACTAAATATGTTTTGGAACTAATATCAACTAACTAATAGTGCACGATCAAAAAACATTTTAAAATATTTATAAACTCTCTCCACGCCCGCATGCTGCAAAGCAGCAGATACCGGGCGGTCACTGGCAAAAAAGAAAAAGCAGAGAAGTAAAAGCTTTTGGATATCAAAAACTTGATGAACTTGCAATTGTTGGGCCTGAGGATTCAAAATAATATAGGCTTTGGAAATGCTTGTTGGGAGTGTGTATAGTTCTCTCATTAAGCATCGTTTTCTCTTTAAGACAATAATACTTACAGTGCTTTTTGAGGATTTTTTCACTTATACAGGCTAAAAGACTATCTTATTTGGATTTGGATATTTTGTGATGAATAGGACAGTCATCTAACTTCTCTTGGAATTTTTATAAAGGCAAGATATAAGATTGGTTGGTGTGGAGTTTAGTAAACTTAGATAAATAGACGAGAGGCAGATGCTTATTACGGATTTTGTAGACTGATCTTAGCCTGCTTGTTTATTCTCTCACTTTTCTTTTCATCCTGTAAGTAAATTAATGAATTACATCCTCTTAGTTAAAAGCCTTTCTTCCAAACCTGTAGACAAATCTTCAGGAAATCAGTCCATAATTTTATGGCAGCTGCCAATTCTTCTTTTCTTATTTTTGCCGGTGGCCGCCCGATATATAGGGTAAAATAAAGAGTTACATTGTAATATGATAAATATAAAATGACAGTGAGATAGCACAATTTCGAGAATTTCTACAGAGCCTAAATCTGCTCACCTTATTTATATTATCTGCGAAATAATAATGATGATAATGATAATAATAATATATTGAAGTGTTTTTTATGATGGGAGTGGAAAGAGAACAGTTAGGCTTTGCGGATTGTCTTGAATTTGATGTGGAAAAAGCCCGGCAGGACATCGTGGAGTTTGTGCGGAATGAGGTAATAAATTTTGGGAAGGACGGCGTGCTGGTAGGCTTATCGGGCGGGTTGGACTCGTCTACGGTTGCATACCTGTGTGCTGAGGCACTGGGCAAGGACAAAGTTATGGGCCTGATACTGCCTGAGCGGGACTCTGACCCGCAGAATACCGATGATGCTATGAACTTAGCTAAGAGTCTCGGCATACCCCACCAGAAGATCGACATCTCCCCCATTATAAGAGATCTGGGCGCGTACGACCTTATGTCCCACGAAGAGGTATCGGACAGGACAGCCATAGAGCATGCCGCAGAACGCGCTCGAATAATCGCTGGGAAGGAGCCTTCCACCGAGCTTTTCAGCCCAACGATTGTCCCCGGATCATCCTTGTCGATGCCGATCAAGGACCAGTTCGTTGCTTTTGGGACAGCCAAAACACGCACGCGAATGATAGTATTGTACTTTCATGCCACCGTTATGAATTATCTGTTGGTGGGCACCACCGATCTATCCGAGTTCAGCATCGGCGTATACGACCGGTACGGCGACATCGCCAGCGACATTTCCATCCTGAAGCATCTGTACAAAACACAGATAAAGCAGCTGGCAAAGCACATTGGGGTACCTGATTATATCGTAAACAAGCCATCTTCCGCTGACCTTTTCGGAATGAGCATGCCCAACGAGGAGTTAATCGGTCTATCTTATCTAAAGTTGGATGACATCCTTTGCGGTATAAGAAGTGGCGTCACCGATGACGTTATTTCCAACAAGTCGGGCGTACAACCGGACGTAGTGGAATCTGTCAGGAAGGCAATGAAAGATGCCATTTTTGTTGCAAGTTTGCCGCTATCTCTGCCTCCACCTAAAAAGGATTGAATACTCTCCTATAGCGTACAAATAAGTAGTCGAATATTAATCGGGGGATCAGGTCCTGAGAGATTATACGGAGGATTTTCTGGTAGTAGTAATGCTGCCCGCTGTTAAATAATAATGTCATTTTATATGTTTAAGAAATCCTTTGAAGGTATACGTAAAGTACTCTTCACTTATACTTTTTATTTAAAAGTAGACAAAGGAAAATCTCATTTTCAATCCTGGATTATGTGATTTCCAGTCGCCAGTAAGCCATCTATTGTTACAAAATAAAATCCCTTTTGCTGTAATTCCGGGATAGCTCTGCCTAGAGCCGATACAATCCCTAAAACGGTTTTGAGGTCAAGCACTTTTGCTACGTTATTTACTTGTTGTTAATGCTAGCATGGAGAGGAAGGAAATACACTGGGTTTTTTCCGACCAAATTGACGATTGTACTTTTGGTTCTGGACAATTCATTATTAAGAACTTCCTCATCAGTAAGTCCAAGAAGATCTAGATGATCTAAGAACGAACAGCTATTAGATGAATTAGATGACCCTCAGCATTTTCATATTTGATAATTTCTCTGCATGTTATGTATTTGTCCGTATAATCCTGAGCAACAATATTTTTGTCAATACAAGTAACCAAGGCAAAAAAACGTGGCTTTAATTCCATACTTTCGAAGTACATCAGGATGTATGGGGTTACTCTGCCTAGAACGTCATAAAAGGTCAGAGCAATATTAGGGATGTTTGGATTACTTTTACGATTTCCATTTGACATCAGAAAAACCTATGTAGGCTTTTGTTAAGTTTTTTGCTTAAGTCAACCTTTAAACCTTAATAATGGCATTTGGGAAAAATAAAGAGCGTTTGTCTCGGATCTAACTTAAAAGATAGAGAAAATACATGCCTTTTTCTAAAGTTTTCATTATTGTTTGTATGTATAATTAATGCTTCTTATCGACTCTGTTTACACCATAAAATATCACTCATTTTCAAAACATCTGCCGTTCAGAATATCAGTCTGTGTTTCGAGTGCCTCTTAGGAATAATTACTTTCTGGTTATAGGTGTTGTTCTGATGTAGAGACTTCATATTTTTGCCATGCATATACCTTTTATGCATGAGCTTCTAAGTATAAATCCGGTTTCATTTGAAAACTGGTTAATTTCTTTCATAATAGTAAGTATGATTATATTTGTGATGGAGATTTTTAAAAGAATGTGTCTGCTGAAAACGACACTTCGAACCTATAGGGAAAGTCAATAATGGCATACTGAAAGTTATTGTGATCCAGCTTGATTGTGTATTGCTTACTTTAAAAATTACAATAGATTATAACATTTTTCGGATATGCTTTAAGGTCGTCTCGCTAGACATTCATTATCATAGTTAAAAAATATCGATGAATTAGATTATTTAAGCAAAACCAAGAGTTGAAAAAATTAGTGCGAGAATGGAATTAGGCCGAAATGACAAAACAGATGTGGATTTTATTATTGGATTATACATTGAAACCTGTGACTGAGGGAAATAAATAAGGTGTTTGATCGTTGAAAATCGAACTACATGCCGGAAGAAGGAGACTATTACTCGAAAAAATGCATATTCCAGACTGAAAGTGTCTCTGATTCGGGCGACGGCCTTGTCTTCGTGATGGCCTATGCATGCGGTATCGCTGCTGCTATATTTTTATGAATCAAAAGCGAGTATTTAATGGTGTCAATTGCATGTTTTTATAAGTCCAAAAATATTATATTTTGGTTATACATTGTTAGGCAATATAAATGAAAGAAGACCTAACATAATAATACATATCAAGAGATACCACTATTGAGTTATTTTAAAGTTAAAAATTACTTCTTTAATTCTTTGATATTTTATTATATACAAAGAAATAATAAATAGTACAACAAAGAGTAGTATAACATCAAGAAACAGTTCGTAAGTAACAATTAGAATTTAGGTTAGGTATTTTGTCGCCTAAAATTTTGTCATTTAAGAGAGGGAGACCAAGGGGATAATGACAGCTAAAACGGAGCAATTTTCAGCAATAAATTCGAATCCTGTGCTCAGTGTGGCAAAGGATGGAGTTATTCTTTACTCCAATAAGGCGGGGGAGCCCTTATTGCATGACTGGGGTGTGAGTATCGGAGAAAAATTGCCTTTACATCTCGAAATTTTTGTTCAAAGGGCCATTTCCCGGAAAAGTATTGAAAAAATAGAAATTACTATGGGCAAAAAAATATACTTTATTGTTTTTCACTTCTTGCCTGAACAAGAATGCGTAAACATTTACGGATTTGACATAAGTGGCCGTAAAAAGCTTGAGGGAAAACTTCAGGAAAGTGAAACTCAAGAAGAGGCAAACTTGGAGCTTGCCAGGATTATTGATACTAAAGCGATTCAGTCCCTTATGAGTGACTTTTATACGCTTGCTCATGTCCCTATGGCCCTACTTGATCTTAAAGGCAATATTCTGGTAAGTGTTGGATGGCAGGAGATTTGTACAAAATTCCATAGGTTTTATCCTGAAGCCTGCAAGCATTGCTTAGAAAGTGACCTAAAGTTAACTGCGGGCGTTGCTCCGGGAGGATATAAGCTATATAAATGTAAAAACAACATGTGGGACGTAGTAACTCCAATTATGGTAGAAGGGCAGCACGTCGGCAATATCTTCTCAGGACAGTTCTTTTTTGATGACGAGCCTCTAAATTATGAGATCTTTCGGTCTCAAGCTAGACAATATGGCTTCGATGAGGAGGAATACATAAAAGCTCTTGAAAAAGTTCCTCGGCTTAGCAGGAAAGCTGTGGATACAAGCATGGCCTTCTTTATGACTTTTGCTAATATGATCTCACAACTAAGCTACAGCAATATCAAGCTATCTCAATCACTGGCCGAACGTGATGCAGTTGTGGACGCACTGCTAGAGAGCGAGAAGCGTGAGCGAGATCGTTCGGATGAGCTGGCAGTAGTATTGGATGCAGTTCCTGTATCCGTTTACATAGCACATGACCCTCAGGCGCTTCAGATAACAGGTAACAGGCTCTCCTGCGAATGGTTACAAGTTCCTGTAGGTACAAACTTTTCTAAGTCTGCCCCTGAGGGAGAGAAGTCCGAGATGTTTAAATTATTCAAGGACGGAGTAGAGATCCCATCTTCAAAAATGCCGTCGCAGTTGTCGGCTACGGGCATAGAGATAAATGACTGCGAACTGGATATCGTATCAGCTGACGGCCAGATAAGGCATGTTTTGGGCAATGCAAGACCTTTACGCGACGAACAGGGTAAGTTACGCGGATCCGTTTCTGCATTCATAGATATTACCGAACGCAAGAAAATTGAAGAAACTATCAGGTTGTCAAACCTTTATAACCGGAGCCTGATTGAAGCCAGTCTGGATCCCCTGGTAACTATTGGGCGTGATGGTAAGATTACCGATGTAAATAATGCTACAGAAAAGGTTACCGGATATTCCAGAAATGAGTTGATTGGGACTGATTTTTCAGATTACTTTACTGAACCTGGGAAAGCTCGTGCAGTCTATCAGCAAGTATTCATGCGTGGTGAGGTTCGGGATTATTCTCTAGAGATTCAACATAAAGATGGATACATAACTCCTGTTTTGTACAATGCTTCAGTTTATAGAGACGAGAATGGTAAGATTATTGGGGTTTTTGCAACCGCACGTGATATCACCGAGCTCAAGAGAGTGGAGGAAGAGCGTAAGACGGCGCTGGAAACGCTTCGCTATAGTGAAGATCAGTTTCGGAGTCTCCTCCAGAATGTGAAGGTCGGAGTTGCGCTCATCGATGAAACCGGCAGGTTTGCGGTAGTCAACCCGTCACTTATGCAGATGTTCGGCCTGAATAATGAACTCGACATTCTCAACATTAATAGTCGTGATTGGAGTCAATGGGAAGTCTATGGAGAGGATGGTAAACTTTTGGATGTCGACAATCATCCCGTTCGGAAAGCAGTAAGGACCGGCAAACCTGTGAAAGGCCAGCTTGTTTCCGTGAGGAATCCCGGGTCAAATGAGCTCACCTGGATGCTGATAAGTGCCGAACCTGTTCTGAAAGAAGACGGCCACATATACAGGGTAATTTGCACCTACCATGATATCACCGAACGAAAGCGGGCCGAAGAGGCCCTCCAAATGAGTGAGGCAGAGCTTGCTAGGGCGCAACAGATATCTCAGATTGGTAGCTGGACTTGGGACCTTATTATTAATGAGATCAGATGGTCTGAACAATCGTACCGGAACTATGGGCTGGTGCCGGGTGAAGTAAAGCCTTCGTATGAGCTGTTCTTGAGCTTCATCGTGCCCGATGGCCGGGAAAGGGTCGACAGGGAGATCCAGAAGGCCATTGAGAGCGGTCATAAGTACAATATCACCTACAATATCATACGCAATGATGGTACGCCGAGAATTTTGTTGAGTGAATGTGAAATCGTCAAGGATGAATCGGGAAAGGTAGTTTTGATGTATGGTACCAACCAGGACATCACTGAAAGGAAGCGGGCCGAGGATGCCCTTAAGAAAGCACGCGATACTTTAGAAGAAAAAGTTAAAGAGCGGACAGCTGAACTTCAAGAAGCTTATAATTCGTTGAAGGAAAGTGAAGAACGTCTTGCTGACTCTCAAAAAACAGCTCATATTGGAAATTGGGACTGGAATATTGTAACTAATGAGGAATACTGGTCTGATGAACTATATCATATTTTTGGGCTTGACCCCCAATTTGAACTGAACCACAACATATTTTTAAATCGTATACACCCAGATGGTTTAGATTATGTAAATAATGCTATTAACGAAGCATTAAACGGAAAGCCATATCACATTGATTATAGAATAATCTTACCTGATGGAGAAGAACGTATAATCTATTCTGAAGGCGAAGTTCTTTTTGATGAGAAACATAAGCCTGTTCGAATGAGAGGAATAGTTCAGGATATTACCGAACGCAAAAAGGCAGAAGAAAGTCTGGCAAACATTGAGATTGCCCGTAAAAAGGAAATCCATCATAGAATTAAGAATAATCTTCAGGTCATTTCCTCCCTGCTTGATCTTCAGGCTGAACAGTTCAGAAACCGCAACGATATTAGGGATTCGGAGGTTCTCAAAGCCTTTAGAGAAAGCCAGGATAGAGTGATATCTATGGCTCTTATCCATGAAGAATTGTACAAAGGTGAGAAATTCGAAACACTAAACTTTTCGCCGTACATTAAGGAACTCGCTAATACTCTTTTCCAGACATACAGCCTTGGATATACTGAGATCAGCTTAAAGATGGATCTGGAAGAAAATCTTTTCTTTGATATAGATACTGCTGTCCCATTAGGAATGATTGTCAATGAACTTGTCTCTAACTCTCTCAAGCATGCATTTCCTGACAGAGATAAAGGAGAAATCCGAATTAAACTCAATCGAGACAAAAACGAAGAATATGCAAAAAGCATAACTGGAGCTTGTAAAAGCACTAACTTCACTCTAACCGTTTCAGATAATGGCATAGGCATTCCTGAAAATCTTGAAATTGAAAATCTTGACAGTCTTGGATTTCAGCTTGTAACTTCTCTTGTAGATCAATTAGATGGGGAGTTTGAATTGAAAAGGAACAATGGCACAGAGTTCACTATGAGATTTACAGTGGTAGAAAAAAGATAATCTGGCTTAAGTTGGCTTAAAGGAATTGGAAAATGTATAAAAAACTCGATAATTGTTCCGCTATAAACTGAATTGGATATGTATATTATTACATATCCACTACAGCTTTATTACATATCCACTACAGCTTTATTACATATCCACTACAGCTAATATAGCCAATTTATAATCACAGTTGATTTCTAACCTTAATTTCTAACTATAGTTAATTTCTACTTTTTAGGTAATCGGCCTGGCAAGTCTACTATATAGACTCATTCTTTTCTAAAAGTTTGTGCCCTTCCAGGACCTACTGAAATGTAACTAATGGGTACCTTCATCAGTTCTTCCAGTCTTTTGACATAATTTCTGGCATTTTCCGGAAGCTCTTCGAAGGCTTTGACTTCAGTAAGGTCAGTTTCCCAGCCAGGAAGATCTTCGTAAACAGGCTTGCATTCAGCAAGATCCTCTGTAAGTTCAGGAGGATAGTCAAGATTTTCTCCTTTGCAGGTGTAGCTGGTACATATCCTGATCGGGTTAAGGCCTGTGAGTACATCCAGTTTGGTCAGGGAAATCTCGGTATATCCGTTAAGAGCAATAGCTTTCTTCAGAAGAGGCAAATCGAACCATCCACATCTTCTGCCCCTGCCGGTAGTTGTCCCGAATTCTCCTCCGGCTTTCTGTAATCTTTCCCCCAATTCTCCTGATAGCTCAGTGGGAAGTGGGCCTTCACCGACTCTTGTGATATACGCTTTTACTATGGCAATTACATTATTTACTCTTGTAGGGCCAACTCCGAGGTTGGCACATGCAGAGCCTGCAATTGTAGAAGAAGAAGTTACGAATTTCTGAGTTCCGTGTATAACATCAAGATGTGTACCCTGGGCAGCTTCAGCCATTACATGTTTTCCTTCATCAAGAGCCTTATTGATTTCCCTAGAAACGTCTGTTACATAAGTAGCAAACTGCTTTCCAAGCTCAAGATATCTTTCTATTAGCGCAGGGTCTCTGACGATTTTGGGATCTCCTCCCAGTGCTGCTATTTCCTTTTCTTTCTGGGGAGCAAGTTCCTCAAGTCTTGCAAGAAAACGTTCCTTATCTACAAGCTCAGCCATGCGGAATTCGTCTCTTGCCACTTTATCGATATAAGCATAGCCTATTCCGCGTTTTGTAGTTCCTATTTTCTTTTCCCTGGATGCTTCTCTTAGCCCATCCAGTTCTATGTGGTAAGGCATGATTATGCTTGTCTTTGCATCGACTCCGAGTTTTTCAGCATTTACTTTTATGCCGTGTTTCTCAAACATCTCAATTTCTTCGGCAAGCACCTCAGGATTCAGGACAACCCCAGGCCCTATCAGAACTCTAGAATCAAGCAGAATACCTGAAGGAATCAGGTGCAATTTGTAAACCTCATCTCCTACCTTCACCGTATGGCCTGCGTTGTTCCCTCCCTGGAAACGGGCAACGATGTCAAAATCCTTTGAAAGAAGGTCAACAATTTTGCCTTTTCCCTCGTCACCGAACTGCGAGCCTGTGATTATCGTAAACATAAAGCCCTGATTCGGGCTTAACCATTAATAACTTTTTGTTTCCCGAGTCCCGTCTCGGGAGGACGGTGCCCTTTTCGCTCACTTCGTTCGCTCAAGAGGGCTGAATTATAATGAAGATATTTAGCTAAGCGAAGAGGACTAATTTAGTGAAAGAAATACTGATTTTCGACTAGCATAGGGTTCTCATTTATTTGAATTTCTCTTTGGATCATGTGGTCACAACCCTTTTCAAAAAAGGCTTGAGCGAAAATCCTTAGCAATGTTTAATTTTGAGGAGCTTATCCCAAACCCTATCCGACGTGATCACAAGCCTTTTCAAAAAAGGCTTGAGCGAAAAATCTTGCTAAATTGAAAATTCCGAACAACGGCGTGATCAACCGGCGCAACGGTTGCGTCTCAGCGGTTGCAGCTCAACGATTGCGCTCAAGACGACTAAATTATAATGCAGAAGCTGAGAGACTATAATATAGGCCGCTTTAATCAGTCGAGAACTACTCAGAATTAATGTTTTTTCAGGCAGACTCAAAACAGCTTTTTTGAAACCGACAGAAAAGACGGCAATAGGATTTAGAAGAACGAGGCTCTGAGGATCAGTAGGCTAAGAAGCATGAGTATTATTGCAAGGATTGCAGCGGTTTTCGCACTTTCTTTGTCGCTTCCGAAAATGATTGGGATCGGGCCAAGCATGATAACTCCTCCGGCTTTGACTTCGGATTCGACTTTTCTTGAGGGGGGTTTTTCATGGAGAGAGCTCTCAGAATCTAAAGTGCTTTCAAAGCGGCGGGCTCTTCCGGATGTATCTGTCCGGCTTGAGTAGCTCTGCGTTGATCTGGATTCCTGGTACATGCTTAGAGCTATGCCAATTGTAATCACTAGAAATCCAATGAGTATTGTGAGAACTCCAATCGAAAAAAGCATGTTTCCATCAATCAATGTTTAGTTTTCCATAGGAATAATATATAGAGTATTGAGATTATTAACCCGAGTCCCAGCATATTTGTTGTTATTTCAGGAGAAGATCCAAAAACTATAGGAATTGGACCAATCATTATCAGTCCACCCATCTGGCTGCTTGCAGGATGATCTATAATGGTAAGAATTACACCTAATACTAATATAGTAAAACCAACAAATATGATTGCTGTGCCTACTTTTAGAAAATCCTGCGATGTACGCATGTAAAATGATATAATGCTTTTATTATTAAATCTATCTTTCTAACTTTTTACGTATATTTCTTGTTCTGTTCATTTTTGATTTAGTCAAGTTTTTCTGTCTGGTTACTTCTTGGATAATTTGCTGAAATCCAGAAAATACAACAGCACATGTAATATAGAAAAAAGAAGTATGATGACTGAAAGGAATACAAATATCAACAAATCTCAAGAGAGTGTTCGAAAGCGATTTAATCAAAGAATTGCATAAGTCCTTAATAGGGATACTAAATAGGTAGTAAGGATATTAAAATGGTTACAGGTGTTGCAGGAACTTATATATACCCTTTTTATATTTATATAAGTATTTAATTCCAACATCTTAACCTAATCTTAACCTATATTGTAAAAAGTAAGATTACCATTTTAAATGTCATTTTAACCTTTGACTTGTAAGTCATACTATAAACGGGGGATTTTATGAAAGGATTCTTGATTTTCCCGTTTCTCAGACTTTACTCTTGCTTTAATCCTTTAAAGGCCAGGATAAAATGTAATCACCCTGAGATAAACTATATAGGTGAATAACCTCTCTGGAAAATAAAAACGCTTAAAGTTTGATCGGATAACGGGTTACGACTAATTAACTGGTCATGAACCTGCGTTATATATCCGGCAGGCTAGTTTGCCTTCAAATCATTTTATTATAAATTAATAATTCCTGAATGAACCAATCTTTAGACTAGATATAAACTCAATTTCACGCGATAAAAAAGGTGGTTTCAAGTGTCAGAAGACAGTGCAATAAGATCTTCTCTGGAAGATATCAAAACGAGGGTAGAGTTCCAGCTTGAATGCGGGAAGATCAATGCTGAAGATGTGAAATCTCTCTTAACCGAAATAGAAATCATGAGGATCCAGAATGAGAATATGAAGGCTCGGCTTCTTGAAGCAAGTGTAGCAACGGGAAGGCACCTTCAGGAAATCAATAAATTGAAAGCTCATCTGGAACAACTTACCGAGCCTCCTCTCTTTATTGCTACTATTCTTGAGGTAAATGGGGAAATCGCGCTTATAAGGCAACATGGGAATAACCAGGAGGTTCTTACTCAGATCCCTGAAGAGTGCATTGGAAAGATTGAACCCGGTATGAGAGTTGCAGTAAACGGAGCATACTCAATTATCTCTATAGTCAGCAGGGCTGCCGATGTTCGGGCTCAGGTAATGGAACTCATTAACTCTCCTGGGGTGGATTACAGCATGATTGGCGGGCTTGACGACGTACTTCAGGAAGTCCGGGAAAGCGTTGAATTGCCACTTACCGAGCCCGAACTTTTTGAGGATCTCGGAATTGAACCCCCATCAGGTGTCCTTCTGCATGGCGCTCCGGGAACGGGCAAGACCCTTATTGCAAAGGCTATAGCCTCTCAGGCAAAAGCAACTTTCATCCGGATGTCGGGTTCGGACCTTGTCCAGAAATTCGTAGGTGAAGGCTCAAGGCTTGTCAAAGACATTTTCCAGCTTGCGCGGGATAAGTCTCCAAGCATTCTTTTTATAGATGAGATCGATGCTGTCGGCAGCATGAGGACTTATGACGGAACAAGCGGCTCGGCCGAAGTCAACAGGACAATGCTTCAGCTCCTTGCGGAGATGGACGGTTTTGATCCTAAAGGCAATGTAAAGGTCGTTGCTGCAACCAACAGGATTGACCTGCTTGATCCTGCGCTCCTCAGGCCTGGTAGGTTTGACAGGTCTATCGAAGTTCCACTTCCTGACGAGAAAGGAAGGGCTGAAATCCTTAAGATTCACACCCGCAAGATGAACCTCGCAGATGATGTGGATTTCGAGAAACTCGCAAAAGTCACAACAGGCATGAGCGGGGCAGAAATCAGCGTTATCGTCAAGGAAGCCGGAATTTTTGTGCTTCGCAGGCGTGGTAAACAGATTACCATGGCAGACTTCCTGAAAGCACACGAAAAGGTCGTAAATACTGAGGAACCCACAATTCCCCAGGCTATGTTTGTATAAAGCCATTCTGATAGCCAAAATCTGAAGGTTGGAACCAAATAACCTTTAAGTTTAAGGAAATCTTTAAAAATATTTTCTTAAACTTGCCGGATGGGATAATATCCTCCCGGCAATTCCCTCTATTTTTTAAAAATTCAGACGAAAGGTTTATATTTTATAAATTACTTGAAGATATGCTGCCTTAGAGGCAACGCATAATTACAAGATAACAAGCTGCTCCGATAGTGTAGCTCGGCCAATCATTCAGGACTCTCACTCCTGCGACTGGGGTTCAAATCCCCATCGGAGCATTTTTCATTTTTATGACTTTTTTTGATGTTGTATATTTAGGACTTCCACAGTTAAACTTAAAAAAATCAACACATTGAATTTTAAAAATCTAAAAATCTAGTTGTTAATTCTTAAATATCTTCATAAAAATCGTTTTTTCAGAAATTGTACTCTCAACTCTGACTCCATAAGTTTCAAACATGCTTTCAATCCCCATTTTGTTTATTTTTGAATTATTAAGTCCCAAACTGTGAGTAATTAGCATCGTATAATGGTTTCCATCATCCGTATAATCTATCGTATCGAACCAGTTTGACATACCCCCCGTAATAACTACTCCATCAAGGAGCTCTTTTAGACTAATTTCCTTAAGAGGCTTCTGAAAGTAGTACTCCATTGTGTATTCCAGGGGTTTATACTTGTTCAAGTACTCATTAAACATCTCAATATTAGCAGTTTCCAATAGTACTTTTAAATTATCTTTCAGGATAGAACATATCGTTTTCATCGATTTTTGAGTCAGCCAAATTCTCTCTTCCCTTGATAACTCTGGACTCTGTTTTGAGCTGTTTTCCAGGCTTTCCAGCGCGAGTTCTAATACTTTTTGCTGTGTTCCAAATTCTTCCGTGTGCTTTTTCAACAATTCCCAGTGTTTTTGCGAGATCGTTGTAGAAATGCGATGCGTTTTCAAAGTACTACACCCATTTTTATACCTCTCATTTAATTCAAAAGTTTTCCTATACGTATGCAAACTAAATTATGCGCATACCAAACGCATGCCATCTGGATCACCTATTTTTAAATGAGTATTCTATACTAGCATGCTAACATCAGCAAATTGCTGTGGGACTTACACAGTTGGATTGAAAAATCAACGACTTTAAGCCTATAGTTATTTCAGGCTTAAGCTTAAACTCAGCCGTTATACTTGATTTTTTTAACTTCAGTGCGTAGTCTTTCTCAAGACTAAAGAGGCAAATTTAGAGTTTTAGGATGAACTCAAAAATATCCAGAAGTGAAAACAGTGATTTGATAAGTTTGTATAAAATTCCACCACTTTTAAAATTAGGAAAGAACCAGAAAATACTTTGAAAATAATAGGAGAAATTAAACAATGCCAGAGGAATATGCACCTGTTAAGGCATCTGAATCAGCTGTCTCTGACGAAATGGCAAATGGCGGGCCAGCTTTCGGCTCTTTTGTCTCAAAAGTGGGTTCTGCGATAGCTGAAGCACAGAAGAGTTTAGATGAGACATTAGTATCTACTGCAGTCGCTCTAGCTGATAAGGATATTGAAGTAGTTGCTATTTGGGAACAGAAAATTAATGATGACGGAGAGATGGAAGAAGGTAAACCCATTAAAGAAAAACTACCTCTCGTTACATATATTATGCCCACGGCCTATCAATGGAAACAAGTTATACTTAGGGCTGATATGTATGTAGCAAAGTTCAATGTAGCCAATGGTTTCAATATTAAGGGTTCATATAAAACTGAGACCGAAGAAGGAATGGGCGGAGAATTAGCTGAACTTCTAGGTACGCGAGCAAGTACCAGCAGCAGTGGAGAAACTAGTTTTGAACAGACTGCCTCACTCTCAGCGAATGCAGCTGCTGGATGGCTTCATATGGAAGCCACACTTGAGCCTCGTCCAGATATTAAACCACCACAGCCGTTTGTTGTTCAGAAAGGGCCTAGAATGAAAGTAACAGCTGGGCCGCGTGAGAATATCAAAGGAGAGGAACAAGATAGCGAGACTATTGGGAGGAAAGTCACCTTGACTGTAGAATTGCGTAACGTAGTAAATGATCCACTGAAAGGCAAGCACATTTCTGTTCAAATAAGCGAACCTCTTATTAATTACACGTTCTTGAATAGTGATGACACAGAAAATAAGAATGGTAACACAGGTGATGATGGCATACTGAAAATTGAATTAAGACGGGAAGGCAGTGCTTATGACAAAGATAAACCACCAGAGCCAATAACTGTAAAAACTTGGCTTGGTTTGATCACGCAGCAGGTATTGGTTAGTATTTAAATTGCACTAGATGGATGCTGAAAGCATCCCACCTATAATTTTAAAGTAAAACCAAGAAATAAGAATATAAGATAAATGAAGATTAGTAACTATTCACCTTATGAGAAATCGGTCTATTGATACTAATTTTAAAAATTGATAGTTCAGTACAAACTAATAGAAAAAAATAATGTGTTAATTTTTATTGCTAAAAGCTTTAATTAAGTATTTAGAACAAGTTTATGAAAAAAGGAATAAATTCCACCGATCTTGCTAGATATAAATATATTTTACTACGTCTTATATTGCTAATACTTCGATACATTCCTATTAATTTTAGAATGGTGAAAAAATGTGATATTTACAATTCAAGCAAGCTTACCAATGCAAAACCTTCTAGCAGGGATCTCAAGGGGCTTTGTTGAAGCCCAATCCATGTTAGATGAACGTGCCCGTGAGAGTTTAATTCGATACCAACAAATCGGCGTTCCTCCAAGTGCATTTGTATGGAGCGAGTATCGACTAGATTTTCCTCTTGCATTACAATTTCAATCAAAGTATCATGTTAGCAACAAAACGCATATTATGGTATCACCACGTATGGAAAGTATTGGTAATCTTAAATTGACTGTTCGATATTTACCATTACCCGAAGTTTATAGTGTGCCTGATTAATCTGTGTTTCTGGTTACCTAACCAGTTGTGGAGCAGTATATTATGGAAAAAAAAATCGAATTACCCACGTTGCAAACACCTTTAAAATCAACCGAAATAGCACTACATGAACTAGGAGAGGGCTTGGCTATAAGCATTGCGACAGTTCAAAATGAGCTAGCGAGATACCCAAACGAACTAGGTTCATATGTTTTAGATGAAGTGGAGATTACAATTCCAGCTCGTTTACGTGTCGACAAGATTGGTCAGCTTCGAGTGTGTACAGTTAATGATGCTCAAGATAATCAAGGACTTACAAAGATACACTTGCGTGTTCGGCCAGTACTAGGGACAACTCAGTCTGTACCTCTGTCAGCTGATAAACCACTATCTGCTCTGGGGGATGTATTACCTTCAAATGCTATTAAACAGTTAGAGGAATTACGAGTTTTTTCAGTTGAGGACTTTTTGCGTATTACCCGTAATACTGCAGGACAAAGTGCTGTGCAGAAAATGCTTCCTGACATTAAGCTCAACTCCGTAATTGATCGTGCAACATTATTCACCCTTCCAGATGTCACGCCTTCTTTAGCTATTACTCTGGTACAAATTGGTATTACTTCACCAATGGATCTGGTGACACGCGATAGCAAGAGTTTAACAGAGGAGATAAATAAACAGCTTGAAGGTAGATTGGATACTATGCTGACTCAAGAAGATGTTCTTAAATTCCAGTCTTCTATTAGGCAACTTACTAAACTACGCTTACCAAATAAGTAATCGAACGTTGAAATATTACTATCTAAATGAGTTTAGGCTTATGCACTTAGGACCTATCTGAAAAGTGGTTACTACTATCACTTTTACAATATGCATATGCAAAACTGGAACGGATACGTTGATATTATAAACCTATTGTAACTTTTCAATATGCATTACTGACTTTTCGGATTGGCTCTTATTCAAATGTAGATAAACCTTGGATGAAACTTGATTCCGGCCCCACTTACTACAATATACAAAACATCTTTACTACAGCTACGGTAATTGGAACTCTATTACGAACAGTATTAATTAATTGAGGTCTTGCCATTTTCCACCAAATTTCTTTATTTTCAATAATATTTGATAAAATTGTCTATTTTGCAAAAAAATGTGTTTAGGACAATTTAAAATCAATTTAATGAAATTTTATGCTGTTTATTCTCATTATAGAGATTTTTAATCCGAAACTAAAGGAAAAAACCCGATTTGAATTTTAAATACATCATTAATATTTGTAATTTTGTGCAATTTTGCGGAAAAAATCATATAAAATGTGATTTTCCTAAATAGATGCAATATTAGTTAAGTCTCTTCGCTGAATTCTGTATTAAGCTCTTTTTAACGGTGATATTTTAAAGGCATTAGATGTAATTTTTTAGCTAAAAAAGAAATCATAGGCTGTTTATCTGTATTTAAAGCATTTTCATTAATTTTGGCAAACTACAATTAACTAAAACTTCCATAGTGAAAATTAGAAAGTACTTGTATTAAATGCCACCTAAAAGTCATTGGTGCATATCGAAAATCTAAATAGATCTGTAACATCAGAGTATTTATTCTGGTTTTTTATTATAATGCAAGTTATAGTAGGTCACAATACTTTTTGGGTAATTTTTTAATCGTAAACTGTCAAAATCTGAATAAGCTCAAAATCACAAAGCTATATATGACATTTCGCAAATACTCACAAAAATACTACTTATTTTCTCAATACGGCAGTATTTTAAATACTTTTCCCATTTTAGGATTCAAGGTTAATTTTTGAGTTTGGAATGAGGTCATAAAATCTTACTTTTATCTGAAACTTTTAAGAGAGATCAAAAAATATTTAATTTAAAAAATAAGGATCATTCATTTCTATATAAATAATCACATATTGAGATAGTATCTAAACGTGTAACTAAGAGATGAATGGAGTGGAACGATGAAGACAGAAAATATACAGGACTCTCCTTATCTCGAAAAAGAACTCCGCGGCTACCTATTTGGTACAGCCTGCGCAGATGCTCTCGGGCGCCCTGTAGAACATCTAACCCTTGAGCAAATAAAAATGAAGTATGGGGAAAAAGGAATCCTTGAACTCCTTCCTAGTTCTCCTTGGACTGATGATACCCAGTTGATGCTTGTACTTGCCAGGGGTCTGCTTCGAGGAGCAGAACTTGAAGTTCCTGAGCTTATGGGCAAGATAGCAGAGGAACTTGTACTCTGGCTGGATGAGCCTGACCTGGGTGCTGGGGCGACTACCAGAGGAGCAGCCCTGAGCCTTAAGGATGGTATTCCCTGGAGCAAATCCGGAATCAGCTCCAAAACCTGCGGAAGCCTTATGAGAGCTGGAATCATCGGTTTTGTTTATAGGAATAACCCTGAAAAACTGATTAAAGTTGCCCAGATTTCAGGCCGAATCACTCACTCCCATCCAGTTTCAGAAGCTGCTTCCATCGCAGGGTCATACGCAGTTAAACTGATCCTTGACGGGTTGGAACCCAGAGAAATGTTTAAACTGCTTCTTGAGGTAACTCAGGGAATCTCTCAGGAGTTCACTCAGGCACTGGAAAACTCTTATTATATGGCTTATAGTGGCATTGAAGATGAAGAAGGTTTGAAGAAACTCGGGCAGGGCTGGTATGCAGACGAAACTTTTGCCCTTGCATACTTCTGCATATTACGCTATCCAAATGACTACAAAAAAGCAGTACAGACCGCAGTGAATATTACCGGAGACTCAGACTCGGTTGCGAGCGTGGCAGGAGGTATTCTTGGGGCCAGGCTGGGAATTGAAGCCATACCGGTTTCCTGGATTGAAGCGCTTAAGGAGAAAGAAATACTGGAGAAAATGGTCGGTCCTCTGCTTGAAAAATATTTTCAGCTTTCAGAGATTAAATCCAGGTCTTGAAATTAAATTGCGGTTTTGAAGTTAAGTTTAGGTCTTGAAGTTAAGCTGAGGTCTTGAAGTCAAATTGAGGTATCTAAATGAATTTTTCCGAAGAAAGTGGATATTCCGAGAAAAGTTTTTACTCTGAAAAAAATGATTATTCTGAAAAAGATATTTTTTCCGGAAAAGGCGTCTACTGTTTGATATTCCAAAATCAAGCCTGTAATATTGAGGTAGGCAAAAAGGGCGAGTTCTCTTTCTATCCGGGATTTCATATATATGTGGGATCGGCTCTGGGTTCAGGAGGCCTTAAAAGGGTAAAGAGACACATCGATCTATCTCAGAATCGAGATCGAAATCCTAAATGGCACGTAGATTATCTTCATCTGAATCATGCTTTCAGGTTGGTTTCAGCGGTTTATGCATTTACTTCTGCGCGGCTTGAATGTGAACTTGCCAGCAGGATTGGAGGGAATTCGGTGTCCGGCTTCGGGTGCACAGACTGTAAATGCAGCTCTCATCTTTTCTATAGAACCAAAAATCCTCTTTTAGAGATCAGTGAAGCTTTTGAAACTCTAGGACTTTCTGCCTTTATACTAGAAATTTAACCCTCAATTTTCTATTTTCTGTACAGCAGGAAAGCTTAAGGTAAAACAGGATTTATCTAATTATCAAAAATAGGATTGTTTAATAAGGGGATATCCAATGGAACAATTCTCTTTTATTGCCTGCATGCCTGATATACCCGGGGCATTGCACAGGGCAGCCGAAATTATCACACGCTACGAGGGAAATATTAACAGGATTCAGTACGACCGCAGGATAGATACACATACTGTTTTTTTTGAAGTGAAGGCTCTTCCGCAGGCTTATGAAAAAATCCGTGAAGAGCTTGAAAAAATAGGATATCTCCAGACTTCCCTTCAGTCAGTAGCGTTTCTGAAATTCCACGTTTACCTCCCGAATTGTCCTGGTGCTTTATTTGAATTCCTGAATTATATAACCTCATCGAGATCAAACATTACTTATCTTGATTTTGATGATCGGGGACAGCATCCTGAAAGGCTCGTTGTAGGTCTTCACATCGAGAACCCTAACATGATAGATGCCCTTCTGAATCAGCTTAAGTCCAGATACAGGCTAGAGATTTTAGAATATGATACAACCGGGGAGAAGCTTGATGATACGGTATTTTACCTTCGCTTGGCGCAGAAGCTCAGATCGTTTATTGGGAGCGCCGAAGATGCTTTTTTGATGCGATTCCTGCATGACATTAATCATATTACTCAGGAACTCTCAAACCTTCAGAAAGACCCTATTGAGGTTTTTGAGAGCATTTTGAAAGTAGGGGAATGCCTTAACCAGACGTCAGGAGACAAATTTTATGCCGACGTGCAGAGAGTCAGAATAAAGGATGATATTGAACTTTTCTGTTTTCAACCTCCCTGTGGGGGAAACATCTATCTCTTTGATACTTCTTCCGAAAGGGTCATGATTGACACTGGTTATGGAATTTATTTTCAGGACATTGTGAATATGTTCCAGCACTACGGACTTGGGGATTTGAGCCGGCTTAAAAGGATTTATATTACCCATGCCGATGCTGATCATTGTGGAGCTGCAGGTTTTTTTCCCGCGCCATCCTATCTTAATCGCGAAACTTTTTTGATCACGCGGGAAACCAGCAGAGCTTATGGATCAAGCAACCAGGATTGTATTCTGGAAGAGGTTTATACGAAGATAATTAACCTTTTTTCAAGGTTTACTCCTCCTACAAATACAGTTCTCTTTCCAGAAGTCTCCTTATTAGATGAAACAATCGAAAAACGGGGTGAATTTCCTATTGTTGCTCGTTTTCTTATTGGTGACTTGGAGTTCGAAGCTCTTGCAGGTATGGGCGGGCACATGCATGGAGAAATCTTCTATCTCTGTCCTGAAGAGGGGCTGCTCTTTCCTGAAGACGCAATGATCAATTTCAAAAGCTTGAGCCCTGAGAGAACGGAATATAATGTTCTGGCTGATTATCTTATGACATCAGTGAATGTTGACAGCAAGCTTGCACGAGAGGAAAGACAGGCTCTTCTTTCCCTCATTTCAGAGATTGATAATAAGCTCTCCAAAAAAAACCGAAAATGCATGATCTGCTGCGGACATGGTTCGATATCCGTACTGGATAATGGAAAACTTTTCGAGTACACAGGTTCAGAGAGATATTTTGCAGGGCAAAAATGTATCTCTCTAGAATATTTGTGAATATTTCGACAAAGAAATCCTGAAATCATCAAAAGTTGAGTGTCATAGATCTAATGTCAAAATTGAATAATCAAAAATAATATTATTAAACATAAAAAATCAAAGATCGAGATCAAAGATTGAATAATCATAATCAAAAAACTAAAGATCTACAGACCAAAGATCTATATTCTGTTAATTTTTATTCAGAATTAATTTAGATTGTAACTTTGCAAAATCGGCCGTTATTATTAACTGGGGGCAAGTCCAATCTCTTTTATACTCCAAATCCGATGCAAATAATCTGTCAATGACTATTCTGGAGGAATTTGCTTATTCTCCTCCTCTCCCTCCGAAACCCTGACTACTTCCTCCTGACGAGGGACCACCTTCTCCAGTTTCACCAACTCCGGTTCCACCGAATGACTGGCTTTTTCCTCCTCCACCCCCACCGATTTTTTGGCTGGCTGCATCTATCGCTTGCATAAGGGAGTCAGCTGACTTGTATTCCTCGTCGGGAATCATTTCTATCTGTTTAATTACCTCTTCGGAAAGATTTTGCTTTCTAGCATGCTCTAAAACTTGTTCTTTTCTAATTGGAAAATGTACATTTCTTAATATATCCTGCATACTGCTGGCACTTGCTCTCATACCTTTCACTTTCCGCATGTTTTATGGATTTACCCCCAAATCGTATAATTATATTAATTATATAAATAAATACTTAATTATATTATTTGAAAACATTTCTTTTGATGCTGGAAATTCTTCTCAAGAATTTAAGCTCAAAAAGAGAAAAATTAATTATTTTTTCAGAATATGTAACTTTTTTTACAAAAATATATTATATATTAATACTAACATTTTGTTATTTGCTAATTTTTAACATAATTTTATAAATAAATGTTAACATTCATATAGTAAATCAACATATATTCATACTGACAAGTTCGGCTTCCTTCAGAAAGCTTTAATAAGTATTGATTTTGCTGCAAAGAAGGAAGATTTTGTTAAGTGCTAAGGAAAATAGCGCGACGATATTCTGTGGAGTATAAATAACTCCAGAGAAGGAGTATACAAAAGCTACGGATATTGTCAAGGAGTTTAAAGGAAACTAAACAAAAGCAAAGGGGATATCGTGGAAACTGATAGTAAGGATGGAAGTATTAAAGAACTTCCAATGGAAATTCAGAAAATATTAGCAAATATAGATTTTCCTGTAAACAGGAAAGACATTATTGAACAAGAAAGGAAGAGTGGAGCGATCCCGGATATACTGCAGGAACTTGGCATGCTTCCAGACAGAAAATATGATAGCGCTGAGGATGTCGCCAAGGAACTTCACAATATTTATATCGGGATCTCATCCTAAAAAGCATAACTTATTGGCTCTTCGATTTTCATGGGTTGAGAATAATCACTTAGTTAAAAAATTGGCCGGTCTAAATGAGAATTATCGAGATTGAATGTGATTTTTAACAACACATGGATCAATTTTATGCATGCTATTTCCATATGGGGAATTGATGTAATTACTCACTCAAAATAACGAAGAGCCAATTATTAATACTATAATAGACCCAATTATTTTGTGAATTGTTGTATCCTAAAATGATTTCGCAGATTCAAAACTATTTGAAAGTTCAATAGGCGATACAATAGCAATTCAACATCCATTTTTTTCAAATTGAAGAAAAGTTGAGACTATTTTGAGCAGTCATTTGCAAAAGTAAGCGTGAAAATTCTGAGATAATCTATTCCTAAAGGATGTGATTGATTGTTTTCACATTAATATTTTCTTTTTATTAGTCCAGTTCTTGAGTTCCTCCACCGCTGACAGTTAGAATTTGTCCGCTTATCCAGGAAGCTGCAGGGGAACATAAGAACAAAGCCGCCTGGGCAATATCATCAGGATAACCTAATCTGCCAAGTGGAGTTTTTTTGAGCATATTATTCTCAATCTCAGGTGTTAAAACTGTTTCAAGTGCTTGAGTCATAATGGCTCCAGGAGCTACTGCATTAACGCGTATGCCCTTAGGGCCAAGCTCAAAAGCCATATTTCGAGTAAGATGGTTGACAGCGGCTTTTGATGAGGAATATGAGGTCATATTTACATTTATATTTTCGGCAGCCATAGAACTAATATTCAAAATGGATCCATGCCTTATCTTTTCCATATAAGGAACACATAATTGGCTCAATCTGAATCCCGAAAAGACATTTAGTTTATATGCCCATATAAAATCATCCATAGGCATATCAAAAGGTTTAGGACCTCCACCACCAACGTTATTAACAAGAATAGTTATTTTCCCAAATTTTTCAATGGTTTCATCAACAAGATTTGCAAGCTCTTCTTCTTTTGTAACATCACAGGATTTTCCAAAGGCTTTGTCACCATTTGCTTTGATCTCATCAGCTACTTTGTATGCTGCCTCAGTATCCAAATCACTTACAACAACAGAGGCACCAGCTTTTGCAAATAAACGGCATATAGCTCGTCCAATTCCAGCTCCACTACCTGTCACAATGGCAACTTCGTCCTTCAATCCAAACAAATCTTCAAATTTCATTATTTTCCCCCTCCCCAACAGATATTATCTTCTACTTATTTTTTGTTTAGAGATCTGTATAGTTACTTTTTTGTTAATCCGTAATTATAGTAATCTCTACTTAAAAGTAAGGCAAAGAAAGTACTTCAAGGCAGACTTCAAGGCAGAATGCTTCTTACAACTAAGCAAATCCCCCCATTAAGGTATGTTTTCTCCACCAATCCGAATATCCCTAACATGAAGAAGGTTCGTTCTGTTCGGAATCCATTCTCATTTTATGACTTTGAAAGAAACTGTACTTTCATTAGTTATTCTGCATACTGTTTGCACTGGAAAATGAACATTTCTCAACATATTCTGCATACCACTTTGGAATAATAACTGTAGATTTTCCAATAGTTTTCCAATAAAGATAACAAGAAAAATGTTATTTTTCGAATATATCTGTGGAAGGTCGGATAAAAAACCTCAACTATTTATTTTACAAATATGCTTTCTGCTGCTGAAAAAGTACATGAGTAAGAGTATAACATTCTGAGCAAGAGTATAACATTTATTCCATTATTAGTAACAGATCTGTTCAATGTATCACTTTGTATATTGACAGTCATAGTTTTAAACTAAACATTACAAAAATAATTAACCCGTCCAGTCTTGAACATTCCCACCACTTCCACCGCCGACGGTTAGAACTTGTCCGCTTATCCAGGAAGCCGCAGGAGAACATAAAAACAAAGCAGCCTGAGCAATATCCTCAGGATAGCCTAATCTACCAAGCGGAATTCTTTTGAGCATATTTTTTTCAATTTCAGGTGTTAAAATCGCTTTAAGTCCTTCAGTCATAGTGACTCCAGGAGCTATTGCATTGACCCTTATACCCTTATGGCCAAGCTCAAAAGCCATGTTTCTAGTAAGATGATTGACAGCGGCTTTTGCTGATGAATATGAGGTCATATTATAATTTATGCCTTCGGAGGCCATAGAACTAATATTCAAAATGCACCCATGCCTTATCTTTTCCATATAAGGAACACACAATTGACTCAATCTGAAATTCGCAAAAACATTTATTTTATATGCCAATATAAAATCATCCATAGGCATATCAAAAGGTTTAGGACCTCCGCCAGAGGCATTATTAACAAGAATAGTTATTTTTCCAAATTTTTCAATGGTTTCATCAACAAGATCTACAAGATCTTCTTCTTTTCCAACATCACAGGATTTTCCAAAGGCTTTTCCGCCATCTGCTTTGATCTCATCAGCTACTTTGTATGCTGCCTCAGTATTTATATCACTTACAGCAACAGAAGCACCAGCTTTTGCAAATAAATGACATATAGCTCGTCCAATTCCAGCCCCACCGCCTGTTACAATGACAACTTCGTCCTTCAATCCAAATAAATCTTCAAATTTCATTATCTCCCCTCCTCAACAGATATTATCTTCTACTTATTTTTTGTTTAGAGATCTGTATAGTTACTTTTTTGTTAATCCGTAATTATAGTAATCTCTACTTAAAAGTAAGGCAAAGAAAGTACTTCAAGGCAGACTTCAAGGCAGAATGCTTCCTACAACTAAGCAAATCCCCCCATTAAGGTATGTTTTCTCCACCAATTTAAATATATCTTACGATTTAAATATATCTTCCAATTTTAATATATCTTCTACGGTTGATACTACTAAAACCGACTCTTTCCATTTTTCTTAAAAACTCTTTAATATATAACATAAGTGATACATGTATGAGAAGAACAACATCATAGTAGGAGAAGACGATATTTTTTAGAAATCGTATCTATCCCTGAAAATATATGCGAGGGGTGCGATTCGAACGCACGAATTCCTACGAAAATGGGTCCTAAGCCCATCGCCTTTGACCTGGCTGGGCAACCCTCGCACTAATGCTCGATTTCATTTAATGTATTTAGTTTAATATAAAAAATAAAAAGAGCAATTTAGATTTTTAAAGAAAAATTAAATGCGCCGACCGGGATTCGAACCCGGGTTTTGGGCTTGGAAGGCCCAAGTCATAGCCGCTAGACCATCAACGCAAACTGCAACACATCTAGAGGTATTTGTTATATATATTCTTTTCGCTACTCAAGCTCCACAAGCCTTTTTAATAGAGCTCTACGGAAAATTTATCTCTACATATTCTCTGGCTTAGTGGCGTCCGCAGTTGAAAATATTATAATGACCTCCTCTACACATGCATTTTTTAAATATAATAGCTGGACGAATTAATCACAGTCCTTTGCTTCAAATTGTCTGATAGAGGGATAGAATAAGATATAATTATAAAATCTGCCATTAATGGGTATAAACTCCCGTTTATATCATTGATCTGTTATATATCTTAATTTTATATGCTTAGTTATATCTTATTGTCAACCTCCCTTTTGTGTAAGAAGGACTTTTTGAACACATATATTTAAGAGTATATTCAAAAAAATATACTCTTAATAATCTTATTTTATTACTCTGATTCCTTGTTAAATTCTCTATTTTTTATAATTTTTTAATAAAAGCACATTTTTTCCTGTGTCTATCTTTCAAAAAATTATTATTTAACATTTGAAGATACGCGACAGTATAAATGTGAAAGTAATTTTATTGTCTTAGTGGAAAAACAAACATTATTTTTTTATACACTCTTGGATGGGTATTTTTTTCTTTCAGTTTTCTATCAGGATGTTTCTCCGATATCTTATGGATATCTCTTCTATAAGAATGCAAATTTTTGCGTGACCTGAAAGTGGTTCTACTCTGGGCATAGTTTACTTGGTCTCTATTTAGAGATTTTTGGTCAAGTTTTCTTCCAATATTTTGCATACTCATTTTGTAACTTATAAATATTCAGAGCTTAACAAAAAGTTAATGTAATGATTGCGTTATACGGAGTTTTAAACGAATACAAAAGAAAATACTGCTCGCACTTTTTCTTACTGCTGGTCTTTTCTGGCGTGTGTGTTTTGGTGTGTCGGGCAAAAGTAAAGTTTCATAATTAATTACAAAATCCCAGAAAATAAAAGTAAATTCTAGAAAATTATTTAATATGGAATCTTGAGATGGCCCCACAATGACAGTTTTTGAACTAAGGGACGAAAACAATGATAACTTGAAGGTTCATCTAGAATATACAGGCAGCTTCCTTCTTACCTTGTTGAAGGAAATAGTAGATATTTACTAAGCTGTGTTTCTGAACTTAAGTTTGAGTCGTATAAGATCGTTATCGGATGCCCGTTCAAGTATACGGAGTAATATTGATGAATATTGAAGAGTGGGAAGAATACAGATATGTCGAATTAGGAATAAATAACTTCATTGCTCAAATGAATGAGTCCAGCTTAAAAAAAATGGTCGAGCATGTCTGTAATACCGGAGGAAAGAGAATCAGACCAATTATTCTCCTTCTATCCAGTGAGATCTGCTCGGGTTCGTACCGTCAGAGCCTCGATGCAGCTCTTGCTATTGAAATGATGCACTCGGCTTCCCTCATCCATGATGACCTGCTGGATCAGGGGCTTGTTAGAAGAAATCTGCCTTCAGCCCCTGAAAAATTTGGCCCTTCTAAGGCGCTTCTTTGTGGTGACTATTTAATTGCAAAATGTTTTGAGTTTATTTCTCCTTATGGGGAAAAAGTAGTCAGAGATTTTGGAAAAGCAGGAATGGACATGGCTGAAGGAGAAGTTCTCGATCTGAGACTCGATAAGAACAATTTCGAGGAGAGCAACTATTTCGAGTGCATTTACAAGAAAACGGCCTCTCTATTTGCGATCAGCGCTTCTATTGGGGCATATATTGGAGGGGCTGATGAAGTCCTGGCCGGTCGTTTTAGTTTCTTCGGAAATTGCTTGGGAACTGCATACCAGATTGTTGACGATATTCTTGAGTTTCTGGAAGTAGTCGAAGGCAAAGAATCAAAATTTACATCTGAAACTCTGCCTCATGTATACATGAAGAGTATGTCAAAGGAAGAAGCAGTACAAAAATCCATAGATGCCGTAAAACTTCGTGTTAATGCAGCAAAAGAAACCCTTGTGACAGTCAAAGCATGTCCGGCAAGGGATAAACTTTTTCAGATTACAGATTATATAACTATCGATATGCTTGAGAATGTTTAATTACTCAGCTCTTCCTGAAAAATGAATTGTAGCTCTATTGAATTCCTCTATATAATGAAAATAATATTACTAGCTTCTATCTATTTTAATAAGTCTCTAATTAGTCTTCCATTTTTGCTAACAACTTTACCAGGTGTATCCATGCGAGTATATGAAAGTCCGTTGATTAAGGTAAATGCCAGTACAGAAAACGAAAAAATAGTGCTTGATGCAGAAGGTCCTCTTTCCCAGCTTGCAAAACCCATCCTCAAGCGTATAAACAATATTTTTGCGGAAGAAAAACCCATTTCAATGGATGAAAATGAGATTATTTTCTCCACATGGATCCCGCCTATTCCTGGGCCTATTTTCAGCCGTGTGATAAGTGCTGAGATTGCAGCTATCCGAAAAAAAAGAGTTCCTGACCAGTTCTCAATAGGAATCACTGCTCGCTGTCCCAACCGCTGTATTCATTGCGGAGCAGCTGGTATCAAGCCAGAAAGGGAATTGACCCTTGATGAAATCTCAGGAGCTGTAGACCAAAGCCTGGATCTTGGTTCTTATCTTATTTCTTTCGATGGCGGGGAGACAATGCTCCGGAATGATCTTGTTGAAATGGTAGCCAGAGTAGATAAATCCAGGGCAATTGCCACCTGCTTCACATCAGGTTTCAGGCTTTCCGAAGAAAGGGCAAGAGAGCTTAAAGCCGCAGGTCTATACGCTTCAAGAATTAGTATAGACAGCCCGTTTGAAGCCGAACATGACCGTATTCGGGGTCGAGAGGGGGCATACAAAGACGCAATCATTGGAATCAAGAATGCGAAAACTGCCGGGATCCTCACTGATATGTTTGTGGTCGTTTCCCCTCACAATATTGACGACCTTGAGGAATTTTATAACCTTGCAGTTAATCTTGGAATGCATGAACTCTCTATCTATGAGATTATTGCAGTAGGACGTTGGCTTGATCACGAGGATGAGGTAATAGGGGAAAAGGATGTCTCTCGGCTCGAGAAATTCCAGAAAAAGATGAATGCTAAACCTGAGGGTCCCAGAGTCACCGCATTCCCGTACTTTATGGGTCCGAGTCTTTTTGGGTGTTTTGCAGGCAGAAGATGGATACATGTTGCTTCGGATGGAGAAGTAATGCCGTGTGCCTACACTCCGCTCTCCTTCGGAAATATCTGTGAAGAATCCCTGGAAGCTATCTGGAAGCATATGGGTAAGCATAATGCCTACAAAAAGGATAATTCCGCTTATTGCATGATGCGCAACCCTGATTTCCGGAAGGAATATATTCATACAATACCTCAGGGCGCAAAGATCCCTTACAGGATAAAATAACATTCTTTATGTTATTTTTTATTTTATTTTTTAATTGTCAGTGTGGAGAATAAGTATTTTCAGGGATTATTTTCTTAAAACTCTCCTTTTTCTCTGATAATGAGTTTATTTTCCTAATCTAAATATTTACTACTGATATCTGCATACCAGATCCATACTTCTTCAGAGCTTGGATAGAAGTCAATTTTAGAAAGTTAGCTTTTGAATTGCTTGATTTTTCTCGAAAATGGATTTATTTATTAAAAAATTTTATAGCGTTAACCAAACGAAATAACTTTCATTTCGTGCTTAAAAAATCCTTGATATCCTTTTATTTGGAAAAAAAGAAGCTAAACTGGCTTGTGTAATATGATCCATTTATAATTTTTCAACTGATTTTAATAGAATTTTGAATATACTCTACAGATTTTACTCAACTCATTCGGGTTGCGCTTCACATTTTATTTTTGAGCATTTTATCTGAAATTTTTCAGTACTTAATTATATTTCACTGTCAGTATCTAATTATTTTTTACTGTTATATTTAATCTTTTTCATTTTACTCATATATCTTGCTATTTATAATTATTTTCTTCTTAAAAAATTCTTATACTCTATATACATCATGATTTTTCATTATAGTTCTTACACTCTTCTTTGATAAAACCGAAGCTGTTATATAGTTCTTTTGCGAAGGATTTGTTAACTATCTCCATTGGAGTAGGGATTTTTAATTATTAATTTATATATTAAATTTTGAGAGACGGAGATTCACATGGCTAAAAATGAAATCTTATCTGAAATAAAAAAAGCAGAGGGAAGCGCTAAATCAATGGTTGACGAAGCCATTGAAGCTAAAAGCAGGCGTATCTCCGAAGCTCGGGCTGAAGCCAGGGAAATCCTGAAACAGGCCGAAATCGATGCACATAAAGCTGCACAAGACTCTTTTAAAGAGGGTGAAAAAAAGATCCTGGAGGAAAGAGATAAGATCATAAACGATGGTGAAAAAAACGCATTAGCCATGTCCCAAAAAGCTCAAGCTAACATCGACAAATCCGTCAATTACCTTGTACAGGAGTTTGAGAGGGCGGTCCTTAATGAGTAGACCTAAAGAGATGACAAGGGCCGTTATTGTCGGGCACAAAAGCATTCTAAAAGAAACCATCGATGCATTGCATGATACAAATCTTTTTCATATCGAAGATTTTGTCGAAGACGAGTCTGGTTTTAAGATCAGCAAGCCATTTAAAAACGGAGAAGAAGTCTCTAAAAAGCTTGTGAAGATCCGCTCTATCGCCAATTATTTGGGGATTGAAAGCAAAAAACCGGTAGTTCAGAAATCTGACGCTGTTCTGCGTGAACTTGACTCGAAGTTAAATGAACTGGACAGGACAATTTCAGCTAAAACGGAATCTATTTCCCAGCTTGAAAATGAATTAAAAGATATGGACTCCCAGAAAAGGGAAATCCTGCCTTATCTGTCCATTGATCTTGACTTTGAATATTACCGTGGCTACGAAAGCCTCAAGGTTTTCGCGGGCACTTTAAAAAGTAACCTGGAAGCAAGTCAGATTTCAAGTATCACCCAAGCTTACGAACTGTACTTTGACCCTCAATCAAAAGCAGTGGTACTGTTTGTAGCTAAAAATGATGCCGACAAAGTTTACGAATTACTTCAGGGTCTTGGATTCAAAGAGCTTAGAGTTCCGGAAAGAGGTGGTGTCCCAAGCGAACTTTTAAGATCCATTGAACAGAGAGAAGCCGAAGTCACCAGAAGGATCGAATCCTTTAAGGGCGAGATCGAGTCCTTGAAAACAAGGTACGCCGATTTTATCCTTGCAAGCGACGAGGTTCTGAGTATCGAGAGTCAGAAAGCAGAGCTGCCTCTTAGAATAGCTACATCTGAAAACGCGTTCATAATTGATGGATGGACTCCCACCGAGAGTTATGACAAACTTGTCAGTGTAGTTAACAGTGCCACTAAAGGCAAGGCATACGTCACTAGCCTCGAAGTCCACGAGGAAGAAGAAGAAAGTGCCCCTGTCGAGTACAACAACTCAAAAGTTGTGGCACCGTTGCAGCAGGTTATGGATCTGTACTCTAGGCCTAAATATACTGAAATTGATCCATCCTCAGCGATTTTCATTACCTTCCCGCTGATCTATGGAATGATTCTCGGAGACATCGGATACGCATTGATACTGGGAACAATTGCACTGGCTATCAAGAAGGCAATGAAGTCAGATGCAGTGAATGATCTCATGAATATTCTCATTTATTGTCAGATCTCAGCAATTATCTTTGGAGTTCTTTATGGTGAGTTCCTTGGATTCTCGCTTGCGAGCTTACATACAGTACATGGAGTAACGCCGGGCTTGATTCCAGGTTGGGAAACTATCACTCTCTTTGAGAGTATTGGAGGAGAAGAATTTACTTTCCCGATTCACAGGTCTCACATGGTAATGACTATGATTGGACTAAGCGTTTTTGTCGGACTGCTTCACTTAAATCTTGGGTACCTGTTCGGATTTTCAAACATCTTAAGGCACCACGGGATGAAACACGCTATTCTTGAAAAAGGCAGTTGGATGATTATTGAGCTTGGTGCAATCCTTGCAGCAGCTGGTTATCTTGGCGGTTCAGCATTGATGTATGTCGGTGCTATTGTTCTTGTTCTGGGAATTGTGATGCTCGCCATGGGCGAGGGTATCGCTGGTGTGGTCGAATTGCCATCTCTTATGGGTAACGCTCTCTCGTATGCCCGTATTATCGCAGTCGGTCTATCTTCGATTTATATCGCAGGTACAGTCAATGACATCGCCTTCGGAATGATCTGGTCTGATCATTCTCAGATTGGTTTCGCAGCCGTAGCTGCAATTCTCGTATTTATACTCGGACATGGCCTTAACACTGTTCTGAGTATTATCGCTCCCGGACTGCATGCACTCAGGTTGCAGTATGTAGAATTCTTTGGAAAATTCTATCAAGGCGGGGGCAGAAAATTCAACCCATTCGGATATATAAGAAAATACACGGAGGAATAAAAACATGGTAGATGGAGCAACAACAGGTCTTTTTCTTGACGCAGCAGGAATGAAAGCACTCGGTGCAGCAATCGCAATCGCAATTACTGGATATGCATCTGCAATAGCTGAGAAAGATATTGGTACAGCAGCAATCGGCGCAATGGCAGAAAACGAAGGATTATTCGGTAAGGGTCTGATCCTTACTGTCATTCCAGAAACCATTGTTATCTTCGGTCTCGTCGTCGCACTGCTTATCAATTCTGCTTAAATTTAAGAGCTCCCGCTCTTAAATTTCTTAGAGCATTGCTTTTAAGTCTTTAAGTCTACCTGGACTTTTTTCTCGTCAGGCAGACTTAAAGCGGTTGTATGCTCTAAGTTCCCCCTTAAGTATCGTTGCACTCTAAGCAGCTTAGAGTTTTTTTCTCTAGGCTTTAGAGCACTTTTTTGCTCTAAATTTATTTGGAGGTGTAAGCATGGGACTAGAGATCGTTGTAAAAGACATCCAAGAGGGTGCAAGAGCTGAGGTTTCCCGTATAAAAGCCGAAGGCGATGCAAAGGCCTCCGAGATCATAAATGAAGCTAAAGAAATACAGAAAAAAATGCTCGGGGATAGCCTAGCTAAAGCGGAAGAGGACCTCCAAAATCTGCACCAGCAGGTCATATCAAGTGCAAATCTGGAAGTGAAAAGAATTACGCTTAACAAGCGTAAGGATCTTCTAGATAAGGTTTATATCCAGACAGTTGAAAAAATCAAGTCAATGCCGGCATCCAAAAAAGAAGAGCTGTTGAAATATATTCTCAACAAGCACGAAGCTAGTGGTGCTAGAGTTTACTCTTCTAAGGATTCAGAAGATATTGTCAAGAAGTTAACTTCTCTATCTTACGCTGGCAATATTGATTCGATTGGCGGAGTTGTTCTGGAAAACGAAGATGGGACAGTCAGGTTAGATTTCACATACGATTCAATCCTGAAAAACGTGTATGAGCGTTCATTGAAGCAGATATCTGATCTATTATACGGGTGATGTTCGATGCGGCTTTTGGAGAGACTCTGGGGACAAAAACCCTCACGAAAATCCGATAAGAAAAAAAAAGGCACTTCTAACTATCCTTATGCCGTAACCCGTGTCCGCGCTATGAAGAGCAAGCTGCTCCCTAAAGAATCGTATCCCCGGCTTCTTAATATGGGGATTGATGAAATTACCCGCTTTATCCAAGAGTCTGAATATAAAAACGACGTTGACGAACTGGCAATGAAATATAGTGGTGGCGATCTGGCAGAACATGCATTGAACAGGAATCTTGCGCTCACCTATGATAAGTTGGTAAGAATCACCTCCGGAGAGTTGAATTACCTGATTGTCGCATATCTGAAAAGATATGACATCTGGAACATAAAGACACTTCTTCGTGGTAAAATCTACAACGCATCTGCTGAAGATATCATGGAGTCTCTGATTGCTGCCGGGGAGTTTACTTACACTTCTATGTCAGAACTTGCAGCAAAGGCCACATATCAAGAAGTCATTGAGGGCTTAAAATATACCGAGTATTACCCCTTGCTGCAGAAGTTTGACGGAACTAACCTGGCATACGTAGAAAACGAGCTTGATAAGTTATATTATACAATCTTGTTTGAAGCAATCGGAAAACCAAGATCTAAGGATCGCAAGCTCTTTGTTAAAGTTGTCAGATTGGAAGTAGACGTTAAGAATTTAATTAACCTTTTCAGGCTGAAAAAAGCAGGAGTTACGCAGCTCGACGAAATCATGCCTCTCATGATTGAAGGCGGTCTTGAGTTAAAGCCCGAGAAACTGGCGTCTCTCTCATATGACGAATTTGTCAATGAGCTTCAAAGAACTCAGTACTGGGATGCAATTTCGGGCGTTACGGGTCCGGATATAACTTCTTTGACTACTCTTGAAAGCAGGCTCACAAGATATTATCTTGAATCTTCAACCATTCTTTCGCATGTATCTCCGATCTCAGTTGTACCTATTCTGGACTATATTATTCATAAAAATAATGAGGCTACTAATCTCCGGATCATTTTCAGGAGTAAAGAAGTTGGCCTCAATGATGAGTTAATCAAAGACCAGTTGGTGGTTATCTAATGGAATTAGCGGTGATCGGAAAGAGCGAGTTTGTTACAGGATTCAGACTGGCTGGTGTCAGGAAGGTTTATGAAGCCGCGGATATCGCGGCCACTGAGTCCATTGTAAAATCTGTGCTTGAAGATAAGAGTATCGGGATTCTTGTAATGCATAATGATGACATTGGTAATCTGCCGGAAATTCTAAGGAAAAACTTGAATGAGTCTGTCCAGCCTACAGTAGTAGCCCTGGGAGGCAGCGGATCAGGCTCGAGTTTAAGAGATAAGATAAAACAAGCGGTAGGTGTTGATCTGTGGAAGTAAAAGGTGAAATTTATCGTGTGGCTGGGCCTGTCGTCACCGCTATCGGCTTGCAGGCAAAAATGTATGACCTGGTCAAAGTCGGTAATGAAGGTTTAATGGGTGAAGTCATCCAGATATTGGGGCCCAAGACCATCATCCAGGTATACGAAGAAACCGCAGGCATCAAGCCAGGAGAACCCTGTGTATCTACAGGTATGTCTCTGTCCGTGGAGCTTGGTCCGGGTCTTCTTTCCAGTATTTATGACGGTGTTCAAAGGCCTCTACACGTCCTGCTTGAGAAGATGGGTAACTTCATTCAGAGAGGTGTCAGCGCAGATGGGCTTGATCACAAGAAACTCTGGGAGTTCAAACCCATTGTCAAGAAAGGCGACATCGTAAAAGGTGGAGAAGTAATCGGTGTTGTACAGGAAACCGTGAATATTGAACATAAGATCATGGTGCCTCCTGACATCTCAGGTACAATTGCCGACATTAAGAGCGGAAGCTTTACGGTAATAGATACAGTCTGTACCCTTACTGATGGGACCGAATTGCAGATGATGCAGAAGTGGCCTGTCAGGAGACCCAGGCCTGTAAGGGCAAAACTTACTCCAGAAAGGCCTCTGGTTACAGGACAGAGAATCCTTGACGGTCTTTTCCCTGTAGCAAAAGGCGGAACTGCTGCAATTCCCGGACCTTTCGGATCTGGAAAGACTGTTACTCAGCAGCAGCTTGCAAAGTGGAGTGACACTGAAATTGTGGTTTACATCGGTTGTGGTGAGCGCGGAAACGAAATGGCAGACGTTCTTAGTGAATTCCCAGAACTCGAAGACCCGCAGACCGGCCGTCCACTGATGGAGCGTACTGTTCTTATCGCTAACACTTCAAACATGCCTGTGGCTGCAAGAGAAGCATCTGTGTACACCGGAATTACCATTGCAGAATACTTCCGTGACATGGGATTAGATGTCTCCCTTATGGCAGACTCCACCTCAAGGTGGGCAGAAGCTATGAGAGAAATTTCCTCACGTCTGGAAGAAATGCCTGGTGAAGAAGGTTACCCAGCATACCTGTCTGCAAGACTTGCCGAATTCTACGAGCGTTCCGGTGTTGCAGAATCACTTTGCGGTGAGAAAGGTTCCATTACTGTCATTGGAGCAGTATCTCCACCTGGCGGTGACTTCTCAGAGCCTGTTACGCAGAATACCCTGCGTATCGTGAAAGTGTTCTGGGCTCTCGATGCCAAGCTATCTCAGAGGCGTCACTTCCCGGCTATCAACTGGCTGAACAGTTACAGTCTGTACAAGGAAAGCCTTAACGACTGGTTTACAGACAATGTGGCTCCTGACTATGTGGCTCTGAGAGAAAGAGCAATGGAAATGCTTCAGACAGAATCCGAACTGCAGGAAATCGTGCAGCTCGTAGGTTCCGACGCTCTGCCAGACGATCAGCAGCTTCTGCTTGAAATTTGCCGTATGATAAGGGAAATCTTCCTGCAGCAGAATGCATTCCACCCAATAGATACCTACAGCCCCTTCTCTGAGCAGTACAGGATCATGCAGGCAATAATGAAGTACGGAGATGCTGCACAGGAAGCTTTGAAATCAGGTGTTCCAGTCTCGGAAATTGTCAAGATGTCGTCCAAGGATGAGCTTCCGAAGGTTAAGTTCGAGGAGAACTTCGATGCTGCTATGAATGCTGTACTGGCAAAGATGGATAAAGAGTTTGCATCCCTGAGAGGTAGGTAAGCATGGTAAAAGAGTATAAGACAATCACTCAGATTGCAGGACCTCTTGTCTTTGTTGAAAAAACAGAGCCTGTAGGCTATAAAGAAATCGTTACTATCAACCTTCCTGATGGAACAACCCGAAGAGGCGAGGTGCTGGACTCATCTACAGATATTGTCGTTATCCAGATTTTTGAAGGTACTGGTAGTCTGGACAAGGAATGTGGTGTAGTCTTCACAGGGGAAACCCTGAAGCTCCCTGCATCCATCGATCTCCTTGGAAGGATCCTTTCAGGTTCAGGAGAACCTCTTGACGGCGGGCCCAGGATTGTGCCTGACCAGCTTCTGGATATCAACGGAGCGGCAATGAACCCATACGCCAGGCTGCCTCCAAAGGATTTCATTCAGACTGGTATCTCCACAATCGACGGAACAAACACCCTTGTCCGTGGACAGAAACTGCCTATTTTCTCAGCTTCAGGTCTCCCACACAACGAAATTGCTCTGCAGATTGCAAGACAGGCGGCTGTGCCTGGATCAGAAGCGGCTTTCGCAGTAGTTTTCGCAGCAATGGGTATTACCAATGAAGAAGCCCAGTACTTCATGAGCGACTTCGAAAAGACCGGCGCTCTTGAAAGGGCTGTGGTGTTCCTGAATCTGGCAGATGACCCTGCTGTCGAACGTATTGTCACTCCTCGTATGGCTCTGACTGCAGCTGAATATCTGGCATACGAACACGGCATGCACGTTCTTGTTATTCTGACCGACATTACTAACTATGCAGAAGCTCTCCGTCAGATGGGTGCCGCCCGTAACGAAGTTCCTGGCCGTCGTGGGTATCCTGGTTACATGTACACTGACCTTGCAACTCTCTACGAGCGCGCAGGTATTGTAAAGGGAGCAAAGGGATCAGTTACGCAGATTCCAATTCTTTCGATGCCTGGTGACGATATTACCCACCCGATTCCTGACCTGTCCGGGTATATTACTGAAGGACAGATTGTGGTTTCAAGAGAATTGCATAGGAAAGGTATCTACCCACCAATTAATGTGTTGCCATCCCTATCAAGGCTGATGAACTCCGGTATCGGAGCAGGCAAGACCAGGGAAGACCACAAGGCAGTTTCTGACCAGATGTACGCAGGTTATGCAGAAGGGCGTGACCTGAGAGGTCTAGTGGCTATCGTCGGTAAAGAAGCTCTGTCTGAGAGAGATATCAAGTTCCTTGAGTTTGCCGACCTCTTCGAACAGAAGTTCGTTACACAGGGCAGAAACGAAAACAGGACAATTGCAGATACACTGGATATTGGATGGAATATTCTTGCACACCTGCCTGAAAACCAGCTGGGTAGGATTGACAACAAGTACATCCAGAAATACCATCCTGCACACAGAAAGGGTCAGTGATTACCATGGCTCAAGACGTAAAACCAACTCGATCGGAGCTAATCGAGCTCAAGAAAAAAATCAAGCTCTCTGAAAGTGGCCACAAGCTCCTTAAGATGAAGAGAGATGGTCTTATTCTTGAGTTCTTTAAGATCCTTAACGAGGCAAGGAACGTCAGAACCGAACTGGATGCTGCCTATCTAAGCGCTGCAGAAAAAATCAATCTCGCCTCTGCTGTAAACGGAATGGTTGCGGTCAAATCAACCGCTTTTACAGCGAAGGAATCTCCCGAAATCCAGCTTTCAGGCCACAACATCATGGGTGTCGTGGTGCCAAAAATCAGTTCTACAGGCGTCCACAAATCTCTCATTGAGAGAGGTTACGGTATCGTTGGGACAAATTCATACATTGATGAGTCTGCAGATGCCTATGAGGTCCTGGTAGAAAAGATTATAACGGCAGCAGAGCTGGAAACTACAATGAAGAGACTTCTTGATGAAATCGAGAAGACAAAAAGGCGTGTAAATGCTCTTGAATTCAAAGTGATTCCAGACCTCATTGCAACCATGAAGTTTATCCGCTTTACTCTTGAAGAGATGGAAAGGGAGAATACGTTCCGGTTGAAGAGAATCAAAGCAAGAACTAAATCTTGATTTGAATATGGCAGCGTGTGATGATCAACCTAATCTGGTTGAAAGAGCAGTATTTAAATTAGCTGAACCCAAAAACCAGGCCCGCCTATTGCAGGTGGCCTGGAGAATTTCTCTTCTTATGATGGTTCTGGGGTTCATCATTATAATAAGAACAATTAATCCAGACTTTCTGTGACCTGAATTTCAGGATGATTCATATCCTGAATTCAGCCACAGATTTCTGTTTTTAGTCGAAATTGTTCCATTTAAGATATTATTTCTATGCTTATTTTTAACAAATGTCCTTATTTTGGTGTAGTTAGATTGAAGTTTGCATGTCTTCTATGCTTACAATCCGCAGTTGAAATCTTAATCCACTTCTTATATTGTTGGACACTTTTATTATTTAGAAAGCTATTTTAACGACAAACAGTAATCTCTAATTTATATGCAAAACGAAGCAAGGCTTCTCCATATTACTGGTACTGTACAGGGAGTAGGTTTTCGCCCTTTTATATATCAGCTTGCAAAATCTCATGGGCTTTTCGGATACGTGAAAAATCTGGGAAATTATGTGGAAATCCTCATAGAGGGGAACCAGGAAAGCCTTGACAATTTTGTTGGAGATCTTCCGAAAAAAAAACCTCCTCTTGCCAAAATTACAGAAATAAAAACAAAAAATGTTCCGTTTTCCGGATATTCTAAATTTATTATTGTGTCCAGCGAATCCGGAGTTTTTGAAAACTCAATAATTCCTCCTGATACGGCAATTTGTGAACAGTGCAGGTCTGAGATTTTTGATCCTTCTTCCAGATATTACCATTATCCCTTTACAGTCTGCACAAACTGCGGGCCCAGATATACAACAGTCCGAACTCTTCCTTATGACCGGGAAAATACGACAATGGTAGATTTTCCTCTTTGCCCTGAGTGCGAAGCCGAGTATACTGACCCTCTCAATCGTAGATACCATGCCCAGCCTGTATGCTGCCCAAAGTGTGGGCCAGAGATCTGGCTTTCGGATTCCAAAGGAAATGTCTTGGCAAAAGGGTATGAAGCAATTACTGAGGCCTCGGCCCTCCTCCAGCAGGGTTCAATTCTTGCTATAAAAGGATTTGGAGGCTTCCATATTGCCTGTAATGCACGAAAGGAGGAACCTGTAAAGGAACTTAGAAGACGGTTAAGACGTCCGGAACAACCTTTTGCGGTTATGGTAAAAAATGCTGCTGTTGCAGAAACCTTTGCAGAACTTGAAGGCGCAGGCAGGGAATATTTAACTTCCCACCGCCGGCCTATTACCGTGCTTCCAAGGTCAAAGGAACCCAGTCTGGCAGAATCGGTTACTCCTGGCCTGCACAATATAGGGATCATGCTTCCTTATACAGGCACGCAGAATCTGCTTTTTGACTGCGTACATGATGCTGCATATGTTATGACTTCAGCAAACCTTCCCGGAAGGCCTATGGTTGTCGAAAATAACGAGGCACTTGAGAAACTTAAAGGGATTGTCGATTATTACCTGCTGCATAACAGGGTTATTGCAAATAGAAACGATGATACTGTTATCCGGATTGTGAATGGAAGGGCAGCATTTATTCGGCGTTCCCGGGGCTTTGTGCCTGAACCTATAGAGTTACCTTTTGAAGTCGAAGCTTCTATAGGAGTGGGGGCTGAAATGAATTCTACGGTTACTGTGTCGAAAGGAAAGCTTGCCTATATCTCTCAGTATATAGGAAATACCAGTCATGTGGAAACTTTCAGGTATCACTCCGAGGTTGTCAGGCACCTTATCCGACTTACCGGAATCGAGCCCCTTTATTGGGGCTGTGATCTTCATCCTTCATTTAACACAACTCGCTTTGCACTAAAAATGGGAGGGGAGAATACCCTTCAGGTTCAACATCATCAAGCCCACATGTTGGCTCTTATGGCTGACAACTCGCTACCTATCGATTCTCGAATTCTCGGAATTGCTCTTGACGGAGTAGGATATGGCGCTGATGGTACCATCTGGGGAGGGGAACTCTTTGAATCCTCTTACTTTGGATATGAGCGCATCGGGCATTTACTCCCTCAGCCGATGCCAGGGGGAGATCTTGCCTCTAGGGTACCTTCAAGGATGGTTCTGGGAATCCTTTTTGAGAAACTTGGAAGAGCTGAACTGGAAAAACTCCCTCTTGAGTTCCCTCAAGGATCTATGGAGTTCTCAACAGTAATGAAACAACTTGAAACTGGAGTTAATGTTGTCCGAAGCAGCAGTACAGGACGAGTACTAGATGCAGCGGCTGCCTTGCTCGGTATATGCAAGATGAGAACCTATGAAGGGGAACCGGCAATGAAACTCGAATCTGCCGCAACGAAGAGTACCCATGTCGTAGATCTTCCTGTAGTCTTCAGAAAAGAAAAAGCCTCCGAAGTTCCTGTACTTGATACCACCGAGCTTCTTTTGGGGGTATATGAGCTTTCCGGCAAGTATTCTCCTGCTGATCTTGCTTTTGCAGTTGAAGAGAACCTTGCTAGGGGAATTTCTGAACTTGCCATCTCGCTTGCCACAAAAAAGGGGCTTGAAAAGATAGGTCTGAGTGGTGGAGTTGCTTATAATAATCACATCACTTCATGCATTGCAGGAACTGTTACAGAAGCAGGTTTTGAATTCCTAGCCCACCGCCAAGTTCCTTGTGGAGACGGATGTATTTCATTTGGGCAGGCTCTTGCGGCAGGATTGAACATAAATACCAGAGAATAAGTTTTAAAAGCTTTCCTATCCACTTCTCTCTCTATTTCTTAGTAACTATGTTTATTTTTTCATTAGAAAGTTTGGATTTAGAAACTTTCCAGCATTCCTCTACTCATTTATTCTTTTTTCGTAAATCTCGTGTATTAATATAATGATTATACTGAAATTTGATCAGAAAAACTGAAATACAAAATTAAATAAATGATACATGCTTAGATAAGAAAGGGAGCATAAATGGGGCTAGGTAGTGTACGCATCAGAGTCGTAACAAGCAGGGATGAGATTCCCGGCCTGGAGGCAGAGGAAAAGGCAGTACATCTTGCTTTTAGACCTTCGGACCGAGATCTGTTTAGTCTGGTAAAGACATGTCCCGGGATAGAATTGCTTCAGCTTCCCGCATCTTCCTACGAAGGACTTTCTAAATTTATCAAGATGTACCTCACTTCTTCAGGTATTCATCTGATAAAAGGAGATGTCAGCGGGCACTGGCACGATCTTAATAATTATTTCGTAATACCTGCTTACGTGCTTGAAAAAATAAACGAATTAAAAGTTCAAGGAAGAACCGAGGAAGAAATAATTGGTGAAATTATAAATATAAGAAAAATTAGCCCTGATATGATTCTGCACTTGCTACATAGCTCTTTTCTGCCTTCAGGCCCGGAGCGGCCACGAATGAACAAAGTTTAAATATAATAATTCTGGCTTACTTCTTCAGGTGGCTTACAGGCGTTTCCACCATTTCCTTGAGGCTTTCTGTTCTTCTATCTGTCTTAACCCCTCAGATGCTAATTTCTGCTGCATCCGGTATTTTCGATTTTCCTCACTAACTTTTGAAAATGCTTCTTCTTTGCTTGCTAGGGTTCCTTTTAATTGTTTTATAAATTCTTCCTTTTCTCTTAGCTGGACTGCCAGTTTTTCTTCTCCTTCAATGGCTGAGAGCTGCTTCTCAAGCTTTTTAACTTTTTCTCCAGTTGTAGCAAGCATACTTTCCATAGTGTTTATTTTTCTTTCTTTCAAGGCAAGTTTCTCTTCAATTTTCCTCATCTCCCCGGCCTTTGTAATAACCTCTTCAGCCAGGGTCTTAAGATCTTTATCTTTTATGGAGATACTTACCTCAAATTCTTCTATTTCTCTTTCTTTTGCTGAGAGTTCTTCTGTAAGGGTCTTTATATTTTCCACTTTTTCCCTTAGTTTTTCAGTAAAGCCCTCGAGCTCCTCTTCTTTTTCTATGAGCCTGGACTCAAGACGTCGGGCTTCTTCACTCTTATCAGTAAACTTTTCTTGAAGGACTTGCAGTTCCGAATCCTTTTCGAGAAGAAAGTTTTCACGTGCTTTAAGCTCTATTTTTAGCCTGCCTATTTCTTCGTCTCTATCTGCAACCTGCTCTTCAAGTTCTTTTATTTTCTGGATTTTTACTTCAATCTCTATTTCCATATTTCTCAGTTCAGTCTGCTTGCTGTCAGGATGAAGATAAAATGAATTTATTCTTAGACTTTCTTTATTCTCTTCTGCGCTAAAAGTCGGAGAAATTTCGTTTTCACTTTCGCAAGTCTTCAATTCTTTTTCCTCTTCGAGGAGACTGATCTGCCCTCTTGTGTTTTCACAAATCTCAGCCCAAGCAAGGACGGAAGCTACCGCATTTATTCTCTTAAAAACCGCATCGCCTACCTTGCAGTCATAAACTTTGCTGGCAATATAACCCTCAAGGGTATCTAGGCCAAGATTTGGGTCTCCTAATCTCGAGTTTGTTGCGTTTCCCTTCTTTACTTTCCCGCCGTTTTCCTTTATACAGTTGACGGATTCTGAAAAAATATTCCAGGGTAAGAATGGATCTTTTTTTAGATTGTCAACGTAGACTCCATCCGCTTCGGATCGGGCTTCAAAAAATTGCTTCCCGCTCATCAGCGGAATCTTTGCCGGATTTCCTTTCTTATCAAATTGATTTTTTATTTTTGAGATAACAGGATCTTCCATGCATGAGCCTCTTCAAAATGATACCTGAAGTATATTGAATATGTCATTTTATAAAAGTTGTGTGATTTTACGCTTTACAGAATAAGGAAAATTAAAAAAATAATCTCTTCTTTTTCTTTTTCAAAATCAATGCCTTATTGAAAAATCAACTACGTTGATTCTGTAAACGACCTGATAAAGAATCAGTAGTTCAGCTTTTTTAAGGGGCTGTTCGCAGAATTCACGAGTTCTCTATTCAAAGGATCTTTCTCTTTTCTCTATCCTTTCTTTTTTATTCTGGGCTCTTTTGAAAAACAGCTCTTTAATTTTATGCCTATTACTTGATTTATTAAATAATAGTGATTTTTTAATACCTTTTTTATTTTAGTAGGTAACTTTCATTTTATTAAAGATCTGCGCTTTTTCGATGACGGTTACTATATCTATTTTTGAATCTTATACTAAATTGCTTTTATGAGAACCCAGGAAGATCCGGATCGTTTCCCAATTATTTTTCGTACGCATTGTAAGTTCTTGAATCTTTAAATGTGGAGTATTAGTATAATTTTATGAGGTGTCGAAATGGAGGATTTGCCGGAAGAAGTCCAAGGATTAATCGAAGAACTAGATGAAGCAGCAGAAGATGAGGATCTGGATAAAATCGAAGATCTTACTCAGAAGCTTTTGAAAACGGGAGTTGATCTGGAAGCAATCACTCTTAAAAAACTCTCTTTTCTCGTGATGGAAGGTGAGGAAGAAATGGCTCAGGGTTGGACAAGGGTGGCAATTCAGGTTGGTCTCGATCCCTTTAAGACCCTTATCGAGGGACTTGCTGAGGGCATGAACCTCATTGGTAAGAAATACGAACAAGGAGAAGCTTTCGTTCCTCAACTTCTGATAGCTTCAAGTGCAATGTATAGTGGTATGGATCTTCTTGAACCTTATCTGAAACGGGAAAAAGGCCACACTTCAAAGCCTGTGACTGTTGTTATCGGTACTGTTGAGGGTGACGTCCATGATATAGGGAAAAGCCTTGTAAAAACCCTGCTAAGTGCAAACGGCTTCAACTGTGTTGATCTTGGAAATGACGTCCCTGCTTCAAAGTTTATTGAAGCTGCAAAGGAAAATAGGGCAACAGCGATCTCCATGAGCACCTTGATGACCACTACTATGGCTGAGATGCCAAGGGTTATTAAAATGCTTAAAGAAGAAGGCATAAGGGATAAAGTAATGGTGATGGTTGGCGGTGCTCCGGTAACAACAGAATATGCTTCTCAGGTAGGGGCAGATGTTTCCCCCCATGATGCAGCTAGTGCAGCAACCTGGTTAAAGTCATCTGTCAATGATTTCCCGCCTGAATGTGAAAGATGGAATTGAGTACCTATATGTTTTGTTTTCAGGAATACTTATTCTTGCTTCAAATATTAACACAAAAAGAAAAGGAGATAATAAATGGTAGCTGAGATGACCTCAAAAGAAAGGGTCCTTGCAATGCTTAACAGAAAACAGGTTGACAGGATTCCTGCGATTACAGGTTCTACCATGGTCAAGGAATATATCGAGAAAAGCGGAGGTTCCTGGCCTGATTACCACTCGAATGCAGAGATGATGGTCAATACTGCAGGTCTCATGCATACAGATGCCGGGCTTGACAACGTTGTCGTGCCTTTTGGTATGTTTATAGAGTCTCATGCTCTTGGCCTTGATGTAAAAATGGGAAGAATCGATATCCAGCCCTCAGTAAGGAGCTTTTTCAGTAAGCCAGAAGAGGTAAAATACGACAACTTCCTCGAAGATAAGTATGTGAAGACTACCCTTGATGCTATTAAGCTGGCAAAAGAAAAATTCCCAGATGCAGCTATCACTGCTTTTCTCGTTGCTCCCGTAACACTTGCAGGCGACCTTATGGGAGCTGAGAATCTTTCCATGCTTAGCATCAAATGTCTTCAGAAGGAAAAACAGATGCAGAAGATGAAGGAATGGATCTCTGTTGCCCTCGAGATTAACAAGATTTATGCTAGAGCCTGTATTGAAGCCGGTGCAGATGCTCTTTATTATTCAGACGCATCCGCGTCCCCTAATCTGGTAATGCCTGAGTTCTACTATGAAATAGGCGTTCCAGCGGAAAAGGAGCTTGGAGATTTTGTTCACTCCCTTGGTTGCCCTTGGGAACTTCATATTTGTGGGGATACTACTCCTATTGTTGAAGGAATGTCAGCTACGGGTGCAAATTGTCTCAGTGTTGAGCAGGCAGTCAACATGAGTGAAGTTACAAAGATTGCAGGTGAAGTTCCTGTTGTTGGAAATCTTACTCCTCTACTTATGGTAGAAGGCACGGAAGAACAGATCACAGGAGCAGTTAGGAAAGCCCTTGATGGTGGAGCAAAGGGAAGTATGCTTGGTTGTGGAACTCCCCCTCTCAGCACTTCTGACAGGCTCAAAACCTGGGTCAAAGCTGTAGCTGACTGGTCAGCAGAAAAACTCTGATCAGGTTCTATAAGATTTGAAAACGGCTGTTTCAAAGATAATAATTATCAAAGTATTATCGGGTTTTCATCCTGAAAAAAAGTGTCTAAATATCTGGCTTTTCCTTTAAAGGATGCCTGAAATTTAGATGCCTTTATCTCATTTATTATTTTTATTTACAGCTCTAGGGAGCGATAGCTATGGGAATAAATCAAGATCAAGTGAGCAAAGTAATGAAATATCGCTGGGTAGTATTTGTCATTTTGGCTCTCGCATATTTCTTCGTATATTTCCACCGTGTTTCTACTTCAGTAGTTGCATCTGATATTATGAGTACATTCGGAGTCGGAGCTGCATCTATAGGGCTTCTTGGTTCTGCTTACTTCTATGCATATACTGCAATGCAACTTCCAAGTGGTATTCTTACTGATATCTGGGGTGTCAAAAAGACTGCAGGCGTTTTTACGCTTTTGGCTGCCCTGGGAGCTATCCTTACAGGTGTTGCATCTAGCTTCACAATGGTTCTTCTTGGAAGAGTACTCATCGGAATCGGTGTAGGAATGGTCTACATTCCCGTAATGAAGGTTCTTGCAATCTGGTTTAAGAAAAATGAGTTTGCCTCTATGTCAGGAGTTTTACTTGCAGTCGGAAACATTGGTGCTTTGAGTGCTGCAGGTCCTCTTGCAATGATGGCTGCTTTCTTCGGAGACTGGCAAAAGGTCTTCTTGATGCTTGGGATCTTTTCAGTACTACTTGCAATTGGTATTTTCACGCTTGTAAAAGAAAAGCCTGAGGATATGGGCTGTCCTTCTATTGCCGAGATTGAAGCACAAGAAAAAGGGGAAAACTATGTTGCTCCAAAGGGTGTTTCAAAGGTCCCCATGGGAGAAGCTCTCAGGCAGACTTTCAGCGCTGGAATGAAGTTCTGGCCCATTTCAATCTGGTTTTTCTTCATGTATGGGAGCCTTATGGTCTACCAGGGACTTTGGGGAGGGCCCTTTTTAAGGGACGTACTTGGTTGGGACAATGCAACTTCTGCAGGTATCCTTTCCTTAATTGCAGTTGGTATGATCTTTGGCTGCCCGATTGCCGGTTACCTTTCGGACAAGGTGCTTAAGTCCAGAAAAAAAGTCTTGATTGCAGGTACAGCTGTTTATATTGTACTCTGGGGCGTAATCTGGTCTCAGGCAGGAAACATTACAAGTACCACTGCTTATATCCTTATTCACTTCCTTTTCGGGTTCTTCGGTGGTTTCTTTGTTGTCTCCTATGCCCAGGTTAAGGAATGGTTCCCTGCATCGATCGTAGGAACCTCAACAGGTGCATATAATATTTTCCCCTTCCTTGGTGGGGCTATCTTCATGACCATAACAGGGAAGATGATGGAAGTTCCTAGCGGGACTACCGCTTCCGTAGCCCAGTATAAGTCTGTTTGGCTTCTTATGTTCGCATGCATGATTTTTGCATTCCTCTGTCTTCTGGTCTCTAAAGAGAAAGGTTCAGAAGAAGCTGCAGTACCCGTAAAAGTTAATGATATAAACGAAGCATCTGCAAGTACGCAGAGATATAGGTGAAAGTTAAATGACTTTAAATCTTCAGTACTTAAACAAAGTCTCCAGTACTTAAACAGGTCTTCCAACAATGTAAAAACTCAAAACTCAAGGTAAATTGCTCTTCGCTCAATTTGTAGGAATAGCTACTTTCCCAAAAGTATAAAATTGAAGTAAAGGAATGGTTCCTTATTACAGATACTATATCCGTGTAATAAATAAATCCAGTCCTGTAAAATAAGTGTGAATTCAATCCTGCAAAAAAGCGAAGAGTTTTATTTACACTTTATCCTTTCAGGATAAGGTTGATTCTTCCTCCTAAGAAGAAAGTGAACTTAACTATGTAAAGATGGATACAAAATTAAACGCTGGTGGCAGTTTCTATAATTTTATTTTACAGGAACTGTCATTATATTTCCTATTTTATTCTCCAAAAATTAGTCATAATATCTATTGTTTTTTTGCAGCATTTATTTTTCTATTTTCAAGTGCCTATCTAAGTGTCTACGTAAGTATTTGTCATTTTGAGGTTTCGCCATTCTGGACTAATTATCTATTCATCTCTGATTATTTTTTTTCATAAAAGACCTCTTTACAAATTCGGGTATCAAAAATTTCAATTTGGTTTCTAAGTTGAAGGAAAGTTTTTAAGTTTTACTTAATATAAAAAAGATACTATCTTCTGTCTTAATGTTTTATATTATTTTTGATCACACAAAAATAATAATCTTTTTAATATAAGATCTCCATATTAATTTGTAAATATTGGATCTGTATATATATTCTTTATTATTAAAATTCTTGACTATTTTGTTATAGAAATTCATGCCGTTGCTTTATTGCGTTTGAAGTTATTTCGATTTGAAGGTCATTTATAAACTCTGGTGATTGAGATTGGACCCTTCATGCCTAATAAAAACAATCTTCTTCTCTGAAAAAAGAAAAAATGTACTGGTTCTATTGTTAAGGGAAGGACCTAAGAAAATAGATGAAATCAAGGATGCACTTGATGTTAGTTCAAGTGCATTGATGCCCCAGATTAAGAAGCTTCTTAAATGGGACCTAGTTACTTACGATTCCGCAGAGGATGTATATAAACTTTCAGATATGGGAGCTCTTATTGTTGAAAAAATTGAAGAGTTCCTCAATATTGTAAATATTTATGCGGAAAATCATGAATACTGGGAGACACGTGACCTTAGTGAAATCCCCTATCATATGAGGAAGCGGATTGGGAATCTGACGCACTGCGAACTTCTGGTAGCTGATCGTGATTGTCTTTTCGAATTCCATCCGACTTTTGTTGACAATCTCATTAATTCTAAACATATTATGATGACCAGTTCTACCTTCCAACCTCAGACTGTAAGTCTGTTTTCAAAACTTCTCAAAAATAATTGCAAAATATCGGTTGTATTTACTGAGTTGATTTTTTATAAATTTCTAGATGATTTCCCTGAACAGTTTAAATGTTTCTTGTCTCATGAACATATGAGCATTTCCATTCGTAGTGGGCATATTGGACCGCTTACTCTTGTTGTCACGGATACCTTTATGGCCCTCTGGCTTTTTGACAAGAAAGGAAGGTTTGATGGGACTACTTTAATAAGCTACGAAAAAAGTGCTCTTAAATGGGGCCAGGAACTTTTTACTTATTATTCCAGTATCTCAAACATGGTTTATATCGACCATGATACCGAAAAAATGGAAGTCACCGGATACAATATTACAAAGACCAATATGTTTTGATCTGTTAGCTTTTGAAGTTTTATCGGGACATTCTGGAGTCGATTCATTTTTTGGATTCTCTATTTTGTTCCAATCACTCTTGGGTCCTTTGTTCTTTTTCCTTTTCCTGAATTCCTTTTCCTTCTTTTTCTTAAGTTTCTACCTCATGATAGTAGACCTATTTATTTACAAGCTTAAAGAAAATTTTAACTTTGGGTATAATTTTTAATATAGATTAAAATTAACTTTCTTATAAAATTCATGCCATTTTAATAAAAGCTTACTTATTTGACAAAGGGTAAATCCTTAAACCAAAGTTCTATTATTTAATAAAAGTTAAATTATTAATAAATGTCAAATTATTGATAAATACTAGTTTACTTTACAAAAGTTAATCTATTGGATATTAAACTTGCCCTGACCTGCGTAAAATAAATTATCTCCTAACAAAATTCTGATTTTTCTGCTAATTCCTTCTTCAAGTTACCTGCAAAATATTCTTAAATATTTCGTTAAGTTTCACTAAAAATACTGTTCCACATATTGATTTTTATTGCCTAGATTGAAATCTTGCAAAATTCCTGAAAGAACAAAAATAGATGTTCTTTTTAAATGATTCCGGTAATTATAGAAAAATATTTAATGAAGAATTTTTTACTATCAAGTGAAAAAAATAGATAAATCTGGAGGTTAAACTTTGAAAATAAGGGTTGTGAGTTCAAGAGAAGAAATCTTTACACTGAATCCAAATGAGAGAATAGTGCATCTGGCCTTCAGGCCTTCAAACAAGGATATTTTTTCACTGGTTGAGAACTGTCCTAAGATTGAGGTCATACAGCTTCCGAAATCTTACAGGCGCACCGTCTCAAAGTCCATAGAAATGTTCCTTGAAATGCAGCGTATCCAGCTCATAGAAGGCGATGTATGGGGCCACAGGAAGGACATAAACGAGTACTACCGTATTCCTTCGTCAATAATTGAAGAAATAAGAGAACTGAAAATTGAAGGAAAATCCACTGAGGCTATTGAGGAAAAGGTCTCAAGGGAAAGCAAACTTAATCCTGAGATGGTTGCTTACATTATTAGAAAGGATGTTACAGCCTGAAAAGATGAAGCAGTAGCTTTAACTTTTCCTCATTTTTATTTCTTTTTACGTTTAGTTTCCTTTATTCTATGTTTATGTTCTTATTATAATCCCACTTCTTCTGTAATCTAATCTTCTTTAAAATATTTGCCTTTTTATAATCCCGTTCTTCCGTATTTTTTTACTTTATTAGCTTCCCAAATTTTGTTATTCTATTCTTTTTAATACTTCAAAATTTTTATTATCCTTTTATTTATTTTATTCCTTTATTTTCTAGGGAAACACTTTCCAATTTTTTGTGTACGTTCATGGTACAAACCAAATCGAATAGGATAAACTCTATGTTGAGTAATCTATAAAATATTGTATAAAGTAGGTTATAACTATTTATAGTAGTTAAATTTTTGAAGATTGGAGAGACACTAGTGCCGATAGGAATATAACTTTCCCGTGATGATATAAGTTGTGAGATTGTTAGTTAGCATTAGTTTTACTGTGTAATAACTCGCTACCAGCATTACTGGAAATAAAATAGCGTAGTACAATAGGTTCATGGACAAAATGGAAAATTTAGGAAATACATCTATAATGAGGAAGTTATGAAAAATCGCATGAACTAAATATATTCCATAAGAGTATTCTCCTATTCTTTGCAGTACTGGAATTTTGGGCTTAAATAGTAGTATTAGGTACAAACAAAGCATAAACACACATATATGGAGTACGTGTGTACTTATCAATGTCAGCTGGTAATAATAAGGAATAGACTGTGAGAACTGTGTATTACATCTTGGATCTACACAAAGAAACATAGAAAAAAACGGCAGGCTGATGATTAAAACGCTTATTAATATAACTTTTTTCAACGACAATCTCTCTAAACTTTGGCATACTTGCTTATAATTATCGTTTATATATATTCCGAATATGAAATATATCAAATACTTAAACGGAGTGTCGAGTGCAAATCCGAATGAAGGTATAAAAGATCCCAAGAAATACATTATTAGTATGGACGAAAAAAGTGCTGGGAGTGTATATCTTTTAAAACTTTCTTTTATTATTTCGTAATAAGCAATAATTGCAGGGTAAAAAATATAAAATGTCAATATCATCTTAATATACCAAAAATGACCTGCTGCGTCGAAATTAAAAATACTAGTAATTAATAAATCCAATGTTATAGTTGGAAGTAAACCTAAGTGTGAATTTACTACATAGTAGATTACTGAGAAAATGAGATAAGGAATAAGTATAACCATAAATCTTTTTTTATAAAAATCCTTCATTGGCAATTCTAATTTATATTTATTGTATAGAACAAAACCAGATACGAACACAAACATTGGTACAGCAAATCTGACTAATTCTTCGATATACATAAGAGAAAATGTCAATCCTGTAAGTTGTTTTACTCCAAGAGTATCGTCAGTGGTATGTATAATGAGTACTGCTATAATTGCAATAGCTCGTAAATAATCAATTTCTGTGAACCAATTCTGATTGTTTTTATTCACAACGAATTCTCCTTCTGGACTAGTTATAATCTCCTGTGAAAATCCTATAGATTCTGACTTTGAAACCTAGCGAAAAATAGGCTTTTTTTGCTTTGCACTACCTAACATATAATTAAAAACACATAAAAATCTTTATAACTTTCGACAAGAGCCTATATTTTGTCGGGTTAAGTCTTAACACTATATTTTTTGAAAACTCAACTGTCGTAATATCTGGCTAGCATTACAGCAAGAGCCTTGATCTCGGTAGGTATTGATTGGACTGGTATTGATAGGATTAGTCAACCATAAGTTTACCAATAAGTTTAATTTTAAAGGAGCTGGTAAATTTTACTCAATGAATAAATTTTTATCAGAACAAAGCCCTAGATTTCTTAAGCCTGGAACTATTCTTGGAAGAGTCTTTTGTAGAACTCTTGGAATACAATAAAAATGTATCTATTTTGGATGTTTTGAGCAATCTCTCTTCTGTTTGTGACTACAAAAAGATAAGACTAAGTATCAGTCTTCCACGAAACTGAATATAAATTGGGATAATACTCTATAAGATCTTTATAGAAAAACCGCTGAAATAATAAATCTCAAGAAAGTGCAAAGAACACAAATTATTACATTAAGTAACATCAAGTATCTGTGTTTCTCTAAATTTTACATCTCCTTGAAATATCAATGGATTAATGCTTGTTTTCAATCTGCTGCAATATTGAAATATACTTTTTCTCTATATTTTCCCATGAATAATTCTGCAAAACAAATTTCATCCCGTTTTTACCCATAGCATTCCTCATTTCGTCACTTGCCAGGAGAATATCCAGGCATGCCTCAAACTCCTCATAGTTTTCATAGTACAGGCCTGCATTGCCTCTGATACACTGACCTTTTAATACGTCACATTTTCCATTTACAAGTACAGGAGTATTACATAGCCAGGATTCCAGCAGGACCATAGACAAACTTTCGTACTTTGAGGGCATTATTAATAATTTCGCCGATTTGATCCCATTAAATTTATCCTGTTCCGTGACAAAACCTAAGGAAATAATATCGGGATTTTGAGGAATTTTCATTATCTGTTTTCCCATTAATGCGAGTTTAATAGAAGACTTCTTTTCCTTTTTATACCGAAGGAAATAATCAAATAGTTCTTGACAACCTTTAGACTCTTCTACTCTTCCAACATATACAATGAAATTATCCAGGTTATACTTCTGGACAAATGAAGCTGTATCAATTTTATCCGGAATATCTATACCTACACCCACAACATCAGAAGGTATATTTGAGACCCGGAATTTTGAGATGACAAAATTTTTCTCTTCCTCTGTGTTGTAAATAAACCTTCTTGGGCAATTAAAGAGAGAATTGAATATTGACAAATAGATAGGAGGCTCATCATGCGCTGTAGGAACAAGCAGAGCTTTTTCTTTTACCAGTGGAAGACCGAAAAAGGTAGTACAGTAAAGATAAGTAAAAAATATAAAACAAGTATAATCATCTTTAGTATTTTTTATGTAATTTAAGAGTTTTGTTGAATAAGGACCCTGCAATTTCATCCATTCAATTTCGTCTTCATAATTGTGAATCTTACCGAAAATTTTCTCAGAGAATTTATTAAATTTCAGTACATCTCTTTCATAATCAACAGGAAATCTCCTTATCTGCACTCCATTTAAGGTTTCAACCCCTTCAGGATAGTCATTTTTCCACGTTGTGTAATTTATTGCACAGGTAGTTAATACCTCTACTTTATAGTATTTTGATAAATGCTCAGCTATTAATCTGCAATGGAATTCAGCCCCTCCGTTAACTTCCAGACCGTATCTCTGGACTACGAGCGCTACCTTATTTGCAGGCATTATTTCACCTTAGATAAGATGCTTTCGAGCTGAGAGATTATTTTTTCTCTTTTGAAATTCTCCAATCTATCTTTCTGCTTCTTAACAAGAGTTGATCGCAATTCCTCATCCTCTATTAATACATTTACCATCTCAGCAATTTCACAATAATTCTTTTCTTTAACCAGAATTCCAGTATCTTCAAGAGTGAAGGGGATAGCTGTAGATTTGTATGCTATTATTGGAACTTCAAAATACATACTTTCGAGTATAGGAACACAAAAACCTTCATGCTCGCTCATACAGATAAAAATATCAGCTAATTTATAGTAAGAAATCAGGTCATTAAAACCTATTTTACCTAATAAATGAACATCTTTTAGATTTAAATCCTGAATTAGCTTTTTCAAATAATCTGAATAAATTTCACAGCCTTCATAACTGCCAGCCAGGAAGAGCCTTGATTTTGGGTTAATAAGTTTATAATAATAAAATACTTTTATTACGTCTTCCTGCCTTTTATGTGGGGTTACTCTTCCCACAAATAAGAGATTTACAAAATCATCATCATATTTCGACAGCAATTTTTCATTCGGGCTGCTGTACTCATGAAAGTTTATTATTATGGGCAAAACATCTGTATTTTTAAAGCCCATTTCTTGAAGTTCCAACCTGTTGTATTCGGAGACTCCAACAGCAAGGTCTATGTGATCAACAAGTGATCTGAGCTCCTTTTTTCCATTTCCTAGTAAGTTTACAAGAGTTTCATTGACCCCACAAAAATATTCCGGAGGGGTAATGTTATGGTAAATCATTATTTTTTTGTCGGGAAGTTTTTTAACAAACTCCGAGACTTCTGAACCGATAGAAAAATGAAAGATTAATATATTCTCTTTTGAAGAAACCTTTTTATATTCGGTGTATTTCTTTGCATTAATTTTGGGATGTATATTTTGAGCGTATATTTCTGATTTGTATCCCCATTCATTCAGGACTCTTTTAATTTCTTGGACTTCATTACCTATGGCGTCCCCCGGAGAAATTGTTGGCAAGATCTGGTGAATCTCCATTTTCAAAGTCCCCCTAAAAACTCAATATATTTTTCTACAATTTTATCCCAGCTAAAATTTCCAACAACGTAAGACATCCCGTTCTCAGCCATAATCTTTCTGGTTTCAGGATTTTCCAGATAAAAATCGAGGCACCCTTCAAATTCATAGTAGTCATTAAAATAAAGACCACCATTACATTTGATGCAGTGGTCTTTTGTTACAGCACAATCCCCATGCACCAGTACAGGAGATTTACATAACCACGACTCCATTATTACGATAGAAAAACTTTCATTTAGAGACGGCTGACACAGAAAGGTGGCCGCCGCATATGCATCATACTTGTTCTGAAGCGGTACAAAACCAAGATCGATAATATCGTTTTTATTTTCAGAGGGTATTTCTATTGTTCCACTTCCAATAAGAACAAGCTTCAATTCATTCTTATTATGTTTTTTATATCTACAGAAAAAATCAATCAGAAGAGGGACATTTTTACCGGCTTCCTTTCTGCCTGCATAAAGAATAAAGTCATTTTTTATGCCATATTTTTCTCTGAACCTGTCCGGTTCATATGCAAAATTCATATCAATTCCCTCTCCTAAAACAGTTTGCTTATTACTTAGATTATAAAGCCTGTTTGCCAAAACTTTTTCAGGGGGTGCATGAAAAATGATGCCTTTAACGTTCTCAAACATTGTCTTATAAATCTCTAAGTAAGCATAGCTCTCATCGTGAAGGCATGGAATTAGGATTGACTTTTCAGGGTATATGCGAGATCCATAATAAGCAGTACCAAACATATATGGAATAAATAAAAAGTAATCATAATCTGTACCGTGTTCAGAAATATAAGAATAGAGATTGGGACTGTTAACCATTTCCCGCATAAAAATTTGCTCTTCCTCTGTAGATATCTTAAGATTACGCATAAGTTTGTAGTTTATTTTATCAAAGCGAACAGTATCTCTCTTACGAACCATGAACCTGCGTATAGTAACCCCATTTAGATCATAAGTTCCTTCTTTATAGAAGTTGGTACTCCAATCACTCAAAAATTCTTTGACGCAAGTAGTAAGTATTTCAACTTCAACACCATGTTTTTTTAGGTTTTCAACTGTTCTTCTACATTCACTTTCTGCTCCACCAGGAATATTCCCGTACCAAGGAGTTACAAATGCCAGTTTCATACTAACGTATCCCGATCACGCAGCATAAAATTATGATAATAAGTCAAATATTGATACTCGTATCTCACTTTTTTCCGATGATTGCATAATCCTGCGCACCGTATAAGATATTATTTAACATATCGATATTTTGATTATAAGTTTCAAATATAATCTTTTCTTTGTTTTCTAAATCATCGCATTCCGGCAACTTCTTTAATCTCATACTATCCGGAACGGGAGAAATAAATTTCGTTTCTATTTCGCGGAAACCAACTGCGCTCAATAAAAACTTTAGAGTCTCAGGATGTACCGGTTTTATATGAGTAAGGTCTATGTAAAAATTGGCAAAAGAGAAGAATGATAGAGGATTTACAGTTTCTACTACTATATGAAAACCGTATTTAAGTTTTTTATTGCAAAGATTTAGCATTTTAACAAGATAATCAGGAGCAAGATGCTCAACGACCTGACTGATGAAAATTCCATCTAAACTTTTGTCTTTCATGCCTTCAAGAATTTCAATCGCGTCTTTTAACTCTACATTAAAGCCTTTAGATTTGCAGAAATTTATCATGTCTTCATCAATATCTATTCCTCTTGCAACAATGTCATTCTGCCTGGCTAATTCTAAAAATTCTCCTCTTCCACAACCGATATCCAATACATTTTTACAGCCTTTGAAATAATCTAAAAATACCTCTTGATGTTGTTGAATATTATTCCTTGGGCCTCTAAAATGTTCTTCAAAGGCATAATAATTTATTTCAGATTCATTGTCTTCTGGTTTCTTTACTTCGTGGTTTCGCAGGTTTTCTTTTAAATGATTTTTAAGTACACTATTGAGCCAGCCCTTTTTATCAAGGTCCATATCGATTGCAGAAATAACACTATTAACTTCATGTCTTATGTTTTTCAGAGAATCGCTTTTAAAAGATTCAACGTTCGATTTTAAACATTTGACGTCGTTACTCAAATTTTCTACATTAGTGTTTAAATGTACGATGTCAGTTTTTGATTTTTCAGCATCAATTTTTAAAGAATTGAAACCCGCATTTAAATCTTCAACGTTATTTTTCAAATTTTTAGCCAAGTCTGCCGTATTAAAGTTAAACTCTCTTTGTTTTTGAAACATTGGATCGACGTATCTACGGACTTCTCCATGAACGATTTTTCTTCCCTCTATTAGAAATTTCCCGATTACCGGGCGGTGAGAACTTATGGTATAACTTTCATTAGAAATATCACAGTTATTTATAAATTCGAGACCTTCAGGAACATCTCCTTTGGAAGATATTGCGGAAAATGTCTTATTCATTATTTCGGGTTCATTTTCCGTATAAACGCCTTCTTCTTTTCTCTTTTTTATATTTTCACGGATTTTTTCCATGATTTTCTCAACATTTATTTCTTCATCTTTAATTTCGAATGTATCCAATTTCGATCCCTCATTGAATCCGATTTTCACAAACAATCCATTTCCAAAGTATATGACTTATTATTATATGGGATGAAGTCTTGTTAATCCGAAGCTATTTTCTTTTTTGAACATTTACTCCTTAGAATATCATGTCCGTCTTCCGTGATTATTGATTAGAGAAAAATATTTCATAACCCAAAATTGGTTTAACAACTGCTGTCGATCCCTTCTTGAATTGTTACTTTGGGTTTCATATTGAAAACTCCGGTATAGATTATTGAACTGCTATTAGGTATTACTTTTAGAACTTCTATATCATGAGCCATAAGTAAGTATTCTTCAAAAGCATCTCTTCCATAACCCTTGTTTGCCACACCGACAGAAAACGAATAATCTCCTGCTGAAAGTGGAAAAAAGAATTCCCATTTTAATTCTGCAATTTGTCCTTTTTTTAAACTAAAAGTTTTAGCACCAATACAATATGTATTTGTTTCAAATACTGAGACACCAAGATTATTCCGTACGTGAAGGCCAAAATGAGGATCTGATAACTCTTTTAGGGCTTTGACTTGATATATAACTTTAATTACCTGCTCGCTCTCTATGTGTAATATTTCTTCGTCCTTTGAGTTCAGAACTTTAAAAGAAAGCAGTTCAACTTCCCCGGTTGAGACGTTTGGAGTTTTATGATCTGTACGATCTTTTACTTCATTCACTATTACCTCTGCGTCTCCCATATGTGCTTTTTGCAAGATCATTCCATGATAATAATCAATTATATCTTTTGGGTCGCCGGAACTAATTATATGACCGTGGTCTAATAATATTGCTGAATCACATATAGTTTTCACAGCATTCATGTCGTGAGATACAAAAATAATAGATCCACCATTGTTTTTAAATTCCAGAATCTTTCTCATGCATTTTTGCTGAAAATATGCGTCTCCTACAGAGAGCGCTTCATCGACCAAAAAGCACTTTGGTTCTGCATGCATTGCTATTGAGAATGCAAGCCTCATAAGCATACCCGAAGAATATGTTTTGATCGGGTCATAAATAAAATCCCCAAGCTCTGTGAAATCAATAATATCGTCTTTTTTCCTTTCAATTTCGTTTTTATCCATTCCTAGAAATGTCCCATTCATGAATATATTTTCAATGCCTGTAAGTTCTTGATCAAAACCTGTTCCCAATTCAAGTAAGCCGGTGATTTTTCCGTCAACTTCTATCAAGCCATCGTCAGGAAGCATGACACCAGAAAGTACCTTTAATATTGTAGATTTGCCAGCTCCGTTTTGCCCTACTATCCCGAGGGTTTGTCCTTCCTTCACTTCAAAAGAAATATTTTCTAATGCAGTGATCTCTCTATGGTATTTTTTCCTTAAGATTTTCTCTTTTAATCTGTCAGTGGGTGTATGATACAACTTGAACTTTTTTGAGACACCTGATACTTTGATCATATTGAGTCACAACTCGTGATTTTAATTACATGAAATCTCGAATATCTTTTTCTAGCTTTTTGAAGATAATTCCTGCAAAGAACAGAATTACAAGACTTAACAAAAGCAGATATAAAATAGGCTTTAAACTCGGGATTTCTTTGTATATAAATATAGTTTGATATAAGTGAATGAATGAAAACGCCGGATTATAAACCATAAGTTTTTTGACAATATCTGGAAGTACATCATAAAGATACACAATTGGAGTAAACCAAAACCAGATCTTAAACATAATTCCTACAATTTCTTTTAAGTCCCTTACGAAGACAACAAATACTCCAACAAAAAATCCAAGGGAATAAGCGAAGATTTGCTGTATAATATATATAAATGGAACGAATAAAATTACACGGCTGACTCCATAACCACTGATAAGAAGTAAGAACAGGAATATTCCCATTGTCACAACATAAGTAATACTCTCCGAGACAGCAATATAGAGAGGAAATGAGGAAAGATCAACCTTGACTTTGGATATGATGTATTTTTTATCTAAAAAAACAGTAGATGTTCTTGTGACAGTATTTGAAAAAGCATTCCATGCAATTACACCAGAAGTCAGATAAAATCCGTACGCGTAGACCGAAGATGAACCCGGCAGACGCGATCCCATAAGATTAGCAAATATGACAGTAAAGATAAAAATATCTACAAGTGGATAAATAAAGTTCCACAAAGCTCCTAAAGTAGACCCAGAGTACTTTTCAGTAATATCTCTTTTTGCTAATTCGAGAATTAAACTTAGATTCAAATTAATATCTCCTATTGCCACTTGCCAAAAATGGAAGAAAATTATATTCTATTGTCAAGGATCTAATTATTACAGGCTTACCTGCTTTATTACGTGATTATTTGTTTTTATACCAATTTTCGCGAGCAACACTTTTTTTCATAGCATTTTCAAAATTCGAGAGGTCGAACATAGCTGCTCTCTTAAAGCATTCGTTTCCATATCTTGATGGATTTTTCGAGATATTCTTTACTTCCCTGATTATATTTTGAATATCTGCTTCCACAAGCATTCCGGTTTTCCCGCCGATTACAGTTTCTTTAAATCCACCTTCGTTTACGGCTACTACAGGTTTTCCACTTGCCATAGCTTCTACAGGTGTCATCCCGAAGTCCTCATCCATGGCAGTGCAGATAAACCCTTTACAGCGAGAATAAAGATCAAGTAATTCAGTCTCAGAGACTTCTCCAAGAACTTTTACGTTTTCCGGTAAATTATCAAGAATATTTTTTGCGTAACCTTTTGCATGGTCTCCTTTTGAATATCCTCCAACAATGACAAGCTTTTCTTCGGGCATTTTTTTGAATGCTTCAATTTGAATTTCTACTCTTTTTTCAGGATAGAGGCGGTTTACTGAGAGCCAGAAGTCTCCATACTCTTTACAGGTGAATTTTGAAGTTTCTACAGGGGGGTAGATAACTTCAGCATCCCTGTGGAAATACTTTTTGATTCTTGTTGAGGTATTTCTAGAGTTAGTTACGATTTTACAGACATGGGAAAGGTAGTATTCGGAAACTGGCCTGTGAAGCCTTACCCAGATCCGAAAGAAGATCGAGATCAAGAAGGGTTGTCTACTAATGAAGGTCTCGTAAAGGTCATAAAAAGCTCTTGTGGGAGTATGGCAGTAATACAGGTTAGGCTTATGTTTCTTTGCCGCGAAATGTGCCCAGTTACCTGAAAAAATGAAGAAATCATATTCTTTTGAAAAGTCACAGGCTGCAAAGTAAAAAGATGCTGCTATCTGCTTCAGAGGAGGCACTTTTGGGGTTTTTCCCAGGCTGATTATACGTATATCGGAATAGCCCATCTTTTTTATTGATTCCATGTTTAAGTCAGTAGTAATAACATCTGCTTTGAAGTATTTTGCGAGCATGAGTACAAGTTTTTCACCGCCGCCAATGGCTCCAAAATAATCATGAAATATGGCTACTTTCATCGATTTCTCACTTTTTTCAGGGGTTTAAACAAAATGCAATAAGAGGCTAAAAAATTATAAATATAACTCTTGAGTTCCCCAGGAGTGGGAAGAGTAAAGTATATGATTTTTATATTCTGAGATTCCGAATTTGTCTTTTAATTAGGAGTACGAAATTTGTCAGTAGTACTGAATTTTCGATTAAGAATTCCATATTTTCTTCAGGATTTCAACAATCCATTAAACTCAACGGTTATAAATATATTGAAAATCGTATCTCAACATTAGGAGATATATAATACTTGCTAAACGAAATGGTTCATTAGATATATATAATACTTGCCAGATGAAATTGTTCGCTAGATCACTAGATGGTTCGTCAGATAGCGAGAAAGTCCATTCTATATTTATAACAGTTAACCCTCAATTTATCTAAAAATAGTCCAACATCAATTTATTTTAGAAGAATAGCTTTTATTTTATTTTAATCAAGTAACATCCACTTTAAGCGTCACTTTAGCGACATTTACTCAAAAATGAAAAAAACTTTACTCTGGATTGTTTGGCCCTTTAAGCATCACTTCAGTTACTTCAGTGATATTTACTCTCATTTACTCTCATTTATTTGATCGACCTAAATAGAACAAGTTTAATACTTCGGCTAATATTACAGTCTACGTTTTATATTTATTAAGAATACTCACGTTATCACCTCGATCTTATAACAACCTTAAAGTTATTATATTATTTCGACTACTATCAAAGACTAATATACTTAAATATGCAATAAATTTAAGAGTTAAAAACTGAAAGAGATGGTTACTACGAACAAAGGCATGGGATGTCCGATGGCAAAACGGCCCGCTCATAGATTAAAATTCGGTATTATTTCTTTGACCGCAATTGTATTAGTTGCTTTTCTCATGCGCATGATTTCATATTCCATGGTTACTGCAAACGGAAGCATAAACTTCAGTGGATATGACAGCTTCTACCATATGCGGCGCATTTTATATACAGCTTCCAACTTTCCTCATCCCCTTAATTTTGATTCTTACATCAATTATCCTAATGGTTTTGAAGTCGGGTGGCCGCCTTTTTTTGACTTCCTGGGTGCGTTGCTTGCGAAAATCCTGGGAGGAGGCCAGCCGGATTTATATACTATCGAATTTGCAGGAGCCCTGCTTCCAGTGCTTCTGGGAGTTCTGACAATAGTTCCATTGTATATAGCAGCGGTCTCGCTATTTGACCGAAAAACTGCACTTCTTGGAGCCTTGATTTTTGCAGTGCTTCCGGCTCATCTCTACATCTCGAGGTTTGGAGCAGTTGACCATCACGTAGCAGAGACCCTCCTCTCAACCTCAGCTTATGCATGTTTCATTCTTGCTTTAAAGTGGGCAAAAGAAGGCTCTCTCTCCCTTACTTCTCTGAAAACTATCTCTTCCAATAAGAAACTGATAAAATCACTAGCTTTAGCAGGAGCATCCGGACTATTCTTTGCACTCCTTATTTTCACATGGATAGGAGCCCTTGCCTTTGTAAGCTTTATTTTACTTTACGCATTCATACAGACCACAATCGACCTTAAGGCTGGAAAAAACTCCGACTATAATCTTATATGTTCCGTAGCCCTTCTTGCAACACTTATCTTTACCATTCCCCTGTCCGCAGGGTCCTTACGCCCGGGTCTGGAGATGAGTGCGATGTATCTTTCATGGTTCCAGGTCTTCTATGTGCTCAGCATGTTAGCCGGAACCTTAATCCTCTGGGGCTTTTCCTTATATATCTCGAAAAAAGATCTGGATTGGAAGTACTATCCAGCCATCTTAATACTGGTTTCTGTGGCAGGGCTTCTGTCCCTCAAGATTCTTTCCGCCGAATCCTATGCTTTTGTAGTTGAAGGAATGAGGTTCTTCCTCGGAAAAGGTGAATACATAGGCACGATTTCTGAAGCACTGCCAATATTTTTAACTACAGAGGGAAAACTTACTTTTTCGCAGGTATTTGGAAGTCTCGGGCTTTGCTTCCTTGCTGCTCTGGGAGGGTTTTTCCTTCTCAGCCTTGAGTGGAAAGGGGAAAAATCAAAACCTGAAGGGGTGTTTTTCCTCTTATGGTCAGTCTTTTTTGCATATTTAATGATTTCTCAGAGGCGCTTTTCATACCTGTTTGCAGTAAACGTCTCAATCCTTACCGCATACTTCCTCTGGGTTTTACTTGAGTCTTTTAACTTTGAGACTGAAGTAAGAAAGCTGGTGAAATCCGGCCAGATTCCCAGGAAAAACTCTGAACCTGCACTTAAGGCAGGGAAAGAAACAAAGTCAAAAGCAAAATCAAAGTCGAAAAATACTATATCAAGCTCAAAAAAGGATCTTCAGCCCGACTACTTCAAAATCGTCTCATCCATAGTACTGATAGGGCTTGTGTTTATACCCTGCCTGTGGGCAGATTTTGCTTTTGCAAAAGAAGAAGGTTCGATTGATCCTGGATGGAAGGACTCACTTACCTGGCTTGAAGCCTCAAGCCCTAAAACTTCTTACTACCTTGAGCCATCCGAGACTCCTGAATATGGGGTTTTAAGTTGGTGGGACTATGGAAATTGGATAACCTACGTGGCCAAAAGACCTGCAGTTTCAAACAATTTCCAGACCGGCATAGAGGATTCTTCACTCTTCTTCACAACTAGCTCTGAGGAAGAAGCAAAGACAATTTTGGAAAAGCTCAACGTAAAGTATGTAATAACCGATAAAATGATGGCAAGCGGCAAGTTTGGAGCTATTGTTAAGCTTGCAGGCGAGGATATAAGCAAGTACCTAAATATTGAAACCGTCAATGGAAAAAGAGGGCTTGAAACCGTTGCAACTGCTAAAAAAGAGTTTACAGAAACCGAGGTATACAAACTTCATGAACTTGACGGATCAAATCTTGGAAACCTGAGGCTTGTCCATGAAAGTGATGCCCTTAAGGAAAAGAACGGCATAAAGAATAACGTAAAGGTATTCGAATTTGTTCCCGGAGCCAGGCTTTCAGGTACTGCAGGCCCGGAGCAAAATATTACTGCTACCCTTGAGCTCAGTTCGAACACAGGCAGAAAATTCACATATCAGAACAAAGTCGTGTCAGATAAAAACGGCTCATTTGAAATAACCGTGCCTTACTCGACCGAAAATATGGAAGGTGGAGTCGGTGCTCTGTCGGCTTATTCCCTGAATGCAGGAGAAAATGTTACAGTATCAGATATCCAAGTAACGGATAATGATATCTTGGAAGGGAAAACGGTAGAGGTGAAAGTCCCAGATGCGAACTGAGGCATTCTCCTCAATTTATTTTTAAACGTGAAAACAGAAACTAAAGTAAAACATGAATGTAAAAATTAGAATTTCAGATAAATTGGGATCTTTAAAAAAATAAGGGAAAAAGAAAATACCTTTTTCCCTTCTTTCTCTTTTACCTTTTTCCTGTTCTATTTTTCTTGCTACTTCCTGAAAATACTTTACTCAATATTTTATAAAAGTAATCTCAATCCTTGGAATATCATCGGAGATTTCATTCTACGGCACTTTCGACTCCTACTGCGCTCAGGAACCTTTTTACCACGGCTTCATTAACCAGCCTAAGTAGTGTCTGCCGGTCTTTTGTAGCGCTGAAAACTCCAAGGGGAATCTGGGCTCCTGCTGCGTTTGCGTGTCCACCTGCATCTTCGCCGAAAGCCTGGCGCATAACTTCTCCAAGGTTAATTCTTATATCGTTACTTCGCCCGGAAATATAAATGCGATCTTCAGTAACCCCAAAAACCACAGTTGTAGAAATCCCCTCAAGGCTCAAAAGATAATCTGCAGCCTGCGGGAGCGTATCTCTATCTCGTATGTTTCCGACATTTGATAGAAGATAACTTCCTATCACCTGCCGATTCCGGATAGCTTCTCCAAGCACTTCAAGGGTTTCTATCGCCATTGAAGGTTGTTCAAGCTGATCTAGGATCCCATGGTTCGAAAGAGGGTACAGGTACGAAGCAGCTGAGAGGTCTGCAGGGTCGGTCTTTCTCTTGAAATCCTGCGTGTCAGTCCGTATCCCATAAAGCAGGGCCGTTGCCAGCGTCTTGGAGATATTGATATTAAGTTGCTGCAGGTACTTTGTCATTATGGTAGCCGTCGCCCCGAAGTTAGGCCTAATATCTATGTACTCAGCCTTTATTTCAGCTTCTCCGGGTGGGTGATGGTCAATTACAACCCCAACATATGAGTTAGGAGGAACCATATTATTAACGCCAGGAATAGAACAGTCTATCAGGGCGATTTCATCAAAGCCTTTGAGGCCATTCTCTTCCATCTTGCCGAGGTCAATCCCGAGCAGGTTTACAAAGGCTTTGTTTTCTTGATGCCCTATTCTGCCATGGTAGAGGATGTTTGCTTCAACCCCTATGCTCTTTGCAATCTCTTTCAGGGCCAGCCCGCTAGAAATAGCATCAGGATCAGGGTTATCGTGAATTACAATAGCAAGTCTTTTATCCCTTATTCCCTTCAACCACCGTGCAAGCCGGTTGCCCCTGTGAACCGACTCAGCTCTCTCAAGGGAACGGGAAAGGGAAGTCGCAACAAGTTTGGAAGGCATAAATACATAATCTGCCCCAAGATCTTCCATTTTTTCTTTATTGATAATGTCTGAGGCCCGGGAAAAGAGCTGAACATCAGGGTTAATCGCTTTCTTGAAATTTTCAATGCCTTTTCTGTTAGCTTCGTTATTGGAAGTCAGGAAAAGTATAACAACAACATTTTTAAGGTCAATCTTATCGACAAGCTCAGGATCGGCAATATCACCTACAATCGCTTCAAAGCCTTCCTCCCTGAGAGTTTCAACCTTAGCTTCGTCTTTATCTACAATGATTACGAGCTTATTGCTTTCCCTGAGCTCTTTTGCAAGCGCAAAACCTACACTTCCACTGCCCAGAACAAGGTATCTGGGTTTGACTGTACTTTTAAGATTGCCATCCGCATCTTTTGAAAAATTAATCAGAAATAGTCCTCCCTGTTTTATTTAGTCCAGACACGTGCAAAGGAAAGCAAACATTTGATCAGAATCCTGCCTATTCACATTTTATCGCAGTTAGCTAATTGTAATGCTGGCTATATTTTTTTTGACTGCTTTTTTTGCTGATTAAATATTGCTGATTAAATATTCTTACAAAATACATTTTATGAATCATAGTCTTAAAGAATTAATGCCTTTTTTACGGAAAATTAAATAATTTCGGTATATTAAGTTATATTGAAATGTAGCGTATATACTTAGTAACCTCAAATAAGTTTTCCTCGGTGTAAATATATAATAAATAAAGCATCTCATTTACTCTGGAGATATATAACAATTTCTGAGACAATCTATAAACTGTAGAATTCAGACTTGCAGAAACATTTGAATGATTAAAACAGTCAACAGGAAACCAAACGAGATAGACCGGCAGGTAATTATTATGAAGTGTATAAGTTCTTTGAGAATGAAGGCAATAGACAAAAATTGCGAATGCCTGGGGCTTCTACCTGTCCAGTTAATGGAAAACGCAGGAGCTATTATTGCACAGAACGTGCGGGAAAAGCTTGAAAGCGGCAGGGTACTTTTTATCGCAGGGAGGGGAAACAATGGGGGAGATGCTTTTGTAGCCGCCAGGCACCTTGCAGGCTCTTCAGGATACACTGTAAAGGTAATTCTGCTGGGAAAAGTCAGGGACGTAGGAACTAAAGAAGCTTTCCACAACTTTTCTCTACTGAAGTTCAGCCGTGTGGATCTGCTTGAAATAACGGACTCAAGCCAGCTTGAAGCTGAGGCTTCGGACTGGTTCCTGGAAGCTGATCTACTCGTAGATGCAATATTCGGAACCGGAATAAAGGGAAAAATCAGAGAGCCAGAATTGACAGCTATTGACCTTATAAACCAAGAAGGAAAAGCCGGAAAAACCGTAATCTCGGTTGACATTCCCTCAGGACTTGATCCTGACGGCGGAGATTTCGAAAAAGCTGTGCATGCAGGGTTTACGGTCACTTTTCACCATATGAAGATAGGGCTTTTGAGCGAGAAGGCAAAAGAATACACTGGCGTGATAAAGGTTGCAGATATTGGAATCTGTGCCGATGCCGAACAGTACGTTGGTCCCGGAGATCTTATGATGCTACACAGGCGGAAGTCTGAGGGACACAAGGGCGATTCCGGAAAAATTCTTGTTATAGGGGGCGGCCCGTATTCAGGAGCTCCGGCCCTTGCAGCCCTTGCAGCCCTAAAAGCCGGGGCAGACCTTGTAAGTGTAGCAGTCCCTGTCCCTGTAGCCGAAATCGTGGCATCATATTCTCCGAACCTGATCGTCCGAAAACTCTCTTCGAGTGTTCTCTGTCCGGATGATCTTTCCATCCTTCTGGACCTTATAAATTCTCATGATGTAGTCGTGATGGGCATGGGGTTGGGGAGAGCGGCAGAAACCCTGGAAGCCGTTCGGAAAATACTGCCCTTTTGCAGGAAAGCCGTTCTTGATGCCGATGCTCTTTCAGCTCTCTCAGGTGCTATCTTTGAAAGCCTTGCAGGCAACTGCGAACTCATAGTAACTCCGCATTCAGGAGAATTTGCTCGCCTGAGAAATATGGAAACTCCTGAGAGCCAGGAGTCCCGTATTAAAGCTGTCAGGGAATTTTCGGAGGAAAAAGGGGTTGTAACGCTTCTCAAAGGAAAAATAGATATTATTTCGGACGGAAAACAGACCCTGTTGAACAGGACAGGAAATCCAGGCATGACCGTGGGAGGGACTGGAGACGTTCTTGCAGGGCTTACTGGATCGCTTTTTTCTAGAAATCCCGCGTTCCTCGCGGCAGCTTGTGCTGCACATATCAACGGGGCAGCCGGTGATCTGGCTTTTGAGAATGCAGGAAATGGGCTGCTTGCAACGGATGTTCTCAAAAAAATTCCTGAAATAATTAAAGAGTTCAATATCGGGTAAAATAATGGGGAGGAAATTCGCATGATACATGAAATTGAAAGGAAAATCGAGCTGGAAATTGAACGAAATCGGATAAGAGTTACGATTTTTCACGGGGAAGACGAACAGGTCATAAAACTCAACCTTGAAGAAGCCAGAGAACTTCGGAAAGATCTGGATAAAGCACTTGAAGACTATTCACAAAGAAAGCAAATCAGGATCGATTGATCAGAGAATAAATGCGTTAAAATGCCAAATAGGCATAAGGTGCCAAGAAAGAACTAAAATGTTAGAAAAAATAATTGAAATGCTAGAATAAGGCACTGAAATTCTAGAAAAAGGAAATTGAAAATTAGATTGGCTTGAATCAGATAGATCAAACTCAATATAAAATACGAAAAACGCGGTGGTTTTGTGGAAAAGCAATTTACTCATATTGAGTCCGGCAGAGCGCATATGGTAGACATCAGCGAAAAGCGTGAGGTCCCAAGATTGGCGCGAGCTGTAGGGGAGATTATACTTTCCGGGGAGACTATAGAGAAGATAAAAACCGGAAATGTGGAAAAAGGCAATGTGCTTGCAACTGCGCGGGTTGCGGCCGTGCTTGCGATTAAAAAGACCCCTGAGATAATCCCAATGTGCCACCAGATCCCGATCACTGCCATAGATGTAGATTTCAAAATCGGCAAAGGGATGATTTCAGCGGAGGTAGAAGTCCGGACTGTCGGAAAAACGGGGGTTGAAATGGAAGCTCTCACAGGAGTTTCAGCAGCGTTGCTGACTATCTGGGATATGGTGAAATCTGTGGAAAAAGATGAGAGCGGGAATTATCCAAATACTTCAATACAAAATATCAGGGTACTTGAAAAGCTCAAAGGATAAAGCCCAGAATAAGCCCATAAAAAATAAGCTTTTTAAAGGATGGGATATATCAAGACGGCAGACTGAGGTATATATCTTGAAGATAATAGGTGGACCAGCATCACAGTTACTTGCCAGCCGCACTGCCCGGGCTTTAGGGACAGAGCCTGTACTTTCCGAGTTTAATCGTTTTCCTGATGGGGAACTTTATCTCAGAATCGCAGAAGAGACCGAAAACGAGCGTGTGACCCTTATCCAGAGCACGCCTACTGATTCTGACCTTGTTTCCCTGATCCAGCTTATCGATGCCTGTGAAGGGTCAAAAGAGCTCAATGTCGTGATTCCTTACATGGGATATGCCAGACAAGACAAAAAGTTTAAGTCCGGAGAGCCGATTAGTGCCCGCGCAGTTGCTCGCTGTATCAGGGCTGACCGCGTTTTTACGATAAATATCCACGAAAAAAGCGTGCTTGAACATTTCCATGGTCCTGCGGAAAACCTCGATGCAGCTAAACTTGTTGGGGAGTATATTGCAGGGCTTAACCTGGAAAATCCACTTTTGATTGCCCCGGATTCGGGAGCTGAAGAACTTATAAAGCATGTCTCGTCAAGTCTGGGCTTTGATTATGATCACCTGGAGAAAACAAGACTTAGCGGGGATACAGTTGTAATCAAGACAAAGAATCTTGATGTAACGGGCAGGCATGTTGTCCTTGTAGATGATATGATTGCAACGGGCGGGACAATGGCCGAATCTATCCGTATGCTCAGAGCCCAGGGAGCATTAGACGTTCACATTGCCTGTGTACATCCTGTACTTGCACGGAACGCAGCTTTAAGGCTCTTCAATGCGGGCGTAAAGGACATTATCGGAACTGACACCCTTGAAAAAGCAGAAAGCAGGCTGAGCGTTGCCCCTCTTATTGCCGGGGCCCTAAAAGACCTCTGATTAAAATAGTTTAATTTTATTACCGTTAACTATTTTTTATGTTCTGTTGTTCTTAGTATTATGACTCTTCCAGAAGCCTGTCCACTTGATGAAAGCCAGACATGTAAAGGGCGGGAATGTCACCTCTTCTGCCTTGAGTGGAGAACGAGGGAACCCACCTGCCTTATAGGCTACAGCACAACGAGTAAAGTCAAATCCGGAAAAGCTGACCGTAACAGGGATACCTATGCTGAAGAGACTTTCCGGAAACTAGGCAGGCAGCCCCTCTCCAAAAGAAAAGAAGTCTCTGAAAAAGGAGACTGGATTCCTTCAAGGCTCACAAAAAGACTTCCAGAAAGACCCGTTGAAAGGAAGGAGGAAAGCTTTACTCAGAGCCGGAATTCCCAGGAAACATCTGTAAAGATATCTGAGATGAAGCCTGAGGAAAACCATGACAAAAGGCTGAGAGAAAGGTATGCTGCCAGTGATGCAGAGAAAGCTTCCATACGTCTGGAATCCAGATTGAAAACTGAGTCTGCTGAACAGAATCCAGTTATATATGCAAAAACTCAGCCCAAAATTCCGGAAAAGCCAAAGGGCCCGGAAAAAGTCATTTCAAGAGATAGGCATACTACAATCTTTGCACCTTATACCGACAAAAAAGATAACTCGAACCGACCAGGGAGAGAAGAAAAAGCAGAAAACTCTCCTGAAAATAGGGAAAAACGTAAAAAGCTTGATAAAGAGATGGAAATAGACCTTCCTGAAACTTATGATGATGATTTCTGGAGTTAAACCACCCTCAACCCGAAAAAGACTGTTTCTCAGTCAAGCGTTGCGGCTCAATAGTCGCAGCTTAACAATTGTCTTTGAGCCGCTTTGTCACGTCGTCAAGTCGTTTTCGTTCAAGCCTTTTTGAAAAGGCTTGCGGTCAAGCAATTTTCTCAAAAAGGTTTTCACTCAAGCCTTTTTTGAAAAGGCTTGGTTAACAGCCCTCAGCCCGAGAAAGCAGCTCAGACACACAGGCAGACATTCTGGAAAGGGTTCACTTCCTTTGATGGAAAAATTATTTTCTTTATTTAGGAGTTCCTGATGTAGACCTGCTTGAGTTCTTTAAGATGCCTATTGTTTCGGGTTTTAAGACATTGATATGATTATAAACCATGAGCATAGAAAGAATTATAAAGAAAGCAAGTACGTCTGAGAGATACTTTTGCTACCTTAAGATTCTTGTTTTTCATGTTGCTTGACTTTCATTTTGCATGCCTTGGAAGGAAACAAAAAAGGATATGATGATTCAGGATGGACCGCCAGACATACCAGATAATCTACAGCTCACTGCATGACTTTAAAGATGTTTTCCGCCTTTCGGAGGAATATTCTAAACCAGTAGGCGTGCTTGCAACAATACTCAACCAGAAAGTCGTAAAAAAAACTCGATTCAAACACAGGAGAATTTATTCCCGGGAGAATGAACTTTTTTTAAAATGGAAACAAGGACGTCCGATCCTTGATCTTGCAGAATACACAGGTTTTCCTCCTACCCTTATGGCATCACTTATTATGAAAAACTGTCAAATTTCCAAAAAAAGTATAAACTGGCTTTTCAAAAATGTGGATTTAATCGAAAACCGCCGCCTTCGAAGGGAAGTCAAAAAAGCTCTTGAGGCCGATCACTTCTTTTCTCCTCACGCCCATGAGATGCAGTGTAAGAAAGGTGAAATGGGAGAAGTAATTATCCAGAAATGGCTTGATGATAGGGAAATCCCTTACTGTACCGAAGCAGACATTCGGGCTAAGGGAGAAGGCAAGACTCCAGATTTTGTCCTGGAAAACCCTGTATGCATAGACAATCTCATGGTCAACTGGATTGAAAGCAAAGCACTCTTCGGAGACGACTTCGAACACGAGCATTATTCTAAGAAGCAGTTTCGGGAGTATGCAGAGATTTTCGGAGAAGGCATGGTTGTCTACTGGTACGGCTATCTCGAAGATCTTCCTACCGAGGGCTATCTTGTAAAGAACTACAGCTTTTTTCATGAGTATAAAGAGGAAATTGACGAGCTATTTAATTATCTGGTGTACTGGTAATCTCTCTCGCAAGCCTTTTCAAAAAAAGATTTACGCACAAATCTTTTCAAAAAAATTGTTTGCCTGCAAGCCTTTTCAAAAAAGGCTTGAGCGAAAATCCCTCTGGCGACCTTTGAGTTTGATAACCTTATTCCAAACCCTATCGCGTGATCAACCGGCGCAACGGTTGTATTAAAGCTTTACAATAGACGACATATTTGTAATGGGATCTTTTTCTACCTGGAATACATGGTCTGCCGAGTCTATAAGGGATTCGTCATGGGAGACCACAATTATCTGGCCTACGCCTATTCCGCGCATCATGTCTATGAGTTTCAAAAGCTGGTTTATATGCCCGCGGTCCAGGAAAACCGTGGGTTCATCAAGGATCATTGGTGGAAGCCCATCTGCCCTATCTCCGCCGAAACCCATAGCCAGAAGTCTATAAATTGCACAGCGCAGGACAAGGTTAAAGATCGCCCGTTCTCCTCCGCTAAGGAGTTTCGGTTCAAGGGGAGTGCCGTCTTTTCTGTAAACCGTGAGATTGTATTCCGGGTCGAGTTCGATATGGGAATAGGCATTGTTTGTGTACATGAGGCTGAACATTTCATTTAAAAGGGTAGAAAGGGACCCTATATTTCTTGCTCGCATATCAGCCCGCACGCGCATATACATGCTCTCAAGCTCCTCAGCATTGCTATATACGGCTTCGAGATACTGCTGCCTGTTTTCAAGAGCTTTGAGTTCATCTCTCAGCTCATTGCGGCGTTTTAGGCTGTTCTCGACCATACCTACCTCTTTTAAAAGCGTGTCTTTTGCAGCCGTTATTTGTCGGATTTTTTCGTTAAGACTTGTCTGATACTCTTCAAGCTGTGTACGTTTTAACTGAAGATCCTCGAGCCTGCTTCCCTGCAGTTTTTCTTCAAGCTGTTTTACTCTCTCCTTTCTTTCAAGGATTTCCCGGTCAAAGAAGCCGACTTTTTCGGCAAGGTTCCTGATTGAAGCCTCAAGCTCGGAGATCTTGTATTTTACGTTGTCCATGCGGATCAGATTTGCCCCGAGTTTTTTTGTCTGCAAGAGGCGCTTTTCACTTTCTTCATGATTTTTCTTTGCCAGGTCTTCTTTTTTCCGCAGAGCCTCAAGCTCAACCCCAAGAGCTTTAAGTTTTTCCTTTTCCAGAATCTCCCGTTCGGCAAGCCCTTTTATTTTCTCATTGAGCTCTCCAAGTCTCTGCCCATAATTTTCGATCAGCGCAAGGGAAGTCCTTATTTTTCCATTCAGGCTCTCAATTTCTGAGGCATTCTCAGCAATTTTATTCTCAAAGGCTTTTGCCTCTCGAAGCGCTTTTTCGCTCTCACTATGGGCTTTTTGAGCTGCCTCCTCCCAGCCCTGCAGAGCTTTAATATCCGGAAGGAGCTTGCCCATTTTAGCCTCAAGTTCCTCCTTTTGTTTATTAAGACCTTCGAGTTTAAGTGAATCTTCCTCAATCCGGGTTCTATGGATCCCTATCCTTTCTTGCAGGTCCCTTGCCTTATTTCTGAGCTTTTCAGTTTCCAGGTCGTAATCCGAAATCCGTTTCTCCAGCTTTTTTGCATCCTTGAGCCGGTTGATTTTTTTCTCTATCTCAGCTTGCTGGACCTTTATCTCGAGAAGTTCTGCTGCAAGTTTTTCTTTCTTCTGTTCTGATTCTCCGGTTGTACACGCAATCTCAGAGCCTTTAAGTTCCTGCCCGCAGGTAGGGCATTTTCCTTCGGCAAGTAGCTGCCGGTTTTTACTGAGGACTTTCTCAAGCTCCCTGAGGGTAGTTTCAAGCTCTTTTTCCCGCCCATGCAGCCTGTTTTTATTTTCCAGCAGAAGTTCGCTGAGATATTCCAGATCTTCAAGTTGTTCTCCGGTAAAGCCAAGTCCTTTTAACCCTGCAGAAGCTTCGGATTTTTGCTCCTGAACTCCCAGAGATGCCTTTTCATTCTCCCTGAGCTCCTCTTCAAGAATTTCAATCTCGGTTTTACCTTTACGAACTGCGACCTTATAATTTTGAAGTTCCTTATCAAGCGTGAGAAGATTTATGTCTTCTGTTTCTTTTTCTTTGAAAGCAAGCGCAAGCTTTGTTGAGGCTTCGTTTTTCCGTTCACGCAGAAGACTTTCTTTTTCTTCCAGCTCCTTTATAAACAAAGGAATCTCATAAGTGTCTATAAAACCTATAGTTTCTTTTGCAGCTTCTTTTAGCTTTTTGTTCTCGTCCTCGATTCTTAGTATATTTTTCCTATTTTCTTCAATTTCCCCATTTGTAGCCCCAATATCTACCCTGCACTGCGTCAAAATATGTTCAGTTTCAGACTTTTCGTTTTCGAGGTCATATAGAGCCTGAGTGTGAACTTCTTCTTCCCTGAGAAGAAGAGCAAGTTCTTTTGAGATGGTATTTACTTTTTCCCTGGCAAGAAACTCCTCTTTTTCCTGTTGCAAGCTCAGAGTCTCAATATCTAGGTCTCCAAAGCCGCATTTTTCCCTAATAATGTTATTTTCTTCTCCTAATGAAAGCAGAGACTGCCTTTGCTCGTGGGCTTCTCCGGCGAAGATTTCTTTTTCCCGGATACAGCCAGCTTTGTTTTCCTGGGATTTAACTAGTGCCTGCTTTAGAGTCTGGATTTCCTGGAGGCGTTCCCTGTGCTCTTTAATCATCAGGTCTAGTTTTTCCTTCTGAGCAGTGGCAGCCTCCTTGTTTTCATTAAGCTTTTTTAAGACAGTATCGCTTTCCTTTATTTTCTGCCTGAGCCCATTAAGTACGGCATGCGGTTCTGTACTTTCTATTTCCTCTATTTTGGTTTTTATGCCTGAAAGGCTGTTACTTGTGTCCCTTTGAAGCCTTCTGATAGCCGTTTTTGCGCTGCCTGCCCTTTCTCTATATTCTTCGAGCTTTCCAAGTTGCAACAGGCCGTCTATCATTCGTTGCCTATCTTTTGGTTTTGCATTAATGAGTACGTCAATTTCGCCCTGTCTGATGTAAGCGCAGTTCCTGTACGCCTCTTCATCCATATTTAGAAGGAAGCAGATCTCTTCATAAGTCCGTGTAGCCTGGTCGACAATACTTTCCCCATTGGCATAGAGTACGCATTTCGAATTCGAGGCGTTCTCACTTTTAGGGGAATACCTGAAAGCCTGTTCGATAAGGTAATCCTGCCCTAGATGCTCAAAACCCAGGCTTATTTTTGCATTTTCAGCTCCTTTGAAGATTACATCCGCAAGCACAAAATCCTTTGAAAGAATTTTGCTCCCGAAAAGCCCCATAAAACAGGCTTCAAGCAGACTGGACTTCCCGCTCCCGTTTACCCCAGAAATAACTGTAACTCCATCTTCAAACGTAAAATCCAGTTTTTTATAACTCCGGATGTTTTCAATATACAGGTTTTTGAGCTTCACAGGTAATCACCAAGATTGTACTGTCGGGGTACAGCAGTCTTTCTTTTTCCTTTTTTTTGCCCTGCCTTCTCCGTTTTTCCGGTTAGATCCGTAGTCTGGGCAGGTTCCTCTTCAGGCAGCTTTCTGGCTTTGCCTGGTTTGCCCTTAACCTTGAGCTCAGACAGCTTTCTAATCTTCTTCTCAGGCCCCTTTTCAGGAAGTTTACTTTCGGCTTGATTTTCAGGTTTAACTTCGGGTTCACTTTCTTTGTCTTTCCGAAACTCTATTCTTGCTTCTTGAGCTTTTCCCGGAGTCCTGGAACTTTCCTGCGGGAAATTCAATTCTGGAGAGGCTATTGATTCGCTGGATAGCTCTATTAATCCCGAATCCGGCGGTATCAGAGACTCCGAATTAGATATACATTGAGAACTTGATTCTGATGCCAATCCTGAACTATCTGGACTCACGGCTGAAGTCTCAATGCTCTTTGAGACTTCCATGCTCTTTGAAGCTTCAGTACTCTTTTTTTCAGTATTATTTATTTTGTCTGAAGTCCTCAGAATTCCTGAGAGTTCAGTAATTTCAAGCTTTCCGGTAACTATCCCCGCTGGCCTTTTTTTTCCTGCAAACCCTGCCTCTCCCGCATCATCGGCGTTTATTTCCTCAAATTCCAGAAATCTAGCAGTGGTGGCAGAGCTGGCAGAACCGGAAGTGTAAGCAGGCTCATCTGAGCTGGTCGTATTGGAGGGAATCTCTATCCTAAAATCAGGGCTTTTGAAGTCCATAACTTTAGCTTCAATAAGATTAGAAAGTCGGCCTTCGGTCTCTTCGTCCACTCTTGACCTTGAGATATTCGGGCTCCGGACAATTTCATCAATAATCAGCCCGCCGTCATTTAAGTTCATTCTTTTGATCTCGTTTGCAACGGCATGGTCAGGGTCAGAAAAGGTTACTTTTAAAACTTCCTCTGGGAAGGATTCTTTTATCCTCCGGTCTTTAACATTTGACACAAGAGCTCCTTTATTAAGCAGGTATTCCTCAAGCTCGCTCTGTGACAGGACTGTGCTCGAATCCCCGAATATTTCCAGAAAGACCACGGATTCAGGAATTTCTTCAAGATGCTCATTTACTGCAGAAAAAATCTGCTCATAGGGCTCATCTTCCCCGGTCAAATTTACTTGAATTGAAAGGAAATTCCGGGTAGGAATCGTGCGTTTGCTAATTTCAAGACCTTTTTCGGAAAGTGTAATAATATTATAGGAACGGGCTTCATTTTCGGACAAGCTGTTTCGTTCCGTACTGCCAGGGTAGGTTATCCAGGTCTCACCTGTCTTATTTTTAACTATTGCATGTTCATGGTAGTCGCCAAGAAGAACTGCATCAACCTTGAAAGGAAGGTTCTCAAGAACCTCATCACAATCCCATTCAGCATATGGAAAAGGACTCATTATCTGGTGCATTACAAGCAGTTTCCAGCCGTTTTCCTCAGGGGCAAAACCGGCGGGAGAATCAGGCGCTTCAAACACTGAATAGTCGAATATAGGAATTTTTGATTTCGGGACACTGTCGATCCCATAGATTGCCACATTGCCTACCATATGCGGATTTTTCCCGAGCCTTGCCGCAAGCCCCATCTCCTCAAAAAGGTCAAGCCATTGGGTATTCTGCTTGCTCTCATGGTTTCCGACAATTCCGAAAAAAGGTATGTCAGCCGCCTTCAGCCTGGAAAGGATATTCATTGTCTCAAGAAGATCTTCAAGGATCGGGTTTCTCGAATCAAAAAGGTCTCCCGCATGCACTACGGCATCAACCTGCATCTCAACAGCATCGTTTACAACAAGCTCGAAAGCTTCAAAAAAATCCTTTCTCCGGACTTCGTTGTGGTATTGCCTGTATCCCAGATGCGTGTCTGCAGTGTGGAGTATCCTTATTTCCCTGGCCATGGTTTTATCAGTCTCTAATTTTTACCCTATAAGGGTTTCTATATTAGTAATTAACTAATTTCCACAGAAAACAGACTTCTCTAAATAAGGGAGTTAACATCTTTCATGCCGGAATGCTGACTATTTGACATAAACCTGACATAAAAATCAAGGATAAGCTTTCTGTGGCAACAGTCTAAATGTTAATATCAACGCAAGAAGACCATAATGATGTTTTTTGTTTGTTTTGTTTCGCGCATATTCACGGCTAGAGCCTGGGTTTCGATAAATAAAACCGTATGTCTCCACATGTCCAGTTAGAAGTTCTTTTAAAAAATGAAGGAATGTTAACGAGGAAAAGAAAGAATTCGTCCTGCAAATTATTTTTTCTGAAAAATAGAAATGTATATTTTACAAACCAGTTTTATACACACCGTCTCGGGTTTGCGACCTCTTTTTTAAGAATTTCCATCCAATCCGGAGCCTGCACGCCGGGGTATTCATATCCTAAAAGAAGGACCTCGCTTAACTCTTCGTCTTCAACCGGCACATACCCGGTTACTTCATACGTTGGAAACGGAACCTGGAGGACTCCTTTTACAGTCTCGTCACCTTCAAGTTTCGTAAGCCTGGTAAGATTCTCAGTAAAAAGTACTTCTTCGGCACTGCTTGCAGTCACAATAGGTATTGTACGAATCGAGTGATACATGCACGATTCAACCACAACGAATCCAAGTACGAGTTCTTTCCAGATCATGGGCTTGTTCTGGTCAGTTGTTTCTACCATTGTTTACCCCCAACTAAACATTCGGTTTAATAGGTTTTGAGCTTATAGAAATGATATGACCGTAATCGATAAGTTCTTTTCTTTTGAGAAAACTATGTTAGAAATCCCTTTTCTACAAAAGTTTTGGATTCTCAAACTAGATAAAAACAAATCTGACTGTATAATTGAACTGAATTCTTAAACAAAGAAAAATAAGTAAACAAAAGAAAAACAAGTAAACAAAAGAAAAATAAGTTAAGATCTAAGCAATTGAAGTGGAAAATTGTAGTACGTAACCTCAAAAATACTTAAGACATCTTTTAATGTGTCCAGGATATGAGTTTAACTGTAATGTCTATCGTGTCTTGTATTGTGTCAACTGCGTAGATCTCGATTTGTATTTCTGTTTGTATGTTTCTTTTTGCCTATTTCTTTTTGTTCAGGTATGAATTATCGTCTCAGGGGATGTCATTGAAAGAAACACTCCACAGGGGGACACAGTAGTGAGAGTACCGGATCACAAATCGTATAACTTCTTTCCGACACTGTATCCTGCACCGTATCCGTCTTTAAACCCATTAAAATATCCGCCATCATATCCGGAATCCGGCCCATAGTAGATCGCGAGGAACATTCGCGGATCTTTACCGGTTATACCATCTATAAACCCGGCACTGTACCCTTTTAAGTATCCTTCCCAGTAGCCGCGATCATAGCTGTCATTGTTTTTTTCATATTTTACAGATGCAGCTGCGCTTACGGACGAAGCCACCATCGAAGCTACAAAAAGAACTAACAGAAGAATACTTAATGTCTTTCTTATTCTTTTAGATATTTGTTTTCCCATTCTTTACCCTCCAATTTTTTGTTTAATTTTATCTAGATTTTTTAGTCATCCATTTTACTACGATTGGTGTTTTAAACCTCTGAATATTTATCGCGTTCACAGCAATTTTTTAATCTTCATCGGTTAGATTAGCCCTACTTTGAGATTAATAAACCTGGATTTCAATTGCTGTTCAACTTATATTCATATCACTGGGGGGTATATAAGAAGGATAGAAGAAATTCTCCTTACATTTATTAATTATAGAAAAGAATGAATAATAATAATCTAGATAGATTAAAAAATGGGATTTGATCTCCTAATATCACAAAAACGCTGTTGGGCCGATGGTTATAATACTCTATTACCCACCGATATCAGTGAAGAGGAAGCACAGGAAGTAGTATATGGTAGTAAAAAATATATTATTAAACACAGTATAATTTTACTTTATAATTGATATAAATGAGAGGATAAGATGATAGGGATCTCTGAAATAATTGTGTTCAACATAATATCTCTTATACTCTTAGTATTAATTTTGAGGCTGCTTTTTAAGTTAAAATGGAATTAAGAATAAAGTGGAGGCTGTAAAATGATGGGAGTCAATGAAATAATAGCGATTGCGCTCAATGTAATTATACCTGTCATATTTGTGGTAGTGATCGTTAAATTACTCCGTAAGTTAAAATGGGATTGACAGTTAATCAATCGTAAATAAACAATTGTAAGGAAATTGCAATTCCTCTAAAGTCCCAGACAATGTTAAAATTTCATTTTGACTCCTTCAGTCTTTACGAAACAGTTTTTTCTTAATTTTTCGCCTTGCACTGCCTGACATCTGTTTAAGAATAATGGGCGTGGGCGTATTTTTTCCTGCAGGAGCAACTTTTCCTTCACGAATTGCTTCCAGCACGGCTTTTAGGGTATTTTCCGACGCATCGATCTCGGTGTATGCTTGTCCTACCATTTCGGGAATATGGGAATCGCTTCCTGCAACGCCTGGGATTCCAAGTCTCTTTGCCTCTATTGTGGCTTTTCGGTTGGCTTTATTAAAAAGGCAGCGGGAGTTAAAAACCTCAACGGCATCAATGTCAAGCCCTTCGAAACTCCCTATTCCATGGGAACTGCGCTTGAATGGGTGAGGAACAATAACCGTGCCCCCGAGTTTCCTAGCTCTCTCGATCGTTTCTTCGGGGCTCAAAAAAGGCTCGATATTCTGTCTGATTCCAAGAACAAGGATATGCCCTTTTGAAGAAGTAACCTCCACGCCTGGAATAACCGTAAGCTCAAGGCCAAGATCCAGAGCCTTTTTTTCACAGGCAAGCCCGCCTTCCACAGTATCGTGATCACAGAGAGCAAACCCATCAAGCCCCTTTTTACGTGCGACTTCAAGGATGTCGTCGTGTCTTGATTTGCTGTCTTTTGAATACTCGGAATGTACATGCAGATCGAATTTCATGCTAACAGGTGAATGATAGATGAATTTATATAAATTTTGAAAAGGAATTTACTCTGCATGTATTTTTTATAACAATGCTTAAGAAATACAAAATGTTTGTTTATTCATGAACAACATTTTCTTAGAAATGAGAGAAAAATCCTAGAGGAATTGCGAACGGGCAGAAACATAGCAAAAATCTGGTTTTAAGGGTGTAGTTTAGGATATTAGGAGGGTCTGATGTCTTCAGTAGACACCCGTTCGCATGTAAACAAACAACTTCTGGATATAAATATCTTTCGTAAATATACGAACTGTATTCCGGTCATACGATAAACTCTCTGATAAAAAGATATTGGAAAATGCTCTGTCAATATTCCAGTAATTTTTATAATATTCAAAAAGCTTTATACTCTTCAGAAAAGTCTGGGAATGTTACGCGTTCCCAGACTTTGTCCTTTTAAAATTTGGATAAAAATCATTCTTCCCTTATGGTTTCCTGAGGTTCAAGGAGAGCATGTACCCGGTTAATTATCTCGGTTCTTGCTTCATAATCCACAAGTATCCTCTCTCCGAATTCAACCCTGTGTACGATTCCTTCTTCATACAACCAGGAGAGAATTGACATTCCTTTTTCCGAATTAGGAAGGGAAAGAGAGCAAAAACACCAGGGGGGTAGGTGTTTTATTATCTCGGCTTTTAGTGCAGTCATGCCGATGCCTTTTTTTGCGGAAACAAAGACAGGATTAGGGGCCATATAGCCTATCTGTTCCATAATGGCGTCAAATTCAGATTCCTCAACCAGATCGGCCTTGTTAAGCACGGTAATGATGGGCACTCCCTGAATCCGGTCCCAGAGAGTATCGTGAGATGTTGAAAGTTTCTGCAGGATCGTTTCGGGTTTTTCGCTTGCATCCACGACCAGGAGTATAAGATCCGAGAGAAAAATTTCGTCAAGAGTAGACTTGAAGGCATCAACCAGCCAGTGAGGAAGATCCTCTATAAATCCCACGGTATCGGTCAAAAGAGCTTTTCGTCCTCCAAGGTCCAGAGCTCGGGTCATGGGCACAAGCGTTGTGAAAAGCATATCCTTTGCCTCGACACTTTCATTTACAATAGCGTTGAAAAGCGTGCTTTTTCCGGCATTTGTGTATCCTGCAAGGGAAATTAAGGAAAAGCCTTTCCTGTGCCTTAAAACCCGCAGGGACTCATCATCCTTTTCTGCAGATTCGAGTTCATTCTGAATCCTTGTAATCCTCTTTTTCAGGTCCTGTTCATAAGAGTCCTCGTAGTCTCCAAGCCCCATGAAGCCTGCCCTTTCCTCCTTTTTAAGGAGAGAAACAACCGCTCTTGCCCTAGGTACCTCGTATCTCAATCTTGCCAGTTCAACCTGGAGTTTCGAGCGGTGAGTCGTTGCCCTTTTTGCAAAGATTTCAAGGATAAGCTGGAATTTATCTATAACCTGGCATCTGCAGATTTCCGAGACATTGAAAAGCTGGGTTGTAGAGAGCCTGTTATAGAAAATCACTTTCTCTGCACCCGTACTCCTGACAAGTTCGGCAAGTTCCTCAATTTTTCCCCTGCCGAGCTGGTACTTTGAGTCGGGATACCTGGTTTGCTTAAGCTCCCCAACCGTCAGGTAACCTGCAGCTTTTGTAAGCTCTCGGAGTTCCTGAATGAGATATTCTTCACTTTCAGGGTCCGAATTGGGAATTGTTCTTTTAACGAGAATTACCCTGTTCCCGTTATTGGATCCGTTACTGGATTTTTTTTCAGCTAAAATTTTCATGCCTCGATTTCAAGTTCCTTTATCAGTAGATTACGGGCGCTCAGGGAAATATGGTGCACGAGTTCAATTGACCGTCTCTCGGCAATCGATTCCTGATACTTAAAAGCCCTGGAAAACATACTTTCGGTCACCCATATGGGTTTATTATACATATCCCCCTTTTCTGCCACAATCGTACCTTCAAAGGAAAGCTGGTCAGCCGTATCTTCGATTAGCTGCACGACATCTAGCAAGCGGGGAGCTCTTTTTTGCCAGAGGGGAAGGATTTTGATCTGCTTGACCTTTTCGATATGGCTAGCCGAAACCGTAAGCGCTGCGGCTGCACATACCATATAATAACCTCCTTTAATCCTATGCCTTCCAGAGATGTCTACTGCAATAATATCCCACATATACTTCACCCTCGGCTGAATATCTGACTGTTACGAAATTCTGATTGCTATGAAATTAAGAAAGATTAATATCTGGGAAAAATCCCCTCAAAATACCAGACTAGAATCTCAGATTCTGATCTCATATCAAAATGTCAGATTAGAATATCATATCCAAATCTTACATTTTCGTTCGGCTGATATCCAGGTATTCGATTTCTTCCCCTTTCTCTACCGCAAAAAGCATTGTTTTCCTAACACTGTTTGCAAGCCTGATCGCTCCGGACATAACCGAAAGCCTGAACTCGAAATCCGCAGGAATGGCGTTTACAAGGTATTCAGAATGCGGAATTTTTTCTATTGACTCTACCTTTCGGTATACCCTGAAATTCGTCCCGAATTTAAAACCGGTTTTGACCACATGCCCCGAATCCCTGAGATTTTTATATGCATTGTACTTTCTCAGGAAGGAGCTTTCAATCTCCGAGGCTTTTTCGATAAACTCTTCGAACGAAAACACTTTACCTTTCCTGTCTCGAACCGTTATTACGCCTCTGGAAAAGAGGTAAAGGGATTCTACCAGGGAAAGCTGAAGCCTTTCGGAGTCCAGCATTTTCCCGTAAAAGCCCTTGGAATAGAGAGTTTCCGAAGCCTGAGCATCCCAGACTATTACTCTGTCTTCCAGGAAAGTTGCATCGGTTTTGACGGCAGGATACGGCTCAGGCATTCCACCTTTAGGAACTACGGTTTTAACTTCATAGAAAGTAAGGTCACTTTCTTCATCCACCACAGCAAGGATGAACTGTTTATGCACATTCTCTGCCGAGGCAACCGAGTCCTGAAGGAGTTTTACAGAAAGGAGCTGCCTTTCCGACTGGACGTGGACAAAAATATTTGCCGCACTTTTGCCAGGGTGGCTGCCTCTGGGATACACCCGGAAATCAGCAGCTGACGGCTGGACATAATACCCTCTCTCTTTAAGATCCTTATAAACTATATATTTCAGCTCAAAATTCGGCTGTCTCAAAGAAGCCTGTTCGAAAAAGGCTCTAAAATCGAGCAGTATACCTTCGAGTTCGATATCGAGCTTTCCTCTGGATAGAAGAAAAGCAGCTTCTACAAGTGAGAGTTCAAGTCCTTCACCTTTAGGACGCCCGAAGTACCCAGTTTTATAAAGTTCGGCTACCGCTTCCTTTCCGGCAAGGACCCGGTCTCCTTTAAGTTGTGTTTTCAATAGATTCACCTGAAAAGAAAATGAAATGAAAATAAGTTCTTTACCTGTCTGGTTTGCTGCAGTCTAATTTATTATAGCGTAATTTCTCTTAATCTGGAGTCTAATTACATAATTTGTTATTATCAAGTTTGTTGTAATCCAGTTTATTGTAATCTAATCTGCTGTAATCTAATCTTGTTATAATCGATTAATATAATATTGCTTTTTCGACCGGCATATAGAAGGGGCAGGACTTGTAGACGTTGTTGACGAAGCCTGGAGATGTCACGGAATGCACGCATCACGGAATAAGCCTGGATCACGAAACTTTCTTGCAGTCTCTACAAGTGAGCTCGCAAGCTCCCTATATGCAACTCCGTGCAGGTGGGCATAAGAGCCAAGGGTATTTCCAGAAATCAGCCCGTCCATGTCATTCTTTATGCCTGTTCCCCTTGACAGGGTTATTGCAAATTCAGCGTTTTCAGGAATTTCCCTTATCTCTGAATGGTGGAATTCGTGTCCCTTGAAGCTGTTGCCTTTTTTCCCGAGAATGCAGTCCTTATTAAGGGTTCCGATATTGTAACTGACTACTCTTGTTTGGCCCATAATGGTATGCCCTGGGAGCGCCCCAACCATTGAATATGTGGAGGCCGGCATTGAGGCATCATGATAGGTGCCTTTTCCGGGGATGCCTGTGCTTATTTTTTCCGTAAGGTACATAAGCCCCCCGCACTCGGCATAAATAGGCATGCCTGCAGTAGACGCCTTTTTTATATCCTGGCGCATGGACTCGTTAGCTTCAAGTTCGGCTGCAAAGAGTTCGGGATAACCGCCCCCTATATAGAGCCCGTCAACCTCAGGCAGAGTTGGGTCTTTAACAGGGCTGAAGTAAACGATTTCTGCACCTGCAAGTTTCAGAAGATCGATGTTATCGCGATAGTAAAAGTTGAAAGCCTCATCCAGGGCTACCCCTATCTTTGGTCTGGATGCTCCGGAATCGGAAACCGAAGAAAAAACACTGTTTTCAGGACTTTTCAGGGGCTTTGCGCTTTTTGCAATTTCCAGGAAGCGGTCCACATCAATTCCTTTATTGATGATTTCCTCGATACCGTGAAGGCGGGCTTCAAAGTTTCCATCCCCAAATCGCCTTCGGCCTTCAAGAGCTGGTATAAGTCCGAGATGGCGCATGGAGATCTGCATCGAGGGGTCTCTTGGAATTATTCCTATTACCGGAATGCCAGTGTAATACTCGATTGCTTCCTTTGCTTTTTCGGCATGGCGGCGGCTTCCTATGTTATTAAGAATAACGCCTGCAATTTCCACATCAGGGTCGAAGTTCTTATATCCGTTGACAAGGGCAGCACTTGAACGGGTAATACTCCGTGCATTGATTACAAAAATTACAGGGCAATTAAGGATCTTTGCGATCTGGGCAGTGCTTCCAAGGTCGCTTAAGCTTTCAAAACCTTCATAAAGCCCGCGAACCCCTTCTATAATTGCAATATCAGCCTTTTCGCCGGCCTCGCAGGCATGGGTATAGACATCCAGAATCCCATTCTCATCCATAAGGTAGCCGTCAAGGTTCCGGCAGAACCTGCCAGTTATTTCAGTATGGTAACTTGGATCTATATAATCCAGGGCGACCTTAAAGGGCTGGACTTTGTATCCCCTTGAAACCAGAGCAGCCATCAGACCCATAGAGATTGTAGTCTTGCCTGAAGAGGAACGGTCTGCGGAAATGAGAACCCTTGGAATCCCTGTAATGGGTTGCCTGTCATTAAGCATTTTTCGATACCCCTGATTTGTTTTACACGACGGCTAGTAGTTAACTACTTTTGCACTTCTTAACGGAAATTTCGTCGACCTTTGTCGCTCTGGTTTATTTTGTCAATTCCCTCAGCCGCTCATCGCTCAGGGAATCGGCTGTAACTCTTTTTTCGTTTTCAAGAATTGTTTTCCCAAGCTTGCGATATATATCTGCAATATCTGACTCGGGAGCTTTTTCCATTACCGAGTAACCTTCCCTTTCACAATCCTGAACTGCCTGTCTCTTAGGGATAAAAGCCATAAGCTGGCTGCCTATCTCTTCCGAAAACTTCGAGACGATTTCCTCTTCCCTGCTCGCATTTCTGGAATTACAGATTACCCCGCTAAGCGGCATTCCTATCTTCGACAGGCCTTTGCAGATATTATTTGCTGCATAAAGGGGCATGTACTCACCTGAGGTCAGGACGTAAGCCTCATTTACAAACCCTTTCCTGACAGGGGCAACAAACCCTCCGCAGACTATGTCTCCGGGCACGTCGTAAATGATCAAATCTTGCTCTTTTAAGAGCTCTCCTGAAATGCTTTTCAGTTTCTGGATGGCAACAATAATTCCTCGCCCTGCACACCCTATGCCGGGCTCGGGGCCGCCGGCTTCTACGCATTTGACTCCTGCGTATCCTTCAAAGACTACATCTTCTTCTTTTACATCCACACCCTCACGCAGGAGGTCGAGAATGGTTGGAATTCTCCTGCCTCCAAGCAGGGTGATTGATGAGTCACTTTTAGGATCGCAGCCTATGATCATGACCTTCTTTCCTGCCTCGGCGCAAGCGGCGGCAACGTTTGAAGCCGTACTCGATTTGCCTATGCCGCCTTTTCCGTAGATCGCTATGACCTTCTGGTTTTTCAAAGGATTTTCCTCCTGATTTTTTTCTGGTTCTTTATCCTGGCTCTTCTTGTTCAGGCTTCCTTTGCAACTTCCCTTAAGGTAGCCCCAAACTCGGATTCTACAATCTCACTGACTCCCAGCGTTTTTGGGTGGAGGTCAATTTCTACTAGCACATACTCATGCCCCATTTCCTTTAAGGGCAGGACCTGTCTCGGGCCGTTAGTAACCGAAATCAGCTCCATGTTCCTTATGTGCTCCATAGGGATTGCGTGCGGAACACCCGTAATGACCGCAAAATCAAAATCACTGTATTTTTCCTTTATTAATTCGCTTACCTTTTCGCCTGCAATCGGGTACTCATCCATACCGCCAATAATTTCATGCACCTCAACCCCGTGTGCTTTGAGGTCTCTCATTATATACTCGGCATGCTGCCTTACTCTGGGAAGCCCGAGCTTTGGGTCGATATTTGCCATGTTGATAAGGTTTTCTTTTTTCCCGAGAGCTGCTGCAACTTCATTGACTGCAAGGGTAATGTCTGCAAACATGTAGCCGGTTTCTTTTTTGGCATTCATGATGACAAGGCCTTTCTTGCCTTCCTTGAGGAGTTGAATTACACGCTTTGCAGCTTTATATTTGACATCCCCGCGGGAGGGGGCAAGGTATTCCCGGCTAGCAGCCCCAAACCTTTTTTCCACATCTGTGGCTTTTGCAAGGAGGTATTCCTGACGCTCGAATTCTTTATGGTCAATAATCCCTGCATCGAGTGCGGATTCCAGGGCAAAGAGCACTCCTTTTGTATTATTGTGATAGCCTGCGTGCACCTCAACTTCGATTACAGGGACATCTGGATTTGCCTCGAGCACGGCTTCGTGCATTTCTTCCCCGATAATCATGCTGGCGCAGGTTCCTACAACCCCGATAACTTTAGGGTTAAAGAGTTCCACGGATTTGTTAATAAGTTGTACAAGCCTGTCATGCCCTCCGAAAACGAAACCGTTCTCATCAAGGCCTGTGGTAACGACATGTATACCATCTTCTTCGAGCAGCCTTGCATGTTTAAAGGAACATCCTGGAGGCCCGTGCAGGATAGCGACATCGACATTTAAGTCTCTCAGAGTGTAAAGAGCCGCTACTATGGAACTTGGACGGGGATGAATAATTGAAATCTCTTTTCCAGCCATGAAAAATCCTCTTTTTCAGATAATTGGTGCTGATAAGAATAATAATGCATTTCCTTCTGAAATAATGCATTTCCTTCTGAAAGTTAATGTACCCTACGGAATTTGGATTACTTCCTGTACCACAAACGGGGTTGTGAAACACGATCAGTTGAACTTTATACGAGTAATGGAAACGAGTACAGATTGGAAGAGCCTGTATAAAACTCTATCATCAAAATTTCGGCAAAACGCCTGCAGCCTGACCCTAGTTTATGTCCAATTTATATGGTCACATCGGAGAATAGTTTCTCAATAATTCCTCAGTGAAAATCCTCCATAAACGGAATTCTTAACGGAAGCATTTTACCGAAGAGAGTATTATATCTTCGTCTTCTGCAAATCCCAAGGCTTTTGAGAGTCCTTCCGGAAGATCCTGTGCATAAGATATGTTTTCGCCAGCTACTGCCTTCATCCGTTCTCCTACTAGAATGACCTGCCTGCATTTTCTTCCGAACTTTTCTACAAAGCACTGCACGAGTTCAGGGGGTAATCCTTCACAGACTTGAGAAGCTTCTTCTCCCAGCACGAGGATGATGCCTTCCTTTTTTTCGTCCTTTTTCTTAAGGAGAGCATGCTCAAGGGCTTTTTCGGCTGAGAGGATATCCATGCCGGAGTTAGAGTTATCTATAAGGGAGATGCCGTTCATTTCCCTTTCCTGCATCCTGCCTGAAAGCCCCTTGAATCCTTCAATTACCGATATAATAGCTTCAGGGTCAATTCCAAGTTCGAGGGCAGCTGCCGACGCCGCAACAAAGGCAGTCCTGTAAGCCGAAATATTATACCCTGGTCGCAAGGAAGCTGAAAATATTTCTTTTTCCTTGTGCATGAAGCGAATACCAGAATCTGAGGACATCGGCGAAGCCTGGAGCTCGGGTGAGCCTGCTGACTTTGATGAATCTGATAGATTGGTTGATCTCGACGAACCTGATAGATTGGCTGACTCTGATAACCCTGATGGGCTTGAGAGCATTTCCAACTCTGAAGAGACTGCTAGTGCTTCAGGCTTGAGTCCGGTTTCCAGCACAAAGTCGGCTACCTGGTCTGGGGTTATGGAAAGTTCAGCAATGAACGGATCTTTGAAGGTTAGAACTTTAGTTTCAGTCGTTTTTGCAGCTTTGAGGGCTTTTTCGGCTCCTGCATTAATGAGAAGGGTACTTCCAGGTTCTGCGTGCCTGATAAGCTGGAGTTTTGCTTCGCTTGCAAGGGCTTTATTGTTTGCAATCCCATAGTCCGGCGAAAGGGTTGTAAGAATCCCTAAATCAGCAGTGCCTGTGCCTCCTATTGAGATCTCAAAGACAAAAAAATTTGGTCTGAACCCGGCTTTGAAAGCTTTCTCAACTGCAACCAGAATGCTTCCGGGAGTTATGCTCAGGCCTCTGTAAATAAGGGAAGAAGTACCCGCTTTCCAGTACTCGAGCCCCCGTGAAGTGTGCAGTACTACTTCAAACTGCCTGGAGAGCATATCAGCAAGGAGGGAGGCAGTACTCGTTTTTGCTTTTACGCCTGTAACCTCAACCGTCTTTATGTCAGATAGTCTTGAGTCGCCTTTGAGGATTTCTCCGACAATTTCATGGTGCGAGAGGATTTTTTTTCCCTGCGTCCTAGCTTCTACAAGCATCGGATAGGTAGAATCAAGGTGCACAGGCGCTACCAAAATATCGAATCCAGAGACAGGAAGAGAAGTTTTTGAACAGTGTATCCTGTATTTATCCTCAAGTTCAAGCAGTGTTCCAGGCTCCACTGTCCCATAGACATCTATTCCGGTTACTTCGCTTCCAGCGGCTGCAAGACATTTTGAAATAGAAATGCCGCCGTGAGTCAAATCGAGTACGGCAAGCTTCTTTCTGTCTAGGTCCATGATAAAACCGGACCCTATGTATAAATTTAAAGGGCTTCCTGAGCCCTTTTGAACACAAGGTCAGCGATAAGTTCATCGGCCCCAAGAGGCTTTGCATAGCACAGAGGGACTGCTTTTCCATCAATCTCCAGGGTACCACAGCCCTTTTCGTCAAGGCTCAGGATCTCGGGGATATCCTTTGTGATATGAACTCCAGAAGCCAGGAAAACCGGCACTGCTGCAATTTTTGTCACTCCAGTACCAGAAAAGCCTTCAATTGCTTTTTCAAGGGTTGGCTCACTATTTTCCATAAAGCCTGCTCTTACAACAATGTCAGAGTGCTTCTGTGCGATATAATCTGCGATCTGGGTAACTACTTCCTTATTGTAAGGCAGCTTACTCCCGTGGCCTATGGCCAAAATTCCGAGTTTTTCTGTCATTTTTAAAACCTCAATCTTGTCTATTCAGGCTTAACACAATCGTTCGGATTTGTAATAATGAAGAGTTTAACATAGTTAGGATTTATATGATATAATCCTTTTGAGAAAGTAACAACGGGAGAAAGTTTTGGTAGATCTGGGCATAACCAACAGTTATATAAAATTCGTAATGTAACTGTCTACATTTATCTGGTTGATTTCAGGTTTTTTGTTTTCAATTTTGATAAGCGCCATTTGCCCTGGAGCTAAAGTTGTTATTTCAGTCGAATTCCCATAGGCGCTTTGGATCTATTCTCGCCAGCGCAACTTTAGTTTCTTACTATTAAATCAAATTTTATTATTTCGTATTAAATCGTAATAGTTTTATGTTATTAATATTTAAAGATTTTAACATCTAAAATTTTGTTTTTATTTGGGTAGATAACATGACAGACAACACTTATAGTCATACTAGAGACTTTTGGAGCAGCATCCGTAATCTGGCAGTTCGTTATCAGGATTTTTTACTTGATCCCGGAACATTGTTTACTGTGGCAAGCGGGGTCTTGCTTATAATAGCGATAGCTGCTTATCCAGAAAACATGCTGTCAGAAGGAAATAGCACGGATGAAGGTAACTGGTTATATCTATTATCTGCACTGGTTGGATCATCGTTTATATGGTGGTCTGCCTACCAGGGGATTAAAGAAAGGGACTTTACTGCTGATATCCCGGTTACTATCGCAACAATTGCTGCTATTGCTATCGGGCAGTATTCAGCTGCTGCAGTCGTAGCCGTACTTTTGCTTCTTGGGAGTATGCTGGAGGAGCTTGTTTCTGCGAGGGCAGGAAAGGCGCTTGAATCTCTGGCGAAACTATTGCCTGATAGAGTCACAGTCAGGCGTGACGGACATGATATTGTAGTGCCTCTTGAGGAAGTTAAAGTAGGGGATATTATCTTGGTCAAGTCGGGAGAACGTATTGCTGTTGATGGAACTGTTCTTTCAGGCACTGCTTCAGTAAATCAGGCTGCTATTACCGGCGAAAGTCTGCCAATCGATAAACAGGAAGGAGATACTGTTTTTGCAGGCACTCTTAATGAAGTAGGTGCAATGGAAATATTGGCCACTAAAGTTGGAAGTGAAATGACTCTTGGACAAATCCATCGTTTGATTGAGGAAGCGCAGACTCAGAAACCAAACGTAGAAAGACTCCTGAACAAACATGCTAAATTTTACACCCCTACTGCAATTATCTTAGGCGGCTTGCTTTGGTGGTGGAGTGGGGATCTGACACGAGCAATAACTATGCTTATCGTATTTTGTCCATGCGTGATGGTACTTGCTACGCCTACAGCACTGGTGGCTTCGGTTGGTAACGCAGCGTTAAGAGGTAATCTTATTAAAAAAGGAGCTACGATAGAATCTATGGCCAAGATAGATACCGTTATTTTTGATAAGACGGGTACACTTACCCAAGGTGAACCAAAACTTGCCAGTATCATAGCATTGAATAACAATAAAGATGAAGACTTATTGTTACTGGCTGCCATCGCAGAGAAATTCAGTGAGCATCCGCTTGGAAAAGCTATTGTCAAAGCTGCGGAAGAGAAGGGATTATTAGTCCCGGATCCAGAATCATTTGAATCCATATCAGGAATAGGCATAAGGGTTAAAACCAACGGAAAAAGCATTTTTGTAGGCCGTCTAAAACAAGCATCTGAATTTAATGTATCAATCTCTAATGAAGTTGAAGAAAGCATTACAAAACAATCTCAAACGGGTCATAATGTAGTCATGATAGGAATTGATTATGAAATCGCCGGGTTGCTAACGTTTGAGGATAAAATTAGGCCGGAGTCAAAAAAGTCTGTAATGAATCTTCATAGACTCGGAATAAAGACAATAATGATCACAGGTGACAGCAAAGTAGTTGCGAAACAGACAGCTAAAACTCTTGATATAAATGAGGTATATGCTGAAGTAATGCCCCAGGAAAAAGTCGAAATCGTAAAACGTCTACAGCTTGAAGGCCATAAAATTATCTTCGTAGGCGATGGTGTTAATGATGGTCCGGCCCTTGTCACGGCTGATGTAGGAATAGCCATGGGACTTACAGGAACAGATGTGGCAATAGAAACAGCGGAAGTTGGACTATTATCCGATGACCTTTTAAAAATTCCATATCTTATAAGTGTATCCAAGAAGGCAATAAGTACGATCTGGCAAAACGTTGTATTCTCGCTTAGCGTGCTCTCAATGGCAGTTATATTGACTATACCGGGCATACTTACACCCGTAACAGGAGCATTACTACATGAACTCTCATCAATTCCAGTGATAATGAACTCAGCAAGACTAATTACATATAGTCCAAAAGACTGAGAATGAACTAAAATTCTATCAGGTCTATTTCTTCTTGGTTGGGCATTAGCAGGTGGTTGATATATACGGCTTTTCTCATCCATAAGGAAATGTAATCTTTCTGAAAAAACAATAGCTGGAGGCCGTCTATAAGGATCTGAAGAAAGACATTTTTACAAGAAAGAGAAGGAAGAAGAGAAACCCTAAATAGATAAAAAGGTTAAGGGATTCCTGAGAAAATTTCAGTTTAAATACACGCGTTTTCATCCTTTCGGCGCAAGCTCTTCAGGGAACCACTCCTGAATCTCTTTTGGCATATTGAATTTTACATCCCGAAGTTCCCCTTCACTCATGTGCCTGTACATAACCCGCAGAACAGCCCGAATTACTTCAGCCGGGTTTACATTGTCATCGAACTCAAACTGAGCATGCACCCTTCTTGCAAACTCCTCTTTCTTAAACTTCTCTGGTTTATCTCTGAGAGTCCAGCCGTCATAATACATCCCTTTAACTAGAAGGGGCAACTGTGCCGCGAGATCAACCGCCTCTTCTGCCGGCAGCCTGTCTCTTATTGCATGCAGTGTACCCCTCAGTGCCTGATATGCACTTTCTTTACTCTGCCATCTTAATTGGCTCAGAATATCCCTGAGCCATATATTGGTCAAGTCGATACTATTGTCAAGATTCCTTACTCCTGTACTCGTTTCAAATCCCCCTTAGATTAAAAATAAATATCGTTTGGCAGAATTAAATTACGATCTGTATTTATATAAATAATATCTAAGAACAAAATTAGAAAAGGAATATCCGGGGCACAGCCAGATCTCATAATTAATAGGCTGAAAAAGACGCTCTGGTTTAACAGATCAGCAAGGTATTTCAATGCTTTACCAGATCAAGAACTTCTATGTCATCATTCAATTTTGAAATCACGTTGTGCTCAGCTCCTATAAATAATATCCCGGTTTGTTCATTATCTAGGGTCTTGTTTATCCTTGAAGCTATGTATGCATCTCTTTGTTCAAGTAAAAATTCTTTTTTTGCAATGTATTTCATTTTTGCCTCTTCCTTTTCTTTCGTGGAAGAATCCTTTAAAATCTCAAGCAATAGATTACGTTCTTCAATCAGAAGCTCGGGATTCTCAGTGGCAGTGATCTTGGCTCCCTTTGCTACCATTTTTTCGATAATCTGATAATTTTTACTTCCAAGCTCTGCTGTATTGTGAACAATTTTCATCCCTATTTCCCCTCCACATGGTAAGCCGTCTTGATAAATTATAGTATGCTCAAGATCCAAATTGAGTTGAAAAATTTCCTTTTCAAGTTCCTCCCAGAATTTTTCGATAAGCCTCTTATTTTCTTCCCATTTTTCCCTGCCAATTTTAGAAATAGTCTCCTGTATTAGTTTTTCACCTAAAGATCCCATATCTGCAGAGGTGTGGACAATCCTTACATATACAAGCTTTCTCATGTTTCCACGCTACCTAATTTTTTTACTTTTTAGGTGAGAATTATATTCCAAATAGTGATATAATCCCTAACATGTGACATAATTCCAAATATGTGACCTTATATAATTATAATTATGTCATCAGAGATTCACAAGAAGGCAGATTGATATCATGAATATCGAGATACTTAATTGTAAAAATATGTAAATTAAAAATTAACCTTTTTGAATATCAAAAATAAGCTTTAGTTATGTGATCTATCTTAAACACATTTACTTTCATTGAAAGCTTTCTTTGCGCGATCCGTATTTTTATCAGTTGACGATATCTCGTCAAAATCCCCACGCAAAGCTTTAAGTGCGTATTTTTCTAAATCTATTTCCTGCCTCGTTCGAATGCCAAATCTCCTGAGTATAGATACGGGAGGGCACCAGCCCTGTATGGCGTACTGAAGCATAAAGGTTGAAGCTATTGCAGGTAAAGTGAACCATATTCTACTTTTTTTTAAGCCAAGTACCAACCCTACTAAAGAAATCATAGATGCACGGACTTCAATATAACGTCCGATATCCCACTCCATATCAAGTTCTTCAATTCTTTTGCTTATTTCATAATCAGTCTTACTCGCATAAAACCTGACCATTGCAGCTATCTCTGTATCGATTGCCTGATTAATCTCAGGAGGCGTATTAGCCCGTACCCTGTCTCCTCTAATGAGCTCGCTGTAATCGATCATTTCGATTAAATTCCCCCCTCTTAATAACCATTTTTCAGTATATAGACCTAAGTTACCTTTTATTAAAAGAAAGTAGATATAAGCCCATATAAATTTAATCATAAAAATGAACTTTCAATACTCGTTTTTGTAATAGAAATAAAAGAGTTAAATGCACTTTTTCCCATTTCTTATTTTCTTAGTCACTGCAAAGAGAAAAATGCATTTTTATGCACAGAGGATAAATCCTGAAGGATAATTTCAGGTTTACCTCCTGTCTCAGAATTCGATCAATCCAGTAGGATAGTAAATTACTTCCACTCCTTCAAAATATACGCCTCCAGGATGCCTGTATTCGTTTGATCCACTCCAGTCAAAGTTCAGCCAGTATTGAATTTCGCCGTCTTCAAGCTCTCGATTTGAATACCAGATATTTTCGGCATAGTAATATCTGCTCTGTACATACCCGAGAATTTCAGATAAAGTTTCCTGGTTATTTCCTATGTAAAGTTCGGGATAGGCGTGCCCGTAAGTCTCATTTGTTGCAGTTACGACTCTTGTATTGAACCCCATATTTTTTAAAAGGGCAGATATTACTATAGAGTAGTCGTCACAATCCCCTTTATAACCTTCATTTATAGTCTGAGAGGCCTTAAAGAAAAAATCCGAGTTTTTTTCATAACGGTATTCCCAGTGCTGGTTCACGTAATCGAAAACATTACAGGCGTCTTTAATATTGTATCCTGAAGTCTTTCCGGTTATATTGAAAACTTCAGATGCAATTTTCTCATCGTCTGACACGATGCCTCTCTGGAAGTTTAGGGATAGTCGTCTGTATTCTTTGGGATAAACGACATTTGATTTTTCTTCGGTATAAGTCGGGATCTCTGGTACCTCAGGAGAAATGTAATCAGCCAGGTGTGCAGTGCTATCATTTTCCTCGGTCTTGTTTTGTTCTCCTAAGCCTGTCTCATCGGGCAAAGGGCTATCCATTCTGCCGGGTATTAACTCCTGTAAACTCTTTACCAGATCTTCGGGGTTCAGATCTGAAATTGGAATGTTATCATCAGTAGCGGTAGGACCTATACATCCGGAAGCAAATATAATAAGAAAAAGGAAACTTAATAACTTGAAAAATTTCGTCCTGATCACTTTGTCGACTTCCTAGATCAATATGAATAAATACATACACATAAACAAGGTCTTAATTTATATCTGCAGGTTTATGCTATAAAACATACAAAGTATAAATTTGTAAGCTCTTTCATTGCTAAATAAATTTATAAGTACGGTCTTGTAAGCTATAATTTGTAACAGTTGCTTATAAATCCATACTATAAGCTGAAAGCTCTGTAAATTTACATTTTTAAAAATATTTGATTATGATGGAGAGTTTGTACTTCAAGAATGAAACTTAAAACTTTTAAATTCTTCTTTTATTTTTCAAAAAAAGCCCACACTTACAGTAATCCAATCCTTCACAATATTTCCCACCCTTTTGAAAATTGGGACATGAAGTGCGATATTCGCATTTATTTTTCATTATAAAGGATAGTATGCTCATTTTTACACTTTCCAACATATATTATATACTTTGTTTAGATATATAAAATGTTCCATATCCCTGATCTTGTTTATATCTTCGTTTATATTGCCTTAATTTCAGCTTCTATTAATTAAGCAGCATCATAGGTTATCTTCAAGCTGACTATTTTGCTGATTTAGGAAAAAAGCATCCATTTAAATCTAAAAAGATGAATAGGTAGAACGTCGAAATCAAAAACTCAATCTCGTTTTGCCCAGTTTCCTTTGGAATTCTTCTCGTATACTTTCTTAACCTTGCTCCAAGCAATCTTATATGCAGTCTCTTCTCTTGTAAAGAATGGCACAAAGGGCCTCTCAGCGTTTTTTGCCAAAAAAACTGATTTTGTCGGGCTCGACAGTATAAACTCAGGGAACAGTAGGAAACAACTTTCTATCTCTCGCAGCTTTTTGATACTTATATAATTGACACTCGTATTACAAGTGCGCCGTACCAAATTAAAGGTTACATATAATGTAAAAATAATAAAATTAATAAATACTAACTTTATGTAAATATTATAATATTTTATCCATTTTAATACTATAAGCTAATGAAAACAACGAAAATAACACATTTCCTTCGGGCTATATTTTAACACCAATGAACTGCTTTTATTGATTTTTTCCTGTAAGAGTTTATTTAGTATATAGCTCCTGAAGACTTTTTATTGATGTTTTTCCCCCTGGTATTCTTGGAAGTGACCTCGGTTATTTTGAAATATGGCAGCCCTCTGATGGCCAGATGGGCCATAGCATCCTCAATATCGGATGCAGGCTCCCTAATCTTATCCGGGCCTGCTATGGCATTGAGCAGCTCCGCAAGTGCAGGGCTGTTCGAGCTCCAGGTGCCGTCGCTCCGGGTCTCGGCTTCAAAAATTTGCCATTCGATTTTAACTGACATAGTGTACCCCCTCTCAAATGTGCATTGTCCATTCAGACTTCACACTCAAAAAATAAAAACTCATTAATTATCAAATTTAATTATTATTATAAGCTTTTGCCTATAGTATTATACTAGTCTTATATTGTCCTTCTCTCATATATAACTCAACTTTCAAACTATAAGTATATATTTTAAGAAGAAAGAGTCAGGCGAAAAGAGGATTCACTGCGAGAAACTTACATTTTTACAGATTCCAGAATTGGTTTTAGTGGTTTAGAACTGTAAATTTCTGGTTTCTGGGATTTATGGCCCTTATAAGCAGATTAAAAGACCTAGCATACACTTATTAAAGTCTGCAGTTTTTTTCCATGTTTGTGTATCAACGTATCCTATTTTGATATTTATTCTTATTCTTCATATAAGGCTGGAAAAATATAAATATCCCTTTTATGTTTGAATTGACACTAATTTTACCCCCAAATCAATAGTAGTAAGCGGGAACACTCCTTATCTGTAATCAACGAGTTAATATTATACTAATTGTCGTATAACTCCATTATGTATTCATGATTTTAAAAAATAGCCGGGGTAAATGTAAAAAATTGAGGTGAATTTTTATAGCACCGATGGATATGATGATCTTTTTCCTAGAGATCGCTGTAATGCTCTTTATGGCACTATTATGCGGACAAGGAATGCGTATGCTTCGCCTTCCTGCAGTCCTTGGAGAACTCTTTGGTGGTATCATCCTCGGGCCGACAGTCTGGGGATGGCTCAGTCCAAGCACTTATAACTGGTTATTCCCAGAATCAGGGGCCATTTTCTATGGCAGGGATGCCCTTATCCAGATCTGCATGTTGTTCTTTTTATTTGCAGCAGGCTTGGAGATGAACCTGAGCTTGGTTAAGAAACGGAGCGTTAACATAGCCTGGGCAAGTTTGATGGGCATAGTGATACCGTTTGTATTGGGTTTCGGGATGATTTTCCTGTTCCCGGATATATGGAGAGATCATTTCCAGGGTAAATTAATGTTTTTCGCAATGTTCATGGGTACAGCACTATCAATATCCGCCCTTCCGGTTATCGCTAGAACTCTTATGGATCTGGATTTGATGAAGACAGACATGGGAATGATCATTACCGGCGCCGCAACCATCGATGATCTTGTAGGATGGTCATTATTTGCCTTTATTTTGAGCAATTTCGCACCTGAGAGCATATTAGACATCCCTCCTTACATGACCTTCGTTCTGGTATTTTTGCTATTTGCTTTCATGCTCACGGTAGGTAGAACCTTGGCTCAGAAAGTTCAAAAACGGTTGGAGTTTTCTCTGACTTGGCCGGGTTCTTTCCTCGGAATTACAACAGTTTTTATTCTATTAGCTGCAGCTTGTGCTGAAGCAATTGGGATACACGCTGTCTTTGGCGCTTTCTTGGTAGGTCTGGCATTTTCCCAAGGTCTGGAAAAGCGTGATGATGCGCATGAAATGATTCACCAGTTTGTCATGTATTTTTTTGCCCCTCTTTACTTTGTTTCAATTGGGCTGCGAGCGGATTTTGTGGCATCTTTTGACCTAACTCTTGTGCTTGCAGTTCTTATGATCGCATGTATAGGAAAGATATTCGGTGTGACACTTGGTTTGATAATCAGTAAACTACCACTGAGGCAGTCTGCCGTCATAGGCGTTGCCATGAACGCAAGGGGTGCTATGGAGATGATACTTGCTACCGTTGCCAAGGATGCTGGACTTATCGACGACCAAGTGTTCGTGGCTTTGATTATTATGGCGCTGCTTACATCCTTATTAACAGGCCCGGCAGTCAGCCGATTAAGTGGTTTTGGTCATTATGAGGCTGATTAAATGTTATCAAGCTTTTTTAAAGCCAAGAAATTTTTTATTTTTATTCCTGTTTAGGAAGTAGTTCTCTTCCTATTTCAGGAATCTTTTTAATATTTAGAAAAATTTTCACGGAAATGTCGAGATCCCAATTCCTGTTTTACCAGATCTTATCCATAATTTCTATTAGTGGTTTGAACTGGCGCGAGTATGACTAGAAAAACAATAATGGCAATACAAATACAGTAAAGTTAATATCTAAAAAGTGATAACGAATTGGTTTATACATAATACCGATTTATACATAACCAATATCATTGAATTAAGGGGTTAATACATAGTTATTGGGCGGATATGATGCAAAGTAATGATCTTATTAAAGAGCAGATACTACAGCTAAAAATAGAAATTTCGCAGTTAGAAGCTGAGGTTAATAAATTGCAAATTATGATAAACGAAAAAAAATATGCTTTGAACAGATTATCTGAGCTCTTAGAAATAAGGGGTGTGGCTTTAAATGACAATAAATGAGTCTATATGTGAAAATAAGTGAGTATTTACGCTACTATATGTATTTAATGTCATTATATGAAACTTGGTATCAATTGGAGAATATTATCAATAAATGAAAATCTATGAACGTAGGTATAGTCCAAAATATTGATGTGCCAACTTAATCCCTTATATCAAACTAAAAAATAAAGATCACTATTATTAGAAAGGCCATGAGATTCTTCGAATGATGAGCACAAATAAGTGAAAATACTTGAGAGTATTTTTATGCCAAATAAGTAGAAAATAATTCAGCTTTAATTCTATTATACGAAATGTTTTATAAACTCTGCAAACAATTTTTTAGATTCCTCGAATCCTTTGCTTATCCCATCTAGGTAATCTTCGGTATGATGTAGTTTTTCAAAAACGATTGTGCCTAAAAGAAGGCCAAATCTATCTTGTAAGCTCTTTATCTTTGAATTCCAATCTTCTTTTAGATTGAAATAAACAAATTTTTCCGCATTCTCTTCAAAAGTATCCTTAGCTATTTCAAGTCCTTAGTTTATTCCTTCTTTATAATCTGAATAAGGTTGTCTCTCTTTATTCCTCTAAATCAGCTTACTGAATACTTTGACTGCATCTTTAGCTTTTTGCTCCTTCAATTTACCCTCTCCCTATTTTTAAAAACAAAAAAACTATTCATGCCATAGAAGAAGTCTTGACCCCTGCTTAAATTAATCTTGTTTCCAGATAATTAATTGATACACTATTTATTATACTTTATTCAGTTCCAGTTTCAGGAATTTTTGCTTTTAAATGGATTAACTTTCCTTTTTAAATTATAAACTTTTCATAGATTCTGCTTCTACCCCTCTTTCAAATCCAACTCGTTCATATAATCTGAATGCGCTTTCTTCTTTTCTTCCGGTTAGTAATACAACTTTATAACGATTATTCCACTTTGCAGTCTCTAAAGCCTTCTATAATTTGGCATACTTGGGAAAATAGAATTGAAAAATTGAGAGATGAGAAAAATTATAAAGTAAAGGGAAAGCTTATGATATTTTCTATCAACATATGCAAATATAAAAATATTTGGAAACAGCCTATGTTAAATAAAAAATATAATGCAAGCTAAAAAGTGAAGTTTAAAAAATTAAAAAGCAGAGAGAAGTGAAATATAATCTAAGATAAAAATAGAAAGGGAAATTTATAAATATTAAGTTTACCTCTTCCACTTCTTCATCTGCTCTTCACGCCATTTTTCCATTGCTTTCCAGATGGGCAGAGGATCAATGCCATGAACTTTGATATATTCTTCCCGCATATACTCATTCATATTTCCGTCTACGAAGCGTAATGTAGCCTGATCTGGCTGCAGTCTTGCTCCTGTTGGTATTGCTACAGGGTTTATGCAAACATCTGCACAGTACCGCCATTCTTCCCCACCGCCTGTTGATTCTATCCTGAATGGTTTTCCGCAGTTCGGACATACTCCGAATATTGTCTGTTCTTCTTTCTGGTCCATAACTTCCCCCTTTATGACTGAAAAAATTCCAATTCATCTAAATATTGCATAGGAAATTATATATTCCATTTTATATATCTATTTTTGTCTGAATTTCAATATTTTTTAATTTCCCTTGCTCGCACATTTTGACATTATTCTACTTGCTTTTCAGAATAGTGCATATCTTCATTTTAATTGGAGAATGCAGAAAGCGTAGATAATCAAGAAAAATGTAAAGAATATAAAAAGTATAAAATGAAGAAAAATTTAGAGAATTAAATAGGTAAAGCTGGTTTTATCCAGATCTAAAAATTAGATTAATTCTTTCCTTCTATTTTACTATATTTCAAACATCTCCAGGCAAAAAGCTTACAGCTGCAGAACAAAATTGTAAAACATATAGACAAAAACAACAATGTGCATATTGAGATTTGTATTTCGATCGGCGACGTTTTACTTGCTCCTTCTTACCTTCAATATAGTATTAAGAGCACGATATTGTACATCCTTATTTATTATTTTCGGTATGTATCTCTCTTTAAAGATTTCAAATCTATTTAAGTACCTTTACAGCCGGCAAGGTAGATTCGGAAGAAGTTCGCTTAATCCTGGTTTTACTGGCTCTTGCTTGTGAATATTCTTATTTTTCGGATTTTTTTTCTGGCAGGGTTGCAGTTTCCGCAGGTGATAATCTTCCAGAAGGCTTCAAACTTAGCTTTTTTCCTCGACTAGCGGGCTGGTTCTGGCGATACTTTACAAATTTGTAATATCCCTACACTCTGGGTTCCCAGGAGTGAGTTCAAAGGTTCCTTTTCAATCTACCTGGATTCTTCCATAAACTTAGCTTCTTCTCTTACCTGGCCTGTTTCTTTCCTTCGATTTTCGAATACCCTTCTTCTAGATTTCTATTCCTTCCTTATTTTCTGTAGCGACGATTACACTCAATAACAGTAAAAATTCTAAGCTCAATCCAAAAAATAATAGAGCTTTTAAGCTAAATAACGGCTGTGAAAATTTTTATGTATTCTCTGGAAGAAATGATTCTTGTATGAATTCTTTAAATATTTTTTTAGATCTTTCAAATCCAGTATGTACTCCGTCCAAACGCTGCTCCGAACAGTTCGGTTTTTTTGACAGGGCGATGCCATCTAAGAGCTGGTTAAAGTTGTTCTCTAGGTCTCTTACTTTTTCAGCCGGATCATCGTCCGGGACGGAAAGAGAAAGTTTTTCCAAATTATCCTCGAAAGTATATTTGGCTATATCCAAGCCTTTATTAATTCCCTCTTTAAAGTCTGAATAAGCCTGATAATCTTTATTCATTTCAATATAAGTGTTAAATTTCCTAATTAGATTCTTTATTTCTTGTGTATCCAAAATCCTCGCTTCCTTTTTTCCTTTTTTAATGATTTTGATTTTTAAACTACTTTTTTAGGTTGAAAATACAGGGTTTACAAGAATTTCAAATTTGTAGAAACACTAAACTACAAGTTTAAATTATGAGTCTTGAATATTAGTTATCGTAAAAAAATTAAATCAGGTACTTTTTGCACTTTGCATAAAAAAAATGTACGGCATTAAAATAAATTCTTATATATAAAAATAGTATTTACAGGTATATTAAACTTTTGAGATATAATTGGAGACTATCGTATTTCAGATCTAACTAAAATATAGGAAATAATTTTAATGAGTATCTAGAAAGTCCCATCATTATCTACATAAATTATACGCATCAGAAACCCACTTGCAACAAACCCGGTCAATCCATAAATATAGTTTTTAGAAAGTTCCACAAAATTAATTATGAGATACGCAAAAAAAGCATTCCACACAGGAAAAATCCTATTAATGCGATCCTTGCCTGAGATTGAGTTTTAAATTTTAATTTGAACGGTCCACTGGGATCCATCCCACCGTTTTTAATAGTGTCATTTGTCTTCTTGATGCACCAGCAAAGGGAGAGTTCCATAAGAGCAAAAATAAAAATTGTAGGATATAGAGATTGCTGCCATCCCTGGTCTATATACAGATTGAACACTGAGTAGCAAGCTATTATAAAAATCCATGCGTAATATTTTCTTAATTTCTTTTCGAGGGAGGGAATATCACGTGTCTCTTTCATGCCGCCTTTTACTCCCATTTAACTTAACATTATACACTTTTATAGACTCCTGAAGCTGATTATTTACATCTATACTCGCTTTAATGATTATATTCAAAAATATAAATAAGTAACTTGGGTTAAAGCTGAGCAACTAATTTCCTCAATATTGATCATGGTATGTATTTAGAAAAGTTTGCTCACAAATAATTTTATATACAAATAACTAGAAATTTAAATATATGAAAGGATTTTCTATAAATATTGAAGAAGCCACTCTGGAGAATGGCAATTTCCGCAAGGTACTCTATACCTCAAAGTATAGCCAGCTGGTACTTATGAGCCTCAAGCCCGGGGAAGAAATCGGGATGGAAGTGCATGAGGAAAATGATCAGTTTTTCCGTTTTGAACAGGGGAAGGGGAAATGCATAATTGACGGCAATGAATACGAACTGAGTGACGGAGTTGCGGTAGTTGTGCCAGCCGGTGCTCAGCACAATATCATCAACACTTCGGAAACGGAAGAGCTGAAGCTCTATACGATCTATTCGCCGGCACATCACAAGGATGGAATTGTGCGTGCCACGAAAGAAGAAGCCGAAGCCAATGAAGCCGAATTCGACGGAATAACTACAGAATAAGGTCTAGGGAGCGGGAATAACGATTAATTCCTGCTACGGTCATTGAAGATACAACAGAATATGTAGCATTAAGTGCTTTTATTATGAAGCACTTTTATTTTTTTCTTCTTTTTTGTAACTATCTTTTGTCTCTATACTTAGTAGATTTTGCTCGCGAATTTAGCCCGGATACGTTTGCGTCCAACCCATCGATGTTTCAATCCTTGTTTTAATGGATCTTGCTCGCGAATAAAGTTTGCGATTGCCATTGTTTTGACGAAACTTGCGAAGTTTCAATCCTTTTTTTAATGGATCTTGCTCGCGATTAAATGATCGTATATCAACGAAAATTAGTGATAGATAGTTTCAACCCTTGTTTTAATGGATCTTGCTCTCAGATCTGGAATAATTTACCACGATGGAACAACATTTCTTTTTTCATCACTTCGGCGCGGCAGAAACAATGACTTATAAATATGGTCATCTCTTACCATTTTTTTACTGACCAATATACATATAAGGAAAGCATACCCAATTTTGCATCTAAGTGGTACTATGCCAGATATGCTCAGAGGCATTACGATCGATGACGTGACAACCCGAGATATGGATGATGCAATCTGGGTGGAAATCACGGAAAACGGTGGCTGGCACGTCGTAGTTATGATCGCGGATGTCGCAAAGGTAATTTCCAAGCATTCAGAGCTTGATCGACTTGCAATGTCTCGGATTGAGACCAGGTATTATGCAAATGGTAACAGCCCGATGTTACCCCTGCGGCTTGCAGACGAGAAGCTTTCCCTGTGGCCAGAAGAGTCGAAGTATGTCCTCGCCGTGGATATCGTCCTCGGCATGAACTTGTCAATCCTCGAAACAAGGCTTTTGCGGACTGTTATGATCAGCGAAGCCCAGTTAGCCTTTTCTGACATCCCCCACATTCTCTCTGATAGGGAGCACACGCAGCACGCTCTCATCAAGCTCGCAAGCCAGCTCGCGAATGACCTTTTAACGCAGCGCCGCAACCGTGGTGCTCTGGCATTCTACGATTTAGGGCGGGGGTTGGTGACAAACGAAGAAGGATCTCTGAGGCAACTGAGACACAGGGAGGATACCATCGGCTACATCATCATCCAGGAGCTGATGATTCTCGCTAATATGGCCGTAGCTGAGTACGCAGTCAAAAATAACATTCCTATCCTTTTCCGTAACCATACAGCCCGGAGCGCTACCCCTGAGCGGGGGGATTTAATGAAGTTGCTCGAAAGCATCACTGTCATCCCCGAGGTAAACATAGCTACTGTCAGGCATACTACGTACATGATGCTCAACAGAGCGGAATATGGCCCCGTCATCTTGGGCCATTTCGGACTGAACCTCGGTGCGTATACCCACTTCACCTCGCCCATCCGAAGGTATGCTGATCTTGTGAATCACCAACAGATCCGGGCGTACATCCAGAACGAACCCTTGCCCCATTCTAAAGAGAAGATTCAGGCAATTGCATCGCATATCAATCTGATGCACCTTGAAAACGACAGAGCTAAAAGCAAGTACATGAAGGAAAAGGCGTATAGAAAAGCTGAGTCGGCCATCCTGAGGAATTGGATAGAGGATGCAAGCGATACAGACTTCGAGCGCATCACCAAACTCCTTATTCGTGGAGGGGAGGACTGCCCCGAGGCCTACTGCGATGCTTTCCGGAAACGCCTTGGCAAGCTGCCGATCATCTGTGCAGAGCTAGTACTATTGCAAGCCCCTGATGGCGAAAGATGGACTGAACTTAGAAGAGCATTGCTGGAGGAAATTGCAACTGCTCCTCACAAGGCGGTCTCGATCTTCGACATTGCGCAACATATACTGGGCTGGCAGATGCCCGTATACGAAGTAACCAAAAATATCCGTGGCAATTTACCGGTGTTCACTGCCCAGAGCGCCATCAGAATAAGTAATAGAGAGTACCAGTCTGCTGTATACGAGGACTTGACAAAGAAAGGCGCCACTCAGCGGGCATCCGTAGGCCTGCTCGCGGCTGTTCTGGGCTTACCAGCTCCGGACTTGGAGATCATGATAATAGATTCGTCGGCCAGTAATGAAGAAGTGACGATTAACACATCAAAAGATCCGATTTTTGCCTTGCAGGAGTATTGTCAGGCAAAGAAACTTCCCTTGCCAGCTTATTCATTTAAGGCGGAAGGGCCTACCTGCAAACCTATCTTTACCTGTACCTGCACCTTTGGCTCCTCGACTAGCCTCGGACAGGCAGGAAAAAAGCAAAGGGCTAAACGGCTAGCGGCTAGAGAAATGATATACACTTTAGTGTCCGGAAGTTGATATCGAGTTCGAGGTTGTAATGGGAAGCGCCGTGGTTCAATGGGTCTTGCTCACGAATAAGAATTTTGTTGGATAGCCCGAAAACTATCCCTGTTTCAATCCTTGTTTTAGTGGATCTTGCTCACGAATTTTTTTACTCCGAGTGGGATCGCTAAACCTTGTAGTTTCAATCCTTGTTTTAATGGATCTTGCTCACGAATTTGGAAAGCGAGGGATCTCAGACTCAGGAAGAAGGTTTCAATCCTTGTTTTAATGGATCTTGCTCACGAATTCTTTTTTGAACTGTATGCTTCGGGCGGGAGCCTGTTTCAATCCTTGTTTTAATGGATCTTGCTCACGAATATGTTGTTTTGCCGTTGGATCTTGCGAATGTTGGAAAGTTTCAATCCTTGTTTTAATGGATCTTGCTCACGAATACATTGGGTTATACGAGTTGGAAAATGTTAAACTATGTTTCAATCCTTGTTTTAATGGATCTTGCTCACGAATTTATCATATGTTCTGTTCTCCGAAAATTATTATGTGTTTCAATCCTTGTTTTAATGGATCTTGCTCACGAATAGTTTGAGGCGCTCCAGCGGGCAATGCGCGAAGCGACTCAGGTTTCAATCCTTGTTTTAATGGATCTTGCTCACGAATACAATCTGAAAAATTGGGGCAACTGGGTCATTTTTAGTTTCAATCCTTGTTTTAATGGATCTTGCTCACGAATCCACGGCCTGGCCTCCTCATATAGTCTGAACTATTCCAGTTTCAATCCTTGTTTTAATGGATCTTGCTCACGAATAAGTAACCTTATAATAATCCATGTACAGAAAACATGTTTCAATCCTTGTTTTAATGGATCTTGCTCACGAATAGATCCGAAATCTATACTTGTGATGTTGCAACTCTGTTTCAATCCTTGTTTTAATGGATCTTGCTCACGAATGTGGAAAACACAAGTACTGTCAAAGCATTGTCATCTGGTTTCAATCCTTGTTTTAATGGATCTTGCTCACGAATCCTGTCCACAAACATACAAAACAAGGTTGCAATAGTTTCAATCCTTGTTTTAATGGATCTTGCTCACGAATACTACACCCTTGACTGAAGAAAAACGAGACCGATTGTTTCAATCCTTGTTTTAATGGATCTTGCTCACGAATCAAGGCCTTCTCGCTGTACCTCCGTGCTCCCCAAGAGTTTCAATCCTTGTTTTAATGGATCTTGCTCACGAATGAGTAATATTCTTGGATTTAAGATTATAGAGGGTGATGTTTCAATCCTTGTTTTAATGGATCTTGCTCACGAATTTGTTTCCGACTCTAAATCGTTTGGAAAATAAAAGTTTCAATCCTTGTTTTAATGGATCTTGCTCACGAATAGATTCTCAAATAGTGTGGAAAATGGACTTGCTATGTTTCAATCCTTGTTTTAATGGATCTTGCTCACGAATTCACTAAAATGTTTCAAAAATTAAAAACATTTATACGTTTCAATCCTTGTTTTAATGGATCTTGCTCACGAATAGGCCATGGTCTAACATTGAATGAAGCAGAAAATGGTTTCAATCCTTGTTTTAATGGATCTTGCTCACGAATGAGTTGTAGGAATTTAACAGCGTTTTTATTATTTAGGTTTCAATCCTTGTTTTAATGGATCTTGCTCACGAATTGAAAAAAGAACTATTACTTACTTTCCTGAACGTGTGTTTCAATCCTTGTTTTAATGGATCTTGCTCACGAATTTTTGGAGATTATATATTGAACGTATGCGTTCGATTGTGGTTTCAATCCTTGTTTTAATGGATCTTGCTCACGAATGATACCAAACATAAATTTATCTCCATTTATAAAGTGTTTCAATCCTTGTTTTAATGGATCTTGCTCACGAATGAAGATTTAGTAGTTTGCCCGAGTTCCTTGAATGCGGTTTCAATCCTTGTTTTAATGGATCTTGCTCACGAATTTTCAGAGAGGATCTGACTGATTCCATCGACGGTTTGAGTTTCAATCCTTGTTTTAATGGATCTTGCTCACGAATCTTTCCCATACGATAATGCAGTGCCGTACGAGGTTTCAATCCTTGTTTTAATGGATCTTGCTCACGAATTTTTCGCCTCTTCTTTCTCACGCACTTCAGGAGAAGTTTCAATCCTTGTTTTAATGGATCTTGCTCACGAATTTTATCGCAGGATATTCGGGTATGAGCTGACTAATAGTTTCAATCCTTGTTTTAATGGATCTTGCTCACGAATACAGTTTGGAGTCATTTCGTCATTATCCGATACAAGTTTCAATCCTTGTTTTAATGGATCTTGCTCACGAATTTGAATTATAACCGGAAAAAAAATAACATTCCGTAATGTTTCAATCCTTGTTTTAATGGATCTTGCTCACGAATTTTGTTCTTCAGATTTTCGTTTTTGAATCGCCAGTTTCAATCCTTGTTTTAATGGATCTTGCTCACGAATAAATTCCCGCTTGAAATTCCATTGCCCCAATTTCGTCGTTTCAATCCTTGTTTTAATGGATCTTGCTCACGAATTATTATTTGAGGCAGTTGACGAACTTTCGCCTGGTTTCAATCCTTGTTTTAATGGATCTTGCTCACGAATTTTTAATAAGGCTACTTCATACGAAAAAGCCAGTTTCAATCCTTGTTTTAATGGATCTTGCTCACGAATTTGTAGTGTATGGATAGTATGGACGCGAATAAAACATGTTTCAATCCTTGTTTTAATGGATCTTGCTCACGAATATAGATTCACCATTTAATAATATCACATCGATAAAAGTTTCAATCCTTGTTTTAATGGATCTTGCTCACGAATCAGATTTTGTATTGAATCTGGAAACTGATAAGGGTTTCAATCCTTGTTTTAATGGATCTTGCTCACGAATTGCATCAGGTACAGGTATCTGCAATTTGTTAGGGTCGTTTCAATCCTTGTTTTAATGGATCTTGCTCACGAATCCGCCCACTTGCACCAAAACCATGTACTTCAGATTGTTTCAATCCTTGTTTTAATGGATCTTGCTCACGAATAATACCTCGACTGTATACGATTTCTCCACATTCGAGTTTCAATCCTTGTTTTAATGGATCTTGCTCACGAATGTGTTGTCAAATCGGTTCAAAAATCGAAAGACAGGTTTCAATCCTTGTTTTAATGGATCTTGCTCACGAATAATCAAGATACCAAACATAATTTACCCCACTTATAATGGTTTCAATCCTTGTTTTAATGGATCTTGCTCACGAATAATGACCCAGACGGAATTGTAGATGCATTAGTAATGTTTCAATCCTTGTTTTAATGGATCTTGCTCACGAATTTCATCCAGGAAAAAGAACAAAGGCATATTATCCTTGTTTCAATCCTTGTTTTAATGGATCTTGCTCACGAATTAAGGCTCTTCAGACTGGTAGAGATGCCGGTAAAACGTTTCAATCCTTGTTTTAATGGATCTTGCTCACGAATAATCAGGATGATATATCATGGAGTATACATTCACTTAGTTTCAATCCTTGTTTTAATGGATCTTGCTCACGAATACACTTGCTCTTGATCCTGATGCTGACATTGAACAATGTTTCAATCCTTGTTTTAATGGATCTTGCTCACGAATACTCCAAAAAAAGAAGGGGTTGATTATCCCCAAAAGTGTTTCAATCCTTGTTTTAATGGATCTTGCTCACGAATCCCGTTTGTTTCTGTGCCAACGCCTGTCCCAAATTCATGTTTCAATCCTTGTTTTAATGGATCTTGCTCACGAATTCTCCTGTCGATGGCGTATGGGATCACCTTCTCGGAGAGTTTCAATCCTTGTTTTAATGGATCTTGCTCACGAATGCTTGTATAACCTTTCGAGGACTCTTTATTTTCATAAGTTTCAATCCTTGTTTTAATGGATCTTGCTCACGAATCCAAGATCGATGTTTGGAAGACGTGATGTAATTCAGTTTCAATCCTTGTTTTAATGGATCTTGCTCACGAATTGATGCTGTATTGACTGCTCAGATAGGGCCTCTAAAGTTTCAATCCTTGTTTTAATGGATCTTGCTCACGAATAAGAAAATAGTTATTGAAATCGAGGTAAAAAATATGTTTCAATCCTTGTTTTAATGGATCTTGCTCACGAATGCAAAAAACATCCGAATTCACGACATGAAGCTGTAGTTTCAATCCTTGTTTTAATGGATCTTGCTCACGAATGGTCATATTACATAGGAAGAGCGTTTAATGAATTGTTTCAATCCTTGTTTTAATGGATCTTGCTCACGAATAGGGCAAAATTTTCCGCTATTTGGCCAGAAAAGGCCTGAAATGAGCCCTTTTTTGGGACTAAAATTCTTGCTGGAAAATTATCAAACCCTTTATAAATACAAGAAAAACTTCTCATACGCAGATATTCCGATAACAGCAATCTACGCATTTTCTAGAAGATCTGGAAGTCTTGGGATATAAGCCTTTTTGAACGATATCGAGTATTTCTTCGATAATTTTCTCAGCCTTTTTGAAATCAGAAATAGTAATCTCCATTTCTTTGACCAGGCTGTTGCTGCGAGTGAAACAGATGTAAGCACGGTTTACTTCAATATTGTAATTTTCCCGGATCAAAAGAGCCTGCAAAACCAGCTGAAACTTATAGGTTTTAAAAATCTTGTCTTTATACTCGGCAAATTTGTATTCAAGAGGAGCAGCAGTCTCGTCTTCAAGAAAAAGCACCTCGTCAACTATTCCCTTTATATGGTGTTGTTTTGAAGCAATGAAGACGTCACTTTCTTTCCTCATGCAGTTAAGTTTTTTCCTCACGTAATCCCTGTTGGTTAGTTTCCTTGTTTCATGGACCTCGCGGCCTTTGATAACCTTGAACCTTTTCTCTTCATGCTGGGGAATATCGAGACAGTACATATAGTAGATAAAGCGGGGGCAAAAAAGGTATTCAAGCACATCCGAAATTCTAATTATTGACCCGGAATCTTTATCAGAATCAGGCTCAATATATGTCCTTTCTTCACCATCGGGGTCATTTTCAAGAGCTATTTCTTCACAGCCTATTTCAGCCCGCTGATTACTTACCGTACATTCAGAATTCGTCATAAATACCTCAAAACTCAGAAGAATTTGGTAATCACTTCATCACTGACAAGCTCCTTATCAAAAGCCTGACCAAGCAGCTGGACTTTCTTGAATGACTGCTCGTCCATCGGGAAAATATATACAGAATCATGTTCGGCGTCAATTAGTTCTTCGCACTCAAGGCCCAGAGAGTCTCTGTCATTTGTGTTCAGGTCTCCTAAAAATACACTTTTCTGAACCCTGTAAAGCCCATAGCTTTTACAACGGTCACTTACTTTTTGGCGAGTCCTGTTATCCGTAATGTCATATATTACCCAGACAAGCAAACCCAGTCCCCTCATTTTTACTTTTATCGAATTATTACTCTATCAAATTATTATGTTATCATTTCACAAACTTATCGCGTTAAAAATTTTATTTCCCGATCAGGCTGTTTGCAATCCTGTGGCAATCGAACTGGATTGTGTTTCCAATTTTTATGTTCCTTCCCTTGTAGCTTATTTCTTTATCAAAAGTTTCATTGACAGCCTGGATGAGGACGGCTTTACCTTCCTTATTGAGGGTCATGCCATTCGGGATCTCATCAAAAAAGCTGTCCGAAACCTGCTTTTTCGAAAAAAGGTTGAAAACTGTCCTGTCAATGTGGATGCGATACATCTCAATAAGGTCAAACACAAAAGATTTCTTATTATAGTCATCTGTGTGGTTAAAACCTACATAAGGGTCAAGCCCTGCTATAATGCACGCTTTTTCCACCTTTGAATACAAAACCCCATATCCATAATTTAAAAGGCAATTGAACTCATCCTTTGCAGGATTTCGGCTTCTGCCATTGAATTTCCACCTGTCAGGCAAAAGAAAACTCAAAGCCTCAAAATAGTGCCTGGAAGCCATTCCTTCAAGGCCCATTATTTTTCCCCTCATCTCATCAAGTTTTCCCTCAAGAGCTTCAAGCTGGGCTTTCATATCTTCCATTCCGGAAATATAATCATCAAGCTCGTCCTTCTGGTCAGGCCTGTTCTTTTTGAGGTCTTTCAAGAAAAGGATCTGGCTGTCAATCTTCTGTTCAATCCAGCCTTTTGCAAGCCTGAACCCTTCCGGCTCTTCCGAAATTTCAAGCTGCCTTCTTCTTATGTAAGTTGTGCTTCCAAGTTTTGAGTGCCAGACTCTGCCGTAAGGGTCCCCGAAGTTATCCAGAAAAATGATGTCGATATTGTTTTCTACTGCAAATTTGATCGCATCGGTTGTTATGGTTGCAGATGTTGTAATTAAAATGCTTTCAACTTTCCTTTCAGAGACTTCGAAGGTCTTGTCGTCAACTTTTACAAGAAAACAGTTGTTTTGTTTTTTAAGATAGGAGCCGTGGGTGTTGATTACAAGCTGCATCTTTTCACCGTTCCAAAACCGCGAGATACGGATTTTCCAAGGCCGAAATAGTCAGGGATAAGAAAATTTACCATAAACTCCCCTTTGAACGTAGCGATTTCCATTCCTTTCATTTTACTAGAACTTGGGTTCAAATTAATCTCGCATTTGATCTGTTTCGGAACAGTATAACTAAGGGACTTGGACATTGAAAGTATATTTCCGACTAGGGTCTTTCGAAGGAGTTCTTTTTGTTCGGCAGTTCCTATTTTCTTGTATCGATCGGTAAAATTTTCCTGATTGAGAGCAAACCAGGGAGTCTCAAATCTATAGGTATGGAATTTGTCTGAAATGCCGAAATCCTGTTCTTTAAAAGATATTTTCTTTTCCAGGATTTCATATGTCGATTCATCTAGCTCGATTTTTTCATATTTATTGAAAATTTCCTGCAGGACTTCTACGCCCTCATTTATCCCGAGAACTAGAGGAATACCTTTCAAAATTTTATATTGAACTAAAGGATACATGTAAATTACTTTATCACAAGTATGTTGATGCAAAAGTGTGTATTCATTAAATCGGGTTGCGAAAAACCCTCGAAGTTTTGAGGCGTTTGTTTCTACTTTTCGGTCAGGAACGAGAGTTAAAGTTAGCGTTTCAACTTTCATGTTAATCACACATCATGGTGGGCTTCAATTCAAAGGCAAAACCGGTTTCAGAATCATAATAATGTTTTATTTGTTCAAAAGGAATATATCCTATATTGAGATCCTCTAGTTCTTCACAGAAAAAGTCTTTTTTAGGCACCGAGATGACGTATTCATTGAATTTTTTCCTGATGGATAGAAATTTCTCTTTTCTATCCAGTGGATTTTTAAGAGATTTCATTACGAGGTATTCTTTCCAGATTTCAGCAGCTTCTTCATCTTTTTCTACAAATACATCTATTTTTTCGTATCCTGTTTTATCATCTATTAGCCTGAAATCGGATGTAAGAGTTTTGAATTTAAGCTCATTTATGTATGAGAGTAGCTCTTTGGACTCATCTTCACTTGAAGTATCTTTAACTTTCCTGAAATAGTTGTTATTTAAAAAAAGCAGGTCTTTTTCATAAATTTCTGAAGGAAATTCTTTCAATACTTCCTTTGTTTTGTCAATGAGAAAACTCGAATATATATATCGATGAAACTCTTTCCTTTCATCTTTCAGAACCACAATGTTTACTTGTCCTTGATAATTCTTGGAAGAGTTCCTGTTACATCTCCCTGAAACCTGATTTAGCGAGTCAATTGTGGCAAAATCCCTGTAAACAACATCCACGTCGATATCTACTCCAGCTTCTATAAGCTGAGTGCTAACAATAATTTTTCTTTTTTCCGACTTTTCTTTAATCTTCTTAATTTTCTTAAGCCTCTCTTTTGGGATAATGTTAGTAGAAAGATAATAATAATCACTATTTTCAAATTCTAAATTTTTTAAATGGTTAAACACCTCAAGCGAAGATTTAACAGTGTTCAATACAAACAAAAAGTCCTTTTCAGAATTATTTTTGACTTCAGACTCAATTATTTCCTTGAAATGATCCATATCCATTGGATTCAGATTTATATTTAACTTAACTCGGTCAAATTCTCTGAAATACGTATCTTTATTTTTTACCAGCTCAACAATTTCTCCCTTATCAGGATCAAAAATGAGGGGTTGAGTTGCTGTTACAAAAATGAAGTACGTATTAAAATATTCTGCAAAACCCGAAATGATCCGTTTTAACAATAGCCAGTACTTATGAGGAATTGACTGGATCTCATCAAGTATTACAATCGAATTTGCAATTGTATGAAATTTCCTGAGTGAGCGATTTTTATTAGACACAATTGTGTGAAAAAACTGGACAAATGTAGTTACGATTATCTCAGCGTTCCACCCCTCGATTAAAAATAAACCTTTAAGACCTTCAAATTCTTCATCGTCTTGCGTTCTATAAAATATATCTGCAAGGTGATGATGTTTAAGTAACACCTCCTCAGAAGGATTTGCAGTCTCAACTATTTTAAAGACATCTTCAAAAACATCGTAGTTCTGGTCTATGATGCTCAGAAAAGGTAGAGAATAAATTATTTTTGCCTTGGTTCTTTTTTCCTCTCTTAATTTTGCTCTCAATTTTAATGCAAAAGAAAGTGATGTGAGAGTTTTTCCTGAACCTGTAGGGACACTTATTGAATATATTTTATTATCAAGATCAAGCTTCTCGATATTTTCTGTGACTTCCTCATAAATTGCGTTACGAACTTTATTCATTATACCTTCATTATTTTGGAAACCCTTTTCCACCTTATACTTATCCACAAGTTCAGGTGAAATTTCGATTTCACTGGAAACATCGATAGAAGATGCATCTATCTTATCAGAGTTTATAAGAATTGAGTAAAGAGTTAATGTAACTAAATAATAGCCTGTAAATTGCTCCTCTTTGAGCAATTTTATGAATTTCCTTCTATTTTTTAAAATTTCTTTAGCAATGGAATGGTACTCATTGCAGAAAGTATCTATGTCAAGAGAAATATCATACTCATCGAGTAACTCTTCATATATTGTTTTCAATTCACTTGTATCTAATGACTTTATTTGAAGATCAATAATTTCAAGAGTATTTTCATCTATTAGTTCTCTTATTTCATCTTCGGCGTCTTTTAAGTTCCCATGATGCCTTTTTACAATTAGGTATCCTATGATAGGAATATATTCCAGAATATTTTTATCATTGAGTGAATTTACATACTTTTTTAATATGTAATAGGTAAAAATAGCTGAGATAAGGCCATGATGGTATTCTTTTTTATTTTTTAAGCTCCTTTGGATGGAAGGATTAGTCTCCAAAAGATATCTTTGAAAATACTCTGTGCCTTTCCCAAAATCGTGACAAATCCCTATAAGAAATGTTATTTTAGAAAAAACATTTTCATCAATTCCAAACTTTTCCAGTGATAAACTTTTCTCCTCACTGGTCGAACTAGATTTGTTTCCTACGTTGGATAAGTGTTTAAACAATAGTTTATCGGGATGGGAACGGAGATGGAAATCACATGAAGACAATTCCTTCTCCATTCTCAAGCCTCCAGAGATTACTTACATTAGCAAGAATGCATTTTGCATTTTTTTCAAACAAAATTTTGCCATATTCTGTAACTTCCCTATTTGGAAGCATTTCTAGTGGAATAGTTTCTGAAAAATACTCTTTTCCTTCTTCAAAACTGATTTTTATTAGATCTTTTTCAGGAATTACAGAATGAATTTCTCCCTCGTAATCTGAAAGTTCACTGACAGCTTCCATTTCTCCTATGAATTCATAATTAGCAATGTGTTCACTCAGACCGAGGCACAGAGTATACACCGATTTGTGTTCTTTTAACATAGAGTAAAGTTTGTTATATACTTCTTCAGAGGAATGAGAAACATAAACCCTATATTTTACATCTTTTAATACTTCGAATCTTATCTGGGTTCTGGTCTTTATCCTGCTCATTAAAGGAGCAATTTTAGTATCTATTAAATTTTCTGCAATTCTGGTCTTTTTGATAGGATGACTTATTTTTACCGCAATATTTGCCTTTTCTTTAGAGAAATACTGCAGATACTCATCTTTTCCAAATCCTTCTATGGCACCAATCATTCCCGCAATAGCCGTCCTAGGAGGAATAGAATATGTAAGGGGAGAGGTTGTAGTATAGTGTTTTCGGAAATGGCCGAATTCTCCCCATACATCGAACACTAATACTTTCATGTTCTTAGCTCACATTGACAATATTTCAGTATTTATCCCAGCTTCCATTAGGCTTTTTTCAAAGTCAATCTCTTCTCCGTCGTATGTAAACGTAATCGACTCATCCGAGCAAATCTGGGCATTTTCAATTTTTTCTTTGTTTTTACCCAACATATCAATCAGCCTATGGACCTCAATCTTTACCTGTGAAATCTCTCGAATCTCTTCATCTATCAAATCAGATTTAAGACTGAAAAGGTTGTTCAGATCCCCAATATGATAATTTCCTTCTTTGTAATTTACTTTGAACAGGAGACGGGGAACCTGGCCGACTTTTGACCTGGAAATAAGGTTCTTAGTTCCATTCCACATTCCATCAAGAAGCAGATCTATATCTTCCTCTGAAAGTTTTGTATCCTTAGCAGCATTTTCATTAATAATTCCGTAAAAACTTATCAAAGAATAAGGTAAGAAATCCTCTTCACGGAACGTTTTCTGACTGGCTCCTTCCTTTGAAGCAAAAGCTCCTGTTCCGCGGAAATGCTTCATAAAGACCTTGTGCATTGATCTACCAATCTTAAACTGTACAGGACCAGTATGAGTTATAGAGCCGGTTTTCTCTTTTTCCTTGTCTTTGTCTTTGTCTTTTTTGTTTTGGACTTTGAGTTCTATAGGTACGGTACAACCAAAAAGACGAGTATCAATACATTTATTCAAAATATTTTCGTCAATATTCTTTTTCCCTGTTTCAAAAGCATCGAGAGGCTCTTTGATCGTTAAAAAATCTCTAGCTCTCAGTTTTGCATCTTGGATATCTCCCTTCTCGTCTGAAATTTCTCTCACAAAAATTTCTGCATCTCTAAACTTATTGAGATAATCTCTGATGGTTCTCTTGAGCCTAACATCCGTTACAAGGTTTATCCCTGTCTCTTCGTCAACCCTCGGTTTGTTTTCATCAAGTGGATCTCCGTTTGGGTTCCCATCTTTTATATCATATAAGAATACAATTTCAGATCTTCTGCTTACTTCCGTCATTTTCTATCTCCTTTTCAGATTTCGGTGACTTTAAGAGATTTGACATATTCATACCTAAAACAAAATAGAAACTGATTTCATCATTTGACATTTTCCAATCAGTTCCAGATTGAATCATGTATTTTGAGATCAGAGTTTCGAGTTCTTTATAATAGTTGGAATCATACTCTTCTAGTTTATTTTCAATCTCTGGGAGGATTTTCTTCACATAACGTTCATCAAGATTCAGGCCTCGAAGTTTAGTTCTAAAAGGGGTGCTCCCACGCTGGAATTTTTGAATGTTTAGCAGATACTGGACAAGCGTGCCTTCTAAAAAAATAGCTTTCTTTGAATCGGTATTGAAGAAATGTTCAAATTCCGAAAAGAGAACATTTGTTCGCACCTCATAACCATTGTTTTCCTTTTGTGTCATGTCACCTAATAAAGTCGATAAATTCTTAGAGTTCACACAATTACCTCCTGTATAATTCCCAAGCAAACATAAATTACTTAAAAAGTCTAACATTTGGAATCCCAGAAATAGAGAGTACCTTGTTGGATTTTCATTCCTGAAATCTTTTCTAATACGCTGCATAACATACTTTAACAGAAAATTATAATCAATTGATGTTCCTGCAAATATCCCGTTTGTGATTTCTAAAAAATATTTATTTAAATCAGGGTCATCTAGAGTATTCGGGAAGAACCATCTTACATTACCTAATGTGAACTGGATGGATTTTACTTCAGTATCGTTAGACACATAATTACTAAATATTCTTCTTTTGTCAACGATTTCTTTGGATTCGAAAAGCTCTCTTAATCTTGAAGGAAGGATGTCCTCTATATACAAAAGAATTCTATATGCTGAATTGGATTTTTCATAAAACTGAAAATTAAGGTTAAGATAATCGTCCTCCTCACTTAGAATTTCAAGGATATCGCTTTCATTGGCCTGTAAGAAATTCTTATACTCTTTACTAAATGTGAATTTCTTCTCATTGAATTTCTCAAAAATATCAAAAAGATTCTCGCTAGTGCTATTATTAAGTAGCTTAGGAATAAGGAGGAAATTGAATCCATAAAAACCAAAAGACATATATTTTTCAATATATTCTTTTCCCGCTGTTATTTTCAAGGCGCATTCTAGGCAAACGGGATTGTTTCTCCATGCCTTACTTTGGTCAAATCCTCCACTAACAAATCCCCTTTTATCTACAGTATAAAATTCATAGGGCGTAACGAAACCATAAACTTCTTTATGTGTCTTGCAAACAGAACATGTTTTATTATCGGCTTTAGAAATAATATCATATTTACTGTAAAACTTGGAAGCCCCATTGTTCTTAAGGATCTTACGAAATACTTCAAAATCTCCGACATATCTGGTGAAGTTATTTTCTTCAAGAACTAAGGTTAATATCGAATTCTCCTTTGCATCAACGGAATTAACTTTAGGTTCCAGATCTAAGAGTATTTTCTCTTCATTCTCTTTTATACACTTTCCAAGAAGCTCCAAAAATTGGATTTCTCCACTATTTAATATAGGCTTTGCTTCTTTCAAGGGTTTTGAAAACCAGCCTATAATCTTGTTAGAGAACGTTTTTTTGATTTCTGTGACTCGCGCAGTAGGAGTAATGTCTGGACCATTGGAGGACCCTCTCTTATAGAGATATTTTACAATTTTTTCTTTTGAGTACTCCTGATGCTCGATTTCTTTAAACTCAAAACTATTTTGGCAAGAAACCAACTTAATGCAAAATACATGTTTATAAGTTTCATTGCTTGCAGGGTTTTCAACTAGAATTGACACAAAATCATTTAAATCCTTGTTTTCTTTTTCGAGCGCATACTCACCAATTTCTTTCATCGCTTCGATCACAGAAATTACACCCTCATGGAAAGTCTAACAATATTTCTACTTTATTTATTAAGACTGTATTTTTCAAATTTAGATTGAGCTTGTGAACCATAAACGTTCATTGTTTACATTGTATATATCTATTTCTAATATTAATTATAATAACAAATGAATTAAATTAATATGTAGGATACTACTCACATAGTAAACCATTTAACCCAACCCCGCAATACTAAGCACTTAATGTCAAAACTTACACTTATCTCCACAATCTATTCCCTTGAGCCTGTCATCATCTGCGTGACTAGGCTTTCCCCTTCAAAAATTATACTGCTGTCAGAGGAAGGGGCGCCTGAAAAGAAGATGCAGTCTGAGGAAATGATCGAAAAAACGTTTAAAAACGCGCTTGAGATTGAAAAAAAGTACACATCTGTTTATGACACAGTGCGCGTGGCAAAGGATGTTGCTGAACTAATTGAACAGGAACATGATAGGGGCAACCAGGTAATTGTAAATGTGTCTGGCGGGCGGAAGCCACAGGCTTTTGGAGCACTTTTCGGGGCTTATGCAAGGAACGATATGGTGCAGAGAGTTGTGTATGTAACTGAAGAAGACAGTTTCATGATTGATTTTCCTGTGTTGAGTTTTAATCTCTCGGAAACAAAGAAATTAATACTTGAAGAGATCCAGAAAGGAGTTTCTTCGGTTACCCAGATTGCGGCGACTGCCGGAATTTCTAAAGGAATGACTTACAACCACCTTCGGGAACTCAAATCAATGGGATATATAGCCGATGGAGAAAACGGATACATTATTACGGATGCCGGAAGAATAGCATCGATTTGATTTTGAGAATGAGGCTTTAAAAATCATTTCGGCAGATCAATCAAGGAATGCCTTTCTTGATCGGATAAAACTCTCAATAGCCTATTTTCTTACTTTTCTCCCTAATCATTCACATTTTTTCTCAAAAAACTAATAACGAAAGTGTTAAAAATCCTATGCAGTTAAAGTAATCTCTAAAAAATCAAGATGAAGAGAACGTTATTATTAAAACGTTTCTAAATGTTAAACTCGTATCATAGCTGGGTAAATAGAACAAAATACTTGTGAAGAGATCCTTTTAACTGTAACGTAGACCAAAATTGTATGAATGAGAGCTCCTGCAGAATTGAATTGCAGGCAAAAGATACAGGAATAAAGGGGAACACCCGGGGAGTAAGGGGCAAAGATGCAGTATGGGGGTACTGTGTCGGAAAAGTTTCTTACTCCCTTCTACCTCTCACTTTTCGTCTCTAATTTTTAATATCTTTTCATTTTTGGTCTTCTGTAAAATTTCCCGTACTTAGCTTCGTTTTTTCCAGTTTTTTTCCATAGCTTTAGCTCTCAAATCTTCTGGCATTTTCTCTATTGCGTATCTGAGAGCGGTTCTAGGCATTTCTTTTTTGTTATTCATGACATATTCGAAGACTTCCTGCCTGTGGAGTTTGCTGGCTTCTTTGAGCATCCAGCCGTAACCTTTCTGGACCAGGTCATCCTTGTCTTTGAGCAGGAGATCTGAGATTTCAAAAACCTCGTTAAGGAAATTGCCTTTTCGGGCAGGCAGGATCAGGGTTACTGTGGCTGCCCGCCTTACCCACCTGTTATCCGATTGGGTCCAGGCTTTAAGATTTTCCACATACTTGGGAAATTTCTCTATAAAATATCCCACTGAATGATTGCAGAGAGTGTCACATTTAGCCCAGTTGTTGATATAGTTTTCAACCCAACGCTCAAAAGTAAAGAAATCGTCCTCAGAGTAATCATTTCTTACCTGGTAGGCCCACTCGGCTGCAATGTAGGCTTCTTCGCAGTAATCAGACCGAAAGAGTTCTTCGCATAGGGCAAAGATCTCTTTTTTGCTTTCAGACTCTATCTCATTAAAGTAATTTTTCGCAATTCTTCCCACAATTGCAGTCTTTATCCCATAGCAGCGGACTTCTTCTTTAAAAAAACGAGAAGAGCTGGCTTTCGTTTTCTCATCTACATTGAAGGTCAGGTCCTCTCTGATTCTGAGTATAATATTAGGTTCCACACTCTTCTATTTAATAAGAGGTGTATTTATTTTTATTTATATATTAACCATATTTTTATTTTGAGCTTCCGGAGAAAATAAAAAAGAAGATAAATTAAAACAGATTCTGAAAAAGTTTTTCATGAGGGAAATTCAATTTCTGTTTATGCCCAAAGTAAAAATTCGTCCTCAGGAACTCTTTGATGCCGAGCGTCTCTTTGACATAATTACACACACAAACCTTGAGTTCATTGAGTTTCCTATAAAAACTCTTGAAGAAGAAAGGTATTTTCTGCAGCTGAATGAAGCTAAAAGAGAGGCTAACTTTGAGCACAATTTTTCCATTCTCTATTACGGAAAACTTGTGGGTGCCTGTGGGATCAGGGTTGACCAGCATAGGCCCTGGATAGGAGAAATCGGGTATTTTATTGACAGGGAATATCAGGGAAAGGGGATTGCAACTGAGGCTGTAAGACAGCTTGAAAAATTTGGATTTGAAAAACTGGATTTACAGAGGATTGTTATTCTTATGGATACACGAAATCTTGCAAGCGAGCGAGTGGCCCAGAAATGCAGGTACGAAAAAGAAGGAATTATGAAAAGAGTCCATCGTGTTGGGGAAGATTATTACGACTGTTTCTTGTATGCGAAAACTAGGTAAGCCAGAAAGAAAAAAATGTTATACAGGTTGGAAAAATTCAGATCAGCCTGTAAAGAAGGATAAATATGCAGAATACCTGGATCTGATCAGACAAGCCCAATAGCCTGTACTAGGCTGTTCCCATACCAAATAACCATAAGATTATTTACGGTTACAAAAATACCAACGGATTCTATGATATGTTTTGTAAAGACCCATCTTTCTCTTGATGCTTTTATCACGGGAGCTACATAAAAAAGCAGGAAGATAAACCCTACTTTTACAAGTAGAAGATGATAAATCCCGTAATTTTCCAGAATCATGGCAGGAACCGGATTATATTCTGTTCCTCTCGGTAGGGCGTAAACAGTAGAGGCCCAATCTCCTATTACATAGAACAGAATAATAAAACGTATCTCGTAAAGGTAGGAACTGAACGAACCCCGAGTATTGCAAGCTTCCAACGAAGAACCCCCCAGAACTTCCCCGTTTTTCAGTAGAAGCAAAACTATATTATAAGATTATATAAACGCAAGAAACAAAAACAAGAAACTAAAATAGAGGTTAATAATTTTTAGAAAGGGCCTGTAAAGAATCTTTGGACAATTCAGAGCACAAAAACGTGTTAAAAGGGTGTAAGTATAATCAGTGAACTTGTTACGCTTGTCAGTTGTTGTACTCATAGATTTATTCAGGTTTATTTTCCTTGTTATTACCTTTTGAAATAGTTAACTGTAAACACTTAATATTAATAGTATAGGCTAGTTTGCTCATAGAAAAAATGAGTGGAATCTTAAATTCACAGCGTTCGTGAAATTTTTATCTAGATTTTCAGATAGATGGTAAAAATGACTCAAAACATGGATTCTCTAGGGAAGTCTGATTCTCCTTCCTTGCTGGAACTGAATAATGTAACCGTTGTCAGAAGCGGGAGAAAAATCCTTGATTCGATATCCCTGTCTATTGAGCAGGGAGAACATGTTGCAATAATAGGGCCTAATGGTTCGGGAAAATCTTCCCTCATCAAGACATTTACAAAGGAATATCACCCTCTTGCAGCAGCAGATGGACTTGTTCTGAATATCATGGGCAAAGGAACTTGGAATGTTTTTGAGCTCAGGAAATTACTGGGAATTGTCTCCGGCGATCTTCAACAGACGTACTGCCGCCAAGTAAGTGTGCTGGATGTTGTACTTTCAGGGTTTTTCAGCAGCATAGGAATTTACTATAACCATAAAGTTACTCCTGAAATGGAAACCATAGCACGGGACGTGCTTGAGTTTCTTGAGATTTCCCACCTTGCAGACAGGTTGATGTCCGAACTTTCCTCAGGAGAAGCCAGAAGGGTACTTATAGGGAGAGCCCTTGTTCATGATCCACAAGCCCTTATTTTAGATGAGCCTGCAAATAGCCTTGATCTCAAAGCCCTTCACAGCTTCCGTGAAAGTGTCCGGAAAATTGCAGGCTCGGGAAAGAGTATTATTCTCGTTACTCACACCCTTGAAGATATCATTCCCGAAATTAACCGTGTAATCCTCATAAAAAATGGAAAAATCTTCATGGATGGAGAAAAGAAAGAAATCCTGACCGATGCAAACCTCTCAGAACTTTTTTCCCTGCCGGTCGAAGTCATGGAAAAGAACGGTTACTACCAGGCCTTGATCTAAGTAATTTTCCTTTTTCTCTTTAACTTCTATCTATCTCCCAATTCTTCCCTCAGACCGAAGTTACAAGTTTCAATCGTTTCTTCATGCATGCTTCATCCCTTACAAATTTATCTTTTGATTGATACATTTTAATATTCACAGGTGAATTAAAAATATAAATTACACCTGAAACGGCAAAAGGTCTTGGGGGATTAAGATTTGGGAAAACATTTTGTTATAATTGCCGGAGAAGAAGCAGGCCCTAAATCTAATAAAATGGGCGGAATCTGGAATGTTATTCATGAAGAAGCACAAACTCTTGCCGCCCTTTTCGATTCTGGTAAACTCGATACAAAAGAAGACAAAGAGATCCTTGTTGTGGGCCCTTATTATGCGCACAGGGGTGCGGACTGGAATAGGGGGTTGAACCGGATTACGGATATGGGAGAGTTTGACTCCCTCAATCCTGGCGAGGAACTCCAGAAAAGCCTTGAATCCCTTGAAAAATCAGGTATCAAGGTATTTACAGGAAGCAAGTTCGTAGGAAAAAAGAAGATAGGCTATTTGCAGTTTCAAACCTCGGATTTTGGGAAAATCCGCTCAATGTATCTGGGAAGAGAGATGACCCTTGAAAGCAGGATAAAAGCTGAAGCCTATGAGCATCTTGGGCTTGATTCTCTGAGATACGAGAACATGCCAAACGGACCTGAATATACCCATTACCTCTGCCTTTCCTATGCGATTTCTGAGCTTGTTCGGCTCCTTATAAGTACAGCATCGGAAAATTCCGAAACCTCCGGCGCAGTTTCAACTCAGGATTTCATTCCCTGTCCCGGTGTATCTCTACACTGCCACGAATTTGGGGTGTTTTATGCGCCAGCCAGGCTTAAGAAACTCGGAATTCCTGTAAATACGGTTGCAACCCTGCATGCAACTTTGCCCGGGAGGACTGCAGGGTATAATTCCATCCTGAAAAGAAGGAATAATGATAGAACATGGCCTCCAGGCGTACCTGAAAACCTGGCTGCTTTGGAGGCTCTTGCTTCATATGCCGATACGGTTACTGCAGTCGGGGAGTCGACTCGACAGGAAGCCAAACTCTTTTACGGCATTAACGGGATTGTGATCCGAAACGGAATAACTATAGAATCCGATAAAATAGACTGGGACCTGAAAGAAAGTTCCCTTGAACGAATCCGAAAATTCCTTTCCGAAAATCTGTACAAATATCATGGAGGGGAAAGGATAGAACCTGAAAAAATAATCCCGATTTTTACAATCTCCCGTCTGGAAGTGGAAAATAAAGGGTATCCTGACCTTCTGGATTCTCTTGTTGATCTTGAGCATATAATAAAGAACAGCATTCTCGAAGGACATCTGCAGGAGGGAATAAGGGTAATCTGTTTCCTTGTTACGGCAGAAGGGCCCAAAAGGAACCTCCCATTGGGATTTCCTGTGAACCTGCCAAAAGAAGTGCTTGTAGGAAGCGAGCTGAGAATTCAGCAGATGATCGAGGAAAAGGGACTTGATTTTTCGAAAATGGTGAGGGGAAAACGCTCGGTTGCAGCACTTCTATATCCCCAGATCCTTTCAAGCTCCGATGGAGGGCTGGGCATGGAAGTCGGGGAGTTTATGGCAGGTTGTTGTGCAGGCATTTTTCCATCGCGCTACGATCCTTTCTTACTCACAGGGCTTGAAGCCGGAAAAGAAGGGACCCCAAGCGTGGTAAGCCGGGTCTGTGGATTCAGTGACGCCATAAAGACCATTGAGTCTCTTAAAGAAGTACTTGGAGGAGTGATAGTAGTAGACAATATTAATCTTTCCTACTACGAAACAGTCCTTGATTATGCCTTGGCAGTCAGCTATTTTACACGGAATTTTATAGAAGATAGGGTAAAGTACAAATTGCTCTGTAGGGAAGCCTTCCTCCTTGCAAAAGATATGGACTGGGAAGTTCCTACTGAACAATATTATGAGCTTATAAGTGGGGCCCGATTCTGTAAAGAAGAAAAATGATGCTGGCAGTGAATAAGAGGATAATTTAATTCTTCTGAATAAGAGGATAATTTAATTCTTCTGAATAAGGAAACAAGATCTAATGAGGTTTTCCTAAAATGTCAGAAATCAGAAAGCATTACTTTCTTTCCGAGTACTGTATAATTGCTGAAGAAAGAGCTAAAAGGCCTTCGGACCTTGCAGTCGCAGATAAAGATCATGGAAAAAACGACTCTGAAACCTGTCTTTTCTGCGGAGGTGCCGAGGAAAACACTCCGCTTGCTACTGCTGTATATAAAAGTGGGAAAATCTATTCCGATAACCCTGAAAAAAGGGTAAGCAACTGGGATTTTCGCTGCTTTCCTAATCTTTATCCTGTCTTTTCGCCATCTCCGGAATCTCCGGAGAAACAGGAAAATGGTCAAGAAGTCGAATCTGGATATGGTTTTCATGAAATCATCGTAGAATCGCCTTTGCATGGGAGACGGCTCGATGACTTTTCCGATTCTGAAATCTCAAGACTTATGAAGGTTTATAGAGACCGTACATGCAGCTTACCACCCGTAAAAAGATACGCTATGTTTCCCTGTTCAAAAATTCTGGGAAAAAACAGGGGCTTCGATTAACCACCTTTATAGCCAGCTTATTGCCCTTCCGTTTTGCCCCCCTCTTCTGGCAAGGGAATTGGAGGTTATCAGTAAAAAAGAGATATGCCCATAATGTGTTATCTTTGATATGGAAAAGGCATCTCCCCGTCTGATATTTGAGAATAACGAATGGATAGCCTTTACTCCTTATTCCTCAATGGGGCCATTTGAAGTATGGATTCTTCCCAGAAAGCATTATAGTTATCTTGGAGATTGCAGTGATAAATTACTTTTTGCTCTAGGGAACATCCTTAAAAATATTCTCAAAAGTTACGGACGAGTTCTCGGAAATCCAGCATTCAACTATATGTTTTACCAGCTCTCCGAAGCTCCTGAATATCACCTGAACATCAGGTTGTTCCCGAGAATTTCCGTTAACGCAGGTTTTGAACTGGGTACAGGAACTTATATCAATACGGTTTCTCCGGAAAGGGCAGCCTATTATTTGAGGGAGATTTTATGAGTATAGAATGAAGTCTGTAAAATAAACTCAAAAAGAAAAGCTGAGAACAGTTATTAAATTTTTAGACAAAGTTGTATGAAATATTAACAGATATGTTTATCTACCATTAAAAAGGAATAAAGTTAGGGAAGTATAAAATCTGTATCCTTAACGTGAAAACCATTTTTATATCATATAATCAAAACTATGCCCTTTTTGACTTTATATAGCCGATTGAAGGATTAAGGAGCATAGTATTAGGAAAGACTGCAATGACCTAAGTTCAGTAAACTTGGGATTAATAAAATTGATTAATATAGCTGATTACCTAATTAATATAACTGATTACCTAATTAATACAGCTGAATTCAGCAAACTAAAAAATGTAATTATTAGAAAGGCAAGGGGGAGCCTGCATTCTTTTTACTCCTTAACTCCCATTTTGACAAAAAGGGATAAGTGAGCTTATGAAAAAGATTCGAATAGGAATGTTTACTTGGGAAAGTCTGTATTCGATACGTGTGGGAGGTATTTCACCTCATGTATCTGAACTCTCTGATGCTCTTGCGGCAGAGGGAAATGAGGTCCACATGTTTACACGAGACCGTGAAAACAAAGATGAGATAATAAACGGGGTCTATTATCACAAGATTGCCTGCGATCAAAGTGGGGGAATTATAGAACAGATGGACCGGATGTGTGATGGTATGTATTGCCGGTTCCTTGAAGTAAGAGAAAGTGCAGGAGAATTTGATGTTCTACATGGCCATGATTGGCACCCCGTAAATGTTCTTTGCAGGATAAAAGCCCAGTTTGGATTACCTTTTGTGCTGACCTTCCATAGTACGGAATGGGGACGTAATGGAAATCGTCATGGAGACTGGTGGGAGGCAAAGGAAATCTCGCACAGGGAATGGCTTGGAGGCTACGAATCTTCGGATATTATCACGACCTCGACTGTATTGAAGGAGGAAATTAAGCATATCTACAAAATTCCCGATTACAAGCTGTGGGAAATTCCTAACGGTATAAATGTGGGTAAAATAAAAAGACAAATAGATCCAGGAGACGTAAAAAGGCATTATGGCATTCATCCTTGTCTCCCAGTTGTTCTTTTCACGGGAAGAATGTCCTATCAAAAAGGACCTGACCTGCTTGTGGAAGCTGCGGCTAAAGTCCTGAAAAAAAGAGATGCCCAATTTGTACTTATAGGCGAAGGGGATATGCGCTCGCGGTGCGAAAATCAAGCCCAGAAGCTTGGCATAGGAGATTCATGCAACTTCCTTGGATACGCTCCTGATAATACCGTAATCGACTGGTTCAATGCTTGCGATCTTGTGTGCGTGCCTAGTAGGAACGAGCCCTTCGGAATTGTAGTGCTTGAAGCTTGGGATGCAAAAAAACCAGTCGTTGCAAGTGATGCTGTTGCCCTTGTGGAAAATTTCAGGACAGGCGTTGTTGCTCATAAGGAGCCATCTTCTATCGCTTGGGGGCTCAACTACGTTCTTGAAGGACTTGGCCACAACCGAATGGGAGAAAAAGGTTACGATCTTCTTAAAAAGAGGTATAACTGGAAGACAATAGCTGAAAAAACTCTTGAAGTATATAAAAAAGTGATTGAAATACATAAAGCAAAGTAGCAAAAATCAGTTGAAGCCTAAGGACTCTAGACATAAGTATCCAAGACGGAAATACCTTTAATATTTTAATTTTTAATTATTTTTTCAATGATATCCATTTTTTAACTAATTTTCACAAATTTTCAAAGGGCTTCCGTATTCCTGAGAAATCGGAAACGGAGTCCTCTGTTTGTACAGGAATTATTTAGACTATATCTTCTTCGTCCTCTTCATCAAATTCCTTGTAGCTGTCACTTCCTACCATGGCAGCCGAGATAGAATCAATTCCATCAAGCCATTCAGCGACAATGCCGTAGGGAAGATCAGCCATAACCTCTTCAGGTAGGCTTTTCCCTTTAAGTACGAGCGCACCGCATTGTGCAGTATAGTCAAGGGCAAGCTCAAGGTTGTCTGAGGATTCTGCCTCAATGGCTGATTTTACAATCTCTACAATATCGGCTTCCTCATCATAGTCGCCCAGGATGTAGCATTCGAAGGCGACAATAACTCCCATGAGAGAGGTCTGGATGGAATCGATCATAAGGTTGATATCTTCAGAAATTGGCTCGACCTCGGAAAGTACAATGTCCCGGATCTCAGCCAGGATCTCCAGAGATTTTTCTTTGGAAAGCATGCCTTTATCAAAGCGTGCAGTTACTTTCAGGCAGGCAAGGATAACATCATCAACCATATTCACGAATATGGCACTTTCCTTTCCAGCTTCTTCTTCTGACTCCTTTATCTGGAAACCGCTCTCTCTTGCCCGTCCGAGCCAGTTTTCCCAGCGCTTTTGGGTATAAAATTCATAGGGGACCTGGTTCATTTCCTGTTCAGGCACTTATAACACCGCTTCTAACCTTTTTTATTTAATGATAATCAATCTTACTATTACTAAAATGTGTTCGTTTACGTTCACCAGGACAATTTCACCTTTCTCAGGGAATAGTTGGCTTCGCACCTGGAATCAAGGCTTTCGAGGACCTCTACAATTTTGCATTTATCCCCTTTTAAAAGCCCTTCAGGGTGGCAGATCTCATATGCTCCGCACTCTCTCTTGACACATTTTGGAGGCTCATACATAATTTTTGCCCCGTCAATTGCTTTTCTTGATTCCATCGTGGTCAGGATAGGTGCCCTGCTCACATCTACAGCAAGTACGCCGCTATCATGCAAGAAACATTCGTGGACGTCCTTGCTTCTAATTTTCTCTATCTTGTACCTGCGTCCGGGTTCAAGGTTAAGACAGGTATTTTTCAGCCGGCATTTCTTGCATTCTGGCATCTCACCTTTAAATATGAATTCCAGCCCTTCCCTTGCAAGCCGTGATCCGATAAGTGTTATTTTGGTATCGCTTTCTGTCATAATAATTCTTCCATTTAATTATTTTTCGCGCCTGTGCCCCATTTCTCAGGGGATACCTGAAGCTTATCCCGAGATAGTTTGCAACTCGTTATCAGGTTCAATTTTGATAATACTTTAATTGGAAATTCAGTGACTACTTGATTGGAAGTTAAATGGCTCTGGATTAACCGATTTCTTTTTAACCAGATATGGATTGCTGATTCCTTTACAAAACTTGGCTTTAAACTCTGATATCCTAAACAAACATTGATTCTTGGCTTTAGCTTGAATAAGAATAACTTTTCAATTTATGACCTTTGTGATTTTTGCAACTTTCTCAGCCGCGGAAGGGGTAAGGCCGCTCCCAAGAATTGTATAACGTTCCGGGCGAATACTGTGTGCATGTAGCAGGGCTTCGATTATATATTTATCTTCTATCCCCAGTTCTTCAGCAGTTACAGGAGCCCCTATTTTTTTTAAGGCATCCCTGATTTCCTGCCAGTTTCCTCCGTGGAGATACATCATCATAATTGTGCCAACTCCACACTGTTCTCCATGGAGTGCGGGTTTTGGGGCTATCCTGTCAAGTGCATGACTGAACATATGTTCCGAACCTGAAGCAGGTCTGGAAGAGCCTGCAATACTCATCGCAACCCCATTCGATACAAGGGCCTTTACCACAAGTCTTGCCGAAGTCTCGTGATCGGGCTTGATCGAATCTGCACAATCTATAATAACCCTGGCAGCCATACGGGAGATAGCTGCAGCATATGCCCCAAAATATTCATTCCTGAGCCTGTTTGCAAGTTCCCAGTCCAGTACTGCCGTATAATTGGAAATTATGTCTCCACAGCCAGCCGCAAGAAAACGGAAAGGAGCTGCTGATATAATCTGCGTGTCTGCAATAACGGCAATAGGAGCCTGGGCCTGTGCAGATGTACTTCTTCCATTATCGACAATTGAGGCACGGGAAGATGCAATACCATCATGAGAAGCTGCAGTCGGCACGCTAATAAATGGAAGTTCAAGCCGGGTCGAGGCAAGTTTTGCAAGGTCAATAGACCTACCACTTCCAACTCCAAGGATAAAATTAGCTTCCATTTCAAGTGACTTCTCTATAACCTTTTCAACCTCTTCCGTAGTAGTTTTGCAGGTTAGGATCGTTTCCGTGCTACTGCCTGCACTTTCAAGGAGGTTACTGACTCTCTTGCCTGCTATATCCCTTGTAGTACTTCCGGTTACTATCAGCGCATTTCCTTTAAGTTTCAGGTCACTGCAGACATCTCCAATTTCCTCAAGCACACCATGCCCGACAAGTACATCTCTTGGAAGCTGCATCCATTTTGCGCTGTTTTTGTCGATTGTCAATTTTATACCTACATCATTTATTCGATAAAGATAGATGGTAAATTGGCTCTTATAAACCCCAATATACGTACAAAGTCATGAATTTTGATTATCAGCAGACTGCAGCATATTAGGTACTATTATTAATATGTTAACTCATTAGATAATTGTTTATATTAAGTATGGAATATGTTTCAAGTATATTTTAATTCTGAATTATCATAATTCATAATTCTTTTATTCAGAACTTATTTAAGACCATTTCCGTGTTTATATCAGAATAATTTTTGTGTCTACATTATTCTAAATTCCATCTCTATACCATTATAATATGTATGACTATAACGCTAGAGTTATATGGATAATTATAAAAATAAAGTAATATACTAAGCTCAATATTTATAATATCTTTAACGCTTATTGGGATAAGACCTTCCGGAAAGAAATCTCATATATTAGAACGAACATTGCGCACTGGAGAAGAAGATTACCTTCTTGATTAAGGAAGTAAGTTCGCTGTATACATAGTATACTTAATTGTATTAGGATATTGCCATTTCGAATGAGTGATAAGATGAGTTTTTTAATAGATAAAATATCACAGTTTATTAATACCTATTATCTTGAGCCCATAAGAGGTGATGAAGGGTATAATGTTGTAAATACCTTTACCTGGGCAGTAATACTGGGTATTTGCATATTTGGAATTTTCAAGCTGCTCGAAAAGCTTGAGGTAAAAATAACTCCACGCTTTATCGCATCTGTTCTGCCTTTCGTACTTGCAGGTTCTTCTCTGCGTGTACTTGAAGATTCTCCTGCAGGTATTATCCACCCGCCATTTAGCTATCTTCTCATAACTCCCAATATTTATTTTTTGGTATTTGCGATAACCATAGGCTGTCTCTGGATCTCCATCAGGCTTCAGAAAGCAGGGTTGGTAAAGGATTTTCATCTAACTTTTGCAAGCTTCGGACTCTTGTGGTTTTTCGTAAATCTTGTTACACTCCTGCATTTCGAGAATATAGTGGCCCCTTACGTTCCCTTATTTGTACTCGGGGCAGGAACAGGGCTGACATTTATCTTTTATATAATTGCTCGCCATTTCAAGTCTTCTATATTTACCGATCCTCTGAACCTTTCTATCCTGATGGTTCAACTGATGGATGCTTCTTCAACGTACATAGGAATAGATACGCTTGGATACTATGAAAAACACGTAGTGCCCAGCTATCTTATCGATCTGACTGGCACCGCATTGGTTATGTATCCATTGAAGCTTATTATCTTCATAGGGGTTCTTTACGTGCTTGACACCCAGTTTGAGGATGACGAACGCTCCTTGAACTTGAAAGTGTTAATCAAAATGGTCATTTTGATCCTTGGGCTTTCTCCTGCAACCCGGAATACGATCCGGATGATGTTGGGAATCTAAGAAAAAGGTATTTGACAGGCGCCATATGTATTTGGATCAGGATTAATAAATCAGAATTATTGGTGGGGTAGGTATGGAAAGAGAGGACGATCATAATTCAGAAGAGATAAGAGCAGGAGTACAGATGTCAGAAACTCCTGAAGAAAAAATGGAAAACAGGGTATATGCTGCAGAGGAGAATGATTTTTTTCCCAGGAGCAGTTCGGCAGGCACCTGGCGCAGTATCCGAAAAGACCCGAAAAAAGGGTTTACTGGATATGTGCGTTTTATCTGGCCGTATATACTTATCATCAGCTTTGTATTTTTTGGATCCTTAGTTGCAGGTTATATTTCAGCTGAATATTTCCCTTCTATGGCTGATTCTCTCAGAGAAAGTTTCAGTTCTCGCTTTGAACCAATTATGACGATGAATCCTCTTTTCATAATGCTCGTAATCTTTCTTAACAATTCTTTTGTAAGCCTGCTTTTCCTGGTACTTGGGCTGGCGCTGGGCGTTCTTCCAGTACTTTTTATCGCTTTCAATGGATATCTTGTGGGAGTGATAGCTTATCTTGTAGCCCAGGAAAAAGGTATGCTCTTCATTTTGCTTGCTCTTCTCCCCCACGGGATAGTGGAACTGCCAATGGTCTTCCTGGCCGCGGCCATAGGACTTCGGCTCGGATACCAGGTATTTTCTGCCCTTATAGGCAGACCTACCCAGATCAAAAGAGAATTTAAAGAAGGACTCATATTTTATTTCCGTTGGATCCTGCCTCTTCTTCTGGTTGCAGCTATAATTGAGGCTTTTATTACGCCTTTTATATTGAGTTTTATTTAAAAAAGCGTCAAAAATTATGGAAAATCAGGGCCCGTAAACCAATGGAATATTTCAGATATCTGTTCTGGGCTGCTTTTTCCTGGCTTTAGAGCTTTTCTGGTTTTCCTTCCATTATATAAATGATTACTTATATTAGGAAGGGATTTAATAGGTAAAGCCGTTAATGGGGAAAACCTATCAGGATTTTTACTTCATAATACCTGGCAAATAGTCACAAGACTTGCATTTTGAGGAATCTCTACTTAAGTAGCAGGTTTGAAAAGTTATACCGATTATCAATCTCATTGAAAGGATTATTTCCAAAGCCAAGGAACATCAAATATGATTGACAGGAAAGAAATTAAGGAAATCGTTGAAGGCTATTATACTCACGCTGATAAGATAAAAATCGGAACTATAGGCTCTCATTCAGGGCTCGACATCTGCGACGGGGCAGTTGAAGAGGAATTCAGGACTCTTGCAGTCTGCCAAGCTGGCAGGGAAAAAACGTATAGTGAATATTTCAGGGCCCAGAGAGACATTTATGGGAAGGTAAAGAGGGGGATTGTTGACGAGACCGTTGTTTTCAAAAAATATAACGAGATTCTCCTGCCTGAAAACCAGAAGAAACTAGTTGATGAAAATGTACTTTTTGTCCCTAATCGTTCCTTTACCTCCTACTGCAGTATAGATGAGATCGAAGAAAAATTCAGAGTGCCTCTCGTAGGAAGCAGGAACCTCCTTCGAAGCGAGGAACGGAGTGAGCAGCAGAGTTATTACTGGATTCTGGAAAAAGCAGGACTTCCTTTCCCTGAAAAAATAGAGTCTCCAAAGGATATTAACGAACTTGTAATGGTCAAGCTCCCTCATGCCGTAAAAAAACTCGAAAGGGGATTTTTTACCGCTTCAAGTTATAAGGAATATTTAGAGAAATCTGAGGCTCTTATAAGACAGGGAGTTATTACTCAGGAAGCTCTTGAAAACGCAAGAATAGAGCGTTATATTATAGGTCCTGTGTTTAACCTTGATATGTTCTACTCTCCAATCGAACCGAAAATGAGTAAGCTGGAACTTCTTGGAATTGACTGGCGCTTTGAGACCAGCCTTGATGGACATGTAAGGCTTCCTGCCCCTCAGCAAATGGCCCTGGCTGAAAGCCAGTTAACCCCCGAATATACGGTCTGCGGGCATAATTCCGCAACCCTTCGCGAGTCTCTTCTTGAGAAAGTGTTCGAAATGGGGGAAAAATATGTAAAAGCTACTCAGGAACACTATGCTCCTGGGATCATAGGGCCTTTCTGCTTGCAGACTTGCGTTGATAAAGATCTTAACTTCTACATTTATGATGTGGCCCCAAGAGTAGGCGGTGGGACCAATGTTCATATGTCAGTAGGTCATTCTTACGGCAACTCGCTCTGGAGAAAACCAATGAGTACCGGAAGAAGGTTGGCCTTTGAGATCAAGCGTGCACTGGAATTGGAGAAACTTGACGCCATCGTCACATAAATTTATTAAGGCTTTCCGGCATTAGTAGATATTAACTATGCAGGATACCGTAAACTTTAAAAGTATCGCCTGAATCTGCAAGCCTTAAACAGCGATAAAAAAACATAATAATAGAATTTACCCGGATTTTCAATCCAGGAAATCCAGATTAAAGAATGGGCAGGAGAATATTTCCGCTCCCCAAGTCCCATTTTAGTTTATATGTTTCATTTCAATTACAGACCAGATTAGTTAAGGGTTGGAATCTGCGGACCTACTGGAAAAAGTAATTCCAAATTTTATGGTTCAGGTTTAGGATAAAGACCTGCCTTATATCGGATCACTTCACTTTACTGGAGGAAATTACAACTTGAGTCAGCCTTGTGTTAATATCGGCATGGTAGGCCATGTCGACCATGGAAAAACTACACTTGTTAAAGCCCTATCAGGCTTTTGGACAGATACACATAGTGAGGAAGTAAAAAGAGGGATTTCTATCAGATTGGGGTATGCAGACTCCCTATTCATGAAGTGTCCCAAATGTCCTTCCCCCCAATGTTACACAGTAGAAAAGACCTGCCCTAACTGTGGAGAAAAGACAGAAGAGCACAGGACTGTGTCCTTTGTAGACGCTCCTGGGCACGAAACCCTGATGGCGACTATGCTTTCAGGCGCTGCGATTATGGACGGTGCAGTGCTGGTAATTGCAGCAAACGAAGACTGTCCGCAGCCCCAGACAAAAGAACACCTTATGGCCCTGGATATTATAGGGATTAAAAATATAGTGATAGTACAAAACAAGATCGACCTTGTATCTAAGGAGCGCCTTCTCGAGAACTATCATCAAATAAAGGAATTTGTTAAAGGCACGGTCGCAGAAAATGCTCCTGTAATCCCGATCTCTGCCCAGCAGAACATCAATATTGATGTCCTTATCGATACTCTGGAAACCGTGATTCCTGCTCCTGTCCATAAAATGGATAAGCCTGCCAGCATGTTGATTGCCCGTTCTTTTGACATTAACAAACCAGGGGCTTCAATTGATGAAATGCGCGGAGGAGTTATCGGAGGAACTCTGACTGAAGGAGCCCTTCATCCGGGAGACGAGCTGGAAATAAGGCCAGGAATTAAGGTTACAACCGAAGGCGTTACACGATGGGTTCCGATTTTAACAACGATTTCATCTATCTTTGCAGGCACGACAAAGGTGGATGAAGCAACTCCCGGAGGTCTTTTGGCTATTGGAACTCATCTTGACCCTACCCTGACAAAAGGTGACTCTTTAACAGGACAGATTGCAGGCGCACCTGGGACCCTTCCCGACACTAGGCACCAGTTCGTCATGGAATTACACCTGCTCGATAGGGTAGTAGGAGTTACAAGGGAAGAAAAAATCAACGAAATCAAGACAAGTGAACCTCTCATGCTCAATATAGGAACTGCAACCACAGTTGGAGTGGTTACAAGTGCCAGGAAAAATGAAGCACAGGTTGCCCTTAAACGCCCTATTAGTGCAGCTATCGGATCAAGGGTTGCTATCAGCAGGAGAATTGACTCTCGGTGGCGGCTTATTGGAGTAGGGGTAATTAAGAGTTGAAAGTTATAATCGATACTAATGGGTTCATGATCCCGGTCCAGTTCGGAGTAGATATTTTTGAAGAACTTAAAAGGCTGGGATTTGACGAATTTTTTGTGCCTGAGGCTGTAGTATTCGAGATAGAAAAACTCATAAAGCGGGAAAGAGGTTCGGACAGAACGGCTGCAAAGGTTGCCAGGTCCATGATGGACAGATGCGAGCGTATAACTCCTGCTGTAGGCCCTGCAGATGATGTAATTCTCAGGCTGGCAACGGAAATGGGAGCAGCTGTCCTGACAAACGACATCGGGTTGAAGCGCAGGCTTGCTGAAAAAGGAATCCAAACCATATCCTTACGCCAGAAAAACAAACTGGACTTTGTCTGAACCATGTTATTTTACCGGGCAGCATTAAATTAATTGTTTTTACGGGTGATTAGCAGATGTATAAAATGATGAAGCTCGTTGATACTGTTCGTATTCCTCCTACCCTTTTAGGGGAAGAGGTGGCGCAAACTGTTAAAAACGCGTTAAGAGAAAAACTTGAGGGGCAGGTTGACAAAAAACTTGGTTCCCTCGTTGCGATTTGCAAGATCGTCGAGATAGGGGAAGGGCACATCCTCGTAGGAGACGGGGCAGTATATTATGATGTAACATTCGAAGCAATAATGTTCGTGCCTGAACTCCAGGAGATTATTGAGGGTGAAGTTGTTGAGGCCGTTGGTTTCGGAGTTTTCGTAGGTATGGGGCCAATGGACGGATTGCTTCACGTCAGCCAGATTACGGATGACTTTATTTCATACGACGCCAAGAACGCAAGGCTTGTGACAAAGAATGGAGGCAAATCCATTGCTGAAGGTGACCATGTAAGAGCCAGGGTTGTTGCTGTCAGTATCAACGAAAGAGAACCTAAGGAAAGCAAAATAGGCCTTACCATGCGTCAGACTGCTCTCGGAAAGCTGCAGTGGCTAGAAGAAGCTCGTAAAAAGAAGCAGTCTCATGAAGCTGTTACTGAAGGAGCCGCCTGATTAGGAAGAGGATTTTTATGGCAGAAAAAGTATGTAGACACTGCATGAGAGTCCTGGAAGGGCAAAACTGCCCCATCTGCGGGACTTCGGACCTTGCGGAGGAATGGAGTGGGCTTGTAATTATCCTGGACGCTGAACGCTCAGAAATAGCAAAAAAGCTTGGGGTTGACATTCCGGATAAATTTGCTCTGAAGGTGCGCTGATTTGAGTGTTCATATTGAGCTTCCGAGAGAACTTCGTCCACTGATGAAGAAACCCCTGGGTACACTCTACAGAGGCAGGGGCAGGGATACTATTGAGAAGTTTGCAGGGGAGCTTGGAAGCCCCACAAAACTTATATCCGTAGGTGATGTTACTACTTTCCACCTGCTTGAGTCCGGGATTATTCCAGACATCTGTATTGTGGACAACCGCACCAAAAGGAAACCGGTTTCCAGTGATGTCTCAGCCCGGAATATGGACAAAGTTTACGACGAAGTATCTGTGGACAACCCTGCAGGAATTATTACCGATGAGTTGATTAAAACCCTTTGTGAAGCTTTTGCTTCCGAAAAACCTCTCAGGATCTTTGTAAGAGGAGAAGAGGATCTGGCAACCCTTCCTGTAATCCTTCTGGCTCCTCTGAATGCTGTGGTCCTGTATGGACAGCCCGATGAGGGTGTGGTCTTTGTGAAGGTCACTGAGGAAAAAAAAGGGGAGATCAGAACTCTCTTTGAGAAACTCATCAGCAAAAATCAGAATTACGAATTGGACAAGCTACGGAGAATTTTAGATGGATATAAGAATTCTTAAAGACAAGAATAATTCACTTTTAAATCGAAGGGAACTGGATTTCATTGTGAAATATGAAGGTTCGACTCCTTCCAGAAATGACATAAAGAATAAACTCGCTGCAATGCTGAACGCCCCTCTTGAACTGCTGGTAATCCAGAGAATCAAAACCGAATATGGAGTACAGGAAGGCAAGGGCTATGCCAAACTCTACGAGAATGCTGATCGCATGAAGGAGGTAGAGCTGGAATACGTCTTGAAGAGAAACGCTATTCCAGGAACTGAGACCGAGGGAGAAGAGGCTTAAGCGAGGTGCATATACATGGCAGTAAAAGATTACTATAAAGTCCAGGGCGACTCCGTAACCAGAATTAAACAGTTCTGTCCCAGATGTGGACCAGGTACATTCCTCGCCGATCACAAGAACCGCCTCGCCTGCGGAAAGTGCGGCTATACAGAATTCAAGAAGTAACCCATTTCAAGAATTTATCTGACTCTTTTTCAACCCGAACCGCAGGGATTTTCCTGTGGTTCTTTTCATTTTCTCATCTTTGCCTCATTCAAGCTTTCTGATCATCTGCGCCGAAAAATTGGAAAACCAGAATCTAATTCTCAAAATTGGATCTGTGGATGGAAACTAATTTATTTTTGGAATATTATATTTATGAACTTGACGCCAAAAATGCAAGAAAGAGATGAAAAATGTCTGAGAAATACGCAAGAACTAAAACTATTACAATAAAGGATGCGCACATAGAAAGCCTGAAAATAGAAGGATTAAAGCAAAAGCCCCTTATCATCAGTAACCTGACCTTGAAAAATGTCAGATTCATTATCAGATTGCCGCCGGAAAAGAAGAAATGAAAGTAAATATTGGCTATCTCTAATGTAAAAATTAAGGTTAAGGACTTTTAAATGGTTGGATTCCAAAGACTTCCAGTATTATAGTTCAGGTTCTCCTATATAGGCTCAAAAGGTTAAAAATTCTTCATGATTTCAAAATCTAGTGTACTGTGGCTAATTTTCAGTAATAACATTAGGTTAATCATTATTTTTTTACAAAATATATTTAATTTTAGAAAAATAGTTTCTGATATCTTTTATAATATCTCTAATATATATCTCAGCATATAAACATATATTACAATCCTCAAGGTGTTTATATGAATCCGTTAGATGCAAAAGATAACTATAACATAGGTTATAATTATTTTTTCAAAGGGCAGTATAAAGAATCTATACAATTTTTTAAAAAAGAGTCCTCCAAATATAATAAAAATCAAATTCAAGCATTAAAGTTCAAGGGAATAGCACATTATTTCCTCGAAGAATACAATGAAGCGTATAATTCTTTTTGTCAAGCTTTAGATATTTTAAATACTTGTCAGAAACACACTCAACATGCAGTAAGTACTGCATTTCTCTCTGAAAGATCTGAACACGCTGCTGAAATACTATGTTTTGCAGGAATAACTCTCAGGAAATTTGAAGAAGAACTGCAGAAGAGATATTGTATTTTACCAAATCATGCAGAAGATATGTTAAAAAAATCTAAAGAAAAACTGGAGAAAATAAGAGATGAAAATAGAAACCAAAAAAATAATAGCATTCTAAAAAAACTGGGTATTGTCTATTATTTACTTAAAGAATATGATAAAGCAATAGAAGCATTTAGTATAATTAATCCTCAGCCTGAAGATTCAGAGACTTTAGATACTTTAAAAAGTGCCGGTTTAATTTACTACGAGTGCAAGCAGTACGATAAAGCGTGTGAAATGTTCGATAGAGCGATTAAAGTGAAGGAAAATGATAAAAACGAAGATCCTCTGCCCTATATTTATAAAGCAATATTACTAGCTAAATTGAGATGTTGTGACGTATTGGTAAAAGAAGCATATAAAGCATGTGATAAAGCTACTAAATTAGCTCCGGAAGCCTATAACATAAGATTCAATGAAGGTATGGCTTACTATTTTCTTGAAGAATACCCCAAAGCAATAAAAGCTTTTAAAAAAGCCCTTAAAAACGAAGGAAAGTCTAAGAAAAAAATGGTGAAGATAACTACGAAAAAAACTGATGAAGAAAAATACAAAAAAAATAATATTTTTGATGCACTGAGTATGGAAGGACTTTCACATTTTAAACTGGGCTCGCATAATGATTATAAAGAAGCATATAAATGCTTCTTAAAAGCTTTGAAGCAAAATCCTAATGATATTGAGATTCTAAATCTAAAAGGTATAGTGCTTTATAGGCTTAATGAACCAACAAAAGCAAAAGAAGCATTTCAGAGAGCTCTAAGTACAGATAAATCTGATTTATTCACACGCAATAATTTAGGATGGCTTCTTTTAAGTTTTAGGAACTTGGATGAAGCATATTCACAAATAAAGGATTATCTTGATTTATACCCCAAAATAGAAGAAAATACTAAAGATAATGATTTTTATGATATAAAGCAGACAGGTGAGAAACTTCGACGTGGTACTCGGGAGTTTGATAGATATGCTCGTAGAATGGGATGGGGGTGGTGCCTTAAAGGTCAGATAGACATTGAAAAACATAATTATAGAGACGCTATGGAATCTTTTGACCAGGCTATTAAATGGGATAATACGTTTTCTTTATATCTTCTCTGGCATGCGTATGCTAGATACCTCAGAGCAAAATATAATTGTGGAGAGAAATCTGGAAAATATCAAGAAGAACTCATTACTATTGTTAGGGACTTGGAGAAAATAAAATCTCATGAGAATAACAGGGTAGATGCTTATGCTCTTTACTTTTTGGGGATATGTTACTGTAAAATGGGAAATTATTTACAAGCCAAAGAAAAACTCATCGACTGTGTTAACTTAGGAATGGAAAAAGAGAAGCCCTGGATAGTACGCAAGCCTTGGATAGTACGGGGGACTGTGATAATATGGGAGCCTTTGAAAGTATATGATAAACTAAAGCTATGTAATGAGAAGTTGATAAAATTTATTTCCCTTAATAGTTCACTAACAAATACACAGCAAGTTGCAAAGAAACTGCTAGGAAATATCTGGACCTACCAGATAAAACCTCCGTGGCATGTTTGGTGGCTTTATTCGCCTTTATATAAATGGCATAAACGCATAATTTTCCTATTGATTTTTGTTCTTATTCTTTTGTTAATGGTATATGCTATTTGGAATGATGTTAAAGAGAATTTAAACCAGTTTTTACTAGCTGAAATAGCTCTAATTTTTCTTCTCATTTCTCCTTCAATAACTCGCATTGCAGGAAAAGATATATCTATAGAGATTCAATCGCCCACGTTCTCTGCTGTAGAATTTTATCCAGAGATGCCTCCTTTTAATCTTGAGGATGCTCGTCCCATAAGAGATATAAGTAGCAAATCTAGCACAACTGGAGATACCATACTATTTTTTAATCTCCGAGATTTATTAAAAAAGTAAATAGAGTTTAAAAATACATGACTAAGGATATTTTATCTTTGGAAATGAACTTAATTTATTCAAGTTCCTAAATCAGTAACTATCTTCTGTGCCCATATTTATAATAGACATCATATATATTTAGATGAATTTTAAAATTAACCAAATTTTACTCAAAGATCTCCGAGGGCCTATGAATTCTCTTTATGCCAAAGCCTGGTACAGTAAAGCCCTTGCTCTTTTGAACCTGAAAAACCAGATAGGGGCAGAGAAAAACTTTGAGAGAGCGCTTGAGGCTTTCGACGATGTACTTGAGGTAAGTCCTGAGGATAGCGTTGCCTGGCAGTACAGGGGAAACATACTTCGTTACCTGGACCGGCCGGAAGAAGCCCTTCAAGCTTTTGAAATGGCACTTAATTTTGATCCTGACAATGTTCCTGCCCGATACCTCAAAGGGCTTACCTTAGGATATTTGAACCTGCCAGAGAAGGCTCTTGAGGCTTTTAACGGCGTGCTCAGAAAAGATGAAAAGCACATCGGTGCTCTGTACTACAGTGGGCTTGCTTTAAAACAGCTCTCACGAAATGAGGAAGCCCTTGAGGCTTTTACTAAAACTGCCGAATTTAATCCTGAAAATCTGAAGGCCTGGTACTATAGAGGAATAACCCTTTCCACACTTGGGAGAAATGAAGAGGCACTTGAGGCTTATGGAAAAACCCTTATGCTAGAACCTTCGCATTCAGGAGCATGGGAAGGTGAGGCAAAAGCATACCTTGCCCTGGGTAAAAAGAGAGAAGCTTTGAGAACCTGTGAAAAGGCTTTGGAACTTGAACCTGCATCTGCAGTTGCTTGGGAAACGCAGGGCAGAATTCTCGAAGGCATGGGAAGGAAAGAAGAGGCTCTATCAGCTTTTGAAAAAAGTCTTATCATTGAGCCAAGAAACACAAAAAACAGACTCGAAAGAGGTAGGCTTCTCGGAAAGCTGGGCAGGCCTCGTGAAGCTCTTGACATATTTGAAAGTGTACTTGAACTTGATAACTCTCTTATAGAGGCAAAAGCTGGCAAAGGAAAAGCCCTGCTGGCACTTGGAAAATATCAGGAATCTCTAGATGCTTTCAGGAAAGCCCTTGAAGCTAATCCTTTGAGCCTAGAGGGATGGAGAGGGGTAGGCAACTGTTTTTTAGCCATGCAGAGACCTTATGAAGCTCTGCAGGCGTATGAAAAGGCCCTTTCTTCCGGAGTTGAAGATAGTGGTATTCTGAGCGGTCTTGGAGAAGTATATTATCAGCTTGGGGATTATTCCAGATCTCTTGAGAGCTTTGAGGAAGCTCTCGGTCTTTATTCCAGAAATCTTTTTGCGTGGAATGGAAAAGGAAACGCGCTTTATAAGCTTGGAAGATATAGGGAAGCTCTTGACGCTTATGAGACACTCCTCGAGCTTGACTATGAAAGTCTGCCTGCCCGTTATAACCGAGGAGTTACTCTCTCCCGACTCAGGCATCAGGAAAAAGATTTTGGAGAGACTCTTGGCAGTCAGCTCCAAACGGCTTTTAAAAAATATCTGGAATTATCTGGGGGACTTCCTGAAAGAGAAATTGGGGATGAAAGCTGGAAATATCGGGGATTTGCTTTTGCCGAGCTTGGAGAGTATGCGGAAGCTCTTAAAGCCTTTGACAATGCCGCGAAAAGAGAATCTGAACGCTCTTTTCCTCAAATTTGCAAAGGAATTACTCTTCTCTGCCTGAGGATGTATGAGGAAGCTCTAAAAACGCTCGAGGATGCAGAAGAAGCTATTTATGCAGCTACAGGAGCAGAAAAATCCACAAAAATTCTCGAAGATAAAGAACCTGAAATTTTGAATTCCGCTGAAATAAATTTCAGGTTGGAAATTCTCAGGAATTCTAAAGGGCTTGCTCTGAATGCCCTTGGCAGATATCAGGATGCTTTAATAGCTTTTGAAAGCGCCAGAGAACTTTCCGAAGCAGAAACAATTTCATATTCCGGAAAAGGCCTGGTTTTTGCACACTGCGGAGAATGGGGAAAAGCCCTGGAAGTGTTTGATAGGATCCTTACCTTTGACCCTCAAAATACACAGGCTTCAGTCATGAAAGCTTTTGTTCTCATAAAGCTGCAGGAGTTTGAGAAAGCCGTTGTAGTCCTTGAAAAGCTAACAAACGAGATAAACTCGGATTTTCCTTCTTGCCTGTTGGGATTTGCCTATTTCAGGCTGAAAGATTTCGATAGAGCTATCAAGGCATACAGAAAAGCAATTGATATAAATCCAAAAAATTTTCATGCAAGAAACGGACTTGCAGAGCTTTACTTCAGGATCGGAAACAGTAGGGGCGCATTAAAAGAGCTAGAAGCTTCGATTGCAGAAGCCCCTGATAATGCATTCTCAAGAAACCTAAAAGGTCGGATAGAACTTGAAGAGCAAGCCTGTGAGGATGCACTTGAGTCTTTCAGGCGAGCTCTTGCCTTGAATTCGGAAGACCTGAAACTGTTGCTCTGGGATGCGTATGCGAGGTATATGTGTGCAGAAACATCTTTTGACGAAAATAGTGCACGTTTCAGGTATACGCTACTTGCAGCTGCAGGAAAACTTGAAAAAGCAGCCATTCTGCAGAGATCCAAAGATAACGAACTGAAAGCGTATGCCCTTTATTTTCTGGGGCTTTTTTACTACCGGGCACACTACTTCCGAAAAGCGGTAGATAGACTTGATGAATGCCTGAGACTGGAATCTCCAGCCGAAGTAAAGAAACCTGCAGCCCGGCTCCTGAAAAATCTCCGTACAGGACCTCTCAAGCCTGCCTGGTGGGAATGGTGGCTTTATTCCAAGACATACGGCCTGCTCAAAAAGATGGGTTTCGGTCTCATTTTTCTCTTTATATTCGTCCTTCTATTGTCCTATCCCGCAGCTTTATCTCTTCCAATCATCTCCTGTCCCGCGTCCTATATAAATTCCATTTTTTCTCTCACAGGAAACGTTTCATGGCTGATTTACGGCAGAGAGTACATAATCTTTATCTTATTTTTGGCTTTTATTCTGTTCCTGCCCGAGTTCAGGCAAGTCAGGCCGAACGAAGAAGATTTTGAACCTCTTACTCCTCCATACCCTGATCTCGATATTCCTGCATCTATACTTGAGGAGTTTGGTGAAAAGCTCGAGAGAAGTCTATTTTCTCCTGAACCCATGGAAGAAAGCGTGCAAAAGCTAGGAAATTTTTGAAGGCATGAATAAATAAAATCTAATGTTTCAACTATTTATCAAAAGATAATTATTTAGTTAAGATGTAGCCAAGCCGAAAAGAGAAACACCAAGCTTGAATGTGATTTTCAACAATAGCTGTTTCTAAACTTATATGTTATAATTCAACACTTCGGAAATGAATATAAGTTACCCACTCGAAACAGCGAAGAGCCATTTTTATATAATGTAGAGGGTTCTATTTCCCTCGGATTTGTAGTCATGTCTCATGTTATTATGCTGGAACTCTTAAATATCAAATATTCCCCAGACTCCTCAAACATGATACCTCTAAGAAAATCTACTTTAGCCCTCTTGAGCGCAGCGAAAAGGGCACCGTCCTCCCGAGACGGGACTCGGGTGACGGAACTCGGGATGCAAATGTATATAAGTTCTCTCCTGTATTATCGAAGGCAGTGACAGCAAAAAGGACTGGAAGGAGACCGTAAGCCTTGAAAAACACGTTCATCCTTGGAATCGAGGGCACTGCCTGGAACCTGAGTGCCGCAATCGTGACCGAGACCGAGATTATTGCCGAGGTCACAGAGACCTACAAGCCTACAACCGGAGGGATTCACCCCAGGGAAGCAGCCCAGCACCATGCAAAGTACGCAGCCAGCGTTATAAGAAGGCTTCTTGCAGAGGCAAAAGAAAAAGGAGTCGAGCCTTCAGAGATTGACGGAATAGCTTTCTCCCAGGGACCTGGACTTGGGCCGTGCCTGAGAACGGTTGCAACGGCAGCAAGAATGCTTTCCATATCCCTAGGTGTTCCTCTGATAGGGGTCAACCATTGTATTGCTCATATAGAAGTCGGAATTTGGAGAACGCCTGCAACTGACCCTGTCGTCCTTTACGTAAGTGGGGCCAATTCCCAGGTTATTTCCTATATGGGGGGAAGATACAGAGTCTTTGGGGAAACCCTCGATATAGGGCTTGGAAATGCCCTTGATAAGTTTGCACGGGGAGCTGGTCTGCCTCATCCCGGAGGGCCAAAGATCGAGGCTTATGCAAAGAATGCGAAAAGGTATATTCATCTTCCTTATGTGATAAAAGGCATGGATCTCTCCTTTTCAGGGCTTTCCACGGCAGCTAGTGAAGCCCTGAAAAAAGCTTCTATTGAGGATGTCTGTTATTCCTACCAGGAAACGGCTTTTGCAATGGTCGTTGAGGTTGCAGAGCGAGCCCTTGCTCATACCGGAAAAAAAGAAGTCTTGCTGGCAGGGGGAGTTGGAGCAAATACAAGGCTCAGGGAAATGTTAAACGAGATGTGCGAAGCCAGAGGTGCGAAGTTCTATGTGCCCGAAAAACGCTTCATGGGAGATAACGGGACAATGATTGCATATACTGGGCTTCTGATGTATAAGTCCGAAAACACCCTTTCCCTTGAAGAGTCCCGTGTAAACCCGAGTTACCGAACTGATGATGTGAAAGTGACCTGGATCCGGGAAGAAGCAATGAAAAGGGTCCCTGAAATCGCCCCTGGAACTTCCCTCAGGCTTGGGGAAATGCTGGATAACGGGGCCGAGGCTGTCGTTTACCTGGAAGAAGGACCTGAAGGAAAAGAAATACTTGTTAAGGAAAGAGTTCCAAAGGCTTACAGGCATAAAGAGATTGATGAAAGGATCAGGACTGAAAGAAACCGGACAGAAGCCCGCCTGATGTCTGAAGCTCGGCGCAATGGGGTTTCTACGCCAATTATCTATGACGTGGAAGATTTCAAGCTCAAGATGCAGTATATCGATGGCGTTCCCATAAAATACCTGGTAACTCCTGAGCTTTCCGAAAAAGTAGGAGAACTTGTAGGAAAACTCCACAGTGCGGGTATAATCCATGGTGACCTTACGACCTCAAACCTCCTTCTTGCAGGCGAGAGGCTTTATCTCCTTGACTTCGGGCTTGCGTATTTTGACAAAGGCCTCGAGTCCAGAGGGGTAGATGTCCATGTGCTTTTCCAGACCTTTGAGAGTACCCACCGCAATCATGAAGCCCTGATCAAAGCCTTCAAAAAAGGATACCAGAGCACTTTTATAGATTCAGAGGATGTACTCAAGCGCGTTGAAGAGATAAAAAAGAGGGCTCGTTATGCATAAGATCGTATTTGTTACAGGAAACAAAGGCAAATTTGCCGAGGTAAGGGACATCCTCAAGACTTTCGGAATTGAAGTAATACAGGACAAAAACGGCTACCCTGAACTTCAGGAGGACGACCTTGAGCCCATTGCAGCCTATGGGGCGAAGCATGTCGCAAATAAACTGAATATGCCTGTAATGGTAGATGATTCCGGGATCTTCATAAAAGTCTTAAACGGTTTTCCAGGCCCTTACTCTCGTTTTGTAGAGGACAGACTAGGAAACCTGAAAGTGCTTAAGCTTATGGAAGGGGAAACTGACAGAGCAGCGTATTTTAAAACTGTTATCGGATATTGCGAGCCCGGAAAAGAGCCTCTGGTTTTTCCAGGTATAGTTGAAGGGAAAATCGCGTATGAAGAGAGAGGCACAGGTGGTTTTGGGTATGACCCTATTTTCGAGTACCAGGGCATGACCTTCGGGGAACTTGGAGACGCTGAAAAAAATAAGGTCTCCCACAGGCGCAGGGCTATTGACAGTTTTCTGGAATGGTACAAGGGTGAACTTGAAAAACTCTGAAAGGAAGGTTTGACAGTAAGATTTGGCAGCAAGACTTAACAGTGAAATTTTACAGCACGTATGAAATTAAGATGTAAAAGTAAGACGTAATAAACTGCGATCGCAAAAGAACTGCTTGGAAAGGATTGTTTATATCAATCCTTCCCTCTTTCCCACGCTTCTTCATTCTTTCAGTTTATTTTTAAGTAGACCAAGGGCTACACTGAGCTGGTTCAGACCCAATTTCAGGGCGATAGTGATAATTTTGTTATTTGAAATATTGCCGAACTCTCGTTTGATTGCAAATAAATCCATAATACACTGCTGGTCCAGAACGAGTGGCCCATCAAGAATCTCTTTTGAGGCAGGCTGTTCTTTTGAGCTTGGGCCCAGCTTTTGACCTTTAAACTCAACTTTCCTTGACTCTATTTCTAATCTACTTTCCGGTTTTGCAGCGCCCCCTGAAGCCTCAGGCGCTTCTGACTCTTCCCCGTAAAGGCATTCCATTTGCTGGAGACAGTGAGTCAGGCAAACACTTCTGATAAATTCTTCAACTTCCATACCACTGATGCCTGCATATTTCTTTATTTCGGCAAGTTGCTCTCCCGTAAATGGTATACAGAGCAGGTTTTCAGTACTCTCTTCTTCTATCCCAAACCCTCCATGTACTTTATTAGTCTTGATCTTCTATATTTTTATCTTTCGGTAATCTTTTCTTCCTTATTGTTTATGTTTTAATCTGTTCTTTATGCTTCGAGTTTTCCTTTTTCTTTAATATCTTCAAAGCTTGTTTGTTAGTCAAAGACAATATCTGTTAGTTTATCAAGTGTAAGAAATCAATAAGGCTCTTGCAGGTGCACCGTCGCAGTTCTCAATTTTGAGGGGAAGACAGAGGAAGAAATAGGTTCCGGTTTCTACGGAACTAAGTTCAAGGCATTCTACTATGTTCACATTACTAGAAAGAAGGATGTGATGAGCAGGTAAAGTTTCGGAATAAAGATTATCCACGGAAAAGCCATCAGTCCCAATTATCTTGAAACCTTTTTCAACAATCCAGGCTGCTCCGCTTTCATCAAGGTATGTAGGGCAGGATTCTTCCTTCTCGGTTTCCATGTCCTGAGAACTTAACTTTGCGCCAGAGGGACTAACCTCACCTGCAATTTCATGTTTTCGGGAAAAATCTTCTGTTTTCAGAAGAAGGATCTGGATATTTTCAGAAGCTCCTATACACCGGAAGGTCTTTTCAAGAATGTTAGCAGTCAGTTCGCCTGATAGTGAAGAAAAATCGAGAATAAGAGCCTTGCCCATGAGGTTTTTGAGTTCCAGTTTGTCAACAGTCCGGCCATTTTTCAGAATATGAGATGGAGCATCGACATGGGTGCCGGTATGACTTCCAAAACTTAACTTTGAGACCACACAGCCTTCTTCTTCAAGAGTACAGACCTTCTCAATTGCGGGTATCGGGTCTCCAGGAAAAGTCCGTGTAAAAGAGGAAATCGGAGTTGTAATATCTATTATTTTTCCATGAGCTATGAGTTTTTCCATATCAACCTCAACTTCTTCCACGCTAACAGGCATTCCTTTCACATCAATTGGAATTTCTTCCACTCTAACAGGACTTTCTTTCATGTCAACCGGAGTCTTATCCACCCTAACACCTTATTCCATATAGATAATTGACCTGTTAGTGCACTCATCTATGCATTTCATGCAAAGGGTACATTTTTTGGGGTCAATTTTCGCAAGCTCGTTTTCCTCATAAATTGCGCCCACAGGACAGATATCTTTGCATTTTCCGCACCTTTTGCAGCCGAAAACTACTACGTATCCATTTTGCTCTGACATTAATGAACCTTTAGCACCTTATGATATATCATTTTTTGAGTAAAGCCCTTTCTTTATAATTGTGTCTCCATACTTTCATCTGGAGACCAAAAACAAGCCTTATATATAACAAAAGAATATGCAGGTTCAGTTATGGAAAAGTTCACTGAAGACGAAACCGGCTCCTTTTACAGTTATCTTTCGAAAGGGTGCAGATTTTGCCAGGAAGGCGCCAAAATGGTCCTTTTCGTAACAGGTCTCTGCCCCAAAAGCTGCTTTTACTGCCCACTTTCGGATGAAAGGCGAGGAAAAGATCTCGTTTTTGCAAATGAGATGTCTATAAACAGCGATGAGGATTTACTTACAGAAGCCGAGCTCATGAATGCTCTCGGAACAGGAATTACAGGCGGAGAGCCCTTGCTGAGGCTCGAAAGAGTTCTGCACTACATCCGAGTGCTCAAGGCTTCTTTTGGAAAAGAACACCATATCCATCTTTATACTTCTCTGGCTCCTGACAGGCAGATTCTTGAAAAGCTCGCAGATGCAGGCCTTGATGAAATTCGTTTACATCCGCCGCAGAAGTGCTGGAATGATCTTAATAACAGTCAATACGCAGATGCCCTGCAATATGCAAAAGAGCTTGGAATCGAAGCCGGAATCGAGGTTCCTGCCCTTGAAGGAGCGGAAAAAGTTGCAGCTTTTGCAGAAGAAATGGAAGTTTTCCTTAACTTGAATGAACTGGAATTCTCAGATAATAACTCCGAAGCCCTCTTAAAAAACGGCTTTTGCCTTGAGTCTGACACGTCCAACGCAGCCGCAGGATCCTGTAAATTTGCCGGGATTGCCTTTCAGGCATGTAAAAAAGTCCATTTTTGTTCTTCAACCTATAAGGACGCAGTGCAGCTCCGCAAAAGGTTTCAGCGGATTGCAAAGAATACAGCAAGAGATTTTGACGAAATCACGGAAGACGGTACTCTAGTATATGGGGTTATTGAAGAGGGAGACCAGGAACTTGCAGAAAAAACTCTGAAGAGCATGGAAATCCCTTCCGAGCTATTTGAAATAAAAAACGGGAAAATCGAGATCGCCTGGTGGGTGCTTGAAGAGTTAAAAGAAGGCATTAAAGAAGAGTTGAAAGCTTCCGGATCAAGGCTTATTATTATTGAAAGATACCCATTCGAAGACGGAATGCTTGTCGAGCTAATTCCTCTTTAAGGTGAGCTTGGGACGAATAAGCGGGAAAGGAAAATTCTTACCTGAATTCATAATACGTTTTTAAAATTAATTAACTCCTAAAAAACAATTTTTGTGCGAAGAAATATTCCCCTCCTTCTACTCTTAAAAAATATTAAATAGTTTGAGGGTCAACTCGGATATAACTTTAAAACCATCTTTACCTTTAGAAATTATAAGTGTTTCCTTATGCCCTACCCGGTTGTACACGTGTTATTTTTCGTACTATGTATCAGTGCAGTAGCTGTCTATGCTGCTGCCAGATCGCTTTTTCGAGGAGAGCTCTCTCTTAAGAGTTCAACGCATTTACTATTCCTGTTGTTCGTAGGTGGTATATGTTCTTTATTTCCGGACATTGTGGTCATTCACAGCCTGCTAGTAAACGGTACTATGGAGCATTGCTGGGCCGGCCCGATTCCAACACATTCGCTTTTATTCAGTCTTCCCGCAGTCCTGTTTGGGATTATTGCAGGATATGTTAAATACAGAGAGTCTGGTAGGGCAATGTATCTCGGACTTCTTGCAGAGGCTGCGTTTTCTTCTCACCTATTGCTGGATGATATCAGCGAAGGCGGCTGCGAATACCTTTATCCGTTATATGAAAACAAAGTCAGTCTATTTTCAATGATGGACGTAAGTTTTCGGGGAACTGGGATCTTCCACTACCTGACAGCATCTTTTATATCTGTCTTTTTCATTTGCTTAGTAATAATGATGGCACTTTTTGCCCTGAGTAAATACGGTTTTGAACTAAGATACAAACTAGAAAAATAACTATAAAAATTTAAAATTGGGTTTGAAGTTCACCTACACCTTCAAGTTTTTTAACTACTTTGGCAGGATAACCCAGAGCAAGACTATTTGGAGAAATGTCATGGTTAACTACGGATCCGATGCCTATTATTGAGTTATCCCCTATCTCAACCCCCTGTGTGATTATACATCCCGGATTCACAGAGACTCCACGTCCTATTTTTATGGGAGACATAGTTCTCGGATATGCCTGTCTGGTAGTCAAACTTCCTCTCGTATGTGCAGATAAGATGCACCTATCCCCGATTTCAGAATAATCTCCTACCGTAATTAATTCTGGATGTATTCTATCAAAAACTACGTCATAACCGACATATACATTTTTCCCAATATTTACACCCCGCATCCTATGTAATTTAGCTCTCCAAGAAGGAACAGGAATGCTTGAGGCAAGTCTTTCCAAAATCCAGTTCTTAAAGTATTTAATGCCAAATAGAAGTTTGTTACTGTGGTAATGATCCGCAATTTCGCAAAAAGTTACCTGATCTCTATTAGACACTACGGTAGTCATACTAATACCCCCCATTTACCTATCAAATTGTTTTACATGATTTATATCAAATTTTTGTACTATTCTATCAAATCTTTTTCTACTATTTTTTCTATTAAATTGTTTTAGAATTATTTTTCCATTGGCGTTTTATTTACTAAATTAACTTATACAGTTAATGCTTAATTAATTTTAACATGATATTCTGCCGAATACGCTTATTTCCGGGATGCTTGATAAATAGACTTTTAGACAACTCTTCTGTTAACTGCAACCTCCCATTAACTTTTGCTTCTACTTACAAGCTCCATAAGCAGTGATTTTTTTATTTCTATCGCATCGTTAGGGCAAAGTTCGCGGCAGCAATAACAGTGAATACATTTTTCCTCGTTAATTTTGAGTGTTCTGTCTATTTCTTCAATGGCATGCGCCGAGCAATTCGAAAAGCAGGCTTTGCAAAGTGCACATTTTGAAGCGTTAATTATGGGCCTTACAGCTAACTGCTTTCGCATGATTTTCATAAGAAAAGCTGGTATGTAAGCCGTGATTCCGCCTTCAGGGGTTTTGAACCTGACCTTTACCTTTTCCAGAGGTGTCCCTATAATTTCGGGATGCTTGGTTCCGAAGCCTCTTTCAAGTGCAGCTATATTTGTAGGGACCTTCAAAGGATCGATTCCTATAAGCTCAGAGGCTACAATATCCAGGGCTACGCAGTCATAACTTGCCATAATCACGCCTGCAAAAACAGGTATACCATTGGATGGGCCATTTCCTTCCATTCCAATCACCCCGTCCATAACTGCAAACCGGGGTTTGACGACAGAATATATATCTACAACTGCCTCCCCGAAACGGTGGCGATCTTCTAGAAAATGAGCTTGTTTTCGGGTTTTCTGAGGTACAGTGCCGAAGAAATTTTTGACTGCCCCTGTATAAAGTGTAAGTTCATGGGTCTTGAGCTTTGGAAGCGAGATTATTACATCTGCTTCAAGTACAGCTTTTGAGATATGCAAATGAGAAAACTGCTTTGCGCCTGGAACCTCAACTTCAACAAAACCTGAGGTCTCAAAATTGATAAGCTCAACTCCTTGATCGGATGCAACATCCTCAATGCCAGACTCTTTAAGTGCCTGCGAAGTGGCAGTAGATCCAGGTTTTACAATGCCGGATCCGTCGCCTATTACCGGAATACCTCCTACTTCTGAGACTAGTTCGCACATTGCGTATACTATTGCCGGATGAGTGGTAACAGCATCCTCTGGCGGTCTGATAGCAAGCACATTGGGTTTGAGAAGCACACGGCTGCCAGGAACTATAATCTTATCAATCCCACCTATCAAATTCAATGCTTCTTTTATCTTTTCTTTAGCATTCGAGTAATCCTGGCATTGAACAATTGAGACCCTGGTATTCATAATCGCACTTTTGAGTTAGTTCTAAGTTCGTTTTTTTCTCATAATGATATTCTGTGGCAGTACCCTGTAGAAAGGCTTCTAGTAGTTTACAGGCAGGTGTTTGCTGAAGGCAAAACCTAATTTTAACCACTATATTTATTTACAGGCATCTGCGAAGTTTACCTGTTAATGTAGCAAATCGGAGGCACGGCTCGAACATATTCCGTAGCATCTCTTATTCTATTGATATGCCTCTGAGTTTTTTCTATTTTCTCTCTGGACATTCCTGTGTTCTTTTCAATTATCTGGAGAGGTAATTGGTGTTCCTGGGCATACAATAACTGGTCTAGAATCTGAATTGGCATGCGCCAGTAGAACTCCTCGTCGGTTGTGTAATTGCTCCATGTATCCGCACTTGGAGGACGCTTTATTATTTCTTCGTTAACATTGAGCAGCTTCCCCAGAGAATAGACCTGGATCTTATAGCAGTCAGCCAAAGGTTCAAGATCTGCGCCCCCGTCCCCATATTTAACAAACTGGCCAAGGGCCAGTTCAGTTTTGTTAGTTGTACCGCAGACTGCGTAGTTCAATTTTTCAGCGTGCATATATTGAACTATCATTCTGGATCTTTGCTTGACATTCTGTAGCCCTATCAGTTCCAGATAGTCATTTGCTCTTAATCTGCATCTAGCAACGGTTTCGCCGTCTTTTATCAACCGAATATAAGGAACATTTAATAGTCCCTGGTTAAGGAAGTCAGGCAGTACCAGAGATGTTTTATGTATTTTGGGATCATACTCAGGGAAGTTTCTCTTTATAAGCTGTTCCTTCTGATCATAGATATTCAATGATTTCAGGATAGGAGATATGGGAACTTCCTCATATGACACACCAAGGCTTTTACAGATTTCTGTTCCCAGGATCTTGCTGGAAGGAGATGATTCTTCTTCAGGAAGGATGAGTCCATACACGTTTTCTTTTCCGAGTTCCTGTACACACAGGGCAAGTGCTACAGCTGAGTCAATTCCTCCCGAGACTCCTATAACCACTCCTTTTTTCTTAAAGCCCTTCACTTGATCTCTAATAAAACCCCTGAGCTTTAAAGCTATATTCTCAATGTTCCCATTGAGCTCTTCTATTATATTCATGCTCAGTTCTTCTGCAACCTGCATTATATTACCCCCGGAATAATTAAACTATTAAAATTAGATCAGTTTATAATTAGCTTTAGTAGACTATTTCAGCATATTATTTATCTCAAAATCAAACTTTTACGAGTAACTTTTGTGAGCCCTTTACTTTCAGTTTAAGCTTTCTTGCGGCTTCTTCTATTAATGGCTGTGGCAGTTCCTGGTTAATTTTTTCAAATCCTTCTTCCCTTGACATTTCCCCGCTTCGGACAAGCCCTGCTACGTCAAAGGCATAAGGATGAAATCCATATTTCTCAAGATGGTTGTAACAAGCAAAGGAATTCAATGTACAGTTGGTTGAATTGCTGTCATTAATTCCCGGAAGTTCCCACCCGATTTCCAGCAGGGTCTCAAGCACTTTCTCTTCACTGTAATCCCACAGGCACAACGGGTGCAGAATACTCGGCACGTTCTCACCTATGTTCTCAAGAAATTCTTTTCTCAGGAGGAATAATTCGTCCTTATCTTCGATGCCTATTTTCTGAAGCTGTTTCTCAAATAAGCTTCTGGACCACTGAATGAAATTTACCGATAAGTTGATTATGGGGTTGGGAGATTGTCCAGCTGTAAAGGCAAATATGACGAAAGGTGCTTTTTGAAGAATAGCCTGCTCTATCAACTTTTGTTTAATGATAGTGATGCAAACGTTACATATGTCACTCGCTCTATATTTGGCGAATTTCGGAAATGCATCGTATGATTCCGCAGCTTTTCGGAATGTATCATATAGAATTTCCTTATCCATTGTCAACTGGAAATAATCGCACCCTGTGATATTGCACATTTTTATTGCGTTTTTTATTGCGTTTTCTGAAGTGAATCCATTATCAAACTGTACAGCCAGTATCTTAAGGAAAGGATAGTCTTTTTTGAGTTTGTAAAGCGTATATGACGAATCTTTCCCACCTGAAAGTGCATAAATTACATCGTAGTTGCCCTTTCCTCTATATTGATTAAAAAGTTCTTCAATTCTTGTCAGATACTCATTCTTTTCCTGTACAGTAAGAGGAGTATATGTTTCACAAAAATGACAGAGGCCAGTGTCCTCATTGATTTGTATGCCTGGAATATCGGAGTCCAGAACACATTTCTTACATACTAGCTTTGACATGGTGATATTCCTCTATAATGGATCGATTGGATATTTTCCCGTTCTCGCTCAAAGGAAGATGATCGACGAATATTATTTCTCTTGGGTATAAGTAGCCTGGAAGGCTCTTTCGACAGAACGCAAATAGTTTTTCAATTTCTGTCTCTGCTGTAGGTATGACCATGAGGCTAATTGCAGTTCCCATAAGTTCATGGTGAATAGGTACGACAAAAACCTTCAATACCTCATTATTTTCCTCTATACTCCTCTCAATTTCTCTTGGGTTAACTCGATGATCGCCAATTTTTATAAGGTCATCTCTGCGTCCCAGTAGTCTGATATATCCATTGGGTAACTTCTGTGCAAGATCACCGGTATGCAGCCAGCTGTTTATAATTCTGTTTTTAGTGGCGATTTCATCGTCCAGGTAACCCAACATAATATTATCTCCGGCGGCAACCAGCTCCCCCGTGATATTAGTTTTTGCTGGCCTGTTCTCGGAATCAAAGACATCAAGTAAAACCCCTGGAATTGCTTTTCCTATAGTGTCAACAAACTCATCCACGTCCTCGGCTGGCAGGTAGGCAAGCCTTGCCGTAGCTTCAGTCTGCCCATACATCGGTAGAATTTCCAGATCTGGAGCTAATTCCCTTATGTCTTTTACAATAGTCCGCTCCATTCCTCCACCTGCCGATGCAGCGGTTCTAACGTTTGAAAAGGCCTTTTTGAATCTCTCCGGATACTTGAGGAGTATACGGTAAGTACTGGGTACTCCATAGAATATGGATACATCTGACCTTATAAGGTTGAAAACCGAGTCTATGAAATTCATATTTCCAACCCTGACTGAGCCGCCAGCCATTAGATGGGAGTTAATTATAGAATTTCCAAAAGCGTGGTGTGGAGATATTACCAGTGCTCCTTTATCTCTGGAAGTTATCCGAAATATCTTTATTATTGACTCTGCGTTTGCTACCAGATTTCGGTCACTTAACATGACTCCTTTTGGGATGCCCGTCGTGCCTGAAGTGTAAAGGACCAGCCTCAGTTCTGGATTATTCTTTTCGGTTTCAATCTTCTTATGAAAAACCTCTTCTGAAGTGTTGCTGGAAATAACTATTACAGTTCCAAAACGTTCAAAAAAGTCCTCTTCAAATCTTGAGTATTGTGTATCGGTTGCAATGATATTGTTTACATGGGCAGCATCAAGGATCTTTTCAAGACTGAATTTAGGAAATTCTATTGGTAGAGGGATTGCGATGTTAGCCGATCGGTACACCGCCATAAGAATTTTTATATACTGTATTCCTGACTCTGCCAGTATCGCAAATCGGCAATGGTTAAAATCCATTAAAGGTGAAGCAATATCATTTATATCATTGTCAAGGCAGCTATATGAAATTGAACTTTTACCTTCTTCCAACGCAATACTTTGAGGAGTTTTTCTGGCGTACTCAGTGATATACGCATCAATTCGCATACATTTTCACTTCGCCAGTTTTGTTATCATATTAGTAATTCCCTGCAACGAATCAAAGTTTTCCGGTGTCAGCATATCCTCAGGAATCTCTATAGAATATTTTTCACAGATATAGTCCATAAGTTCAAGCAGACCAATGGAATCTATAATGCCATTTTGAGTGAGAGAATCATCATCTTCCAAACTGCTGTTATTGTCCATAAAAGAGTTAGCCTTCAAGTAATTGACTATGTCATTCTTTATCTGTTCCATGTATAATTACCCCCTGTTTTAGTTTAGCGAACCAATGATCATGAATAAAGTATTTCTGCTCACAATAACGTGAGTCTCCAGTGGTAATTATGTAATACAACTATATAAATAATTTGAGTAACTTAGTGGCTGACAAAAGCCCTGACAGAAACGAGATTTGAGTAAAATCAATCTGATGTACCTGATTCACTGGATAGTTCAATTTTCCTTATCTATTAAATATATTCGATATGCTAACAAGATAATTTGATATTGATATGCACATAGATAAGACCGAAAAACTTAGAATAGATGTATAATTTTAAGCTTTAGATTTTTATCGAAAATCTTTAGTCCCAGTTACAGTCTATTTTTTGAAGGCGATTTATATCAATAATATGCGAACCCGAATTGGTTACAATGGAGAATATATATTTTTTATCTAAAAAATAAGTCGAATGGTTAACACTGCTGAGATCCAGTTCTTTATTAAAAATTAGATGCATGTTTTTATTTGAAAACTTTGAATAGGCTTCTTTCAAAGTCCATATTTTTAAAAAATCAGTTCCAGTTTCGATTTCATCCCTGAGTGAAGGTTTTATACTCATGTTCTTCAAATTACTTTTAAGAACCATCTTTCTCAAAATCTCTATATCAATACCAACCTCAACCTTTGAGACTGCAAGGGCTGCAAGGTTCTCGGTATATGATATACAAATGTACAGCTCTTTGTGATTAAGGATGCAGACCTTCCCATATCTGTCTTTATATGTGGATATTCCAAAAATGGATCTTTCATTAGTAATATTGCGTAGAATGTGTTTTAAAATCGTTCTGGAGATAATATACCTTTTCTTAACATAATTTGTCTGTAGCTTCTCGAAAGATTCCAGTTCTATCCTATTGAGGTAACTTGTATTGAACATAGCATAATTATCCAGGTCAATAAGGAAAATAAGAACATCACTCTGTTGCCACAAATAAGGAATAGACTCAAGGGAGATGGGAGAAGGTAATGTTATATTCATTGCACATGCAGTCCACTTACATTATGTTACATCTTTGTATAAAAATTCCTTCTTTTCTAATTACTGGTAATCGGCTAAACAAGGGATTGAAGGGTAAGATCAAGAATAACTTCTGCTTCTTTCACCTCAAGCTTGTCGGAGAAATACTCTAGAGTTGATAAATATAGTTCAGGTGTGGTGGAATTCTAGCTTTCTATATGATACACCTCTGTCATTTATGCTAAAATTTATATATCTAAATTTAGTATGGATAGTTCTTACTTCTTCAACATACTTTACAATTCTCGAACTTTCTTGGGTGTTGAGATCAGAGGATTTTAATCTGCAAAGAATGTGGATTATTTTACTGATAACAGTGTGCTAAAAACTCTGTATTAATATTAAATTTATATTTTATATAAATAATACAAAAAAGCAATCCTAAAATATATAAACGATAAGGATATAGGGTATTCGTTCCTTAGCGCCCCTACTATGAGGTTGCATGTCTTCTATAACTAAAAAATAGTGGGCAATATAATGCTAAATCAATATAATTCAATCATTAACTGAGGTGTCCGAAACTGCAAACTGCGGAAGAAAGGGTAAGAGCGAGATTGATTAAGTATCTCGGCAGGGATGAAAACGGGATACGCAAGGTTGTGCTCAATCTCTTCCTGACCGGAGACAAGTTCACCACCGGTGAAGTTTACGATTACCTGGATAAAGGAAATTTTGAAGTAAGCTACCGTGGAGTCTCGGCTATGGTCGGGCTTATGAACACAAGGCTCGGGATTCTGAGCATAAATGTCACTGGAGATCACAACGTCTATTCCCTTAAAGAAAATTATAAAAATATTGTCGGCTCCGTGCTTGAAAACTACTGAGCCACATTTATTGTTATCCGTTTTTAGTTGATAATTTTCTAATTATTTATCTGTTTTACTGAAACCGCGAAAAGAATGAAGTAACCAAGGCTTTGAATCTTGCTTTGGTATATTCTGATTTACTTATAGTAAAAACTGAATAGGTTGAAAATCTGAAGGTTTTCAAAATCTAATCAGAGAAGACACTGTTCTTATTGCATACTAATTTTTGCTACATCACTTAATTGGCTCTTATTTATTTAGGAAAGAGTGACATAGTCTCTTAACTGATATTAAATACTCTCATGTATGAAATATAAGTAATCTAATTATTCTAGGTAGTTTCTTTCATGCAATCAAATAAATTCTATTCTAATATCCGAAATAGGACTCTGATTTTAAAGAGAGCTATCACGAAGAGAGTCCGAAAACTTCCTTTTTCAAGTACTTATGTGTTAAGAGAAGCCTAGAACGTGAGATAACACAAAGATTCTCAAAATCATAGGTAATTCCTGCAAGGTAGGTGTCCACAACCTACAACAGAAGCAAAAAGTATAAAAAGTTGTAGGAGTTATTGGAATAGTACCTAAACATAAGAGCACCAGATAACTAAAAATCTAAATTTAGTAAATGTATAACTGAATACTAATTTATTTGCAGTAATACGTCTATCGTTTTCTGATATTTAAAGAATGAGATCAAAAAATTCCCTTTGTAGAGTAATATGTACTTTTATATCTGGGCATTTAACTTTAAGGTGAAATTATGGAGAAGCTAAATTTGACAACCTGTATCGAAGAAGTCAAATTTTTTAAAAAATTAGTAGAAAACCCAGAAGTAAAAAATCCGAAAAAATCAATATTTCTGAGAAAAAAAGCTTTTACAAGTATTATCCTTCTTCTAATCTTCCTTCCAGAACTTTTGATTTACTATGGAAAAATTGAAGATGCGCTATTTTTATATGCGGGTATACTAGCAGTTTTATCTCTTATTTCCATATTCTTAAAAGATCAAGAAATCTGCAATGTCTGTCAAGCTTTGTTGCTACTTCCAATCCTTCGTTTTATTAACTTCTCAATACCTGTCTTCTCTGAAGTCATCCTTCTCTCCTTTGTATTTATTTATGCTTCAATGATAATTCCTATAACCATTCTTGCAATTAATCAGAAATTTACATATAATCAACTAGGACTGAAATCCAAAAAAATAATATGTTATTTCTTACTCTCGATTTTCATTGGCCTCATTTTAGGACAGATAGAATACTCTATCATACCGGCAACTCAGCTTATCCCAGATCTTTCTATTATAAATATCTTAAAACTCACAATCGTAATGATCCTCTTTGTCGGAGTTATAGAAGAAATCATATTCAGGTCGATCCTCCAGACAAGACTTGAGGAAATCTATGGATCTTGGAGTGGTCTGATCTTTGCAAGCTTAATCTTCGGACTCATGAACTCCGGTTGCGGAAATCTATATAAAATTTTCTACGCCTTTTTTGTAGGACTTTTAATTGGATATTTGTTCCAAAAAACAAGAAGTCTTCCTCTTATTGCAATGACGCATGGCTTCATAAATATATTTGCCTTCGGAATCATCCCACATATAAAGTCTGAGTTTGTTTTATTCTAATATGGTCTTAAATTTGAAAAAATAAGTGCTCTGGAAGTCAACTAATGATTAATAAAATCAAAAGAAGTAACGTTAAAAGTTTATAATTCAATAAATTTTTATTTATAAAGCTGGGATCTGATGCATACAACCATAATATCATACAATACATCGTCATATAGTACAACATTAATAGGCACTAAATGTTATCTTCCTGAATATTATTATTTAGCTTTAGTCGAGTTGGGTTTACTTCTAAGTTTTAAATACGTGCTTTCAGAGTCAAATCTCTGGCAGGAGTTTCTAAAAAGCTCTTTAAATATGGGAATTTTTCCATTGTATTTATCCTTTGGTTGGATAGTTATCTGTAGTTTTTTTACTTGACATTACAAAATTAACTCACGGAAGAAGAAAGCCTGAAAACTGTTTTTGGATATTTGTTGTTTTATGTGGGTTGAAATAATTATTCTTCAATAAAACTATGACCTCCATAAGAAGCATCTATAATAAGGGAAAATAGTTGAACCAACAGAGTTAAGTTTTTTTACCCGTTGAGCGATTATATGTATAAACTTTCAAAGGATTATTTTTTAACTTTTCAAGGTTAAATCTATGTTCCAGCTGAAATTAAATAAAACCATGAAGAATTTTCAGTGGTCGCTCATCAGTCTTATCACAGCTTCTTTTATACATCTAATGCTAAGAATTATGCTTGGTAAGGAGATAGGGCCATCAGGACTTGGTATTTATACATTGATCTTTACTATTTACATGCTTGGCATGCAGTTTGCAGGATTCGGGATTGGTTCAGCTCTAACCAAATACATTGCTGAATATCGCGATAACCTTTCAGAGATAAAAGAATTTATTTCAGCAGGAATTCTTGGATCCATAGTAAGCGGATCTGTTATGGGCTTATTTTTATACATTTTGTCCAATATAATCTCTACTCTATTCTTCCACAATCCTTCTATGATAAATCTTTTAAAATTTACAGCACTCTGCTTTCCATTTATAGCCGTTCAGAAAGCTGTCATCGGGAGTTTAAATGGCCTGATGGATATGAAACGGTACGCCATTATGAACATTACCCAGAGTATATCTATACTCATTTTTACCGTCTTTTTTGTACATTCACTGGATATGAATGTTAGGGGTGCAGTACTTGGCTTTGTTATTCCCACAATACTGGTGGGTTTGGTCTCTCCTATATTTATCCGAAATTACCTCAAGGTAACTCAAAAGTTTGCGAATAAGATTCTCAAAGAGTTTTCTTTGTTTGGATTCTATGTTGTCCTTACAAACTCCATCGGAATTATTAGCACAGAGATTGACAGCTTAATGATTGGTTATTTTATGAATGCAACAGATGTTGGATATTATGCGGTTGCTATCATATTTATCCAAGGATTAACGCTAATTCCAGATGCAATTCAGAGAGTAACAACACCTTTGATCGCGACATTTTACGGAAAAAGAGATATCGAGAGCATAAGGAGTCTAATAAAAGAAACAGTGACCAAAGTTGTCTTTATTATATTATTTATCGATTTAATAATGATTATTTTTGGTAAGACTTTAATCAGAATAATATTCACAGATGAGTTTATTCCTGCATATCCTCCTTTGTTGATACTGTTAATAGGATATTCTATCTATGCAGCGTATGTATCTATAGGAACTTGTCTTGCAAGTATTGGAAAAGTTCAGATTATATTTAAGATAAGTGTCATATGTGCAGGATTGAATACAATCCTGAATGTTATATTAATTTCAAAATTTGGCCTTATTGGAGCTGCATGTGCCACATCTGCTTCATTGGTGTTCACAACTTTGACAAATATGTATTTTGTAAATAAATATACGTCTAAAAAATACTTGGGAATACCTGACAGTAATATTAAGTCCTACCATACACCTTTGGTTAAATGAGGAATCTAAAGAATTTTTCCGTTTTTACAACAGATCATAAAAATAATATAAAATATAACGTTAGTGTATCTGTTATAGATAGCATTCATGCAAGAGATTAATTAACAGATAACTTCTTTGTGATTTTAACCAAAAAGTTCGTGTATCTTTTAGTATCTCAACTTATCAATTATTTATATATTGAATAATGAAAATACTAAATCTACGTTGATGCTACACGAAGTCAGCTCTAAAAACTATATCTGTTGAAATTTATCTATTATTAACTCCTAAGTACTCTTTAGCTTCTCCACTGTTATATATCGCATGATAGTTATTGTCGAGTTTATGTTTAAAATCAGATCCAAGTAGCATATCTGGACTTTCATAAGGTTTAACCTGCACAGGTCTGTTTAAACTTGTTTTTCTCCAAGTTAATACTTTGTTTCCCATATACTCCCAATCTAAAACTCCTCTCGGGGTTAGTAAATACGTCGCTACGTTATCTCTCTTCAAGTATGTTATGAATATATTCTCAGTTGTCTGTAAATCTGAGACAATGATATCATCGGAAGAACTATTAATATTTGCAAACATTTCCATTTCAGATTCAGTCCAAATCATTTTTTGGTTGAGATTTTTTCCGTAAACGGGTGAATCCATATCTGTAACAGAGTTCGTTATCATGAAAAATGAAAATAGTATTAGCAGCATCGAGATAAAAACAACTTTGTGATGTCTATATTTAAAAATGGTGCTAATTTTGAATATTCCAATTCCGGAAAACAATACAAAAGTCGTGTATATAAAAGCCGGCCATCTATATGGTAATATATTACGGATCCCCATCACAGGAAATATAAAAAAGATTGAAAAGAGTACAACAAGCATGAAGATTAAAGAGACTTTAGTTTTAGTTTGATGTTCTTTTGATAAACTGTGCAGGCTTCCAATAACTCCAAAAAAGATCAAAATAAGAAAACCAAGGATATCAAGGATCGAGAACCAGGAGTCTCCTACATTCGAGACTGGTCCCCTTCCCAAGAAATCAGCGTCCATTGATAATGAGTTGATCAGTACTGTTGTTATTCCTTTTAAAAAAGGATATTTTGGATCCGTCCAGTGACAGGTCAATATTAATAAAAAAAATGTAAAAAGAGTAGTATTTACTCTTAGTTTGGCATAATTGCATTTATTTGCATATAAACGCTCATAAATGAAAGATCCTATGTATAACGAAATTAGTGATACTATACAAATAAATGATGACACTGTATGAGTCCAAGTTATGATACATATAGCTAAAATTGTTAATATTTTATATATTGGGGTTATTTTCTCATTTTGCTCAATTAAAAGATAGATTGTCATCGCGTATATTGCAATTCCAAAACTCATAGCTATTATTTGAATGCTCCATTGGATATGGAAATCTGAAAAATTTATGAGTAACATTGAAAACAATGCAAGAGGAATACTATTTGTAATTTTTTTAACAATTATATATATAAAAATAGTACTAATTGTAAGAACCATTCCTATGATAAACATTGCATCTTTTGTAGTCAGGTTTCCAATAAGGCCTGAGATGGATGCATAGAGGTGCATCAAAGGATAATTACTATAATATTCACTTATCTGGGGTAAATAAATAGTCCCGTAAATGGAGATTCCTTTTATCAAATCTGCGTGTCTCCATGGATCGGAACCAACCGGATAGGGTGATATAAAATAAGCACTGAATCTAAGAATAAGTGATAGTATAAGTATTTTCGAAATCAAAGCATAGAGTTGAATGTCTTTTTCATAGGTGCGCGACAGAATTTCCAGTCCTAATGAACTGACAGCGAGTGATATACTGAAAAAGAATATTGCAGGACGGTGGTAGGGTTTTGCTTGATAGTAGCTTATTAATGCTATTAAAATACAAACCCAGTAAATAGTTTGGATAATTTTCAGTGCCCGATTATTAAGGTACATATTTAGGTCTATGCTATTGGCTAACAATTTGCTTCGATATTTTAGATGCAGAAGAGATGCAATTGTAACAAGAGGTCCTATTGTGATAAGGTAATTATTGCTATAGATCAAATTCAAGAAGGTTATTATTAGTCCTAATATCGTCCCAAGAATCGCAAAAATTACATCAATAGTGGAGAAGCTTGAAATTTTAATTTTGACCGCAATTAATGCCGAAATAATCAAAGTCAATAATATGATTATTGGCGCGATCTCTATAAATAACATCAAAAATTCCCCTTATCGTTTATTAAATGATCAGAATCAATTCATTAGAGTAGTATGCCTAATTTTCAGTAAAATTTGCTTAATATCCAAATTTCGTTGTTAACTACTGTTCCACTGTATACCTGGTTTCATAATAACCTTCATTGCCTGAAACTGGTGTAAATAAGGAGCTTCTCATTGGTCTCTGGTAAAAGAATTTTCTTTCCTGAGTATTATTCCGGGACAACAATTAACCTATCTCTCGAACGCCAAAAAAAGTTGACACAATTCTAGCCTCATCTCAAAAATAATTTTGGGTAACTGTTGTGAAAATAGAGCATTTTAGCATTAGTCCACACATAACCGAAGACTTGTAGCGCCGATTTTAGAATAAACTTTTAAAATTTTCTTGCCTACGACGCCCCAAGTAAACTGAATAGAGTATTCTTTAATTTTTTTAGTATCCCAAGATGTATCTAACGAGGACAAAATATTCTTCGCTAATTCATTCGGATCTCCAGGTTCGCTAAGAAGCCCATAGTCGTCTGATACGATAATTTCTGGAACTCCACCAACTTTCGTGCCGACAAAGGGCTTTCCACAACCCAGACATTCAAACATTACTGTTGGGTTTCCTTCACTTAAACTCGGTAAAACAAACACATCGCAAGCATTCATCCATAAAGGAATTTCAGTGTATGGCTTGCTACCAACTAGCTTTATATAGTCTTCCAAACCTGTCGAAAGAATTTGCTTTTTTAACTTAGTCTCTAATATTCCTCCTCCCACTATGAAACATAGTACATCCTTTCTCTGCTTTATAACTATATTCATGGCTTCGATGAGATATTTGTGCCCTTTTGCTTCATCATATAAATTCCCAACATTCAATATTATTTTGATATTCGAAGGCAATCCAAGTTGCTTTCTGCTGTTTTGTGAATCTAAATTTAAAAAAGATTTATGACTATAACCATTTGGAATATAGTACACCTTATCCAAAGGAATTCCAACCCTTTCGAATAATGGGATGTCCCCTTTTCTAACACGGATTATTGCATCACATAAATTCCATGATCGGATGAACTGAGTCTCTTTTTTTTCTATGGCATCAGTGAATGTTTGGGAAGTATGTTCAGTGATCACCAAAGGAACATTATATTTTTCCTTTACCTTGACAGCGACTGCTCCAGAATGCCATGTAAAATGAGCATGAATTAAATCAAATTGTAAACTTTCTGCTCTAATTAATTTTTGGATAGCTTTCTCTTCAAAATATATCCAGCCATCTCGACAATATTTAAAAAATAAGGGACAATTAAAATATTTTGGAAAATATACATGAATATTCTCAAATCTGTAATTTTCATAATGTGTTTTTCTTAGAAATTCCATTCCGATTGCAATTGGTGATACTACGTATATATTCTCAAAGTACTCTTTGAGAAACATGATTTGCTCTTTTACGAAAATTTCTCTTACGTATTTATTATCAGCATTTGGAAAATCATTGGATATTACGAGTAAATTGTTAGATTTCATAATTGCAACTCACTTCTCACAAGTTTATACTTCCCAGCCTGAGTCCTCTCAATCTTATCAACATATCTAAATTCTACTTCCCATCCATTAGACTTCTTTCTGATTACTTCCCTAATAGCATCTAGATGCGCCTCATTAAACTCCTTTTCTGGCACGATCTTAATGACAAGTTTGTCAATTTTTTCTTGTACTACTTGAAATTCCTTTATACCTTTTCCATCTTCCACACAATATAGAAGAAAATATCCGTGTACATATTTTCCCTCAGGAGTTAACAGAAAATCAGCAGTTCTCCCCATAACTTCTTTTAATAATTTAGAACCACGCCCACACCCACAACTATCACTGATAATATGACCGATATCGCCTGTATCATACCTGATAAAAGGCATCGCATAATTATGAAGGCTTGTTGCCAGTATTCCTCCAACCCCATTTTCCAATTGCTGATAGTTATCATCTACAACTTCCATGATACTTCGTTCCGTGTCAATGTGCAGGCCACTGTGCTCAGAACACTCATAGGCACCTAAACCTCCATCATTCAATCCATATGCATCATACACTTTACATCCAAACACATTTTGGATATTTTCCCGCATATTAGGCATTAATTTTTCTGCAGTTGAAAAAACTGCCTGAGGTTTAATGATATCAACCTCGTTATCATCGAGAAAATTTGCAAACAAGTTGATCGAAGAAGCATAGCCTCTTATGAATTTGGGTTTAAATGAATTGATAATTTTTGCATACTGCTGCATATCTTCAATACCCATATCAAATGAAGAGAACTTCCGGATGTTCCTTGAGATCTCATGAGCTCTTTTAACAACAAAAGGCTTGTATCCAATATCCAGAGAGGAGCCTGCAAGGAACACCATCTTATCCCCCAATTCATAGCCTGCATAGCCCCATCCACGATATAACAAGGCACCATGGAGGAATCGATCATACTTTAACAGTCGGAATTGAAGATTAGTACCTGTTGATCCGCTTGTCGCGTTTGGATAATATTTCATTGAGTCCAGATTAATTGGCTTGAAAGCTTCTAAGTTCTGCTTGATAATATCCTTAGTTAGGATCGGAAGCTTTTCGAGGTCATCAATAGTCCTGATGTTAGAAGGGTCTAATTTCAGATTATTGAACAATTTATGGTAATAGGGGACATTTTTATATGCGAAATTTATCATCTCTTTAAGCTGTTTTTCCTGATCCCTTTTTTGTTCAGAGTAAGGTTTCCATTGAGAATCAACAAGCTTTTTATATGTTGGATAAAATTTAGGTTCTGCCAATTGATGGGCAAATATAAATAAAGCTCTTTGAAACATACCATTTCCTCAAAAATGTTGTATTGTTAGGAGCTAATCATGTGTTGTTATATTTTTCGACAAATTCTACCATATATTTAGTAACGTCTATTTTTTCCGAAATTAGTTTCTTGCTTTTTTCTCTTGATTTCTGCTTTATATTTGGATCATTCAATAATTCTGAGGCCTTGACTAAAGAATCCTTTCCCATTGTGTTTTCATCGTGAAAATTATACACAAGTGTATACTTCTCTTCTTCATCCGTATATCCCCTTCCTGCATAATCGCAGAAGATAGCATGCGTCCCCAGCACAGCGCACTCAGAAGCCATTGTTGCACTTTCCCCATAAAGAAGAGTTGCATAGTATAACAGATCATGAATTTTTTCAGGTGAAACTGTGATTCGATACTTTTCAAATTCTTTCTGAAGAGGTTTTTCTGAAGTTATGAAAACACGTCCATACTTACTAAGCTCGTTTACAGCATTTCTTTTATCCTCAAACGTCAAGCCAGTATGTCCATGATCGTGTGTTGCATTCCATGATACAAATCTCAAAATTATGAATACATCATTCTCTTTAAGTCCAAGTTCTCTAAGGACATTTGAGTTTGGCGTGAAATAATTTGGGTGCAAATATGCTAATTCGTGATAACCATTGTACCTCACTTGTTTTTTTCCAAGGTTGTCTTTGAAACATGATGGGGTACAGACAACGTCAGTAAAAGGTAGATAGAGCCTGATTTGCTCTGTACTATGTTCTGTATCTTCAAAAATTACACATTTTTTGCGAAGTAAAAAGGAAACATGAGCTGCTAAAATAGATCCCATTCCTACAAATATATCTGGACCAAATTTTTTAACTTCTTTATACAATCTCAAGTCAATTATCGGCAAATTCACTAGCTTTTGCATTAAGGAAGTTCCATAACTGCCGAGATTGATGTAATTGAAGTCATAGTTGTCTAATAATTTGAATGATACATCCTTTTCAGTTGCTGCAATTATTATTTCATGTCCTCTTTTCCGCATACTCCAAATAAAATTTTTAAATAGGTGTACATGGCCAGGATGATTCATACAAATAACAATTCTCATAATTTCACCCAAAATATTCAAACACATTGTCACTAAACTTTTTGTAAAATATCGATGGCATTTTCTGAATCGCGCTCGTTGCTAATTTATATTTAAGGGTTTCTCGATTTCCAGCTAAGGTCTCTGGAGTTTGCGGATAATAACTGTAATATAATTTTGTTTCAACTGTTCCCCATCTTTTTTTGAAATTTATTAATCCTTTGTTGTCGTAAGACACACGGCCAAAGTCGAAATATTTATACCCATCTACACATGCATCTTCTATACTTTTCCAGATGAATGCATTATTGGGATAAAAGTTAAGATAATCAGGATGAGAGGCACTATATCCATAAATCACCGTATCTGAATAATACAAAAAAACGCCACCGGCAATGAGCATGTCGTTATATTTTGCGGTGTAAAGAGATACATTTCCGTCCAAGAACTCAAACATATTTTTAAAAAACTTCCAGGGATGGCAGGGTACTCCACTTTCTCTTTTATTAATACAATTAAGTTCATAGAAATCTTTTAAATCCTCTAAGTCTTTCCCAGCGTTAACCTCTACCTTCATCTTTTTCGATTTTGTAATCGCTCTCCTGACGCTTTCTTTATCTAGCTTATTCCACGTTTCTCCGATGTCTGAGGATAGTTCTAATATATAAGTGGAGAACGAATTTTGATGCTTTAATCCTTCTACAAAATTCCTAATCTCAAAATAAGAAGCATTTAATTTTGAATACCTATTTATTGCCTCATCGAGAAGGACATTTTTGGAATCCTCAGAACCAAGGCATCCACAAGAATGAGAAAAAGGTGCAGAACATAATCTATTAGCTGTTAATTTACTTTTAACATAAAACAAAGGTAATAACCCTATTAAATTTCCAGAATCATCTTTTGCAAAAAGGTATTGGGGGTCATAATCAAATGTATTTTCTAAAAATTTTTTCCACATTGGAGTATGATAAATACTAGCCGTATTAAAATTGTCTAAAAATTTTTTCCAGTCTTCGCACCTAATGTTAGATGCAATATCTGTCATGTTCTCACCGTTGTCAAAACTTTCTTCCCAGAATTAAATACAAAATCCTGTAACCAGTATATCCCCCAGTTGACAACATTTGATTTCCATCTTTCCGGATGAAGTGAAATATAGAAATTTCTTATTTCTTGACTCTCAATCAATTTTATAAGATCATCAGTTGTTTCAGCAAAGATCTGTTCGGTTTTACCGGGAATGAAGTCTCTCAAGTTATTCTTTGAGTTCCAGCTTCTACCTGTGTCAGTGAAATAATTGAGATTTTTCCCGGCAGATAAATAGGCCTCTCCGGTAAGTCCATAAGCTCTAAAATCATAATATTTCCATAGATCTCTACTGTCATGTCTAGACAGTACGGCACCATGCATACAGATAGTTTTGAGGTTACAGATACTTCTAAATTTATTCACATCTTTCTCGAATAATTTGATTGCTTTCCCAAGGTCTCCGTTTGTCCTACTCAAAGTTTCATAATGATATCCGATCTCATGTCCCATCTTTTCAATATCTTTTATAATCTTGGGAACAAAAGTTTTCTTAGAGGTTCTGAAGTAGTAGGTTGCTCGTATGCCAAACTCCTCTTCTATACTTGCAATCTTGAGTGCATTCTTTGCCGCTCTATCTACGTCATGACGCATCAATATGAAACGTTCGGGAAGCTGATCACCTGCAGTCACGTACTCGTTCATAGTGATAAAATTATATTTTTTCTCCATTGAACAGCATAGTTGCCTGAATTTGTTAAGAGTAAAATCTAGCTTAGGATATGTTAACATTTAATACCCCTCCTTCCCAATTAATATAATGAGTGCATGCTTGATAAACTTTCTGTCTATTTTCATAAAGAAAGGATGAGTATTTTTTAGTGCCAGATTTCATCTATTAGTCACTTGATTGTTTTTTCGTAGAATAAGTGACTCTGTGATCTTTATTGAAATATCTGGCAATTATTAACCAAGAATGAACTGTGATATTATTTTAAAAAGAATCTTATATTCACTAGAAATGGTTAAATTGGGTGATCTTGATCGACTTTGAATGCTCAGCAGAATCCTTTTATACTCACAAGTTTAATTTTCTGCGAATAACTAGTCATTATATGACATAATTTCTCGATGACATGTTGATTTAACACTACCCTAATAGTGTAAATATAACAAAAGAACATATGTAACTGAATAAGATATTAGGTATATTTTTCGGAAAAATAGAATTTTAAGCAAAAGAAATATTAATCTCTTGGACAAGAGAGGATATGAGTCTCCGTTAAGAATAAAAATCTACGCGGATATTTATCACCTCTGGATATTCTCAGGAGGAAAACGTATTAGAAATTTAAGAATTATACCCAGCAACAAGGGAATCTTCAAGGCAGGACTTCGCTCTTTGAAAAACAGCATCTTCGGTGTTTTTTATGATGAGTATGAACGAAGACTCAAAATAAAGATTCTGAATTCAGAAATTCCGCATCACATAGCTGTGATTATGGATGGGAACCGTAGATATGCGGGGCAGCTGGGAAAAGCTCGAAGTTTCGGGCATGCAATGGGCGCAGAAGTTACCGAAAAGGTAATTGAGTGGTGTTATGAGATAGGGGTAAAGCAGCTTACACTTTATGCTTTTTCTACGGAAAATTTTCAGCGCTCCGAAGAAGAAGTTGACGGTCTATTCAATCTCATCAATGAAAAGTTCCTGAAAATCTACTCTGACCCAAGGACACATGAACGAGAAATGCAGGTTCGCGTTATAGGAGATAGGTCAAAATTACCTGCTTTTCTGAATGAATCAATCGAAAAAATAGAAAAAGCTACGGAAAAATACAGGAAGTTTCACCTTAACGTTGCTATTGCCTATGGAGGCAGGCAGGATATCATTCAGGCAGTCCGTGATATTGCAAGTTGTATTTCCAGTAGGGAACTCTCTCTTGAAGATGTGGATGAAAACCTTATCTCAAAACATCTCTATCCCGCCACTGGAGTCTCCGTTCCGAATGTAGATCTTGTCATCCGCACTGGTGGCGATGAAAGGGTTTCGAATTTCCTTCCCTGGCAGGCTAATGGAAGTGAATGTGCGGCTTACTTCTGTGCTCCTTTCTGGCCAGAATTCCGAAAAATCGACCTTTTTCGTTCTATAAGGGTATATCAAGCTAGGAAAGCCGAGAAAAAGCAGGAGCAGTCATATAGGGCTTTAAGGGTTGTAAATTTCTTAGGAGTAAGAAATTATGAAGAAAAAACCGAAGAAATTGGACAGCTCCAGTCAATAAAGAAGCAAGGAATCTCCTGATATATTCTGCAAATCAATAGTTATATGGAATATCGAATGAAAGTACCGTGTCAGTAAAATTATTTTCTTCTGAACTAAAGTATTGAAACCCAAAATGAAACGAATATTTATATTTAACAAGTTCCCTGACTACATTTTTTCTAAAACAGCCTGTCTAACTTGTTAATATATTAGAAAAATAATCTCCTAGAATACCAATAATCTCTTAGAATACCGATATATTGATATTCAGGGGATGAATATTTAAAGTGGGGAAATTTGGCTATACCTAATTTTTCAATTTGCAAGCTTTACAGAAAGCTTGAGTAGGTTATCATTATATTGGGGATAAACTAGTTCACTCCAGAATTGGTCATTGATTTATAATGAAATCTATAGATATCGGTTTAAATCAGGGGAGTTAGAATGGATACTATTAACAAGTTAAATCTGCGTTCCTGCAGAACTTATTTTCGGAGAGCCGGGGAATCAAAATATTTCATACTTGCAAATTTGGTGCAAGGTTATTTCCAGTATTGTTTAAAATCACTGGAAATTGTGAGTGTAAGAGATAGAATAATTGTTGTTGCATTTTCCTCAGGCGCGGAGGCAATAGTGACTGTCACTTCCTTACCAAGGGAATGTATAGGAAAAGCCAAAGTGCTTAAAAACGGAATGCTTTCTTGGCAAGAAATATACATCTGAAGAAAAGCCGGAGGGATTTTACTGGGAGAAGAATACAGAAAGCCTAACCGTCTAATAAATGAAAAGAGCCCGTATCTCCTCCAGCATGCCTATAATCCTGTTGACTGGTATCCCTGGGGAGAAGAAGCTTTTGAGAAATCCAGGAGAGAAAATAAACCTATTTTTCTGTCAATTGGATATTCCACCTGTCATTGGTGCCATGTAATGGCTCATGAGTCTTTTGAAGATGAAGAGGTGGCAAGACTCATGAACAGGGCTTTTGTTTGCATAAAAGTAGACAGAGAAGAACGGCCGGACATTGACAATATTTATATGACAGTTTGCCAGATAATTCTTGGAAGAGGTGGATGGCCTCTTAATATTATTATGACTCCTAATATGAAGCCCTTTTTTGCAGGAACATATATCCCCAAAAATTCCCGTTTTAGCCAGACTGGGATGCTCGAACTCGTGCCCAGAATAGAAGAGATCTGGAACAGACAGCACGAAGAGGTCCTCGAGTCAGCTGAAAAAATCACATCTACTATCCAGAATATGATTTCCGAATCCGCAGGAGAGTGCATAGGAGAATCAATAATTGAGGAAGCTTACGAAGAACTGCTGACTTCTTTTGACAATGAATACGGTGGTTTTGAAAGAGCTCCCAAATTCCCTACTCCACACAAAATTTTCTTTTTGCTCCGCTACTGGAGACGCAGCGGGAATCCCGAAGCTCTTTACATGGTTGAATATACACTGGAAAATATGTATAGGGGAGGAATCCATGATCATTTGGGTTCGGGTTTCCACCGTTACTCTACAGATAATAAGTGGATTGTCCCACATTTTGAAAAAATGCTATACGACCAGGCTCTTATCGCAACTGCATATACAGAAGTATATCAGGTTACCGGAAAGAAACTGTATAGGGAAGCAGCAGAGGGAATTTTCGATTATGTATTAAGAGATCTTACATCTCCGGAAGGTGGATTTTATTGCGGGGAAGATGCTGATGTTGAGGGAGAGGAAGGAAAGTATTATCTCTGGACTTTAGAAGAAGTCCGAAGTGTTCTTAGCCCTGAGGATTCTGAACTGATTACAAAAGTATTTAATCTCAGTGAAGTAGGTAACTTCGAAGAAGAAATAAGAGGTAAAAAGACCGGAACTAACATTTTTTATATGTCCCATTCTCTCGAAGCCCTGGCTTCCGAATTAAAAATTCCAGTTGATGAAGTCGAGAGCCGGGTAAAGCTGGCTAAAGAAAAGCTCCTATCAGTCCGGAATAAACGTAAAAGACCTGCAAAAGACGACAAAGTTCTGACTGATTGGAATGGACTTATGATTGCAGCTCTTGCAAAAGGTTTTCAGGTCTTTGGAGATGAGAAGTATCTGAAAGCTGCCGAAAGAGCTGCAGATTTTATTCTCAAGAGTCTTTACAGTCCTGATATACGATTGCTTCACCGATATAGAGAAGGAAAATCCGGCATTTCCGGAACTGCCGATGACTATTCATTCCTCATACATGGACTCATTGAACTTTACGAGGCAGGATTTAAACTGAATTATCTTAAAGCAGCCCTTTGCCTCAACAGAGAATTTCTCGAACATTTCTGGGATCCAATTCAGGGGGGTTTCTTCTTTACGGCTGATGACAGCGAATCACTTATTTTCAGGAAAAAGGAGTTTGCGGACGCAGCCATACCTTCAGGCAATTCTATTGAGATGCTGAATCTTCTTAGACTTTCTAGAATAACTGCAAATCCTAAACTGGAAGATAGATCTCAAGGGCTGGAACGAGCTTTTTCAAATCTCGTTGGAAAAATACCCTCTGGGTATACTCAGTTCTTATCAGCACTTGACTTTGGCTTAGGTCCAACTTATCAAGTGGTAATTACTGGAAAGCATGAATCTCAGGACACTGAACACATGCTCGAAGAGCTCTGGGCTTACTTCATTCCTAATAAAGTGCTGGTTTTCAGACCTGAAGGAAAGGACCCTGAAATTACAACTCTGGCAAAATATGCGAAAGAACAGGTCCCTATAGAGGGAAAAGCTACCGCATACGTCTGCCAGAATTATCAATGTCAGCTTCCTACTACTGAGATCAATGAGATGTTAAGAATGTTAAATGTATGACTATAGCTAAAACTGAAGGTTTTGGTCATGAATTATTAATATTAAAATGGAGGTATGGAAAATGAAAGAGTACACACTTGAAGAACTTGCAGAACATAATGGTAAAAATGGTAAGATGTACATTGCCTATCAGGGTCAGGTCTATGATGTCTCAGACAGTTATTTATGGGAGGGTGGTACTCACCAGGGACTTCATGATGCAGGAAAAGACCTTACTGAAGAAATGGACGAGGCCCCTCACGGACCTGAAATATTTAAGGATTATCCTGTTATCGGAACTTTGAAAGAATAAAATGGTTTGGATTGCGAAATACAGCTTGATAGGAAATATTTATTGAGGTCGTTTTCTCAAGTTTTATCTTTAAAACACTCTTTTTTATTCTTTATCAAATTGTAGAAAAACCGTTAAAGAATAAACGGTTAGACTTCCAACTTGAAAAAGCAAAAGACAACAGACATCGTTATGATCTAACCATATGAAATAATTTGTATGAAAATACTCAGTAATATTTTTCTCAAATAATTTTTCATGGCTGCATTAAGTATAATTGATATAAACTCGTTCTTTTCTCCCATGTTAATAGGACTCACCGGTACTCCGGGGACTGGAAAAACCTCAGTAAGTAAGTTTCTTGAAAGAAAAAGGCACTGGAAAATAATCCACCTTAACGAAATGATCAAAGAAGAGCATCTTTACACCGAGATCGATGTGGAGAGAGATGCGGTTATTGCGGATATGGAACTTGTCAGGAAGCGCCTTGAAGAAATTATTGGTGGAAAGGAAAATGAGGTAATAGTTCTTGAGAGTCATCTTGCCCATTACATCGCGGACATTGTGATTGTACTCAGAGTATGCCCTCCTGAATTGGAAAGAAGGCTGAAAGCACGCGGCTATTCGGAAGAGAAAATAAGAGAAAATATTGAGGCTGAAGCTCTCGATGTTATCTTGGTTGAAGCCTTTGAATGGTGTGAGAAAGTCTTTGAAATAAATACGACAGGGAAAAGCATTGAAGAAACAGGACAGGATATAGAAAAAATAGTAGATCATATTTTAAACGGCAATGAAGAAGAACTGTCCGAGTATAAACCGGGATCAATTGATTGGATTGATTTGGTTCCTTAATTATTCTTAACTTAATTGTTTTTGAATTAAGAACAGAAGGAAATTGGTAAGGGATGTGGGGATTAGATCCCCGGAAGATTAACACTTCCTTTTCCCTTAAACTACTTAGTTACAACAGTCAGGACAATCGCCTGAAGGATATTTTTAGCATCTGACTTTTATCGTAACGGTTGCACAATCGGTTTTTCCATCCTTACCTTTTGTACAATATCTAAAACTGTCAGTGCAAGATTTACTGCATTTTGCTGGCTTTGTGTAGCAGAATTTACCGTTACTCTGCATACAGACCTTGCCGCCCAGTTTGGTAGTAAAACATCCTGTAGATGTAACTTTAAGGTTGCATCCTTTGTCATTACTCAGCACATTATAGCAACAGGATTTAGATTTACAATTACATGTAAATACATCGTTCCTTGCATCTGTTCTACACTTGTTCTTGCTGCATGCGGTGTCAAATGCAGCAGCAGCTCCTGTCATTGACATGACAAAGAAGACTAGCGTAAAAATACATATTGTCTTGAATATACTTCTTTGCATTATATATCCTCCATAGTATTCACTCAACCATAAAATTTTCAAAGCTATTGGTTTAAAATCCAATTCTTACAGGTAATGAAAATATGCTCTTCCGGATTAAACCCCCCGATTTATCAGGAAGATATATTTTCATATGATTGAGTGATCTTTCTACGATATTTCTTAACAAACAGTTTAATATTCAACTTTTTGTTCTGATATTTCATGTACTTTTAACTTTTCTAAAAACAGGTACTTGTCAATGTGTTTAGTTATAGTACTGATTGCAGTAATTAACCTAGTATGTTAAATAAAGGTTAAATGTTAAAGTGTATTTTCACAAAACACAGAGAATTAAGGTCCCAAATTTTATGAAAAAGTTTCAAGAGTACACAAATAGGAATAGGATCTTCTTTTATTAAAAACTTTCTCTATTATGTGAACCAGTTTAAACATTTCTCAAACTATTTGAACATTTTTAGTCCTTTCTCATGCTATAACTAGTATTTGATTCTAAATATCTTCAGTGTACTGCAAATAAACACAAACGATTCAGTTTATTTATCGGCAGCGTGCCTATTTTTCTGTAAATTGTTAACTTCAAAATGTCACCGTGGAAAATTGATCTTTCATATGAAATTTTTTTATCCAAGGAAGCTCAATTTTCCACAAGATACACAAGAAACTTGACTTCAAATTTACAGCAAATTGTAACACTGTCAACAAGGAATGAATAGGAAACAGAAAGAGCCCTCTTTATTATCAAATTACAAAAATGTCATAACGAAGAATTGCTGTCGCTGGCGGACACATTCCTGAGACGAGTTACTCCATCTATTTCTTTGATAACTTCAACAACTGACTTTGGAACAAGGTGCTCCCATTTTTCCCCTGCAATCATTCGTCTCCGAATTTCAGTCCCTGAGTATCTCTCCCGGATATAAAGAGGAGATTCTTTTACACAAAATCCGGCTTCTCTAAAGAGCTGAATAACCAGTGGATTATTCGAGTACACCACTTCAAAATTAGGTGTCCGAGACGCGACATGGTGAACCCAGATTGAGTTGTACCTGACGTCTTCAATGGGAAGAACATAGTGTCGAATAGGGAGATTTTCAAGTGCGTTGTATAGCATCAGCACTCTTTCCCCTGCCGTAAACGGATCAGTGGGTTCGTGACTTTTCTGGGCACTTCCTACTCCTACAACCAGTTCGTCGACTTCTTCCGCAATCTGCTTAATTATGGCATGATGCCCGAAATGATACGGTTGAAAACGTCCAATATAAAAAGCTCGCACCATCCCGGGTCCCATCCTCTGATTGTACCTTATATTCTCAATATTATGAATTCAGACCGTTTCGTTACGGATTCCGGTCTCAAAGCTAAACTCTTTACAGACTTCCTTAAAGTGTTCAGCATTATTTTTACGCTTCATATCAATAAGCTTTCCGACAAGTTCAAGGCCAGGTTTGGGATCTTCCATGATCTCCATTTCTTCGCGAACCATCTCAAAATATTCCTCTCCGATCTCGGTCCTTATAAAGACTGAGTTCCATCCTTCTGGAGCACCAACAGAGCCTACAGAAATATCGGCAAAGACCGAAGTGTAGTCACAGCAGTGATGGCAGGGGTTGCGGGCGTATTTGGCTACATCTTTAATAGGCACGGAGTGAACCTCACCGTCATTAGTGTAGACCCAGAATTTACCTTTGGTGAATTCCATCTTCCTGACATCTTCTATCTTGACTTTCATAATCTCCGGGATTATTTTCTCAAGCATTACATCATGATGGAAACTTTCCATACAGAGTAATCCGATAATTAGAACGATTTTTTCGCTTACATTCTCTCGAATCAGCCGTGCAGAATGAGCTTGGCAGGGGACCCCAACAACTGCAATTCGATCGTATTTTTGTAAGGCTTCTCTGAGGGCTGCTACAACCGGGTCAGAAGTGTACTTGGTTCCTCTTGTTCTCTCTACGTCCTCAGCACTTGTCAATAGAACTACTTCAGATTCCCATTTTTCGTTTCGAATAACTCCTATGGCACAATCGATTTTTCCCTGTTTAAAAAGAGATTTAAGGATTCCACTGGTAACTCCTCCATCCTGGCTGCCGATATTATCTTTGGACCTGGCAGCAAAAAACTTGCGCACATTTGCAAGTTCATTCTCGATGAAGCCGTCTACCACTGGGCAGATTCTGCTGCAGGTTAAACAACCTTCACAGACTAAATATCCAGCCCCTTTCTCATACAGGCTCAGATCGTTTGGGTCACGAATTTCTGCCGCCTTCTTTACAGTTACAGCCCTTATCGGACATACGGCCTCGCATGCTCCGCAAGCTGCGCATATGTCATGCTCAATGACTTCTGCAATTTTTGGTGGCAATCAGTTCCCTCCAATACCTCAATTTACTTGCCTTACGGCAAGATATTCAATATAAAATATTTAAAAATATAAGAAGATGTAATAAAATTACATCTTTGCAATGATTTCTTTACCTATAAGTTTTATTGCTTTTTCTTTGTCAGGACCGATCGGAGATCCGGCAACAATTTGGGTAACTCCGATTGCCTCGAGGTCTTTGATCCTCTTTATACAGTCTTCGGGAGTTCCGCAGATAGAAAATGCTTCGATCATCTGAGGTGTAACAAGTCCGCCCATTAAAGCCCCGAAGTCTCCCTTGGCAATGGCTGCACCTATCTGGCTCTTTGCTTCCACCGGAATTCCATGGCGCTCGAGAACAAGGTCAGGGGAGCCTGCTACAATGAAAGCAACCACTACTTTTGCTGCATTGACTGCCTTTACGGGGTCCTTATCAATTGAGAAACAAGCGTATGCTGCAACATCAACTTCGCTCGGATCACGGCCGGCTTTTTCGGCTCCTTTCTTAATCTGTTCGACAGCAACTTCGAAGTCCTTTGGATGGGAAGCATTAATAAGGACACCATCTGCGATCTCACCGGCAAGTTCGAGCATCTTGGGACCTTGTGCACCCATGTAAATTGGGACATTTCCAGCTTTGAAGGCAAGCTTGGCACCAGCGAACTTAATCATTTCTCCGTCCATGGAAACCTTCTTACCTGAGATGAAATCTCTAATTGCATGGATTGCTTCTTTGGTGGTTGCAAGAGGCTTTTCCCATGCGATGCCCATAGCATCGAAGGTTGCTTTGTCTCCGGGTCCAAGACCGAGAACTGCCCTGCCGCCTGAGATTTCGGCAATTGAGGCAATACTGGATGCAGTAATTGCGGGGTTTCTGGTGTAGGAGTTTGTAACACCGGAACCGATCTTGATACTGTTAGTGTTTAGGGCGAGAACGGTAAGAGTGGAATACACATCACGGTTGTTGTAGTGGTCAGTGATCCAGACATAGTCGAATCCCTGTTGTTCTGAGAGCTTTGCGTAATATGCGATCTTTAAGGCAGGATCGCTCGGCACAAATTCGATTCCGAATTTCATCTCAAATTACTCCTAATTACTGTCTATTGGTAAATGGGTCCGTTTTTGTCCCCAAAGTACTTCATTTAAATAATAATTAATATCCATTATAATGGATATTAATTATGATCCTTTACTGAATTCACATAACAGTATTTAAGAGTCTATATATATTTAACTGTATTAAACTAATTGTATATAATTCTCTTGATAACATTTTCCTGTCCATTTTTCCTTGTATTTTTCATTATTTTCAAGCCTGAACCACTTAACAAAGATCAACTCCTAAATATTTTCTCCAAAAACTGGCATTGACAACCTTAATTTCAAGTTATACCGTTTTTAACCATTTGAAAGAGAAGGAGTTTTTTAAGAAAATGATTCTTTTGAATCTGGCAAAAGGTTTATATTGGAAAAAAGCATGCCGTGATGACTTGTTGAACGGTCTAGTTTTATTATAAGAAAATTGAAAGAAAGCGTTAAAGAGAAGCTGTTTCTTCCTTTGCGCATAATTCAAAATACAAGCAGTCAAGTCGATACTTTATTTGATTATTTGATTATTTGATTATTTTCTCCTCGCTTCAGTGCTGACTCCTGTCAGTAGTTTAACATATATATACTGCCAGAATCGGACCATACTATAACGTTTCCGGCTATAACCGGGGTTTGTGCGGTATTTCCAGAGGTCAACTGTTTGCTCTCTCCGGTATCTATATCATATACGTATAGATCACCTAAATCCATATTTGCAAGGTCGTTGTGTTTCAAATACACAACTTTGTTGCCACTTATGTCAGCCGGACCACCAGTATCATAACCAGTCTTATCATCGCCTGATGTAATTTCGGTCTGTTTCCCGGTAGTAATGTCGTACATACGGATATTACCCAGCCTAGTGTAGAAATCCGACCATATTACTTTGTCGCGATAAATATGTGAAAACATGTTGTCGCCATACTGGCTAACATCGATTGCTTCCTTAGTGTTAATATCATATACGTAAATCTGCGGGGTATCTTCAGCAGAATAAGAATCATAAGAGACCCTGTTAGCATAAATGTCTGGATTGTTTCCAGCTGCTATTTTCGTCTGCGTGGATGTAGATATGTCGCGTACGTAAATGTAAGAATCTGCACTCCAGACTATCCTACTTCCGTAAATAGCAGGAACGCTGCTGTTGTCTACGTCTTTTGTAATGTGAGACCTAGTTCCGGTTTTTATATCATACACAGTAAGCCTGGGGGCTTCACTGCTATCGTCATGCCAAACTAACTTGTTGTCTGAAATCGCTGGATGAGATGCTGAGGAAGAGTTAACTGTAGTTTCTTTTTTGGTTGTAAGGTCATAAACGTGAATAACACCATTATTTGTCCAAGCTACTTTACCATCATCGATAGCAGGCTCAGACCCATTTCCAATTTTTGTATATTTTTCGGCTGAAGCCACTGTTGATATCAGAATCAAAAACATGAGAACTAATGATATCGAAAATAATCTGCTTTTCATTTTACCCCACCATATGCAATTAACAAAGCCTGAGTCTTTTCTGATTTTATTATAACAACACAAATTCATATGACTTTGATTTATATGTAACAATCTAGTTTACTTATTGATTTATAGCGTTATTTTTTATATAATTAAAAGTGCTCCCCAATATATAGTTATAGAAGTAAAATGTATTCTAATTTTAATTGCATATCAATGTTCATTGAGAATTTGGCAAACTAAACTTTTTGTATCTATTTTCATGAGAATTTCCTTCATATCGCTTGCGATAAATAATTTAAAGTCTTGCTGTTTCTGGGTTTCTGGTAAGGAAGATCTAAAAATAAAATTATGTCAATATTATTAGATAAAGTTAGTAACAAGAGAGAAAAATGGCTAAAAGAGAGGAAAGTTAATAACTGAGAATTAATTGTCCAGACTCAGCTCTCCCACACATGCTGAGAAATCTCCTTATGATTTAACAATATCTTTCTAAATCTTTAGAGGTTCTCTAATGAATTGGTCATAAAATATTTATTAAATGTTTTGTATTATAATATCCTTAAAACCAAGGCATCTCAATAATTAACTATTTTTTGCTTTGCTTCCTACCTGTATTCATTCAAATTTTGCCAAATTATTTTGACTAATTAACTCTGGATAATTCTCCATAATTTATTCATAAGTTACACAACTTGATATAAAGAATTAATTTGTAATATTTTTATTTTATCTTATTTGTATATATTTTAATGTTCGAAGTTCAGTTAAGTAGCAAGGCAAAAATCCCAATATGGTCTCCAAGGTTTTTGAGATCCTATGCGCTATGTCTTCCAAACTCGTTTTTATTAAAGCATTAATATTATGACCATATTTCTATTTTTATTCCAGTGCATTTTTAAAATAGATACGTATATATTTAAATTATCACTCTCTTTTAAATTAGATACTGATTATTTAATCGTAATTATAACAATATATACAAAATCACGAGCAAAATTTAACTCCTTTATCACTTTAAGCTCTTAAATAATAACACACTACGTAAATTTATTTAATAAAGTACCCAAAATATTTTATAATAGGACCACTTAACCAGAAGTGTCAACTCAAGAATTCAACAATGATGAATGAAATCTTTTAAAAAAAGAGAGTTGATCTGGCTAAGGGCCGTAATTAATGGAAAGTATTGACCAGAAGGCTGCTATCCTGTGGTCAATAGCAAGTTTTGATTTATAGAAGCCAAAACTTCTAGTTTCCGGCTCCCTCCAGTGACTAATCCCTATAGTGATTGGAGAGTGGAGACTCTGTGTGCAACGTGTCCGCCCCACTAAATCGCAGAGAACCGAATTGGATAGGTTCGAAAAATATTACGCAGACGTAATGGAATCTTAAATACCCGTACAGAGCCGACCTGATCAGGGAATTCTATTGAAGAATTCTAAAATCCCTACCTGATTAGATTAGTTCGGAAAAGTAAGTATTACGAGCACGTAATATGGAATTTTGAGAATTATTTGGGAAAGAGTACTACTGTATACGTTTTGATTTCACTTATATCCCTATAAAAATCCAACCCAAAGGTGATACGATGCTAAAAAGACAACTAGGAACCCTATTCCTGGTAACATGCCTTATTTTAACAACTGTACCGGCTGCCTTAGGCGCTTCGAGTACACAGGTGGTAACTGTTGCCGGAGACGGAAGTGGAGACTTCAATTGTGATGGAAAAGCTGATGACGTCCAGATCAACCAGGCGCTTGAATCTGCTGCACGGAACCCTGGCACAACTGTTCACCTTAAAGGCCCATTCACATATGATATAACCGATTCTCTTCGGATTGGTAGCAACACCATCCTTGAAGGAGATTCAGGTACAAAGATTAAGCTCGCCAAAGGACTACCAGTCTGGGGTGGGCGTGAAAGCAGTATTGCAGAAAAGAAAGCTATGCTCATGGTTCGAGGCAGTTCTGCAAACGATGTTACAATCAGAGATATAACTGTTGATGGTAGCCAGTCCGATTATTATTCTAGCGTCAGGCTCGGAACTTCCTGCTATAACATGGCAACTATAATAAACTGCAACGGATTAACAATTGAGAATGTTACATTCCAGAATGGATGTAATGATGCCATGCTTATCTCAAAATCCAGCAACGTATTGATAGATTCCGTAACTGTAAACAAATGCGGGCATGATGGTATATATGCCTATCATGTAAATGGTATTACAGTTAAAAATTGTAAATTTATTAACCGAACTAATTCGTCTGTTCGGTTCGACTCCGTTACCGACGGAGTAATGAAGAACAATGAATGTACAACATCTGGTGGCGGATACGCAGGTTTAGAATTGCAGGGATCTCTTAAAAATATAGAAGCTTCCGGCAACTATTTCCATGACCTACCTGCCCCTGCAGTAGTACGCTTAAACACAAAAGAAACCAACGTAAATATCCACAATAACAGAATTGAAAATTGTGGATAAGAAGTTTTATTTATTGGAAAACTCTCAGTTCGTTAACTGGGATTTAACCAATTTATTTTCTATGTCTTTGGATCAGAAGTTAAAAATTAGCTATTTTACGTGAATTTCTAGGTTTACATAATTATAAAGATTTCTGGCTTTTTACATTACCATTAACAGTATTTCTTGTAATGCTCCTTTTTCGAACCATGCATTGTGTCTAAACAACGTATTTTATGAAACTGCATAATACTTATTTTCATTTTCTGATGTGTATCGCGTTTTATAGCCAATATTTCAGGAAATACCAAGTCGGCCAGTTTTCGGAATTTATAATACGTCAGCTTTATGAATATATAGATTAACTTCTCGGTGAAAGAGCCTTCAACATACCTTGATTGACATGGCAATTTACACAAAGAATAGATCTATTCTTGAGACTTAGATTATCTACTTCTTTTCCCTAGTGTTCACATAAGCTTAAAGTATAAATAGTAAAAATTAAAAGATTAAGTATAAATTTATTCAGGGATAAAATTATTTGCCCGAAAAACGTACCAGTATAAAGACATATTTGCATATAATTAATTTTTACTTATAATTCGGAGGGGGACATGCAAGAAACCGAAGCCAAACCGATACGGATTCTCGGAATATCCGGAAGTCCCAGGAATATGGCAACTGATTTTCTGGTCCGGGAAGCGTTGAAGATTGCAGAGGAGAAATATGGCGCAGAAACCGATTACTTTTCGTCCAAAGGGAAAAAGCTGAACTTTTGCATCCACTGTGACTTCTGTATAAGGACAAAGGAAGGCTGCATTCACAAAGATGATATTTCAGCCGAGCTCTATGACAAAATGATCTGGGCAGATGCCTGGATTATTGGAACTCCGGTTTATCAGGGAACATTGAGTGCTCAAACCAAAACAATAATGGACAGATGCAGAGCCGTAGTTGCCAAAGACCCAAAGGTTTTTTTGAATAAAGTCGGAATGGGCATTGCGGATGGAGGAGACAGGATTGGAGGACAGGAACTGGCAATTCAGGCTATCCTCAACTTTTATGTAATCAACGAAATGATACCTGTGGGAGGAGGCTCTTTCGGAGCCAACCTGGGAGGGACATTCTGGTCGAAAGACAAAGGGACAGAAGGAGTTTCAGAAGATTCCGAAGGCATGAGAAGTCTTAGAAGGACACTAAAGAAGCTTGTCCAAACAACTCAAATTATAAAAAAAGCTACTCCAGAAATAAAATCCGAACTACAACCCTCTGAAACGCCAAAAGAGGAAGGCAAATAACATAAACTTTGGAAGGACGAATTTTCAGGACTCAGTTTAATCAGAAGAGAAATAAATCCATGATTTGACAGAACTTTTAAGGGGGAATAATTTTGGTAGAACCATTAAATAAGAATATAAAGCGAATAGCATGGGGAATAACAGGTTCTGGAGACCAGATGATTGAGACCTATAGCATTCTGGTAGACATTAAGAGCCGAACAAATGTTGAAGCAATGGTTTTTCTCTCCAAAGAGGGCGAGACTGTAATGAAGTGGTATCACCTCTGGGATAAAATCCAGAAAGATTTTCCTAATTTCAAGGTGGATGCAGGCCCTAACTCTCCATTTATTGCAGGCCCGCTACAGATGGGATACTACGATTTCCTATTGATAGCCCCGGCAACTGCCAATACCGTAGCAAAAATCGTATACGGGATTGCAGATACCCTTGTTACAAACGCAGTCTCTCAGACTGCAAAAGGAGAAACACCTATTTTTATCCTGCCTGTAGACCAGAAAAGAGGGAGCGTAAAAACCTCTGCACCTAGCGGTAGAGCTTTTGAACTTAGTATGCGCGAAGTAGATGTTACAAACTCAGAAAAACTTGCACAGATGGAAAATATCACTGTGCTTGCAAGTCCCTACGAGATTTATGATATATTCGGGCTTGAGCGACCTTCTGAAGATATAATCCTTAAGGTGAAAGAACGAAAGAAAAAGAAAATTAAAGAAGAAATCGGGAAACTCTAAAGATGGTGTATTTGAAGATATAAGAAATCAGAGGGGGTAAAGTTGTGAAAAGTGCATATCAAAATGTAATAGAGGAAGTAGAAAATCTTAAAGGAATTGAAGAAGCCGTAGCTTTAGCAATCGAGAGAGAGAAAGAAGCGAGGGACTTCTACCTGAGTAAAGCCGCTTTAATGGACCGGCCGAAATTTAAGGAACTCTATGAGTACTTGGCAAATGAAGAAGTAAAGCATCTTAGCTACCTTGAAGAATACCGGAATAAGAAACATTTACCCGTAATAAGTACGGAAATTCCAAGTGGTCAGTCCTTCACCCCTGAGTTTGATATAGGTCGCATAAAAGGTGGAGAGATCACACTTGGGGATGCTGGCATCCTTGTTGCAGCCCTGAGACACGAGAGAAAAAGCGAGGATTTCTATTCTGAGGTCGCAAAAAGGGTTGAAGACGATAGCCTGAGAAATTTCTTCGAAATGCTGGCTGGCTATGAAAGGGGCCATTATGAGTTAATTGATGGCTTCCTGGAGGATATTACCAGGTTCCGGATGCAGACCTAAAATCTAGAAGAATTACGGGTAATATGGAAGCATAATCTGCCGAAGAGCTTTGAGGCTTATAGATCGTGACCTTTGAGGGGTAGAGGAAAAAGTGCTTGTGACAATGATACCATGTAGGGAGCACAGAAATAAATGTAAAAGAGATTGCTGAAGCCTGTCTGGGCTGTCTGCATGGAGATAGAACTGCTGAATCTTCGGGAAAGCCTTAGGAAGTCATATCATAAAAGAGATGCTTTATGTAGCAGGTTCATCCACTTTTAATAATACGCTCTTTCCAACAAACGGCTACTTCCTGGAATACGGACTGCAGGTAAAAAACACAGACCATATGAAAAGAACTGATGATATACAGAAAGCTAGGAGAGTAGCTTGCAGCCGCCACAAAAAGCATTAATAACTATTTTATCCAAGCTCTCCTTTTAATATTTTCTTCTTTTTAATATTCTCTATTTTTTTGAAAATCTCGGTAAAGGTTTTCAGCCTTGATAGTCATATAGACTGGAATTTTTACTGGATTTCCTGCAAAAAATACTTTCACCCTGCTAGGCTGAGATTAATAAGTACTGAAGTAGTTTTTGGGAATAGAGGTGAATACAATGGAGGAAATATTCAAAGGATTGATTGAGCGTGCCCAGTATTATGAGCAGTTTGAAAGTTACAGAAACATAAATTACTCAGAGTACTTTGGAGATGTGCCTGCACTTAAATTAAAGACTCCAGCAATGAGTCTATAAAATAGGATTTGTTGACTGACATCTGAAAGTAGATCGATTAACATTAGAAAAAGCTGCGAATTAAAAAGTTGCAAAATCTATAAAGAACTGGAGCGTTGAGAAGTAAGTTTCAAGAACAGGTAACTGAGATGTAAATCTCAAGAACAAAGGTTTTATGAAAAATCAAAAAAATTAGTTATGTTGAAAAATAATTACAGAGATCCACAGAAATTAAAGGCGGAGAGAAACTCACTTTTCAACCGGTTCCATTTCAGCCTGTAAGTTCTATTCCAACTCCATTAGGTAAACTTCAAGGTTGATATTTAAAACTATTTTTTGAAATATTTGCTTCTTCAGTGACAAATATTTATAACTATGAGAGATAAATATCATATGGATTTGGGGGAATCAACATGGACAAGTTTTTTGAAGATATTATCGAAAGAGCCCATTACTATGAGCATTTTGAACTTTTTAGAGAATATAAGCAAACATTCCAGAGAAATCAGGTAGGGAAAAGAAAGTTTGGAAGAAAGGAATAATTTTTAGGTAAGTACGAAAAACAACTTAAAAGCTAAAAATTAAAAATAGGAACTGAAAGGCAAAAATAAACCGGAAGGACTTCTTGAAACCGGAAAGTTGCCCTTCTAACTCTTTTTGATATCCGCTCTAATTATTATTTACTGCCTTTCTTGGCCTTTATTCTGAAGTATATTATTCTCTAACAAGTATCACTCTTGCCGGTGCTCCATCCGTATCTATACGAAGAGGCAGACCTATGAATGTATATTCTCCTTCGTGGATACCGGTAAGATTGAGTCCTAGAAACAAAGTTGTATTATTTATAAGTAGTTCACGGACCTCATCGTCCCCTTCAGGTTTTTTAACGCTCAAGTAGTCAAATCCCAGGGTTTTAATTCCGGCATTGACGAGGTATTCAGCTGCATCCATTTTAAGGTGCACGTAATTCTCAAGGAACTTCACGTAACCAAGTGCCGAGTTCCTAGTCTTGAGAAGTACTATCCCTTCAGGCCCTATTTCAAACTCTTCAAGGTCCTGCCTGTGAATTTCACTTTCTACCAGCGTGAGATCAAAAACCCTGCACTTTCCATAAAAGTGATCAAGAGGCAGGTCAGCAACTCCTTCTTTTCCATCCCGAAGGTGCAATCTGGATTCTACATGAGTGCCTGTATGACTTCCCAAAGTCAGAATAGACTCGTTTACCTTATCCTTCGGGACAGAGGCATACCTCTGAATAGAAGGCTCCGGCTTTCCCGGAGATACAACCATTTCTTCTGTAATAGGTAATGAGACATCAAAAAATTGGCGCAGAATGAAACCCCCCATTCATTAGCGATAAATTAGAGTTTAAGTGCAGTCATTTTTGATAAAAATGTAACTGCGCTTATTATAGAAAGGGGATTAAAACGTTAAAAACTCTCCTCTGGCAGGAAGCCGATCAAATTTTTTCGGTTGAGCTTCTTTACTAGATTGAACTGCATTAGTTCTTTTATATACTATTTCTCACATATTCTGCAACCGCGTTTCCGACTTCCATTGTGCTGGCCGTTCCTCCCAAGTCAGGAGTGATAATTCTCTTTTGAATTACGTGGGCTATTGCCTCATCGATAATTTGAGCTCGAGTTTCTCCCATCCATTCCAGCAGCATCTTTACACAGAGGATTGCAGCAAGCGGATTTGCAATGCCCTTTCCGGCAATATCGGGCGCGCTACCATGTACAGGCTCGAAGAAGGCATATTTATTTCCTATATTTGCACTCGGGACAAGACCGAGACTTCCTACAAGCGCTGCACACATATCACTCAAAATGTCTCCAAAGAGGTTCGTCGTAACTACGATATCATACCTTTCAGGGTGCATCATAAGGTTATAAGCCATCGAATCAACTAACATATCCCCATATTCTACACCGTTAGTGCTAGCGGTTTGACTGCAAACATCGAGGAAAAGCTTGTCTGATTTCAGGACATTGGATTTATGGACAATGGTCAGCTTATTTTTCCTTTTCTTTGCGAGCTTACAGGCATATTCTGCAATCCTCTCGGAGCCTTTCCGGGTGACGACTCTCTTCGTCCAGGAGAGGTCGGGTCCTATTTCCTCAATCCCAGAATACAACCCTTCGGTGTTTTCCCTGACAATAATAAAATCGAAATTATTTTTCCCGGTGATTCCGGTTATGCCGGGAAGGGGTTTAACAGGCCTGATATTGGCATACAGATCAAGTTCCTTTCGGATAGTCAGGAGCACGCTTTTGTAATTAGGGTCAGGCACTGTGGTGATTGCCCCAAAAAGAACTGCATCACACTCTTTTATGATTTCCAAATCATCATTTGATATTGAAGTCCCTGTCCTTTCCCACCGTGTATAGCCAAGCTCCAGGGGCACTTTCTCAAACTCAAGCCCAAAAGCATCAAGAACTTTGACAGCTGCAGGGATTACCTCCCTGCCTATCCCATCACCTTCGATTACAGCCAGTTTCATATTAACTGCATCTATAGTTTAGGTATATGAATCTGGCGTAACTTTTGAGGTTTTTTAGGGGCCTCTCAGATCCAGAGCAGGTGTTCGGCGAGAATTTTCCCGCCTATCCCTATAAGGATCAGCCCTCCGATAATCTCGACTTCGTGCTCAAAGAAGTGGCCTATTCTGTACCCCAGGATTGCTCCGCAGAACGACATGAAAAAGGTCACACAGCCTATTATAATCGCAGGTTCAATTATAGGCGTGTTGAGAAAGGCAAAGCTAATTCCCACGGCAAGGGCGTCTATACTTGTAGCGATTGCGAGCACCAGAAGCACCGAATAATTGAGGGAATTTACCTTTCCATCAGGGTCTCCGTAAAGAGCCTCATAAACCATTTTGCCTCCGATAAAGGCCAGAAGCCCAAAAGCAATCCAGGGAGCATAGTTTGATACAAAGCCGCTTACTGCGCTCCCCCCAAGCCAGCCCAGCACAGGCATTAAAGCTTGAAATCCTCCAAAAAAGGAAGCTAGTTTTAGGGCATCCTTGAGCCTGAAAGGCCTTATTGTGGTACTGCTGGACATGGAAACTGCAAATGCATCCATTGAAAGCCCGATTCCTAAAAGGAAATTAGTCAGGAAGGACATTAAGTGATTACTCCAATTTCGTTTTATAATGAAATTTTTCGGGATAATTAGAAATCTTTAGCACATGAGGACATATGAAAATAGAAACCCTCAAAATGTCTATATACCATGGTTATTCCTCTTTTGATGATCCAATAAATCTGCAATCAGATTTAAAACTATGTCTTCGTTATGGTTACTGACAAAAAATAATATGGGGGAGATCAGGAGCAGCCAGACCTCGCCAAACTGCAGGCAGACTAAGTTCAAAAAGTCTGCATAAAGTCTGCATAAAAAGACTAGAACGGACAGTGTTTAAATTTAATCGTGGCGTGGATAATTTCACTCTGCTTATATCTTGATTCTGCTCATACCTTAATTTCAGATTTTTCTTCAACCATTATTTTTGTTTTATTACCCGATATCCCTGCTATCTCTTTCCTATATACAGTGTACTTACCGGTGCCATCATAAGAAATAGCGTATTTATACTGACTTCCATTAAAAAACTTAAAGCCTTTTCTGTAAAATGCCGGATATTCTACAACACGCAGTGGATCAAGCGAATAGCGCTGGTATATATTGTCATCTGCGAAAGTTTTAACCCAATCAGGTACCAGGTTCACCTGTTGATATTTCTCCTGAATATTACGTCCGATAACTGTATTATAAGCAAGCGAAGCCCGCACTGCAACCATTATAAACACGAACTTCAGCAAGATAACCCCCGCAAAGAATCCAACAAGCCATGCAAGCATGAGCAAAAGCATAACATTAACCCCCCAGACTTAATTTTATTTTGTACTCCGCTACCTGCCTCCGATTTCATGAAGTCACTTAAATCTTTGACGTTCCCCTCAATCCCCTTAATTCACGAGTGTCGCTTGCAGGTCAATCATTTAAGACTATGTCTTTACGAGATAATAAGATTTTCTAATTTTAGAAAAAATCAACTTTTAATACAAAAAAGTATGTATATATAGAAAAATTTTTTACAATTTAGTCATAGAGATCTAATACTCAAAGTTACTCAGATTCTCTCACAGAAGATGGTTCCTGACAAATATTCAGTGAATATTCTCTGTTCGCATTGAAGCGAACGTTTTGCGGCAAAAAACTTAAAAGCTTACCATTATTACCTGACCTCTATGAGTGACTCTATCCTAGATGTTTATCATCAACAGTTGATGGAAATAGGAAGATAGAAACAGGCAGCATCACTGCTCAAAAGGTACTATATAAGCAGGACATTTTGCACAGGACAATTTTAAATTATCAGTTTACCTGTGCAAATTTCCCTTAAGTAAATTTAATAGTTTTGTAATTGGATTTTTATTAATACTCTTATACCTTCGTTTGGCTGTTTAGTTCCTCTGAACTCTGCCTAAGCTTGCTTACGAGTTTTCGGATAGCTTCAGCAACCTGGTACTCCGATGCTCCCCAGTGGACTACAGCTCCTTCAAAACCCGAAATTTTTACAAGTCCAGAATTCTCAGACCTGCAGCAGCGAGTAATAAACGATTTCGAGGGCACAACTATTTCGGACTTGAAAGGACAGATATTTACAAAGGAATACTCAAGTTCAGGAAAACGCATTTCAAAAAGAGTCTTTGAAATCTCGCATCCTACCAATAAGTGTCCATTTTCTGTGAGTACATCTGAATCCAGGCATTTGCCTTCCAGTCCCGACGCACTGCATGGGAAAACAGTATTTTTTCCTTCGAAACGCCTGAGGTCAATTATCTTTTCAGTAAACTTGATTTGTAGATCCCCGAAAACTCCACTAGCTTCAAGCCTTCTAACAACGAGGGAAAGCCAGGAAGGATAAGGAGGAGCAACGTCAAGTATTTCTAGATCAAGAATGCTTGAAAGATCAGGATCATGAACAAAAGTAACGTGCTTGTCCATACCCGTAAAAATTACTGTGTTCACTTTGCCGGTACAGAGTTTTTCTGAAGTCTCGATCAGGAGTGTGCGATCTTTTATATTCAGTTCCCTGTCATATTTTACAACCTCTTCTCCTGAGGCTATCATTTCTAGAGATTCAACTTTCCTGAGCAGTTCCTCTCCGCTTTTCTTCACGTGATATACTGCATATTCGCAGCTGCCTGTCTGAGGATTTTCCCTTTCTGTAATCAGGTAGTCAGTCAGGAAATAGATCGGCTCCTCAGTGTTCGGGCAGAAGGATTTTGTTACGCCCACATTCTTATATTCATTAGGAAATATCATAGGTATCGGTTTCTTTGGATCAAATTATTTACTTTGCTCGCTCTGAATTTTTTTCCTGTGAGCTACAAGCCCACCGTCAGCAAGTATCTGGAGCAGGAAATCCGGCAGTTTATTTCCTCGGAGCGTGCCTTTCCCTGAAACTGTAACCTCGCCTTTTAGCAGGTCAACCCTGACCTCGTCGCCTTCTTGGCACTCGATATCAGCTTCTATAAGAGGCAACCCCACATTGATCGCATTTCTAAAAAAGATCCTTGCAAAAGATTTTGCGACAACGCAGGCTACACCTGCATGTTTTAAAGCGAGGGGAGCCTGTTCTCTTGAGGAGCCACAGCCAAAATTGCTACCTGCTACAATAATATCTCCTGGTTTTACCTTTTTTGCAAACTCGGGGTCAATGCCTTCCATTGCATGAGCTGCAAAAACCTGCATATCCTTTGTCCGCAGGTATTTTCCGGGAATGATTACATCTGTATCGACATCGTCTCCGAATTTCCAGACTCTACCTATGATAGGTTTTTCCATTGCACTTCACCTGCGAAATAGGTTTTTTTAATAGTATTTCTAGATAGCGGGAAAATGAAGTAAAAATTTCTCCAGATCCGGCTTAAAAACAACGTTGAAAATGTAGAATCGATAAAATAAAGGCAAAAAAGAATTAGAAATAGAGGTGCAGGAGAGTGGTAATAGCACACTCCGTACTGTTTTATACCTTTATTTCTTCTCCTTTTAACACTGCTTCTTCATTTACTCTCACTTCTTTTGTCGTATCGCCATAACTCAGCACATAGGGGCCTGAGGGTGCAGTATCGAACTGTGTCTCGCCTTTAATTGGTCCCTCAGTCGAATAAGGCAATGTAAATTCGTACCTTCCCTGAGAATCTGCAGTCGTTGACTGCGAGTACTCAAAGGTTCTTCCCTGATTCGTAAGAATTGTCGTGCTTATTTTAACAGTCTCATTTGGGGAAGCCGTTCCTGTTATTCTTGCACCTTTGACGTACTCGAAGATCTTGACATAACCCGTATCCACTTCAGGGAGCTTGCCTCCATAGAAGTAATTGTAGACCTGTTTATATCCGACTTCGTCAGTTTGGCTGGCTCCTGTTTCGTGAACCATCCTGTACTGCTTCAAGCCGTTTGCATCAAAAATATGGAGTTTTGCTTCCATGGAATCAAAATATCGGGTTGAAGGTATGGTCTGATATTGGTTACCTACCCTGTAAGCCTGATAGTACCCTTCAGTATCAAGAGTCCAGGCAGGCATTGCCCCGAATATCTCTGTAGCCATTCTAGCATCAGACATTATGTAACGTGCACCCATCTTGTCAGGCCTTGGATCTATAGCTTTGAGTACGGCAGTTGCTTCTTTTTCGGATGAGGCTGTGAAGAAGGTTGCAGCACCTGGCCGGTTTTCTTCATCAATGCTTACGCTGCGACCTCCTACTCCTGCCTGGAACGGGTTCGCATTTGGCATCCTGTGCCCTATTGTCTCTATGTAGTGTCCATAGTCCCACCAGGACATAACCCCATATGCCGTATCAGGATACTGGAACATCTCTCCGTTTTTCGGGGCTTCATAAATGGCATTGTAGTTCATTCCGGGATCAGGGGTGTTTGAGTGAAGCCACTCTGTGCCTTCCATCCACCATTCATTAGGATCATTTGAGCCAGTTGTATATAGCATTGCAGATCCATACGCTGGATAAATGAGAAATACGACTATAACCAGGACTGCAAGAACCTGCTCTACTTTGATGAATTTAAAAGCCTTCGGGATATCTGCAGGCGATTTTACATTACTTTTGAACTTCTGGTCAAGTTCATTCCATTTTGCTTTTTCAAGTAAAAGTCCTCCGAGATATGCACTCAGGATTGAAACGTTTACTGAATAGTAGTATGCAAATCTGTTCTGGCCGTAAATTGCAAGGAGAATAAAGAAACTCCATACAAGAACTAGTAATTCCTGGGGTTTTTGTCTTCTGAATATATTTACAGCAAGGATAATCATCCCTAGCAGAGAAGCAAGAAACCCTGTCATTGTGAAATTTCCAAAAGCTCTTGTCAGGGTAAAGACGCCACCCTGGTAGAATATGGAAGTAACTTCGCCAATTGTGGAAGGCCCTCCCCGTTGAGTCCCAAAAACCGTGCTTGGTGCATGTATAATCAAGGAATAAAGGGATGGAGATACAATTTTAGCAATTATAAGTCCTAGAATTCCAGCTCCAAAGATTATTAGAGGGTAATAATAGGTTTTTATTTGTTTTCTTTTGAATTCTCTTTCAATTAAACTTAAAGCCACAAAGCCTGCCATTGCTCCAATAGCGGTGACTACATGGAACCAGGAATAATAATACAGAGAAAATCCCATATCCGGGTGGACAAAGGGAAGGATAAGTATAGTACTTACTAAACAGGTGACTATGCCTGTAAACCCCAGATAATCGCTGGACTCGTTCTGGAAGGTGTCTAATATATACTGGAATACTGCGTACACAAGAGCTATTAATAAGAAAAGTGATCCTCCTGGCCATGACAGCTGGTAAGCTGAATACATTACTCCAGCCAAAACCGAGTATACAAGAGGTTCTTTGAAGACAGTGAATTTCTTATTAAGCACATCTTCAAAACTCAGCTTTTTCTTCTTTGCCGAAATTAAAGCCAGCATGAAAAACATCATGAAGAAAGTACTGAATAACGATTCAGCAACATGATGGTCTGTCCAGCCAATCACTGATCTGGCTAAAAACTGCCCTGGAGCAAATGCTATCAGGATCGCAGCCAGAATTCCTGTTTTATGCCCTCCAAGGTATTTTCCTATGTAGTAAACTGGAATGACTGTAAGAGCTCCTAAAATTGCAGGGAAATATGCTCCTATAGTATTAACCAGTTGAGGGCTTGGATTTCCCATTCCCAGAATCAGGGAGGTAATTGCCATCATTTGATCGAACAATGGGCCAAAGTGTATGTAACTCCCGTTAGGATAATTGGTCATGGGATTGAAAAACATCCTGTGGGGGTAATTTTCAAGCAGGACGTTTAAAGTACGCATGTGGTACCAGGCGTCGTTTGTAGCGAACTTTACAAACCCATTGGGTAAGAATACTGTGTTTGAAGGAAGTGTTCTAACCCATAGAGATACAAAACCGATTATCGCAACCGCCAGAGTATAAGGCAAGCTGGATTTCATTTTCTTTTTGAATGATGATACAGGATGATCCTGAGAACTCATAATAATCCCCTTTAAGAGGTAAATTTTTGCGATTAAATATATAATTTATGGAAGAAGAAAATCATGTAGATACTATTATTGTCTGATGTAGGCAATTCAGTATGATTATTTATAATCTTATCTCATTCCTGTTCAGAAACTTCATACAGCTTTCATAATGACCGACAGGACAGTCTTCAAGGAATTCCCATCGAAATTTTGCTTCTCCTTCCAGGAGACAGGCTTTCTCAATCTATCTACTTTGGAAACAGTAATAACTAGTAGGCTTTTTAACGGATGTGAAATATTTTTGCTTCCTTTTTAAGAAACCCTTAGAAATATAAAATAACTTTATTAATGGTATATATAAATAAGTATATGTAACTGGCGAATATATTAAAAACAAATATTTTTAAAACGTGGCAGGCTCTTTCAAAAATCTCAAAAAATAAATCTTCCAAGGATATTTAAAAAATAAAAACATAAATGGAAAGAATAAAGGTGTGAATTTAACTTAATCAGAATTCCAAAACTTTTCAGACCTTTATTTCTTCTCCTTTTAACACTGCTTCTTCATTTACTCTCACTTCTTTTGTCGTATCGCCATAACTCAGCACATATGGTCCTGAGGGTGCAGTATCGAATTGTGTCTCGCCTTTAATTGGGCCCTCAGTCGAATAAGGCACTGTAAATTCGTACCTGCCCTGAGAATCCGCAGTTGTTGACTGTGTGTATTCAAAGGTTCGTCCTTGACCTGTGAGGATAGTAGTGCTTATTTTAACAGTTTCATTGGAGGAAGCTGTTCCTGTTATTTTTGCACCTTTAACGTATTCAAAGATCTTGACATAACCGGTATATACCTCAGGGAGCTTACCCCCGTAGAAGAAATTATAGGCTCTTTTATACAAGATTTCCCCGGTCTGGTAGGCTCCTGTCTCGTGAATCATGCGGTACTGTTTCAAACCGCTTCCGTCAAAAATGTGCAGCCTTGCCTCCATGGAATTGAAGTATCGGGTTGAAGGCGCATTCCAGTATCCATCTACTGTCCAGTGAGATTGATAATACCCTTCCTTGTCAAGAGTCCAAGTAGCTATTGACCTGAACATTGATGTGGCCATCAGGGCATCAGATATTATGTAACGTGCGCCTGCCTTGTCAGGTCTAGGGTCTATGGCTTCAAGTACACCACTTGCTTCTTCTTCGGATGGGGCTGTGAGAAAGGTTGCAGCACCTGGCCGGTTTTCTTCATCAATGCTTACGCTGCGACCTCCCACTCCTGCCTGGAACGGATTCGCATTTGGCATCCTATGTCCTATTGTCTCTATGTAATGCCCGTGATCCCACCAGGACATAACCCCATAAGCAGTATCAGGATACTGGAATATTTCTCCATTTTTCGGGGCTTCATAAACAGCATTATAATCCATTCCGGGATCCGGGGTGTTTGAGCTAAGCCAAACACAAGCTTCTTCCCAGGGTTGGATGGGTTGGCCGTATACCATTTTTGTATACGGCATTGCAGATCCATATACTGGATAAATCAGAAATACCACTATAAGTAGGACTGCAAAAACCTGCTCTATTTTGACGAATTTCAATGCTTTCGGGATATCCGTGGGCGATTTTAGATTGCTTTTGAACTTCTGGTCAAGTTCACTCCATTTTACTTTTTCAAGTAACAGGCCTCCCAGATAAGCACTCAGGACTGAAACGTTTATTGAATAGTAATATGCAAAACGGTTCTGGCCGTAAATTGCAAGGAGAATTAAAAGACTCCAGATAAAAAGCAGCACTTCCTGAGGCTTTGGTTTTCTGAACAGGTTTGCAGCCAGAATAAGTATCCCGAGCAGAGACGCTAGAAATCCCGTAGCAGTGAAGTTTGAAAAAACTTTAGATAGGGTAAAGACACCAACGTCGTAGAATATAGAAGTAGCTTCATCGATTGTGGAAGGTCCTCCTTGCAGTCTTCCAAAAACAGTGTTTGGTGCGTTTATAATCAGGGAATAAAGGGATGGAGATAAAACTTTGATAAATATAAGCCCGAGAATACCAGCTCCAAGAATTATCAGTGGGTAATAATAAGTCTTCATTTTCTTTCTTTTGAATTCTCTTTGAATAAGACTCAAAGCCGCAAAGCCTGCCATTGCTCCAAGGGATGTGATAACATGGAACCATGAATAATAATAAAGTGAAAAGCCCATATCCGGGTGGACAAATGGAAGGATAAGTATTGTACTCACTAAAAATGTGACTATGCCTGTAAACCCAAGGTAGTCGCTGGACTCATTCTGAAAATTGTCAAATATGTACTGAAATATTGCATAAACAAGAATGATAAATAAGAAAAGCGAGCCTCCTGGCCAGGAAAGCTGGTAGGCTGAATACATGACACCAGCCAGAACAGAATATATAAATGGCTCTTTTATGACTTTAAAGTTTTTATTGAACACATCTGCAAAACGCAGCTTATTTTCCTTTGCTGAAATTAAGGCCAGCATGAAAAACATCATGAAAAAAGTACTGAATAGTGACTCGGCAACATGATGGTCTGTAAAGCCAATCATTGAACGGGATAGAAACTGCCCTGGAGCAAATGCTATCAGGATCGCAGCCAGAATTCCTGTTTTATGCCCTCCAAGGTATTTTCCCATGTAGTAAACTGGAATGACTGTAAGAGCTCCTAAAATTGCAGGGAAATATGCTCCTATAGTATTAACCAGTTGAGGGCTTGGATTTCCCATTCCCAGAATCAGGGAGGTAATTGCCATCATTTGATCAAACAATGGGCCGAAGTGTATGTAACTCCCGTTAGGATAGTTGGTCATGGGATTGAAAAACATCCTGTTGGGGTAGTTTTCAAGCAGGACAAATAAGGTACGCATATGGTACCACGCATCATTGGTCGTGAACTTCACAATCCCGCCAGGTAAAAGTACTTTATCTGAAGGAAGAATTCTAACCCATAAAGACACAAAACCAATTATCGCAACCGTCAGAGTATAAGGCCAGCTGGATTTCATTTTCTTTTTAAATGACGATACAGGACGATCCTGAGGACTCATAGTAACCCCTTTATAAAACGAACTTTATAAATTTAAATGAAATTACTAAAAAGAAAATTACATAGTTTGTATTAATTCAATGTAACAGTTTATAATTCTATCCCATTTCTGGTCCGGAACTTCGTAATGCTTTCTTTCTCCAAACCGGTTGAGAATAGCTTTTCTGATAGAATCGACATCTCCTGGCGGAACAAAAAAAGTTCCTTCATATTTAGCCATCGATTCTTTCAAGCCGCCTACTTCAGAAACAATAACAGGTTTTCCAAAGGACATGGCGATATGGGCAATTCCGCTCTGAGAAGCCCTCAAGTAAGGCAGAACTACCACATCTGCAGCACTGAAATATACATTTACTTTGTCATCAGGAACGTATTCGTCTACTAGCGTAATGTGTTTATAAAAGGGAGAAGCCTTTATCTGGCCAAGCAATTCCTTTCGATCTTCCCAGATTTCCCCGACAATTAACAACCGGCTTTTTTCGATAATCTCGGTAGGTAGCTGTTCAAAGGCTCTAATTAGATAGGAAGTTCCCTTATATTTTCGAATTAAACCGAAAGAAAGAATAACAAAATCGTCCTTTATTGAGAGGTTTTTTCTTGCTTCTTTTATATCAAGCAATTCTCCGTACTGGTCGTAAAGCCCGTGCGGGATCACATGGATTTTTTCAGGGGCAATAGAATATCTTTTTGCAACAAGCTCTTTATCGGATTCTGAATGAGTAATATATGCATCAAGGTTTTTACGAAGCAGTTTTCCTGTTATTTTCGAGTATAAACGGATCGGAAGTATTGATTCTTCAAACGGATCCACCACTTCGTGAAATTCTATTATGATTTTCGGTTTATTCAGCAAACCGGCAAAGAGCTTCAGCAGAAGTTGCATATGTGCAACCGAAGAAGTCCACCACTGCAAAACTATGATGTCCGGTTTTTGTGCTTTAAGAAAACTGTACGCTTGAATCCAGGTCAGAGGGTTGTTATAGTCCATGCCGTCAAAAACAGGAATGTCGGGTGAAAAATTCAGATCGGAAATATTTTTTCCAACATGGGATTTCCCAGGAAACAGAAAAGTTGGAAGCAGCTGTCGGAAGCAGACAACTGAAACGTCTTTTTCCATAGACATGGCATTTGCCAGACGGATAGTGTAATAACTGATACCGCTTAAAAAACGTTTCGAAGGTCCGACTATGCAAATGCGTTTGTTGGATGTCATTTGTCTAAACTATCACATTATCTTTATATTAAGCTAATGCATTACTGCGTATAGGTTCCAGTTAAAAGAGGTTCAGCCTTGAAAATAGCCCAGATCTGTCCCCGTTACTACCCTGATATAGGGGGAGTGGAAACTCATGTCAGAGAAATTAGTGAAAGGCTGGTTAAAGCAGGACATGATGTTGAGGTCATAACAACTGATCCCACGGGAAAATTGAGTAAGCGAGAGATTGTAAACGGAGTAAAAGTTCTCAGGTTCAGATCTTTTGCTCCTGGAAATGCGTATTATTTAGCTCCCCAAATCTACACCTATCTTAAAGAGCACGATTATGATGTAATTCATGCACACAGTTATCATGCGTTTCCTGCATTCTTCGCATCCTTGGAAAGGCATGGTGGAAAACTGGTATTTACGCCGCATTATCACCGACACGGCCATACTGCGTTTCGGGACTTACTGCACAAACCTTATAGGCTTCTTGGGAAGATGATCTTCTCCAGAGCTGACTCGGTGATATGTGTATCAGAGTATGAAAAGAAACTTGTAGAATCGGATTTTAAGGTTGCCGAAAAAACCATAAAAATTCCTAATGGCATAAATCTTAAAGAATTCGAAAATCTAAAGCAGCCGGGAAAAGAGTCAAAAAAGAAAGCCAGAAGAGAAAAGCTTCTTCTCTATGTGGGTCGCCTGGAAGAATATAAAGGGATACAGTATATTATCCAGAGTTTACCTGAACTTCAGGATTTCCGGTTGAGGATCGTCGGAAAGGGTCCGTACGAATCTGAACTTCGTAGTATGGCAAAAAGTTTAGGGGTGGAAGCAAGGGTTGAATGGTTAAAAGATCTTTCCAGGAAAGAACTGCTTGAATGCTATGCAGGTGCGGATATCTTTTTGATGCTTTCCTCTCACGAAGCATATGGAATAACGGTTGCTGAGGCTCTTGCTGCGGGAGTTCCGTGTATTGTGGCAAAAGGCAGTGCACTTGAGGAATTTGTGGACGGAAAGAATTGTATTGGGATTGAAAACCCCGTTTCAAAGGAGAAAGTAGCCAGAGCACTGAAGGAGATCATGAGAGAGGAAAAAAATGGAAACTTCAGGATAGACAAAAATATAATGGATTGGAATGAAGTTTCAGCCAGAATTGAAAGAGAGTACCTGCAGAATAAAGACTAAATTATTCAAGGTAATAACAGATTGTTCTTTTAAATCAAGAAACTTTATAAAGAATTCCGGGTTTTTGGGGAACTGAACTATGAAAATTGATTATATAAATGGCCTGAAAACAGTTGAAATATTCGGGATGTCAAAATATCAAAGTGAAATCCATAACAGGCTAGATAATGTTAAATTAAATCGGATAGAATATCCTAATATATCTAAAATTCCCGGAATTAACAAGATTTTTGAATATTCTGCATATCCGTTCATTGTAAAGAAGAAAATAATTGAGAATAATGTTAAGCACATAACTCGGCAAGATATGGCATTTCTTCTTGAATTAATTGATATGAAAAAAACCATTGTTACCTGCCATGATATCATACCTATAGCATATTACAAGACTCTAAACCCTCTCTGGAAACTTAATGCAAGAGGATTGAGAAAAGCAGAAAAAATAATTACGGTCTCCGAATTCTCTAAACAGGATATTAGTAAATACATAGGATATCCAGAAGAAAAAATAGAAGTCATACCCCCTGCGGTAGACCACAGTCTATACTATCAAATTAGAAATAAAACAGCTTTAAATAAATACAGGATAGGAGAAGCTGAGAAAGTAATCCTATATGTTGGAGCTGAAGAACCTAGAAAAAATCTTCAATTTTTACTAAATTCATTCAGCAGATTAAAAGCAAAAATTCCTAATGTAAAACTGTTGAAAGTAGGGACCCCAAATTACCTGTTCGTAAGGAAAAAGCTCCTTAAACAGATAGAGGCTCTGAACTTACAGAATAATATTATCTTTACGGGATATGTATCAGAAACCGAACTAGCAGATATCTACAACGCTGTGGATTTGTTCGTATTCCCTTCTTTATATGAAGGCTTTGGGATACCTCCTCTGGAAGCAATGGCATGTGGAACCCCGGTAATAACATCAAATACCTCCTCACTACCGGAAGTTGTCGGAGATGCTGCAATTCAGGCAGATCCTTATAATGTTGAGGATTTTGCTGAAAAAATGTACGAAGTACTACAGAATGATGATCTCAAAGAAGAGTTGGTCAGAAAAGGACTGAAAAGATCAAAAATGTTTAGTTGGGATAGTTCAGCAAAAAAAACATTAAAGGTATATAAAGAATTGTAACCTTAAGTCAGAACCCCGTCCCTTATTCCTTTCAAGAAAGAAATAAAAGATGGCAAAATTTCCTTACTTTTTTGACGGTATAAGATGCCACCAATGACCATCCAGGCACGAAATCCAAAAAAGTAAGTTAAGAACGAAAAATATTGTTGTTTTGATGAATGCTTTTTCATAAACCAGAACTTATTCCTCGTATAATGGAATAAAGTAAAACCGGTTATTTTATTGCTTGTAGCGCCACCCTTATGCCATATTTTTCCTTTTGGCACGTAGACTATTCTATACAGTGCTTTATGAGCACGTACACACCACTCAGTCTCTTCAAGGTACGCAAAATAATCTTTATTCAGATACCCAATCTTATTGAACAGTTCGCTTTTTGCAAGTAGTGCACAACCCATTACACAGTCAATATTTTCGGGCTCGTCCAAATATTTACTTTCCTGCTGTGTCAGGTTAATTACTTCACCTTTATTCCAATGAATTTTTACACCAGCAGATTGAATTTCCTGAGGATTTTTATATTCGTATATCGTTGGTCCCAATACTCCTATCTGCAAGTCACTTTCTGCCACATTTATTAGTTCATTTAAAAAATAAGGATCAACAACTGTATCGTTATTAAGTAATAGAATATAATCCGAATTAAGGTTATTTAAAGCGAATTTAATGCCAATATTGTTTCCTTCAGCAAAGCCATAATTGTCATCGTTTTTTATAAGAATCAGGTTTTTTCTTGAAACCGGATTTTTAATGTTTTCTTTTATTGAAATTGAGGTATCTAGCTCATCTTTAGAATATTCTCTAACATAAATCGGTTTATTTTCGGGTAAATAATGGAAGAATCTAGACTTAATTTTAATTTTCCCTTCTGCATAGTTTTTTATTTTTTGTATAGAATCATCTTTTGAGCCATTATCTACTATAATAACTTCGTATAAGGGATATGTGATCTGAAAAACAGATTCCAAACATTCTATAGTGTCCTCCCAACCATTCCAATTAAGAATTATAATGGCAACTTTTGGATTCATGATCTATGCCCTATTTTTCGATGTAAATCTCTAAACTTAAAATAGATACTTTGACCAAATAATAATATAAAAAGAACTGTAATTGTTTTAAGATTAAAATAGTACGCTTTCATAGATTTTATTAGATAATTTCTTCCATTATTGAAATCGCCAATAGAGCATAATCCAGTACCAATATCGTAATAGTGTTCAGATAAATTTTTTTTGTTTTTACTAAAATCATCTAAATGTGTGAGTAAAATAATTTCATGAGCCTTAAGCATATTATTTTCATTTAAATTTATACTGTTGGGCGTAGAATATGAGCATAAAAGAGGCTTATTAATGTATTTAAATAGATAATATTTAGAGAGCTCGATCCATAACTCCCAGTCTTCTAAGGCAGGAAGATTTTCATCGAAATATTTTTTATTTTCGAAACATTCTTTTTTTACAAGGACAGTTGGTGTTCCAACAAAATTTCCTTCAAGAAGTTCATTATGTATGTTTCCTTCTTTTTGAGGTAGATGATCATTTGGCAGATATATTTTTTTATCAGCTTCGATTCTGTAAAATCCAGAATAAACAATTCCAACTTCTGGAGAAGTATCAGCAAAAGCTTCTATTTGTTGCTTAAGTTTATCTAAAAACCATTCATCATCACTATCCTGAAATGCAATGTATTTTCCTCTTGATTCTCTAATTCCAGTGTTTCTTGCTGCTGAAGCCCCCTTGTTTTGATTATGTCTTATATACCGTATCCTCTCATCTTTAAAATCCTTTATGACTTCTTCAGTATTATCTGTCGAGCCATCATCAACAAGAACAATTTCCAAATCCTGGTAAGTTTGATTCAAAACACTCTGAATAGCTTTGGGTAATAAATGAGCTCTGTTATATGTTGGGATAACTACACTTACTTTTGGATTTTGATTACACATATTATTTCCTTCCCCAGTTCCAAAAATTTAAACATATAAGTTTGATTCCACTAGCTGCCAAATCAGGTGATTTTAACTATTAATGTTAGAGTTTATGTTTAACTATCCAAGTTTACACACATATTTAGCAGGAGATTTTCATGTGCATAGAAATGGAACTAGGCTCACGGCTTTATTATAGGAATATCTAATATGACTAAAGCTCTAATACGACTGAAGCTGATATTTTATAAGCAAATTATTTAACTTATTTATTTATTTATTTATTTATTATTTATATAATTTAAGCTTTAACAATAGTCGTAGTATATTCATTCTTCTAGTTTTTTTGTATGAATTTATTCATTTATCCATTTTGCCGAATCAAGCACTCACTTTTAAGTCACGTTTCCAAAGGTTAAAACGATTACTTACCCCAAACTAGGTTTTTATATTCAGAACAAAATTTATTACAGTTAAAATTTGTTTTTGCATATTCGTAAGCTTCGTGAGAGATTTTATCCATCAAAATTTTATCTAAAGTAAGTTTACTTAAAACTTCGAATACATTTTTAACTATAAGATCATCGCTTTCATTCTTTATAAGAAAACCATTGTGTTCATTACAAATATGCTCTGAAATGCCTCCTACATCAGTGCTTATAGTTACAATACCATGAGCCATTGCTTCCATTATAACCAAAGGAAAACCTTCTCTACTCGAGACAAGTAGCAATATGTCTGAATTACTATATATTTCAGAGATTTGCTTTTCATCCGCCAGCTCGCCTAGGAAATTACAATACCTTCTGTACTGTTCGTCCACTGAATCCTTGACGTCGCCGACTAAAGTGAATTCAACTGGCAAATTACTTAGATAACAAAGATGAGAAACTTTTCCTATTAAATTAACTCGCTTTTCTTCAGAGCCGCGACCTACATAAAGAACTTTTAAAGTAGATTTATTATTTTTCCTTCTAACTAGTTCCGGAATTTTTACGCAATTTTCGATTAAAAATACTCTTTCATTCATTTTTTCAGTTATACCGTTTAAGCGGTACTGATTCTTTAAGTCATTCATCGTACGTTTATTAATTACAACTCTTTTGTTTAATCTATTTACGTAAGGAAGGCTAACATCTTCTATTCCACCCCCAAAAGCATGTATGAGATCAATACAGCAAATTTGAGGCTTCAAATATGGAATTAACTTGTAAAAAAGCACATTATTGCATCCAAATACCACACAAGTTTTATTGTTATTTATAATTGTGCATAACACACCAACCCAAAAATTAATGTATACACGATTGTCAAAATAGTTAAAATGACCTAAGTCAAATATTTTAGCACTTTGAATAAATTGGTTTTTCAGTGCTGAATTTATTGATCTGTTAGTGAAAAATACTACAGGATTGCACTTTCTTAGACAATGAACAATTTTAAGATGAACCTTTTCAGCTCCCCCTATATGATAAGTCGGGAATAAGAAAAAAAACTGCGATCTGAAAAATGGAATAAATAAGAAGCCTACAAGTCTGCCAGTAAGTATTATAGGTACTTCTAGGGGTTGAAACATTTTTTCTAAGAAATTATTAATGCGCATATATAGGATATCCATCTTCAAATATAGTCCACCATTACAAAATAGATTTAATATGGTTTTTAAATCTGTACTTATTTTAAATCTGTACTTAAGTATTTAGTCCAATATCCACGAATATAATTATTTTTACTTATGATAAGGAAACGTATATTTTAAAATGCTTCATATATTTTAAACATTATACACCATGGTAGCTAAGAAGTCAAAATTGATCTCAAAAATTTAATCTAAACTATAACTATATCTGTTCAAGAAATAATCTTAAAAATACGCCCCAAGATTCTATTCCTGACGACTAATTGGGTCTTTAGTCATAAAAATCCATTTCTGAAATTATTACTCATTGGTAATAAATTGATACCGGGACAGGTTACTCATTGATAATGAATTGATTCTGAGATTGATTACTTATTAGTAAATTGATTCCAATACTGTTTTGTTGCAGATTTAAACAATTTGTTTAAGTCTTTGATTTAAGAGGATAGAGTCCGCTTAATTTTTACCTTTCATACTGTAGACTACAAATGTAAATAGCATTTCTAACAGCCTGGCAATTAAATCCAAACGTAAATAATTTAACAATTTTAAATAAAACAAAAGTTTTCATATTTTTAAAGTTATTTAATTATACACTTTAGCAAAAATTTAGTTTTTTGAGCAATTGATAAGCCTACTGATTTACTCAGTTTAGATTCATTAAACAAATTCCATGAGTCAAAGCCTAAATATGTTGAATTTTTGCAGACAAAGTATAATTGTTGTCCCAGGACAGTCGAGAAAGCAGGTTCAGGATATATTTTCATTTCAAAATTAGAGGTTCTCAATTTTTCAAGCCAAAAGATTACCTCAAGTATAAATTTTCTATTATGACGGATGACATAATAACTAAGTGCCTCATGAATTTCAAACTCCTCTTCTGTTGGGTTAATACCCAATTCTTTAATTTGGGCGAGCCTGATATTATTAGCTACATATTTCTGCTTATTTCTGTCTGAAGTTGACTCATGTATTCTGTAATGTAGCAGAATTTTAGGTATATTTGCTAGTCTTGTTTCTTTTGCAGCACGAACCCATAACCCATAATCCTCAGCATACAGTTCTTCTTGCTTATAAGCAAACCCATTATTTAAAAACAGATCCCTTCTTGCGATTATACTCGGGTGAGCAATTACGGTTTCAAAAAGCATTCTCGATTGTATAGTTTCGTGATCACACGGAAATATCCAGACAAGCCCTGAGAGATCTCCAATAGTTTTAACCCAGCTACCACATATTCCAATTTCAGGGCTTCTGTTCATAAATTCAACTTGTTTTTCCAATCTATCTGGTAAACTGATGTCGTCTGCATCCATTCTGGCAATATATTCTCCTTCTGCAACGGAGATGCCTTTATTGAGTGAATTAACCAATCCTTGCCGTCCCTGATAATAAATCTTTACTCTAGAGTCATTTTGTTGATATTTGTCAAGAATGTTACGCGTTTCATCAGTTGGATCATCACAAATAATTATAAATTCTAAATTGGAAAATGTTTGATTAAGGATACTATTTATTGAATCTGAAAGATGTTTGTCACCTTTATATACAGGCATGACAACCGATACTTTAGGAGCGTCAATATTCATAAAAGATCCCTTTTTTATTCATACGTACTAGAATTACTGATTGTGTTAACAGTATTTTGGTCCAACGTCAGTTCACAGCCAGTCTGGCCAGATAAAGCCTATACCTACCCTTTCCACAATATGTCTCATCTCATCGCACACTTTTCTATCTAGTTTTAACACTAAGAAGCCATATATCAACGCTCCAAAAATAACTGGGGTTACTGTAAACCATATATTGGATAGAGGCATGAATAAACAATACAACTCAATAAGTAATCCCATTATGACCGAAGCTGCTACAATATTTAGCAAACAACTGAGTTCCAATCGGATTACCATATATTTTGATAAAACTTGCCAAGCAAGTAAGGCATTTAGTGTCATTGTTGCCAGAGTTGCGATAGCTGCGCCATTTATACCCATAAAAGGAATTAATATTATATTCAGGAGAATATTTGCTCCAACTCCAATTGCCGTAACTTTAAACGATTCTTTAGGATAATTCAGTCCATCCAAGTACATTGTAAAAAAATATTGAAATACATTTACTATCTGTACGGCAAGAAGTATTACAAATGTATAATAGCCCTGTACAAACTCTGGACCATAGAAAGAATTTAGTAAATGGTCTCCAAGCAATACCCCGCCCACAAATACTGGAATTGCCAGTAGTAAAGAGTAGCTTATTGCACGAGCTAGAGACTCTTCTATAAGATAAATCTCATTGGCCTTACCCCACTGGCTTATTCTGGGCCAAAGTGTACTTCTTATAGCGTATGAACTAAATGTGGCAACAGACGTAAACTGGAGTGCTATCCTGTAGATACCTACATCTTCAGTATCCATAAAATATCCAATAAGTACAGTATCCGCTTGTGAAAATACGAGCGCTCCACTAGTTGTTAAAAATAGCCAGAAAGAAAATACAGATAGACTTTTTATATGATCCCATTTGAAAGGCGCAAAATGCAGATCAAAAAACCGGAATTCGATGATAGCTGCCCCAATCATTCCAGCTACCATGCCGCCAGCAAGCCCTCCAGTTTCGTACCCAAAGTATATTGCTAGAACCTGTAATATAACTCGTAAGATATTGCTTATGCCTTCACAGGTATTTCGTATCCCCATTTTACCCTGGCCAGAAACCCCAGTGGAGATAGGACCTACAACCATTGAGACTAATAATGCCACAAGCAGCCAGACAAACATTCCTGACCCATTAAGGTCCGAAAAGTAGTCTTTAAGTAAGAGCAAAATAAGTACTCCCGTTATAGTAAACACTAATCGCAGCATAAAATATGCGCTGAAATACGCATCAGGTTCTTCACCTTCACTGATACGTTTAATTGCAGCTCCACCAAATCCCCCGTCCATAAACATGCTTGTAATACCATAGTATGCTAAAAATAAGAAATATGAGCCGAGAATTGCTGCTCCTACAGTGTGTGCAAAATACATCGTGCTTAGGAAACCTATGGCTGTAAAAGCAATCTGCCAAAATAATGCTATTATGCTCTGGCGCTGAATAGTGTCTATCTTTAATATATTCGAGAAAATAGTAGCTATGTTAAACATGGTCTAACGATCAATTGCGTATTATAGTTATGTTCCATTAATCACACTGGACATAAATTATCTTGAGTTCGGACTTTAAACACACGAGAGATACTAATTCTAATACTGCAAGTTAGAATAAATAAAAATAATTATCCGCTAAATAATTCATAACTTAATTCTTTTAGTTAATAACTATCCTTTAAAAGAATCTAAGACTCAGGTTATTATTTATCCCTTTTACTTTTTTTCACCTGCAATTAACAAACTAGCCCTCAATAGACTTTCAAAGGTGCCTGCGTCACTCCAGAAACCATCTAGGATACGATATTCCATAGTTCCATTATTAACAAAATAATTGTTGACATCAGTTATCTCAAGCTCTCCTCGCGCAGAGGGCTTGAGGGTTTTAACGATTTTGAATACATGATTACTATATATATAAAGACCGGTAACTGCAAAATTGCTTTTGGGCTCCCGAGGTTTTTCCTCGATTCCTATTACCTTGTCACCATTAAGCTCAGCTACTCCAAACCTGTGGGCATCCGGTACTTCCTTTAAGAAAATTCTGGCGCCACCTCTAAAGTTTGAGACGTCCTCTTTAATGTTGTCCTGGAAAATATTATCGCCAAGGATCACTGCTACATCGTCTTCATCCGCAAAACGCTCTGCAAGGCCTAAGGCCTGTGCGATCCCTCCGGCTTCTTCCTGAATTTCATAAGTAAATTTAACCCCAAGATCTGCGCCTGATCCAAGAAGCTCAAGAAAATGTCCGGCATGACCTCGACCGGATACGATCATTATCTCTTTGATACCTGCATTAATGAGAGTTTGTATTGGATAAAATATCATTGGCTTATCATAAACAGGCAATAGGTGCTTATTTGTAACTTTAGTCAGGGGGTAGAGCCTGCTGCCGGTACCGCCTGCGAGTATTATGCCTTTCATGCATTTCTCTCCTTCAGATAATCCTTAATTGCTTCTTTCCAATGCCTCATAGGGTTAGTTTTAGTATTTACAAGAACCGAATACTTTGGACGCCTGGCTTTTCTTGGAAATTCCTCACTTGTACAGGGAACAGTATTACTTATGGCGGCTGATGCAAACTCATACCAGGAACATATACCCTCATTTGTCACATGGTATATCCCGGCTTCAAGTTCAGCAATCTCCATGATCTTATTCGCGAGATCTACGGTATAGGTGGGTTTCCCAAATTGATCATTAACAACTTTGACCTGAGCCATCTCACCGGATAATCTCAGCATTGTTTCTACAAAGTTTTTTCCATGCGTACCAAAAAGCCAGGAAATTCGGATAATTCTATAATCTTCCAGATTTTCTGCAATTTTCTGTTCACCAAGAAGTTTTGAACGACCATACACATTAATAGGATCAGGAGTGTCGGATTCTATATACTCTTTTTTTGACCCATCGAATACGTAGTCCGTGCTGAAGTGTACGAGGGTTGCACCTATCTCATTGCAGGCTTCAGCAATATACCCCGGTCCATACCCATTAACCTTAAGTGCAAGTTCCTGATGGTCTTCACAGCCGTCAACATCAGTATAGGCTGCTGCATTTATTACCAGATTCGGGTTTACTTTTCGTATGGATTTAAGCACTTGCTCTCGATCTGTAATATCAATATCTTTATGTGTCAGTTTCACAGCGTCTGGAAACGCTTTGCAAAGATCGAATCCAAGCATCCCGTCGGCACCGATAATTAACTTTTTAATGGTTCCCACCACCATTTGTTTTCCACATACCATCTGACTGTTTGCTCAAGGGCAGTATCAAAATCATATTTTGGTTTCCAGCCCATTTTCTCAAGTTTGCTACCATCGAGCGAATAACGGAAATCGTGTCCCTTTCGATCTTCAACGTATTCGATTGAAGCTTCGTCTTTACCAAGCATTTTAAGAATACGGTGAGTGATTTCAAGGTTTGTAAGCTCGTTTCCACCATCTATATTGTAGATTTCTCCACTGCTCCCATTGTGAAGGACAAAATCGACTGCAGAGCAGTGATCTTCAACATAAATCCAGTCCCGGATATTCAGGCCAGTGCCATAGACAGGAACCTTTTTGCCTTCCATCAATCTGCTGATGAAAAATGGAATTAGTTTTTCAGGGTACTGATAAGGCCCGAAGTTGTTTGTGCACCGAGTTATGCAAACTGGCAGATCGTAAGTTGTATAGTAGGACATTGCAAGAAGATCGGAACCTGCTTTGCTTGAAGAATAAGGGCTTGAAGGGTTCAGATTGTCCTTTTCAGTAAAAGAACCTTCTTTTATACTGCCATATACTTCATCAGTTGAGATATGGACAAATTTCTTGATATTATTTGCAAGCGCACTTTGTAGAAGAGTATTTGTTCCAAGCACATTTGTCCTGACAAAAACCGAACCGTCCTCAATTGAGCGGTCAACATGACTTTCAGCTGCAAAATGCAAAACATAATCGACTTTTTTCATTACTTCATTGACAACTCGGAAATCACAGATATCCCCCTGCACAAAAGAGTAATTGGGGTTATTTTCGATATCCTTGAGGTTAGCTGGATTTCCAGCATAGGTTAGTTTGTCAAGGTTTACAATTTGGTAGTTGGGATACTTCTCGAGCATGTAACGAATAAAGTTGCTGCCTATGAATCCGCAGCCCCCTGTAACCAGAAGTCTCATTTAGGTCACCCCTTGGTACGGTAATAAATATTTGGTACGTTAATAAAAAATACGTACCAATAAATTAAGACTGATGGATTAAAATTTGCCCAAGTTTAAAAATTCATTTTAGCTTCTTCTAACTTTGGGAGTAGCAGATCCTTCGGAGAACTCTTTATATCCTCAGCTTTTATCTTCCAGTCAATATTCAACGACGAATCGTTATAGATAATTCCTGCTTCAGCCTCAGGATGGTAGTATTCATCACATTTGTATTGAAAGATGGCAGTTTCGCTCAGTACGGAAAATCCATGGGCAAAGCCTTTAGGAATTAGAAACTGCCTTTTGTTTTCAGCAGAAAGTTCAACCCCAATCCAATCCAGAAAAGTAGGAGAATTTTTCCTTAGATCTACTGCAACATCATATACTTTCCCTTGCAAAACTCTTACAAGTTTCGCCTGACTGAAAGGAGCCAGCTGGTAGTGTAGACCACGAATTACCCCATAAGAAGATTTTGACTCATTATCCTGAACAAAAGAGTATTCTTTTCCTAAAAGGTTATCCAGCGTTAATTTATTATAACTTTCAAAAAAATAACCCCGGTCGTCTTCAAAGACTTTAGGCTCGAGTACAAAAAGATCGCTTATTTTAGTATCTATTATTTTCACACTTCTCAGCTCCTCCCATAGACATCGTCAAACCTGACAATATCCGCTTCGTCTACAAGCTCCCCTAACTGCACTTCAATAATCTCAAGCGGGATTTTTCCGGGATTGGACAATCTGTGTTTTTCTCCTGCACTGATAAAAGTACTCTCTCCCGGTCTCAGGAAGAACTGCTGTCCGCTTACTTCCACGCAGGCCATACCTTTAACAATCACCCAGTGCTCACTGCGATGGTAATGCAATTGGAGGCTCAATTTATGGGCGGGATGTACTGTGATATTTTTGATCTTATGCTTTGGAGATACTTCAAGTAAGGTATACGAACCCCAGGGCCTATAGACGGTTTGTCCTATGTATGCTCTTTCATCGTTTCTGTCTTTAAGAGCTGAGACAATCTCCTTTACCTTCTGACTGCTGGATTTAGGGCAGACTAACAGAGCATCACTGGTATCGACAATAACCATGTCCTTTATATCAATGAGTGAAACAAGCTTACCACAACTCGAATATACGAGATTTCCATCGGAGTTGAGCAGCAAAGGATCACATTCATGGATTACGTTTCCTACAGGATCCTTTTCAAACTCGTCATAAATTGCCGCAAAGTTTCCCAGGTCGCTCCATTTCTGCTCAAGTTTTACAACTGCGACCTTATCGGATTTTTCCATTATTCCATAATCAATGGAAACCCTGTCCACAGATGCATAAACCTCATTGATATCCTTCCCGTTTTCAAAGCAGGTGAAAACAGGCGGTGCGTGTTTTTTAACTTCTTCAAAGAAAAGTGCTGTGTCGAAAAGGAACATCCCGCTGTTCCAGAGGCAGCCTTCCTGAATATATTTCTCTGCGGTTTCCAAATCCGGCTTTTCTCTGAATTCCGAAACCTTGTAACCTGGCCCGCAGGCTTCTGAGGTTTTAATATAACCATATCCTGTATGAGGAAAATTAGGAACAACCCCGAAAGTAACCAGATAATCCGAAGCAAGCTCTTCAGCCGAAGCAATTGTCTGCATTGCACCTTTATCAAGGACATGATCCGAAGAAAAGATTCCAACTACAGAGTGCCCATATTTTTTTTCAATTTCTTTCATTCCGAAGAAGATTGCAGGGAGAGTATTCTTGCCTTCGGGCTCAATTAATACATTCTCTCGAGGGATTGAGTACCCTATTTCCTCAATCTGCCCGATTACGAAAAATTTCTGAGCTTCATTCGTTACAACAAAAACTTCGGAAATATCAGATACTTCAAGGCACCGAAGGACGGTTTCCTGAAAAAGAGACGTACTTCCAAACTTTAAAAATTGCTTGGGATACATTTCTCGGCTGAGAGGCCAGAGTCGTGTTCCTGAGCCGCCTGCAAGAATTATTGATTTTATACCTGTCATCTCCTTTAGATATTGGTTAAAATGGATGCCATCTTAATAATCAAATTGAAGGTATACAGATTTTATTAGATTCTATATTGATTAAATTCATAGCAGATTATTAGTTCTATAATAACTTGGATCCTATAGTCAACTAAATTCATCCTATAACAGATTAAGTTCTAGATAAAGAGGGGTGCAGATACGCTGAAAGCACAGGATTAGAGCAATATATAATGAAAGTCATTAAATAATCTTTGCACAGGAAAACATTGAATCTACTCATCCCCTGCATGGCAGGTATAGTATTCTTTTAAAAGAGATTATTACTGATTGCTGGTATATCTTTTCGAAGATACCAGTTACACCTGCGTTTTCGTTTACATTATGTTTCAGTTATTTTACATTATGTTTCAGTTATCCATGTTTTCATTTATATTGTGCTTTTAGTTACATTGATATTTTCAGTTAAGTACAGGCTTTCAGTTGGCGCTTTCAGGCGCTTTGAAACTGTTCTCTGATCCTTATATGTAGGAGAAGTACCATCACAGGTGCAATAGCTGTTTTCCAGCAAACGAGAACTAAAATTAAGGAACCTAGAAAAAAGTAGGACAATGGAATCTGGTAGATAAAGCAGGGTAAAGGATCAAGAAAACAAAGAGGAGAACAGTGAGCTAAAAGAAATAAATGCTTAAAGTGGAAGGAAAAGGGCGCAAAGGTTCAATAAAGAACCTTTATCTGGAATTTTTCCTTTGTTCTTCCTTTCCTGACTTAAAAAGTGTTCAAGACTCTTTTTCTTCTCCATAAAGGGCCTTTCGTTCTTCTTCATCGTATTTATCACAGCTTATGAGAGGTTTCTTCATTGTCTTGACCTCTTTTCCCATCGGGCCCGGAGACTTAGTCTCAGTTTTCTGTACCATAAGCAATCCCTTCTATAGCTCATTTGATCGTTCCGTTTTTTAATTTATCCCGGCAAAAAAGTAAAAATAAGTGAAATTATTTGCAGGTGTCAAGGAGCGATCTCTTCTTGCCACCCCGTGCTTCGGTAGGATGAATAGGATCGACGTCGGCTACTTCTTCCCCTTTCTTTTCCTCTAACTTTTCTCCCTTTGTACCTTCTCTTTTTTCTTCAGGCATTTGATTAACCCCCGTATATGTATAAATTTCTCGCTTGTATTTCCTTTTCTGCCTGTCAGAACGAAATCATCCAGATTTCACAGCCATTGAGCTTTTTATAGCAACACAGCGGACAAATTTCTCTTTCAGGCAAAGCTTTTAAATTTTCAAGTTCAAATACGGCCATAAAATTCGGTTGTCTATCTGGATATAGTTTGCACTGAGTTTACTTTATCCCTCCTCTCCGCCAATCAATTTCCTGATATAATCTGTTCAGGGATTACCCCTTAATTTATTATACCCACTAGATTTATTAAATTATTGCAACAATGGCCAAAAAGTTGAAGAATACTCAGACTCTTTTAAAAGGAAGTATTGGCAAAAAGGGCACTTACAATTCAATAAAAAATGATCCAGACAGACAAAATAACTAAAATTATTTGGGAGATTATATATCCCATTAATCAGTAAAGGAGAACGTCCAGGCGGAAAAGCTCGGGTCTAAGAAAAAATCCGCGAGGAGATCCGCGATATCAAAATTTATCTATTCATTTACTCTAAAAAAATCGCTTTTACCCAGGAAAATGTGATCTCATGGCATATAAAATACTGAAAAAGGAAGAAATCGCTCCGTCAGTGCACAGGATGGTAATAGACGCCCCTGACGTGGCAAAGGCTGCAAAAGCCGGACAGTTCATAATCCTCAGAATTGATGAAAAGGGGGAAAGGATCCCCCTTACTATTGCTGATTTTGACAAAGGCGAGGGCACAGTAAATATAATATTTCAGGAGATGGGCAAGACTACAAAACAGCTTGCAAAGTTTTCTGCAGGTGAGTTTCTGGAAGACTTCGTCGGGCCTCTTGGCACCCCTGCCGATGTAAGGAAACTCGGTACTGTTATCCTTGTAGGAGGAGGGGTAGGAGTTGCCCCGGCTTATCCCCTGGCAAAGGCGTATAGCGAAGCTGGCAACAAGGTAATTTCCATTATAGGTGCCCGAAACAAGGATCTTCTTATCCTCGAAGATGAAATGAAAGATGCCAGCTCCGAACTGTATATTGCAACCGATGACGGCTCAAAAGGGCACCATGGGTTTGTGACCGACATAATGAAACAGATTCTGGACAGTGGTGAAGAGGTTGCAAGAGTCGTGATCATTGGGCCTCCGATAATGATGAAAGTAGGAGCAGGAGTAGCTTCTCCTTATGATGTTGAAATTCTGGTCAGCCTCAACTCTATTATGGTAGACGGGACAGGTATGTGCGGCGGCTGCAGGGTTACAGTTGACGGAAAAACCAGATTTACCTGCGTTGACGGGCCTGAATTTGATGCACGGAAAGTCGATTTTGTTGAACTTATGAACAGGCTTGCAATGTACCGCGGCGAAGAGGCAAAAGCTGTGGAAAAATACGAAGAGAAATGCAGGTGCGGACTACACTGATAAGGAGGGGATGAAAAATGCAAGAATTAAATGGAGAAAAAACCGCAAAAGCAAAGAAAGAAAGGACCCCGATGCCAGAACAGCCTGCGGAAGAGCGCAGAAAGAACTTTTATGAGGTAGCTCTCGGTTACACGAAAGAAGATGCTCTTGTCGAAGCTTCCCGCTGTCTCTCCTGCAAGGAACCAAAATGTGTTGAAGGCTGCCCTGTGAACGTAGATATTCCAGGCTTTATCAAGCTTGTATGCGAGGAAGACTTTGCAGGAGCAATAGAGAAAATTAAAGGCACAAACGCCCTTCCTGCCATCTGCGGCCGTGTATGTCCCCAGGAGACTCAGTGCGAATCTCTCTGCGTACTCGGAAAGAAAGGACAGCCAGTTGCTATCGGAAGACTCGAACGTTTCTGCGCTGATTATGAGCGCCAGCAGGGAGTAAAGGTTCCTGAAATTCCGGAGCCTTCAGGAAAGAAAGTAGCCGTTGTAGGTTCTGGGCCTGCGGGTCTCACTGCCGCAGCAGATCTTGCAAAGCTGGGTCACAAAGTAACTGTTTTTGAATCCCTCCACAAGGCCGGAGGAGTGCTGAGTTACGGCATTCCTGAGTTCAGGCTGCCAAAAGAAACTGTTCGGCAGGAAGTCGAATACATTAAGCAGCTCGGAGTGGAGTTCAAGCCCAATTACATAATCGGCAGGATCAAGACCTTGGACGATCTCTGTGACGAATTCGATGCTGTCTTCCTGGGCACGGGCGCAGGTCTACCGAGCTTTATGGGAATCCCAGGCGAAAACTTCAACGGCGTATACTCCGCAAATGAGTTCTTGACCCGTGTAAACCTCATGAAAGCCTATGACCCTGAATATGATACCAGAGTCAGGCTGGGAAAGCATGTTGTCGTGGTCGGAGGCGGAAATGTGGCAATGGATGCCGCTCGCTCAGCTCTTCGCCTTGGTGCTGAAGAAGTCAGTATAGTCTACCGCCGTGGGGAAGACGAGATGCCAGCCAGAAGGGAAGAAATCGAGCACGCTAAAGAAGAAGGCATAACTTTCAGGCTTCTTACAAACCCTGTCCGCATCCTCGGCGACGAAAAGTTCAATGCTACTGCAGTCGAATGCATTAAAATGGAACTCGGTGAACCTGACAAATCCGGCAGAAGAAGCCCTGTCCCTGTAGAAGGTTCGGAATTCACAATCCCTGCCGACGTTGTGGTTATCGCAATCGGCACATCTCCTAACCCCATGATCTTCAAAGGCTCGGAAGGCCTTGATCAGAATAAAAGGGGCACTGTCGTTGCAGATGAAGAAACCGGTGCAACCTCCAAGTGTGGAGTCTTTGCAGGTGGAGACGTGGTTACAGGCGCAGCAACCGTGATCAGCGCAATGGGCGCAGGCAAAAAAGCTGCAAAAGCAATTGACGAGTATTTGAAAGAACAATGAAACCAGATTAATCTGGTTTCTTTTTTAGGTTTAAAAAACAATAAAATCGTATTTTCACATACTTTTTGAGTGAGTAAAAACGCTAACAGAACATATATAAAAAGTGCCTATGCGTTTCTCATACTTTTTTTGCGTTTAATTAGAGTAATCGGTCATATATATGATATATTCCTATAACATGTAGAATAGCCGAATTTAGAAAAGCACACTTTAAGCAGGCTATTAAAATTAAAAGAGCAAAAGCGCCAAGAACATGACAACCTATTTAACGATGTCCCGGTTTTAACGAACATGTTACAGGTTTTTTCCAATGGTTAAATGACAATAATTTAATAACTGTTTTTGCTTTGCTTCTTGTATTTGCTGCTTTAATATCTCCTTATGTCTGGCGCTTTCTCAAAAATCAAATACAAAGCTTGTTTCACTGAACTTGTTAATTTCGTCTTGAAAAAGCGCTTCTACATTTCGAACTACAAGTTTCTTTCCTGGGATTATCAGCATAGAAAGGTTGATTGCAATTCTTGCAGTTCTTCTTAATCAGGGTCTTTTCTTTATTTCCTGTGTGCGCTCTTACTCTAATTTTACTAAAGTCAAATACATTAATCAATTATTTGGAATAGTTCTGTAAGAATAATTCTGTAATATTGATACATTTTCCTTGAATATTTTGATTTTGATTCATTACTTACAGATTTACATGCTTATTCTGAAGTTTTTGCAACGGAACCGACTCCTAAATAAAGAAATGTTCAATTTTTATTGATAAGCTCGGAATTTACTTGCGGCAATCTGCTCATATATATTTTTTTCTGTGCAAATCTTCGAACAATCAAAGATCAGAAAATAGTTGTATACTCAAATAAGTATGAAAATAGCATATTTTAATACTTTACAAATAAAACTTATAAAGATCTAATAACAAGGAGTTTATGGAGTTTAAATGTAGTTTTTCAGTGCCATCCGAACTCCATAAAATGCGCCCTATGAGGCATGATTATGTTAGCTTTGCGTATATTTAAGTCTTAGCTTAACTGATCCTGCCTCCTGCGAAACAAAACAGGAGTTAGACAAATGATAATGAAGAAAAATATAGGAATAGGAACTTTTCTTTTGGCAATGTTACTTATTTTCACGGTGTTTGTATCAACTGTAAATGCACAAGAAAATTTGAAAATAAGTGATAAACCTTCTCAAGTGGAGCAAGGTTTAATAGATGCGCTAAACTCTAATTCCAAAAATTTGCATACAGACGATGTGATTGCGAATTATTGTAAAGCAAATAAAGATAAAATTTCAGAAAGTAATCTTGTACCGAAAAACACTATCTCAAACAAAAATAATCTAAGGACGTATAAACTAGAAGATGGATCAAATATAACGTTTACAAATGAAGGTTATTTCTACATCACTGGCGCAGAGGAAGAAGCAAATGATAAAACAGTAACTAAAAGCACTACTGAAGTAATAAGCTCTGTTCCTCTCCAGTATACTTCTACAAAAACAGCATCCGCAAGTTTTTATGATATATATGGTCTGAGACTGTTTAGTATCTACGCAAAAGGGTATTATGGGTATAATGTATATCCCGCTACTGTAAAGGCTTATTATATAGATTCATGGTACACAAGAGGTACTGCAAGTATTTGGCAGGTTAGTAACTGGAAAGAAGGTGGGTATAATTATGCTAATACTCCTAAATCCGAAATTTATGGCAAAGGAAATTTCCATTGGGGATTTGAATATAATGGTGTCGGTGTAATTATTCAGGATAAATATATTACAGTTAAATCAACATGCGACCAATTTGGAAATGTCCATTGTACCTATGAAGTGGTCTAATTATATATTTAGCGAAGATATTATAAAAACAAAATATCGAATTGTGAGATAGTTATTGAGAACTTTAAGCAAAGAATTCTCAATATTTTTTTTCAAAAATTGATACAAAGCTTATAAATTATCATGAAATCCTCTACAGTAAAAAATATTTGGAAATTTTTATTATAAAGGATGATTAAATTAAAACAGAAACTATGGATGTAGTAATGAATTATCAGTTTTTATCAAAACTAGAATTAATAGAGGTGTGAATTATCATGATAAAAAAATCAAGAAAAATAAAGTTGTTTATCGCTTGCTTTGCTATTGTTTTTTTATTTAATACTTTCCAATTGATGAATCCTGACTTTTTGACTATTATAACAACAATTATTGTATCTTTAGTAGAATCTCTCATTCCTTATTTAATTATAATCTTAATCACGCATATAATAAACTGTTACAGCAGGCCGTCTTAATCACATGAATTTGTCATTTAGCTTTAAAAGCTTGAAGTGGCTGGATTTTTCGTTTTAAATAGTTAGGATTTGTTTTGTTCTCTGGTTAATTAAGCAAGGAGCAGTTGTATGATTAAAAAATGTGAAACTGGTTTAGTAATAATGTTACTGCTGTTTTTTTTTGTTGTCTTAGTGCTTCCTGCGTCTGCTGAAAATTCAGTGTGGCTATCACAAGAAGGTAATTATTCTGAAAATTCAGAAGTAAGTAATGCAGATTTTGACTATTATACTTACTTTTTTGGCCTATACTCACAAGGAAGCACTGTAATTACCAGATATGGCAAACTTCCTGTACTAGAAACTAATAATCAAAAAGAAAACTGGAATTCTACCCTTGAAAAGCTTGGCAGTGAAATAAAAGATACAGTTGTTTCCAAATACATGTATCCTCATGGCGAGTTAATGTCATGTGGGGTTAATGCCAAGGGGTACTTTGTAATTTTGTTCAAGTATGGCAATGTTGATGAATCGTTAATGAATGAGATATACTCTCTAGTAGATGATTCTGCAAAAGAGATGGGTATACAGGATATTCCAGTAGAATTTGGGTATGGAACTTATAGGGAGGAAATTTCACTGGAAGACATAAATCGCTGGTACTGGTTTGGAGAAAGTACAGAGAATCTTTCTGAGTCAGATGTGTATACTCTTGAAGAAGTAATGAAGCGAAAACCGACCATGCCCTCACATAGAACTATTGCAGCTTATGGGAAAATTCCTTTGTTAAGAGACCAAAATGAGATAATTGAGTGGACGAATAAACTGTCTACGATTGCTGGTGCGTCCCATGAAAAAATCGCTCCATATATGGAAAGAGGTCAGATAATAACATACGGGATGGGGACAAGACTAGAAATAGGAATTAACGAAACTTTGCCTTCAGAAGAAAAGAATACTATAGTTAAAGAGGTCTACCAGATCATTGACGAAGAAGCAAGTAAACAAAATGTAATTGATTTTCCGGTTATTTTTATGTTGGTACCTGAAGAAGAAACCATAAAAGAACCTAACAATTCAAGCATTAATGAGTCTGAATCTGACAATGGGGGTAAACCAAGCAAAAATAACTTTATTCCAGGTTTTGGATTATTAGGAAGCTTGACTTGTTTGTATGGAGGATGGAAGCTCAGGAAAAAGCAACTCCAGAACAAATATTTTTGATTATTTGGATTCTCTTTTTTTGATAGAATTCGAGGTCGTGCAACTAAAATAAAAATTTTCTAATGGACTAGGATTTGCACCTAAAGACTTAAAAACTAATGGTTAAAGTAACGTAACTATTCAGTGTATAGTTACTAACCTTAATTTGACAAAAGCATACATTTTATAATGTATAAATGGGCTTCAGGCTTCTGTTTTCTTCATACAATTCAAATATACTCTTGTGTTTATTAATTTTGACATAGTTCATTTTACCACAATGTAATGTGTCAATGCAATGTGTTTTTTGTAAGAAAATACTGTACCAATTAACAGGATCTGTCAAATTAGTGTACTAATTTACTTCTGTTTCTAAATAAAACGTTTCAACATCCAGAAGTTCAGAAATATCTAAAATGCATCAACAGTTAATTAAAAATTTTCCAGCACTACCTTTAATAGTAAGATTAATACAATGATTAAAATGAGAGTCCAAATAAGAGGCAAAAGAATCCTCAGCAAAAAGTACAGTATTATCGCTATGAGAATTAACTGAACTAAAGATATCCTTCTTCCAGCACGCAGAAAGCGACGATTTAATCCTCTAGCCATTAAGTTACCCCCTCAAAACTTATATTCTCTTTATTTCAGGCATTCTCTTTATTTCATATTTTATACTTTCTGTCTGACAAATAGTATAAAAAAATAAACCGAATCTTGAACCAATTTTTAAAAACAGGTCTGCTGGGAATCGAACCCAGGTTCGGAGCTCCGGAGGCTCCAGTGATATCCTCTACACTACAGACCTTTTAGTGAAAAAACTATGACCGATTTGCTGACAGATAAAACTGTAATCAGCTAACTGGCTGGTTATAGTGCTAAATAGCTTATAAACTTAATCCTTAACGAAACTGGAATATCCTTTAACTGGAATATCCTTTAACTGGAATATCCTCAAATTACATAGGAACGGGTTAAAAGAAAACTTAGCCTGGAATTTCCAGGATAGTTTTACTCTTGCCACTTCTGGCCGTACTTTTCATCATATACTATTTCGGAAAGAGCCCTGCGTGTTGAGGTCCTTTCCTTTGGAACTGGTTCTCCTATTGCGAGAGCGGCCATTAGCTCAAGATCTGGAGGGCATCCCAGAATGGAATTGACCTCTTCTTTTTGATTCAGGATTTCTCCAAGCCATACTCCGCCAAGGCCCAGTTCGCAGCAAGTAAGGAGCATATTCTGGATTGCAGCTCCTATTGCCTCGACATCTTTTGTCCTGTTGTAAGAGGTTTCATTGTCAAGAAAAGTAGCAATAAGCAGAGGCGCCCCTGCCACAATACCGGAATAATGCGTACATTTCGAGAGTTTCTGGATAGTCTCCCGATCCCGGATAACAATGAAACGCCAGGGCTGGTTGTTCAACCCGGAAGGAGCCCAGTGCCCTGCGTTCAGGATCATGTTGATATCTTCCTTGCTAACAGGTTTGTCCGTAAACTCCCGGACGCTTCGTCTGTTAAGGATAGTGTCAATGACTTTGGTTTCCCCTGTTACTGGCATTAATTCTCCTCCGGATTGATTTTCTATTTCTAGCTTAATGAACTTTCTCTATGCAGGCTGTCAATTATAGAATAAATTACAGAATAGATCAGTCGTGATCAGTCGTCATCGATCTTCTTGTTGAGCCAGGGGATGTTTGCACGGATCTGCTTTCCGACAACCTCAAGCTGGTGTTCCTTTTCCTGGCGTTCCATGGCTTTGAGTACAGGATGGTTAACCATGCCTTCGAGCACGAATTCCTTGGCAAATTCGCCGTTCTGGATTCTTGCTAGAGCTTCGTACATGGCTTCACGGGACTCCTCGTTAATGATCCTGGGGCCAACGGTCATACCTCCGTATTCTGCGGTGTTAGAAACCGAATGCCACATTCTCTCAAGCCCGCCTTCATAGATAAGGTCAACAATGAGTTTAACTTCGTGGCAGGTCTCGAAATAGGCCATCTCAGGCTGGTATCCTGCCTCAACAAGCACCTCAAAGGCGGTCTTGATAAGGGACGAGATTCCTCCGCACAGGTCAACCTGTTCTCCGAAAAGGTCGGTTTCGGTTTCCTCACGGAAGGTGGTTTCATAGACACCTGCCCTGGTTGCACCGATTCCTTTGGCATAAGAAAGAGCAATGTCTCTGGCATTTCCGGTTGCGTCCTGGTAGACTGCAATCAAAGCTGGCACTCCGATGCCTTCGGTATAGGTTCTTCTTACAATGTGACCAGGGCCCTTGGGAGCAGCCATGAAAACATCAACATTCTTTGGGGGGACAATCTGGCTATAGTGAATATTAAAACCATGTGCGAAAGCAAGTGCGTTGCCGGCTTCCAGATTTGGCTCAATTTCAGAGTAATAGACCGAGGCCTGTTTTTCGTCCGGAAGAAGGACCATGATAACATCTGCAGCTTTTGCAGCTTCTGCTACGGTCATAACTTTCAGGCCGTCACCTTCGGCTTTTGCCCAGCTTGAACTGCCGTTTCTAAGCCCAACAACAACATTGAGCCCGGACTCATGGAGGTTGCGGGCGTGAGCGTGACCCTGGCTTCCATAGCCCATTATTGCGATAGTTTTGTCCTTAAGTGCATCAAAAGTAGTCTCGTTATCATAAATTATAGTTGCCATGTTTGATTCTCCTGATGAATTCTTCAGTTTTGAGCAAAGCCCCTTATCTTTTTCGGGAAGCACATTATTATGAAATCCGTTCACTTCCCTGAGAATTAAGTTGCTTTATATCGATTCTCAGAAAGTTGCTTTCTTCGGATAGGGGCAGCTTTTGAAGTTCCAGCAGATGCTTGAAACTCAGGCCTACTTTTAATGAAGCTTCGAGGGTTTTAAAACGCTTCCGGCTACCCCAATCTGTAAAAAATAATTAAGCAGCTACTTTTCTTTACCTGTCCCTTATTATTTAAACCTTCTTTGGTCCTCGCACCAGGGCAATCTTACCCGTTCGGACCATTTCCTTAATTCCGAACTGCCTGAGGAGTTTTTCAATTGCCTGAATTTTGGCTTCATCCCCGGTTACTTCGATAGTCATGGATTTGGGAGCTACATCCACTATCCTTGCCCTGAAAATATCTGCAATTTGGATGATCTCGGTTCTTGCGTTCACATCAGCTGTAACTTTTATGAGTGCGAGCTCTCTCTCTACAGCTTCATCTCCTCCAATGTCCGAAACTTTGATTACATCAACTAGCTTGTTAAGCTGCTTTGTAACCTGTTCGAGCACATGGTCATCTCCATCGACTACTATAGTCATTCTGGAGGTTTTGGGATCTTCAGTGACTCCTACAGCCAGGCTGTCGATATTATATCCGCGCCTTGAAAAGAGCGAAGCCACCCTTGAGAGAACTCCAGACTTATTTTCCACAAGGACTGCAAGCGTATGTTTCATTATTGCTCCTCCAGGTCGAGAACTCTATCAGCCGTTGCCTTACGCAGATCAGGCATAGCGCAGGGAGTGTCTGCATGCTCTTCCATATCAAGGATTTCGTTGATTGCAGCACCTGCCGGCACCATAGGATAAACATTTGCCTCACATTCAACAATCACTTCAACGACAGCAGGTCTACCCGAATTGACAGCCTCCTCGATTGCAGGCCTTACTTCGGACGGCCTTTCCGCACGCAGTCCAAGAGCTCCGTAGGCTTCGGCAAGTTTCACGAAATCTACACTGCCCTTAATAAATGTATGGGAATATCTTCTGTCGTAGAACAATTCCTGCCACTGTCTGACCATACCTAGATAACCGTTATTCAGGATCACGGAAACAACTGGAATATCATTCTGGACTGCAGTTGCAAGTTCCTGAGAGTTCATCTGGAAAGAGCCATCGCCTGCAATGTTAACAACCGTTTTATCCGGCCTGCCGACTTTTGCTCCTATGGCTGCAGGGAAACCGTAGCCCATCGTGCCAAGCCCGCCTGATGTGATGAATGTGCGGGGTTTTTTATATTTGAAGAATTGAGCTGCCCACATCTGGTGCTGCCCAACCTCAGTAACTATGATTGCATCCTTGCAGGCTTCAGAGATTTGCTCGACGACAAACTGAGGCATTATAACATCAGGTGACATCTGTTTATAGGTAAGTGGATATTCCTTCTTCCACTGTTTTATCTTTTCAATCCATGCTCCTGAATTGCAGCGCTTGATATATCTATTCAGGGATTTGAGCACCTGTTTTGCGTCCCCGACAATTGGAATCTGAACCTTTACGTTCTTGGAAATCTCTGCAGGGTCGACATCGATATGGATAACCCTGGCGTTGGGAGCAAAGGATTCGAGTTTTCCGGTCACACGATCATCGAACCTTGCACCTACGGCAATAATAAGATCGGATTCCTGAATGGCATAATTTGCATATTTGCTCCCATGCATACCAAGCATCCCGACATATAGAGGATGTTCTGTCGGAATTGCACCTATTCCCAGAAGGGTAGTCGTAACCGGAGCATTAATTGTCTCGGCCAGTTCTACAAGCTCGGCGCTGGCATTAGAACTTATCACGCCGCCGCCTGCGTAAATAATAGGCATGCAGGACTTTGAGATTTCTTCAGCGGCTCGTTTGATTTGCTGGATATTGCCTTTGTAAGTTGGCTTATACCCTCTAAGCTCTACTTTGTCAGGATAGTAAAAGTCAATCTCCGCGTTCTGTACATCCTTTGGAAGGTCAATTAATACCGGGCCAGGCCTTCCGGTAGAGGCGATGTGGAAGGCTTCTTTTACAATTCTCGGGAGTTCGTTTACATCCTGTACGAGGTAGTTGTGCTTGGTAATGGGCTGGGTAATTCCCTTAATATCGGCTTCCTGGAAAGCATCGTTACCTATAAGGAACGTCGGAACCTGCCCTGTTAAGGCTACAATAGGTACTGAGTCCATGTATGCGGTAGCAATACCTGTTACCAGGTTGGTTGCTCCGGGACCTGAGGTGGAAACGCAGACCCCGGTCTTTCCAGTAGCACGGGCGTACCCGTCCGCAGCATGAGCTGCTGCCTGTTCGTGGCGCACAAGTATATGGCGCAGATTCGAATCATAAAGTTCGTTATAGAAGGGAATGATCTGCCCTCCTGGATATCCGAAGATGGTGTCAACCCCTTCTTCTTCCAGGCACTTTATCAGAGCCCTTGCGCCATTAACTTTTTCTGTTGACCCGGTTGTCATTATTTAACTCCTTTTTATTTATTGAAATGGGATTTAACTGGATACTCACCTGAAGATAAGTACATCTCCAGTATGGGTGTCTTTATCAGAAATATTTTATCTCTCACACTCTCAATTTTTCGTTGTTAATTTTGCAAATATTTTCATAATCGATCATGTTATTTATGGATAAGGTTTTCTCCTGACCCCAGAAACATAAACAGTATGTGATCCGAAAATCTTTCCAGCAGGAAAAAGGAGAGAGGGCAGAGAAGCCCCCTGAGAAATTTTTATATTTATTCTTTCTGGAATCATTCGTCTCGGATAAGACGGTTCATGCCGTTCATTACAGCTTCTACGGAAGCCATAATAATGTCCGTCCTTGCTCCGCTTGCGGTGACTACCTTTCCATCCTTGGAAAGTTTTACCCTTACTTCAACAAGGGCATCGGTTCCGCCGGTGATCGAGTCTACATGATATTCTTCAAGGATAATATCTTCCGCACAGGAACTTACAGCTCTACGGATTGCATTGATTACAGCATCTACAGGCCCGTTTCCGATTCCTGCCTGTACTATATCTTTGTCTTTTACATTGAGTTTTATCGATGCCGTTGGAGTCACCCGGTTTCCGGATACGATAGTAAACTCTTCCAGTTTTACCAAGGGCTCTTTATATATATCAAGTACATTTTCCGCAATAGTCTGTAGGTCAGCATCAGTTACATGCTTTCCCTGGTCACCCATCTGCTTGACCCGGTTGAATATTTCCTCGGTCTGGACATCATCAGCCTCAAGCCCCATTTCCTTTAATGCAAGAGTAATAGAGCTACGTCCTGCATGTTTTCCAAGCACGATCTGGCGTTGCCTTCCGATGTATTCGGGACTCATAGGCTCGTAGGTTGCCTTATCGGCCAGAAGACCATGAACGTGAATACCTGCTTCATGAGTGAACGCATTTCCACCTACAAGGGCCTTATTGGGTGATACAGGAATGCCTGTAAGCCGGCTTACAAGCCTTGAAGTCCGGTAGATCATTTCATGTTTGATGCCAGTATCGTATTTATAGAGCCATTCCAGGCTCATTACTACTTCTTCAAGGGATGCGTTTCCAGCCCTTTCTCCTAACCCATTTATAGTTACATGGGCCTGCTTTGCCCCTGCTGCAAGGGCAGCAACCGTGTTTGCAGTTGCAAGACCGAAATCGTTGTGGCAGTGAATACTAATAGGGGCTTTTAGGGAAGAAGACAGGTCACGGAAAATCTCTGTTGTCTTTTCAGGTACCAGAAGGCCTACTGTATCGCAGAAACATAACCTGTCAGCGCCTGCAGCTATTCCGTCGGCGTAGATAGCCTTTAGGAACTCAGGGTCTGCACGTGAAGCATCTTCTCCGCTAAGTTCTACAATCAGACCGTGATCCTTGGCATACTCTGTTACTTCGGCTGCGATCTGCCGTACTGTATCTCGATCTTTTTTGATTTTTGTCCTTATATGAAGATCCGAAACAGGTGCTACTAGGTGGATAGAATCAACGTCACATTTCAGAGCATGGTCAACGTCGGACTTTACAATCCTGCAGTAGCTGCAGATTTCGGCATCAAGCCCTGCATTTGCAATAGTTTTGATAGATTCCCTTTCACCTTCGGAAGTGATTGCAGAGCCTGCCTCAATTACCGATACTCCCATCTCATCAAGAGCTCTTGCAATTAAGAGCTTTTTGTCCTTTGTCAGGGCAACGCCAGGTGTTTGTTCACCGTCTCTCAAAGTAGTGTCCAGAAAGTGGATGTTTTCGAATAATATAATCCCTCAGTTATTATTTTATTCTGATATGTTTCCTTTGGCAATACAGGATATAATATCTGTTTTTTATACTTATTGCTTAATATACTTATTATTTTATAATATTATGTCCTATTTTGCAAAGCTCCATTTATTATACAAATTACATATATCTTTTCTTGGTAACCCAAGTATTTCAGGAAGACCTCCGTGTTTACTCGTGGCTCTCTGAAACTTTGCTTCAATAAGTAGACCATAGTATTTTTACTTTCCAGTTAACAATATATTTGATTTTTAAAAGCTTGCGACTTGAAAAGAGATATCATAGGGCACGTAAGAGTCAATGATGCTCCATACGAAATAACTGTAGATCTAAAAAAAGTTCCTAAGACCTATGACTTATCGGTCCTCTGTTATATTCCCTTCAGAGATTACTTGGCGGTTATCAGGCAGGGTTTAACCGTAAAACCGCTTCTCTTCTGGAAACAATGTGCCAATAGAAATATTGAAAAGTATACAGTTTGAAAAGTATACAGTTCCCAGCCAGCAAAATAAATTATAAAATATTAGGACAGAAGTTATTTCGTTTGATTTTTGTACTTCAAGTTGTTTGTTTTGATTTTTTGTGCCTGTATAAGATAAATAAGCAGCTTTAATTTTATAGCTGCATATTACCCCCCGAGTTACTGATATTTTGTAAAAATTTGTACTAAAAAGTTGTACTATCTACCTTTAAAGTTCCAACTCTCTTGTATCTTACCTTGTGTCTTTTCAGCACTAACTTCAGCTTCTTAAAGGACTTCTACTAAGTCTTATTTTAAAGCTGTTTCTAAATCAACACGCTGAATCTAAGATACTCTTGGCATTATGACTGGATGTAGCGGCATATCATATCAGATACAGCCGCATAACGCACGAGTATTTATTTTCCAAATACTTTTTTGACCTGACCTTTCTTTTCTTGTATCTTGCCTTCTGTCTTTTCAGCACTACCTTCGGCTTCCAGATCACGATCTCCTGTTATTTCTCCTACAGTTTCTTTAACCTCTCCTTTTGCTTTGTGGTACTTACCTTTAACTTCATCGTCTGTACTTGATTTCATTTTGTTCCCCCAATTCAATATTTCTTATTCAATTCAATGTTTTTTATTAATCTATTGAATGTCTCAGCTCAGGTATCTTTCAGTAGATACAAGCAGAAAAATCCTGAGAATTCTCGGCGCTACTTGCCGTGATCCCCAGTTTAATATTCTATATATTATAATAATAAGTTTCCTCTTATAAACTTTGCATAATAACATTTTTGAAAAAGAGTATCTGGCCTTATAGGATTTATGGTAAAGTTAAATTGATATGCATTGATTATCTCTTCTACATCTAAAATACTATTTGTTTAATTTTAATACCAAAGCTTTCACTGACTGCTTTGCAACTTTCTATTATTAAAAATGAAAAATTTCCTTAAAAGTATTGAATAGCGCGTATAAAATTAATCTCAAAACTCAAAACTGTGTCCCTTAGTCTCAATTACAGACAATCAGTGGAGCACATAATCCTTAGGATGCTTTTGAAATCCTTATTGTTATCAGGACAGTATCGTCTGGATGAATTCTTGATTAAAACAGTTGATTCTCAGTTTTATAGTCAAAATATATAGCCCGAGGTTGGGAATAAGCAACCTCGTTCTCAAAATATTGATTGTAGGGTAACATTATTAATCGACCAGTATGCTTAAGGGTTGTGTTTCTCTCTGAAATTACTAATAAATTGACAACTCAAGCTTTAAACCTTAGCTTTTACTCTTAGGGCTCATCCTCTCGGCAGTCTTCCGAACTTCTTCTGCCAGTTTATCTGTACTTTCCCTGATATTCTTTATAAGGTCATTTAGAGCCTTTTCACCTGTTTCGCCTTTTTGTCCGGCAGTCTCTTTGGCCTTTTCTACAGTCTCCTCTCCTTCACCCTTTAGTTGCTCTACAGACTCTTTAGTTTTCTCACCAGCCTGCTCTCTAAGTTTTTCGACCTCTTCTATAAGTTTCTCTGTAGCCTCCGTCAGCCCCTCTACAACTTCTTTGAGATTCTCTGTAAGCTCCGTTATTACAGTTCCGAGGTCTTGTATGGCTCCCTGTAGTGCCTGCCCTAGATCTTCTGTGGTCCCTTCTACAGTCTTCCCTACACCTTCTGTGACGCCTCCCACAGTTTTTCCGATACCACCTGTAAGGCCACCTACAGTCTTCCCAAGACCTTCTGTTGCCTTTCCAACACCCTGAGTGGCCTGACCCTCAGCCTCCTCAATCTTACCTTCAGCTTTTTGAGTTTTACTTTCCTCTTGACTCTGAGCGCTCATGATATACCTCCTTCCCAAAAATTTCTTTTTAATCTTGTAGAATGATCGCAGCTATTACCCCTCTCAATGAATATCCAAATTTTTCCACATTTTGGCATTGATAGCCGTAATTATTCCACTTGATATTTTATTATCTTAGTGCCATTATATTAGTAATATTATAATATAAACTAATTCTTCCTAAAATTCTGCTTTAATAGGATTTTTGAGAAGGAGGGTTTAGTTATTCAAAGAATTAAAGCTCCAGAGATATCAAGGATCTTTGATATATTCACGGCATCTATTATTCTTTTACTGATTTCCTCAAGGTTTACATATTAACTCGAAATTTTACCACCCTAGTTTTCGGATTTGCTTAGTAGTAAACTCTTAGGCGTAGTTGTCCTAATTTTTTTGAGCTCTCTGAAACCGGATTTTAGATAAAATAAGTAGGAGAGCTTTTTTATCTACCTCAATGAGGAAATAAGCTTAAACAAAGGAATAGAAGTAAACAAAGGAAGTAAAAGAAGTTTAATGTGGAAATTGATCTAACATCATTTAATTTATTACAAAAAATTAAATGTAGTTTCAATAACATTCGATATGGCCCGGAAGAACTCGGTATATACATTTTATTCTAAAATCATCTACTCCACAAATTATGCCTTAGTTATTATGCCTTAGTTTATACAAGCTCCATTATCGCTTTCTCTTATAATTTAGATCTTCTTTTAAGGTCATTAGTAAGTATTCCATTGAGGAAACAAATTCATCTAGCATTGAATAAATCATCTCGCTTCCTTGGTTCGTTGGAATATATACCTTTGATCTCATATCACCTTTGGTAGTGCTTGCTTCGAGAATGTTTTTTTCTTTAAGAGTGTATAATACCTGATAAACGGAGCTTTGATTAATAAATACTTGATATTGCCTGAAAATCTCTTTTACAATATCTTGCCCACACATTGGCTGTGTCTTTAAAATAGAAAGCACTATTACTTCAAGGTGTTTTTTGACTAGATTTTCAATATCTGATTCTTTTTGGATTTCAAAATCTGAGTCTCTAACAAGAGATCCTTGTCTTGAATGCAACTATATGTCCCCTCGGAATTTGGTAAACTATTAAACTATTATTTAATGGTCAGCATTCAATCTTTTTTTAGGAATTTAGGTGATTTAAATAAATTATCGAGTACTCTGGAAGATTAGCATATTTCTCAAAGCTTGGAAATAATTTGAGAACTTTTGGTTACAGCCTTGCAGTTACCAGCTCTATTACTGTGTAGCTCTATTACTGTGTATTACTGTGTATTTTATTCATATTTTGTTTTATGTTAGTTCTTGAGAATAATATAATTTTCAAATTATATATCTTTATACGAAGTAATATTTGTTTTAATTATATTTCCATTTTTGCAGAAATCAATATCTTAAATAGATAAATAAAATTCAAAATCAATATCAATAGTCTGCTTTCGGGTAACAGGGCGATTGCATTTATCTGATCGTATAGTACAATTTTAGGATAATATTATAAAACATATTTTGTAACAAAAAAACGAATATCCTAAGTTACTTCAACTTCTGCGAACCTAAAAGATAAGGAAAAAACTAAGTTATACAGGTCGGAAGTTTATTTTTTTGGAAAATATTTTCGTAGCTGCATACTCTCAGAGCAAAAAATTCCAGGTTATAAACTTCGATATGTATAGCTTAAACTGAAGTTAAACAAATAGTGAAAGAGGGGGTGGAAGTTTGGTAAATAATAGTCCTGATAGTTCCGGTCTCGTAGAAGTACTGGATCTGATACTCGATAAAGGCGTAGTTATAGACTTATGGGCTAGGGTTTCACTTGTCGGGATTGAAATACTTACAATTGAAGCCAGAGTGGTTATAGCATCTGTAGATACGTTCCTACACTATGCAGAAGAGATCACAAGGATTGAAAAAGCTGCGGAAGCAATCGAGGAAGCACAAAAGGTTAGTGCATAAGAAGCAAGATCTGACTTTCTTTCTTCCTCGATGTAGTGTCACATATATAGGTTCCAAAGAGGATTATCTAATATATTATTTAGGAGTTTGGTCTCAGAATTAGCATAAAACTCAAACTATGTTTGAGTTTTATGTATTTTTTGACATTACTAGCTGAGAATTCATGCTTGTTTGGAAGGGGTTGTATGGAGGAAAAGAATACAATCGAAGAAGTAGGGGATAAAGCGCTTCATCATATAGAACATCTCATTAAGAAAAAAGCTGAGGGGGTTGTGGGTATATCCAAGGAAGGAGAAAACTGGATTGTCCAGTTAGAAGTCCTGGAGAGAAGATCAGTCCCTGATACACAGGACATATTGGGGATGTATCAAATGAAGCTTGATATGGACCTTAATGTTGCGGAATACAGAAGAGTGGGATTGCGACGTAGAGGAGTCATGATAACACAAGATGAGTGTTATATTAACTAGTATGAGCGAACTCAACGATACATCAAAATCGTCTCTTAATAATTAACAAAAACTATCTGTAAGCAGCTTTAAAGGCCTCAATATTAACTACTTCAAAATAGAACGATTTGTCAAAAATACCTTGACTTATCGTGCTTGCCTTGTACTAAGTAAGGCTATGTGCAGAAGCGAAATGCTTAGTATTATCCATAGGATTCAAAGTCTTGTTAAGTCCCGGAACTATATCTACTACTTTGGAGACTAAAGGATGTAGCTCTCCTGAAATATCAATGATTTATTAACAAAAGATTTGCAAAGCTGTATTTAAAGAAAACAAGTGTCCATAATATCTTTATTAACACCTCATAGTAGCTTACACACCTGATAGCACAATTCTATATGAGTTTCTGAAATCTCACCTTGGGGGGAATAAAAGGTGAATACAGACAATGAGAATGGTAGATATGTATACTGCATAATAAAGGCTCAAGAGGAGCAAGAAAGTTTCGGAAACATAGGCTTTCAGGGAAAAGAAGTATACACTGTCAAATATAAGGAATTCTCTCCTGTTGTAAGTGATATGCCTTTTAAGAAATATGATATTGATAACGAAGAGGATATAAAAATCCATACTTCGGTAGTTAATGAGGTAATGAAGAAGTATAGTGTTATTCCTGTAGCATATGGCATGGTTTTTAAAAATAAAAAACTGGTTGATGTCTCCATGCGTTTTGGTTATAAGGCCATGAAAAAAGCCATGAAAATTGTGGATAATAAGGTCGAACTCGGAGTAAAGATAATTTTGCCACAGGATTTTGATGGGAACTTACAAAAGGTAGAACAGTGCAAATCCGAGTTTTCAAAAAGTCTTAAGCAAATTGCTTTTGACTCCAAAAATCTCAATCTTTTCAGCAAGCGTCTTATAATGAATGGCTCGTTTCTCGTGGAAAAAGATAAGATTCAAGTTTTTTCCGATGAAGTTGAAAGGCTCAGAACCAAATATGATTCTTTTAAGGTTCGTTATAGTGGTCCCTGGTCACCTTACAATTTCGTAGATATACATATAATGTCTCAACAGAGAGGAGGTTTTAGATAATGCTCCTCATTGACGATCTCATTCTTCGGTCAATTGGGATTACAATTCCAGGGCTTGACTTGATTTACACACTAGAAATCATAAGAGATTTTGCATTTAAGGAACTTTACAATCCTGAAAAAGTCAAAAACGGGCTAAAAGAAAACCAAATGTTATACGAATTTGGCGAAATCTCAAGAGCTGAATTTGAAGAAACAAGATCAAAGCTCATGGAGCAACTCAAATTCGCAGAGCGTTTCGAGGAGATGAACCTCAGTGTCAGAAGTGACATCTTTGCCTAAAAAAAGAAAAAGCACAAAAACTCAGAATTTAGAATCTATGGATCTGGAATCAAGAAAATCATGCGGAAATATAATGAATTTTTTCAAAACACTTGAAGAAATGGAAACAAAAAAAATATCTGAGAAATCGGGAAGAAATAATTGCAAGGGACCGGTTGGCTCGAAAATAGATTACTCTTATCATATCAAAATAAATGATCCTGCAAGACAAGAAGAAAATCCCAAAAAACCTGAATTTCAGAAATTAAGGTCTAAAAAGAAACTCAGAGACTGATAATATAGAATATGTAGGTCCTTTACCCAGGTTTCAAAAAATTAAGTTCTACAAGATGTGCAAAATAAAATTAGAGAAAAAAGAAAGCTCTAAAAACTTGATTTGGGAATAATTTGTTACATCTTTCAAAAAGACTCATAGAGAGACTCCCAATCCGCATTACAAAGGAAAAAGTTCTAAGATCAACTGAAAAAATGTCGATATATCATATCTCTGGACTTATAAGATCAAGGAGTGGAATGCGAATTAGTAAAGAGGTGAAATATGACAAACTCAAATTCGGTTGTTAAGGAGTCGGGAGGGCTTGCTGATGTAGTAGACAGAATTCTCGATAAAGGGCTTGTGCTGAATGCCGATATTTCTGTATCCGTTGCTGGTACAGAACTTCTTGGTGTAAAAATTACAGCTACTATTGCATCCTTTGAGACTGCGGCGAAATACGGGCTTGAATTTCCTTCTGGAACTAATTTAAATGCTCCAGCCTGGGAGAAAGTATCTGAAACATACGCAAACTGCCCAGAATGCGGAAACCGAAGAGAAGAAAGACTTCTGATACATGAAGGATGTCCTGTTTGTGGATGGGAAAGCCCGCTTAAGAAGAAAAGCGTTCCTGCGTTGAGTCAAAATGATTCGGATAAATCTGACAATATATTGTACAGGAATTTGTAATGTTTATATGGGCTTGTAATAAGGGAGAGTGAAATGGAAAAAGATAACGCAGAAAAAGAATCTGAAGCCAGATCCGTAAAAGAGAAAGAGGAGTTGAAATCCAAAGTCAAGGCTATGGAAGAAAGGATAAAGGAACTTGAGAAAAGCCTTGGTGAAAAAAAGGAACCTGTCGGATATGGTGGAGAAAGTATTGTTGGAGAACTTGTAAGTTCTCTTATCCCAGGCTTTGGAAAAATAGTAAAAACTCTTGAAAAGACCTCTCCAGAGTTTAGACAGAGAATTGCAGACACTGATTCGGAAATTAAACATAGGCTCGAAACTGGCTGGAGTGATAAAAAGCCTACTGTAAGCTATGGCCTGTCAATAAGGCCTCTTGACACCAGACCCGGAAAAGTCTCGAAAAGAGGAACGCCTAATACAAAAATAAAAGAAGTAAAGATTGAGTCTTCAGAAATTGAGCCTGTTTTTGACGTCTTCGAGGAAGAGGGGAATGTTTCCGTAATTGCTGAAATTCCGGGGGCCAATGAAGAAGATGTCCAAATAGAACTTGAAGGCAGCAAACTGCAGATTTCTGCGGGATTGTACAGTAAAACCGTAGTTTTACCTACAGAAGCAGAAGCAATCATGGAAAAAAGTTTTAAGAACGAGGTACTGCAGCTAAAAATAAAAAGCAAAAAAAACGCTGATTTAGATTAATCAAAGGAGAGAGTGCCATGCCAATTGAGATTGATGAAAAAAATCTGAAAAAAGGCTTATTGGGCCTTGTTGTAGCTCTTGTTGAAATAATAACGGAGTTACTTGAAAAGCAGGCACTTCTTAGAATCGAAAATGAGAGCCTTAGCGACGAAGAGATCGAGAGACTCGGAGAGGCACTTGCAGATCTGAGTGAGGCACTTGAAACCATAAAGGCGGACAACAATATCGAAGATACTGTCGAATCCGTGCGTTGCGGACTGGATGAAGTCGTAGATGATGTAGTGGATAAGTTAATGAACCCTGCAAGATGGGCTAAAGAGGTAGAGAAACATGACCGAAACCGACCAGGCGAGATATCTTTACTTGATAGCTAACACGGAAGAAGAAAGAAGTTTGGGGGATATTGGGCTCGGTGATAGGCCTGTGTATACGATTGTTTTTCAAGATATTGCAGCTGTTGTACATGCTTCGAAACCCGAACCCGAGCCTGCAAAGAGTGAAGAGCAGGCTAAACAATGGATTTTGAATCATAATTATGTGATCGACAGAGCTACTGAAAATTTTAATACAGTACTGCCTTTTTCTTTCGGATGTCTTGCCAGAGGGGATGACGAAGCCATAAAAAGATGGCTTCAAAAAAACTACGGATTATATAAAAGAGAGCTTGAGAGATTAAAAAATTCTGCAGAATATTCGATACAGATCTTTTACGACCCTAAGATTCTGGAAAAACAGATTATTGAGACGATACCTGAACTTAAAGAGATAGATCAGAAAATAGAAATCATGCCAAAGGGAAAGGCCTACATTTTCAAAAAGAAATTCGAACTGGGTTTGAAGCAAGCAGTAAGCGATCATCTGGCAAGCATGGGGAGGGAATTTGGAAAATTAATAAAAGAAAATTCAATACAAACAATAATTGAGGAAAAAATCCCCTATGTGCCTGAAAAATATGCAGGTAAAAAAGTTATGGTTTCGTTTTCTTGCCTTGTTGCCCAGGAGAACGTTGACAGACTTGGGCAAAGCCTTGAGAAGATAAACAAAAGAGAAGAATTTGCAGTAAGATTTACAGGGCCGTGGGCACCTTTCAATTTTGTTGATCTCAAGGGGAATATTGAGGATGAAACCTGAACGTGAAAAAGACAGTCTTGGGGAACTGCTGAACAGAATGGTCACAAAAGGTGTACTTATTAATGCCGATGTTATAATTTCACTTGCAGGAATTCCCCTGCTTGGAGTAAAACTGGAAGCTGCAATTGCATCCATTGAGACCATGCTTGAATATGGACTTTTTGAAGAGCTTGATAAAAAAACTAGAGCCTGGCAACTCGAACATCGGAAAACAAGCCCTCTACTTCAAGAAGACGAAGAGATTGAATTACAATTCTACGGCTCTTTTTTTCAGGAACTTCATCCGATTTGGAAATACTGTTTCATATATGTAACCAACCACAGGATTTTTGGATGGAATAAGGCTTTTAACAAAATTCTTTTTGAAATCCCGCTTGCCAAAATTCAAATGACTACTATTTGCAAAGGAATCTATCATGATGAAGAACGAGATGAACTTTGCCTGAGCCTGGAAAATGAAGAAAAACTGTATCTTCATTCAAGTGATCTTATTGGGCTACAGGATCAGATTTGCAAGCTCATCCCTGAACCTGTCAGAGGAAGCTAATTAGCTCTAAATTAAAAAATAGGTCATTACGGCTGTTGTATTATATAGCCGAAACTGCCTATTCTCTGACAGTGCCTTACAGAGGTACAACTTTATTGGCGCAACTCTGCTAGCGCTAAGCAAAAATTCAGAAGAGAAACTGGTTTCACGTCAATCCTTAAGGATTGAACCATTCTGAATTTTCTATTGGTTTTTTGCGAGCTTTTGTTCTTGACGCGACATCTTATCTTTATAAATATTTTCCAATATTCTCTATTGCTTTTACAATGAGGGAAACGCACGATTCAATATCTGCTGTGTCTAGGACTTCAACAGGGGAATGAATATATCGGGTGGCTATGCTGACTGTGCCTGTAGGGATACCTTCTCTTGTGAGGTGTATTGAGGTTGCATCGGTTGTGCCTCCTGATCCAACGCCAAGCTGGTAGGGAATATCATTTTGAGCGGCAGTTTCTTTAAGCCACTTAAGAATCTGCGGATGAGCTATAAGGCCTCTTCCGGAAGCATCGGCTACGGTGATTACAGGTCCTTTCCCGAGTTCCAGGGCAGAATCAGTTTTATTAATGCCCGGATGGTCTCCAGGAATAGTTGTGTCAAGGGCAAGCGCAACATTTGGACAAATTCCAAAAGCACAGGTTCTTGCTCCCTTCAGTCCTACCTCTTCCTGCACAGTACCTACGGCATAGATATTTGCTTCAATTTTATGTTTTGAAAGCCGTTTCATAACCTCAATAAGGATAACTATGCCTGCACGGTTGTCAAAGGCCTTGGAAGTTACCTTTCCGTTTGCCAGGGGCACAAACTCCCGGTCTATAGAGGCTGTCGTACCTATTTCAATTCCCAGGTTCTCGGCATCTTCTCTGTCTTTTGCTCCGATATCAATGAACATATCGTCGAGCTTCACGGGTTTTTTCCTATCTTCTTCCTTCATTACATGAGGAGGCTTGGATCCGATAACTCCGGGAATTGAACCCTTTTTGCCATGAAGTACAACTCTCTGATTAAGAAGTGTCTGGTCAAACCATCCTCCGATCCCGACAAACCTGAGGAAGCCATTGTCATCAATATACCTGACCATAAGCCCAATTTCGTCCATATGGGCAGCTAGCATTATGGAAGGACCTTCTCCTTTTTTGAGTGCTATAAGGTTTCCCATGCAGTCTCTGCGCATGGTATCAACATAGGGTTCAAGCTCCTTTTCTAGGAGTTCTCGGATATTATCTTCAAAGCCTGAGATTCCATGAGCATTGGTGAATTTTTCAAGCAGAGATTTTATCTCTCTGAGGTTTCCGCTTTTTTCCATTTTCGAGTATCTCCTACATATCAGTTTAGAGTTAAAATTTATCTCATTAAGATTAATTATAATTTAATAAGGTTAATTATAATTATCCATTTATTATTTCACATTATTAAATGCTTTTTTACAATCTCTTTTTGATAAATGACTTTTTATGATTATTCCTGCAGGCTATTTCTTAAATTCTTATCAGGGTTAATTAAGTCATTTTCACTTCTAGTTAATTATTGTACTGTTATCTATTAAGATTACTATTATTTAAGTTTCTGGCAGGAGGGTTCCAGATTAATTTTTAAGATGACATGGGGAGATTTTTCGGAAGCTATAAGAACAGAAACATTAAAATCCCTTCAGGTTTATTGAGGACTCAGGTGAAAATCAATATGACTGCAGAATTACCCCCTCAAGTTCAGAACCAGATAGCACAGCTTCAGCAGATACAGCAGCAGATACAGGCTCTGGCTATGCAAAAATCACAGGTTGAAGCTATGCAAAAAGAGTCCAAAATGGCTCTTGATGAGCTAGAAAGACTCACTGATGATGTAGTAGTCTATCGCAATGTAGGGGAGCTGGTAATTAAAACGAGCAAGGGAGAATCCATTACAAAACTGAAAGATAGGGAAGAAACTCTCTCACTCAGGCTTCAGTCAATTTCCAGGCAGGAAGAAAGACTCACATCTCGCTTTAAACAGCTTCAGGAGCAGATTCAGCAGGCTTTGGGCACCAGAGCACAATAATTTTATTTTTCATTCCCGCATAGGAATATAAAATAAAATATGTCTTTGCCAAAATGCATATAAAAGTCATGCCGAAATCCTGAGTTTCTTGAATCCAGGGAGATCGATGCCTATAAGAACGATAGGCAGAGTGGACAATGGAAGTTGATGAAGCGGAGTTTTTCAATCGGCTCCTCGACTATCGAAACATTTTATATTTGTGCCACCGGAATGCAGATCCGGATGCGATTAGCAGTGCTTTTGCCCTTTCCGAGGCTATTGGAGGCACTGTTGGACTTGTGGACGGCTGCAACCGTGTAGCATCTGTGCTTATAGAAAGACTTTCGATTGAGGTTGTGGATAAACCCAATCCGACTGATTACGGTTTTGTCGTTGTGGTTGATACCTCAACTAAGGCGCAATTAAATGATCTGGAACTTACAAAGTATTGCGTAATTGATCACCATATAACTACTGCTCTGACAGAAAATGCCGAGTTTTACCTTCACAGGAACAGTACTTCTACCGTAGAAATCGTTTACAATATTTTAAAAGCAATGGGTGCACCTATTAACCGACGGGTAGGTATCGGTATGCTCACAGGAATCGTAACTGATACCGGGCATTTCAAACATGCATCGGCAGATACATTTCGAACAGTAGCGAAAATTATAGAGGACAGCGGAGTTGAATACGGGGAAGTGCTGGATCTTATGGCTGCTACCCCACAGGATATCTCCATGCGCATAGCTATCCTGAAAGCCGCAAGCCGTGTCGAGCTTGATAGAGTACAGGATATGTTGATAGCATCTTCCCATGTAAGTTCTTTTGGAGGCTCTGCATCTTCCATGCTTATTAATATTGGTGCAGATATTGCTTTTGTTGGTACGGCCAAAGGTGAAAACGTCAGAATAAGTGCAAGAGCAAAACGTGATGCTGTAAGTGCCGGAGTTAATCTTGGCCAGCTAATGGAAGATATCAGTAACGAATACCACGGTACAGGCGGTGGACATTCCGGAGCTGCCGGAATCGATGTAGTTGGCGACATGAAAGAAGTGCTGGATAAATGCAGGGAGAAAACAAAGAAAATTCTTGAAGCTTCTCTTGGAGAAACGTCAAAAGAAATCTCTTTTGAGGATGAAATCAAAAAGCTTGAAAATGAATGATGTTATAAAATAGAAAGATTTCATTCTTCTGAATATATTTCAAAAATCCTGTACTTCGTACTATACTTGAAATTTCTTTTTCCTTTATGATTACTGGAATTCGGCAATTGAATAAGATAATAATTGAATAAGATAATTATACAATTTACCGGCTATGATTAAACCTATAGAAGTTCTTCAAAATCCACATTGGTTTACTTAAAAGACTTTGTCCTATATGCAGCCAGCTCTCAGGTTTACTCATTAAATCTTTTTTTAGCCTAACAGCTAATATTTATATGAGAATCTAGCTTAACCTTCATATTACTCCAGCTAACTTTCATATTATATTTGCCGGAAATATATATCCGTTGGAAATAATATACTCCGGAGTAAGAAGGCAATCTTTTAAATAAATGGAGAGAGACCCGAGACCGAAACATGACCTTAAAGGGGCATGATATGAGTTACTCAAAAGACAAACTACAGAATACAGGGCCTGACATTAAGAGCCCAGAACATAAGATATACAGAGTGTGAAAATATGCCAGAATACTGGGATCCTGAGATAGAAACCATGCCTGTAGAGGATTTAAAAAAGCTGCAGGAAGAAAAGTTGAAACAACTTGTTCATTATGTGTATGAGCGCTCCCCCTTTTACAGAAAAAGGTTTGATGAACACGGGGTTAAGCCAGAGGATATTAAAACTCTTGATGATATCAGGAAGTTACCTTTTACAGTTAAGCAGGATCTCAGAGATACCTATCCAACAGGTATGTTTTGCGTCCCGAACTCCAAACTCGTCCGCTTTCATGCCTCCTCGGGCACAACAGGTAAACCGACCGTAGTAGGGTATACCCAAAAGGACATCGATGAATGGGCTGAGTCCCTCGCAAGAGCATTTAACTCTGTGGGAATGGGGAAAGATGATATTCTTCAGGTAAGTTACGGGTACGGGCTTTTTACAGGTGGGTTGGGTGCGCATTACGGAAGCGAAAAACTGGGCGCGACCGTTCTCCCTACAAGTTCAGGAAATACCGAACGCCAGCTTGAACTGATGAGAGATCTCGGTGTCACTGCTATAGCCTGCACGCCTTCTTATTTCCTTTACATGATCGAAACGGCAAAAAAAGAAGGCATCAGTATCATGAACGATACTAAATTAAAGAGAGGATTCTTCGGAGCTGAGCCCTGGTCCGAGGAGCTTAAGATACGTATCGAAGACGAATCCGGGATTAAAGCTTTTGATATTTACGGAACTTCGGAAATGAGCGGTCCTCTTTTTACCGAATGCTCGGCGCAGTCCGGAATTCATATCTGGGCAGATAAATTCCTGGTTGAGATTCTAAATCCTGAGACCGGAGAACCTGTTCCTGACGGGGAGAGCGGTGAACTCGTAATTACAACTCTCACTAAAGAAGCGCTTCCTTTAATCCGTTACAGGGTAAGGGACATAACCCGAAAGCTTTCAGAGCCCTGCGAGTGCGGAAGAACTCACCCTCGGATTACACGCATCAGTGGCCGTTCAGATGATATGATTATCGTGCGCGGCATCAATGTATTCCCAGGCCAGGTAGAATCGGTCCTTATGAAGATTCCTGAAGTTGGGAACCATTTCATGATCATTGTAGATAGAATAGGGCCCCTTGATTCCATGAAAGTCCAGATCGAAATGCATGAGTCTGCTTTTAGTGATAAGATGTCAGATATGATGGCACTTAAAAGAAAGATTTCAAGTGCACTTAAAAGCGTACTGAATCTCGCAGTTGAGGTAGAACTGGTGGAACACGGTTCTCTTCCTCGCTCAGAAGGGAAATCAAAGAAAGTTATCGACAAGCGAAATATTTGAAATTTTTAAATACCGAAAATGAAACCTGCAAAATATTACTGTTCTGCAGGTTTTACTTTTTTAGGGTGATCTCCCAAAATTTCTCTTATATTATATAATACATAGCTAGATGTAAAGTTCTCAGATTTAAAACAAAATAGCCAACAATAAAATGGCCAGTACAGAAATGTTTTGTGCTTATAAAAGAACAATGTCTGTGAATTACACTCGAACAGAGCAGTTAACTGATGAACTAACTCTAACTAATTATAAGCTTAATAACTGTGTAAGCTTAAAATATACATAGAGACTTATTATACTCTGGTAAGAAAATTATAAAAAGAAATAAGAGAGAATAAGAATAAGCAGTATAAGGATATAGAAAAGCAATATAAGGACATGGGTGCTGGAATGGAAGATAAAATTATAAAGCAGATTTCCCTTTTTGCGGAAAATAAGCCTGGCAGACTTGCAAACGTCGCAAATAAATTGAAAAGCGCCGGCATAAATATCAGAGCTTTTACCATTGCCGAGTCCGGGGACTTCGGAATAATCCGCATGGTTGTGGACAGGTCCGATTATGCTCACAGTATACTCCACGATGCAGGGTTCACCGTTTCCGAGACCAACGTACTGGGAATTGAAATGGATGATGTCCCTGGCAGTATGTCCCGTATTGCAGAAGTATTTGGAAAAGCCAAGATCAATATTGATTATGCATATGCCTTTGTCACCAGGGATCAGAAAGCCCTTTTAATAGTCAGGGTAAATGATATTGAGAAGGCAATTAAAACGCTTGAAGAAGAGAATATCAAGCTCATAAGCATGAAGGAAATGGAAAAGATCTGATTTTAACGAAAAACGGATTTTCCCGCAAAGAAAGCATTTTTAGAGGAAAAACGAAACTATCCAGAATCCGATATATTTGTCTTCGTAAGATTCTGGAGCGGCTTCTTTTTACGGCTTCTGGGCAAAACCTTCATAATAGGTTTATATCCTGCAAACTTCCTTGAAATTCTAACCGGATAAATATATATATAATAAATATAAAAAGATATATATACGAAGTGAAAAAAGTTGCCAGGGGAGCAGGTCACCGGTTTGACTACAATGAAGGAAAATAAAAGTAACTTCCAAGAGAACGCACAAAGTTCCTCAAAAAATAAGCTTGGTGGAGTCCATACAACAATTATCGGGGGAAGGACTGGCAAAAAACTTGTAAAGCTTGTAAGCCAGCACCCTGAAGTAAAAAAGGTAATCCCAACCGTAATTTCTGTAAAAGGTGTTGCAGGAGGAAGCCTGACTGGAAAGATATTACGTGCGGATGCGAGAGGGAATTTGAGGCTATTGCTCTCTGAAGGTAGGAGTTTTCAGGAAATAAGACTGGTAACAACAGTTGGGACCGCTGAAGAGGGAGATAGAATTATGGATGAACTGAATGAAATCTTAAAAACTGCCCTCTGAGGCATTAAAGGAGAGACTAGTAATTGGGGTTTATAGGTATTGATCATGGCACAACTGCTATGCGCTTTGCTCTCATTGAAGGGGGAAATACTCTGACCTTTGAGCTTGAGAGGGCTGAGGCAGCGGCCATGTCCGAAAACGAAGTTCTTACTGCGCTTGAGGAACATTTTGGAATTCGGCGTGAGACAATTGACCTGATCGCACTTACGTACTCGATGGGAGATGGTTTTTCCACAATTAAGGATGTAAGGAGCCTGGAAAAAAGAGGACTCAAGAGTATTGAAGGGGCAGGAAAAAAGACCGGAGGAGGCACAAGGGTTTTTGATGCCATTTGGAATTCGGGAGTTCCGGCAATAGCAATTCCCGGTCTTCATATGGAGAGCAATGTAGATTCCAGAATGAAAGTCTTTTCTCATCTTACAAGCCCTGAGAAGCTGGGAATTGCTTACCACATCCTGTGTCTTGGCTATAAGAACTTCGTGGTTTCTGATATAAGTTCAAATACTGTTACTCTTGCTGTTGCCGATGGGAAGGTAATTGGGGCAATCGATGCTTGCATATTCGCCCCAGGCGTTCACCACGGCCCTCTTGACCTGCAAGCTATCAGGGATGTGGACAATAGATATTGCACCGCAAACCAGGCTTTTATAAAAGCAGGAGCTTTGAAAATGACTCCTTATAAAGATAGGGAAGAACTACTCCGTGCAGCCGAAAAAGAAGAAAGCCCTGCTCTCCTGGCCCTTGATACTATTGCGCTATTTGCAGCCATGGAAATTGCTTCAATGCAGCTGCTTCTTAAGGACTATGAGACTATAGGAGATATTTTTCTTGCAGGATCCATAGGCGAATTCGAATATGCACAGAAAAAAATCTGTGCACACCTGGGGCAGGAATGCCAGTATCTTGGAAAGTGGCATGCTGCAATAGGCTGTGCCGAGATCGCACGGGATGTTTTTGCCGGAGAAAAAGAAATCCTCGGCGTAGAAGTTAATTATCCTTAAAAAGTGAGAAAGGAGTATTGTGAACTAGCACTCAGCTAAAGACTTAGTGACTTCTTGTTTCACAGGCTATAATCTAAGTCTCGAACAAGCTTTAATTCGGGCATTTCTTGCCCTACTACTTCTCTTTTTTTCGCTCGCTCCTATTTTTACATGAATATAAGCCGGATGCGAAGAGTTTATTCAAGACCAGTGTTATGTCTGATGGTTAACATCTGTGCAAAGGATGCTTGTTTTTCGCTAATCTATGCTTAATGTAGAATTAGTTTAAATGGATAAAGATGGTCATCCGATAATGAATAGATCAAAGTTGACGCTTATATCCTCTGAGTTAAAGATTCAGTGGTTTTACCCTCTTTTATATAAAAGGACAGGCATAAATCAGGTCTTTTCTATGGATTCTTCACATATACTATCCTGATATTCTGATCTATCGATATTTCCTTCACTTGGTCCCATTCCATCGGACTCATCATAACTGCTCATTTTGTCTTTCTTCATAAGAATAACATAGTCCGCAGAATTCTTGAGGGCTGTGGAAAAACCGGGTTCAACTCCGAAAATAATAGTCTCTTTTCCGTGCTCATTTGCTTTGTTCAACAACGGCTTGAAGTCTGCATCTCTTGTAACGATCGCAAGAGTGTCAATATTAGGGTTATATACTAGCTCCATGCCCTCTACCGCGAGGCGCACATCAACATCACTTGAACAGATTATAGGTTCAAGCCCATGATTTTCAATAGCTTCCACAAGCTTGTCAGAGGCGTACTGGTTAAGGAAAACTCGCCCGATTTTGATATTTCCATAGTCTTTCAGGACATCCCTTATCTCCTCGAGATTTACATCAAATTCTTTTCTGAGGATATTCGGACCATCCACTAAAAGTCCTATTTTCCGCCTGCCAACTTCTTTTTTCGAGCGGAGGTATTTTGAGATAGAGTCTATTCCGCTTTTTACAGGTTTCATTATTAATGTCCTCTGTGATCTTGCGGGTCACGGAACCTTCACTTTATGGTTTTGGCCATAGGCAATACAGCACCAACTCTCGGAAGCTACACTTTCAGCAGCCTCCAATCTGCCGTACCGAATTTATGTTTCTGCCGTAAGCTTTTGAGGTTTAAAGTTCCGAATTTCTAAGATTTATATCTTGATACCGCAATTTTGCATACAATCCGATAAATACTTTATATGCTTTTCTGTAGTAAAACATTTGCATATTAATACAACCAAGGTTTACAAATTTATCCTTCTGTAAATGATTGGATTGAAAAACTGGAACTCTTTCTGTGAAAAAAGGTAGGAAGAAACTCTGGAAGGATAAAGTCTCGATCTATAAAGGTCTACTATATAATTTAATAGTTATAAATTGTCGGAAAAGTTTCCTTTTTTTACTTCTCGAATGATATATGGAGATTCCTTGAGCTCAAAGGTATTTTCCATTTTTCGTCCTTTTTTACGCCTTATGTACTGGATTTCTCCAAGTTTCTCCAAAAAAGCCTCATATACTTTCATGAACTGTTCAAACTCCTGGTCAGTAAGTTCTATCACCCCTTCCCTGCCCGCGAGCCAATCATAAACCTGGAGAAGAATAATTTCTCTTACTCTTTTCAGTTTTTCATCTTCAGGTGGTTTTTCAAAGTACAGAGTTTTTTTAAACTCTGGAGACCAGGCTGCAAATAGTCTCCTGAAATTCAAAATCAGGATAGGGTTTTTCTCTCCTGGCTCGGGTCTTGGATAATAGTATGTGCCTTCTAGAAGGTTATCCCCTTCCAGACTTACCACCTGCCGATATACCTTGATCTTAGAGCATTTTCCTGAATTTTCTTTATTCGGAGACCCATATAGAGGCCGACAAAGAGACCGCTAAGGTGAGCTGTATGAGCTATCATGTCCGATGAATTAACCATAAGAAAATCAAGGAGAGCAAAAAGCACGAGGGCATATTTCAGCTTCATTGGGACAAAGTAAACGTAGACACGAATGTCCGGCTCAAGCATTGTAAGGGCTGCAAAGACCCCATAAATAGCTCCGCTTGCACCAACCATCGGAACAGGAGAGATATTGAAAACTGGCCGACTTAAAAAGGTATATCCTATTGCTGATAGAATCCCAGCGGTGAAAAAAATTGCCAGAAGCTGTCTGTTCCCGACCCGCTTTTCAAGTGCAGTTCCAAAAAAGTACAGGACAAGCATATTGAATAAAAGATGCAATAAACCATTGTGCAGAAATATGTATGTAACAAGCGTCCACGGCCTTGTCACAAGATAATTTGGGTCAAACTGAAAAGCGTCTATATAGATGTAACCTATTCCTGGAACCATTTCTAAGAAGAATGAAAGTGTGCAGAGGGAAATAATTGCCATCGACGGGCTGGTGAATATAGAATCTTTACCTGCCACCTGTTCCACCTCCAGGAATGTAAGATGCGTTAAGGTCAAACATATTTCTAACTACTCTCCGATTTATATAGGATTCACACAGCTGAACTGAAAATATCAATAGCATCAGACATTTTACTGCTTAAAATATATGTTTAAATCACAATGTCTAGTACTTGATTTTTTACTTCATGTGTGTAAGTCTTTTTTATTATTTCAATTCCTCTAGCTTGAGTATATTTCCATCCTTGAAGGTTGAAATAGATGACTAAATATGTGAAACATATCGTATCTTGTAGTTTTTGAACAGATTTTTTACTAATAACCGGTTACGATATTAAATCAAAGAACTTATAATTTAAGTTTTTTGAAATTAAGTCTAAAGCTCCCGGATAGCTTTGTTTAGGAACCTCTCAGTTATAAGGATTCTATTGCCAAAAGCATATACTGAATAATCCGGTTCTTTATTTGATATCTTAAATAAAATAAACTGAAGTTTTAAACTCTGGAAGGATACAAACTCAATTCTTTTGGAATATTATTAATATCCAAGAATTTGTATGTTTAAGAGTGTTTCAATACTATTTTAATTGATATTTTTATTATTTAAATTAGAAAATATCTTAATTAATATTCAATTGAGTAAATAATATTTATGTCTTTCCTTAAAAAACACAAAAATAGTTTACGGCGTTTACTGTGTAAAATCTCCTATCAATCCTAAGCCTATAAATAATTTTCTGTTTATTTTTTGTATCTATCTTATAAAATTTGACTTATATTTATAATTATTATATTCTCATGAAAAACAAGTTTTGTCTATTGATTAGTATAACATTCAGTAACAAATATTTATAAAAATTTTTGTTTTAGAAGCGAAAAAAAAGTAAATTAATAACAATTAATAGCACCGAATACGAAAATACAAGTACTACTCTCTATTTTTCTGAAAAAACGACATTAATAGACACTAATTTGTCTATCACGTAATAAATTTAAATAAATTTTTATAGTCGACTGATTTCGAATATTACCATTTTACCCTTCTCGAAATAGCGTGTTACAAATTAGAAAATGTTATATAGATTTGGTACGTTAAGACATTTAATTAGTGTTTATTATCCATCGGTAGCGACCTCTGCTTAAGATTAAGGTCTCAATCGTTGGCAAAAACGGTTTTTTTGAGCAAAAGGGCGTAAAAACATTTTTGAAGCGTAATTAAGCCCCTAAAAACGACTTTTACATGGAAATATTTCCTATAAAAACGCTTTATTTGAAAAAACGCTGGTATACTACTTAATAGTTAAAAGAAATAGCTAAAAGCGTCTTACCAGAAAAGCACATATTTAAACGATTGTACTTTAAAGCAGACGGCAAAATATATAATTTATAATCATGATAAATATGCCGAGTATGATAATTGCAATCGTCTTGGTAAAGTCGACTTTAAACAAATTTAGGAGGTAACGCTCAAATGAGCAAACTAACTACCGGGAGTTTTTCTATAGAAGATCTGGAATCTGTTCAGATCACTATTAACAATATTGTAGGGGCAGCAAAGGAGGTTGCCAAAGAAGCAAAAGAAGTAAAAGAAGAACTTGGCCCGATGGGTCCGACCCCCTTCCCCTCAATCGCTACATTAAGGGACTGGAGTTTTACACTGTTTGACCGCTATGAGCCGGTCTACACCCCCATGTGTGATCAGTGTTGCTACTGTACCTTTGGACCGTGTAACCTGGAAGGAAACAAGAGGGGCGCCTGCGGTATTGACATGAAAGGTCAGGCTGCAAGAGAGTTCTTCCTGCGCTGCCTCACAGGCTGTGCATGTCACAGTGCCCATGGCCGCCACTTGCTCGATCACATTATTGATCTTTTTGGCGAAGATATGCCGATTAACATGGGAGCTTCAAATGTCATTGCCCCCAATATTCAGCTTGTCACAGGTCGGCAGCCGAAGACCCTTGGCGAACTCAAACCCATAATGGAATATGTCGAAGAAGAGGTAGGCCAGCTACTTGCAACCGTACATGCAGGACAGGAAGCAGCAGCAATTGACTATGATAACAAGGCAATGATGGCCGGATATCTTGACCACGTAGGTATGGAAGTTTCCGATATTGCACAGGTTACTGCACTCGGCTTCCCAAAATCCGACCCAGAGGCTCCTCTTGTTGAAGTAGGTATGGGGACGATTGATGCTTCAAAGCCAGTCATTATTGCCATCGGGCACAACGTTGCTGGTGTCACCTACATCATGGACTACATGGAAGACAATGGCCTGACTGACAAGATGGAAATCGGAGGTCTCTGCTGTACCGCATTCGACATGACCAGGTACAAGAGAGAAGACCGGAAAGCCCCCTATGCAAAGATTGTCGGTACCATTTCAAAGGAACTGAAGATTGTACGCTCCGGAATTCCTGATGTAATCGTTCTTGACGAACAGTGTGTAAGAGCTGATCTCGTTGAGGAAGGAAAGAAGCTTAAGATCCCGATCATCGCATCCAATGAAAAGATCATGTATGGCTTGCCAGACAGGACCAACGATGACGTAGATGCAATCGTAAAAGACCTGGTAAGTGGCACGATCCCAGGCTGTGTAATGCTGGACTACGAGAAACTGGGAGAACTTGTGCCTAAGGTTGCTCAGGCCATGGCTCCAATCCGCGAAGCTGAAGGACTCTCAGCCATCCCCACAGACGACGAAATGAAAGCCCTCGTTTCCAAGTGTGCAGAATGTGGAGAATGCGCACTGGCATGCCCAGAAGAGCTGGCAATCCCTGCAGCAATTGCAGCAGCTAAGGGAGAAGACTACTCTGCTCTGGAAGAGCTGCATGACCTTTGTGTAGGCTGCCGCAGGTGCGAGCAGGTCTGTAACAAGGAAATCCCCGTCCTGAGCCTGATCGAGAAGGCTGCCCAGAAGGCAATTGCCGAAGAGAAAGGCTTTGTAAGAGCAGGAAGAGGTCAGGTAAGCGATCCAGAAATCAGGGCAGAAGGTCTGAATCTGGTTATGGGTACTACCCCGGGTGTTATTGCAATTATCGGATGTTCTAACTTCCCTGCAGGCACCAAGGACGTATACAACATCGCAGAAGAATTCCTTAACAGGAACTACATCGTTGCAGTTTCTGGATGTTCTGCAATGGACATCGGTATGTACAAGGATGCTGACGGCAAGACTCTCTACGAGAGGTTCCCAGGCAGATTCGAGAGAGGTAACATCTTCAACACCGGATCCTGTGTTTCGAACGCTCACATTTCAGCTACATGCCACAAGGTCGCTGGAATCTTTGCAGGTCGAAACCTTTCAGGTAACCTCGCCGAGATTGCAGACTACTCACTCAACCGTATTGGTGCAGTAGGACTTGCATGGGGTGCATACTCCCAGAAGGCAGCAGCTATCGGTACTGGATGTAACATATACGGTATTCCTGCAATAGTCGGTCCTCACAGCGGTAAATACAGGAGAGCCCTGATCGCAAAAACCTATGACGACAGCAAGTGGAAACTTTACGACAGCAGAAATGGTTCAGAACTGGCTATTCCGCCATCTCCAGAGTTCCTCCTTACCACTGCAGAAACCTGGCAGGAAGCCTGTGTAATGCTGGCAAAGAACTGTATCCGTGTATCTGACAATAACATGGGCAGATCCATCAAATTGACCCACTGGCTGGAAATCAGTGAAAAATATCTTGGTGTGCTACCCGATGACTGGTGGAAGTTTGTCAGGAGTGAAGCTGATCTCCCACTCGCCAAGCGTGAAATGCTCCTGAAGATGCTTGAATCCGAGCACGGATGGGAAATAGACTGGAAGAAGAAGAAGATTATTTCCGGTCCGTCAATTAAGTTCGATGTATCTTCACAGCCGACTAACCTTAAGAGACTTTGCAAGGAGGCCTGAAGATGGTTGACACTACCAAGAATACAAAGTTGTTTACCACCTATGGTGTAAAGACCTCAAAAGCCATAAGCACAGAAATAGCTGCCAAGCTTATTTCAAAGGCTAAGAGGCCACTTTTTGTAGTTGGAACCGGAGTTCTCGACCCCGAGGTTCTGGACCGTGCAGTGAAGATCGCAAAAGCAAAGAACATCCCTATTGCAGCAACCGGCAGCTCAATGATTGGTTTTGTAGACAAGGGTGTCAATGCCAAGTACATCAACCTGCACGCACTTGGCTTCTATCTGACAGATCCTAACTGGCCAGGGCTTGATGGCAATGGAAACTATGATACAATCATACTCCTGGGCCACAAGAAGTACTACATCAACCAGGTACTGTCAGCAACTAAGAACTTCAGTGATGTAAAAGCAATTTCGATAGACAAGAGCTACATCCAGAATGCAACAATGTCCTTTGGAAATCTTAGCAGGGCAGATCACATTGCAGCACTGGACGAGGTAATTGACCTTTTATAAATTTTATTTAGGAGGCGAAATATAATGGCAGAATTCCCATTTGAGATTTCCCCAATGTTTGAAGGAGAAAGAGTAAGAAAGGAAGGAATGTTCGTTGAACTCGGTGGCCCGAAATCCCTGGGTCTGGAACTTGTCCGTGCAAAACCCATGGATGAGATCGTAGACGATAAGGTTACAATTGTTGGTCCCGACATCAAGGAAATGGAAGAGGGCAAGACCTACCCCTGGGCAATGATCTTCAACATCGGCGGAGAACTTGTAGAGCCTGACCTCGAGTCTGTCGTCGAAAGGCGTGTTCACGACTTCATTAACTACTGCCAGGGCATTATGCACCTGAACCAGAGGTACGATGTCTGGATGAGAGTCTCCAAGGATACAGCTGCAAAGCTGGACTCCTTCGAGCCTTTCGGAAAAGCTGTCATGATGCTCTTCAAGACCGAGCTTCCCTTTATTGAGAAGATGCAGGTGACCTTCTACACTGACCAGGCTGAAGTCGAGAAACAGATGGTAGAAGCAAAGGAGATTTTCAAGGCAAGAGATGCCAGAACAAAGGACCTCCACGACGAGGATGTCGACGTCTTCTATGGATGCACTCTCTGCCAGTCCTTTGCTCCGACCAACGTCTGTGTAGTTTCCCCTGACAGAGTTTCCTTATGTGGTGCAATTAACTGGTTCGACGGCCGTGCAGCAGCAAAAGTAGATCCAGAAGGCCCACAGTTCTCGATTGACAAGGGTGAACTTCTCGATGCCAAGACCGGTGAGTACTCTGGTGTCAACGACATTGCCAAGAAGCTTTCCAGTGGTGAGTTCGACAAGATTAAACTCCACTCCTTCTTCGATTCCCCACACACCTCCTGTGGCTGCTTCGAAGTAGTCGGATTCTATATTCCTGAAGTTGATGGTATCGGCTGGGTTAACAGAGAATACCAGGGAATGGCTCCCAATGGGCTTGGCTTCTCCACTATGGCTGGTCAAACAGGCGGTGGAAAGCAGATCGTAGGTTTCCTCGGTATTGGTGTCAACTATTTCTACTCCCCGAAGTTCATCCAGGCTGATGGTGGCTGGAACAGAGTTGTCTGGCTCCCATCCATGCTCAAGGAAAAGATCGCCGAAACTATTCCTGATGACATCAAAGACAAGATTGCAACTGAGAATGATGCAACTGACATTGAGTCCCTGAAAGCATTCCTGCAGGAGAAGAACCACCCGGTTGTTGCTACCTGGGCAGCTGCGGAAGAGGAAGAAGAGGAAGAAGAGGAAGAAGAGGAAGAAGCAGAGGAAGTAGCTGTTGCAGCAGCTCCAATGATGATGCCTGCAGCTGGCTTCCAGATGCCTGCAATGGCTTCAATGCCAATGATGTCTGCTGGTAAAGCTGGTGGAATAAAGATCACCTTCAAGAAGGCAAAGATCTCCATTGACAGAATGGTCATCAGCGAGAAGAAGTAATAAAAATGATTGAGTGACGACAGGCAATCGCCTAAGACGAAAAACAATCCAATGGGGTATTCTGTGACAAAAGTAATTGCAATAACGGGAAAAGGTGGAACTGGTAAAACAGCGGTAGCGGCTCTTCTGATCCGCTCCCTTTCCAAAAAAGGTAAGTTTCTACTGGCAGTTGATGCAGATGCAGATACTAACCTGCCTGAGACCCTTGGCTGTGAGGATGTAAAAACAATCGGGGATGCAAAGGAATATTTACAGGCTGAAATCACCAAACCAAGACCTGACAATCCCGATATGAATAAAGAGGCGGTACTTAAAAGCAAGGTTTATGAGATCATTGAAGAAATGCCGGGTTATGATCTCCTGGTCATGGGCCGACCCGAAGGCTCAGGCTGTTACTGTTATGTAAATAACCTCCTCCGGGGCATTATGGATAAACTGATCACGAATTACGAGGTAGTTATCATTGATGCAGAGGCAGGGCTTGAGCATTTCAGCCGGAAAATTATCCGGGACATCGATGATCTTATTGTTGTAACAGACGCCTCTCGAAGGGGATTCAGGACTGCTGAAAGAATTCACGAACTTGTGGATGAACTGGACTCAAATGTTGGTAGAATTCACGTTATTGCAAACAAGGTTACAGATACTAACAGTGAAAAGCTTGTCAAACTGGCCGAGGATTTGAAACTTAACATGATAGGTATGATCCCACTCGACCCGAAAATCGAGGAAATGGATATAAAAGGCGTACCTCTCTTCGAGATCCCGGATGACTCGGTTGCTGCAGTAGAAATCGAAAGTATTGTAAAAAAACTGGGGTTCTAATCCCAGTTTTTTTTGAACCTCTAATATTGTAGAAGACCGTGCCGGAAAAAATGGATTCCTGTGGCCGTTTTAATGGCTTGAAACAGTATTCAAAATCATGTGAAATAATGGAATAGGATTTACTTCGCCCCAATCCTTCTTTCCATATAAGGGAAGAATCTGGAAGTAAAATCTGTATTATATCTTTATTTATACAGTCACTCATCAAAACGGAAAACTTACGGAAAAGGTGAGGTTTACATGGCAAAGAAAGTTAAGTTATCAGAAATGACAGACATGTTCAAGGATGTAGAAATACTATCTCTTGAAGGTGTAACCATAGAAGGGGACATTGAGCTTGATCTCAGTGGACTTGGAGGCGGCTTTGACCCCATGCTTGCTGCTATCCTTGGACAAGAAAATGCAGTACTTGCACAGCACTTCGCAAGACTCGCTGGCATATTTGGTGTTCCTGTAGGCTTTGGTGGTGCCCCCGCAGCTGGTGCCTCCGCAGCTGCTCCTGCAGTTTCCCCTGCTCTGGCAGCCCCGAAATTCAAGGATCTCATTCCTTCCAAGTTTGACTTCTCAAATATAGAAGAATGGACAACCCAGATCCAGGAAGTTCCAATAGGCAACACCTCTGCAGATGGTGGAAGCCGTGGCAAGAGAGTGGTAGTTGGTGGCGAAAAAGCCCTTCCATTCTTCCCTGATGCTCCAATGCCCAACAGGAACCAGGTTACCATTGACGTATTCGATATGAGAATCGGGCTTGCAAAAGCTGTCAAGGAGAACTATGATGAGGTCATGGACAGCCCCGGAGAATGGGCAAAGAAGAACGTTGAAAAGTTCAACGCCGACATGATCACAATCCACCTGATTTCAACCGACCCACTGGTTAAAGATACACCGGCCAAGGAAGCAGCCAAGACTGTGGAAGAAGTCCTACAGGCTGTTGATGTGCCAATCGCAATCGGCGGTTCTGGTAACCCACAGAAAGATCCACTGGTTCTTGCAAAAGCCGCAGAAGTTGCTGAAGGCGAGCGCTGTCTTCTTGCATCTGCCAGTCTGAACCTAGACTATGCTGCAATTGCAGAAGCCGCATTAAAATATGACCATGACGTACTATCCTGGACTCAGCTGGACATGAACGCCCAGAAGGAATTAAACAGGAAGCTTATGAAGCAGTGCAATGTACCCAGAGACAGGATCATTATGGACCCGACAACTGCAGCTCTTGGGTATGGTCTTGACTATGCTTACACCAACATGGAACGTATCCGACTTGCAGCCCTTATGGGTGATGAGGAACTGACCTTCCCAATGTCCTCAGGTACTACCAATGCATGGGGTGCCCGTGAATCCTGGATGGTTAGCTCCCCACTTAAGGAAGACTCGGATTGGGGTCCCAGAGAATACAGAGGACCGATCTGGGAAATCGTTACAGGTCTCTCTCTTGCCATTGCAGGGAACGACCTCTTCATGATGATGCACCCAACTTCGGTTGCTGTCCTGAAGCACATAACTCAGACCCTTTTCGGTACAATTGAAGCAGAGCCTATTGACCTTGCTAACTGGATCGGATCGGGGGTGTAAAACATGAAAATAAACAGCCCATTAGAAGCTTACAAATACCTTCCTCAGACCAACTGTGGAGAATGTGGTGAGCCTACCTGTATGGCATTTGCCTCCAAGCTGATCGACAGATCCGGGAAGACAACAGACTGCCCACCCCTTATTAAGGAGAAGAAGTTTGCAAAGAAACTCGCAGAGCTTGACAAGCTCCTTGCCCCGGAAATTCGTGAAGTTGCAATAGGTGTAGGCGACAGAGTAGCCAAGATTGGTGGCGACGATGTGCTTTACCGTCACAAGCTGACCTTCTTCAACAAGACAAAGATGTTCTTCGATGTTACTGATACAATGGAAGAAGCTGCCCTTGTTGAAAGAGTTAAGAAAATTACTGACTACAAAAAGTTCTACGTTGGACGCAACTTGCTACTTGACGGTGTGGCAATAAGAGCTGCATCCAATGACCCTGCAAAGTTTGCAGCAGCTGTCAAGAAAGTTATTGAAAGCACAGAACTGCCAGTGATTCTCTGTTCCTTTAACCCTGCAGTTCTGAAGGCAGGACTTGAGGTTGCAAAGGACAAGAACCCTCTGCTTTATGCTGCAAACAAAGACAATTGGAAGGAAGTAGGAGAACTGGCCCTTGAATATAAGGTGCCTGTCGTAGTCTCAGCTTTCAACGACCTTGATGCACTTAAGAGCCTCGCAAAAACCTTTGCAGAAGCAGGTATTAAGGACATTGTTCTCGACCCAGGAACCTACCCAACTGGTAAAGGCCTGAAAGACACCTTTACCAACTTCCTGAAGATCAGGAGAGCAGGTATTATGGGGGATACCGAGATCGCATATCCAATCATGGCTATGCCGCTTACTGCCTGGATGTCTGGAATTTCGGACCCTATCAGTGCCTCCTACTGGGAAACAGTTCTTGCCTCGGTCTTTACCATCAGGTACGGAGACATTATGCTTCTCCACAGCATGGATCCATATGCCACCATGCCCGAAGTACACCTGGCCGAGACAATCTACACCGACCCGAGGTCTCCTGTCGCTGTGGACTCGAAGATGTACAAGGTAGGAACTCCAGACGAGAACTCCCCAGTTCTCTTCACAACAAACTTTGCTCTTACCTACTACACAGTAGAGAGCGATCTTGCCTCAAACGGCATCAACTGCTGGCTGCTTGCAGTTAACACCGATGGTATCGGTGTGGAAGCATCTGTTGCCGGTGGTCAGCTGACCGCTGACAAAGTAAAGGACGCCTTTGAGAAGTCAGGCTTTGACCTCAAGAAAGATGTTACCCACAACACCGTAATTACTCCGGGTCTTGCTGCCCGTCTCCAGGGTGACCTTGAGGACAAACTCGGTACAAAGGTTCTTGTGGGCCCAATGGACTCCGGAAGGCTCCCTGGCTTTATGGAAAAGAACTGGCCTCCAAAACAATAAATCCGAATGCGAATTGAAAACATAGATCCGTGTCTTTTGGCACGGAACTTTTTCATTTTTAAAGTACGTTTTGACCATTCATACACACGCCTCTTTCTGTTCTAGTTTTGCTTCTTCAAGAAGCTGCGCTGGATTCATCTCGGTAAATTTTATATATTTATTCATCCCATTAGGTATAGCTTCTCAGTTTTTGGTTTCCTATTAATTCTTTCTAGCCATTTGGCTATTGTGGCGTCTTATCCAAATCGTCGTATCCTGCCGTGTTAACTTTCCTTTATTTCATAGTGTAATATATGTGAATATACTTTTAAATAGCATGAGTAGGCTTAACAGGTCAATTGCTTAAGTTTATTACAGGAACTTTTCTTCCTGAGAATTTCAAAAATTACTCTTCTAGGAAGACTATTATTCAAGAAGTTTGTTCGAAAAAACTTACTCAATAAAATTATTATTCAAGAAGACTTAATCAAGAAGACTTATTCAAAAAACTATTACTATTCCAAGAAGACTATAAGTAAGGATTACAGATGAATTTTATCACATGCCCGAGATGCGGCAGAGAATGTTACAGGCTCTTTGATTCAGTTTGCAAGGACTGCTTTTTTGAGACTTTCAAACTGATTGAATTGCCCCATGTACTCCATGTAAGGATATGTTCAACTTGTGGATCACACTTTCATAGAGGCCGGTGGGAAGATGTTGGTAATCTTGAAGATGTGGTGCTAAAGGCCGTAGAAGATGCCCTTTTCATCCACAACGAAGCTGGAGATGTGGAAGTTTATCTAGAACCCAAGGAGATTACGCCCTATATATATAAGGTAAGAGCCGAAGTCGATGCAGTGGTCAGGGAAGAGTCGGTGCATGCTGAAGCTGAGACTGAGGCCAGGATTCAGCGGACAGCTTGCGATATGTGCAGCAGGGAATCCGGAGGCTACTTTGAAGCAATTATCCAGATCAGAGCATCAGGCAGGTTTCCTACCGAAGAAGAGAACAGGCGCTGCATGGTTATCGCCAGGGAAGTCATGGAGAGCATGAGAAAAAAAGGCGATAGACTTGCATTTATAAGCGAGGTAGTGGAGCAAAAGGAAGGGGTAGACCTTTACATGGGTTCCATGAATGCCAGCAGGCAACTCTGTCGGCTAATTACCTCTGAACTTGGAGGCAGTTTTTCCGAATCTCCTACTCTGGTGGGAATGAAAGATGGAAAGAATCTTTACAGGATTACCTTCTCTGTGCGTCTTCCCGAATTCAAGCCAGGGGATGTGATCAGGTTCAGAGGAAAGATTATCCAGATTAAGAGTTCCGGAAAAAAGGTTAACGGAACTTCCCTTGAGGATGGCTCCAGATTTATCTCAACCCCCGAAGAATTGAAAAGTGCAGAGAAAATAGGTAATATGGGGGATGCTGTTTTAACAGTGCTGGTTTCAATCGAAGACAACGCAATTCTGGTACTCGACCCTGAAACATATGAGACCGTTGCCATAAAGAAGCCTATGTCGTTCAATGCAGAGGCAGGAAGCGAAATTCCTGTCCTAAAGACCCACTATGGAATCTTTGCACTGGCACATTCTGAGATTCCGCAGGCGAAATGAAAGGTCAAGAAAGAGGAAACATGCAGAATATCCTTGTAATCGGATTTAATACCCGGAATATTGTCTGCTCTGCAAGCCGGGCTGGCTATACGGTCTGCTCTATAGATGCTTTCTGTGACCTTGACCTGCAGGAATGCGCATATTCATCGACATTTCTGGAGTGCAGAACCATACAGGAGCTTCACCAGCTCGAAGCTTCCCGGATAAAGGCTCAGATGGCTGAGTTTGGGCTTGATTTTGATGCCCTTGTTCTTGGCTCAGGACTGGAAACACTTGACCATAACGAGTTTTCTTGTCCCGTACTTGCAAGCAGTCCGGATGCCATGCAGAAGGCTTCAGACAAACTTTATCTCTCAAAAAGGCTTGAAGCCCTTGGAATTCCTCACCCATGTTGCTATTCTCCGGAAGAGCTGGATGCAATAGAATATCCGGTTATGGTTAAGCCAGCTTCAGGCGGGGGAGGAATTTTCAACCGGACTGCCCGGAACAAACAGGAGCTTTTAGCTATCCTTGAGGAACTACACGGGCTGAATCCGGAACTTACAGAAAAGACAGTTGTTATTCAGGAGTTTCTGGAAGGAATCCCCTCAAGTGTCTCCTTGCTATCTACAAAAAACGAATCGTTATCAGTGGCTGTAAATGAACAGCTAATAGGGATTCCCTGGCTATCACGGCTGCCCTTTGCTTATTGCGGAAATATAACTCCTTTCAGAACCGATCAAGCCGAGGAGATGGAATCCCTTGCTGAAGAACTGGTGCTTGACTTCAAGCTCCTGGGCTCAAACGGAGTGGATTTCATGGCTTCGAAGAAAGGGCCTGTAGTACTTGAAATAAACCCAAGGTTCCAGGGAAGTCTCGATACTGTCGAGAAGGCGATGAATATTAACCTTTTTGAGGCCCATGCTGGCTGCTTTAAAGGAGAACTTCCTGAAAAACCCAAAGCTAAATGTTTTGCTGCACGAGGAATTATCTACTCGGATCGAGAACTTTTTATAGACAGAAAGCTCATGGACCTCATTGTGAGGGAAAAAGGCACTGATATTCCTTCCCAGGGAACTGTTGCAGAACCTGATGGGCCTCTTACCTCCCTGTTCGCATACACCTCTACCAGGGAAGAGGCAGTTCTGTCACTTAAAAGAGGGACAAATAGGATAATGACTTTTATTGAAAACCAGAAAAATGAAAAATACCTGAGATTTGCCGAAAATATGTAAAAAATCAAAGGGTTAGAAAAGTTCAACTTTTTCTGGCTAAAAATGTTTCCGGAAAATGGGAATGTAAATTTTAATACTGGTATGTCCAATTCATACTGGTATTTTCGAGGTGAATATATTGGTTGATATGAATGACAAGGTAATTAGAGGATATCTCATGAGCCTTGTAGGGGAAGAAGGGCTGCAAATGATAGAAAGTATGCCTGAAGGCGAGGTTACGGATGAAGAAATTGCAGAAAAGACCGGGGTTCTGTTGAACACCGTAAGGAGGACGCTCTTCATATTAAACGAAAATAAATTTGCAATCTGCCGCAGGGAGAGGGACTCAAACAGTGGGTGGTTAACATACCTCTGGCGCCTGGATTTCTCTGACATAGAACACCAGCTTATGAAGGAAAAAAGAAAATTGCTCCGCAACCTGAAAACTCGCCTTGAATTTGAAGAAAACAATGTTTTCTATATGTGCCCTCAGGGATGCGTTCGCCTTCTTTTTGACGAAGCTACGGAAACCGAGTTTCTTTGCCCGATATGCGGAGAAGACCTGGTCTTCTATGATAATTCTAATTTTATTGATGTCCTGAAAAAACGTGTAGATGCTCTCAGTCCAGTGTAAGTGATCTACCTTGATTACCCGAGCCGAAGCAATAAAGCTACTTGAGGAAACTGGATGTGCTCCAAATGTAATAGAGCACTGTAAGGAAGTCGCATCGCTAGCAGTTGAGATTGCAAATAAAGCAGAAGCAGTAGGACATAACGTAAACCCGGAGCTGGTAGAAGTCGGGGCTCTTCTTCATGATTTTGGAAGATGTAAAACTCATAAAATCGATCATGCGGTAGAAGGGTACAGGCTAGCTAGAACCAGGGGAATTGAGTCAGAAATTTCCGAAATAATAAAAAGACATATCGGAGCAGGGATCTCAAAAGAAGAGGCAAAGATGTTAGGGCTACCGGAGGATGATTATTTTCCGCGAAGCCTTGAGGAAAAAATAGTTGCTCACGCCGATAACCTTGTTAAGGGAACGAGCAGAATCACTGTAGCTGAGAGAATTGCGCTCATGCATAAGCAAGAAGTGCCAGAAAATGTGATTCAGAGAGTAAATAAACTTGCTGAAGAGGTCGAGGGACTTTTTCTTTAAATTTTGGATTTTTCATGATATCAGGGATATCAGGAGACCTGAATCTCCTGTATACAAAAAGAGAGAAAATTATTTTACCAAATCTTCCTTCGAATTTAAATTTAGACGCGTTCAATAAAAAAGAGAAGGAAAACTTATATATAGCGATATTAATAATGAGATAATGAAGTGCTAAATCCTGCTATTTAAGTTAAAAATACTTACCTCACTAAAACATTTTTTTTAGCGACATTTTCTCATTTTTAACTTATTATGAGGGTATGTTTATGGATAATGACAAATATCTAAAGGGCACAACTACCGTAGGAGTAGTTTGTACCGATGGTATCGTGCTCGCAAGCGAACAGAGAGCCACAATGGGGAATTTCATCGCAAGTAAAACTGCAAAGAAGGTTTACCAGATTGACGACCTTGTTGCAATGACCACTGCCGGTTCGGTAGGGGATGCCCAGCAGCTTGTGCGGCTCGTAAATGTAGAGTCACAACTCTACAAAATGCGCAGGAACGAATCCATGACAATAAAAGGTATTGCAACTTTAATGTCAAACTTCTTAAATGCCAACCGCTACTATCCCATGATGGTTCAGCTCCTTATAGGAGGGGTTGACAAAAATGGGCCTGCTATTTACTCACTGGATGCCCTTGGAGGCAGCATCGAAGAAACAAGGATCTCGGCTACAGGTTCCGGTTCTCCTATGGCATATGGTGTGCTTGAGGACCAGTACAGAGAAGAGATGACTGTAAAAGAAGGGCTTGACCTTGCCATCCGCGCGATCCACAATGCAACCAAAAGGGACTCAGCATCTGGAGAGAATATCGATGTAGTGGTAATTACCAAGGAGGCATTCAAGAGGCTGGATCCTGAAGAAGTAAAATCCAGAAGAGCTTTATTAGCTAAATAACTTAAATTGTTGGTTTTTTTATTTTGACATTAAACTAACATCTTTTTCAACCCATTGTTTTTTCCAATATCTATATATTTTTTCATTTTTTGACAAAAAGGAAGATTTTTGATGCCTATTGAAGACGTGCTATTAGACCTCAAACAAAAAATTGAGAAAAACCTACCCGCGGGAGTTACAATTACCGATGTGGAATTTGAAGGGCCTCAGCTTGTGCTATATACTGAAGAGCCTCGCAAATTCGCAGACGACGGGAACATTATTCGCAACCTGGCAAAAGAACTTAGGACGCGGATTGCCATGCGCCCTGATCCCAGGGTGCTCGCAACTCCTGAAGACTCTATTTCTATAATCGAAGAAGTTGTTCCAAATGAATCCGGAATCTCGAGCTATTATTTTGATCCCGATTCTGGAGAAGTAATTATTGAAGCTGAAAAGCCTGGGCTTGTGATAGGTAAGCATGGAGCTACTCTCCGTGAGATCACAAAGCAGATTGGCTGGATTCCGAAGGTTGTGCGGACTCCTCCTATCAAATCCCGCACAGTTAAAAATATTAGGGAGTTCATGAGAAACAACCTCAAGGAAAGAAAAGAAATCCTTAAATCCGTGGGGAGGAAAATTCACAAAGAATGTACATCAAAAGATCAGTGGGTAAGGGTTACATCGCTTGGGGGGTGTAAAGAAGTAGGGCGGAGTTGTTTCCTGCTATCGACTCCAGAGTCCAGAATCCTTATTGATTGTGGAGTCAATGTGGGTTCGGACGAAAACATGACTCCTTATCTTTATGTTCCTGAAGTTTTTCCCTTAAACCAGATAGATGCCGTGATAGTTACTCACGCCCACCTGGATCATCAGGGGCTTGTTCCTTTGCTTTTCAAATATGGGTATGAAGGGCCTGTTTACTGCACGCCACCTACAAGGGATCTCATGGTGCTGCTTCAGCTCGACTACATCGACGTGGCCGCAAAAGAAGGGAAGAAGATTCCCTACGAGTCAGGCATGATAGCAAAAACCCTCAAACACACGATTCCTCTGGACTATGAGGAAGTAACGGATATTGCTCCTGATATCAAACTGACTTTCCATAATGCAGGTCATATTCTGGGATCGGCTATTTCTCATTTCCATATTGGAGACGGGCTCCATAACGTAGTCTTTACAGGAGACTACAAATATGAGAAAACGCGGCTTTTTGATCCTGCTGTCAATAAGTTTCCGAGAGTTGAGACTGTCGTCAGTGAAGCTACTTATGGGAATTCTAATGCTTTCCAGCCCTCACTTAAAGATGCCGAAAGGCATCTACAGATGGTAGTTAAGAATACGGTTGAAAGGGGAGGAATCTGTGTCATCCCGGCTTTTGCAGTCGGTCGAAGCCAGGAAGTTATGATAGTGCTTGAAGAGTCCATAAGAAAAGGGCTGATTCCTGAAGTTCCGGTCTATCTGGACGGAATGATCTGGGAAGCGACGGCGATTCATGCTACACATCCTGAATACCTGAACAACGACCTTAGGAAATTGATCTTCCAGAAAGGTCAGAATCCCTTCTTATCCGAATGTTTCAAGCCTGTTGATTCACATGACATGCGCCAGAAGATAATTCAGAATCCTCATCCCTGTGTCATTCTCGCGACCTCGGGAATGATGAACGGAGGGCCGGTTATGGACTATTTCAAAGCCTTTGCCGAAGACCAGCGCAATTCTCTGGTATTTGTAGGGTATCAGGCCGACGGAACAATCGGACGCAGAATCCAGAAAGGATGGAAAGAAATCCCCATGACAGGTAAGGGCGGAAGCACCGAAATCCTGAAGCTGAACATGGAAGTCCAGGTAGTTGATGGTTTCTCAGGTCACTCCGATAGGAGACAGCTTATGGATTACGTCAAGAGGATGCAGCCCCGTCCCGAAAGGGTATTTACCGAGCATGGGGATGAAAAAGCCTGTGTTGACCTGGCAAGTTCGATTTACAAGAAACTGAAGATTGAGACAAGGGCTCTTACAAACCTTGAAACCGTAAGGTTACTGTGACCCCTTCAGGGGTCTATATTCTTTTTTTGAAAATATAATAAATTTTTTCATAACCTGAACCCATTAGCAGGCTCAAGACTTAGAAGATGTTGCATTAGCTGTCTGTGATCTCCTACTACAAGGTCTGCTCTGTCAAGCTGTGAAGGATCCAGATATGTGGGAATACCGATGCAATAAATTTCGGCTTTTTTTGCAGCTTCTACGCCCAGAATTGCATTTTCTATTACTATACATTCTTCCCTTTGGACATTAAGGAGCTCAACAGCTTTAAGAAAAGGATCCGGATAAGGTTTTGGGTTCTTAATATCGTCTCCTGTAACCACAATATCGAATACTTCGGGAAAAAGCTTGTCAATAATCTCATGAACAATAAGATGGTCAGAGCCAGAGACTACTGAGAGCAGAAAACGAGTTTTAAGGACTTCAAGGCACTCTTTCATTCCATCGAAAGCTTTCAGCTCAAAAATCCGTTTGAATTCTTGCCTGTAGATTGAGGTAATAGTTTCAAAATCATATGCTTCTGGTTCTTTTCTGGCTTTCCGGATAAGCAAAGGAAGGCCGTTCCTAGGATTTGAACCTTCAATTGCATAAATATCTCGGTCCTGAATTTCCATTCCTATGTCAAGGAAAGCCTTTTTCCAGGCTGCCGCATGGAAGGGCATGGAATCCACGAGAACGCCATCCATATCGAAAATTAATGCCTTTAACACGATTCTGACTCCAAAATTAAAAACTTGTGATTGGAATTAAGATTCCAGAGGAATAAGGTATCTGAGATCCCTAAGAATTAAAGGTAAAGTGGCTTTGAAGCCTTAAAGTTTTCCCGGAAAATTCCAGATAGGGTTTTATCTTTAAAATGCATTTTTCGTAAATTTACATATTTTTATGAATTTAACATATTTCTCATTGATTTAGTACTCTTTTTATGTTTTTATCACTCTATCAATTTTTAATGCACTTTCCTAACCATACTTCCCAATACAAATATACTAAAGAAATTAATTCAAAGCTTTCTATACAAATAATATTTAGGAGATAAACTGGATCCTATTGACTGTATATTTCAAATATGGAAATATTTATATTAATCTAGAAAATATTAACTCAAAAAATCTAGCAAGAGCCTCGAAATTCCTGAATAATACCGAAACAGATTTTAAGAGGGTAATTCTAGTTAAAAGTAATAATATAATCAGTCTCATTAAATTGTAAAACTCTAATTAACAGTTTCATAGAAAACAAATGACAGGACTGCATGTTAGCTCCTGAAATCAAGTGTGGCGTCAAAAGAATACAGAAAATGAGATCGAAAAATTGCCCTAACTCGAATAATCAGGAGAGCTTTGCTGAGAAAAATGAAACTTTTAACAAAAAATTAAATTGGTGTATATAAACATTTTGGTAGTCCCTCACCCTTCATCTTTGAGAAGTAAATGTTAAAGGAAGTAAAAGAGTGAATATATGAGATTTATGGGTGACATATTTAAACTTGATAAACAATTTAAGAATATTGTTTAAATAAGTCCGAAATATTTAAGTTCGGCAGAGTGCCAACTTATTAAAGATGTCGGATGAAAATCTTTGATAAGTTCTTATCGATTATCTCATAACTCCACTCAAAATATTAAAAGATATGTGGCCCCCGATGTAAAGGGTGGGGAGTCAAATGTAGCAATTAGACACAGATCCAATCGAGGGGATAGAATTGCAATCAATAGTACAGGAAGCAATGAAATTCAGCGAAAAAGAGAAGGAATATCGGAAGAATTCCTCCTCTGATGACGACTTTGAAGAATTCGGGCAACCACGAATCATGATTGTTGGATGTGGGGGTGCCGGGAACAACACTGTAAACCGTCTCTATAACATGGGAATTGAAGGTGCGGAAACGGTCTGTATCAATACCGATAAGCAGCACCTTGATAATGTAAGAGCTGACAAGAAGATACTCGTGGGAAAAACTCTCACGAGGGGACTAGGAGCGGGCGGCTACCCCGAGACCGGAAAGAAAGCTGCAGAACTTGCAAGGGGCACGCTTGAAGAAGTGTTAAAGGATGTTGACCTTGTTTTCGTCACTGCAGGGTTAGGCGGAGGTACCGGAACTGGCGTTGCTCCTGTAGTTGCTGAAGTGGCAAAAGAGCAGGGAGCAATTGTTGTAGGAATGGTCTCCAGCCCCTTCAGAGTTGAGAGGGCTCGAATCTTTAAAGCCGAAGAAGGACTTGAAGACCTGCGAAGGGCAGCCGATACCGTAATTGTCCTGGATAATAACAGACTGCTTAATTACGTGCCAAACCTTCCTATAGATCAGGCTTTTTCTGTAATGGACCAGCTAATTGCTGAGACCGTAAAGGGAATTACAGAGACTATCACAGTGCCCTCTCTGATAAACCTCGACTACGCCGATATCAGAACTATCATGAGCTGCGGCGGAGTTGCGGTTATGCTTGTAGGTGAGTCAAAAAGCCAGGACAAGAGCACCGAGGTAGTGCGGACTGCCTTAAACCATCCCCTGCTTGACGTTGACTATAAGGGTGCAACCGGAAGTCTTGTCCATGTAACCGGTGGGCCTGATCTCAGCCTCAAGGAAGCCGAGGAAATCGCCTCCATGCTTACCTATGAACTCTCTCCAAATGCAAATGTCATCTGGGGCGCAAGAGTCCGAGAGGACTATGAAGGTAAGGTCAGGGTAATGGCCATCATGACAGGTGTGCAGTCTGCCCAGATCCTTGGCCCTCAGGCAGCATCCGGAATTCTGGAGCCCAGATCCGAAGCGGACTCCGTGCAGGAAAGAAGGTTCGGAAGAATGACGGCAGACCGATTAAGGAATACTGCAGGGCCCCTTAGAAAGAAACATGACGACTCAATCATTGATTTTATTAATTAAATCTCATGTAAAAGCCCGAATTCTCAAAGCTGAAAAATTCGGGTTTTTTCATCCCTTATACTTTTTACTGATGCGTTTCAAACAGATACTCTTTTTTATTAGCGCTTCTATCTAAAAAACATGAAGATTTTGATTGCAACAGGGCGGCTTGCAGAAAATACTGTCAGGAAGGCAGTCGGGAATAAAGCCGACATCCTCGTAGCTGATATTGATATTGCCGCCTTTATCACTCCTAAAAAACTAATCAAAACATTTCAGGAAGCTGAACTTCCGAAAGTTTATGAACTCATTTTGCTTCCAGGGCTTGTAGCAGGAAATTTTTCAAAAGCTTCTGAAGAACTAGGGTGTAAAATCCGACTTGGACCAAAGCACGCTTATGATCTTGGCTTTGTGCTTCCGTTTGCCGGAAAAATCGAGTTTTCCGAAAAAGTCCCGGCATGTGAACTTCTTGCTGATGTTCGAAAAGAGATGGCCCTTGACTTAATAAGAAAAACCGAGGAAGAAGCCTCCTCCCCTCTCACACTACGAGGTGTAAAAATCGGAGGAAAGGCTCGCATGAAGGTTATGGGAGAAATTGTAGGGGCCCTGGAAATGGATGCTCCGACGCTCCAGACAAAAGTCGAAGCTTTTATCGCCCGGGGAACAGATATTATCGACCTTGGTGCTACTCTTAATACCCTGCCAGAGCAGGCTAAAAGAGCCGTATCCCTTGCAAAAAATATTACCGAGACCCCTGTAAGCATAGATACCCTTGACCCTGAACTGATACGAGAAGGAGTAGAAGCAGGTGCAGACCTTGTTCTGAGTCTCAATAGCACTAATCTTGAGACTGCAGGCCCGATTGTTGCCAGAGCAGGAATAGCAGCCGTTATAATTCCGGATGAGGACAGAAGTCTGGAAAGTCTTCTCAGAAACGTCGAAGCTGCCCGCAGGCTTGGTATTGAAAAGATTATAGCTGACCCTGTGCTTGATCCTGTGGGTCACAATATAACCGAATCCATTGTACGTTTTCATGAGTTTCACAGGATATACCCTGAGATTCCCGTGTTCTTCGGAGTTGGCAATGTAACTGAGCTTATGGATGTGGATACTATAGGAGTTAATGCCACACTCTGTGGAATAGGAGCAGAGGTTGGAGCAAGCATTCTTTTTACCCCCGAGTTCAGTGACAAGGCACAGGGTTCGATTGCGGAACTGAAAAGGGCTTCTGAAATGATGATGCTTTGTGGTATAAGAGAAAGCTCACCAAAAGATCTGGGGCTTGATCTTCTCTGCATTAAAGAAAAACGTAGGCGACCTGATTTTCCGCTCCCGGAAAATGTGATTCAAGCCAGAACTTCAAAAATCTGGCGTGTAGACCCTGCGGGTCCTATCCGCATCCGTATAGTACCTGACAGAATAAGTGGAAACGGCGGACTGATTGTAGCCGAGCATGAGAAAGCTTCAATTGTGGGAAAAAATGCTAGAGAAGTTATGGATACGCTACTTGAACTGGAATTGGTCTCCCGTCTGGATCATGCTGCATATCTGGGGAGAGAACTGGAAAAAGCCGAACTTGCCCTGCAGTTTAACAGAAGCTATGCCCAGGACGATGCATTCTGAGCATAAAGAACATAGACAAAATAGAGATGTGAAAGAATGAGACTAGAAGATGAAGATAAACAGGCAATTTTTGAGATAGTGGCAGCCCGTTATTTTACAACACAGAGCTGGAAATGGATAAACTTGAGGAAGGACATTAACAAAATCCTCAAAGCTTTTGATGAGCTGAATGAACAGTATGCTTCCTACTCTTACGTAAGCAAGGACTGGTATGTGGAAAATATGGGATCCAAGTACATTCATATGTGCAGCACTTGGGAAGAACTTAAGAATCTCGTTTCATTCCTGAATACCCATGGAAGTGTTTTTAATTTCCTTGTAAACACTGGAAACCGGAAGTCTTTTTGCATTGTGAAAGACTCTAGAGATTTGGATGAAGCTCAGGCAAGTGCGATTAAAGAAGTTCAGAAACTGGGGTACAATACGTTCATATTTCTGGCCACAGTCCCGGATGAAATCGAGTTCCAGTTACTACAGGTAAGGGGAGTTAACTGATCTCTCCTGACCTTCTTGCCAGTTATCTGTTTTGGCGGTTACTATCGGGAATTGATATATTCTGTTGAGGCAGTTAAGCTATAGCCTGTTACCTGTTTTTTTGGAAAAGCATAGAAAGTAATCTTTATCTGTTTAATTCTTTGGTGATCCATAATAATTGGCTGATAATAATTGGCTGATGCTTATCCCGAATATTCGCATAATTGCACTTTCTGAGTCTTATTTTTTTATGCTGTCTAGTTTTCAATTCTGCCTAGGAACACGGAAACTTATTACCTTATTTATTAGGTATATAAATATTTAAAAAATATAATTTACAAATAGAATTGCTTTTTTTTATCGGAAATTGGTCGATATCTTTATATATCTAGGAACTTAACTGAAAAAAAGTAGAACTAGTCCGTTAAAAATGTAGAATGCGTCAGGCTTATCTCTCAGCATATTATACTGCCGCAGTTCCACTTCTTTACATTACCTAAGCAACATGCTATAAATTCATGTCATGTTTGGGTTCTTCGGATTGGAGAATATACAATAGGACTTACGCACATGAGGTACAAAACCAAATACTTCAAATACTGTGATTTAAACTTAAATCTGACAGTTTATGTTTGAAGTATCTGATTTTTCAGTCGAACTGCTAATTCCTTTATTATAGGAGAAAGAGAAAAATTATTGTAAAAATAATTCAAAAATTATCATTAGACAAAGAGTAAAAAAGTTTATATAAAAGCAACTGATTACGCTTTCGTCAAAAATGAGGCTTTAACAGTTCCAAATTTTATTTACATTAAAATATATTGCACGAGAATTGTGAGCCAAATCAATGATATATTCAGGACTCATGAACGTTTAAAAGTTAGTTTTTGAACTGACTTTGCTGATCATGAACACCTATCACTAATAACACCTATCAATACTTAATTCACGTGATGTACGTAAGAATTGTTACTCTTTGTGACAAGGAGTATGTCACGAATGGCCTTGTACTACCCTTTCCGTTTGGGTAATCTCGTTATGAGGCCATCAGTAGTAATGCAGATAAGAATAAAAAATTTAAGACTTATTTTTGAAAAAACTTGTATGAGGTGCATCAGTGTAATGCAGACATACGCATTCCTAACTCTAATATAAAGATTGAAAAAAGCCTTTAAGTCTAGTTTAGGTTATCTGCAAGGATAGAAATATACTTGGATTTTGAGGTTTCTAGGGAAGGGCAATTATATAGGTTCGATGCTACTTAAAAGACCTTAACTCCCAGCAAACTGAACAAAATCATAAAAGTAATCACTTACAATTCCGCTAAAAATTAACCTTTAATCAATTTATCTGTCAAAAATGTGATGAGAGAAGTGATCGGCTAAATGGAGATTATAACCAAAAATAAGGTGGTCAAGGCAACACTAGGAAGTATTTTGAGCCTGGCCATAATGTCGCTAACACCGGCAATAGCAGCTGCCAGTGAGGCGAATCTTAAAATTCCGAATTTAAGCCAGGGGCAAAACAATTTGCTGCTCTGGGGTATCGTAGTCTGTGTATTAGGTATGCTGTTCGGCCTTTACCAGTTTATGAAGGTGAAAGGAATCAGGGCTCACAAGTCCATGCTTGACGTGGCCGACACAATTTACGAGACCTGTAAAACATATCTTATCCAGCAGGGTAAACTGCTGTGCATATTATTTGTTTTTATCGGCTTCTGTATAGCCTTTTACTTTGGCTTCCTTCAAAAAATGTCTCTGAGCGGAGTATTGCTCATCCTGGGCTGGACCGTATTAGGGATACTGGGTTCTTACTCTGTTGCCTGGTACGGAATTCGTATGAATACCCTGGCTAACAGCAGAACCGCATTCGTTTCCCTAGAAAAAAAACCCCTGAAACTGTTAAATATTGCTCTCGATGCAGGAATGAGTATAGGAGTGGTTCTTGTCTGCGTTGAGCTAATAATGATGTTAATTATACTGCTGTTTGTTCCAAGAGAATTGGCTGGAGCAAGCTTTATAGGCTTTGCAGTCGGAGAATCTCTGGGAGCCAGCGCCTTACGTATTGCAGGCGGGATATTCACCAAGATCGCCGATATCGGCTCCGACCTGATGAAAATCGTTTTTGGAATAAAAGAGGATGACCCGCGTAATCCCGGTGTTATTGCCGACTGCACTGGAGATAATGCAGGTGACAGCGTAGGACCAACCGCAGACGGATTCGAAACCTATGGTGTAACAGGAGTCGCACTTGTCACCTTCATAGTTCTAGCTGTACAGCCTAACCTGACCGGCATCCTGCTTACCTGGATCTTTGTCATGCGTATACTCATGATCATTACCTCCGTAGCCTCTTTCTACATCAACAGGGCACTCAGCCAGGCAAGATTCAGCGGCAAAGATGATTTTGATTTTGAACAGCCTCTGACTAGTCTGGTATGGATTACCTCGATTTTCTCCATAGTTGGAACCTTTGCCGTAAGCTATTACACGCTGGGACCGAGTTCCGGAGTTCCTGCCGAGTTGCAGAATCTCTGGCTGGTACTCTCGATAATCATAAGCTGTGGTACTCTGGGAGCGGCTTTAATTCCCGAATTTACCAAAATCTTTACCAGCCCGAATTCCAAGCACGTAGCCGAAGTTGTCAAAGCTTCCAGAGAAGGCGGTCCGTCTCTTAATATTCTTTCAGGACTGGTTGCAGGTAACTTCAGCTCCTTCTGGATCGGTATGGTCTTCATCTTGTTGATGTTCATTGCCTACTATGCCAGCGGATTTGGCCTGAGTGAGATAATGATCTATCCCTCTATATTCGCGTTCGGCCTGGTGGCCTTTGGGATGCTGGGCATGGGTCCTGTTACCATAGCAGTTGACAGTTATGGACCTGTAACGGATAACGCTCAATCCATTTACGAACTGTCACTTATAGAAACCATTCCCAAAATAAAGGAACATATTCAGAAAGAATTCAACTTCAAACCGGATTTCGATAAAGCCAAACATTATCTGGAAGCCAACGATGGAGCAGGAAATACCTTTAAGGCTACAGCCAAACCGGTCTTAATAGGTACAGCTGTTGTTGGCGCTACAACGATGATTTTCTCCTTGATTCTTGTTATTAAAGATGTTCTTGGAGTACAGCCTGAAGAAATCCTGACTCTGCTCAATCCCTATACTATCTTTGGATTATTAGCAGGCGGCTGTGTAATTTACTGGTTTACTGGGGCATCAACCCAGGCCGTAAGTACTGGAGCCTATCGAGCAGTTGAATATATCAAGAAGAATATACAGCTTGATGAAAACGCGAGTCAGAAAGCAGCTACTGAAAAGTCTAAAGAAGTGGTAAAAATCTGTACTCAGTATGCACAGCAGGGTATGTTCAATATTTTTATCGCCATATTCTCTTTTACTCTGGCGTTTTCTTGCCTCTCTGCTCCAATAGCCTCGAAAGACTCTGTGGCGCTTTTCATCGCTTATCTGATTTCCATTGCAGTATTTGGATTGTTCCAGGCCGTGTTCATGGCAAATGCCGGAGGATGCTGGGATAATGCCAAAAAAGTAGTGGAAGTAGATCTGCAGGAAAAAGGCACTAGTTTACATGAAGCCACTGTGGTGGGCGATACGGTAGGCGATCCATTTAAAGATACTTCCTCAGTTGCTCTGAACCCAATTATCAAGTTCACCACCCTGTTTGGTCTACTAGCCATGGAAATCGCTATTTCCGAGTCATTCCGAAATATAGCTCCCTATGCAGGTGCCATATTCCTTTTGATTGGCTTGATCTTTGTCTGGCGTTCATTCTATGGAATGAGAATCCCGACACAGGATTAATAAAGGAATTATTAGCCTAACTAGGTAAAAATATTGGATCAAGCCTCCCAGCCTATAGTTGTGAGGCTTCGAATATTTATTTCACGAAATAGTAAATCTTGTTCTCAAACTTTTTTCATTATGAATACGTCCACTTCCCTAGAGTACTTTTATTGGTAAGCCTATGGTATTCACAATTTCTCTTGAAATGAAATTTCATTGAACATAGTTCGAATTTCTTTTTTCTGAAACATAAAAACTGATTTCTATACAATGATAAGTTCCCAATGATAAGTTCCCTTGACCTTTTTTTCTTCAGAACGGTGAGGCAAAAAAGAACTGGGAAGACTGAGGGTCTAAGTAAATAAATATAAGTAAATAAATAAATAAATAAATAAATAAATAAATAAATAAATAAATAAATAAATAACTAACTAACTAACTAACTAACTAACTAACTAAATAAATAAATAAATGAATAAATATAATCAAATAAAATTGAAATTACTATACAGAATTGAAATTCTAAAGATATAAGGAAATAACTAAAATTCTAAAGAAGCAGGAGCTAAAAGCTCAACATATAAGGAAAAGTTCCATTAATTCAACATATTAAAAAAAGCTCCATTGACCTTTGTTAGATTGATAAGTAGAAGTAGTGTGAGCGGGTTGGGGAGTGGGGGGTCATATGGGGAGTGGGGGGTATGGTATGTGAAAAAAGTTTCCCGCTCACATTACTCACATTACCCCTATTCAAACTAATTATATAAATAACTATGCATTCTATCCAACTTATTATAATAAAAGTGTTATATTACACTAGTGACCAGAGCTTAGTAACTGGATTTAATCTTCTTAAAGCGACTATGCAATGGATAAAAGTCCTGCGAAGAGATGAAGAGGGTTTTAAGAATCGATCCCTGGCCTCCCAGCCTCCGGGAGACGGATTTTAGAAACTTTTACGGACAAGAAATACATGCCGGAAATTAACAAGAAACTATATACTTAGTTAAGGGTTTTTTAGTGCTATGAACCTCCACAGGCTTTTGATTTACGGAGCAGCTTTTACTATAATGGGACTCTCTAATGCTGTTGTCCCTATCCTTCCGGAGCTTGCGAGCCTGAGTAATAATTCCCCTGGAGGGTTCGCCTTAAGCCTGTTATTTTCCGCCTACTTCCTTGGAGCTCTGGGAACAATGCTCCCTTTTGGAATTCTCGCGGATAGGTTCGGTAATTTTAAGTTCATAGCACTAGGTATCATTCTGACGTTCAGTTCAGGGTTGATAATTCTACTTTCCGAGAACCTCTGGATTCTTTTAATTGCAAGGTTTATAGAAGGTTCGGCCTGTGGAGCCTTTTTTCCGTCTTCTTTTGCTATATTATCAAAACTCAGCAATCCAGGGCGCTATCTAGGAGAGCTTACTTTTCTTTTTAATGCCGGCTTGGCAGCAGGAGCCTTTCTCTCAGGGGTGCTGGCAGAAACCTATTTGAAAGGAGCAATTCTGATTTTCACGATTCTTACCTTCCTTTTGACCACTTCCCTGCTTTTCAGGTACAAAGAACTGGCTTGTCCTGAAATCTTAGGGAAAACAAGTGCATTAAAAAGTCCCGATTTTTTCAGAAAGCCTTATAGGGAAATTAAGGATCTCCTGAACTGTGGCAGTTTTGGACTCTGGCTCAGTTCTTTCTTGCTTAACGGAGCCATCGGAGTGCTTTTGGCCTACTATCCTGACTACAGCTTGGGCACTATAACAAAAACTCACCTTGGGATCTTGATTTCCAGCCTTTATATTTGTGCAATGATTACCTCTCTTCTTGGAGGGTATTTCAAATTAAATGAAAAAACTTTAATTCGAATTGGATTAGGGTTTTCTGCCCTTGGAGCTCTCTCTGCAATAAAATATCCCTTGCTGGGATTCTCAAGCCTTGGTGGAGGGTCCGGAATTGCAACTGTAGGCTTTGCCCTTGCGGTTGCCAGAATAAACGCTGACAGAGGTCTTGTAATGGGGCTTTTTAACACGACTATCTATGCTGGGCTTTCGCTTTCCCCAATTGTTGCAGGTTTTTTTACAGACTTTGTGAGCATTGAAAAGTTGTTTATAGCAAACGGCTGTATTCTCGCAGTTACTCTTATTTTGAAAAAGTAAAGATTCCTTAATGGATATTTATCTCGGTTTTATATCAATAAGCTTCTTTTGATATATTGCAGAGAATATTGCGTAAAATATTTATTCAAAGGAATTTTCTGATATTTAGGAAAATTTTTAGAAATAATAGTCGTTTTTAGAAATAGAAGCAGTTCTCTAAAATAGAGTAGTTCTCCGAGATAAAGTGTTTTTTTAAAAGTAATAATAATTTTAGAAACCGGAAATATAAGCACTGAGTAGAAAATCAGTATAGGGCTCAATACATAAACTCGAATTGTCTATGAACCTCAAAAAACTAACACTCTATTCTTCAGTTTTTGCGCTCCAGGGTCTCTCAAACGCAGTAATCCCTGTTCTTCCAGAACTTGCTGGAGGAGAGAGCGGAGGTTCTGTGATTTCAAGCCTTATTTTTTCAGGATATTTTATGGGAGCTTTTCTTGCTCTTGTGCCACTTGGAATTCTAGCAGACAGGATCGGGAGCCTTAAGGTGATAAGATTTGGAATGCTTCTTACTGCCTTATCGGGTCTTGTTATTACATTTTCGGACACCCCGTGGATTCTTGGAATTTTCAGGTTCTTAGAAGGAGTCGGTTGTGGGGCTTTTTTTCCTGCAGCTTTTTCAATACTTGCAGAATGGAAGGATAGCCAGCAAAGCCTTGGCGAATTTAACTTCCTGCTAAACGGTGGGCTAGCTGCAGGTGTTTTCTTCTCAGGGTTGCTTTCCGGGTTTGGAATTAAAACCGCAATATCCAGCTTCACTTTCCTTGCAGGTTTTTCCTGCATTCTCCTCCTCTCGAGAACCGGAGAACTACTTTCTCCGAAAATAAACGGGAAAGAGTTAATCCATGAAAAAAATGAAACCCATGTAAAAAATCATCAAGATACCCTTTTACTCCCTGAATTAAAAAATTACCTAAAAAAAGCCAGAAGAACTCTATTTAATACCAATTTTGGGAAAATATGGGGAATTTCAGTACTTCTTTATGGGACAACAGGCCTGTTAAATGCGAACTATGCCGATTACAGTGCTGGCTTTCTGACAAAACCCGAACTTGGGCTGGCAATTTCAGTATCTTATCTGGCTGCAATGATGAGTTCCCTGATTGCAGGCAAGGCAGATATCAATTCTAATAATATAATAAGGACAGGAATAGTTCTTGCAGCAGCAGGTATCTTTCTTTCGGTAAAGCTGCCTTTACTGGCTTTTTTTCTGATAGGGGCAGGAGGAGGAACCGCGGTAGTGGGGTTAATTATAGCTGTTTCCAGAATCAACTCCAGTGGCTTCGTAATGGGGCTTTTTAACACCGGAATCTATGCAGGGCTCGGGTTTGGTCCTGTGCTTGGAAGCTTCTTCTTGGGACCCTTAGGTTATGAGGTCGTATTTATCGGAAGTGCCGTTGCACTTCTTTCAGTATTCTTTATAAAACTTGAGTAAAAGTACCCTGAAAAATTTCCTGAGCAGACACTCTGAGTATAAAATCGAAGATGGCAAAATCTATTTCAGGAAACCTCGGCTCTCCACATAAGTTTTAATAGGCACAAAAACACTATGCTATAAATAATATCTAACATTTGAAATCCGGTGATTAATTGAAAGTCAAGTCAAGAGTTCAACTGAGAAAGAATGTCAAGAACAAAATGTTGAAAGACCTTGTATCCACTTTTGGCGAAGAAATGTCAGGGCTGGAAAACAAAACCCTGGAAAAAATTACCCTTGAAGAATATTCCCTTATTCTGGTGGATGGCAAGCCTTTGCTTTTCGAAATCGAAGGACATCTTTTTCCTACCGTTCGTGGAGCTCTTGAGATGGGACTTCAAAAACGGGTTGTAACTGTGGATAAAGGAGCTATCCGTTTTGTTTCAAACGGTGCGGATATAATGGCCCCTGGAGTTGTGGCTGCAGATCCAGATATCAAAAAAGGAGACTTCGTAATCATAGTAGAAGAGACTCATCAAAAGCCTCTCGCAATAGGAAAAGCCCTTATGGAAGGATTGGAAATGGTCGAAGCTACTTCGGGTAAAGCCATAAAGTCTATAACTCATGTAGGAGACAAACTCTGGAACATGGAGCTCTGAAAGTCCCCTAAATAAATATATTTTCATTAAATGAAACCTGGGTCAGGGAATGAGAATTTCCTGAAACAGAAATAAAACCAGAATCAGCTTTATAATAGCAAAATTAATTAATATAGATTTCAATATAGGACAATGCGATTCGAATTTTAAAAAATACAATAGGTGCGCATAAATGGCAAAACTCATAGACAAGCTCCTTGGCAGCAATGTAAAAAGTCCAACCAGTCCCGAAGATTACACTGAAATCGATCTCAGCAAATATGAGGAAGTTCTCGAGGACGAGCCTGCAGAAACTTATGTAAAGATTGCGGAAATCTCGAGTATTAACCAGGTATCCCAGCTCAAGCAGGAAATCTATAATGGAAACATCCTGATGGTAGATATTTCAAACATCAGGGGAGATGACCTTCTGAGAGATAGGGTTTTAAAAGAGCTCAAAGACGTTATTATCGATGTACATGGGGATATTGCAGGAGTCAAAGGAAATACCGTAATTGTAACCCCTACAGGCATTAAAATCGACAGATCCAAACTTACTGGTGGAAAATATTGAATCCGGATTTTTATAAACAGGAAAGGTTTGAAACAAAAATCTGCTGCCCTCTGTGCCATACAGATCTTGTGATGAACTGGCAGAGAGATAATATTCCCTATTTTGGGGAAATCCTATACGTCAGTGCAAGATGCCAGTGCAGTTTCCGTTTTGCAGATACCATGATTCTCTCGAGTAAAGAGCCCATGCGCTATGAGATGCCAGTTGAAACTCTTGAAGACCTGGATGCAAGAGTCATCCGTTCAACCTCAGGAACAATACGCATTCCGGAAATGGGAGTTACCATCGAACCTGGATCGGTTTCGGAGTCATATATAACGAATATAGAAGGTGTAATGCAGCGGGTCCGCGAAGTCCTTCTGACCGCGAGCAGGTGGGTACAGGGAGATGAAGAGAAATCCTCCCGTAGTGAGGAACTTCTGGGTATGATTGAAGAAGTGATCCAGGGAAAGAGAAGAATCACAGTCATAATCGAAGATCCGCTAGGGAACAGCGCGATCATTTCAAAGAAGGTAAAAGCTACCAAACTCTCCGAAGAAGAAGCAAAGAAGCTAAATACCGGCATGATTGTTTTCGATGTTGACAAATCCGAGCTCGTACACGATGTCTCAGACAATGTTCAGCCCCTCGGAGGAGATTAATTCTTTTTTCCGGTTTTTCGAAGCCTGACAAATTCCAGGGGCTACTTCCAATATAGTTATTAACTTTTATTCCATAAAGGCAGGCATATTGCGGAATATGAAGGCAATTTCACGTCAGGGTGCCGCATTCTTAAGAGCCAAATCTCTCAAAATGTCACCCCTCAAATGTGACCGCTCGGAAAACCTTCTATAGAATTTCCGGAGAAAAAGTATGCTCAGGATTATTGTATTTCTTGGGCAAGCCTTTAAATTTCCCGAGAACTGTATCCAAAAGAACTGTATATTTCTCTCAGAAAATTCTAATTGGCACTGAAGGCATGAGAATTGAATCTACTCTTATCTCTCTTAGAATTAGATCAAATAAACGCCAATTAAATATAATTCTGAGAATTTAGAATTATCTAAGAATTATTCAATCTATCTAAGAGTTCAATCTATTTAAGAGTTTAAGATTTGTTTTAGATTATCAGATTATAATAGTACGGTGAAGGTATGGCAGAAAGCGAAAAAGAAGCAGCACTCCCTCCAAAAGATGAATTCAGCGAATGGTATAATGAACTCCTGTGGATGGCCGAAATAATGGACGTCCGCTATCCTGTAAAAGGATTATACGTCTGGTATCCTTTCGGTTTTGCAATCCGGAGAAACACCTATAATATTATCAGAGAAATTCTTGACAACAGCGGGCACCAGGAAGCTCTCTTCCCTCTTCTTATCCCGGAAAACGAGTTCATGAAAGAAGCCGAGCATATAAAAGGCTTTGAAGACGAAGTGTACTGGGTAACCCACGGTGGAAGAGATCCTCTTGACATCCCTCTGGCCCTCCGCCCAACAAGTGAAACTGCCATTTATCCGATGTACAAAATGTGGGTCAGGTCCCATGCGGATTTACCTGTCAAAATTTATCAAATAGTCAATACTTTCCGCTACGAGACAAAACATACCCGTCCTCTTATAAGGCTTCGAGAGATTACCTCCTTTAAAGAAGCTCATACAGTCCATGCTACCTGGGAAGATGCAGAAGCTCAGGTTAAGGAAGCTGTCAGACTCTATACCGAGATCTACCGCAGACTTGGAGTCCCTGTGCTTCGCTCAAGGAGACCTGATTGGGATAAATTCCCGGGTGCAGACTATACCGATGCTCTTGATGCTGTCATGCCTGACGGAAAGACCCTTCAGATAGGGACTGTCCACCATCTGGGGGATAATTTTGCAAAAACTTTTGATATTAAGTATGAAGCTGCTGACGGAGAACAGCGTTATGCCCACCAGACTTGTTACGGAATTTCAGAGAGGTCTATTGCAGCTACAATTTCTATTCATGGAGATGACAAAGGGCTGGTTTTACCCCCAGAAATCGCGCCTGTACAGGTTGTCATTATCCCGATTATCTTCAAGAAAGGAGCCGAAGAGGTTCTTGCAGCCTGCAAAGATGTCAAGGAACGTCTGACGAAAACTGGAGTCAGAGTCGAAATCGATGCAAGTGACCTTCGTCCCGGAGCAAAGTACTACAAATGGGAAATGAAAGGTGTACCCCTTAGGCTCGAAATCGGGCCCAGAGACCTTCAGAATAATGTTGCTGTAGCTGTCAGGAGAGATACCGGAGAAAAAGAACAGATTCTACTCACTGAAATCGAAGCCGGCGTGAGATCGAGATTTGAGGCAATCCACGAAAATCTGTACCAAAAAGCGAAAGCCGAACTTGAAAACCGCATATTTGACTGTACTGAACTTGAAGAAGTAAAGGAAAAAATCCAGGATGGCGTTGCAACAATACCTTGGTGCAGAAAGAGAGAATGCGGACTTGCTATGGAAGATGTAATAGGTGCAGGAATTCTTGGAATTCCTCTGGAGCAGAAAAAAGATCGAAAAGAAAAATGCCCTATATGCGGGGAAGAAACCGAAACCCGTGTGTACGTGGCAAGAACATATTAATAAAACCATAAATATAAAAAATATTTTCGTCGCAGACCCGAAAGCCGATTATTCCGAACCTTTTCCGGCTTTCACTTTTCTTTTTTATTCTTCGCAGGTTATCTTATAACCTGAGCGACTCTGAGGACAAAAATATTGGTGGTCCTTTATAATAAGTTGATATTTCTCTAGAAATCTCACATAGTTGCTTCTTTTGTATTCGGTTAAGAAATGAAATGCAAATAATGTGTTATTTTTGTAGTGATTTACGTAAACCTAAAATTGGGAAATCGATGTGTTCTGTTGATTTGAGTAGCCACTTTTAGGTTAACAGATTCCTTAACCGAATACAAATTAATTGCTTTCTGTATCTTTGTTTTATGCGTTGTGTAAGTTTTGTTTTTCTTTATGCAAGTAAGCTTAGAAAACAGGCTGATGAATAAAGTGCATCATAAATGAAATATCAACCCGCTAACGAGGAATGATCTATCTTTAAGAGAGTGTCTTAAAATTAAACTTGGTTCTATCTTAGATTCGGCAGGTCGACATTTAATTTTGATAATTTTTAATTACAGTCAACATTGCCCATTACCCAATTGTAAAAATGATTTGAATATTAAGACCGCTTCTAAGTAAATTACTCTTGTCCTATTTCTAATCTCTGTGAGTGTATAATCAAATATTTTGTAGGGTCTATTTTTTTAAGGGACAATGCCTTCTTTTCTATGAACCACCATGAAATAAAGGCTAATATGAACGTGGCTGGTAACGATAATGCGAACATCTGTATCGGGCTTATTTTTGGCATGAAGTGAGCTATTGTCTGTTGTACTGGGAAAGCGTAGATATAAAGACCATAGCTATAATCGCCATACTTATCTCCTACATTGCATAATTGTCTTACAGGTAGTTGTCCAATATATAATACAAGATATGGCAAGCATATTAATAGAGCTATTAAAAAATATGAATTATCTGAAACGTTTGCGACCAAAAGTCCGATGAAAGCGCCAAGTGCTATCCAACAATTGAATTTTATCCGGCCTTTATATAAATAAAATAGCGTGCCAATGAAGAATAATATATTATAAGCAGGATAACCCGAAGGTATCCCATTACTTATAAGCGGGTATAAATATCCACTTATTCCTATACTTTCAAGGGCGCGGATGAATACATTTAATGTCCATATATTTGACAAAACATTATTAAAATACATTAAACAAGATAATACAACGATGCTCAGAAGCACTTTTTTATCTTTTAGCAGCCCGATAGCTCCTATAATGCACAATAAGATGTACATCCTGAACTCTAAGGGTATAGTCCAAAGCGAACTATTGACATCTATGGGATATGGATTTGATGTAAATACTCCGGGGAGGGATGGAGGTTGTATAAATATAAATATGGTTTCCAAATACTTCCAAGTGTTAATATTAACAAAATATTCGCGTACTGGATAACTAGTATTAACAGGTCCTATGATAATTATAGTAAATATTACCACTGCAACGAGCCCGGGTACAATGCGAAGTGCACGCTTCCATAGGAATCTCGATGGTGTGGGATCTGAGAACCAGCTTTGAGAGATAAGATAGCCGCTTATGACAAAGAATGTGCTCACGGCAACAGCGCCCAATGCCGAAAGCAGGCTATTGTTTCCAGTCAACGGATAGGAATGATGGAGTATAACAAACACTGCGGACATAAGCCTTAAAAAGTCCAATGTATTGTTTCTTTCTATCTTCACGGTGCCCATCTTTTATTAGTTCTCCAATCGCTTTTATCTGTACTCGCCCGACATATTCTCAAAAAAATCAGAACTTACTAAGAGTACATGAGTATATTTGTAAACTTAACTAATTCATTCAATTGAATATATATTATATAGCATGTGATACAATATAACTTTTTTGATTTATTAAACAAGTCCTCTCGGCGGATTAGTACAAGGTTCCATAAATTCATAATCTTTATATAAATGCTTCAATACTGAGAGCCTCGTAAACAATATACTCTAGAGGGAAAATACCTTACTAATCTCACAAAATTGAATGCTTCAGGCAGTAATATAATAACAAAGTCTTAATATATTACAGTGGAAGAATCAGAAATTGAGTTAAATATAAGGATTTACTCAACTGATCTTTAATAGAAGCTCAATCAATATCCTGTATCTGAGTCCGAAAATAAAGATAAATAAAGTAAATTTAATTTGAGTAATATTAAAATATATTTGTTTATGGATAAATATTAAATAGTAAGTTGAATAATTCTCATTAGATCTCGGAATGAATTTAAATTTTTTTGCAAAAGCTTGCGGTCAAGCTTTTTGAGAAAAAGACTTGAGCGAAAACCTCGAGTAGCTGCATGGTCAAGAGATGCAACGCAAGCCTTTTGAGAAATGGTTTGATAGAAAACCCAGTAACTATTTGGTCAAGTAACGCTTGCATGAAGGAGATACAATAATGTCTTGGATCGAACCGGAAGTAATCAGAAAACCCAGAAGACCAATGTTTTTATGCGTCCTTTCCAATACCAAAACCGCGCATATTCCCAAGCTTTCAGCTGCAGGAAAAACGGCTGAACTTACGGACTATACGCCTGCAGGAGATGCGGAACTTATGGAAACAGGAAATATTATAAGCGTACCCGTTCTTCCCATGACTCCTCCTTATGATACCCCTACTCCTGCAATTATGACCCGTTCTGCATTGAAACTTACAGATGTTCCTTATCATTTCATTAATTCCGGTCTTATTGTAACTCCGGAAGTTCCGTGCATTGACCTCAAGGCAAAGCCCGGAGAGGATATTCGGAAACCAATTGCAGTCAATGATGTACAGGGAATCTACGAACGAGCAAAGTTCTTGGCCAAGAGGCTCAGAAACCAGGTAGATCATGTAGTCATCGGAGAAAGCATCCCGGGAGGCACAACAACCGCAATGGGAGTTTTAATGGCATTGGGATATAATGGAAATGTCAGCAGCAGTGCTGATGAGAATCCTCTTGAACTAAAAAAACAGGTTATTGAAGAAGGCTTGAAAGCATCAGGCTTGACGTTTGGCTGCCTGAAAGATGATCCCGTGAAAGCTATTGCCTGCATGGGAGATCCGATGATGCCTGCTGTTGTAGGGCTTGTCGCAGGTTTCCAGGGCACTGATGTCAGTGTCGTGCTTGCGGGGGGGACTCAGATGGTAGCAGTGTATGCCCTGATCAAACATCTGGGTTTCAATACGGAAAAGCTGGCAATTGCTACTACTCGGTACGTCGTGGAGGATAAATCCGCAAACTTTTCCGAACTTACCAGAATCCTCGGGGTGCCCGTGGTTTACGTTGCGGATCCTGGATTTGGAAAGTCCGAACTCAAAGGGCTTCAAAGATATGAGACAGGTACGATCAAAGAGGGTGCAGGCGCTGGCGGAGCAATGTATCTTGCAGGTCTCTACGGAATCTCCCAGGACGATTTCAGGACAGAAGTAGAAAATGTTTGCAAACTACTCAAAGCAGGGCATTAAAATAGCCGCCTTCTGACTGATTTTTAAGGAATTAACCCTTTTAAATAACTTTCTTAATTCAATCCTTTTCTTTATTTTTTAAATTATTTTATTCTAGCACGAAATATTGAAAAGGTTTACGAAATTTTCAGTCAAGGAATTATGAAAGACCGATGATTATTCAGAATAATATGATCTGTAACATATAAAAACGTAATAATTAAATCGTTAAATTTTATATCAACTTTAAAAAGAGAGTTTGGAGCCATTAAGGCTCTTTATAAGCTAATTTTTCCAGCTTTTTAAAAATCAAACTCCTTTTTTCAGTCCAAGTTTTAATTATAGCGGTTTAGGTGTCTTCATAAGGTTTGAAGGCGAAGATCTCATACCTATATATGTCGGTGGTTTTTGGGAGTGGAGAACGTTTATCCCCTCTGATAAATATGATTCCGAGCTCACACTTCCACAGTTCCGGCAGTAGTAGAAGACATTAGAACCTAGGACTTGACGTTTCAACGCCGTCTGGCATACGCTGCAAAACATAGAAACATTTGCGTTTCTCATGCAGGGTCCTCATCCATAAATCATAATCGAATCGAGCCTTGCAGTACCCACTTTTGTCCAGTACTTGCAAATGCTACAGTACTCCATTTTCCCATCTGAGCTCACTTTCAGTCTAGCATGGCATTTTGGACATATTTTTAGCCTTTTCGTAAACAAACCCCCTTGGATTTTCCATTTTTTTAAAACTGCAAGATCAGGTGGTCAAAAGCCCGAAAAGATACTCTGACAGTACACAAAGTATCTGAAAGAATATCAATCAGTACGGAAAACTACTGACCCTGAACCTTGAAGTTACAACTAAAATCTGTTTTTGACCTTTAAATGACAATACATTAATTCCCCCGGACAGGACCGCAGATAAAGTCTTTTTAAGCGATATGAGTTAATTGCTTAAAATCAGACCCGTCCGACCTCGCTGCAAATTGCTACAACAAGCTAATCAAATATATTATTCCTGATAAGATATAAGTTTTGGCTCAATATGAACTGCTTTTTATACAATCAAGAGGAAAAAGGATGCCGTGTGGCTAGGTCGGAGGCTCTCCATGGAGTGCTATAAAGTGAGGGGAAAATAAATTCGAAAATGACAGCAGGGATTATTGGTAGGTCTTATTAGTAGGAGTTAGACCGCTATTTAATAAGGCATTTTAATTTAATTCCATTAGTTAAATAAACATCAATTTATTGATGTCAGTTCAGTTTAACAGCAGTTCAGTTTAATAGTAGTTCAATTTAAAAGTGTTAATTAAATTCCATTAGTTTTACCGATACCGATTTAACCATAATTCAAGTCACCTATATGTCTATTAATCTAACAGAGATTGAACAATTATAATTGAATAAGTTGTTGAATAAACTATACATTGAACAGAAATTAAATAATGATATTTGTTAATAAGCGATAAGTGAGTGAAAAATAAAAATAAACGGGTTTGGAAACAATATATAATGGCCAGACTGATAATATTCTGGATTAACAGGCATTCACGTTGTCAGATTTTTCAACTCAGTTATGGCTATTAAAACGGCTCCAAGCGAAATATATAAATAAGATCATCGCTTTAGGAATGTTCGCGACAGGGTGGGCAAAACGGGCACATCCGATAACATAAGCCGCTTTAACTCAGTTGGTAGAGTGTCTGGCTGTTAACCAGAATGTCGTAGGTTCGAGCCCTGCAAGCGGCGTAAAATTTTTGCATTTTTATATTAATATTTCCTGAATGGAAAATACATATGCAAAAACTTTATTATTATAGCCATACTAAAAGTTACTAATCACGCTATTAAGTCCATAAGGGCCTGTAGCTCAGTCAGGTTAGAGCGCTCGGCTCATAACCGAGTGGTCACCGGTTCAAATCCGGTCAGGCCCATAAACTTTATATCCAAAGAATCTCTTGTATAAGGAAGCTCTAGTGTAATATATAATAACTCTCCTATCAGAAAGCCGCTTTAACTCAGTTGGTAGAGTGTCTGGCTGTTAACCAGAATGTCGTAGGTTCGAGCCCTGCAAGCGGCGTAAAATTCTTCTAATTTTTATTTTTTATCGATTACATTATTTTCTGGTTATTTTTATTTTTTTTCATTGAAAGGGACTTTCAAGGTTTATTTTACTGAAATGAGATTACTTTGCATTCTTGCCTGTTCCTTTTGGTTTATTTCATCTGAAGCCAGTTTTGAATTTGTTTTATCTGAAGCCAGCTTTGAATTTGTTTTATCTGAAGCCAGCTTTGAATTTGTTTTATCTGAACCTGCCTATTGATTAAATTTTTAAATTTTAGGAACATACAGTTTTTAATCGAATATATTTTTAAAATCATACATGGGGAGTCAGAAATTTCAGGAGAATATCAACAAATTCGATTCCTGAATAGACTTGACAATACCATGTAAAAAACTATTGATGCCTTGTGGGGGATAAGATAGTAGAAGGGTTACAGATTATAGATAATAGATAAATACAGTTTCACAGTATTACTACCATCCAACTAATAACCATAGAATAAAACTGAGGTTTATACATATGATTTCAATTAACAAAGAAGATGTAATCGTACCTTTAGATGTCCCAAAAGCAATGCGTGAAACATACGTAAATAATTATATGGAAATGACACGGGGAACCGGAAGGCTGATGCTTTTTGCAGGCGACCAGAAGGTAGAGCATCTTAACGATGACTTTTACGGAGAAGGAGTGCCTGAGGACGATGCTGATCCCGAACACCTTTTCAAGATAGCATCCCAGGCAAAAATAGGAGTTTTTGCAACCCAGCTTGGGCTTATCGCTCGCTATGGTATGGACTACAAGGATGTGCCATATCTTGTAAAGGTAAACTCCAAAACCAATCTTGTTGAGACTGCTCAGGCTGATCCTTTTAGCAACCTCTGGTATGATGTTGATCAGGTCGTTGAATTTAAGGAAAATAGCGAGCTTAATATTCTTGGTGTAGGGTATACAATCTACCTCGGCAGCGAGTTTGAAGCTGAAATGCTTGTGCAGGCCGCTCAAGTAGTTTACGATGCTCACCAGCATGGCATGTTATCCGTACTCTGGATCTATCCTCGCGGAACTGCAGTAAAAGATGAAAAAGACCCGCACCTTATTGCAGGAGCAACAGGAGTGGGAGCCTGTCTTGGTACGGACTTTGTAAAGGTCAATTATCCGAAAAAAGAAGGGGCAAAGTCTGCAGAGATCTTCAAGGAAGCTATCAGAGCCGCAGGGCGTACCAGAGTGGTTTGCGCAGGCGGTTCAAGTGATGAAGCCGAAGCCTTCCTGAAAAAGCTCTATGATCAGATTCACGTTTCTGGAGCACAGGGAAATGCAACCGGAAGAAATATTCACCAGAGAACTCTTGATGAGGCTGTCCGCATGTGCAATGCGGTCTATGCAATAACGGTTGAAGACGCAAGCGTTGAAGAGGCCCTTAAGATCTATAAGGGTAAATAACAAAGACTGCAGAAAACGATAAGATTTACAAAGGCTAATCACTGACAAGAGGCTGGGCATTAAATGCGTGAAAATATGAAAATTCCGGACCATAAGACAAAAATAGTCTGCACAATAGGCCCGGCTTCCTCTTCCGAGGAAGTGATCCGGGAACTTGTGCTTGCTGGCATGAACGTGGCAAGGATCAACTTTTCCCACGGAAGCTTTGAAAGCCATAGAGAAGTAATCCGGAGAGTCCGCAAGGTTGCAGCGGAGCTTGACAGAACCGTTGCGATTCTTGCCGATCTGCCAGGCCCGAAGATCCGTATAGGTAAATTGGAAAAAGAACCTATCATGCTTCACAAAGGAAACTTTGTGACCCTTACGGTTGATGAGGCTCTCGGAGATGAGAGCCGTATTTCCGTAAGCTATAAACAGCTTCCGGAAAGCGTGGTTCCAGGGAGCATTATTTACTTAAGCGATGGGTTTATCCAGCTTCGCTGTTTGGAAATCTACGGAAAAGACGTGCTTTGCGAGGTTCTTATTGGGGGTCAGCTTTACTCTCAAAAAGGGTTGAACCTGCCAGGGGCAAAGGTGTTCCTTGACTCTGTAACGGAAAAAGACTTTAAGATCCTTGAGTTTGCCCTTAATGAAGGGATTGACACTTTTAGTATTTCCTTTATAGAAACTGCAAACGACATTCTTAAGGTCCGGAATTTTGCTGCAGCTAGAGGAAAGTCTGTATGTATCGTTGCTAAAATCGAGCGCAGACAAGCTGTAGAAAATATTCAGGAGATACTAAAAGAAACCGATGCCCTCATGGTCGCCAGAGGAGATCTCGGGGTCGAAATTCCTATTCAGGAAGTTCCCTCAGTTCAGAAAGAACTTATCCAAAGTGCAAAACTTCTTGGAATTCCAGTAATTACAGCCACTCACATGCTGGCTTCAATGACCGATAACATAAGGCCTACTCGCGCAGAGGCGACCGATGTTGCCAATGCAATTCTTGATGGCACAGACGCTGTCATGCTTTCTGAAGAAACAGCTGTTGGTAATTATCCTGTGGAAGCCGTTGAGATGATGGCAAAAATTGCAAAAACCACAGAAGAATGGCGTTCCAAGACAAAATGGGGTCTTGATACTATTATTAAGGGCATAACTGCAAGGGAAATGTCAGTAGATGAGGTAATAACCCTCCAGGTGCACGAAGCCCTGCAAAAATTGCCTGTCGCAGCCGTACTGACCCCTACGAGAAGTGGAGCAACTCCCCGCAGGATTTCACGCTTCAAGCCCGAAACCTGGATCCTTGCTTTCAGCCGCGTTCCGAGAACCTGCAGCTTCCTCTCTTTATCTTATGGTGTTTATCCCGTTATTGTAAAAGAGAAAATTGAAAGCTGGGAAAAAGAGACTACTGAAATAGCCAAAGAACTGGGATTTGTAAAAAGCGGAGACATTGTTATTTTCACCCAAGGGCCTCCTTTAGGAAAACCTGGAGGCACAAATATGCTTAAAATTCTCACCCTTGAGTGAAGAAGGCGTAGGTCATATGAAGAATTCCAGTTTAAATTCGAGTACCGGTATGAGATCCAACATCCAGTTTTATGAGTGGAATATTAGGAAAACTTCTTATCTCAATAAATCTCAAACCAGTATGTTTAAGTCGATATGTTTAGATATCAAGTGCATGATTTCTAATGTCGGAATGTTTAAGCCAATGTGTTTAGATATCAAGTTAGACATCATGTGCATGATCTCTACTGTCAGTAAAAATTAAGTTTATGTTATGAGGTTTCATTGATGAAACAAAAGGACCCAGCAACAAAAAACCAGAAGTATCTGGCTGTTTTTTTAGCATTAACAATGCTTCTGTCAGCCGGTGCAGTCTTCTTTTCAAGCGACTCAAATAAAGATAATAGTGATGATGCTTCCTCTTCTAAGACTATAGAGGATAATACTACGATCGCTTTTTCTCAAGTTCCTGGCAGGCAGGTCCACCATGAATTCAACTCCATTGCCGACGGATTAAACATGTCCCCTGAAGGGGTAGTAAGTGCCACATATGTAGACCTGCAGAGAACAACAGGAACCCCCTTTGAACAGGTCTTTGGGAATACATCAATGATGTACTCTCTATATGGAGCAGATGTAACCAGACGCTACGGGGCAGTTTACGCTGATGGTAATGGGTTCGAACTCCACCAGATTCCGGAACAGAAAATCTTAATGCCTTGGGGAGCAGTCCAGTACGATAACTACAGTCTCCTTGCGAGGACAAACAATACCCATGATATTTGGAACGTCGCAGGAAGCCCTGTGATCCTTAGCTCTCGCCAGAGCGCGCAAGATATAATTGACGTACTGGAAGGAAATGAAACTGCTACAACCGAATACGATAGTCTCCTTAGCCAGGCGGATCCGAAAGGAAGCTTCTATCAGGAAGTGGTCACAAAGACGAATTCCACTAATATCCCGGCCGAGAAGCTCTACACAGAGCTTAAAAAACTAGATGATGGCAGTTACAAGCAGACGTCTCTTTACCTCAATCCAGAACCCGAATTCATTGAAAATCTTCAGGCTCTGCAGGTAAACTCCACTGAACGAGGAGTAACCTATAACGTAACTACCTCAGAAAACATTACCAAAATGACAATTACATCCGACTTTGGAAACTTACTTAATGAAACACAGAGGCTTTCACAGTAAGCTTCCAATTTTACCTTTTTTAAATGACCTTAAGCTTTTAACATTTCGTATTTTCGATATCATTTTCAATTCTGGATCTTGATTTAATTTTCTATTTGGCATGAAAATTTTGTCTCATATTATGATATTGTTTTTTTCTGATTTTGATTTTATTTCCTTTTTGCTATTCTGGCTAAAGAAGAATCATCTATTTCTACCTGTTAAATCTATCTTATAAATGGGAAGTGATGCTATTGGGATTTCTGGACAGCTTATTCAAAAAGAAAATTGAAGGCAAAACTGCAGAGGAATGGTATGGTCTTGCAACCAGTGAACTCGATCCCGAAAAAAAAATAGAGTACTTCGATAAGGTTCTGAAGCTGAAACCTGATTTTGCAGGAGTCTGGAACCTCAGAGGGCTTGAATACGTAATTCTCAAACGGTACGAAGAAGCTATTGCCTCTTTTGATAAAGCCCTTGAGATCCGGCCTGCCTACCCGGAAGCAAAGTACAACAAAGAGGATGCAGAAACCGAATTAAGAAAGATTAGGGCAGCCGAAGCAAAAGCCGGAGAAAAGGGAGGAGAGAAAAATTAAGGAAGCATAAGAAGTGTAAAGGAAGAGCCCCGAGTTCTCGATTTTTTTTCTCAACCGACGCAACAATTACGCCGTCGATCACGCCAGATAGGTTTTGGGGATAATATCCTCATACCTTTACTTCCTTCTCCGGTTCAGCGCTTGAAGTCCAAGTTTTACTGGGCCTGGGAGTTTTCCGCATTGCATGACTTTCATCTGCTCAGGAGAAATAAGTTTGAAAGCTGCATTCATGAGAGTATCGGATTTCATAATTCCATCCATGAGTTGTCTTGCCTGTACCGATGTTTCAAGTGCAGATCCAAACTGAGCTCGCCAGCGGCGGTCGTATTCTTCAAGCCTGCATTTTCCGGCTGCAAATTCGGCTGCAGTTTCTCCTGCTACTTTTGCGGCAATCATTGCAGGAGGGATTCCACCTCCGTTTGTTGCAAATATCTGGCCAGCCGCGTCTCCTACAATCAGCGTGTTTTCATTTGCTGTTTTTTCCGGAGCGCCATTTACAGGGATAATGCCTGCAATCACGTTCATAATTATGCTGTTTTTCAGTTTTGGTCCCGCAAGCGGATGATTTCGCATAAAGCGGTGCAGGTATTCTTTTGCAGAAATCCCTTTTTCAGCCATACCGCTTCGGATTCCGATTCCTACGTTTGCCCGATCTCGGCCTTCGGGAAAAATCCATGCATAGCCGCCGGGCACAAAATCCTTTCCGAAATACATTTCCAGGGAAGAAGGATCAATATCCACATTCCTTACCTGGTATTCTAGAGCAACCGAAGTTACCCTTGATTCTGGCTTAAGGGCAAGCCCTTTTGATTTTGCAACTAGAGAATTTGGGCCGTCAGCTCCGATAATTGCTTTTGCTTTTATTCTATGTTTTCCAAAAACTCCCGAAGTCTCAACAACTGTGCCTTCAAATTTCACCACGCGGGTTTTAACCATCAGTTCAGCGCCTGCTCTTGCAGCCTGCTCGGCAAGGAACTGGTCATATCTGCGCCGGTCAAGGACTGTCCCCCTGACAGCAAATTCCTTTATGTTGCAGTTTGGAGTGATAAAACGCTGAGTATCAATCCTCTGCAGCACGCAGGAATCTGGATAATTTTTCAGTGTGTCCGGAAGCCTAGCTTCAGGGAGTAGGGCCTGGATTTCCGAAGCATCTGGAAGAAAGCCGGCACACTGAATAGGGCTTCCGATCTCTCTTTTTTTGTCAAGAAGAAGCACCGAGGCGCCATCTTTTGCAGCATACCGGGCGGCTGTAGAGCCTGCAGGGCCTGCGCCCACAACAATTACATCATACGAGGCTTCGGGGATCATGAAAGAGTCTTCCTGTCATTTATTTCAGCTTGCAATTTACAGGGAACTATTTATTAATCCTTTCCCGAAGCTCGCAAAATAAATTCCCCGGACAATCAAAAGGCCAAGATATGTGCCCGGGGTATTATGTGCAAGAAGATTCCCACTGTTTGTCTGGATGAGTTCTCCTCTTGCATCACGTGTAAGTTCCTGATCCGATGATCCAGTTCTGATCCACCATCATCACATAGCTAAGTTTTTGTTTGACGGTGAAATTATCGGCAGGATCTGCATACAGATACCTGACGAAACCTCCACCGGATTTCGCGGTGGCGATCAGATCCTGGATATATGCGGTGCCGTTAGCGTCCGTGGCATTCCATCGGCTTGTCCCAAGAAGCTCGGGCTGGAAGGGTAGAGCTAACGTGGTGCCGTTCATGTCGTATGCGAAGATATAAAGTTCGCCATCAACGAATTGGCCTGTCTGGTTGTTGAATTCCTGAAGAGCAGTTTCCCGTCCGTGTACGTGCGTATATTCGAAGGCTTTCTCGACGAATGCTACGAGCTTCTCAGGAGATACAGTGGAGTTGTTAACTGGCATCGGGCTGGAGCCTGGTGTCACTTCCGATTGGTTATCGCAGCGCTTATAATTGCCACTGCATACAATGTAGGACTTACCATCGCTTCCATTAGTTAACCGATAGTAGGTGGTTTTATAGTACAGATTCGTCTGCACTGGATGCATATAAACATAATCCACCCAACCAGTCCCGTTTTTCAATGCTCCTTCTAGTATTTCATCACGAAACAGTTTACCAGTAACATCTGTCTTGCCCTTAAAGTTCATGCCGACAAGCTGAATGTTATCTGCATGAGCAACGATGGTCAGGTTCTCATCGTACACGAAAGTGTAAAGGGCAGGATCCTTAGCGTCTCTATACGGCGCTTCGCCCGCATTGATGCGCCGGAAAGTATTCGAGGCGTTCTTCTCAACGGCTGCAGCGGTTGTATTTACAAGTTTCACTACCGCATCATCCGTGAATGTCTGCCGGGTGCATCCAACCCCGAGGTTCCGGTAGATGATCCGCTCATAATCGCTGACCCCCTGTGCATCTTTCTGGTTTCGCACATTCTCAAGTGCCTGCTGGAAAGCGTTGACCAATGTATCTGGGACATCCTTACTAAAGATATAGTACAAGTCATCCTCTTTCAGAGTATATACGATCCCATAGGCATTGGGGTCCGTTGCAGTCTGTAGCATCTGATGCCGCCCGGCGAGATCACCAGTTGCCCAAAGATCGATCTGGCCCTCTTCCAGCATCCTGAGGAGATCCTCTGGATTTTTGCCATTGACAATTTGTGACGCATTCACGCCCTGGCTGGTGAGGAGGTTATTTTCGATGGAGGATTTTACCACGCCGATCCGGTACTTATTAAGATCCTCTGGAGAAGATATTGTAATATTCCTGCTCATTGGGGCATAGAGAACGAAACTAGCTTTAGTAAAAGGTCCTGCCCACTTGTAGAGAGACTCGCGTTCGGGTGTTCGAACGATGGAGAAAAGCACCGTACTGGTGTTGTTCTGTGCGATTTGGAAGCCTTCTTCCAGAGGGAAAATGCGGACATTTGCCTGTGAGCGGTTTACGCCAGTATTTTTGAAGACCGCCTCAAGTATCTCAACAGAGATCCCGGTGACATTCCCCTTATCCTGGTAATTGAAGGGAGCCCATTCTTCAGTCAGGTAATTGAGCTGAGTAAGGCCTATCGATGGAATGTATCTCCCGAGAATCCGCTCATAAGTACTGATTCCCGCAGCGTCTTTCTCCTGTTTGACTGTATCGAGTGCCTGCTGGAAGGATTGAACGACTGAATCTGGGACATCTTTACTGAAGGCATAGTAAACATCCTGGGTCTGTAATTTATACACGACCTTGTAGGAGTAGTAGTTCCCTGTTATCTGTTCGGAAAAGTACCTGCCTGCTTCTTCCGGGTATGCCCACAGGTCAATCTCACCGTTATCTAGTTTTTCAACAAGAATAGATGCATTTGTCTCCTGCACGAGCTGGCTTTTATTGACACCAGCATCGAGCAGTTGCTGGACTGCGATATCATCAACAACTACCCCGATCCTGTATCCTCTCAGATCTTCAGGGCTCTTTATTGTGATTTCCTGGTCCGGTCGGGCAAAGAGAACATTGGTATATGTATAGATGGGCCCGGCCCATTTGAAGGATTGCTCACGCTCGAGATTCCTTACGGTAGTGAAAAGCACGGTATTATTTCCGCTGAGAGCAGCCTGGTATCCCTCAGTCCAGGGAACGAGTTTTATCTCTTCCCGTGCCACTTTTTTTCCCATCTTCTCGGTGATTGCTTCAAGAAGTTCAACGGAAATCCCTTGCAGTGTACCGTTCTCTATATAATTATAGGGCGGTAGCTGTTCGGTGTAGTATGTCAGATTGGCTGACATCGTAGTGTCGTTCTGGTCTGTGGATGCAGCTTCGCTTTCCGGAAGACATCCGGCAGTTGGAAGCAGCGCTCCAAGCAACACTGTAATAAGGATAAGATACGTGTAGCGTAGAGATAGCGACATGAAAATAGTCTATAATCAATATATAAATGAATACTCAATGCTTCTCACCAATTTGCAAAAGATAACCCTTTTGAGAGGAGAAACTGGAAAATTAGAGTGCTCAATATCCTGCAAATGCGTGCTTTTTCCAAAAAATATCTATTAAACTATATACTTTAACGATTATACATTTCTGCACGTCAATTTATGTTATCCTTGGAAAACTGACATAAAAAGCTATTGAGTAGATGAAATATTTTGTTGACAGAGGTGAAAGGAAAAGGAGATCTTCCAGGCGGTGGCGGCGAATCGTTTGCCAATTACTATGTACTCGGCCAGTATGACTTTGTGATCTTTGTCGAGGTCCATCGGAGAAGCAATTAAAGCTCCTGCTTGAAGTCGGAAAATAGAGTACTATAAACACGGAGCTCTGATAGGAATGCTACACGAGCTGGTTTATCGAGCGGCAGCCGAGATGTGACATAATTTCATTCTCTTTTTAGAGCTTTCAGGATCGCCGCCCCTCCCAGACTATCAGTCTCTACAGCGAAGCCGACATCTTCAAAAATTCCTTTCCACTCAGCCTCAGAGAGTTGGGGGCCGTGTGGGTGCTGATGTGCAAGCGGCTCAACTGCTATCAACAGGCCCCTGTTTTTAAGCACTCTTTTTATCTCGAATAGGGCAAATTTAATGTCTTCAAGGTGGTGAAGCATTAAAAAGCAAGTAGCTACATCCACCGAACCGGCTTCAAAAGGCAGGGCATAGGCACTTCCGGTCCTGAACTCCACATTTGACACACTAAGGACATCGGCATTCATCTGTGACTGACCTGTAAGGGAATCGTGAATATCAATGCCGTAAACCTGTGAATCCGGGTTATTTTTTGCAAGCTCTATTGTGAGGTTTCCAAAACCGCTGCCAATATCGAGGATTATTTCTCCTTTTATGTCGGGGAGCATAACAGGAAGCATCCGCTCCCGCACACGTGCCATGCGGTCTTCAGGATATGCCGACTTATTCGTTTTTTCCGCATCTATTGCTGTAAACGGAAGGATAGCATAGATTTTTGACCCGTTAACTGCCATGAGCCCTTTTACGTAAATCCTGCCGGCTTCAGCTACAACAGGTTCCACAATCGAAACTCCGGCACCCCTGCAAAAGCGCATATTCCATTCTTCCCTTTTTTCAGGGAACCGGATATCCAAAGGAGTGTGTACCACAACGTAGTGAGAATATTCCGGCTTAAAATATTCTGACACGGATTCAGGCTCATTGAGGTGAATCTCACTGATACTGTCCCTAAAAAGGGCAAGAATTTGCAGGGAAATCTCATCAGCCTCGTTTCTTATACTTCCTATCTCTTCAAACATATCCCTAAATCTGCTTTCGCTAAATAAAAGCCCTTTTACAGTATCGCTAGATAACAGGAAAGCAGAACTATATAACTCGGATTTCTCTTTTCTATATCTCTATCTATTCTGACTACAGAAAACGCGGAAAACTCATTTTAGGCTCTACAACTATAGAAAAAAACCAGTTCTAATTTAGAACCTTTTTTCCAAGCTGTGTAAAAAATTTAAATCTTCACGGATGGTTTTATATACTATAAAGTAGGACACAAGTTACCGATTGGTGGTTGAGATGAAATATATAATCGCAATCATAAGGCCGGAAAGACTTGATGCGGTCAAACGAGAGCTTCAAAAACTTGAGGTAAACAGATTAACAGTCTCATCTGTCGCTGGTTACGGTGCACAAAAAGGGCATCTGGAGCTTTACAGGGCGATAGAGCATGAGGCAAACCTGCTTGAAAAAATTAAGATCGAAATTGCAGTGGAAGATCATTTCCTTCAACCAATTATTGAAGCAATAAAGACTGGAGCGAAAGGCAATGATGGCTACATCGGAAGCGGTAAGGTCTTTGTGCTTCCACTTGAGGACGTAATACGGATTCGCACAAACGAAGCCGGACCTGACGCGTTATGAGGGGATAAACATGGCTATCGAAGCAGCAGATACAGTGTGGGTACTGATTTCATCTGCTTTAGTATTATTAATGGTTCCCGGACTGGCTCTATTCTACGGTGGGCTGGTCCAGCGTAAAAACGTTTTGAGCAGCATGATGCATTCATTCGTTGCAATGGGCGTCATGGCTCTGGAATGGATATTAATAGGTTATTCGCTTGCCTTTTCCGAGGGCAACTGGTTTGTGGGGGGCCTTGGACATGCATTACTAAACGGTATTGATGTATACTCGGTAACAGGCACAATTCCTACCTATGCATTTGTTGCGTTTCAGGGAATGTTTGCAATAATCACACCTGCTTTAATTTCAGGTGCAATTGTAGGCCGGGTTAAGTTTAAATCTTACCTCGCGTTCATCGCACTGTGGGGACTTCTTGTATATGCACCCGTCTGCCATTGGGTCTGGGGTGGCGGATTCCTAACAGGAAAAGCTCTGGACTTCGCAGGAGGCACGGTTGTTCACATAACTTCAGGTATCTCCTCGCTTGCAATCTTAACCTACCTTGGCAAGAGGCGGGGCTATGGAGTAGATTCAATAAAGCCTCATAACGTTACTCTGACGCTTCTTGGAGCCGGGCTGCTCTGGTTTGGATGGTTTGGGTTCAACGCGGGTTCGTCCCTTGCTGCAAATCAGATTGCAGCTCTTGCATTCATTACAACGCTAGTAGCTCCAGCAGCCGCAGGATTTGTCTGGATGGCACTGGAATGGTACCATCTGGGGCATCCAACTGCTCTGGGATTTGCAACAGGGGTTCTGGCAGGACTTGTTGCAATAACTCCAGCCTCAGGCTTTGTCACTCCAATTGCAGCAATTCCTATAGGTGTGATCACAAGCTTCGTGTGTTACAAAGCTGTGGAACTTAAAGGAAGGTTCGGATATGACGATTCGCTGGATGCCTTTGGAGTACATGGAGTAGGAGGAATAACAGGTGCGCTTCTGACAGGTATATTTGCAAGCGTGGGATCGGCCACCGGACTCCTTCTTGGAAATTCCAGCCAGTTACTTATCCAGTTTGAAGGCGTCGCCATTACGGCTATTTATGCAGCTCTCTGTACCCTCCTGATAGGGTTTGTGCTCATCAGGACTATAGGGCTTAAGGTCAGTGAAAGTGAAGAAAACATCGGACTTGACAAGACGCAGCATGGTGAAGTTGCATATAATATTTGAGTACAGGAAGTGATGCAGGCAAAGCTTTACCTGCATTTTTCTAATTTTTCCTTGATATGGGAGATTGAGGAAAAAATCTCACAAACAATCAAGAAGCAGGTTCGGGACAAATTTTAATAATTGAGTCTACTGACTTGGATTTCGCATCTTTTTAAAATTGGATAGTCAGATAAGATTTATTTTAAAATCCACATTCAGAAAAACTGTTTTTTTACCATTGTGAGAGCCAGAACTACCGAGGAAACCAATGTCATTATGAAAATAATTGTAAATGCATGCGGATTATTCTCGAAAGGGACGTCAACATTCATTCCAAAGAAGCTTGCAACCATTGTTGGGACTGACAGAACGATTGTAGCTGAAGTAAGAAATTTCATGACAATATTTAAGTTATTGGAAATAACCGATGCATATGCATCCATAGTCCCTGTCAGGATATTGCTGTAAATATTTGCCATTTCGATTGCCTGCTTATTTTCTATTATGACATCTTCAAGAAGCTCAGTATCTTCAGGATACATTTTTACAGGATTGGATCTCAGGATTTTTTCAAGGACTATTTCATTGCTTTTTAAAGATGTAGAGAAATATACAAGGCTTTTTTCCAGCTCAAGAAGCTGGATTAATTCTTCATTTTTCAGGGATTTATGCAATTTGGACTCGATTTTATCACTTGCTTTATCGATGCGTCTGAGATATTGAAGATATAGCTTTGAGTTTCTATACAAGATCTGTAAAAGAAAACGTGTTTTTTTGAATGTATAGAAAGATTTTATCCTCCTTTCGATAAAGCTATTAATTACGTAATTTTCCTGGAGAGAAACTGTAACAATGTTTTTGTCGTTAATTATAATCCCAAGGGGAATTGTAAAATAAATTCCGCCATCCTGCAGGCTCGTGTTCGGTACGGGTATATCTATTAATACGACAGTACAGCCTTCATCCACTTCAAGTCTGGAACGCTCCTCTTCATCGAGTGCAGCTTTAAGATGTTCAACTGGAATATTCAAATTTTTTGAGATGGAGACTATTTCCTGCTCTTTTGGATTTATAAGATTAATCCATGCGCCGTCTTCAACCTGATCAAGGGTTACCAATCCGGAATCTGTTGATTTGAATATTTGAAGCATGGATATCTCTCCCTGTTGCAGTGTAGCGATTACACTCACTCAAAATGAGAATATTATTACAGACCTTCAAGCAGATCGCTTATCTATAAATATATTTTCATAATAAACATTTCTGGCAGGTGTTGTTACTTCAGTAAACTTTCTTTCGTCTTAATTTCCTCTTTATTCTCCTTTCCTCTTCTTTTTCCTGAATTTTCCTTTATACTAATTCGTCAGCGAGGGATGTAAAACATTATAAGTACGCCTACAAGTGCAATCACTGCCCCTATTATTTCATATTTGTCGGGATTTTTCTTATCGATAATTGCCCCCCAGATCAGGGATGAAACGATAAAGATTCCTCCGTAGGCAGCATAAACCCTGCCGAAATGTGCAGGCTGAAAAGTTGGAATTATTCCGTAGATCGCTAATGTCAGCCCTCCGAGGAGCCCAAATAATGCTCCTTTATTTTCCCTTAACCACAACCAAACAAGATAACCTCCTCCTATTTCAAAAAGTGCAGCCAGAAAAAATAGACCAAGAGAGACGATGGAATCAATCATATGTTATCATCTTCTCTTGGCCAGTAGTAAATAATTGACACTCCAATAAGAATTATCAGGGCGCCTATGAGATCATAACTATCAGGAGGGATTTTATCGAAGATCCAACCCCATAAAATAGACATAACGACAAAAATGCCACCATAAGTTGCATATATCCTGTGAAAGTAAGATGGCTGAAAAGTGGGCACGACTCCATATAAAAACAAGATAATTGATCCTGATAATGCGAAAAGAAGGCCTCTGCCTTCACGCAACCACAACCACAGAAGGTATCCTCCTCCTATCTCAAAAATGCCTGCAAGGATAAACAGGAGAATAGTATAAACAAAGCTTCTTTTTCTGGATATACTCCCTGATTCCATTTTTATCATGTTTCCAAAAATTGCTAAAGAATATATAACTGTTCTGATTTGAATAATTGACATTTGTCTTGTAAACTAAGCCAGTAAGACTCCTGAATTGCAGGATTTAAAGCTTATCGGCAGATCGTAATACTGAACTCGGTATCCAGAACAGCAAGGAAATTGAGTGAAGAAAGTAATTACAAACATCTGAGAATGAACTCATTTACAACAGTCACATCCGCATGAAGGAAGTAGATTCTTGTTGCTGTTTTCCACTTCCCAGCATTCAAAGCAGAGCTTTATTATGCCAAGCTTTCTGTGCTTAACTCTAAGCAGTGAATTTTCGTCCTTTCCGCAAATCGAACACTTAACCATACTTAAACCCTCATTTAATGTTCCCACAGTCCAACTTTTATCATATTTGAACTTTCAATCGAAATTTTTCATGTTAGTATATTCACTAGCTAGTATATTCACTAATATCTCTTATCGGTTTAGGTACACATTAACTCTTAAACCAGGAAAAGGTTTTGAACATCATTGTAATAAGATATTCCATCTAACTCAGGTATTATCAGGTATTATTATACTACGTCTGTCTCATTTACCTGATATCAATGAAATAGATTGTCTTGCTATTTTTCTATATATAAATACAATTGTCTATGTATGCAGTATGACTATTTCTCTCGGTTATATAACAAAATTTATATAAAAGTATTAATATGGTTACTTAAATTGTTGGTCGTGTACTTGAGTTATTG
>DAKJ01000016.1 GCA_002496565.1 Methanosarcina sp. UBA289 | reverse complement strand
GGAGTTTGAAGGAATTATTAACGTTCAGAGTTCCGGTTCAATAACTTAGGGACACGACCAGATTTCGAACAATCAATTTATTTATTGATCATATAATTTTCAATGATATTAAATATTGTATTAATCACAAAAATAAATAACCTAAACAAAATTAAGATTGCGAATTGGTTTTTGGGTCGGTTATGATATATATCCCCAAGTTGTTATAAAATGTGTAGATTGAGAGTTATAGGGTTTCCTCTCAATCTCTGGGTTGGATCGCAGGTAGGGATTCGAGAATAGGGACTCGCCCCTACCATCTACTTCTTGATTAATAAAGCGTTTTTTCAACAAGTTATTTTTCAATAAAATGCTTTTTAAGCTCCATCACTGCCTATTTAAATAAGTACTTTTAAAAATGATTTGTCTAAGCTAGTCTTTTTCTTAAAATGTGCTCAGCTTTAATAAAGCTTATGATTGGTTTCAAATGTATGCATATTTCTGATTATCTGTTTTTTACTATCAATTGGGCTTCACGATTAAGTTTTTCAGAAATGTATTCTTCCCAAGAGTAAATTTCTATGCAGGAAAATCTGAAAAATGATATGAGACTAAATCAGGATACTTGAGTAATTAAAGGAGACAAAATCACTCTAAAATGGACAAATTATTTAAAAATTGCTGAAAAGTAGCTTGAAATTAAAAGTAAATTGAAATTACTGAAAAAGTGTCAGCAGGTAAGAAAAATCTTTCCCACCTGTTGCTAAAATTCTTAGATCTTAACGTTTTCTCTTGCCCACTGGGCCCCAGCTTCGAGAACCATCTGGTTAAACTCGATAACTTTAGGTTTCCCTGCGAAGTTTTCAGCAAGGGCTTCCTTGAAGACTTCCTCTTGTAGGCCAGTTGCATTAAGGCCCATAAGGACTCCAAGCATGAAAGAATTGGCAGCTTTCTCAGACCCGGCTTCCTTGGCTTTTTCGGTTGCAGGAACGGCAACGGCTTTTACATGAGCAGACTTTTCGACTTCTCCGATAGACGAATCGTAGAGAATAAAGCCCCCCTCTCGGACTACACCTTGAAACTTTTCAAGGGAGGGCCGATTCATAGCTATCAGGATATCTGGAGTGTAGACCGTAGGAGAACCTATAGGTTGACCTGAAATCACGACCGAACAGTTTGATGTGCCTCCTCTCTGTTCAGGGCCATAGGATGGGAACCAGGAGGCGTTGAGGTTTGCTTTAACTCCGGCCTGCGCAAGAATTATACCCATACTGAGAACACCCTGCCCTCCAAAGCCAGCGATTTTTGTCTGCATCGGGGCAAAATCTTTTCTGGAAGGTTTTTCCTCTACATCTGCCTCAATGCCGTAAAGCTGATTAAGGGTCTCAGTTGTAAAGTCACTGACTCCACGATGCAGGGGTTCGACTTCTTCTGATCTATCCCTGAAGTTCTTGACGGGAAATTCCTTTTCCATTTCCTCATTTATGAAGCTGATAGCCTTTTTCGCATCCATCTTGAGGTTCGTAGGGCAGGCTGCAAGGACTTCAACAAAAGCGTATCCTTTGCCATCGCGCTGGATTTCAAGTGCCTTATGAACAGCTTTTCTGGCTTTTCTTATGTGGGAAATGTCCGAGACTGAAACTCTTTCAATGAATACAGGAGCCTTAAGGTTATTCAGTAGCTCGCATATGTGGAGAGGATATCCTGCAAAGCGGGGATCTCGGCCCTCTGGGCATGTTGTCGTCTTTTCACCCACAAGGGTTGTAGGCGCCATCTGTCCGCCTGTCATTCCATAAACAGTATTGTTTACGAAAAAGACTGCAAGCTTTTCACCCCGGTTTGCAGCCTGGAGAGTCTCATTCAGGCCTATGGAAGCAAGGTCTCCGTCTCCCTGATAGGAAATTACCACAGCGTTTTCTTCGGCCCTTGAAACTCCTGTCCCAACCGCAGGCGCACGGCCGTGAGCAACCTGGATGTTGCCTGTATCAAAATAATAGTAAGCAAAGACTGCACAGCCCACAGGACTGATCATAACGGTCCTGTCCTGAATCCCAAGATCGTCAATTGCTTCTGCAATAAGCTTGTGCAAAACCCCATGCCCGCAGCCGGGACAGTAGTGAGTAGCTGTTGAGGCTACTGCTCCTTTGCGAGGGTAGTCCGCGTACATGGCTTTTGGTCTTCCTATTACTTTTTCTCCATTAATGATTTCAGCTGCCATTTTCATGCCTCTCCTGCAATTTTCCTGATTTTATCCATAATCTGGTCAAGGGTCATCAGGTTTCCCCCCATACGATTTACAAGCTCTACAGGCTGTGAGCAGTTAATTGCAAGCCTGACATCATCTATCATCTGTCCATTGCTCATCTCCACGGAAACAAAGGAACAGCCTTTGTCTGCCAGGGCTTTCAACTGTGCCTCAGGGAACGGAAAGAGAGTTTTTGGCCTGAAAAGCCCGACTTTAATACCTTCCTGTCTGGCAAGATCTACGGCTGACCTACAGATCCGGCTGCTTATTCCATAAGAAACAAGTACAATTGAAGCATCATCGGTCAGATACTCCTCATAATCGACTTCATTCTGCTTTATGAGCTCATATTTTGCCTGCAGTTTTTCGTTGAACTTTCCAAGTTGATCAAAGTCTAGAAAGATAGAGGTTACAAGGTTAGGCCTGGTTTCGGCTGTACCGTTGACCGCCCAAGTAGTATCGATCTCAGGGACAATAGCTTTCTTTGGGAATTCAAGCGACTCTATCATCTGTCCAAGCACCCCGTCTGCAAGCACCACAACAGGGTTCCTGTACTTGAAGGCAAGTTCAAAAGCTTTCATGGTAAAATCGCACATTTCCTGCACTGAGTTCGGTGCAAGCACGATGTTTTTGTAGTTCCCATGCCCTCCACCTTTTACTACCTGGTTGTAATCCGCCTGCTCCGGCCCTATATTTCCAAGGCCCGGGCCTGCCCGCATAACATCTACAATAACGCATGGAAGCTCGGCACCGGCAAGATAGGAAATTCCTTCCTGCATCAGGCTAATTCCGGGGCCTGAAGAGGACGTCATAATTCTGTGTCCCGCAGATGCTCCTCCATAGACCATGTTAATTGCCGCCTCTTCGGATTCGGCCTGGACGAATTTCCTGCCAATTTTCGGGAAATATTTGGATGCATCATGTAGAATCTCACTTGCCGGAGTTATCGGGTATCCGAAGAAACAGTCACATCCAGCATAGAGTGCACCGACGATCACTGCGGAGTTGCCTTTTATGAGTTGTGTTGCCATAGTTTTCCTCCTTTTTGCCTTACCTGGCTTCCTCTTCTTTCAGGGGAATATGAATCTCGATTGCAAGCGGCTCAGGGCAGGTATAATAGCAGCTTGCACAGCCTGAGCAGCCTTCTCCTTTATATTCCACATAATGGTAGCCCCGAGCATTCAGGTTTTCACTCATGAAAAGCACATCTTTGGGGCAGGCTAGAAGGCAGCGCCCGCAGGCCTTACACTCCAGATTATTAATTACAGGGTATGGTTCTTTTTTATCATTCTTTGACATATGAAATCCTCGTTTTGTCTATTTTTAGTTGTTCTCTGGGCTCTTCTCAGGTTTCAGGTTCATTCCCGGGCTTAGAGTATCCAGATTTTTCGGTTTTTCTTCCCAGATTTCTCCAGCCCTTCTTTTTTCAGCCGGTTTTCTGTGACAGAAAGAAGAGCCTTCATTTATCCATGTATTCAGTTATCTTTTACACTGCAAAATTTACACTGCAAATCGTATAATCTGTTATATGCCGCAGTTAGCAGGTACATTTAGATAGAGTTATAATGTGAATCCTGAGTCGTATTTCTCAGAGCAAACTTTCCAGAAAGTTTAAGGTACTTATTTCTTTCTTTTTTTCCTTTTTTGATTTGACCCAAAATTCTCGACTTTCGGACCAAACCATGCCTTGTTTACTTTCTGATTAGGCCCAAGTTTTCCAGGTTATTTCTTCGGGTTTATTTTTGGTCTTTATCTCGGATCTCAACCCTGCGGATTTTTCCACTAATGGTCTTTGGAAGCTCATCCACAAACTCTATGATGCGGGGGTACTTGTAGGGGGCGGTGACACTTTTTACGTGTTTCTGAAGCTCTTTTTTAAGCTCTTCTCCGGGAGTGTATCCTTTTGTAAGCACAACGGTTGCCTTGATAACCTGGCCTCTGATAGGGTCAGGAGCACCTGTAATCGCACATTCGAGCACTGCAGGGTGCTGGATAAGAGCGCTTTCTACTTCAAAAGGTCCTACTTTATATCCTGAGGTCTTTATGATATCGTCAGCTCTTCCCACAAACCAAAAATAACCGTCTTCGTCCTTCCAGGCCATATCCCCTGTATGGTAGTAGCCATCATGCCAGGACTCCTCGGTTTTCTTAGGATCTTTTCCATAGTGGACAAAGAGCCCTACAGGTTTTCCTTCCTTTGTGTTGATTACGATTTCTCCTTCTTCCCCAACCTCACAAAGCCTGTCATCTCTGTCCATCAATTCAATTTTAAAGCCAGGAGAAGGCTTTCCGATAGATCCGGGCTTTGGTTCCATCCAGGGATATGTTCCGATAGTTACAACAGTTTCAGTCTGCCCGAAACCTTCCATCAGCTTTATTCCAGTAAACTCTAGGAATCGGTTATATACCTCAGGGTTAAGAGGTTCTCCTGCAACGACCGCATATTTCACGGAACCGAAATCGTACTTTGAGAGCTCTTCTTTAATAAGGAATCGGTAGATCGTTGGCGGGGCGCAGAAAGTTGTAACCCCGAATTTCGAGGCTTTTTCAAGCATGTTTTTGGCTTCAAACCTATCATAGTCGTAGACAAAGACTGCACAACCGGCTATCCACTGCCCATAGATCTTTCCCCATACGCATTTTCCCCAGCCGCTGTCTGCAACCGTGTAATGCAGGCCGTCATCTTCCACGTTCTGCCAATATTTTGCGGTCAGAATATGCCCGAGAGGATAGGTAAAGTCATGTTCCACCATTTTAGGGAAACTAGCTGTCCCTGATGAGAAATAAGCAAGGGAAATATCAGTATTTTTTGTACCAGATTCGCCTGAAGGGCGCTCAAAATCAGGGGAGGCTTCTTCGAGTTCTTTCCTGAAATCAATCCAGCCTTCCCGGATGTTTTCTCCAACAACTGCTTTTTTGAGTGGGATGCTCCCGCATTCGGAATGTGCTTCATCTATCTGTTCAGGAACTCCGTTTTCCGAAATGCAGACAATCATCTTTAGTCCGGCTTTTTGTATTCGATATACGACATCTCGCGTTTTGAGCATATGGGTTGCAGGCACGGCAATGGCTCCAAGTTTATGCAGTCCTACTATGCAGTACCAGAACTCATATCGGCTCTTCAAAGTAAGCATTACATAGTCGCCTTTACCTATCCCATGCTTTGCAAAAAAGTTTGCAGCTTTATCGCTGTAGTACTTCAGGTCTTTGAAAGTAAAGATTTTCTCTTCCCCATAATCATCACACCAGATCATTGCAATTTTCTCGGGGAAATCTCTTGCATAGACATCAACCACGTCATAGGCAAAGTTGAAATTTTCAGGAACCAGGATTTTAAAATTTTCCTGGAAATCCTCAAAGGATTCAAAATCGGTTTTGGAAACAAATTGGCTAAGCAAAGAAGTCATTCTGGACACCCGTTTTATTTACTTATTTCTATAGTTTCTATATTTTGAAGGCCTCATGTCCTCATTTGAGTTTAAAGGTTTTAGCCCGGATATCGAATTTCTTATCGGATTTGAGACCAAATCACATTAACTCGAATCACATTAATTCAAATCAAATTAATTCGAACCATATAAATCAAATTAGTTTAAACCAAGTTACATTAAATTTTATCAAACTAACTGAATTGGACTTACGAGCATAAGATACAAAATCAAGTACGGTAAAGGATGTGATTTAAATTCATATTTTGAACAGTTAAACGTTATGCTATTGATCTTTCAATTTGACTGCGTAAGCCCTACTGAATCAAGTTTAATCGAATTACATCAAGTCAAGATGAATTGACGAATTAAATTATTACATTATAACTGCCAGGAATTTGGCTGTCTCTCCTTCCAGAGCTTCCATGGCGTGTTCGTAAGTGGAGTCAAAATAAATGGAATCTCCTTTCTTCAGGACAATCTCGTTATTGTGGATATAGACTTTCAGGCTTCCTTCCAGTACATAGTTAAATTCCTGTCCTGGGTGAGAATTAGTCTCAGGTTTTGTCCCAGATGGTTTGGGTTCGACTGTAACTATAAAAAATTCAGCTTTTTTGTGAATGAATTTTTCAGCCAGGTTCTGGTACTTGTACTGCTTCCTCCTTTCAACATTAACCCCTTTTTCATCTCGTGTGACGGTAAAAATATTCATTCGAGGCTCTTCTCCTGTAAGGAGAGTAGCCATGTCTACATGCAGCTTGTGTGCAATTTCAAAAAGTATACTTGCCGGAATATCCTCAGTTCCATCTTCATATTTCCCATAAGTTTCGGCGGATACCTGCAAATATTCTGCCATGTCTTTTACCGTGAAATCCGATAGTTCACGCAGTTCACGTACTCGATCTGCGATTTCTTTTATTTTTTCCTGCATGATACGTCTTCTCCAACTGGATTTTTCAAGAATTAACTAATATCTGCTTAAAAACCTTTGGCTTTGCAGACTTTATGCCTGTTTGAAAGAAGATTTTTTCTTCCAGAACCATTAAGAATTATCATTGATATACATTATGTTTCAGTTCCCACAGTCCTATCACTATATGAGAATAATAGAAAAACTGAGCCATAACAGAATTGAATCTGAAGTTTCGAAATAAGTTTATTTATTGAATCCGAAAAACAGGGGACAAAGTCAATTCTTTTTTAACTTGTGTTTTTGAAATTGGTTTTTGAACGTACATTTTTGAACGTAACTAAATCAGATGTTAAGCTTCAGCTTTTACTTTTAAATTTAAACCTAACTCTATGATTCAAATTTAGAGAAATTTACACAAAATCATTATTTTACTTTTTTACTCCGAGTTTTTATGCACATGGCTGTTTGGAGATAAATCTCTTGGAATGCCTATTTTTTCTAAATAAAGCCTTCTTAAAGATATTTAATTTTAATGTCTACTATGTAATATTTATTTTAATCAATAATCTTATATGTTATCCTTTTAAAAAACAATGCTGTAAATTTCCGGATTGATGCGCTGATTAAAATGATAAAAAGTCGAACTTTCAGATGGATCTGTTTATTTGCAATTTTTCTGGCTCTCATTGCAATTTCAGAAACCGGAGCAGCAGATAATATCTTTGTACCTCCGGGAGAATCGATTCAGGAAGCAGTAGATAACGCCTTACCAGGTGATACTATATTTGTAAAGCCCGGAGAATATAACGAAAGCATTCAAATAAACCAGGATAACCTGACAATAATCTCATATTCAAAAAATCCTTACAATACGGTTATTACGGGAGCGAATAGAGAGAGCAATGTATTCAAAGTAATTGCCAGTAACGTAACAATTAGCGGTTTCTCAGTAACTGATAGCAAATGTGGTATTTACCTGAATGGTGCTAAAAACTGCACAATAAACAATAACATTGTCTCGGGGAATAGCATCGGAATCTGTCTATCTAAGTCTGAAAATAATACCCTGAGTAACAATATAGTGTCTTCTAATGCCGATTGTGGTATCAAGTTCTTTACTTCTTCAGGCAATGAGATATATAGTAATTACTTTAATAATACTAACAATGCAAAGGATGATAATATCAATACCTGGAACCTGACCTCAGGCAATTGCTGGAGTGATTACACAGGCAAGGATGAGAATGGGGACGGTGTCGGAGACAGTATATATGCCGTTAACCGTCGGGCAAAGAGTATGGATTACAGGCCGTTAATGAATTTCACTCCGGAATTTCCTGTTATGCCAGAAGCAATTTTTACTTCCAATGTAACAGTCGGGTATGCCCCTCTTACAGTTGAGTTTACGGATGTCTCAGAAAACGCCAGCTCGCTGTCTTGGAGTCTTGGAAACCTGGAGACTTCAAACTCTTCGGACTTTTTGCATACTTTTGCCAATGAGGGTAATTATACTGTTATCCTGAATGTAACGAACGAGAACGGCAGCGACTCGACCGACGTGACTATAAATGTTTTAAAAGCTCCGGATCCTTCGGTTCCAGTACTTCCGGAGGCAAAGTTCGATGCCAATGTGACAGTCGGGTACGTTCCTCTTACAGTTCAGTTTTTTGATTTTTCCAAGAATGCAGATTCTCTGTCCTGGAGTTTTGGAGATGGAAAAAAGTCCTGCTGCCCGTATCCAATACATACTTTCTGCTGTCCTGGTAACTATACAGTCTCCCTTACGGCAAAGAATGATAATAGCAGTTCTTCAGCCTGTGTTGTTATTCAGGTTCTGAAGCCGACAAACCAGTCCTCTACATTAGATTCTGTTAATCTAGAAGATACAGTTAATCTGGAAAAATCCAAAGATCCGGGATTAAGCCGGAAAAGCGAGAGTAACGGTACAAAGGAATTTTTGAATAAGGAAAGTCTTGAGTCGGTTGAAAACTTCGTTCTATCCTTTACTGGAACCCGGCAGCTTGCAGAGGTAGGACCATCGGTAGAGCACGAAATCCTCAGGCTTATTGACTCAGTTAAAAACTTTGCAGATGGCTCATTATCCGGAAGAGATGTAAAAATATTTCTATGCATATGAAGTTTTTCGGATTTTTAGGGATACCTATGGGGCTTTCCGTATTTAAAAGAGGCAGAAAATAAGCTAATACTCATGAAAAAAACCTTTTTTCAACTGAAATAAGCAGTCTTTTGAGCAGAGTTCCTATCCCACCTCTACTTTATTTATGGAATTTTATATATCGCGTAGAAAAAGATTCAGTAAATGCTTACTCCCTTAACCGAGGGTAGTTCGAGGATTTTGTCAACAAGTTCTCCAGGCACTTTCTTATCGGTAATAATCGTAAGTCTTGGGTTATCAGTCAGATAGGGGTCATCCGATACAGCCTGGCGGATGCTTACTTTGCTTCCTGAGATCAAGCCTGCAACCTCCGCAAGGATGCCCACGTCAGCTGCGTCTTCTGGGATAATAATGATTACTCCCAGACCAAGGGAAGGGGCTACGTCTTTGAGGAAAGGGATGGAATGAACATTTTTAAAAATCGTGCTTAGAAGTTCGTCTGAAACAATGGTCTTTGTAGTTGCGTCAACAACTCGCCGGTCAACGCCTGCTTCTTTTGCAAGTTGGGTATGTGCGATCTCAATACTTCCGGAGGTGACCTTACCTTCCTCATTAACCTGAAACCCGCGTTCAAAGAGCAATTTAAGTACTTTTGCCTGCGCAGGATATTTTTCAAACTTTTTGAGTAATTTCTGCCACATATAAATTTATGTTTAAACCTGGTTCCCTGATATATAGTTTCTTATTATGATCCATTGTCAGCTAGATAATGATTTTTAGGAATAAGATTTCCAAATGTTCTTGACGTTAACCACTGCTTGCGTTAATTTGATGTACCAGCAGAGCACGAGTCTTTACATGGAAGTTTCCAGCGCAGGTAATAAGTCGAAGTCCGAGAAAACAAGCTATCGGCGCCTTCTTATTGCCGGTCTTAAGAAAGAAATAGAAATGGCTCGCAAACTTGAACCCGAAAAGCTTGCAGTTGAAATCCGAAAAATCGGTTTCTTCTGCCAGCACTGTGGAAAATGCTGCAGGCGGGCTTTTGGGGACAATAGAGTAGCTGTGATCCCATCCGAAATCGAAAAAATTCAGGAATATACAGGCCTCTCAAAACTGGAGGTTGCAGGACCGTTTGTAAATGAGGTTACTCTACAGGATGAGGTCTGGGAGGATGAAGAAAAACATCCAGAAACTTCATTCAGTTCATCGGAGGATAACGAAGAGTCATTTTCTCTTGAAACTCTTGAATTTCTTCGGGATTATATCGATTGTGAGGGCAAGATTCACGCCTTTGGATGGATTCTCAGGCGGAAGAAGAATGGAGATTGCATTTTCCTTGAAAGAGATTCACACAAGTGCCGGGTTTATCCTGTGCGTCCTATGCTCTGCAGCACTTATCCTTTTTATATTGAAGGGCTGAGACTACAGACCTGCGAATGTGAAGGCCTAGGGTTTTCGATCTCTGCAGAAGACAGCCGAAAGATGGCAGAAGATCTCCTCTTAAGGTATATTTCGGAACTTGAGGACATGCTTGACATGTATGAAAACTTCGTGGACTTCAGCAGAGGAGGAAAGGGTCTCGAGCTTGCAAAAAAAAATCTTGAGAATGGCACATGTATCTATATAATCCACGATAGTATGGGAAGTACCGAGATTAGTGAGTAATAGCAAAAAGTAACAAAGCTTTAAACTTTTCTGGTCAATCTTTTCTTTCCTAAAGCTAAATTTCTTCTATTTAAGGCAGGTAGTCTGTTTATAAGCCTGAAAGATTTTTAATCTTTGTCGACCAGCATCATCAATTAAATTTATTTATTAGAAAGAGCCAGTTATTCCCCATGACCGGGATGTCTGGTAATGAAAATCGTCCGATGACCGTTTCGGAAAAGATCTTTTCGAAGGCCTCCGGAAGTCCCGTAAAAGCCGGAGATTTCGTACTGGCAAATATAGACCTGGCAATGACTCACGACATTACAGGTCCGCTGGCAGTTAAAGGCTTTTATGAGATTATGAAGGACAAAGAAGAGAAGAAAGTCTGGGACCCGACGAAAATAGTGATCGTATTTGACCACCAGGTTCCTGCAGACTCCATTAACGCCACAGCAAATCATATTATGCTCCGAGAATTTGCTGAGGAACAGGGCATTTTAAATTATGATGTATACGAAGGAGTTTGCCATCAGGTTCTTCCCGAAAAAGGGCATGTGCTACCAGGAGACCTTATAGTTGGCTCGGATTCGCATACATGTGCATATGGTGCACTGGGGGCGTTTTCTACAGGTATAGGGTCTACTGATATGGCAGCGGTTTTTGCCACTGGTAAACTCTGGTTCAGAGTGCCCGAGACTTTCCGTTTTGAAGTGGAAGGTAAGCTGCCAGAAAGAGTTTACTCTAAAGATCTTATCCTCCACCTGATAGGTGACGTAGGAGTAGAAGGAGCCAGGTATATGGCAGCCGAGTTTGGAGGCTCAACAATTCGCTCTCTTTCGATCCCAGAACGTATGACTATGTCCAATATGGCAATCGAGATGGGTGGAAAGGCAGGAATTATCGAAGCCGATGAAGTGACTGCAGAATACCTCAAAGAGCGGATTCTGTATTACGAATTCGATCCATATTGGAAATCCGATGAAGGCGCAACATATGTGGGAGTTCGGCACTACGACATATCCGACCTAGAACCCCAGGTAGCCTGTCCTCATAATGTGGATAACGTAAAACCCGTAACCGAGGTCGAGGGCACTAAACTTGACCAGATCTTTGTGGGTTCCTGCACGAATGGAAGGTTCGAAGATATTAAAATCATGGCCGATATTATGGGTGACGAACCAGTAGCTAAGGGCGTTCGCCTGCTTGTAGTTCCCGCTTCAAGAACCGAGTACCTGAAACTCTTGAGAGCCGGGTATATAGAAAAACTTATGAATGCAGGTGCAATCGTAGAATCCCCTTGCTGCGGGCCCTGTATGGGTGGCTCTTTTGGCCTGCTTGGGGCAGGAGAAGTGGGCCTTGCAACTTCGAATCGTAACTTTAAGGGCAGAGAAGGAAGTTCCGAATCTTTTGTATATCTGTCTTCCCCTGCGACTGCAGGAGCATCAGCCCTTACCGGAGAAATCACTGATCCAAGGAAAGTTTGAAAAATCTCCTGTTTTTACTTTTTTGGATATTTTTCTCAATTTGAATTTTAAAATATTTATCCGTGTTAATTAAACAGGTGTTAAAATGTCGGATGCTGACCTATCAATCTTGAACAGGGTATATGAGATCATATTGGACCGAAAACAAAACTATGACGAGCGCTCATACGTCTGCAAGCTTTTAAACCACCGCAAAGGTATGAACAAGATCCTTGAAAAAGTAGGAGAGGAATCAATTGAAACAATCCTTGCAGTTAGGAATGAAGACCATGACGAGATTGTTTCGGAAAGTTCGGACCTTATCTTCCATCTTCTGGTAATGCTTGCGGCAAATAATGTTACCCTTGATGAAATCGCAGCCGAGCTCAGTGCCCGACATGAAACCATGAAAAGGGATTAAAGAACCGGAGGTTTTTACCTCCCGGTTTGAAAATGCAGGCAATCCGATGTTCTATAAGTATCGAGTTTTTCTGGCTACTTTTACTAATTACTTTTATAGTTCTTTCTGCTCTTTCAAAGAACCGTGAAAAACCTTAATTTTTCAATACACTGCCAGTTCGTTCAGGACATCAGTCTTTGATAGTGTGCCTTTGGGCACGCCATTAATGGTTACGATAAGCCTTCCTACGTTGTACTTATGGAAAAGTTTTACTACATCGTAGAGCTGCATATCTCCATCGACTGTGATAAGTTCTTTTGTCATAATGTCTTTGACTTTTACGTTCGGTTTTCCCTGGGCAATTGCATGAGCAATATCAGTGTAAGTAATGATTCCCACGATTTTTCCTTTATCCTCTACAGGAGCTCCGTGGACGTTATTCCTGATAAAAAGTCTCGTTGCTTCTTGGATACTTGCATTCAGGTTCACAAGTAAAGGAGGATACTTCATGTAATGTTTGACATGTTTTTTAGGTAGAGAAATCATTTCCGTAATATTGAAAAGAATCGAATTGTTAGTGTCATCCCTTCCTGTGACTTCTCCACGGATTATCAGGCGGTTTACAGGTGTGGGGCCTACCTGAAGCTTATCGTCCATCACAAAGTCTTTTGTGTTTCCTAATACGCGGACGACTCCACTGCAGGCATCAGGACTTCTGACCGTGGTAAAACTGATATCAGCAGCTGTAGCTCCATTAACTAACGCATTGTTCCTATAAAGGGGAACCACAGATTCATTTTTCAGTTGCTGAATTTTTAATGCATCGTATGCTGCTCCTGTGGGTTTGTAGCCTCCTTTTGGTCCAGGTACTCCCTCTACAAGCCCAAGAGCTTTTAGTAACTGCATCTGATTGCGGATAGTTCCAGGATTACGTTTGATTACCTCGGCTATTTCTTCTCCTTTGATCGCCCGGTCCTTTTGCCGCTGAAGGTTGATTAATGCAATAATAATATCTTTTTGAATCGGAGTGAGTTCCATACTACCACCATTAATTTCATATACTTTTATAAGAATGATCTACGAAACTTATACATAGATAATGTAAGTTAACGCACTTATTTACCATAATTAATGATTATAAATCTTGTTACAAATTGATATTACAAATATAAATACAGTCCGGTTCTGCTTTAAATTTCTACCTGGTTTTCACTTTATATTAGAGTTTATTACCAGGATCTGTAATTATAAATTCAAAATTGAGCAATAAATTCCTCTCAGGGAATCGCCTTCAAGAATCTCTGTGAGACTCTTGCTTGCGAATTTATTCTCATGAGATTCTTAATCTATAATAACGTATATATAACTTGGCAGAGTCCCCAGAGGGTTAGAACATAATGATCTTCGAGAAAATCCACACAGTTCCCACTTCCGAGGAATTAATCAATAAAGCCTTTAAGCGGTCAGCGCGAGCTATGTCCGGGAAAACGATAGATAGCAGAGAAAGCCGATTCAGAGCCAATGAGTCCATGCTCCTGACAGCGGCAAATATTCTGACGGATAATCTTGCAAATATAGTTAGGCGGTTCCCTAGTTTTGAGCGATTGCCCAGATTTTATTATGAACTCACTGATGTCCTTGTAGGAGTAGAAAAACTCAAGATGTCTCTCGCATCCGTGGACTGGGCTAGCAGGAAGATCCATGAGGTTTCAAGAAGTTATGTTGGGAAAATCCGGAATTCGGATCTCCCGGAGCCTGTCCGGAAAGAAGCCTTCGGAAGGCTTGCCTCGATTATCAAGTCTATTAACAAAGATCTTCTCTTCCTTAACGAAGCCCGAAATACCTTGCGGAAACTTCCTGATGTGCAGGATGAACCCACAATTGTGATTGCTGGCTATCCTAATGTAGGAAAGTCAAGTTTTGTCTCAAAAATTACAGGAGCAAGCCCGGAAATCGCTCCTTATCCATTTACAACAAAAGGAGTAACGATCGGGCATTTCACGCGGGATGGAGTGCGTTACCAGGTTATGGATACACCTGGGCTTCTTGATCGCCCTATGTCCGAGAGGAATGATATTGAAAAGCAGGCAGTTACTGCGATTCATTACCTTGATGCAGTTGTAATGTTCATCATTGATCCCAGCGAAAGCTGCGGATACGAAATCGAAGCCCAAAAACGCCTGCTTGCGGAAATTCGTGAGAACTTCAAACTTCCCCTGCTTGTGGTTGCAAACAAAGCTGACAGGTCCGAATTCCAGAAGCAGGATGAAGTAGAGTTTAATATTTCTACACTTACCGGGGAAGGAATTGATGACGTAACGGACAGGCTTATACAGATGATTGAACAAAAACGCCTTTCCTCTTCTTCCGAGGAACCAGATACCGAGTCTGCAATCTGATCCAGCAGAGTTACCACCCGAGTTCTGCAACCTTTTCGGAGGAAATTTTGAAAGCTTTTTAAAAAGGTTTGACCACAAGCCTTTTCAAAAAAGGCTTGAGCGAAAACGGTGTTATCAACTGGTGCAATGGTTGTGGCTCAAGGGAGCTGAATTATGGGCGAGAATAGAGTGAATTCTTTCGACGTTAACACTCGCCCAGAAGTAAGTCTATAAGAAGTAAGTCTATATTATGACATTAATCTTTTAACTTGTGAGTTGAATTTTTTTATCTATAAAGTGAATCTTTTGAGCTATTAAATTAAGATTTTTAAGAATCAATAGGATGATTGCGGTGCTATATTTCCACAAAGTGTAAAAAATGGAGAAAATATCAGTCCATATCTTCCTGAGCTTTTAATTAACAAATTTAAAGATCGGGCTGCTAGACACTTTAGTAAAGTATTTGAATCGCCATAATATCCACACCAGATATCGGCTTGGAAGTTCTCACGCTGCAAAACATTTCTTAACTGGTATATATCCATCAAATGCTCTGCCCAGTTACCGGTGTAAGGGTCACAGGTATTTGTGGGATACTGGGGATATTTTTGCTTAAAAGTAACAGATCCACTAGTTAAAAATTCATTTACTGCTTTTTTAATATCATATTCAATCAGCCCTCTGGTAGCGGCAGCTAAATAGACCACTTGATTCTCGGACAGATCTGGATTCAAATTTTTTATCATTTTCTTTCTAATTTTTAAATATGATTCCAGGGGATCTCTTTCTTTTCTACCAAAAATCGATTCTCGGTCTAAGAGTTCGCACCTATGATGATTTTTCACGAGCTTCCTCTTGATCAAAGGATTATAAGGATTTGCACCAGAGGAAAAAAACACCCTTAAATTATTATTATCTGAAATCAAAGATATTTTCTTTAGGAATTCTTCTATATCATAGATATGTTCTATGACATCATAATTGGCTATTGCGTTGCAGTTAATCGATTTCGTCTTTAAAAAATCGATTACTTTGTCAATATCTCCTGGAATATAATAGTCAGCTTGATCTCCAATAGCTTTTCCTATTAATTCTGCATCTCTGGCGGAGACATCGTAAATATCGTTGTAAATAACTGTTCCAATATTGCACTCTTTTGCGAGGAGGGATAACATGCCAGAACCTCCTCCATAATCCAAAAAAACAAGTTTTTTTAAGGGTATGTCTATCTTTGTGATTGACCATACCAATATATATGCATATCTTTGTAAATTAGAACGTAAGTTCTTTAATAAGGAGCCAAAGTATCTTTTGTTATAATCTGAAATATCTAAAGTTTCTATATCAATTCCTTCAAGTTTATAGTACAAACGGTTTGCAGCTTCATTAACTATTTTTACTGTTGACTTGTCGTCAGGCAAATTGCAGAATTTGAATATATACTCCATAAAATATGACTTCCCCTCTACATTTTAGACAAATTTATGCTTAAATTTCTATGGAATAATTTTTTATATAAATCTCTGTAACATGATTTGCTTAAGTACGTTACATTTTTGATTTATTTATAGAAAATTGACCAGAACTTTAATTATCTATCTAAAATTTCTACTACAATTCACCTATTCTAACATTTATATTATTTTCTATTTTGTCTTGTCAACAATAACTAATTAAAAATAAAATTTTCTTCCATTTTCTACCCTATCTCACAGAGTAAATTTGCAGAAATCCCAAAACTCGAAAACATGTAACTTTCTATGGTTTAAGAAAGAACATTTTGGATGGCCAACTAGCTTCATTTATGTAGAGAGTTTTTATGGGAGTCTTTATTGTACTGTTTTAGATTCTTCTTATATCTGTATACAAATATATTTATGATGATGTATTCTTATGAAAGCTCACCTTTTGGAGTCTTATCTGTTAGCATTTTCTTCATGTAAGCAATTATCCTGAAACTAAATAAATGGCCTTACTTTTTCCCCGGGAAAATTTCCGGATGAATATGAGTAAAAGGTATATTGAGAAAAGTCTAAGAAGGTATTATAGCTCCAGGTAAATATTTATAATGTATTGTGACTTTTATTGGGGTCATTGAAACATATCTTCAAGTTTTCTAGAATAGGGGGACAAAAAACTTGCTGGATAATGAAATAAAGAATCTCAGGCATCCTGCCGAAATACCTCTTTTTTTAATCTGCCTACTGATCAGTATTTTTATTTATGTCACATTAATGACAGTTCCAATTTTATATCCCGAAGAACTCGGGATTGAATATATACTGGTAATCCCAGTATCGATTGCTTTTCTTTCATTCGTTTCTGGACAGACTTACGGAGGAATGATGGCAAATGCAATCAAACTCTCCGAAAAACAGTTTCCTGAACTCTACGAAATCATAAAACGTCTTTCTTTTGAGCTGAATCTCAGAGAAGTTCCGGATGCTTTCTTAATCCAGGAAGGAGGGCTAATAAACGCATTTGCTACCCGTCTATACTTCAGGAGAAACTATGTAGTTTTTTATGCGGACATAGTTGAGGTAGCATACCGGGAGGAAGACTTTGATTCTCTTGAGTTTATAGTTGCCCACGAACTGGCTCACATAAAGGCAGGGCATGTGACCCTGCTTTACAATCTCTCAATATTTCCGATTGCCTTTGTGCCTATCCTCAAGAACTTTTTATGGACTGCCCTGAGCCGGGCCAGGGAATATACTTCAGACAGAATTGCAATCCGGCTTGTTCCTTCAGGCAAAAAAGGACTTATAGTACTATCAGCAGGCGAACATCTTTACAAGGCTGTTAATTATGAAGAATATCTTGAAACTACAATGAGTCCTGAGGGGTTCTGGATCTGGTCAACCAATTTGTTGTCAACACATCCTGCTCTTGTCAGGAGGGTGAGGGCAATTAATGAGAATAGACCAGGTAAAATTTTTTGAACGGATGTAGAGGTAGATTTGAAAGTACTTGTAGGCAAAGAGCATAGATTCCAGGAAAATTACTGAATCAGGGAAAAAATAAAAATACAACAGGAAAATGATATTATAAAAGCACAAATCTGTATAAAACTATACTAAACTTTAAATTATAGTTCAACTAATAATATTTCAAAAATGTCACTATTGCTTGAAATCGTAATTATTTTTGTGCTGATCGCATTCAATGGCATATTTGCCATGTCAGAATTTGCCATTGTTTCTTCCAAGAAAACCCGTCTCAAACAACGGGCGGAGGAAGGAGACAAACGGGCAGAAACTGCGCTTATGCTCGCAAATGAACCAACTCCTTTTCTCTCAACAATCCAGATAGGAATTACTCTTGTGGGAATCTTTGCAGGTGCCTTCGGCGGAGCTACAATCGCAGAAGGACTTGCAGCTTACCTTGCGAAATTCCCTACTTTGGCCCCATATAGTAGTGCGCTCAGCATTACTTTTGTAGTCTTTGTGATCACCTATTTGACCTTAATTTTTGGAGAACTTGTCCCAAAAAGGCTTGCACTCAACAGTGCGGAATCAATAGCTTCTAACGTTGCAAAACCTATGTTCTATCTATCTGTTATCGCAAAGCCGTTTGTGATAATACTCAGTAGTTCTACCGAAGCTGTGCTCAAAATTCTGAGAATCAGAAAGACTACTGAACCTCCTGTAACAGAAGAAGAAATTAAGATTATGTTTGAGGAAGGAACCAAAGCTGGAGTGTTTGAGAAAGCCGAACTGAGCATGATAGAAGGCGTGCTTGAAATTGGTGACCGCCGTGTTGATTCCCTGATGACGCATCGTACAGATCTTATTGCAATCGACCTAGAGAAACCAGCTGATGAAAATCTGCGGAAAATGAGTGAAAGTGGCCGATCAAATTTTCCTGCATACGAAGGGAAACTCGACAATATTGTAGGTATGGTATCAGTAAAAAGTATCCTGGCAACGCTTCTGGAAACCGGTACTGTTGATATCAGAGCATTGGTCACAAAACCACTCTTTATACCTGAAAGCGTTTCTGTCCTGAAGCTTCTTGAATCGTTTAAAGAGACCGGAGTGCATATTGCTCTTATCACTGACGAATACGGGAGTATTCAGGGCGTAATCACTCTGCACGATATTCTTGAAGCAATAGTGGGTGAAGTCCGTTCCCTTGGCGAGCCTGTGGAGTCACAGGTTCAGATTCGGGAAGACGGCTCATGGTTGATCGACGGGGATACGCCTATTGAAAAAGTCAAAGATGTACTGTCCGTGGATTTTTTTCCAGGGGAAGGACTGGGTTATTATCGGACCATTGCCGGGCTGATTATTTCCATCCTGCAGCGAATTCCAGCAACTGGAGACCGTATTGTTCTTGGAGAGCTAAGGTACGAAGTTGTGGATATGGATGGCAATCGTATAGATAAGGTACTGGTAACGCCAGTTACTAAAAAATAAAAGAATAGACGTTCCTTAAACTCAAAAAGAGTAAAGAGAATTTCGATAAAACTTATTATTTATGGAAATCAAATATTGGTACTCGAAATTCTCAATCCTGATTTTTATCAGGCTTGAATCAATGATCAAGACCTTTAAATGGTTTATTTGTTGCAGGTGGTCTTTTCACAGCTGCGGGCACATTTTTTTATGCAATCCTGGACACAAACATCTTCACAGTTTTCGCAGCAGTCGCCTTCGCAGGTTACTTCGTCACAGTTGTCACAGCAGTCTTCTGTACAATCAATGTTGTCACAGCATTCTCCGGTACAGTCCTGACCACAGATTTCTTCACAGTTGCCACAGCATTCTCCAGCGCAATCCTGGACACAAACATCTTCACAGTTGTTGCAGCAGTCGCCTTCGCAGGTTACTTCGTCACAGTTGTCACAGCATTCTCCAGCGCAATCCTGAACACAAACATCTTCACAGTTGTTGCAGCAGTCGCCTTCGCAGGTTACTTCGTCACAGTTGTCACAACATTCTCCAGCGCGATCCTGGATACAAGCATCTTCACAGTTGTTGCAGCAGTCGCCTTCGCAGGTTACTTCGTCACAGTTGTCACAACAGTCTTCTGTACACTCAACACAGTTGTCACAGCATTCTCCGGTGCAATCCTGCTCACAGATTTCTTCGCAGTCTTCACAGCAGTTTCCAGTACAGTCAGTATTGCCACAGTCGTCGGCTGTGATGTATACATAAGTGTATTCAGAAGAGTCATCAGTGGAACATGCCGCTGAGGCTGCAGAAACTCCTAATGTTAATATCATTAATACAACAGAAATAGATGCTATAGTTTCCCAGATTGATTTTCTATTAAGACTCATTTTTTTCCTCCTTATCTAATTATATTAATACAAGAATATCAGAATGCACTGGGCATATTAATATATAAACTTACTTACTTCTATATATTTTTATAAAATTCAAAAAAGGAACTTAAAGCTTTATAATGCTTTATCTCAGGGTCTGAAAGCTTATAAAATTACAAATTGTGCTTAACTATGTCTCTCGTGATTTAAAAATTAAATGAAAGTCTTCTCAGAAAGTCTTATCTCTTATAATGTTGATATAGTCCTCTATACTCGAAAAAACCTGCTGTGTGATGTTTTTTTCCTCATATTTTGCTTCTTAATTGCCTAATTCCCTTAAAAAGCTCCGGTTTTCCTATTCTAAAGAAAAGGTAAAATAATAAGTGTCAAATATGTATCTCAATTACGTTATTCACCTGTTGTCTCTAGAGAAATTGGAATGTCATATCTGACTTGCGCATTATTAAAAGAAGTTTATATTTTATATTTGTAATTGTAGAACTTTCGATATGGATTGTTTATATATTTTCCATGTAATCATGAAATGAGCAAATATAAGCAGATATATTCGAGTATTAGATATCCTACTTAGCTAGATAAATATTACCAAGGTGTAAGAAGATATCCCTATCTAGTAGGTAAATATGCTCTAGAAGTGGGTATATACACACTTCATAAATAATCTATTAATCTTGGATTATAAATATTAAAAGACATAGTAAAAGGAGAAGAAGTTACAATGAAATGCATATCTGTACATTTTACAGTAATCTTATTTTCCCCTCACTCTCGTACTTTCTAAATCCTGTACTTCGGTTTTTACTGTATATGTTCCGAAATCCAGTTTCCTATAATCTCCAGAGCAGCCGGAGAAATCGTTTCTTCTATTTTTGCGTACTCTGAGGGAGACCCGGTTTTAGCGGTCTGGAATAAATGGTTGAGGCCTGGCAGTTCTTTAACTGTGTAGTCTTTATTGCCACCTGCTTTGAGAGCTTCATCTATGGTTCTGAGGTTTTCTTTAGGCGGAACCTGAAGGTCTTTTTCGCCGTTTATTGCAAGGACCGGGCACTTTACCTTCATCAAGGTAGGGGCGGGGTCGTATGTCAGGAAAAAGCGCATCCAGGGCGAGAGCAGATTCTGGACCTGAGCATTAATCTGAACGTCAAGGTCATCTTCAGAGTAACCTGAATTCTTTTTCTCCTCTTCGCTCATGTTTTCTACCTCATTCACCATAAATTTGTGAAGTTTTTCTGCGGCTATGGTTTCATTTTGTTTCTCTTTTATCACAGAGTACATACTTTTCAGAAGCACATCATTCCTGGCTATAGTTTCATTGTCTACACCTTCTGCCCTGTAAATAAGGTCACTCTGGAGGTATGAAATTTCTTCCCCGGTAATTCCCTGACCAGCCATGAGTACAATGAATGCGATATCCTGAGATTTTACTGCTACCATAGGGGCAATCAGCCCTCCTTCGCTGTGTCCGATCAGTCCGATTCGACTTGGATCGATCTCTTTGCGATTTTTGAGGTATTCAACTCCTGTGAGTACATCTCCAGCAAAGTCCTCAGTTGTAGCCTGTGAAACATTCCCTGTCGAACCTCCAATACCTCGATCATCGACCCGAAGCACCGCAATTCCCTGGCGTGTCAGATAGTCCGAAAGTACAAGGAACGGGCGATGACCCGCAATTTCCTCATTACGATTTTGCTGGCCTGAACCCGTTATGAGTATGACTGCCGGGAAAGGCCCCTCTGACCTCGGAAGAGTTAACGTTCCTGCCAGCTTTACTCCTGCTCCTTTATTTTCATAAACAACTTCTTCTTCGGTATACGGATAAGGCTTTACAGGGTCCTGCTCTCGGTGCATTTCAGGAGCTTTCTCGACCTTTTCAAGCACAAGTGGAAACGCTGATCCTGACTGCTTCCATTCTCCCTCTATGGTTTTGTTATTCTCCTTGTATATCCCTTCAAAACTTCCCGGTATGGACTTTACTCCAAGGTTCAAGTTATCGTTTTTATAACTAACACTCTCAACAGGTATACCGCTTACTCCCTGATCAGGGCTATCCATACTGGCATTGATAGACCCATCAGAGTTAGTAGAAATGTTGAACACAATCCTTAACTCCAACCCACCTGGAACTGTTAAATTTCCCATCCAGATGCCTTCAATATCTTTGAGATCTTCAGTATTCGTGTTATTTGTATCGTTTAGTTGTGAACTCTCTTTCTGTGACCCATCTGACTGTGAAACACATCCAAGGCTTACGATGATAATGCTCAATAAGACAACACAAATTATAAATTTACGTTTCATAATAATTCCTTTCTTTTATATCTTTTATTTGAATTTTTATATTCATTCTCCCAAAATTTATTTTTAAATATTTGGTCCTATAATTTATCAACTTTTTTACACAGGCATAGTCTCAGATCAGACAAAATCTCAGCTATTAGAACCCCAGCCAATTCAATCACTGAAAAGAGTAGCTAATCTGATATCTTCGCCGGTTGTGCTCTCAATGAGATGATGGATTATTCCTTCCTCGTCTAAAGTCGGAAGGAGAAGGTATATTTAAAAGAGAAATGAAAACTTATCTTCTGAAAACCTATAATATGAGAATTATAATTCTCAGCCGGTAAAGGTCAAAAAGGAAAATTTCTTCGAGAAAAGTTAGTTAAATAGTCAAAAAAGAACTTATATTAAAAAGAAGGAATGTGAAAATTTACCTTCTGAGAATCATAGTTCTGAGCCGGTCAGCAGCGCTTGCGGACTTATCAGCGATACCTCCTACTCTTTCCACAAGCCCTATCAAGTGACAGACGCCTGAGCCTCCTATAGCATCCTCGTTTTCGAAGATCTTTTTTAGAAGGGCGGTTTCAAGCACATCCACATCATGTTCCAGTTTTTCGACTTCAGGGATAATGGTCATTGTTTCCTTGATTTGCTCCTTGCTGAAAGAAGTCGCAAGAAGCTTGTAAAGCTCGCCTGCGAGTTCATTGTACAGTCTTGCTGTCTTCAGGGAGGTGTTCATCAGTTCCAGAAAGCCTTCTTTGATTTCCTCAGGAATAGTCCTACATGGCCTCAGGGTCATCCAGTAGGCAGCAGCCTGGGCATAATCGGCAATAGAGTCCTGCTGCTTAAGGAAGGAAAGGAGGTCTTTTTTGTTCACGGGCAGTCTTACTGTTGAGGGAATGCCTGCTCTTATCTTCTGTTTAAGTTTATCAGCCTCATGTTCCAGTTTGTCAATCTCACCTGTCCTCTCCTCGAGGATGGCCTGGTTTCCTGCGCAGTAGGCTTCCATTGCTTCAGCCAGCTTTTCAACTGCCAGCACTCCCTTTTTTGCGTGTGCTTCCAGAGGCACAAAGGGAGATTCAGCGACCACGTCAAGGACAGAACGGATGTAGTCTTTCATAAGAAAATCACCTCAAATCCTACAAAGATTAATGCCGATGTAAGAGCAGCTATAGGAACTGTTGCTACCCAGGAAGAAATAATCTTCCAGATCACGCGCAGGTCAACGGCTGCAATTCCGCCTGCAAGCCCAACCCCTATGACCGAACCGACAAGCGTATGTGTAGTCGAAATCGGAAGGGAGCTAAAGCTGTGAAACAAAACCACTGATGCTGTTGCAAACTCTGCGGAAAAGCCACGTGTCGGTGTAAGTTCCGTGATCTTCGAGCCGATGGTTTCAACCACTTTATAACCCCAGGTGGCCATTCCTATTACCATACCAAGGCCTCCCATTACAAGTATCCATACAGGGACTTCAACTCCTAGTACACCCATGACCTTGAGAGCAGCAGTGAGAGGACCTACAGCATTTGCCACATCGTTTGACCCATGTGCAAATGCCATGTAACAGGCAGTTATGAGCTGTAAGGATATGAATTTTTTCTCAACAAGTGGAAGATCCTTAGCTCTATGAAGAAACAGTTTCCTTATCACAGAAAAAGTAAGATAAGCAAGAACAGCCCCAAGAGCCGGAGATATAAACCAACTGGCAATAATTCTCGTAAGTTCCCCCCAGTGAATATCTGAAAAAGAGATAATTCCGTTATGGGCTGCAATCAGCCCAAAGCCAAGTACTGAACCAACGATAGAATGGCTGGTTGAAACGGGGAGGTTATAAAAGGTCGCAAGGGTTACCCAGAAGCCAGCTGCAAGAATTGCAGCCAGCATACCCAAAACCACAATGTCTGGTTGGACAATACTGATCATATCAATGGGAACAATTCCTTTTGCTATTGTCGTAGTGACCCTTTCTCCAAAAAGCACTGCACCCAAAAACTCAAAAACTGCAGCAATAATAATTACCTGCTTAAGTGTTAAGGCACCTGTTCCAACCGAAGTGCCCATAGCATTTGCGAGATCGTTTGCTCCTATATTCCAGGCCATGTAAAGGCCCGCTAAAATAAGTGCTATGACAAGTAAATCCATTTTTTCCGCTCCAAAAATCTTAAACTTCAAACTTGATATAATTGTTATAACATTTACTTTTTTTAAATTTTAATAATTAATCTTTATGCAGTTACTGAATATTTTTCAGAATCTCGAGCCTGTATGGTATTTCAGACCATTTCATTATATTTTATATTTTCCATATATTTTAGAGCGCTCTATATAATCTATAGATCTATATACGTCTATTTTTAGTATATTTGTGTTCTTTACTTCAAGGTTAGGAATTCAAATCTTCAATATGAAGACAAAAAAGACAAATTCTAAGAGAACAAAGCTTTTCCCTTATTCTAAATAACGTAAAGTTTTTATTCAGATATGCCTTTTCGAAAATCTATTTAAATTTTAAAAGGGAGTTTTAAAGGCAAGAAGGATGTGAAACCTGGAGAACATCTTTGAAAAACTTCTCTATCATCTGTTTTTACTCTTCTAGGTTTATTCCTGCGATCTGGTTTTCATAAAGAGGCCTTTCAAGGAAGTCCTTTAATAGAAATTCCGAAAATGGAATTTTTGGAAAAAAATTTAAAAATAGATCTTTCAAATATATTTTAACAAAGGGTTTAAAATCTACTGTAGATTTTCTTTTTGGGAAAGTGGCAAGATATTCTAAAAAATGCTAACTGCCGAAGGGTTCAGTTTTAGGATTAGTTCTCTTCATTTGGTTTTCGGTTTATTTAGCTGGTTATTTAATAATTATTAAAAGGTATTTAATAGGAATAACAGAGAATTTTTTCAGACTCCGAGCTCATGAAATTCATGATCTTTAGGTTCTTTATTTCTTATATTCTCTTTGAGCAGGTCGAGCACTTCTTCATCCGAAACATCGTACCATCTTTCGTAAGCCTGAGCGACAGCCCTGAAATAGGCAGGAGTCTCAAGCACCACGAGCTCATCTACCTTTTTCTGAAGCTCTTCTGCAACCTCTCTTCCTGCTACAGGCACTGCAACCACAATTTTTCCGGCTTTCCTGTTTTTGCAAAGCTCAATGGCTGCCCGAATTGTAGAGCCCATCGCAATGCCGTCATCGATAAGAATTACGGTTCTTCCTGCAAGCTCTGGAAGGGGATTTCCTCCTCTTAGAGCTTTTATGCGTCTTTCTATTTCGGCGATCTGCTGTTGTTTGATCCTCTCAATGGTTTCCTCTGGAAGCCAGTAATGTGCATTTTCTAAAATAAACGCGCTCCCGTCCTCGGCTATTGCTCCAAATCCGGCCTCTGGGTTGTTAGGGAAAGGCAACTTCCTTGCGATAATAAGAGAAAAATCAGTATTAAGTTTCCCTGCAACCTGTAGGCCAACTTCCACTCCACCGCGTGGAATTGCAAGAATAACAGGATTTTCTGCTCTGTATTTCTCAAGAGCTTTTGCAAGTTTTTCCCCTGCATCTTTACGGTTTCTGAACATAGATTCACCTTCAACTTAAGTATACTCCTTTCTGTACAAGTGTCAAAGTCAAACTATCCTCATAGGCCGCCTGTAAATCTCAACTGAAGAGCCTGAAGGAAGAGACGTTTCAGGCAGACAAAGCTCCAAAACTTTTCTTGCAACGTCTTCGGGCTTGAGAACAGGCTCATCTGAAAAAAGCGAGTGGTACATACCGGTATCCACGCCTGCAGGGCAGACTGCATAAACCTGAATCCCACCTCCTACTTCGTAAGCAAGAGACTCTGTAAAACCGATTACCGCAAATTTTGAGGCGCAGTATATTGATAATTTTGGTATCCCGTGCTTTCCTGCTCCCGAGGATATATTCACTATCCTGCCTTCCCCCCTTTTAAGTAAATGGGGAAGGGCATACTTTGTGCAGAAGAACATTCCTTTTACGTTTGTGTCCATAATTTCGTTATATTCTTTGGTTGAAGTTTCCACAAGATATTTTCTGTATGCTGCTCCTGCATTATTTACAAGGATGTCAATTCTTCCAAAGGCGTTCATTGTCTTTGAAACCATATCAATGACCTCCTCTTCTTTTCTGATGTCAGTCTTTACTGCAAGAGCCCTTCCACCTTGCTTTTCTACTAGTCTGGCAGTTTCTCGCATTTCCCTTTCGGTCCTTGCGACAATTACAACATTGGCTCCCTCTTCTGCCAGTGACAGGCAGATAGCCCTGCCAATTCCTCTTCCCCCGCCGGTTACAATGGCTGTCTGACCCTTCAGTTTCATAGCTGTCACTTTACAGTCAATTTATTAATTATCGGGCAAGACAAGAATATATCTTTGGAAGCAATAGTTCTTAACTGCGATCAGGAGCAGTTTTTCTCTTAAAAAGGAAGAGGGCAATTCCGACAAAAAGATGCTAATAAAATCTTGCAAAATATATAAAATACTTGAGTCTATCAGAATTACCGGATTTCTGCCCTTTGTTTTCAACCATTAAAGCTGAGGTATTGGAGGAGCCTGTATCTCGATTATCTTACCAGATGTAACTCTTGAATCCGGTGAGGCAAGTTCCAGAACCTTTTCCGCGATATGCTCGGGTTTGAGTGGTGGTCTGCTTGAATAGATCGACCTGTACATATCTGTATCCACAGCTCCCGGACAGACTGCGTAGACTTTTATTTCTCCTTCTAGCTCGGCAGCAACGGATTCCGTTATGCCGTTTACCCCGAACTTTGAGGCGCAGTAGACGGAAATATCCGAAAGCCCGTGTAATCCTCCTACTGAGGATATGTTGATTATTTTTCCATTTTTACTTTCTCTGAGGTATGGAATTGCATACTTCATACAGAGAAAGACTCCTCTTAAGTTGGTATCCATGATTTTATCGTATTCTTCAAGGGTGGTCTCTTCCAGCTTCTTTTTGTAGGCAACCCCCGCATTGTTGATAAGAATATCAAGCTTGCCGCATTTATCAATTATAGTTGAGATCAGGCGTCTGACGTCCTCTTCACTCCGCACGTCAGTCTTGATAGCTAGGGCTTTACTCCCCATTGCTTTTAATTTATCTATTGTATCTTTGATTTCACTATCATTCCTTGCTGCAACGACGACGTTTGCTCCCTCTTTTGCCAGAGAAAGACAGATAGCTCTTCCTATTCCTTTGCTCCCCCCAGTTACAAGAGCTGTTTGACCTGCTAAACTCATTGCCACCCCTTTTATCTTCTTATTTCCGTATTCTCATTTAGTTTTCTTTTATCCGCCTATTTTTCCCTTTATTTTGTGTTTTCCCTTTGACTGATTTATCTTTCATTTATTTGCTTCGTTCTTTTTATTGGTCTATTTTTATTTAAGGACTTTTATTTAATCAAAAATAAAAGGATAAAAAAAGGGATATATTTTTTGAAATTAAGTTTCTGAAAAGAGGTTCTTTAAATGAGGCGAGCCTTTAGCGTTCTCAACGCTGCTGGCTGCCAACCGTTTATTCAAGATACTGACGGTCAATATAACAGTATTTCCAGTCTTCCCCTGGCTGGAAAGATTGAATTATCGGGTGTCCGGTCTCTCCATAGTGCTTTGTTGCGTGCCTGTTTTTTGACTGATCGCAGCAGCCTACATGCCCACAGGTTAGACAGATTCTCAGGTGTACCCATCTGTCTCCGCTTTTCAGGCATTCCTCGCATCCTTTTGAACCCGGCTCCACGTCTTTTACTTTTATCATATCCTTGTGTGTACAGACCATAATATTTCCCCATTTCTACCTTATTCTTTATACCCCTTAAACGTGAGCCCGATTGAAATCATGTGACTGTAACCTTGGTAAACCTCCACCTTGCAATAAGAAACATTATTGTCGCAAAAGCTAGAAGAGCCAGAAAGGAAACAATAACCTCTCCCTGCGTGTAAGTATAACGAAGCCCGATTGACGAAAAATCGCTCCCTATTGCAAAGTACCTGATTCCGCTGACAAGATGCGTTAGCGGATTGACTGTGGACAGAGCCCGAAGCACAGGGGGAAAAGAGTTCGCAGGATAAAGTGCATTGCTTGTGAAAAAGAAAGGCATGGTAAGCAGGGTTATTACGGCTTGCATTCCTTCCGGGCTTTCCATTGTTATTGCTATTGCAGCTGAAAGAAAAAGAAAACCTAGAGAAAATGCTCCTATAAAAAGCATGATACAAAAGAGTGAGACCAGAACCTGTGTAGCTGTGTAGCCTTCAAAGAACTGGACTCCCAGTAAAAGCCCAAAAACCATTATAACAGTGGCCTGGATAAAGGACTTTGTCATAGCTGAAAGCCCTATTCCTACAATTATATGAATTCTTGGCAGAGGGCTTGAAAGGGTCTCCCGCATAAGTCCCCAGTTTTTATCAAAGAGCAGTACTGTACCTCCAAAGAGACTTGTGAAAAGCGTGGTCATGGCAATAACTCCTGCACCTATAAAAGTCAAGTAGCCCACAGCTCTTACCCCGGGAATAGTCGGCATTGTTGCAGTCAGCCTATCAAAATTATTTGACATTGCTACTCCAAAGAAAGCCAGCCAGAGTGCAGGTTGGACAAGGGAGGTAAACAGGAGAGTTCGGAACCGTAAGAACCTCAACATATCTCGCCAGTATATAGTAAGAAAGCCTTTATGCATCTCTTAACGCCCTCCTGGTTTCACCACTACAGTTTTTTCGGTTCCTGTATCCCTGAGCTCTCTTCCTGTATAGTGGACAAAAACGTCATCCATTGATGGTTTTTTGAGGTTTACGGCCCTGATCTTAATTCCTCCGTTCCGAAGTTTCTCCATTATCTCAGGCAGCAGGTAGGTACCGTCTACATTGACCATGACAACTATTCCTTTTGGTTTTTCCCGAACTCCTTTTACAGTATCCAATTTAGTTAACAAATTGGAAGCTCCCTGATTATCGCTTGTTTCCAGATATATAAGGTCCTGGCCAAGCGCATTTTTTAGCTCCCAGGGCTTGCCTGTGGCAATTATCTGTCCGTGATCTACAATACTTATATAGTCGCTTAGCTGGTCGGCTTCATCCATATAATGGGTTGTCAGGAAAATGGTTGTTCCTTGCCGGTTGATGTCCCGCAAGTAATCCCAGATTCTTATTCTTGTTTGCGGATCAAGTCCGATTGTAGGCTCGTCCATGAAAAGTACTTTAGGGCGGGTCATAAGTCCTCTTGCAATCTCAAGCCTGCGCTTCATTCCGCCGCTCAGATATCTTGTCAGGACATCCCTTTTTGCTTCAAGCTCGACCAGGTTGAGTAATTCATCAATACGCGCCTGTCTTTGAGCTTTTGGCATTGAATAGAGTCTTCCGTGGTATTCCAGAATTTCCCTTACAGTCATGTCTCTATCAAGAGTCAATTCCTGAAAAACAATCCCTATCGATTCCCTCACTTTTTCAGGTTCTGTTCTTAAATCATGACCTGCAATAATTACTCTTCCCTTCTGCATAGGCAGGAGGGTAGTAAGAATATTAATTACAGTACTCTTCCCAGCTCCGTTCGGTCCCAAAAAAGAGAAGATCTCCCCTCTTCTTACCGTAAAACTGATGTTATCAACTGCTTTTATCTCACCGAAAAAATATTCAAGGCCATTTACCTCTATGATATTGTCTTCCAGAGCCAGTACCCCATTTGACTTTTCCCATAGGGAAGATTGAACCTTCAGTCATAAATAGATTTTTTGCTGATGGCAATTTCATATTCCTCAAAAAATAAATTTAAAAAGTAAAGTCAATTTGAAATTTCAATCCTTATGAACCAATGTGGATTATTTTTGAGTGCCGGGACAGAGCCTTTGATTATCGGATATAGAAACTATTTCTTTGAAAGTGATATATTCTTTCAAGTCCGATTTTAGAATTCGTTCAATTTCTTGCCAGTTGCTCTCTGTAGTTTCGGTAAACATGTACCCGAAAAAGCCGTATTTTTCATGATTGACTTTCCTGAGTTCCAAAGGCTTTTCGAAGTCTGAAAGCAGTTTCTCATAATTAAAAGCCTTTACTTCCTTCAAATCGAGATCTGCGGGTTTGTTAAGCATAACAAGACAGAAGCTCTTTCCCTCTTTGCCTGCAAGAATTTTATCCCAATCCGGCTCAAGTTGTTCGAGAAAATACTTGTAAGTGTTAATCCCATATGCAAAATAAGCAATATCGGTCGTGCACCAACCAGCAAACCGCATGGGGTTCAGTTCGATCGGCTGGATTCGCCTGTCCTCTCCTATCCTCAGTTCCAGATGAAGGGGAAAATTCCTGAGTTCGGCAAGTTTTCCAATCTCCTTTAAAAGGTCCTCAACGGCTTCCCTGTAGGTTTCTATAACAGTTTTTGAAGTAAAATATACTCTGTCACTGACATCGTTTTCCGAGGAAAAGATATGTTTGAAGATATTGAGGACTACCGGTTTTCCTTCGCGATTGAAATAAGCATCAACCGCAAACTCATTCCCTTCAATATTTCCTTCGATAATGAAATTCTCCACATCCAGAACCTGCGCCGGATAAAGCTCCCGGATCTCCTTAACCTCAGCCTTTATGGACTTCAGAGCTGAATCCCATTCCGCGCCAGTGGAAACTTTATGCACCCCTAGACTGAAAAATCCCACGGCAGGCTTTATGATAAACGGTTTTTCGATTTCCTCAACCCGGATTTCATCCAGTTTTTCAAATTCAACACCTTTGAAATATAATTCCGGATAAAGCCTTTCCAGTAGCTCCCTAAACTTCACTTTGTTCTTGAAAAGCTCGATTTTCTCAGGTAGCTCTGTAAAGCTGAGATTTTCAGAAATCCAGCCAATAGAATTCTCGGAGTTTAAATAAAGAGTACATTCGCCCTTTTCTTTTATGAATTCGATAAATTCAGCTTCTTCAAGAAGGTTTAGCCTTTTTTCAGTCTTCAGTCCGGCTGCTATTTCGTTTTTTAAAACAGGAATCTGCAATTCCGCAGCAGTGTTTTTTAAAAATTCGGAGACGTAGGGATGGTCAAGGATCATCATTTTTCTAACCTTTCTTATTCTTTCAACTTGGAACCTGAAGCCAGATAATAAAATAGGTTAGTAATAATTTTTATGGAATTTTAAAAAATCATCATGTAGTCTCAAAGCGTTTCTAGTATCATAAGCCAATATGCATTTCCTATCGATTGTCAGCTTTTTATGTATATAATAAAAACTTTGCACCTTATTGTTCAATTATTTTTAAAAATCGTATATTTTTAGGAAAGTATATATTTATAGCATGTGCTCTCCTTCAAAAAATATAAACTCCCATCAAAATATCGAAAGGGATATAAATGGTAAAACCAAGGATTTTTGTAAGTTCCACCTATTACGATTTAAAACAGATCAGGGATAACCTTGAAAGTTTTATTGAAAATATAGGGTATGAAGCAGTTCTTTCTGATAAAGGGAAGATTCCTTACAACCATAATAGACCACTTGACGAATCCTGTTATTCAGAAATTACCAGCTGTCATATGCTTATTTTAATAATAGGTGGGCGTTATGGAAGTCCGTCTTCTGAATCTCGAAAGGAAAATACTGACGAAATTTGCCAGATGTATAAGTCAGTTACGATGAAGGAATATCAAACAGCCAGGGACAAAGACATTCCTATCTTTATTTTCGTTGAGAAAAATGTATATTCCGAATACAGGACTTATTACAAGAAGAACCTGGATAACCCGGCAAAAATTAATTATGTATATGTTGATAGTATAAATGTTTTTAAATTGCTTGATGAAATTAATTCTCAAACACGAAATAATCCAATAAAGGAATTCAATAAGTTTGAAGATATCTCTAAATGGCTAAAAGAGCAATGGGCAGGCTTATTTGCGGAACATCTTCAAGAGCAGCATGAACAAAAAATGATGGCTTATAGACCCCATTTGAACAAACCGCCCTGCATGGAACTAAATGATTGTAATGACAGTAATTCATATGGTGTCTGGAGAACCTGGCAGGAAAATGCAATAAAAATAAGAAATGTTTTAAAGGGTCCTGTTACTGACCTGCATTTCAACCCGAATGCAGTCCTGTGCATCTCACATGGAAGCCTGAATGGGCTTTTTACAGGCTCTCTCGTGGCCCATGGGCTTTTTCCTAGAACTAAAGTACTGTCTTTGTGGGGAGTCAGGGACGGTCAAGAAAACATGTTTAATAATGATGTTAACAGACAAATGCTGCAGGCATTAAAATCTGAAGCCGGAAGAAAAAAAATTACGTTACTTTTAATTGACTACAAAATTGAAACTGGAAGAACGGCGAGTCAGGCAATTAAATTCGTAACTGGCGAACTTGGGTCACATACTGATATTGTGTTGTGCCCTTTATTCTGTATAAGTAAAGAAAATATCGATGACAATGAAACAATTCTGGACAAAAAAAATAGAAAGGTCCTCCGCGATTTCTTGCCATTCAACTACAGAAATGAAGTTGGAAAGGGACTCAATATCGAAGAGGATGATTTTTATGACATAGTATGTGTCGGAGAAAAAATTCCCAAACATCCCTTCTATTTTAATTGAGGTCAATTAAATACCCGCAGCAAGCTGCGGGAATGAAATCCTTCATTTATTAATCTAAAAACTGTCCAACTATCACAATTTATTTATATTTTTCCGAAACCTAGGTTTCTATTCTGTTTTATCTGTTTTCAATCCAGCTGCCATTTCATTTTTCAAAACAGGAATCTGTAATTCCGCAGCAGTACTTTTTAAAAATTCAGATATGTAGGGGTGGTCGAGGATTAACATTTCTTTAACCTTTCTCATGTATTTCAGTTTGAAACCTGAAGTCAGATGATAAGAGGTTAGTAATATTTGTTGTGGAATTCAGGAAATTGTGATCAAACATAACTGAGAAGTGTGACTACAAATTTTTGGATAAGGGAAAAGAGGGCTTCACTATAATGGTTCAAAATAACTGCAAAAATAACACTTCCAGCAGATTTGATTGGATGACTCATAACCCACTTTACAATTTTATTTCCCTTTTTGCGTTCCTTGGATTTCTTTAAGTCTTCTTGTTTAGAGTCAACTGGCATATCAATATTATTTATTTTAGGTGTCTCTAGTTCAAATTGTCCAGTTTCAGTACCTGCATAGGGCATTATGCTGCGCCGACAAACATCCATCTGTGCAGCTGAATCTTCAATAATTTTCTGGAGCGGACCTTCTATATTTCCGGCAATTTCCTTTAATTCTTCAACACATTCTTCAAAAGCCTTTTCTTCTTTCCACATGGCGAATTTTTTGTACTTATCAAGGTTCTCTATACAGGCCATTAACTTATAAAGAGACTGTACGAAGGCTTCCCCTTTTATACTTCCTTTATATATTTGCTCGGAAACGGCCAGCTGTTTTTTCCATTTTTCAATTTCATCTTCCAGCCTTGGAACATTTTTCTGCTTCATTACCGCAAGCATGTAGTCAAGCATTTCAGAAAGACACAACATCGAGATTGAACAAGCATTACAGGTTTGATTATCTTTTGGAGATATTTCAGCTGCATTTTTATAAAATTTAGATGCTTCGTATATGCCACTCATAATTTCCTTAAACTTTTCAATTTCATATGGTGGCTGAAGTTCAAGCTTCCGAATTTTAGCTCTTCCTTTAAGCGTATAGCCTTTAGTTAAAGAAGTGTTCTTGAAGCTCTCTCCTGCCTGTTTGCCTGCTTCAATGTATTCATCCCCCGAGATTTCAGCATATTCTCCACTCTTATTATAATCTTTTAAATTATAATATTTATTTGTAAATTTTTCATAAAGCCAAGCGAAAGAAAGATGTTCCTTAACGGCATCTCCATTTTCTCTGAACAAGCGAGATGCTATTCCTGTTTCCTTAATAGCTTCCTCTTCTAAATTCTGGGAAAATAGAAGTAAACTATAAGCACCGTGGCTATTTGGCATTTTGGGGTCTAAATTTATTGCGATTCTGTACTGTTCCTCTGCTTGTTCAAGACGCCCTATTTTTTGGAGGAGAATTCCGTAATTTGAGTGTGTGCTCGCATCATTGGGGTCTGATTCCAGAGCAAGTTTATACTGCTCCTCTGCCTCATCGAGGCGCCCCATATCAGAAAGGAGAATTCCGTAATTATAGTGTGTATTTACATGTTTGGGGTCTGATTCCAGAGCAAGTTTATACTGCTCCTCTGCTTCCATAGGTAGGTTCAAAAAGTAAGAAGCAGTTCCTGCATTATAATGAGCAGCTACTTTTGCATGTCCTGTTGATAAGCTTGCAGCGGTCTTTGCAAATATATATACTAATTCATAGGACCCTTCAGACCCACAAAAAGTGCTTAAAACTAATAACTGGTCGGAAGAGATTGAATATTTTGTTGAAAAATTTATTGCAAGGTCAACTGCTTTGTTTAAATTTCCTTCTTCAGATTGTAGAGACTCAACTACAATTTTCAGCAGTTCTTCTACCACATCGTTATCCATTTATTGGCTACCTCAATGGAGCTTCAACCCGGAAAATAATTTTTAAATCATTGTTTTGAAACATATAAATAATTTTTTACATTGTACAATCGACCTAGAATTGGCTAAGATAGGAGATTTTTGCTAATAGCCGGCTCAGATGAAGCCTTAAAACCTTTCGGAAGCACGCAGACTACTTTTCTTGTAGATTCTCTCTGTGAATTCAAGGCTTATCTGGAAGAAAAAGACGCAAAAATTCTCCGGGTCCTGGATAAGGTCCCAACCGGCAGGAATATGACAGTAAAGCATTCCAACGGCTCGGTAATAGAATATGTGGAACATTCAAACCAGTCCTGAAAAATAAAAATAAGTTATTAATTCAAAAGTCCGGTTCCAGAGCCAATATTTTAATTTTTTCACTCGGGCAGGAAAGGTTTTAAACTTATAAATTAACGGAATCTACAACTTATAATCATACTTTTATAAATTTAACAGAATTGTCACTAAACTTTACTATCGTTGATACTGTCATTGATTTAGTAATCTAGGGGTTTTCCAGAGGGGGTAATTATGGTAAGTACTAGCTTTACGCGGGATGTTCAATTTCCGCCTTTGCCGCTTGAAGAATGGGAAGATACGAAAAATACGCTGCACCTGTTTCTGCAAATCGTGGGAAAGGTCAAGCTTGCGCTTTTTCCGAAAATGAACCATTGGTGGCATGTACCGTTTTACGTTTCAGTGCGCGGGCTTACTACTGGGCCTATTCCTTACGAGGACATGACTTTCGAAATGGAGTTCAATTTCCGGGACAAGGAACATGTTTTAAGAATCGAGACGAGTGAAGGAGACTTGAAATTCGTGCCTTTAAAAGGGTTTTCGGTTGCTGTTTTTCATGACAGGGTGTTTTCGAGTCTTGGTGAGCTCGGGATTACGGTGGGTATCAGGCCAGTGCCGTATGATATATCTGGAGTAAGTACCGAGCCTTTCCCATCCGATTATCAGCACGCGACCTATGACGAAGGATATGTGAATCGGTTCTGGAGAATCCTTGTGCAAGTCTCTTCCGCCTTTCAGGTTTTCAGGGGCTGGTTTATAGGGAAAAGTTCTCCTGTCCATTTCTTCTGGCACCGCGCTGACCTGGCCCTGACTCTGTTTTCAGGAAGGCCTGCACCTGTAAAGGAAGGAGCAAACCCTGTAGAACTTGAAGCTTCCTCGCATGAAATAATCAGTTTCGGGTTCTGGGCAGGAGATCAGAACATAAAGGAACCTGCTTTTTATGCGTACATGTACCCGCAGCCTGCAGGTTTCATGAATGAGCCACTTAACCCAAAAGAAGCTTTCTGGAGCCATCAGGCAGGGCTTGCGCTTTTAATGTATGAAGATGTCCGAAATTCAGCAGATTCACCGGAAAAAGCGATCCTGGATTTTCTTGAGAGCGTGTATCAGGCAGGAGCAAAAAGGGCAAACTGGGATATTGAGGCTTTCAGGCTTACATCATCCGAAAAGAAAGTTAAGGGGCAATCTCAAAAGCAGCATAAAGAGCAGGCGGATATACTGGAAAAGCTGGAGAGGCCTGACTCTGAATAAATTGATATTGTTGTAAATATTAAGCATATGAGCTTTTTTAAGAGCTTTATATACTAAACCTGTTATTTACAGTTTAATTTCCAAATAAAGTTTTATAATTTGTTATTTTGCTAATTCAGCTATTTTTAATCAATTTTTCTTATAAGTATATTTATATTTAATCCAGTCAATATTTATGTATAACTCATGGGTAGCAAATAAAAAACTTAATGGCAAAACAATCTAATTAATTATATTTATAGTCAAAGGGGCAAGTAGAAATTTACAGGAAAATGAAGATCTCAAGTTATTTAGTTCAGGGGTCGAATTCAAGTTAATTAACTTAAGGGTTGAGTTCAGATTAGCGAGTTTAGGGGGCTGAATTCAAATTCGTGAGTTCAAAAGTTGGATTCAGGTTCGTAAGGTCAAGGTTGAATTCCTTACTATAAATCCAAACCTCACAGGCTTTAAAGCCATAACAGGTTTTAAGGCAAAAGATCTAAAGACCACGGATTTTGGAAAAGAACCTTTTCACACGCGTTAAATCATTTTTCATTCAATTAAATAAGTTAGGAGTTAATTTATGGCATCTAAAAAATTTGATAGAATTAAAAAGACTTTTGCTGTTTTGCTGGTACTTTGTTTTGTGCTGTCAGTAACAGCTGCCTCAGCAAGCGCGGCTAGTAATAGCAAGAACAAAGATGGCTACAGCGATGGCTACGGAAAAGGCTACAAAGACGGCAGAAAACAAGGCCAAAAAGATTGCAATCAATATGGAAGCAAGGATACGCTTTCCAAAATTCCTTCTCCTTACAATGATTACAGGTGGACCAAGTACTACAAAGCTAGTTACAACAAAGGCTACGAAAAAGGATATATCGATGGCTACAATGGAAACAGATACACATGCTTAAAATAAAAACAAAGTATATTAATAATAAAAATGACATGCCTTTAATCTCTAAAGTTACATTTTTTAATCCCTAATAGACACCAAAATCAGAGGAGAGGATCTTATGTAAAAGTTCTCGCTTTAGTGATCTTTTTAGTGATCCCGTTTACTCACCATGTCTAATCATCTTACTTACTTTTTAGTTTGATATTCAGAAAAAACATAGTCTAAGTCACAAATTTTGACATTTGTCTATTAGCTTTAGTAGCTATTAACTTTAATAAAATTGAGAGGTTTCGCATAGCAGGAATATGGTATTATTTGAATTATTCGAATTGTAAACTGTTCTTATGTAATTTTGCACATATTGTTGTCATTTTATATCGATAGAATTAAATAATAAACGATATATTTATTTATAATTTATACTTACCTAATTGTAGTTCGTAACTATAAAAGTCTATAAGGATAAAGAAAGTTCTCAATGGGCCTGCTTCAAAATTATATATTTGATCTTATCAGAATAATCTTGAAACATGCTCATTATGGCAAAGTCGATGATGGGTCATGGGGGCGATTCATTGGAAAAATCCGGAAAAATAAATGTACATTCTACGTTTGGAAAAATTTTGATAAGATTTATGTTTACAAATTTTAGTAACTGACCCCATAGCCTCAACTTACAATACTGGATTTACTGGTAGAGATGAATTTGAGGTTCTACGTCCTGCTCATTACTGCTTTACTCACTTTAGGGGTATCTCTCACTTCAGGGCTACCTTTCATAGCAGACAGCAAGATCACTGCAACAATCCATGGGGCAACATATGCATGGGATACCCTTGAACCCCTCAACGATACTGTGATTAATATCAATTCCAATCCTTCTCAATCAATAGTAGCAAAAAATGGCACCTATTCTTTTGAACTTGGACCTGGAGACTATGTTATTACAGCCAATTATTACCTGAACAACACCATAATTTATTCAAAACAAACAACTTTGAGGATTGAAACTGAAGGAAACTATGTCTTCGATCTCCTGCTTTACCCAGCTTCTGTAAATCCAGTAACGGAAACAATCGAGGATAAAACAAGTAATGTCAATAATGTCAGCCCAGCCGAAAAAACCAGGACTGACTCTTTTACTGAGACCGACTTTTCGACTAAGACTAATTCTTCTACTATAAGTTACAGTTACGTATCAGTAATCCTTATGTTTCTTCTTCTGCTCGGTGGAGGTTATAAACTTTCCAGAAGGCACAAAAAAATGAAAATGAATATGCGTCAGGAAGGGAAGTTCGGTACATCTGGATTACTGGCAAAAGTCCTCAGTAAAAGCAGTGGTTCTGGAGTGAGGCCGGGGTCAGGAAATTTAGGGGAGACAGTTTCCATAACAGAGCCGGTAATAGACCCAATAATAGAAACTACAGATAATTCCAAAATTGAGTCTGCTGATCTTAAAAAGTCTCCCCTTTCTACTGAGCTGCGCGAAATCCTGGACGTAATTCGGGGCCACAGGGGCAGGATCACGCAAAAAGAGCTGCGTAGCAGGCTGGATTATTCAGAAGTAAAAGTCAGCCTTCTGCTTTCAGAACTGGAAAAGAGAGGACTGATTAAGAAGTTCAAGCATGGGCGTGAGAATATCGTAATTTTAATAGACGAAGAACGGATGTAATATAATGAAGAACGGATATAATGACGAAGAACGCATACGAGAAACGTTAAAATTAACATGACTTAACAATAATGGAATAGTAAAAGAGAATCTGGAGAAGGGTCACTTAATCTCCTCATGGGCTTTGGATATTCGTGATCCTCCTCATTTTCGGAGTAGTAAGAACCTTACTGCTCTAAATTTATTTTGTCCAAGGGGTGTACTATAGAACTACAGGCTTGTTTTTCGCCAGTTATCACGAACTGTTTCAGTAGTATCTGTGATAATTGCCGTAAAATTTGTTATAACTCATTAACCATTTCATATACATTTTGTACCAGTTCATATAAGATGTGTGCCATCTATTGTAGTCGTTCCCATGTCTCTTATTGTTCCACTTTTTCCTGTCGTTGTCCCACTTTCTCTTATCATTATCCCACTTTTTCTTGTCGTTGTCCCACTTTCTCTTATCATTATCCCACTTTTTCTTGTCGTTGTCCCACTTATTCCTGTCGTGGTTATCAAATTTGTTCCTATTGTCATCCCGTTTGTTCCTATCGTTGTCCCAGGGTGCTGCACTTACTGATGCAACTGTCACTGACAGTACAAAACAGACTGCCAGGAAAATTCCCAATATCTTTCTCATTTTCAACACATAACCCACTCCCAAGTTTAATCGAAATTATTCTTTTAATTAAGATTGCTGCTTGTTTAATCCAAGGGGTGTATGACGAAATAATTGTAGTCTCATTTTACAGCCAGTTCTTACCATCTGCTTCCATAGTGGCTGTAGGATTCGTAGTACTCGTAGTAGTAGCTGTAGAATTTGCTGTAATAACCGCAGAACTTTTCATAGCTGACAAACCAAATTATATACATTCTATACCATTTGGTGTACTCTTTGCCATGTTTCTTATTGTCCCACTTTCTCCTGTCGTTGTCCCATTTTCTCTTGTCGTTATCCCACTTTCTCTTGTCGTTATCCCACTTAATCCGGTCTTTGTCCCACTTAATCCGGTCGTGGTCATCAAATTTGTTCCTGTTGTCATCCCATTTGTGCCTGTCATTGTCCCAAGGTGCTGCACTTACTGATGCAACTGTCAGTGACAGCACAAAACAGACTGCCAGGAAAATTCCCAGTATCTTTTTCATTTTCAACATACCATCCACTCCAAATATTTATTCAAACCATCTTACCATCTTTTTACTATTCAATACGATTTGACACTATAATAACGCCGATAAATCTCCAGATTTGTTTTTGAAAACCATCGGTTTTGTTCTTTACATTGTCAATTTTGAGTGTTTTTCCACTTATCTGCCGGCTACTTAAAAGCCACTTAACTATTCTTGTTGTCTTGCCGACTATCTGCGGCTTGACAATTCTAAAATTCGCTAGATTAAATATAAATATACTTGTGATAAATAAGAGATTAAAAAGGTTTAATTAAAGAAAAAATCATTTTAAATGGTTTATCTAGTAAAATAAGGGTTTTTAAAATTTTAAAGTTATTTTTATTTATATATAGCCTTATTTATTACTTATAAACCATCTTAAACTTCGGGCTTTCAAGGCAAGTCACTCGAGTCTCAGGTGTATAAATCTATTTACATTTCCTGAAACATAGAGCTGTGTTTATTTCCCAAATTAATCGATAATTTGCCATAATGATTGTATCATTTAAGTATCTCTACTGGCCATTAGGTAAGGAATTTTCTTACCTGAAATATGATCTTTATTGGTCAAACAGAGTTTAAGTAGTATAATTACAGAAAATAAGTATTTCTAAACTTTAAATTTAGTTTATAGTTAGAAATATAGCTTTAAACATCATGATAACCTTTCAAAAATAATATTTTTTAGTAAAAAGTGATATATTTGCTTGTTTTTAGGTTTCTCAAAAATAAGGATAAAATTACCTTAAGATTATTGAAGGCACAGGACTTACCCAGTATGAAGCTTAACTGATAAAGCAGTAGAATGAGGGTTAGAACTCTCTTTCATCTCTGGTGATTCGCTGGGGGCGGCAGGGCTCCAAAACCTCAGCTAGGTTAAACTTCTTAATATGGCCAGCGCTTTTGTTCTTCAGCTCCTTAGGAACAAGGTTGCTGTATTCATTGCAGTGCCTTTTCTCTGCTCCAGCTATAAATTCTCCTGACCCCGGTGACTCAAGGCCAATATCTCAATGTTCCTGTACAGGCCGTTCAAAGTAAGTCCCAATATCTATGTGGAATCATAGACAAAGAAAACGAAGAAATTCTCATCCATTAAAAGCAAATTAAATGCTGGACAAAAAAGATACTGAAAATAGTGTACTAATAGTGTACTGTTAGAAGAAAAGATACTGAAAATAGTACTATCAGCTAGCATTAATGGGGATTGGGCATCCGGATATTGGGGAGTTGGGGGGTATGGGGGGTTATTAAAAAGAGTTAAAAGGTCTCTTTTGACCTTCCCAGATGCCCAATATCCTACATTACTTCATTATATATAAACTTAAAGATTTAATCTTACATTGGCTAAGCATAGTCAAACTATGTAAAAAATAAATTGGTACTTCCAGAAACTATTATTTCCAGAAGTTGATATAAATATGAATTTAAAAGCCAGAAATATATCGTTTTTAGCTTAAAATTTTAACAATCAATGGTTTTAAGGATGAAACATCCTCTACTGCTATATTCCAGATGGCTTCAAGATCAAGACCTAACTCGCCATGAACCATTTTGTCGCGCAATCCAGACATTTCTCTCCATGGAATCTCTGGATGCTTCATTTTTAAAGAATCCGGTAAATTTTTTGTGGCTTCCCCAATAATCTCAAGAGCCAGGATTACAGCATATATGGTTTTATCGTCTGTGGAAAAGTCCTCAAATTCAAATCCTTCAATAAAACTCTCTATTTTCTCGACTGAATCAAGAATATCAATCAAGAAATCCTCTGGTTCTCTTTCTTCGGCTTGCATAAAGCCATACCTCTTTAAGAAATCGTATCTCAATTACGGAATATGTTTCTTATCTATTTGTTATTTTCTGATATCGATCTTTATGAGAAAACCAGAGTACGACAAAACTATTCTTATGATTGATTTTTCACAAGCCTTTTCAAAAAGTCTTGAGAGAAAAAGTTCTCGACGATACTTTATTCGGATTAATATCGTCTCATAGAAGGAGCTGGAGAATGAACTCTTTTAAGATTTGATATATGTTAGCTGACTCTAAAGAAAAGCAGTAGCCTAAAAAGTCAACAAAGCCGGGAATGCAATTCAGTTACTCAAGCAACAGACATCGATATGTGTACCTGATAGTAATCGTTACCCACTTTAATTACGTTCGATCCTTTTAAAAGAAGAAAATCTTCTACCTGTTTCCATTCAGCAGAATCAACTGTAAATCCCTCTCCTGCAGTCTTGAGTGCTCTCCTTAAAGCCGGATACTCTCCGATTTCACTTTCAGTAACAACAGCATATTTCTCGGGTACTGTTTCCAGTCTTTCGGCTTCGATCCAGTACTCAGCTGAGTTTATATGGTTATAGGCCCCAAGAACAAAAAAGCCCGCAGAGATCAAAAATAGAGCTCCAAAAGATATAGCAAACCCCTTAAGAACAAAAGCTGGAGAATAATTCCTTAAAACTAGTATTTCGGTCGCAAAAAGGGTCAAATAAATCAAAAGCATCAGATAAATTGATCGAGGGGGATGTATTCCTCTGAGTATATATCCACTCAAGTAAAAAGTAAAAATCCCAATAAAAAAGAACATTGCATACTTTTTTGTGTCCTTGCTCTGATTCTTCATAAATTCCTAATACATGATAAATGTAACAGTATTTATTTTTTTCGAAACTGGATGTTATAATTCTTATGTTATAATTCTTATGTTATAATTCTTATAGAGAATGAAAAGATTAGAAATAAAAAGGGTTAGAGAACGAATAGAATTCATAGGCAAATGTATTTTTTTACTGGCTTTAAAGCACATATTTCCAGCCGTCTTTTTTCAGGCTACTCCTGTGCCCTTCATAATCAGGCATGAGTTCTCGGACCAGCTTCCAGAACCGTGCAGAATGATTTTTCTCTTTTACGTGGCAGAGTTCGTGCACCACCACATACTCAAGCTGTCTTGGCGGAGCCATTATAAGCTGGAAATTTATCCTCAGGACATTTTCCTCAGAGCAGCTTCCCCAGCGCCTTTTCTGGTGCTTTACCTTAAAAACCGGAGGAGCTGCCCCAAATTTTTTAGAATAATTTTCTAGAATTTTCTCAACTTCCTCCTCGGCACGTTCGCTATAAAAGTTCCAGACAGCTTCTTTCACCAGAAAAGGAATCTGATCTTCAGAAGTATTCTCAGGAACCTCAACTGTGAGTTTGGAATCCTTGAAAAAAGCCAGGGGTTTTTTAACGCTGTCTATGAATGTGATTCTCAGAGGATATTCTCTGCCCAGATAAAGATAAACTTCCCCTTCACAATACTGCTTTTTTTGATCCGGCAGCCTGTTAGTCTCGAACCATTCAAGCTTTTTAAACATCCACAGAGCTTTTCCTTTAACCATTTCCCGAATGGTATCATTGCTCAGTCCCTGAGGCGCCCGAAACTCAACTCGCATATCAGGACGGACTAAGATAGCCGCTCTCTTTCTCTTTTTACTATATACGATCTCGTAATTTATAGTCCTGCCACAAGCAATGATCCTGTCGTTTTTCCGCATCCTGGTTTCCTCAGTTTCTAACGAGTTTCTAATTTAATCGTTTTTATTGCTCTTTTTTACTTTCTTTAATCTAGACTTTGTTTATCTTTCTCATTCATTGAACTTCTTGTAAAGGTAGTTTGCCGTTACCTGAAATACCAGGATGAATACTATCAGCGCCAGAATATCCAGAAGCGGTGGAAATAACGATTTACCGGTATATGCATACTCAATCATATCATTTCCGTAAGTAAGGGGGGACACCAGTGCGATCTGCTGGCCGATTCTGGGCATAGTCGATATAGGAATAAAAACTCCGGAAATGAAAATAAGCGGTAGTCTTACCGTGTTGAGTATCGACATAACCTCTCCCACATTCTCGGTGGGATATGCGGCAAATAATGTCCCGAGGGTCGCAAAACAGAACGCTGTAAGTGCCATGGAAGTAATAAGGATTGGTATGTTCAGGATAGGCGTACCGAATACAATAACACCAATAGCAAGCGGTAAACATGCAATGCCGAGACTATACAAAAAACCGCTCAGGCTCTCGCCAGTTACCAGTGAGTATAAGGACATCGGTGCCGAAAGAAGACGTTCAAAGGTTTTTACTCTTCTTTCGATAGGTATTGAGACCGGTTCTATTGATGAAGCCGAAAATAGGAGAGTAATTGAAATCAGCCCGGGAATGAGCGTGCCAGGCTGGGTGTTTTTTCCAATGGCAAAGGCAAGGAACATGAAAACTGGGAAGAATAAGCCGGAAACTATGATATTGGGCTTGAAGTAGTAAATCCGCATGTCCTTTTTGGCAATCGCCCATGCTGCTGAGAGTTCACAGGAAAGGCGCTCTGCTAATCCTCTATTTTCAGTCGATGGCATGGATTTTTTCACCTGTCCGCTGCAGACCTGTCAACCGTATGAACACATCCTCAAGACTTGGACCAAGAGTCGTGATACTGACAACTTTAAGGTTATGCGTGTGGGCATAGCCCATTACTGCATTGATAACTTCAGAGGGATCTTCAGTATAGAGCTTAAACTTATCACCTGCTTTTTGTGCCTCATTTACCATGGATAAACGGCTGAGTTTGTCAAGCTGATCTGCCGAATTATGATCAAAAGAGACTTCTATCGACTGCACGCTCTGAATAGTTTTTTTCAAGGATTCGGGTGCATCAATTGCAACGATACGCCCTTTATTGATAATCGCTACCCTGTCACACATGATATTTGCCTCCTCAATATTATGTGTCGTTAAAAAAACCGTGACACCCTCTAGGACAAGATCGGAAACTACTTCCCTAATTATGAGATTGCTTTGCACATCGAGCCCCGAGGTTGGTTCGTCAAGAAACAGCAAACGTGGGCTATTGACAAGTCCCATTGCGAGCGTTAGACGCCGCTTCATCCCTTTTGAAAAATCATGCGCTTTATCATTGCGCCGTTCGTATAATTCAAACTTCTTGAGCAGTTCGTTTGCCTTTTTTTCTCTTTCTTTTCGTCCCACATGGTAGAGTTCGGCGGAAAACATCATATTCTGCCATGCAGTTAGGTCGTCATAAACATTGGAATTCTCGGACACAATGCCCATTGACTGCCGTGCGGCAATAGTGTCGTGCTCAATATCATGGCCAAAAATGCTTGCCGTTCCAGATGTAGGTCTCGAAACGCCTGTCAAAATACGAATAGTAGTGGTCTTGCCAGCCCCATTGGGACCCAAAAAACCAAATGTTTCTCCCTCGCTAACTGAGAAACTAATATCATTTAGTGCAGTAAGAGAACCAAATTTCTTGATTAGATGAGATACCTCAATTGCTTGCATATATTCTGATACTACATTAATCCTTAAATCATTCTCACAACCTTTTTTTCGAAAAAAAAGCTTGACCAAAAAAACAATATAACTGGCATATACATGAATTCACACATAAGCCGTATTCATATCATATGCCCGCGTGTAGTGTTCAAAAACTAGCAGGGTAAGGATATTTGAGTCACGGTCAAAAGTATAGACCAGCACAAAAGGCCCGATATGAATTCTCCATTTATCTTCAAACTCGGCTTCAAGGGGAACGCCAATTTCCGGCCTGTAAGCCAGAAGGCGGAGACGATGTTTCAAGTAATCGTAACCTGGCCTGTCAAGCCGATATAAATTTTGAAGGTTTTTGCGGATTGAGGGGTGAAGGGCTACTTTATATGTCATCCCTCTACCTTCTCGAAGAGTTCATCAATCTCAAACGCAGGCAGGCAGTGGACTAAACTATCCTGTTCCGCTTTCCGGATTTTAGAAGCGAAGGACGACTGAAAGGTCGCTTCAGGCGGATACTTAATCTCATTAAACTTTTTCTCAAGCTCTCTTAGCTGGTTGAATATTTCTGTAAATGTCATACACCAACTCACTCAATTTACAAATCAACCTGCTGATTTCAAATTTAAAAGGCTCATCTCAAGTTTTAAATGCCAAGCTGTCTTAAATGCCAGAATTTAATATGGTACTTTGAAATTCGTATTTAAAGGGAATTTTATTTAATTGCTTATATAAATTTCGGGCATTAATAAAGAGTTAAAATTCAAAAATCAGGAATGAAAGATTCGGAAGCCATTCTGGACCTCGTTTTTCGGACAGAAACTCAACTATCTTTTTCCATTCTGACATTTTTTCTCTTTTCTTTGACAGTACACCAATCACTCACCAACTGTTATATATTTTTAAATAGAATATATTTCTGGCAATTTAAGTCTCATAAGCTAATTTCATGAACCCCTATTTCAAAAATGAACAGGAGACATTTAGATGCAGTACAGCATGGGCATTGATGCCGGAGGCACCTATACAGATTCGATTATCATTCGTGACTCCGATGGCAAAGTGATGGATTCGAACAAAGCACTTACTACTTATCCCGACTTGCTTGAAGGAATAAGGAATTCAATAAACGGTCTAAATCAAAAATATTTAAAAGACATAAAAATGGTTTCAGTCTCAACAACGCTTGCCACAAACACAATCCTTGAAAAAAATGGCTATCCTGTAGGTTTGATTCTTGTAGGAGACTATGAAATTCCTGAAAAAATGCATGTTGAGTTCCATACCGTCGTCAAAGGAGGGCATGACCACCACGGAGCCGAACTTGTTTCCCTTGATATGGAAGCTGTGGAAGCTTTTGTCAGTAAGGTTAAGGATAGGGTTTCGGCTTTTGCAGTCTCTTCTTATTTCAGTATCCGAAACCCTGCTCATGAACTGGCGGTCAAAACTCGTATCCAAGAGCTTACTGGAATGCCTGTGGTTTGCGGGCACGAACTATCCCTTGACCTTGGAGCCTACGAACGAGGGACTACAGCCTATTTAAATGCCCAGCTAATTCCTATTGCAAGCCAGTTCATCCGCTCAATCCAGGAGGAAATCTCAAGGCGGGGAATGAATTCAAGGCTGTTGATGCTCAAATGCGACGGTTCGGTCGTGGGCATTAACGAAGCCTTGGAAAAACCGATTGAATCTATTTTTTCGGGCCCAGCAGCAAGCCTTGTAGGAGCATCTCACCTTTCAGGGCTTGAGACCTGTGCAGTTATTGATGTAGGCGGGACAAGTACGGACGTTTCCATGCTCGAAAACGGGCTTCCAGAACTCTGTGCCGACGGGGCTGTAGTCGGAGGCTGGCAGACAAAGGTAAAGGCTATCCGCATGGAAACCTCGGCAATGGGAGGAGACAGCCATGTCTGGGTCAGGAACATGAAAATAAATATCGGCCCAAGGCGGGTTATCCCACTCTGCGTTGCAGCGGTCAAATATCCGGGTTTCCTCGAAGTCCTGAGAAAAGGGAGAATTCCCGGAGCTATGCGTCTTGACGAAAATGTGCAGCCTACCAAGTTTTTTGTAAAGACGGGTGTTGAACCCTCAGACCTAGGAAAGTTTGAAACGGAACTCTTTGAGAAAATCGGAAATTTTCCTGCCTCTCTTAACGATATCTTCTGGGAGACCAAGAAAACGCTTTCTCCGGGCTTGCTTGATTCGCTTATCAGAAAACGCCTGATCCAGGCAATCGGTTTTACTCCAACCGATGCGCTTCACGTGCTCGGGGAATATACAGCCTGGGATGGGGAAGCTTCAATTGTGGGAGCAAAACTTCTTGAGCGATATACTCAGACCGACCATATCGAGCTCTGCAAACAAATAAAACAGGATGTTGCAAGGAATATGGCCTTAAATCTGGTATCTTTCATCCAGAAAGATGTGCTTTCTTCGGAGATCGAAAAAATCCTCCTGTCCGACAGGTTTACGCAGTTCAGGATGAAAATCCCTGTAGTGCTGATAGGAGGCCCTGTAGTCGCATATGCCAGAGAGTTGAAGCAAATTCTCGACGCCGACATCAGAATTCCAGAGTACGCCGAGGTAGGAAATGCCGTCGGAGCTGTTGTGGGCAAGGGCATAAAAAGGATTGAAATCCTGATCAAAAGTACCTACTCAAAAGATAAGAAAAGGCTTGTTCTTTTATTTTCGCCTCAGGGCAGGGAAACCTTTGGAAGCTATCCTGAAGCTTTCGAACATGCAGAAACCCTGGGAAGAAAACTCGTCATGGAATACATGACCGAAGCCGGCCTTGATAAGGGACAGGTTCAAATCGAGGTAAGTAAAAAAGATGTATCTCTGAGTGAAGCAGGAGCAATTCCCGTGGAGACAAAGCTTGTTTTTGTTGGAGTCGGGATGCCAAAAATCTGAGTACCGGAGAGCCCCCAGAATATTTATATATTTATCCTCAATAGTGCAAATAATTTCATTGCTGAATTCAACATTTGTTCTTGAATCTCTTACCTATTCCCAAACAGCTGTTTGTTTCCAGAATAATATCTGAAATAAACTTCTGATTCTGAAAAAAGGATTCCAGATGAGCTGAACGAGACTTACCAGACTGAATTGAACTGATCAAGCTGAATCGAACTACCCAACCTGAATATAATTTATTATCCAGATTCTTTGGTTAGAACATCAGCACGTAATTAAAATTGCATAAAAGTGGCAGCATTACAAATGGCAAGAAAGGGTAATGCAAAAAACATTGGAAAAAATAAAAGTGGAGATCTAAAAATGGACTGTAATTCAAAAATGGCATATGATCTGGGCGTTGATGCAGGTGGAACTTATACTGATTCGGTTTTAATTCGGAAATCAGATGGAAAAGTTATATGCTCAAACAAGGCCCTTACAACCTATCCTGATCCTCTTGGGGGAATAAAGAAATCAATTGACGGACTTGATCCGGAAAAGCTAAAACTCGTATCGGTTGTTTCAGTTTCTACTACTCTTGCCACCAATACTATCCTTGAAAACACAGGATATCCTGTTGGGCTGATCCTTATCGGAAATTATGATATCCCTGACGATTCGGAAATTAAAAACTGGATAATGGTACAGGGAGGGCACGACAGTAATGGCGAGGAAGCCGCAGCCCTTGACCTCTTAGCCGTAGAAAAATTCGTACTTGAAATAAAAGACAGGGTCTCGGCTTTCGCAGTTTCTTCTTATTTCAGTGTGCGAAATCCTGAACATGAACTGCGCGTAAAAACCCTGATTCAGGAGCTTGCAGGGTTGCCTGTTGTCTGCGGGCACGAACTGGCCCAGTCTCTAGGAGCCTATGAAAGGGGAGTTACCGCCTACCTCAATGCCCAACTCCTACCTGTAGCAGAGGGCTTCTTAAAGACGGTAGTAAGCGAGATTGAAAGCAGAGGTCTCAACCCTAAGATTGCCATGCTCCGTTGCGACGGATCAGTAGTAAACATGCATGAAGCCATGAAAAAACCCATAGAATCAGTCTTTTCAGGTCCAGCAGCAAGTCTTCTTGGAGCTTCTTACCTATCCAGGCATGAGACCTGCGCAGTAATTGACGTTGGAGGGACAAGCACGGATGTTTCTCTAATCCACAAAGGGCTTCCTCACCTCAGCGAGACAGGAGCAGTTGTGGGCGGCTGGCAAACAAAAGTCAGGGCGCTACGTATGGAGACTTCGGCTATGGGGGGAGACAGCCATGTCTGGGTCCAGAGTGGAAATATAAACATAGGCCCCAGAAGGGTTATTCCGCTCTGCAGGGCAGCAGTCCTGTATCCTGATTTCATGAGCACTCTGAAAAAACGCTGGATTCCAGACCGGCTCAAACTGGACGAACATATCCAGGCAACAAAATTCTTTATCCGGACAGAGCAGAAACCTGTTAATTTGAGCCGGGAAGAAAAAGAGCTCCTTGCCCTTATACGAGATGAACCGCGCTCTCTCAAAGACGTTTACTGGGACAAAAATATTCTCCCTTCAAAAAGAGTAATGGATTCTCTAATCCAGAAGCGGCTTGTCCAGGTAATCGGTTTTACTCCAACGGATGCCCTGCATGTGCTTGGTGAATATACTGAGTGGAATGCCGAAGCCTCGGAAATCGGAGCAACTCTTCTTGCAAACTTCATAGGAATCGACAGGCATGAGTTCTGTTTAAATGTGAAGCGGCTCTTTGCCAAGAACATGGCAAGAGACCTCATTGCTTTTCTGATGGAAGGAGTAGATAGAACCGAAATTACAAAAATGCTTGATGGCAATTTCTTCGCTCGATTTAAAGTGGATATCCCTGTTATCCTGCTTGGAGGTCCTGTACGGGCGTATGTGGATGAACTGAAGAAGCTGATAGATGCAGATATTCTTGCTCCGGAATATTCAGATGTTGGGAATGCCGTTGGAGCTCTTGCAGGAAAAGGGACAAAACGCATTGAGATTACGGTGCGCACACTTTACAGCGAGTCCAAGTATGACCTTAAGACAAAGGGTATTTTTGTATACACCCCTGTAGGAAGGAGGCACTTTGTAATCCGAAGCGAAGCCCTGGAATATGCTGAAGCTTTCGGGAGAAAGCTGATTCTTGATTACATGGCCGAATCAGGGCTTCTCCCTGACCAGGTGACAGTTAGTGTACAAAAAAAGGATCTAAAAGTCCATGCAGGTGAAATTCCTATAGAAACCAGATTTCTCTTTGAGGGGATTGCAAATTCCGATGTGTATGAAAAAGCTCTTTCTGGGCAGAGCAAAAAAGCTGAAGGCTTTTCCTAACTATCCGAGCAGGTTCATTCCCTTGATCGTAATTCTTACAGAGAAACCTCTGTCTCTGAAAATTGGGAATGAAAAGGATAAAGTTCATAACTCTGGTGTACGTTTCAGAGATGAAAGATAGGACTATCAGCCCAATAGTTCAGCTTACTACTATAGAAAAATTTTAAATTATCTATGTGTGTATTGATTGTTCATACAATGGAAACCGCACAGAAGACGCATAAATCCCTTAAGGAGTTAACATGATCCCAAGAAAAGCATTTTTGACAAAGGGTACCGGGGTACACAAAGACCGCTTAGCATCCTTTGAACTTGCACTAAGGGCTGCAAAAATAGAGAAATACAATCTTGTAAGTGTTTCAAGTATTCTGCCTCCCAATTGCAAACTCGTACCCAGAGAAGAAGGACTTTTAGAGTTAAAACCTGGTGCTATTGTCCATTGTGTACTTGCAAGGAATGATACTAACGAGCCTCATCGTTTAATGGCCTCGGCTATAGGAACTGCAGTTCCTGTAAATGAAGAAAATTATGGGTATATTTCAGAACATCACTCTTTTGGAGAAGAAGAAATTACTGCAGGAGAATATGCTGAAGACCTGGCAGCAACAATGCTTGCAACTACCCTTGGCATAGAATTTGACGCAGAAATGGCCTGGCATGAGAGAGAGCAGGTCTACAAGGCAAGTGGACATATTTTTGACACTTTCCATATGTGCCAGACCGCAAATGGCGACAAAGACGGAAAATGGACTACAGTTGTAGCTGCAATGGTTTTCGTCACAAAATAAGTCGCAAAATAAAATGAATTGAGGAAGGTAAATTAAAAACTTTAAGAAGTTAGGTTTTTAGAAACTGGGTTTTCGGAAATTAAGTTTTTAGAAACTAAATTTTTAGAAACCTAACTTTTACAAACCAGCTATTATAAACAGATTATTATGAACAGACTGTTATAAACTAGACTATTATAACCAGACTATTATAAGCCAGATTTTTAAAGACTGAATTTTTAGATAACTATTTTTAATTGAGTTGAGGGGAAGAAATCCCGACTTCCCCAATCTCATGAAATCTAGTGCTGGAATATATTGTCCCCAATCTCCCTACAATTTTTGATTTTTTCTACCACTTGGGAGCCTGTCCGATAATTACCCTTTTAATAATAACTTTGCAGGCGAATCAATTAACTCAATCTCTTGAATTGCTATACTTAACTCCCTCGTATTTTTATTCTTTAGTTCCGGAAAGTCACATGGGCTTTCAGTGCCTTCAGGTATATTTAAAAGAATGACATTCTTTCCCTTTTTTAAGGTGACTGGGATATTTACTGTGCTTAAATTAGTGCTGATATTTTGTTTACTCTGGAGAGTTTTGCCGTTATAAACCTCAAGTGTTTTTGGGGAATGTAAGCTGCATGCCTGGAATTTTAATATCGCATCTTCAGTATCGCCTGAATAGACCGATAATGTAGCATTGTTTGAGATCAAGCGGGTTGATGTGCCGTCCCAGTTCTCCTTATGATTCCATCCGTCACCTAAAAGCATAAAGGGATGAATGGTTTCATCTGGTACACGGTAAACAATAAGCCCATCTTCAGCATACAATTTTGGTTCAGTTTTAAGGGTCTCTTCCAGTAAATCGTTTACAAACTCTAGCTGCTCACTGGATAACTGATTTTTATGGATGATAACATACCTTATATTATAGGTGTTCAAGACTGACGTGCCTATATCAGTAACGTCTTGCTGTAAAATATCTTCAGTTTGTAGGGAATAATATTTCAGTTCTTTAATAAGAGGGGTTTCGCTCTGAAACTTATTTATATTGGGCGGATACCTTGCTGCATATCCGCCGACAAGGGATTTGTTATGGACGGTCTGATAGTACAAATACTGAAAATCCATATATCCTGCGTTAGAATCTTGCGGAATTTCGAGCATTGCATAGTTATCAGTATCATTACTAATTTCATAGTAAAAATCAGGAACATTTACCTGTGCGGTCGGATATGGAATAGCTAAGTATTCAAAAATTAGCAGGAAACCAACTATTGCAAAGATAAGCTTTTTTCTATCGGGCTTATACTTAAGTAATTCCGAAAAACCGTATCCTGCGAGAACAGAGTATCCAAGGGTTGCAATAACAAAAAACCTGCCAACTGTCCTGCAGTTTTTCAGGAAGGGAACCGTATTGTATAGTATCTCATATGGAAGTGGGATTTCTAGATTGAAGTTCGTGAAAGAAAATGCGCCATTAAAGTGTAATATGGGTCCTAAGCTAATTATTGTAAAGAAAAATGCAGATATTAACCAGAACTTTATGTCAGGCTTTCTCTTTGATTTAAGGAATGCAAGGGCTGAAAGCCCCAGAACAGTATATCCTATAAAGTTCACTCTTTCAGCAGGCCAGCTCGGTATATTCGAATATAAGTCTGATGTAAACTGACCAAATAACGGATGTAAATGAGACGGCAGGAAAAAGCTCATCAAATCGTTTGATAATTTGGGAATCTCAGCCATGCTTGGCTTTAAGAAGTTTTGATTTGAAAGAGCAATAAGTATTTCATTGATGGTCAAAGGCAGTACTCCGAGAAAAGCGACCCCGCCAAAAATGAAGTAATTTTTAGCTATCTTTTTCACTAAAAGAGTGAAGTTTTTCTCGGCCCTGAAAGTCAGGTAAAAATCGTATAAAAATACTAGCCCTGCAAAGATCCCCATAAAGACCAAATACTGCAGGTCGCTCATTGTCACCAGAATAAAAAAGATTCCTGCTAGGATCGGATTCTTGATTCCTTCTTCTTTAACGGTTTTCATGAGATACAGCGCACAAAAGGGTATCCACTGAACTGTCGCTGCTCCGAAAAAGTATAGTCCTCTGGAAAAATGGTATGGGGAGAATGCGAATACAAGTCCTGCAAGAAAAGCAGCATATTTATTATCCGTAAGGTACTTTACCAGCAGATACGCACCAATAGCTCCGATTATAAAGGTTAAGAGCCACAATATCGTGTATATGACGTGTAGTTCTAAAAATGGAGAAATCAATACATAGAGCATTTGATTGAAGGCTGATGAAAAGGGCATTGATTCTATGCCGTTTGGATAAAAAAGGAGATGGTCATGCGTAAAAGCCGCTAAGTCTGCTTCCTGTATTGGTATTTTTGTGTACCATAAGATTCTCATCCACTGAAACGAATCCGCTCCCGTTCCAGGAATATCGGTTTTTATCTTAAACAGGACAGGATAAGTAAGAATAATTGTCAAAAGGGTATATGAGATTCCCGCCAGAGAATATTCCCGTAAATTGTAAAAATGCTTATTCTTAAAACCTCGATTTTTTTCCGGGTTAGATGTTTTTCCTGGTTCCACTAAATTGTCTCCCGTTTTTTGAATATTTATTATTCTAGTTTTTTAAAGTAAATTTAATAATATTCTAATAGTAGATAAACTTCAATAGTGAGTGAACGCTAATAATTTATTTTTTGCATAGAACCATAGTCCAGGGAAACAGCTACGAACCTCTTAAAGCTAATTCCGGTTTTTCTAGGTGTTCCAGTACTTTGGCTGCTATAACAAGATCGAAACTGTTTTTTTAAACGAAATTTCATATATGCTCCCTGAATAGCCAGATCCCTTTTTATAAATTCTACCTAAATCCTCGAAATTTCAAGGTTTTTTTCTTAAAGTGAGCATGAATCCAAACACTGCTGGTAGTAATGTAGTCAGGAAATATAGAACTATAGAGCAGGAGAACCCATATGTAGAACTTTCATTTAATAGTTTGAATATTGTAACGCTTACAAATTCTCGAACTCCAAATCCTGATATAGAAATTGGAAAATTGCCCAGAACTACTACTATTGGAAGAGAAAAGGTAAGTAAACTGTTTAATGCGGGATTTAAGGATTTTATGACAATCCAATATACAAATAAATTTAATATGTAATATTCAAGAGTTAGTGCAGAAACAGAAAAAATAGCTTTTTTGTTTCCAGTGATTTCTCTTATCGTTCTAATATAATTTTCTTTGAATTCATCTTTTTTTGAAAATATCCCAATAATAAAAGTTACTATCTTTTCATTTGTGATAACGAATATGCCAGCGATAAAAATCATTATCATAGGCGTCATTAGATAAATTAAATTTCGATCATTAAAGAAGAAAGCTATAGATAGTACACTCAAGACCAGAAGACAGATCATATCTATAATTCTGTCCATTATTACGGTTGGTATGCTTTTGGATCTCTCAGCATCTAAATAAAAAGCTCTTGAAACTTCTCCTGCTCTGCCTGGAGTAAGAGCTCCATAAAAATTACCTATTAAGATTATTTCAAGTGATCGTCTTACTGGGATTTGAACATTTATACAATCAAGCAAAGCCTGCCATTTTCTTGCTTTTATCAGGTACATCAGAGCAATAAAAGGTAATGAGAGAGAAAGCAATGTCAGATCCATTTGGGTAAAGGTCTCGTAGATCGCTCTTAGGTCAAGTTTGGCTATAAGGTAAAGCATTAGCCCCAAACTGACTGCAGCCTTACCTATCGTTTTCCAGTTCATAGCTATCGTACTTTATAATATAATCGTCGTTATTTCTGGAGTTTGTGATCAGTTCTCCTATCAGACCAATGGAAATAAACTGAACTCCAATTACCATGAGTAATATGCTCAACATTAGCAGAGGCCTGTCTCCTATCCTGATGCCTTTGATCCAGAGAGAGACCTGGTGCAGGCTTATGACTATTGCTGAGAATATCAGTAAGAAGCCTATACCTCCAAAGATGTGAAGAGGTCTTTTCTTGTATATATTCAAAAATGTGACTGTAATCAAATCCAGAAAGCCTTTAAAAAGCCTTTCAACCCCATATTTAGATACTCCATGAACTCTGGGATGGTGTTCAACTTCGATTTCTCCAACAGTATATCCTTTCCAGTGAGCTAGAGCTGGAATATAGCGATGGAATTCTCCATATAATTTTATATTCTTTACAACATAATTTCTATAACCTTTGAATCCACAGTTAAAGTCATGAATTTTGACTCCTGTGATAAACCGGGTCAACGCATTGAAGAATTTTGAGGGAATAGTCTTTGAAACAGGGTCCTGTCTTTTACTCTTCCAGCCTGAAACCACGTCATATTCTTCTAGTTTCTCAAGAAATCTTGGTATTTCTTTGGGATCATCCTGCAGATCGCCGTCCATAGTAATAACAATATTTCCTTTTGATTTCCTGAACCCGCATGAGAGCGCCGCAGCCTTTCCATAGTTCCTCTGGAACCTCATAAGCTTGACTGTGCTATCTTTGATTGCCTGTAATTTCTTAAAAGTATCATCTATAGATCCGTCATCTACGAAAATGATCTCATATTTTTTCCCCAGCCGGGAGAGAACTCTATGCAATTCATCATATAATTCCTCTACATTTTCTCCTTCATCACAAACTGGGATTACGATTGAGAGATCCAGTTTATTGGACATTACCGTTTTCTCCTAAACAGTGCTTCAGCTTATCTGTAAAATTACGATTTACGGAAGTTCTGAAACCAAGTTTATACTCATCAAGTCTAATTTAGACCCTGTTTCAATAATAGAGGAAGATTTGACTGAAATTGACAGCAAATTGAAACAAAGCTCTTTACATAATATTTTTAAGCAATATTTTTAGCCACATAGAAGTTTTTACAAAACTAATTTCTGTGAGCTTCAAATTAATTCTTTATTTCTCTCGGATTTTTTGTTCTACAAAATAAACCTAAATAAAGCTTACTGGCGGGGATCACAAGCTTCAATTTTCAGCAAAAACTTCTCCACGAATTTATCTACAAAACAATAAAATTACTCTTATATAAAAATTAGGATTTAACAATGAAAAATCAAAAATAGCAAGTCTAAATAGAGAATAACAAGAAAATAACAAGAAAATAACATAGAAACTAAAAATAAGGAATAAGATTTTTACGAAAAAATAGCTTTTAGAAAATCCTATTTTCTGAAAAACCTCTCTCACTCAACAAAATAAATCATTTCATTAGGCAGGAGAGTCAGTTCCTTATTCTCTATTCCTGCCTGTATAAGTTTTTCAATTCTTTCCCAGGTATTTTTGCGTGTACTTTTTATCCCGAGTACTCTTGAGGTTTGGACAATAAGATCTTCAAGAGGGGTTGAATACTGGCTGTTCAGGACAAAACGAATAGCTTCTTTTATTTCCTCATCACAGATCCACTCAATTTTTGCAGAAGCGTCTCCATCATGCCTGCGCAGGAGACAGGTAGGTTCCGAAACTGGCCAGTAGAATTCTCCTTTGACCCGGATTTTTTCGGAACTTTCGGCAAGAACTGCAATATCAATTATCTTCTGCTTGATTTTCCAGAGCATTCGGGGAATTCCTGCATGTAATTTCATTCGCTGTAAAAGGAGTTGCACATGAATGGGGCCTTCAACTGCGATGATCCGTATAATTGCCTCCTCAAGCTGCTTATCTGAAACCTCCGAAAGATCGCTTGATTGCGGAAGTCCTGAGGAAAGGCAGGCCTGGTAAAGAGGTACGGCAGTCTCGAAAGAATCGGTCTTTCCGGACAGATTTTCAGGCTCTTTTCGTGGAATTTCTGGATCAGATTTTTTTTGCGGAATGTCTGGTGTTTCAACATTTCTTGATCCGGTGTTATATGCTCTGAATTTTAAGGAGCTTTCAGTATCGGATCCCTTAGGAAATTTCCTTATTTTTTCAACTGGGGTTGAAAGAGGTCTCTTAGGGGTTCTAGTTTCAGCCTTAGATGTATCTTCGAGAGTGGGCTCAATTAGCTGAACCTGAGCTCTCTGTTTTGTGTCAGGCTTAATTACAGGTTCGGCTTCGGTCTCGATTTGAGTTTCCGAATCCCATATACCTGTATAACTGTCGCCTTCGTCTGCATAGTTGTCTTCCTCGGATTCAGACTCGGATTCGAAATAGCCACCTGAACCGTAGATATATTCAAACTCATTAATTCGCTTGCGCTTTTTTTTCTTTTCAGGGCCTGCACTGAAATCAATCTCAGGATAAGCCTGGAAAAAACTAACTTTCTCAGGCTCTGGCTCAGGTATGAGTTCGGTTTCGCCTTTATTAGAACGGGGATCTACGCTGAATTTAAGGACTTTTGATTTTTTTGACCTTCTTACAGGCTTCTTGCGGGAGTTTTCGTCAGCAACTAAAGCCATCGATCTGGCTCTTGTATCCATTTCTGGCAGGAAATCCATGCTTGAAGGATCTGTAAGTCCTTCTTCTAGTTTAAAAAATGAGCCTGAATAGGACTCTTCAGCTTCGGCTTCAAAGGAGGTCTCTGGAAGAATTTCAGTTTCAAAAGTTTCCGGAAGGGGGGATCTGTTATAAAATCGAGTTTCAAGTTCATCTCCTCCTTCACTCGCCACACTCACTGCAGGCAAAACAGGAACTGTGAATAAACCCGAATTAGCAGGGGAATTAGAAAACTGTCCTGAAGGACTTTTATTTACGGGTTCAGCCCAGGCAGAAGGTTTGTTAATCTTCGGAACCTCGAGCTCGATTTCAGATTTTGCTTTAACTTTTGCCTGCTTTACAGCCTCCTTCACAGCTTCAAGTAACTTTTCCCTGCTCTCTTTTGGATGCAGGTACCAATCCGTCGACCAGACCCGGTAGATTTTCCAGCCAAGTCCTTTGAGTACCTGCTGACGCAGTCGATCACGGTCTCTTGCAACATGCAGGGAATAATAGCTTGCTCCATCACACTCGATTCCAAGAATATATTGTCCTGGATGAGCGGGATTGGGAACTGCAAGATCAAGCCTGTATCCGGCACAGCCGATCTGCCTGTGGACTTCACAGCCGTTTTCTGCCAGGAAATCGGAGATCGCCTCTTCAAAAGGCGAATCAACGGCCCCTCTGCTGTTTACAGGAAAGGGAAGCCTGCCAGTCTCTGCAAATTCAAGGAAGACTTTGAGGGCCCGAAGCCCGAATGGTGTATTTTCCTCCAGATTTAAGTCTCTTGAGGTAAAATTTGCAAAAACGACACATTTTTCCCGGGCTCGCGTAATGAGAACATTCAGGCGTCTTTCCCCTCCCTCGCGATTTAGAGGACCGAAGTTAAGGGAGAGTTTTCGGTTGCCGTCAAAGCCGAAACCTACACTCAGCAGTATAACATCCCTCTCATCGCCTTGGATAGTCTCTAGATTTTTAACAAAAAAGTGCTCACCTTTTCCGTTCCCAAAATTGAGGTCAAAAACCGGATTTACTTTAAGCAGAGCCTCGATTTCTTCCTGGATAGCTTCCTGCTGTTTAATATTAAAAGTCCCGACCCCAAGGCTTTTATCGGGATACCTGCTGAAGTGTTCGAGAACTGTCCTTGCAACGGCTCTTGCTTCTACTCGATTGGCTCCACTTTTTCCCCTTTCATAAACCGCTTCCGGAAGATGCACGAATTTCAGCCCGAGTTTTTCGTCTTTTTGCATGGGGGAGGGATAAAAATAGAGGCGATTATCATAAAATTCCTGGTTTGAGATTGCAATTAGGGACTCGTGCCTGCTCCTGTAGTGCCAGCGCAGAGTCTTTACCGGAAAACTGTGTTTGCACACATTCAGGATACTTTCCATATCTCCTGCAGTAACGGAATAATCGGGCTCTCTCTCCGGAGAGTCGAGTACGCTATCGAAGAAATCAGTAGGAGGAAGCTGCTTGGAGTCCCCCATTACTACTACCTGATTTCCGCGAAGGAGAGCGCCAACTGCATCCTCGGGTCTGACCTGGCTAGCTTCGTCAAAAATAATAACATCAAAACGGGTGCTTCTTGGATCAAGGTACTGGGCAATAGAAAGCGGGCTCATCAGGAAACAGGGCTTGATTTTCTGGATCAGCCCGCCTGCTTTCTTCATTAGGGTACGGATCGGCATATGCCCTCTTTTTCTGTTGAATTCGTTAAGCAGAATGCCCACTTCTGAGGCTCTTGACGCGCCTGAAGCCAATTTAGGGGTTTCCTCATAAGCCGAACATGTGATCCTGTTCCTGTTTTCCATCAGGACCTTTTTGTCAAGTTCCCTGAACTTTTCAATCTTGCCTTCATGGAGTTCCCGGATGAAAGTTGAAAGTGCAGGCCTCTCCCTGAAGGTACGATTCAGGAGAATCTCAGCATAGTTGCCTTCAAAAGCAGGGATCGCGTCACAAACCGCGATTTTTCCAGATTCAAGGTCTTCCATTATTGGGGCTGCCTTTGTTTCCAGACAGGCTTGCCTGTATCCGAGATACTGGCTCCATAATACCAGGGATGAAGTCTCGTTTTTCCAGTTGATTACACGGGCTTTTAACGAATTTAGCTTTGCAGCTTCCAGGCCGTTTGCGAACATTTTCCCAAAATCTGCACCTATGCGAGCCCCAACTTTCTCAAGCGACTCCAGAAATTCTTGCTTTGCCGCCAGTACACGGCTGATAGCGGATTCGAGGATCGGGCCGTCAATTCCAGATCCTATAAGCCTGAAACTCCTTTCTGTAAGAGTGCCCTCTTTCAGGTATTTTCGGAAGAGTATTATCTGTTGGCTGCACTCTTCAAGCAGGGAAGGATCGCTTTCCAAGTCTTTCCAGTAATCCCCAAAGTACTTTTTGCCTTTTGCGCCCGAACTTTCAAGTTCCAGTCTGAGGGCTTTATATTCGGAAAGGTAGGCAAGGTCAAGCAGGATCTTACTGTTCCTTAAAGGCACTCGTGAGATATAGCAGGCTGAAATCTCCTTTTTGAGCTTCCTGTATTTAGGGTTTAAAAATTTAAGGAAATTGTTGGAAAGATCCTCAAATTTAGTGGTATCAAGGTCAAAAACCACAGGGCGAAAAGTTTTTTCCGCAAAAGTTTTGAGCTCGATGTATCGTCTGAGTTTTGAAACCAGAGCATCGGATTCGGTTTTTGAGTTTTCAGATTCCCATTCAGAATTCTGAAGCATTTTTTCAGGCAGGTGTTTTGAGTTCCCAAGAAATTTTGCGACATTGATTACGGTTGTAATTCCCTCAGGAGTTGCGGGCTTTGAGGTTGCAGAAAGGTCATTAAGATTTTTTATGGCGCTTTCCAGGTAATCAAAAGCCGTAGCGCATTCATCTGTAAGGGATTCGATTTCCCCTAAGTCCGAAGGAAGTACAAGCCCTGGATCGCAGCCGTACCAGGGATTTTTTCGGACCGCCCCAAGAAAAGGAAGGATCTGACCAAGTTTTTCCAGAACAGCCACTGCATCGGTCCAGGCTTCAGGGTCCCAGGTTTCAGGCTCCTGAAATTTGTAAGCAGGCATTTTCAGGCCTTTTGATTCAAAATAAGCCCTTGTATTTTCCCTTATACCGTAAAGGGTATAGAGGCTTGGGTAGAGTTTTCCAGCAGGTTCCCCAAGGGACAGGGCATACTGATTTAGCTCATGTTTTAGTTTTTCGAGTTCATTGATATCCCTGTCAGGGCGTATAGGCGCAGGTGCTTCGCGATTCAGGGTTTTTTGCAGTTCTTCAAGCACGGCTTTTCTGCGGGTCTGGTTGCTGTGGATTTCCAGGCAGAGCTCTCCCAGGCCTGCCGAATCCAGCCTGCTTTTTACAACCTGAAGAGCAGCCATTTTTTCGCTCACAAAAAGTACGCTTTTTCCCTGAGCAATAAGTTCCGCAATAGTATTTGCAATCGTCTGGGACTTGCCAGTTCCAGGCGGGCCCTCAACAACAAGGTTTTTTCCGGCTTTCACATCTTCAATGACTGCGATCTGGGAAGAGTCGGCATCCATTATCTGGTAAGTATCTTTTGCTGAAAGTTTCAGGTCAACCTCTTCTTCCAGGAAACCGGAAACCTCACATTGAGGGCCTTCAGGGTTAAAGACTTTCTGGACCAGGGGATGGTCTGCAGGAGACATGTCTTCAGGCCAGGTTGCAGGGTCAAGATCCTTATACATGACAAATTTTTTGAAGTTAAAAAGGTCAAGGCAGATCTCAGGTAAAAGCTTCCAGTCCTTCTTCCCATGAATTTCTCTGGATACAGCCCTGAAATATTCTTCAATTCCTGCAGCTTCCTCAGGCATTTCATATTCGGGAAGCACAATCCCGAATTCTTTCATTTTAGCCTGAAGGGTAATCGAGGTAAAAATCTCGTCTCCTGTCCACTGGATGCTGAAAATCCTGCCTTTTCCTATGCGTTTAAGTTCGACAGGAATAAGGAGAAGGGGTGCTTTCAGATTTTTTACAGCCGATCGGTTATCACTCCACTGTAGAAAGCCAAGAGCAAGGTAAAGCACAGGATATCCCTGTTCTTCAAATATGGAGTTTGCCTGATTAAAGACATAAAAGAGCTTTTTATTAAGGGTCTCGCTGTCATTCTGAGTTTCTAGGAACTGCTCGGAGCGGGAAGGCTGGGGTTTGTCTTCGGAGACCAGGATTTTTCCTATTGTTTTCAAAAGTCGGTTTTCCTTTTCCGAAGCTTCGCCTTCCTCCCCATTTCCAGTTTTCCTGCCTTTTCTTAACTGGGCTGTTGCCCTGAACCTCATTGATTTTTCCTGGAGAACAAAGAGCTCGTAAATTTCCTCCGGCTTCCGGCCTGTGATCGAGATAGTCCTTTTCTGAGAAGGGCGGTAATTGAGAAGGTTATTTCTAAGGGACAGATCAAGTAAATTCTGCCTCAGGGCTTCCAATTCCTTAACTACGTCTACCATAAGAATACCAGGCCCTTTTGAAACAATCAGTTAAATATATTTAAGATTAATAGAATAAAACATGTACTAATAAATTTTATCCTGTTTGCCCGGAAACAGAGCTATAATTAGAAAAAAATAAAATCCGGATTGCGAGGAGCTCTTTAAGAATAATATACTTAAGAATAATACATTTGAGAATATTTTCTTTGTTATATCTGAGAACTATTTCCCTACTATTAGAGCTTTTCTAAAAATTACGATTATTCGTATTTTCGTTATACTTCAGCCCTCTTGAGTGCAAACATCTAGTCAGTTTATTATACCACTACTAGAGGTTTTAGGTCATGCCTATTCTCAAAAGGTTTGCTTTGCGCCGGTTACGCCGTCGCTAGGAGTTGGAGATAAGGCTCTCAAGCTCAAACGCAACCTTTACGTCGGTTGACCACCCCACTGCTTGGGGATTTTCGAGCAAGCTTTTTCAAAAAAAGCTTACTGGACTCGATCTATTCAAATTACTTTTCCCAGCATTCAGCAAGCTCAGGACCTGCAGGCAGTTTTTCCCTGAAAACAGGTTCGTTTTCGGTTTTGCTTTCCTCCTCCAGGCTTGCCAGGAGAGAGCTGGAAAGAATAAGGACACAGCCAAGCAGGGTTTCAGCGGATATAGGGTCTTTTAAGAGTAGGTAAGCGAAAAAAATCGTACTTACAGGTTCAAGCAGGGAAAGTATGCTTGCATTCTGGGCTTTGACGTGCAAAAGCCCTGTAAAGTAAAGAATCGAACCCACTGAAGTGATTGTTACCCCTAGAAAGAGGAGAACAGGCAGGTTCTCAACAAGGGCAGTTACTGAGGCCTGTTTTACAAAAGGAAGTAATAATACAAGCGTTACGAAGGTTGAGATAAAAAGTTGTTCTAAACCTGAATACTCGTTCCTGAGATAACGAGAAGTGATAGTAACACAGGCGTAAAAAAGGCCTGAAAAAAGGCCCATAAGCACTCCAGCAAGATATCCTGGCTCAATTCCCGATCCAGAAACAAGGTTTTCAGGGCCGATCACAATTACTACACCCGCAAGAGAGAGAATCAGGGCAAGAAGGCTCTTTTTGTTATGTTTCTCCTTCAGGAAGATAGGAGCGAGCAGCAAAACGTAAAAAGGAGCAGTATAAAGCAGAAGTACGGATATTGAGACATTAGTAAAGCTCACAGCCATGTAATAAGAGACCATTGCGCCTGCATTGAGGGCCCCAAGCAGCATCAGGGTTTTTCTTTTTCCCCGGAGCCTGATTCCTGATAGTTTTCCGGTAACTGCCAGATAACCTGCAAGTGCAAGAAGCCCAAAAAGAAGCTGGTAAAACACAACAGCTCCTGCGGACATGTTCTTTATATACATGAAAAAAATTCCTGAAAATCCGTATATGACGGATGCGGCAATTACCTGGATATTTGCTTTTACGTGATGTGGCTCCATGAACTCTTCAAATAAGGGTTTCTGTTTAATAAGATTATCTTGAGTGTATTGAAAGTAATCCAGACAGTAGAAATATTAGCAGTCGATATTTTGTGAAAGGTAGTCTCAAAAATAGCCAAAAAACTGTTTTATAAAATTAATTTCGATAATCTTAAGTGCTGTCAAAACAAAATATAAGCTGATAGGCGAGTGCAGAAAAGAATGATGAGAGGCGTGTTTGGGTTGCTTTCTCAACTATCATCATATCACCCCCAAACACGCCTGTATTCAATCTTAAACTTTTATTTCTATTCTTGAATTCTTATTCTCTCATTCTTGAGCTCTTATTTCTACTCTTTAACTCTTTTTATTTTCCAGTTCTCATTTTCGTTTAAGCTTTTACTTTTCTTTAATTCCTTCTTGTAATCCCGAATGTCGATGCGGAAGTCTCAGGCTTGGGAAGGCTATTCTTCACTCCAAGTATCCGGACAATCACCAGGCTGATCTCAAAGAATATTACCATGGGCACGGCAATCATTATCTGACTGAGCACATCAGCTCCCGGAGTAATGGCAGCTGCAATAATCATAATAAGGACATAAAGGTGCTTTCGATAGGTTACAAGTGTCCTGTATTTTACAAATCCGTTTCGGGTAAGGAAGGTGAGCACTATCGGAAGTTCAAAAACCAGGCCGAACATTGCCGTGCCTGAAGCTACGAATGAGATAAATTTGAAGATCGAATAAGTCGCAGTCACCCCTGAACTGGCTGCATCCATATAGAGATACTTGAGGAATATAGGCAGCATGAAAAAATAGGCATACGAAGCCCCAAGGATGAACATGATGACAGCAGAAATACCCAGTACAACAAACTGGCCTTTTCCTATATTAATCGGAACCTGAATTGAATACCGCCTCGAAATTGCCCTGTATATGTAAAATGCAATAAGAGGCAGGGTAATGAGTATCCCGATTATGACCGAGAGCTTAAGCTCCAGCATCATTACTTCCAGAGGGGAAACATAAACGAGTTTTGCGCCCTCGGGGAGGAGATCTTCTTTCATCCTCTCTATGAGGGGTTCAGTAAACTGGAAAGAGAGAATGATCGCTGTAATAAGGACCCCAGCAATGACAAGTAACTTATTTCGCAGGGTCAGTAGGATTACACTGAGATTTTCAATGGCTTCAGACATATGGAGTACCTATCCGGAAAAGCAAAAGAAAGTTCGATGTCTCATTTAAGGGAACATTAATTCAAAGAGGTGATTTTATCATCAACTTTCCTTTTACCTATTTTGTTTTTTCGCTTTGGGTTTATCCAGTTTTTTTCATGGAATCCTTCAAAGATTTCCTGAAACTTCCAGCCATTCAGGAGAAATTCAGTTGAAGGAAGTCATTAAGTTCAAGTACGGAATCAATGGTGTTCAAGTATCGGGAAATAGAAATTACTTTAATAGATTAATAACAGTGGTTACCTTAATAGATTATATTATTTATAACGAGTATATTATATTAATTATCTGAATCTGATTATACAATTCATCAGATTACATTAATTATCTTAATCAAGCTATCAATTGTCTTAATTAAGTTCTCAGTTATCTCAACCAGATTATATTAATTATCTTAATTTAGTTATTAATTATCTTAATTTAGTTCTCTGGTATCATAATTATATTACACAAATTATCGTATTCAACATATATTAATTCCGATAACTATATTAATCAAATTATCTTAATCAGGTTATATTAATTATTTTTAATTGGTTATATATACTGATTCAGTGTCATAAATATTAATTTCTGAAGCTATCAGCACGTAAATATATAGTAGAAAGATATTGTGAAAAGGATTGTAAAATGGATTATGAAGATATCTTACACTTGAAAATCGGAACATCTCAGAAAGGTTTTAGATTCACACTTAACATACTTTAATATTAATATATTTATTCAGTACATGTAAGAGCGGAAAAAATGAACTCACAGCACACAGGCAACGGAACAGCAACTTCTGCCGGAAAAGCTTCGGGGGTGAACTCATATACTTCCGGTGTTCCGGGAGATGTCGAAGAACCAATTGTGGCCCACCTTATCGAGCTAAGGAATCGACTGGCAATTGTTTTAATTTGGCTCTTTCTGGGAATAATTATCTCTTTCCCATTTTCGGCGAAAGGAATGTTACTTGTCTGGAAGGAATTTATAAGTACTGACATTTATATGACAGCATACTCACCCCTAGAATGGACCTTTGCTCGCCTCAAGCTCTGTCTGGTCTTTGCCCTTGCGATCTCGATTCCGCAGCTCTTTTACCAGCTTTACAGGTTTGCAGGCAAAGGGCTTTATCCGCATGAGAAGCGCTTTTTCCTCAAAGTCATCCCGGCGTCTTTCTTGCTTTTCATTTTCGGGACCGCTATAGGTTATTTTGTTGTCTTGCCTGTGATGTTCAAGTACATTCTCCTTTACTCAGGCGATATGGCTACAGCGCAGCTTTCAGTTCAGAATACCCTTTCAGCCGTAACCACGATCCTGGCAGGTTTCGGGCTTGTATTCCAGCTTCCACTGCTTGTGGTTTTTGCCGTGAAAATGGGGCTTGTTGAATATCAGACACTCAAAAAGCAGAGAATACTGGTCTACAGTGGTATTATGGCAATTTCGCTATTTCTTTCCCCTGACCCGACTTTCATTGCACAAATTGTTGTAGCGCTTTTACTGGGAGTCCTATTTGAGTTCAGCCTGCTGTTAGTTCGGCTATTTTGAGGACTAGTTGCAGATCTAATTAAATCGTTTCTTGTTTAAATACAGGGAATTCTAATAAGTTTCCAGGTTAAGGCCGTTCATTAATCTTTTTACAAGAACTTTTATATTAGATTGTTGATAATAACCAAATATGATAGGTACACCTGAATTGATAGCAATTATCGTTGCTGCTCTCTTTCTCTTTGGGCCCCAGAAGCTTCCTGAGCTTGCACGGTCTTTAGGAGGTGCAATGGGAGAATTTAAAAAAGCCCAGCGCGCTGCCGAGCTTGAACTCAATCAGTTCGATGCCTACACTAGAAAAACCGGGAATACAGTGACTCCCATAGAGAAAGAGAAAGAGAAAGAACAAAAGGACACTCCAGGCAGCAGTAAAGAAATAAAAACCGACACAGAACTGAAAACCGACACAGTGAAAACCGGTACAGACCTAGAAGATAAACAGGGAGCCGAAAAATCTCTTTCTGAACCGGAAGATCACCGGAAAAGCTGAAATCCTGGGATCAAGCTGAGATAAAAGGAGACAGATCTGCGTAGAAGACTCAAAAGGAAGAAATATAATTAGAAAAAGAGACAAAGTTAGAAGAGTTAAATATATAATGTTAGAAGAGTTAAATATATAATATATTAAAAATAATAAATGAAAATAGAAACTTTATATAATATAAAAAATCTTAGCTTTATAGATATTTACAATATTCAGATCATTATTATCTGTTAAATTATATTTATTTAAGAAAACGAAAAGCTTGAGGTCAAGCGATGATAGGCACAAATGAACTCATAATGATTTTTGCAGTAGTTGTGCTCCTTTTTGGCGCAGCTAAACTTCCTGAATTAGCCAGATCCATGGGAAGTTCAGTGGGAGAATTCAAAAAAGCTCAGAAGGAATCCGAACAAAACCTTAGGGAATTTGAGAAATCCTTAAAAGAGCCTGCAACTCCAAAGACTAAGTTACAGGAAACCGCCCAGAATCTTGGGATTGACATAAGAGGCAAGACCGACGACCAGCTTCTGGATGAGATCCAGAAATCCACAGAAAGGCCAAAAGAAGTTTCTGAACCCTGAGAATACCTGAAAAGTGAGTTTCTCTTTTCTTTCACGGCATTTAATTCAGGTTTAGCCTCTTATTGAAGCCTGTCATTTTTCATTTTTATTCTAATCTAAATTCTTTCTTTTTATACTCAACCGAACCGATTAGTGGGACAATCCAACAAACAGGAGTGTTTTCGTGGGAGAGCTGATAAGTGAAGTTGATAAAAACGATAACTTTCTTGGGCTGCGCGAGCGAGAAGAGTTTTATTCGGGAAAGCACATTCACAGGGCTGCTCACCTTATTCTGCTCAACCCTGAAAATAAGATGCTTATTCAGAAAAGGTCGCCTAAAAAACGGTGGTATCCGGGCCGTTATACCTATTCGGTAAGCGGTACTGTAGCAGACGAATCTTATGAAGCCTGCATGGAACGGGAAATGCTTGAAGAAATAGGAATCTCGGTTCCATTCCGGAAATTATTTAAAATCCCATGCATATTCGAAAACAAAGGAGCCTTCCACACGGTATTTTCAGGTTTGTGTTCGGAAAAAACTGTGAACTTAATCCGTCCTGACCCGGAAGAAGCCATGTCTGTGGAATGGGTTGAACTTGAAGAACTGCATGGAACCATCAAAGCTGAACCCGAGAAATATACTCCTTCCCTGCGAGAAGGAATTCAAAAAATATTTCAGGAAGGGTACGGGAAATATTTTTTCTGAAATATAATGACAGACCTCCTTGTAGAGACTATCTTTTTAGTCATTCGGAGGCTTGCCCTAAAATTTCTCTCTTCTTTCTATTTTAGTTTTTATATGCATTTAATATTAGTATTCGTGCGGTATCTGTTTTGTGCCGACATATTCACCTACGATGGGAATATGTTCCCCACATTTAGGACAGGTTTTCTCTGGGGTAATATCGTAATTTTCAATTTCGAAAAAGCCTCTTTTGATCAGCATTTTTCCGCAGTTCGGGCAAAAAGTATTATTGTGCTCACTGCCAGGGACGTTGCCCATGTAAACATATTTCATCCCTTCTTCGGTTGCGATTTTACAGGCTTCCTGCATGGTTTTCACAGGTGTTGGGGAGAGGTTCTGCATTTTATATTGGGGATGGAAACGGGTAAAATGCAGGGGAGTCTCAGGCCCCAGATTTTTATATGCCCATTTTGAAAGTTCCCTGAGCTCATCAAGAGAATCATTTACTCCGGGGATAATAAGATTTGTAATCTCTACATGGATCCCGAGCTGTTTTGCAAGAGCAGAAGCCTCGAGCACAGGAGCCAGTTTTGCGCTGGCGACATCATGATAGAATTTTTCAGTGAAAGCCTTGATATCAATGTTTGCGGCATCCAGATAGGGTGCTATGTGCCTCAGGGCATCAGGAGTCATATACCCGTTCGTCACATAGACTGTTGCAAGCCCTGAGGCTTTTGCCAGTTTTGCACAATCGTACGTGTATTCGTGCCAGATAGTGGGCTCATTATAAGTCCATGCAATTGAGCTTGAACGTGAGAGGAGGGCCCTTTGAATAAGCTCTTCAGGCGGAATATCCGTTGTGTAAGCGTCCTCCAGGCAAGCTTGGGAAATCGACCAGTTCTGGCAGTGTTTGCAGCGGAAATTGCATCCTATTGACCCGACTGAATAAGCGTAAGATCCCGGATAAAAGTGATAAAGCGGTTTTTTTTCGATAGGGTCAACTGCTTCGCTTGAAACCGTCCCGTAAATAAGAGTGTATAACTCTCCGTCCCTGTTTTCTCTGACCCCGCAAAAGCCCCTTTTTCCTGGGGAAATTTTGCAACTCTGGGCGCAGAGTTCGCAATGTACTTTATTGTCTCCGATTTTCTCGTAGAACATGGCTTCTTTTATCACAGCAATCCCCATTTAGAAATTGTTTTACAGCATAATAACATTGCTGTTTCAGATTTTTCCAGCTCCGCAGGAAGAAATTAAAGTTGTGCTGGCACACTCCGCTGCAAGCAGCGTGTATGTTCGCACTCCCGCTCTAAATTTCGTTAGAGAAAACAATAACTCTAAACAATTCATAGCTAAAAACCAGAATTTCTTCACCAATGTTAAGTGAAAGGTTAACCACGGAAAGCAAGGAAAATATAGAATAAAGTAAATAGGGAGTCAATTCTTTTGCGCTTTCCGTGTCTTCGTTATAAAGTAAATGCAAATCTTACATTAGGGACTATAATTTTTTCCTGCAAAGTTCAAATTGCTTTCCACGCAAACACAATTTCAGATTGCTTTCCGCGCAAATACAATTCTTGATCCGTCCTTCATATCAAGTTGATGGAAGACTTCAAGCCCGTAATTGCCAATCATTCCTATATATTCGGTGAAAGGAATACTGTTTTCGAAACTGTAACCTGATCCTCCTTTTTTCACCCCTTCAAAAGTCCAGAGGTTCCAGTCAAGGCTGAGAAGCGAGCTGGATTCCATTTTCTCGTCAGGCATCTGCCTGGTTACGAAAATTCCTCCCGGATTTAAGGCTTCGGCAAGCTTGGGGATAAGGGAAGGAACTTTCCCTCCGGGGTTAAAGGAAGAAAAGATAAGATCATACTCATCCCCAATTTCTTCCTTAAAAAAGTCTCCTGGAATTATGCCCACATTTGACGCTCCGTACTCTTCAATAAACTCTTTTGTTTTTTCCGTGACAGGAGGCAGGTCAAACACAAAGGCTCGAAGTTTTTCATTCAGTTTTGCAAAAGCAATAGCATAAAGTCCATGCCCTCCTCCAAGGTCAAGCAGCTTTTTGACCTTCTCGAATTCAACATGCTCCGTAACGATTTTTACGGTTTCCTGAAGCATTCCACAGCGTGCGTTTTCAGCCATTGAATGGACAACCTCTTGGAAATAAGTTCCTTTCTCGAAAATCTCAGGTCCAGTTTTCATTATTTGAGGGAGACGATTCCAGAGTTCGACATTCTTTAACCTTCCGGCAAGGTAGTGCTGCTGCGAAAACGGAGAGCTTTCCAGAAGATAAGCAGCACTTAGCTCCGAAACAAGGTATACGGCAGTACCGTTTCTTGCTCCGCCGCTCTGGATTTGGGATTCAGATTTTTCTTCAGATTTTTCTTCAGATTCGTCTTCCGATTTATATCCACATCTGCCTTCGGAATCGAGGTCTCTTTTCTCAGCTTTTTCCTTACTCAGTACATTCCCCTCTTCCTCAAATGCCCCTTCTTCAAACCGATCGAGCAGGCCAAGATTATAAAGAGCTTCACAGAAGTGAGGCATGAGCAGAGGATCACAGCCAAGCTTTTCAGCCAGGTCTCTTGAGGATAACGGAGTTTTGAGCGCTTCAAATATTCCGAGCTCAAGAGCCGAAATAATCAGCCTGTACTCTTTTAAACCCTGAATAGAAGAATCGATAAGCTTGAAAAAGCGGTCGGAATCTATATCAGGCTTTTGCATCAATTCAGCGACTTTTTCAGTTCCATTTCCATATTTTACTTTTATTCCGGCACTCAGTTGGCTTTCTACCCCATATGTCTCTTTATTTTGCTTGTTGAATTCCAAATTTCTCTCTTTATTTTGTTTGTTGAGTTCCAGATTTCTCTCTTTATTTTGTGTACAATCTTCCTTGTCGGGTTCTACTTTATTTCCAATTTGATTTTCCATTCCCTGGCTCCTGATTCTTACTTTTCCACATGTCACTCTGAATTTTATCCATCTAGATATTAATTATCCATCTGGATATTAATTTTTTAAGATATAGTAATATTTAATATGATTAAAACTTTGTCTTATAACAAAATAAGTAAGCATTGTTAATAAAAGGTGTTACCTATGGAAAATCTATACTGCTCAAGGAAAAAGAAGCATTATTCACAGGAAAAGATCATAAATTTTTAACTCAGGTTAAGATAAAAATTAAAAAATTAAGAAAACCTAAACAACTTATAGGCCCAACACTTAAAATGGCAGTTTACACAGAAAAAAATAGGATAAAAACGATAAATTTAAAAAAGAACATTATAGAGATGCATCAACGTAATCGACCGACCTTTTAAAAACAGCTGCTATCATACCGTTTTCGTCGATATCATCCGCAAATTTGATGAGCTCCCAGCCTTCAGTCCCGAGGCTGTTAAGATCTTCTTTTGCCTTTGACCACTCACTGAACCTTATCTCTTTAACATCATATTCCCAGATGGTCACTCTAATTCATCTCCAGTAAAGTTGGGTAAGATTAATTCATATACTAAGTGGTGGCATCTGCTATATTTATCTTTTTAAAAAATAGATTTGCGATTATATCAACTAAAATTGAGTTGTAAATCGATTAAAAATTGACCTGAAAATTGACTTATTTAATCTTTATAACTGAGCCTATACTCAGGGCTTTCAACTTAACGGAATAAGTAAAAAGAAAAAATTATTGAGAATTGATTTTTCAAAGAATTAATTCTTTAAATGAGTCGAATTTCAACCGGTCTTTAAAAACTCAGACTTCAATCTGTGTTTATATTAACTCAAATCATTAGCTCAAATCTCAACCAATTTATACTCACGACGCCCCATCCCTATTTCTTCTCCGTACTTGAGCTGGTGAGTTCCATCAATCATTGGCCATGTCCCTTTGAACTTATCGGCTCCAGCTTCGTGATTGCATTCCAGAGAGGAGTTAACAAGCCCTTTCTGCCTATTTACGAGGTCATAGCTTGCCTGATCAAGGGCAACAGGGTCTTTTGAAGCTAGAATCCCTATATCCGGCACGATAGGAGCATCACTCCAGGGCACACAATCACAGTCAGGTGTAACTTTAAGCAGGAAATTTATATAACCTACTTTCTCTTCCTTTCCTTTTACTGCCCCGTAAGCATACTCTGTAAGACTCTCCAGAAACTCCGGAATATCGTGTTCCCAATCTATAGTTATAGCTCCTGCAGGACAAACTTCCATGCACTGCCCACAGCTTATACAGATAGTGGGTTCAATCATTGAAACCTCTCCCAGAAGAGACGAAGCTCCCACAGGACAGATTTTAACACACTTCTGGCAGCCTATGCACTTATCCTGAATAACATGCGGACTTGTTCTGAAGTGCTGATCCTTCTTGCCGGCTGCTGGGGCACAGCCCATAGCGAGGTTCTTGATAGCCCCTCCAAAACCGGCTACTATATGCCCCTTGAAATGGGACATCACAATCATAGAATCGGCAGCAGCAATATCCGACCCTATTTTTACGGATTTGAAATGCTTCTTCCCGATCTCTACATCTGCAGCACTCTGGCTCTTCAAACCGTCCGATATGATAAGCGGGGCCCTGACAACAGAATAATCAAAACCGTGTTCAATCGCTGTAGTCAGGTGGTCAACTGCATTATGCCGGCTGCCTGAGTAAAGCGTATTTGTGTCCGTAATAAACGGTTTTGCTCCGGCTGCCCGGATCTTTTCCACAACCTGCCGCACAAAGACCGGATTTATATATCCGTCGTTTCCATACTCTCCGAAATGGATCTTAATTGCAGTCAGATCACCTTCTCCAAGAAGTTCAGCAAAACCTGCTTCGTCAAAAAGTCTCTGAATCTTGCTGATAGTGTTCTCCTGAGGATTTTTCGCCCTTAGGTCTGCAAAATAAACATTACTTGCCATATAAGTGCCTCCTAAATCTGGATTCGTGCTTTTCACGAAACCTATGCAGTTAAAAAAGTGTTGTTTATTTTTAGGCATTGCGCTATTTAGAGAGAACAAAAAATGATGATTCAGTCGATTAGCTTCAGTCGATTAAATCACACAGCATGCCGAGGCAGTAAAATAAAAACTATAAACACAATAAACACAATACAATGCTAATCGACTGACAAATTAAGAGATTAATAAACTCCTGATGGATCCTGCCTAGAAATACGCTTCATCTTACAGCTTCCCCGTAGATTTCTTGTATTTTTTAATATCCAACGCTATTTTCCTGCATTTTTCTTTTTCAAGCCGCTTTAGCCCGATCTCCACTTTCTTTGACTGAAATACGAGTTCTTCAGTTAATCTGTGGTAGCTGGCAAGCAGTTCCTCAGGAATAATCCCGTCTTCAACCGCCTTCAGTACAGCACAGCCCGGCTCGTCCCGGTGAGTACAGTCTTTAAACTTGCAATTGCGGGCTGCATCAACGATCTCGGAAAAAGCTTTCTCAAGCCCGTCTGCAGAATCCCCAAGCTGGATTTCCCTGACCCCGGGATTGTCTATAAGAACCGCTCCATTCGGAAGCAGGAAGAGCTGGCGGACTGTGGTTGTATGCCTTCCTTTTTCATCGTCTTTCCGGATATCTCCGGTTTTCTGGACGGTTTCGCCAAGAAAAGCATTGATAAGCGTGGATTTTCCGACACCGGACGAACCTATTAATGCAACTGTTTCCCCCGGGTTGAGGTAAGGGCTAAGTTCATCAAGCCCGGCTTTTGAAAGGGCGCTTAACGGAATAACCGGCACGTCACCTGCAATAGACCGGACTTTTTCTACCAGTCGGGTTGGGTTATCTTCAAGGTCTATTTTGTTAAGTAAAATCACAGGGTTTGCACCTGAAGAATACACAATGGCAAGATACCTCTCAAGCCTTCGAAGGTTGAGATCCTTACCAACTGAAGTCACGATAAAAATGGTATCAAGGTTTGCAGCAATTACCTGCTCCCCGCCCCCATCTCCTGCTGACCCTCTTGAAAGGCAGGTCCTCCTGGGCAGAATATTCACAACCATGCGTGAGCCCAGTTCAGGCTGGTCAAGCAAAACGACAAAATCTCCTACAACCGGCTGCTTCCCAATTTTCAGAAGCGCACCTGAGATTCCAGCCTGTACGACAGCTCCAGAGACAAGGACCTCGCAGACCGTTTTATGCCTTGATGCAACTCTTCCGGGAATGTAAGGGCCTTTGTAGGCAGAAAAAGCCAGTTCAAGTTCTTTATTCCATCCTGGAATTTTATCGGCGTCAACATGGACTGAATTATAACCTGAACTTTCTGTTTCGCTATGATTGTTCATAAGATGAAAGTATCTGGTTAAATGGATAAATATTTTGATATTTTGTCCTGTAATAATTCAATTGTGCCTGAAAATTCCTTCTTATTCCGGCTGAAAAAGTTCCCTGTTGGAGAACTGACTTCATTTTAAACTCTTTTCTCTTTTCACACTCTTTTTATAGTAAAGTGGCAAATTCAAAATAATGATCGATTCTGCATCTCTACGAATAATTGTAATTTTTATTGTCATTGTTATAGCCGTTTTACTTATATTCTCACGTCTAGGGAAAAGGCTCGATAAGGCTAATAAATGCATTAAAAGCTGTGCTAAAGAGGAAGAAAATGAGAGCAAAAATGAAAAAGAAGACGCAATGGCGATTGGACTTTCCCTTGGCATGTCATTCGGTTTGATACTTGGCCTTATGATGGACAATCTAACCCTGGGGATTGCTCTCGGACCTGCTCTTGGAATGGCTTTTGGAGCTTTATATGGGAAAAAAGAGAAGAAATAGTACGTGAAAAATAAATAATAACATACTTTCATGCCAAGTAAATAAGATAAATATTGAAAACTTCTTAAAAGACCTCTTGCTTATTCCAATTTATTCTGATAACTTCAACAAAACAGCAGATTTCACTTTCATTTAGTTATTTTCTGTATAAACTGGGGAAGCCAGTTAATATTCTTAAAAAAACTAAAAATTATTAGTTATTAGAAGCAGAAGGTTTTTTAGATGCATCAATTAAAATTGATTCTATCTTAAATTTTTCTTTGTTATTGATTTCTTTTATCGCTTCTTCTATCATATTAAGCATCTGTGATTTATTTTGACTAATTGGCTTGCTAAAGTACTTCCCTTTATCATCTTTGAACCACATAACCAAAAATATTCCCGACTTAGAAGGGCTTGCTTTCAAGTATAAAGGCAATTGTTTAGTTAGACCATGTTCCAATTCTTCATTATGAGCTAATTTAAACTCAGCACAAACATTTAATGGAATATTTCCTTTTAGCGTAACTAGGAATTTAAAGTCAAGCTTTCCAACTCCTTCGTCTGTTTCCCTTAAAACTTGTACGCCTAAAGGAAGCAAATTTCGGTTAAAAAAAACATGTAATGTAGGTTGAATTTTTGTTTCTTTTTTAGGGCTTGCTGGTATCTTATGCTTTTCACCATTTATCTCAATTACACGAGCATCATCCCAAAATGGTTCAATCCACCTTCGATCTTCTATATAGTGCTTCAATTCTGCAATAGTAGAAGAAATAGCCTTTAAAAAATCGCTCTCAGATTCAATAATTTGAGTCGCATCAACAGGTTTATGATAACTTTTTTTCTCAAGTGATCTCATGAAAAGTTCACTTTCTCTTGAATCGATTGTCTGTTCATCGTAACTTGCCCAGTTAGCACATTTAAGCTTCTCTATAAGAGGATTAGCAAAGTCAGGTTCCACCATTCTAGCAAATGCTAGTTCACCAAAAATTTTCTCCTTAAAAAAAGGATCTTTTTCTCGATTCTCTATTTCATATCCATTTTTTAAGATATTATGTACAATTGCTCTTAGAGTCTTTTTCCGACTCCTACCAATACTTACTTTATCATTAACAACCAACCCGGTTACTTTTTGCCTAGAGCCTCTTGAATGTAATCTAGTTTTTTCCTCGTTGACAGTAAACCCATTCCCTTCGATAATTTCTATTATTTTTTGTTTGTGCATTGGAAGATTATGAGACCCCGAAATCGTAATATCATCTGCATATCTTGAATATTTAAAATTTCTTCTCCGACAATACTTGTCGATTATAGTATCAAGACTTGTAATAGCTAAGTTAGCTAACATTGGACTAGTTGGTGCTCCTTGAGGTAACTTACCTTTGTATGTACATAAAGCCGCGAGAAAATGAGCAACTTTTTGAGTATATCCAACAGATTTAAAAATTCTAAAAACCGAATTGAAATCTATACTTGGAAAAAAATCCTTTATATCAATTCCTAAAACTAAATTTTGACTTACATGAATTGAAGCATTTGTCAAAATTGATCTTTTTGGAACAAAGCCATGAACATAATCTCCAACGCTAATTTTGTATAAAATGTGATCCAATATCCATCTTTGAACGTGCTTCATGCTTTTTGATGGAGCGTTTATTTCCCTAAAGCCTCCAACTTTTTTAGGTAAGTTAAACGTAACGTAAGCTTTCTCTTTTTTTAACAGAAGATAATTGACTTGTTTTGATGAAGAGTTCGATAAGAGACAAAAATGATTGGCATCATATATATAAGGTAATTTCTGAGACTTCAATTTTTTGAAAGATTTAAAATTGTCATTATATTCTATCTCTCTTAGTGGGGAAATAATTCCTTCTTCAAAATAATTATCGAATAAAACTTTCATTCTTTCATTTTTTGTTAATCTATTTGCCAATTATCCCACCAATATATTTAGGATTCAATAAACCTCATGTAGTTGCCCTCACTAAAGCGCTGGGCGCTTTAATGAAACGAGATTCTAGCGAAGCGGATCTCGTTCCTAGTTTTGATGACGAGGTTCACCTTTGCCATAGTATGTCATTTGCATGATGTAACACCACACATATCTCCCCGGCGAGAGAGAATTCCAAAGCTGAGAGCAACTTAATTACAAAAGATCAATTCATTATATATAGTATATGATATGAAACAATTCTTTAAAATATATGGAAATAAATTTGTTTAATTAATCCAATAAGAGTATATAAAGTGATGTATGAGGATAAGTAAAATTAACTTTTTTCCTTCGTTTTATTCTGCATTCTGCCCGCTCACCTATCTGGCTTGTGCGAAAGGGGGAAAAGTGACAATTCTCAATGTTACTTTCCTTGAGTCCATTGCTTGGCTTTCCTTTGTGGTTTTTCAAAAATGATTTTATTTTCAAATCTAGATTAACTTTTTATATTTTTTTAGCTAATGTATCTATGGCCCTATGCTAGAATTTTAGGAGCTATCGATGGTGACACGTAAACAAAATTACAGATACTATAACCAGAGATCTTACAGATCTTATAAAAAAGGAATCTCGAATAGAGATAAGCTTGTAATCGTACTTATATGCTTATACTTTATTTTAAAGATTTTGAAAGAAATTATGCAGATAATTGTTACATATTATTATGTATTCATAGCACTTGCTTTGATATCTTTAATCATTTGTTATATAAGGTATAATCATAGATTTACGAATATTGGATCTACTGATTCAGAGAAAAATGCCGAAAATTGTTATCATTCAGAAGAGCAGCTATCACCAGATGCTTATCAAAATGAGCTTGATGTCGAATCTGAGAATGTAGAAAAAGGAAATAAATTTGAAAGATACGTTGTTGATAAATTTGATGACAAACTTTTTTCTATAGTAGAGTGGACTACGGATATGTGTAGAAAGCACAATCGTTACGTAGAGTCAGATTGCAATCCAGACTTGGTGGTCAGAGATAGAACGACAAATGAAACTTTTTGTGTTGAATGCAAATATCGATCTCGTCTGATAAATGGATTTTTTAATTGGTCGTATCCAGACCAATAGACAGATACTTTTCTTATTCTCGCGATAGGAAAATCCCGTTTTATGTAGTTTTGGGTTTAGGGGGAAATCCAGATTCTCCAATAGAATTATTTTGCGTACCCCTCGAAGAAGCTAAAAATTCACAAATTCACATAGATATACTTAGGAAATATTATCACGATCTAAAGAGGGATTTCATTTGGATAGATGGGGTTTTAAAGTAAAATACTATCTCAATTATTATTCAAATCTTGAAATTTTACCGAGTCTTCTATTGGATCCACTGATGGTTTTATCGGTTTGTTTGAGAACCAATGGTTTGGGCTGGCGAGTAGTATCTCAATGATGGATATAAGGGTTTAGCAGCCCGAAGCAACCTAAAGCCCTTATGTTCCTGTTTTTCTGTGAAATTTTGCAATTCTGGCCACTTTTTCAATCAGGGCCTATTTATTCCTATCTGAGTGAAATGATTGAGTGAACAAACAATTTTCATAAGCCATGCTGGATAAAACCTGAATTAGCTACTTGTCTTCTCGATAATTATTATTCTGTATATACTTGATTAAATGAATGTTTAATTTTATAGCCCTTTATTATATATAAACTGCATCATAAATAGAAATTACCAGTTATCCTTATATAAAATGACGTTGTAAACAGTAACGGTAGGCAACATATAAATATAATTAAGTCATTAGTTAATTTGCAAAAAACAATAAAAACCCAGAGAAGGTGTTGCCAGTAGTAAAAGATGCAAAAGATGCAAAAGATGCAAAAGATGTAAAATGCCTTCTTTTGGAAAATAAAAGATTATTATGCCTTTAAATATGAGACAAACTTTAAATAGAACACAGCAATATAATCATGTGTAATATGTTAAAAAAACGAGAAAGAACCAGAAAAAGGTATTGCGAGTGGCATTGCGAATACCTTTCTCTGAGCAAACTTCACGAGAAATAAACAATATGAAAATGAAATTCAAGGGATATAAAGGCTTCTCAGAGAGCTTATCTTTTATCACAGTTGAAGGTAAGATCTCCGTTGAAGGAAAGCTACGCATACCCAAAGAACTGGTAACTCCCTTTATTGTTGGAGTTATCGGGCAGATTTTACAGAATTTCTTTTCAAGTTAAACAGCACTTTTGCTGTTTCTTTTTTTAGCTAGTAGCTGCTCATTATTTATGCATAAATCATAAAAAAACAGTGAGACTATTAATTTTAGAAAATATTAGATCACAAAAGTAGATGAAGGATAAAAATGGGTGACTGGAGTAGATTATACATCGGAAAATATCCAGTATTTGCTTGGAAATATGAGCTACCACCGGTAAACGACCCTATTACTAATTTTATTTTTAAGCCTGAGGACAAGGAGATAGAAGAAGAAATAGAAAATGGAGAGAAAATATATTGGTGCAGTTACCAAACAACTGTATCTGAAGTAAAAAGTAGATTTGAAGAGCTTCATTTTACACTAAATGATTTAGATAATGTTATTTCTGAAATAACAGGTATTCCTTTTCCAGAAGTTAAAATATATATTTTTGACTTATGTGCTGATAAATATCGATGGCTTAGTGATATCAACCCAAATTTTTCAAATCCTTTTGATATTAATATTGACTATGAGAGTGGGGAAGGAGACTATGAGAAAGAGGGAATAGATGAGAGAGAAGAAGAGGAAACATTCTCAAATAATGAGGCTTTTGAACTTGGTAATTATGTACTTCTTAGAGAAATCCGGACACTGCTAGATATTTGTAGTGATTCAGACACAGTCTCATTGGAGATGTCTGAGGTCTTGGGGTGTAAAACTTCTCCAGAAGATTTTGACGATATAGAGATTGTTTCTGAAAGTTCAACTGACAAAATTGTAATAGAAAGGAAATATTTAGAGATGGCAAAAGTCCATTTTACAGAGTATCATTTTAACTTAGTATATATTGAACTATTCATATCACTCGAAGCTACATTAAGAGCTTATCTACGGAAAAAATCTCCTACAATCCTCAAAGATTCTAATAAAATATTAGACTTAGATAAAATTTTTAAACCAGTAAGCTTGATGGATTTGATAAAATTTTCATTATTTTATGTTGGAAAAGTAAAAATGGATGAATCAATCAACACAGTTCTTGCTTCTGTCAGTAGGGCATATACTAATCGAAATAATGTAATTCACAACAATGCTAAAAACTTTAATCATAAAGATGTCATTGAAGCTATATATAATGTGGAAGAAATCATCAAAATGATTAAAGAGTTAACTTAATGTAATTCACTTTTTCCACAGTAACGTTTCAGATTTTATAATGGTTCATGTTATCGATTTTCAATCTAACACAGATTTATTGAATTTTTATGCAGGATGTAAAAGCAACTATATGATATATTTAGAGACCAAAAAAACGATATTATTCAATATTCACCAAGTGCCATTACGTGCTTAAATTACTTGATACTGTTTTAAAAACGCTATCATAAAAACTATTGATTTTTGAAAAAAATACTGTGGAATGTAGGATCTGTGAACTGATTCTCAAAAATGGTGATATGTAGCCGAGCTCCAGGATTACTGACAGACTATATACTGCGTGCATTACATATTTACAAATTGCAAGTATAATAAAAGTCTTAAAATTAAAAGACCTTAATAAGAATTCAATTTTCTTTTTTAACATCCAGGGAACTTGCATAACATATGACAAACGTACTGACTCTAACACCAGGAACATTTCTTCAGAGTAGTTTTGATAAAGTCGGCAATGGCCGGAAATACGAAGAAGTAGAGCTCAAAACTAGGGACTGTGAAGTTGACAGTACTTTCTATTTGATCAACGCTTGGACATTGATTATGAATTTTATCTTGGTCGACCAACTGCCAAACACCGTAAAATCATATCAAGTTGGTGTTTATAAATTTTCCTTTTTGGTTTTCGAGAATAGAAAGCATACATTATTTTGCTAACCTTTCTGTCTCAATAAAGTTATACAATAAAATCTGTTTATTCATCATGTTTATTATTTCAAGCAATTTTCTATTTAGAGACTTCATTAGATTTATGATTTCACACAAAAACAGCAAGCTGTGTTAATATACTAAAAGAGATAATTTACTAAATGTTAACTAAGTATTAATGTAACACTTTATAAAAATATAAAATTAACCATAAACAAAAGGAGTCTACATGGTACAAACACAAAAAAAATCAAGAACTAAAAAGGAACCCAATGTAGCAACAAAACAACCTAGCTCCGAACCAGGCTTGTTTGAATTATTTATGGGGTTAGCAGAACTGCTAGATGAACCGTACAGAACTCCTGCTAAAAAAATAGTAAATATATTATTCTTTGCAATAGTTGCTATGTTAGCAATATATCTAATCTCGTCTTTTATGGTAGCATTAACCGATCCACAAACTGGTCAACTAATAAGCAACAATAAATCAATCCTTACTATTGGCGCTGGTGCAATAGGTGCAATAATGGGGCTCACAAAAGGAACATACAAAAAATGAAGAAATTATCATTGTAATAAGGCAATAGACCTGCATATTTGAAAAGAGTCCTGATTGTAAGTATTATTCCGAATGTAAGGTATTTACTTCATCATTGATTTGATTGTTTACTGATGCTTTGTCTGAAATAATTTCGCTTCAAAACTCCTTTTGAGGTTAAAAAAATGTATAGTTCTTATCGTAAAACCTAAGTATTCTGAAGACCTAAAAAAGTAAAAAATTAGTGACTGATTAATCTATACCTCATCCAGATATCTCTGCAGCTTATCCGCAAGTTTGCCAATATGAATACTATCAACAAATGCATGATGAACCTGGACTGCAAACGGCATCATAAACTTGCCTTCCCTTTCCTGATATTTTCCCCAATCAAATATGGGTTGTGCTTTTTCCCTGTTTCCGAAATCCGTGTGTGAAATATGAGTAAATGTTATCCACGGCAAGGCCGAGAATTGATATACATCATTTTCTACAGGTCCTGTAAAATGTTCTTTTTGATTTTCTGCCGTTACGGTTGCCAGTTGTACAAACTTTTCAATCGTATCCTGCATGGTTCATTATCGTTTTCTCTTCCTATCGTTTGAATGATTCTGAAATCAAAATATTTAAAACATGGCAACTTCTGCCTAAAAATTTAGAAAAAAGAAAATAGTTTCTGTATATAATCTCTTTGTTAATGTATCATTCCTCTAAATGCTTTTTTTTGTACAATTACACGTACATGTAAATATAAATTTGTAAATAGTTGAGTTTATTTAGATCAATCATTTAGATAAATTTTTCAAACAACTTCATAAGAAAGTATTAATAATCATTTTTTTAATTCCTTCCTGAGAGGATGAAACACCCCGTAATGAATTAATCGATTTTTTTATTTTCGCCTTTTAAACGGCTCAACCGAGTACTTTCACTTTCCTGCTGACCTGCAGGAATTTTTCTGAAGCCAAAATTCTGGTCGTCCCTGGCTACATGGTTGATATTTTGGGGGTCAGACTTCCCAGCGCGGCTAATGATTTCATTTTTATCTACTGTACGCAGGTGGGTTCAAGCGGAGCGCGGCGCGTGAAAAGAAAGAATATGAGATGCAATTTACGAGCATTCAGGAATAATAAAAGCTAATTAACCAGGGAGCGCATGGAATTAAACCTAAAGGAAAACTGTCTTCACCACCGGCTGGAACCTCAAAACCCTATAATATAATTCGGCGCGGCTTTGAGTCAATTGAGTTCTATGGTCCGGTTTTTGACTTCATGGGAGAGTTGGTTAAATTCAAGTTAATTCCGGAGAGCACGGAAATAAAGTCGTGGTGGAAGTTCTGGCAACAAAGTAAAAGTCTGTTTTTTCTATTCACTATAGGTCCCTAAAAAGATGGTAGAAAAGGCATTTAAGGCTTTTAAATTGGAGAAGAAGAAATTCAGTTATTACCGGGGGTAATTGTCGGGCAGCCTGTTCAGGTTGGGGTGGCCGCACGCAATTTGATTTTAGCATAGATCTTCCACCCCGCAGTCGACGACCTCTGCTCATTGGTCCGAAGGCATCGGAAGGGTGCATTTTGACATCGTAGTGGCACGAACTGGCCGTCGTTCTTATTCTCGTGCCTGGGTTTTGCGGGAGCAGTCCATTGCTCCTGCCGATGCCAATCGATCAAATGGTTAGTTGTAATGCAATGCACAGACGAACGGCGTCTAATAGTTTTTGTGCCTGGGTTTATGACCTTTTCTGGAGGGGTTGTTCATCCTATTTACCGGCTTTGGCAATCTTATTTCCGGTCTTTCAATTACAATCTTCTTCAGAGCAGGTAGTGCCTGTTCCTTAATATCTACATCATTGTCTTTCAGCACACTCATGAAATTAGCATGATCATTTTTGGAAAGGATATTTATCGCTTTTCCTTCTGTTCCTGCTCGTGCAGTTCTTCCAATCCTGTGAATATACTGTTTACTCTCCCTGGGAATATCATAATTGTAAACATGGGAAACACCCTGTATATCAAGTCCTCTTCCGGCTACATCTGTGCATACAAGGACACATATGTTCCCGGAATGGAATTTTTCCATTATGCGAGTTCGTTCGTTCTGTGTCAATCCTCCATGAATTGCCACGGCATTGATACTTGATTTTCTCAGGTTTTTTGCGACTTTTTCAGTGTTTCTTTTTGTGTTGCAGAAAACCATCCCGAGGTTTGACTTTTCATTTTGTAGAAGATACACGAGCAGAGATAATTTCATGTCATCCTGTACTTTATAAACGACCTGATTCAATTTTTGCGGGTCGATATAAGACTCTACTGATACTCGAACCGGGTTTTCCATGTGCTTGCGGGAAAGCTGGGCAATATCTTTTGTAACGGTTGCAGAGAACAAAAGGGTCTGCCTGTTTTGAGGACATTCCTTGATAATTTTTTCTACATCCATTTTGAATCCCATATCAAACATCTGGTCTGCCTCATCAAGGACAAGGGTTTTCACATTATTGAATTTGATGGTATTTCTGCTGATATGATCGAGTAGCCTGCCGGGTGTTCCCACAACAACCTCGGCATTCTTTAATTCTTTAATTTGTGGATTGATCCCTACACCGCCATAGATAGATACGATATTTAACGGGTCGTATTTTGAGAATTTCCTGAAAGAATTTGCCACCTGCTCCGCCAGTTCTCTTGTAGGGGTCAGGATCAAAGCCTGAATTCCTTTTCCTTTTTCGGAATTTTGTAATATGCCGGAAGCAAATGCGAGTGTTTTTCCGGAACCTGTTGCGGCTCCGGCTATAACATCTTCCCCAGCAAGTATTAGGGGAATTGATTTTTCCTGTACTGCTGTAGGGCTTTCAAAGCCATGTTCATCTATTGATTTCAAAACAGCATTACTGAGGCCTAGTTTTTTAAAATTATTCATAGTTAGACTTTCCGTGATTTTTCTGAAAAAGCTACTTAATTGCTTTTTCATATTCATATATTTAAGACATATTAAAAACAATTAAGAGCTATAAGCACAACTTTAGAAAAGTTAAGATTAATTTACTGCTTAAAAGTTAGTAATCGCTTATAACGGTGAACTCTCCCTTTATACTTTTGCCTATTTTGATAATGTGATTACCCAGCATTCATTGTTCTTCCAAAGATTCCGTTTGTAATAGTGTGCCGCTTCATGCAAGAGCCGTTTCCGGTTTGTTTGCGCGCCACCACGTCCAATATACCGCATAACACTGCAAGGCTCACTCATCTATCATTAGATAATATCTATATCCTGTATCGCTTCTGGCTTATATGGAAGATTCTCATAATGCCAATGGACAAATATGAGATGGCACTCACAAAAAACAAATAAATAATTCTGTCAATAATCATTTAGAAACATCAGTCTATGGAGATGGAAGCATGCTGGAAAGCCAAATTATAGCTGCACAATCTGATGATAAATATATAGAGAAGGTGCGCTTTGAAGGCGAGATGCTTTCGGATGTCGACATCGCAAGGATAGAATTTGAATCAGTACAATTTATAGAATGCCAGTTCAACAAATGTGATTTTTCAAAAGCCAGCTTTTACAATTCGGTATTTGATAACTGCAATTTTGCAAATTGCATTTTTATGGACAGCTACTGGAAAGACTCCAAAATATTAACGTGCAAGGGCGATGGCAGCAACTTCAGCAAGAGCCACATGAAAGAAACCTCTTTAGCGGATGGTTCCTTTCGATATGCAGATTTTTCAAGTTCTGTATTGGAGAACTGCACCATTCTTGACTGTAATTTCACGGAAGCCTTCTTATCCGAGATTCGGTTAAAGAAGCCCATGCTGAAAGCAGTTAATTTCACTGGAACGGATTTCTTTAAAACCTCACTCAAAGACATCGACTTATCGGATTGTATCATTGACGGGATCACAGTATCCGATACACGCAACGAACTCAGAGGAGCTACAGTTAGTGTCGGGCAAGCAATAGAACTCGCTGCGTGGATTCTGGGAATCAAAATTGTGTAAGGTATTGGCTCACTCACATATTTCTTACATGCAGATGTTTTTCTGTTAAACCTACGTATTCTGAAAACATAACTTCAAGAAAAGTAAAAATTAATGAACTACCGGTCCTCCCATTATGCTTATTTACACTTCATCCAGATATCTTTGCAGCTCATCCGCAAGTTTGCCAATATGAATACCATCAACAAATACATGATGAACCTGGACTGAAAATGGCATCATAAATTTGCCTTCTCTTTCGTGATATTTTCCCCAATCAAATATGGGCTGCGCTTTTTCCCTGTTTCCGAAATCCGTGTGCGAAATGTGCGTAAATGTTATCCACGGCAAGGCAGAGAACTGATATACATCGTTTTCTACAGGTCCTGTAAAATGTTCTTTTTGATTTTCTGTTGTTACGGTTACCAGTTGTACAAACTTCTCAATCGTGTCCTGCATGGGAACATTTACTACCTTAAATAATTCTGTTTCTTTATCCAGATATGTAAATGAGGTGTCAATGGACTCGTATAACACAACTTCACCGTCAAGAAAACGATACCGAAACTCCTCGATTTTATCTCAATAAGGTAGGAGACTCCTTTCTCGACAGCCGCAGACAAGACCGTAGGCAACTATTTTCAGGGCTATCTCGAAAAATCAACGAGTTCTCAACACGGAGCCTTATACTGCGTAATGGAAATAAAAAATTGGATTTGTTCCAGCCCGCTATCAGAGAAGACAAAAAAGCCAAGCCAATAGAAGCCCTACAAGCCGTTATTTTTTGAAGGGCGTACTAGAACCGGCTTCAGATCGTCTCACAGGAAGGTACAGGAAGGACAGCATAAGCCTATTTTCAGCCGAGATTGCCCTCGAATCCAACGAGAGCCCAAGAAAGAAAAAGCTGCAAAACCTGAAAATCTGGCTCTCTCCTTCCAAGCCTGCGAGCTTCCCAGATATCCTTAAGCGTGTAGTTGAACATTGAAGGCAGAGGGTGAATAGTTCTTTCTAACTGTCTTCTTTTGTGTTTTCTTTGTACTTCTGAAAGGTGAATTATGTTTCTTTTTTCGTTGTACCATTCTTTATGGTCGTAGAGCCTGAGCATTTCAGCATAGCGCATACCAGTTATTAGGAGAATATCCAGGCACGGGGTTTTATGCTGGTCCTTAGGAATTGCAGCCCCGAGGGTCTCATTATTTCTGAGGGATGAGAATCCTTACATCCTTGACATAAGATTGCAAGGCTTCATTGTCTTTTGTATAAGTTGACTTAGGGTATTTTTTTCAGATTATCGCCATTTAAGAGAATATATAGTTTTTATCTAAAACCTGTTTACACTCTTTAAATTGAACCTGTTTGTCTTTGAGAAATTTCTTTATTCTTTTTTTGGCTTTCAAATGCATAAGTTCTATAATTGTTAATATACCTCAACGCATCAAAGCTTTTTATTTCATAAATCTCAGCAAACTCTTCCATAAACAATAACTTTCTGTTAAGATCTTCATTTACCATTAAAGATAATGGTAACAGCTTTTCTTCTATTTTTTCTGTGCTGAGATTTTCGAAATCACTGAATTTAATAAGTTTTTTCTCAAGAGCTAATGAAATTACCGGACTACTGTAGTCTCTTTCAACTATTTCTTTCTTCCATGTATTGACCGCGTTATTTAGCATTGCTACAACATCTGCCATATTAAAAAGAGCTATTGCTTTTCCAAGTTCCGAAGCATCAAAACTTTCGGAGGACATCAAATCAAGTATTGAGAGAACTGCAACCATTGTGGAAGGACCCTTATTCTGGACAACAAGAGAATAAGGGTATGCAATCTTATTTTTGTTCAAAATATAAGAGAACTCCATTGACCCGGCTACGTTTCTTATTGATAGGAAAAACTCACTTTTGAAATCATGGTATCTTGGAAGGGATGTTAGATGATTCATAAGGAAATCAGAAAAAATATCAAATGTAGTTTTTGTATAAAGATTATCTAAGTTAAGTTGTAATGGATTGTAAGTTCCGGGTACAATTTTGTCCGCATTATAAAGGATACTTAACATTTCATAACTGAATTTGTCTCCACCATTCTCCTCTATAAAAGATGCATTATCACAACAGTCATCAATGGCTGTATCCACTAGAGCCAGACATGCTTTGAAGTCGGCAAGCTTGTAGACACTAGAAGAATCAACGCAAGAAAGATGAAGAAATATGTAGTTATCATAAAGCCATTTAAAAAGACCTGGCTTTCGATGAGGGCTTGCAACTCCCTTGTAGCTCGAATAATAGCCTTCCCATAACGTATCATATATAGATGTTATCATGATTACTACCATCCTTAGTAAGCTGATTTAACTAAAATTAATAAATTTCATAGGTTATTTCATTGAAAGCATTTAGATTGGAGAATCCATAAACTGTATTGTATATTTTGCTCCGGACTCATTTTTAAGTTCGATATTGCCATTGATTTGATCAACAAGAATATTTACTAACTGTAAGCCTAGAGAACTAGTATTTCTAAAGTCAATTGAATCGGGTAAACCAACACCATCATCTTCAACAACTAATGTATAATGTCTGCACAGAGAAGTCAAAACCTCTTTTTTATTATTAACGTCCCTGTAGAGTTTGATGTGAATTTTCCCGTTTCTATCTTCTGGAAAAGCATATTTCAAGGAATTAGAAATGAGTTCATTGACAATGATACCCAAAGGGATTGCATTGTCCATTTCAAAAAAAATATCTTCCACGTCTAAGATCAATTGTATATCAGAACTTCCTACTTTATATGATTTGAAAAGATCATCTGTTAATTTTTTTAGGTATGAAGCAAAGTTGATTGTCTCCATATTTTTGGAGTTATACAGCTCTTCATGGATTATAGACATAGATACAATTCGATTATTGCTTTCTCGAAATGCTTCAGTAATTTTTTCATGTTCAAGATTACTGGACATTAAGTTTTCGCACTCTAATTCTAGGAGACTGGAGATTACCTGCAAATTGTTTTTAATCCGGTGGTGGATTTCTTTTTTGCGAAGTTTTTCAGCTTTGTCAATAATTTCTTTAGCAATTTTTTTCTCAGTCACATCTTGAATGAAACCCTGGTAAAATTGGTTTGTCTTATCTATATCGTGTACAAACTGAATAGACTCAAAGACCCAAACTATATTCCCATTCTTATTCAAAATTCTATATTCTTGTTCAACTAGGGAGTTAGATCCAGTGCTTAGTTTTTTCCGATTTTGAAGAAAGTTGCTTTTATCCTCAGGGTTCACTAGCTGAGCAAAACTTGTTTTTCCTGATAGAAACTCTTCACTTTTATAGCCTGTAATTTCCTCTACAGCTCCGTGCAACAGCACGAGATTGAAATTATTGTCTAACTCAAATCCAATACCTCTGAAGTTTTGCAGATATTTCACGATGTGTTCTTCGCTTACCTTAAGTTTTTCCTGAGCATGTTTATTTTCTGTGATGTCTTTAAACAAGCCGATTCCTCTGTATACATAATTATTTTCATTTTTAAGAAAAACCGAGATGTCTTCCACATAAATATAGCTCCCATTTTTTTTTCTGAACCTGAACTTTTGCCCAAATCTCTCTCCGGTCTTTAGAGAATTCTCCAAAGCACTCCATACTCTTCCTCTGTCTTCTGGATGTATCAATGTTTTACAGGCAGCGAAATCAAATTTGCTGAATTCTTCCGGAGTGTAACCGGTAAACTCTTCTATGGATCCGGACCATTCAATCTTTCCTGTTTTTGCATCACCGTCAAATATTAATTGCCCCGTTATCTCAGCTATGGAGAAGAATCTTTTTTCAATTTTCTCTAAGTTTTCTTTGCAAAAATCTTCCTCCATGATTATTATCTCCTACAGAGAATTAGGACTTACGAACTTGAAGTGCATAATCAAGCACAATAGACATTGAGATAATATAGATTTTAGAGAGTTGAATTTTTAAAGCATATTGATTACTCAGTTCAACTGCGTAAGTCCTAAGAATGATAATTTGTTCAATTGGGCAGTGTAAAATATTCTTTTCATGACTACTATTTTTTTAAATTGTATTGTAATTTATTTCATAAAAAAGTTACGTTTTTAATAATAAAGCAAGTTTTTCAAAACTTAGTAATATAATTAATAATTTTTATCAATTTGCAAATACGAAGTTGTATAAGCTGGATTGGATTATTTTTCAGGTTATAATCATTTAAAGTAATGCACAGGCCTTATTAAAAACAATTCATGTCCTATATTTTACGATAGAAGTTTATAAATAATTAGCGTATTTAGACTAAAATGTACAGTTTTTATTTTAAAATAAATAACACTAAAACACAGATAGTAGAATCATAAAAAGAAGATTCGCAAATAGCAAAACCTATTGAACTCGGGCTTGTTTTTGAAGGAGAAGACGCAGAGAGGTTCTTTGAATATGATGAAAATCCCGAAGTTTCAGACGAATTAATAGCAATGTTCATTGAAGGAAAGGAAATATATGAGCAAGATATACTTTATTTCTGCTGCTTTCTGCATCTCTCCTGCTTAAGGGTATACTGTAATGGCCTGGATAACCCTGAGAACAGATTAAGAGTCAAATCATTACCATACTCCAAGAGCATTAAAAATAAGGTATTGTCAAGTCTATGAGGGCCAGGAATTATTTCAGCTACATTCGAGCCTATAAATTTGTCTATTCCTCTTAGACCTGATAGTACCGCTAATGCCACATTTCATTATTCAATAGTTACAAAAGCCAGGGATCATTTTCGGGTTCAATGTAGGGATCGCCATTCGTATCAATCTCCCTGCCTGAATCTTTTTTCATTGTAGGTTGATTTAATTCAGGATGTTTATTGTTTGCTTCATAATTGGCTTTTCTTGAAGTACGCGCTGGCAAATTTAAATCAACGGTTGATATATCTATTTCCAATGCTTTTGCAACACCTTCACCATATCCGGGATCTGCCTGATAGCAATTGTAAATATGCCTGTGCTTGATTTGGAGAGTAGAATCTCCCATATTTCTGGCAGTATTTTCAAACAAAACCTGTTGCTGATCAGGAGTCATAGCTCTGAATAACTCGCCTGGCTGGGTGTAATAATCACTGTCATCTTCTCTGAAATCATACCTTAAGATATCTGTTGAACCTGTTTTTTCAACCGGAAGTGCATATTGAGGTTGATCTTTCCAATTTCCATAGCTATTGGGTTCATAGTGCAGTTGACTTCCTCTATTACCATCAACTCTCATCTGTCCATCTCTATGGAAGCTGTGATAGTTTTTAACACCCTGAGGATAATTCACAGGTATTTGATGGTGATTTACACCTAATCTATACCTCTGTGCATCTCCATAAGAGAACAAACGTCCCTGTAACATACGGTCCGGGGAAAAACCAATCCCCGGGACTACGTTAGCTGGTGAAAAAGCAGCCTGTTCCACGTCTGCAAAATAGTTTTCAGGATTCTTGTTTAATTCAAATTCACCCACCGGTATCAGTGGAAAATCCTTTTTATGCCACATTTTAGTTAGATCAAAAGGATTATTCTTCATAGAATTGGCCTGTTCCTCTGTCATAACCTGTATATACATTTTCCATTTTGGGAACTTGCCTTTTTCAATGGCTTCGTAAAGGTCTCTTTGGTGGCTTTCACGGTCCATTCCGACAACTTTTTCAGCTTCCTGGTCGGTGAGGTTTCTTATGCCCTGCTGTGACCTGAAATGGAACTTTACCCATACTCTCTTATTATCTTTATTTATTAAACTGTAAGCATGACTGCTAAATCCATGCATGTGCCTGTAAGAAGAAGGTAGTCCACGGTCACCCATAATAATAGTTACCTGTAGCAGAGCTTCGGGTAAAGATGTCCAGAAGTCCCAATTAGTATTTGGGCTCCGCATATTGGTACGCGGATCACGTTTAACAGCGTGGTTCAGATCAGGAAACTTTAGAGGGTCTCTAAAAAAGAACACAGGCGTGTTATTCCCCACCATATCCCAGTTACCTTCTTCAGTGTAAAACTTCAAAGCAAAACCACGGATATCACGCTCTGCATCAGCTGCTCCACGCTCACCCGCTACAGTAGAAAAGCGTGCAAACATTTTAGTTTGTTTTCCTACTTCAGAAAATATGGCTGCTTTAGTGTAATTGGTTATATCGTGAGTTACAGTAAATGTTCCAAACGCTCCTGAGCCTTTTGCATGCATTCTGCGCTCTGGGATTACTTCTCTGTCAAAATGTGCTAATTTTTCCAAAAACCAGATATCTTGAAGCATAAGAGGCCCGCGTTTACCGCTTGTCATGCTATCCTGATTGCTTTCCACCGGAGCTCCTGCTACTGTAGTTAATTCAGGAGTATCCCCCACAGTTTGGTTTCTGCTTGGAAGGGGCTCACCTAATTGATTTTTATCCATTGGATTCGTACACTTGGCGCCTTTCATAAAATATCCTCAACTATGTGCTCTCAAGTAACTTTTTTATATTCACATTAAGAAGACATCATCAAGTCCATTAGAAAAAAATCATTTCCAGCAGAATTTAAGCATGTAAATTATTTCTTCCCCGCAGACCTGACAAAACCTCAAAACCTTTTCCCCTGTAAAGGCAAATTTTAGTATTTTACTTTTCTAAGAATATAATTTAAACCTTATATTATCTCTGGTTAACATTTATTGCTATATCTTTTTCCAGCACTAAAACCATTATTTTTCAAGGCACCTTCATCTTGTAATTTTAATGTTTTATGCACAAGAGTTACTGTAAAACCCAATATTCTGAGGACATAACTTTAAAGAAAAGTAAAAATTAGTGAACTACTGATCCTTTCCATTATGCTTATAATCTACACTTCATCCAGGTATCTCTGTAGCTCATCCGCAAGTTTGCCAATATGAATACCATCAACAAATGCATGATGAACCTGAACTGCAAACGGTATCATAAATTTGCCTTCTCTTTCTTGATATTTTCCCCAATCAAATATGGGCTGCGCTTTTTCCCTGTTTCCGAAATCCGTATGCGAAATATGCGTAAATGTTATCCACGGCAAGGCCGAGAATTGATATACATCATTTTCTACAGGTCCTGTAAAATGTTCTTTTTGATTTTCTGCCGTTACGGTTACCAGTTGTACAAACTTCTCAATTGCGTACTGCATGGGAACATTTACTACCTTAAATAATTCTGTTTCTTTATCCAGATATGTAAATGAGGTGTCAATGGACTCGTATAACACAACTTCACCATCAAGAAAACGATACCGAAATTCCTCGATTTCATTTGCGCATTTCGTAACGGCAAATATAAATGCCATCGTAAACGGCCAATTGTATTCTTTAACGCGATTTTTAAAGTTCGTCACATCAAGTTCAAAACTCACACGATATTGAGGTTACACTACATTCTTATATATCTGACAATACTCTTTTCTTTTCCAGGTTTCAAAATCTATTTTTGGTATCTGTTTCCCATGTTTACACCTTCATTTAATACGATACAACATGATATATTTCTTTTTTATTTTTGAGGCTCAAGTAGGGATCTGTTAACAGAATATATAAAAATATATTGCATGTTGACACATCTCAGTAATATATAAACAGTCAAAAAAATACTAAAAAATAGTAAAAAAACTCCAAGAAATCATCTGAGTTAAAATTATAAGAACTTTTGTTTTTCAAATAAAATTGTCCATTCCAGGCAAAATATTCCACAAATCTCTATGTGCTTGTTTTCTCAATCATTCTAAAGTATATAGGAATATACTTGTTTCCTTCGATAAACAAGGGTAAATGCAAAAACGATAAGAAGCACATAGGTACTTTGCTTGATATCTTCCGATATTGGAATAGGTCTGCAGTTTTGGGTTTTTATAAAAATATCTCTACAGGAATATCATTCCGATTTAATGTTCAGATTATCTCTTCCGTCATTTCAAAAAAGTCCTTTGGCGGCTGCTCGTAAGGCAAGGAAACCTTGAAAACTTGATTTGTATCCTTTACTCCCACGTTAAACTTTCTCCAAGGATTATGCTGTGGCGTGCCAAAAGTAATGTTTATTGTCTTTTCCTCGATATCAAAGATGCCTCCATATAACATTCCAAACATATTCAGTGGGTCATAAAAATGGGTGCACAGGCCTTGGGGGTAGCTGGTTGAAATCAGTTGCCTGATATCTTCCTTGGAGATTTTCTGTTTGGCAGTAAAAGTGTTCCAGATTACCTCAAAACGTTTTACCGAACCCTTCCAGCGGTCATTTTCCTGTGCTAACATTTCAGGTAAAACGGCATGATTACTAGCACAGAGGAATCCTTTAGGATCTGAGGCGGTTACAATCTTATATGCCTTAAACCCGTGGAGATTCTCAAATAGCGCAATATCCCCGGATGCATCTCCCATCATCAAATTCATATTATAGGAAATAGGCATCTTTTCCAGGTATTCCAAAGCTTCGGAGATATTTTTACAGTTTTCCAGCAGAGCACGGATAACGCACCAGAAATTCAGGCCAGAAAGTTGAGGATCCAATCCTAAACCTTCAATAGGCGTTACGGGTATACCATTGGACGATTGACAGAGAGCTAATCCGTGTTCATTTACGCCATTGGCCCGTCCGAAAATATTGCACTGAGAACCTGTATGGCTATATTTACCGGTAACGGAAGTAGTCGCCAGGCACATCTCCTCCAGTACATCGGTAAAATCGTAGGTGTAAGCTAAAATAGTATGTCCTTCCAGGTTTTTTTCTGGCCTTAGCGCCATCACATTGCATCCGTGAGCAAAGAAACTTATGGAATAAAACAATACCTGTGCCGGGTCAATGTTGACCATATCGGCAAAACCCTTAATCTCTTCATTGACACCGGGACAATAACGATCAAACATTTCAAACATTGCCGCGATTTTTTCCTGTGTTCTAACGGGAAACATACCTGGCGGCGATTGCAGTCTCCTTGCCACTTCTGGCGTCGCCAAAATCCATTTCCCTAGATGCTGACCTATTTCGTAATTTGTACCTGAATGGTTCAGATAATGTGCGGTCGTTAATTTCATCACTGTTTCCTCATTTTTTCCTTCCGGATTTACAGCCTTATTATGTCTGGTTTTTTGCTGCGGATAGGATAAATTCTAGAGATGACAATTCAGCATATTAAATAACAATTAAGCATATTCATAGCCAGTATATAATACATAGATAATTATTTTTTTTAGAAAGACTTTTATACGAAAATCTATCCTCAGCTAGCGGATGATCTTATTTTTCGGAAATAAATTCCTAATATAAATTAAATTTTTTTCAAAATTGATTTTCCTACCTTTGCATAATATGTAACAAAAAAGAAAAGATTATAACATAAAGTAAGTGATGTAAATTTAAAATACCTTAAAGTTCAGTACACCGTCTTAAAATTTTTGATCACCTGACCAGCAGTGTAGCTGGAGTACTGCCAATATTTCCGACAACATCCACGTTAAGGAGTAATCAAAAAACCTTAGGGAATAATCAAAAAATAAGTATGCATAGTGAAGCGAAACCAGAAGCGGAAGAAATATACATAGAAGTTGCAACAGGATATGCGATCTATGGACTGGGGAAAGATGAGGCTGAGGCTATAAGAGATGCTAAAAAGTGGGTTGAGAGAGAATATGAGGATAATTTAGAGAATGTTATAGTTCGGATCAAAACACAATACAACGATTTTACAATAATTAATATTTTGCGAGCTGTAAAGGAAAAAGTCGAAGAAAATAGTGGAAGCATAGAGGATGGAGAAATTAGCATAAAGAGATGTCCCATAGAATCTACAGGCTTCCCGAAGAAGTACAAGAAAAAAATCAGGATCTAAAACTTATATTCGGCTCTGCGTAGTTGACGGGTTTTACCCTCCTGAACAACTTTGGAGCTTACCGAAAATTTATCCCATACCCTGTAGACTACACAGTACCTAATTTTACTCTCCCTTTACTTCTATTCCTCCGCCTTTTGCTTCTCTTACTCTTTGATTTGATGCTCTCAGTTCATCCCTGATTTCCATGAGAATTTTTTCTATATTATCAAGCCTTTTGTTTATATCTTCGTGTGTCGTATTGTCTACCATATTATATAGATAGATCAATAATAATTAAATGCTATGCATCGCAAAGTTTCTAAGTATATCAATAGGATATACTCAATAAGAGGCTGACTTAAAAATTGTATCATTTTAAAATAAGATAAATGCTAACTTTTATTCAAGATTAGCAGGGATTTTTCGGCAGTTCAGGCAGATACAGGTTAACAACTTTATAGGTTGCAACCGAATGTGTAAATTGCAATGCATTTTTTAAGCTCCCGCAGATTCTTCTTTTTTGTCAGCAACCGCCCGATATCTGCTGCTCCGCAGCATGTGGGTGTTGAGGGAAGTCAATAGAGCTCCGATTTCCAGGATAGGTTCATATTAAGAATTAGTTAAAGTAAAGAGGGCTGTGTAGAAATTCCCCTATTTTGATTTTAAGCGAGAAATTTTACTACTATTTTATTCGATTTCTGATTCAAGCAAAATTAGTACCAAAGTCTTGTCGGTATCTAATCTTTTTTCCTTTGGAAATATTCTTAAACTAACTTGCAGTTACTTACTAACCAATAGTTATTTAATCACCAATAGTTATAATATACCTTGGAGTTACACAGTTGATGGAGGAAATGAAATGGAAATAGAATCTGTGAAATTAGTTTATTTTTCACCTACCGGAACAACAAAAGCGGTTGTTCAGGGCATTGCGCATGGTATTAATCCAGGCACCGTTGAATTAATCGATATTACCAGACCGGATGCAAGAAACCAACCATTGAAGACATTGGAAAATGAATTGCTCGTTGTTGGAGTTCCCGTATATATGGGGAGAGTGCCAGCATTATTAAATGAATGGCTGAATGCAATTCAGGCTCATAATACACCAACGGTCTGTGTTGTGGTTTATGGTAATCGGGTGTATGACGATGCACTACTTGAGCTAAAAAATATTGTAACGAAATGTGGTTGTATTCCCATTGCCTGTGCAGCATATATCGGGGAACACTCATTCTCAAATTCCGAGACACCAACAGCACAGGGACGTCCCGATAAAGATGATTTACATCATGCAGAAGTATTCGGACAGAAAATACGTGAAAAGCTGCAGTCTGTTTCATCGATCTCTCAGGTTTCTGATGTGAATGTGCCTGGCACTTATCCTTATGGAGGAGTTACAAAATTGTGGACTGTTGATTTTATCGCAGTCAGTGATGGGTGTTCACAGTGCGGAACCTGTGCAGAGTTGTGTCCTGTTGGTGCTGTTGATGCGGAAAATTCCCGTTTGATTGATATAGAAAAATGCATTACCTGCTGTGCGTGTATCAAAAACTGCCCACAAAGTGCCAGAACTATGAAACCCGGGCTGGTTAAAGACGCATCAGTGCGTCTCCATACGCTATATAGCCAGCCGAAGGAGCCTGAATGTTTTATCTAATGAATATATCCCGAATATTATCCTGATTGGTAAAAGCGGAAAATTGGAGTACATTCATTCCTTGAATTATATAATTAAATCATGTAACTAAATCATACAACTAAATCATATAATTAAATCATATAATTAACAGTCATAATATTAATACAAGCCTATAATTATGGATCAGGTGAAGTGAAACTATGGGAATCGCCGATAGAAGGCAACGAGAAAAGGAACAGCGAAAAACAGAGATTATCGATGCAGCCGAGCTTCTCTTTTTTTCTCGAAGTTATGAAGATGTTTCCATGGAAGATATCGCCCGCGAGGTCGAACTGAATAAGGCTACTATTTATTTATATTTTAAAAATAAGGAAACACTTTTCGCAACTATTGTACTCCGCGGTATCCGGATACTTAAAGAAAAATACATGGAATGCATGGAAAAACAGGTGCCGGGCATTGTCAAGGTAGCCCTGATGGGTCAGGCCTATTACCAATATGCACAGGAATACCCTGATTATCTTCGGATGATCCATTTTTACGGTTCGGAGCGTTTTTCCAAAGAGAACCCGTGTACCGCAGAGATTGGAAAAGGATACGGTACCTGCCGTCTGCTCCTGCGGGATGCGATCCAGGAGGGTATCGATGATGGTACAATCCGTGCCGATCTCGATCCATTTCTTACCTCGATGTACCTTATGATCTCCTTCATGGGTATCCTGTCAATGGAAACTAAATGGAAACTGGTGATCGGGGCGGAGGGATTCAGCTACGAGCAGTTTGCCAGTGAGTTTTTCCGGTTCATCACTCCTGCTATCTCTTCCGGTGAGAAATCTCACAAAATGGATGTCAAAGATTTTTCATCATTTGGATTCTTTTTAACCGAGCCTGTAGCATCTGAGAAGAAAAAGAAAGAAGAATCTTAAATTTTAGAATATGAGGTTGAATTCTTTTCACCTCTATTTCATTTCATATTCTTGATTCTCGCCTACTCCATACGAGATAGGTGAGTTCAGCCCGAGGTCATAATCAGTAACATCTGGAAATCGCTGGTTTGTTCTAAAAGAATCTAACCTATCTGGAGCGATCTTATTTGCATCTGTTCCAAAAACGCTATCATGAAAAATATTGATTTTCAAAAAAATACTACGGAATGTGAGATATAATGCCACTCAGATACAAATTGACCATTAACCTGTTCGGATGGGACAAAATAACACATTTGTAATGATTCATATCTTAACCGAAGACAAATAAATATTAAATTCAAGTGAGTATATTTATAAGAAAATTAAAAATTTTCATATAGTGTAATTGCTTTTTTAATATATGTGCAAAGTTCAGGCAAACTGGAAGACAAGACTAAACTTCTCATGCCCAATGAGCATATGGTTCTTTACTTTAATAATTTACAAAGTTTAGATAGCCTTGCCTAAGAATTATGAAATCTACCAAGTAAAATATAGGCCTTGTTAAATACATGAGAAGGTGAATCTTCTCATTTTCTCATTTTTCAATTAAGGATGATGAAACAGTGAAAAAAATAATTACTTATTTCTTTTTAATACTCCTATTGATAGTATTAAGTGGGCTATATGTTGTTGAAATGAATCTAAGAGACTGGAGGGCTGACGAATTAAGGCCACATTACGAATATACTGTTAAAATAAGTGGTCTTTCAGGAATTGAAGTCTTGGGAACAACTAAAATTTTAGTTCCAATTCCTGCAACAAAAGAAGGAGTTTTTGCACTCACACCTTCTCAGGAAGAACCATCTTTTTTCAAAAGTCTCCTACAAGAGCGTGTTTTCCACACGCCAGAGAAGTACATAAGAGGAATATATTTTGAAAATACTACTGAGTCACTCGACAACAAATCACTCAATGGAAACTGGACACTTCTATTGTAAATACCAAACATGGTCTAATGCTAGAATTCAGGACAAACGAATCTGTTCTTGCAGATATTTCCTTTTCAAAGATTGTAGTATTGGAGCAGATGAACAATGAAGACCCTATTAATGAAAACAGTCCTATTTTATATCCGATTGCAAGTGAAGTATCATTAGTAGGAGAAGAATATCAACACTTTCGATTAATTTCCCGAGTAACCACATATGAAACTTATATTGAAATGAGTGATAATATCAACAATAAGGCCATAAAATTTGATATTAGCCTTGAAGTTTATCCCGATGCTACTGAACGCGATGGAGATAAAGGCACTTATAAAAATAAACTGGATGTGGTTGCTGCCGAGTCTAGAGAATTAAAAAAGAATACCACAATTGGAACATATTTCTAACTTGTTTTATTCAATGAGTTTGGAGATATTGGATGACCATCAAAACAGTATTAGTAATAACAATCATAATAATATCATTAACAGCAGTTGTGAAAGCAATTAAGGGATATTAAAAAACAATTGATAGCATGGATTTTTTCTTTATAATGAGCCTATCCCAAAAGTATACGGTTAAAAACTACTATCACAGAGTTGATTTCCGCAATAACTTTTATCCTTCCAAGTATGGGGATATGGTTTCTACTTCAATAAGCTCTGTGATGACAATTGGAATTGCAATGTTCCTTCTCAGGTTATGGATCGAAAAAAACCGGGCACATGGCAAGTCCGATGGACATCCTAATAATGATACTGAGAATGATAAAAAGAATTAAAAAAGGTGCACCGGGAAGAATAAAATTCTGAATTGAATTATCAATCCGGCTTTAAACTTCAATCCCTTCTTCTTTAAGGAAATGGTCAATCAGTTTTCTCGCAATACTAATTTTTCCAGGCAAATCAGGAAGATTTTCAACCGAAAACCATCTTGCATCCTCGATTTCAAACCCATCTGGCTGGATCTCCCCTGAATCGTACTCTGCAGTAAACCCGATCATCAGAGAATTAGGAAACGGCCAGGCCTGTGTTCCGAAATAATTGATATTTTTGACCTTAATTCCCACTTCTTCCCTGATTTCCCTGACTACCGCAGCTTCAGCTGATTCCCCTGGCTCAACGAAACCGGCTATCAAACCATACATGCTTGGCGGGAAATTAGGTGACCTTGCAAGTAAAATCTCATGCCCTTTCCGGATAAGTACGATCACGGCAGGTGAGATCCTCGGATAGAAAAGCTCCCCGCAGTCAGGACACTCTTTTCCCCTTTCTCCGGGCATTTGCAGGGTTTTTATCCCACAGCGGCTGCAAAACTGGTTCGTCCTGTCCCACTCCATAATCTGGACTGCTTTATTCACAAGTGCAAAGCACTTCTCATTTATCTCCGAATACGCCTGTCTGAGATCCACAAACCTCATTCCCTCAGGCGCCTGTACGTCTTCAGAAAGTTCAACTGAATAACAGTGAGTTCCCTCAAGGGTTCCTAGATATTGTTCCCGAATTCCCAAAAGCCCAAGCTCTCCAAAGTCCAGCAGTTTAGGAATTGCTCCGGGGTTTTTATTAAGCTTTAGGAGAATCTCGCGGCCCCGGAAAATAAACCAGAGCGCTTTTTCCGTCCTGTTGGCTGGCGGCTCGATGCCTATGATAAATTCCGGGCAAGTGGGATTTTCCCTGTATATTGGGGTCATAATGTTCATACTTATTGTTTTTTGTCCTATAAATGATTAGAGGGGCATTTTATTTAATGTCATTTAGCTATGTTCCACATTTTCAAGTTTAAGGGCTTAGTTAGTCAGGCTTTCAAGTTTAAGGTTCAGTTACTCCGGCTTTATAATCAGGAACCAAAATGATTCAGCCATCAAATCCAGAAAAATCAACGCGGATCAAACGAGCGAGCGTTTGTGATCAAACGAGCAAGTATCTGTAAGTTAAAACAAATGTGACTACTCCCCTCACTGAAGTGAGGGGCATCTTCCGGTTTTACGGCCAGATTGTAGTCCCAATCTGAGAATATTAATAGAAGCATTAAGGTCACGGTCAATAGATAAGCCACAGAAAGGGCAATTATGAGTTCTTTCTGACAGGTCTTTTTCTACCAACATTCCACAATTTGAACACATCTTTGATGTATTCTTAGGATCAACAAGAACTACTTTTCTACCAGCATTTTCAGCTTTGTAGGAAGTATAAGTTACGAGTTTACTCCAAGCAGCATCAAGGATATGTTTAGCAAGATTGTGATTTCTTGACATGTTCTTAATGTTAAGATCTTCAAAACAGATTATGCCGTAATGATCTACAAGATTTTTACTGAGTTTTTGAGTAAAATTTTCTCTTTTGTTAGCGATTCTTTCATGGACTCTACATAATGTTTTAAGGCATTTCTTTCTTTCAAGAGTACCCATTTCTGTCTTTGAAAATCTTCTATTAGCTTTAGCCAGAGCTTTTTCTTCTTGAATGTAGAATCGAGGATTTGGAATATAAGTTCCGTTTGATAAGGTAGCAAATGAAAGAATACCTACATCAATACCTACTGATTTATCAGAATGTTTAAGAGGGGTATAATAATCAAAATCAGTAAGAATTGATACAAACCATTTTCCGGTTGAAGTTCTTTTTACAGTTAAACGTTTAATGTTTCCTTCAAATGGTCTATGTAACTTGATTTTTATATCTCCAATTTTGGAGAGACCCAATATATTACTGTTTAAGGAAAACCCTGATTGCAGGTAAGTAATACTGTCATACCAACCTTTACCTTTGAATCTTGGATATCCTGGTTTTTCCCCTGCTTTTACTCTACGGAAAAAAAGCTTGAAAAGCAAGATCAACACGCATAGTTACATCTTGAAGAGTGTGAGAATGAACATTTTTCAGTTCTAGTTTATCTTTTTTCCAGATAGGAATCATTTTCTTAGAATCATAATAGCTGATTCTCTTTTGTTCCGTTTCCCAAGCATTTTTTCTGAGTGCCAAAGTTTCATTATAGACCCATCTACACAATTCCAAAGTTTCATTTAACTTTGTCACTTGAGATTTTGTTGGGTAGATTCTATAATGATTAACTTTAGGCATAACGAATATATACGCATTTTTACCTAAATAAAAGTTACTATGTTGAAAGTTGACGGGCTGTATCACACCTTTGAAAAGGCGGGGATTAACCCTTATTGCTCCTAAAAAGCCTTCAATTTCTGAAAATTTATAATGAAAAATAGAAAAGGGTATGCTTAAAAGCAAACCCTATTTCCTTACTTTACCTGTGCGTTCTCCATTCCAGATACTTAACAAACTCCATGACTATAAGTGTAGTCGAAGCCAGTGGAATTATCATTGCCCAGTCGGAAAGCGAGAGGGGAACAGTCTGGAAAGCGATCTGCATAATAGGCAAGTAAATTGCAGCAAGCTGCAGGATTACTGTGCTCAATACGGCATAAATAAGGGATTTGTTGGTAAAGATTCCCAAAGAGAAGACCGAATACCTCTCCGAACGCCAGTTAAAGGCGTTGAACATCAGGGAAATAACCACCAGGGTAAAGATCATAGTCTGGATTTTTGGAAGGGGCACCCCGTTGTTGAGAGACTCGTGAAGGACCCAGAGAGACTGGATTGCAATCAAAAGTCCTAGTCCAAGGCTTGCTATAAGCATTCTCTTGGAAACCAGCCCTTCTGTTGCCTTAGTTGGTTTCTGCTTCATAAGTCCTCTGTCAGGAGCTTCCAGAGAAAGCGCCATTGGAGGCAGACCGTCCGTAATAAGGTTAATCCAGAGAATCTGGACTGCAATAACAGGCAGGGTCTGCCAGGCAAGCACTCCAACAAGGACGATGAGAACCAGACCTATATGACAGGTAAGACCATAGGCAATAAAGTTTTTAATGTTTTTCAGGATATTCCGGCCCTCTTCAACGGCTGACACGATGGACGCAAAGTTATCGTCGGTCAGGATCATGCTTGACGCTTCCTTGCTGACATCCGTGCCTGTAATACCCATCGCAATGCCCATATCTGCGGCTTTTAAGGCAGGAGCATCGTTTACTCCGTCTCCGGTCATTGCAACGATATAGCCTTTTTTCTTGAGAGCTTCAACCACCCTCAGCTTATGCTCGGGATAAACCCTTGCATAGACCGAGACTTTCTCCACGATCTCTTCAAATTCTCTGTCGCTAAGGGCTTCAAGTTCGGTGCCTGTAAGAACAAGGTCTCCTTCCCGGTAAATCCCAAGTTCCCTTGCGATCGCAAAAGCCGTGGTCTTGTGGTCGCCTGTAATCATTATGGTTCGAACTCCTGCGCTGGTACAGGTAGCAATTGCAACCTTTACCTCCTCTCTTGGAGGATCGCGCATACCTGTAAGCCCTGAGAAAACCATCTCTTTCTCAGCTTCTTCAGGCAGGATGTCTTCCGGAACCTTACGGTAGGCAAACCCCATAACCCTGAGGGTTTGGTTTGCCAGGTCGTTTACGACATTCAGGATTTCCTGTTTCCTTTCCGGGGTTAACTCTTCCTCACGTCCTTCAAGGAGAATTTTCGTACAGGAGGCAAGGATAACCTCAGGAGCTCCTTTTGAGTGCGCATACAGTCCATCTTCAGATGTATGCAGAGTAGTCATCATTTTCCTTTCGGAAGAGAAGGGAACTTCCCCTTTACGCTCGTGTTTCTCCTCAAGTGCGTTTTTCCAGAGACCTCCTTTAGCTGCGGCGACTACGAGAGCTCCTTCGGTAGGGTCGCCTATAATATCCCATTTACCTTCTTCCTCAGCCAGCCCTGCATCGTTACAAAGGGCTCCTGTAACCAGCAGCCTGTGAAGGTGTACATCCTTAGAAACGGGACTGTCTCCCTTGAAGAAATCTCCTGTGGGCTTGTATCCTTCACCTGTAACAGTAAAGAGAGTTCCGTTTGCGTACACCTTCTCAACAATCATCTTGTTCTGTGTAAGCGTCCCGGTCTTGTCGGTACAGATAATGTTGGTGGAGCCAAGCGTTTCGACTGATGGCAGTTTTCTTACAAGGGCATGCCTTTTTACCATTCTTCGGACTCCGAGAGCAAGCCCGACTGTCACAACTGCCGGGAGAGCTTCCGGAATTGCAGCAACAGCAAGGGCAACTCCCCATAGGAACATTTCGAAAGGATCGAAGCCTTGGAAGATCCCAAGTATAGCCACAAAAGCCACAACTATAAGGGTTGCAGTCCCGAGCCAGCGCCCGAACTGATCAAGTTTCTCCTGAAGGGGGGTTCTCTCCCTTTCGATTTCTCCCAGAAGCCCGGCCAGCTTCCCAAAAGCAGTACTCATACCTGTTGCCGTAATAACGGCCTTTCCCCTGCCGTAAGTGACTGAGGTTCCGGTATAAACCATGTTTTTCCTGTCAGGCTGTGGGGTTTCGGGAGGAAAAATATTTGTGCTCTTTTCTACAGGAACGGATTCTCCGGTAAGGGAGGATTCGTCTACTTTCAGAGAGAGAGCCTCAAGCAATCTTGCATCCGCAGGAATCCGGTCTCCTGCTTGCAAAATCAAAACATCGCCCGGAACAAGTAGGGAAGAAAGAACTTTTACTTCTTTTCCGTCCCTTATAATTAGGGCTTCGGGGCTGGTCAATGATTTCAAAAGTTTGATCGACTCTTCTGCCCTGTACTCCTGAACAAAACCGAGCACGCCGGCAAGGATCACAGTAAACATGATCACAAAAGCATCGACAAGCTCTCCAAGGAAAGCGGAAACCAGTGCTGCAGCAATCAAAATTATAATAAGGAAACTCTTGAACTGGGAAAGAAAAAGTTTTATAACCGAAGTCTTTTCTCCTTCTTGAAGTTCGTTTTTTCCGTATTTTTCAAGCCGTTTTTCCGCTTCTGCCGAGCTTAGCCCGCTTTCGGACGTGTTCAGGGTTTTTAGAACCGCATCTGCGGCTTCATCATAATACATCCAGTTTTATCTCCAGTAAATCAGACAAGCGCTTTGAGTTTAAAAGCGTCCATAACTTGCCAGTTCTAAATATAATATTCGAGGTGGTAATTAATATTAATAGAATATAGAACTTGGGATACAAAAAAATTAAAAATGATAAGTTATATTCCTTAGAAAAGCCTCAAAGATATCTTTGATTCTGGGTTTAGTAACAAGGATACTTTAGCTGTCCTTTTTAATTGGTTAATGTTTCCAACAATACACTCGGTTTTGTTTTCAATTTTTTATTCCGGACTTCAGTAATGATAGAACACACTGCTTGAGTAAATGAAAAATAAGAAACTGTTAGGCTGGAAGTTCCATTAGGAAATATTAACAACTTAATAATGATGGACTATTTATAAATCTGCACTTCAAAGATACTGATTATTAGGTCTATTCGACAATGTATCAAAAGATCTGTAAATTCTGCCTATGCGTTTCTTACAATTTTTTACGTTGAATATTAGGTTATCGGTCATAAAACCTATATTCCTATAGGTTATGGAATAAATGAGTTCAGAATCAACTTTCATAATAGCAGATGAATAAAAATCGAATTGTTAATCAGCATACAGGCTTGAGTAAAGACTCAAGTATCCAGAACCTCTTTTGGTTTTTTAATATACAGGTAAAAGTCGGCGGACATCTAGTATTCAGTATATAAGGGTGAATTAATTAAATAAGTTGAGCCAGAAAATCCCGCCTGATACTATTATCTCTGATCCAGTTAATTCACGCAGGAAGACAAGTTAGAAGCTATCAGAGAGCAATAAGTCAGAAAATGTTAGAGGGCAGGTCAGAAAAATGCAGAATTTCCTCCAAAATTATTGGCTTATCTGGCCTGTTTTCTGAGTTACCTTCACACGTTTGATGATGATAGCACCCATTCCAATCAGACCAGCTATGAGTAAAGAGACATCTTCTTCTACACCTAAGGATATTGAGGCCGAAAAACCTATAACTGACCATAACAGAGGGATTACAGCTACATACTTTGGAGGTCTATTAGCCAGCAAAAAGGCACCGATTGTGAAGATAGTTATCGGGCATGGTAAACAAAAAATCGAAGTGTTGGGGTAATTATGGCCCAGGAACTGCCCCATAATTGGGTATACAATAGGACCAAGAGCATTAGCACTATACCAACAGCAGAATACCAGTCTTTTCCAAATGAAAATGCAAGATTGTTTCTAACAATTCCTTCAAATAAGAATATTAATCCCTTAGTACAAAAAGAACGCCAAAAATATGCGCAACAGGGTTAATGGATGCAAAAAATGACCAGTGATAAACAATGCCCATCCATAACCAGATCTTGATAGATAGAGTTCTCAATAATTGCTCAAATAAAGCAATTATAAAAGTAATTTTAGGAGAACAGCTGGATAATTGAATAATAGCAGCATAATCTAAAAAGATAGCTATTTTTGACTTTTATATTAGTTATTTGTTTGAAAAGCGATCTCCAAATCAAAGGAATAGCAGCAATTTTATGGTAAAATATTGCTTTTAATACGCTTTGGTTTTTATGAATAAGTGTAACCTTATATCTTTAGAATAAGTCATTTAATAATAAAATAATAAATATTTAAATGTTGTTCATTAAAAAAACATTTTATACGAAGATATTATTTGTTCAGAACCAATTTTTGATATAATTTATTTTAAATAAGTTTAGGAATAATTATAGATTGTAACTCCACGAGAGTTAGAGAATAAGACCAAAACGAACGAATCAAAATCAATGGGCAGACCAATAAGAAAAAAACGGATGGGTCAAAATAAAGGGGAAAGTGACTGACTGGTAGGGTATGTGAATAAAGAATTGCCTGGAAGATGTCCTAATCTAAAGAACATACTGAATGAAGATTCTTTGGGTTGCTTTATCGGGGGATAGGTAACAGGAGCAAAAAAATCTTCCAGGTTTTCTTCAATTTTTTAAAATGATTAGTATAGGTACAATCTTTTGATTGTAAATTATATGAACTGCTTATCCTTGTTACGTTTATAATTTTAGATTTTACACACGGCCATAGAATTAGTCTAGCTTTGAGAGATATAATCTTTTGTATATTGTTCTTTTAGAGTACCTGTTGGTTCAGCCTACCTTCTACCTGCAGGATGGTTAACAATAAAATTACTTTTAGAGTTTGGATCGGGTATGCTTTCCTAAACTCAACAATTCTATAGACAATCGGAATACAGTCTACTGCCAACAACCATATATTCAACGCAAAAAAAGGTAGGAAACATATAGGCAAAATTAATGTGTGTATCCTTTTATATAGATAGGACTTACGCAGTTAAATTAATAAATTGATAGCATTAAACCTTCAATATTTTGTACTTTCAATTGTGTAAATCCTAATAGTTTCAATTTGGGCTCTAAAAATTTCTAAGATTTATTAGTATCTACCACCGCGGCAATTACCTGTGCACCACCAGCAGTGCCTATATCTATCATATCTGCAGTAGCTATGCCACATTTGTAACCCTCCATATTTTTACTTAATTAGATGCAATTGTGAATATAGTTTTAGGAATATGTTTTAGGAATATAGTTTTCTTTATTGAATGTCTTTCGATTCGTTCCTCATTAGCAAATATTATTGGTAAATCATTTACATATAGGGATGTCTATTTACATATTATATGCTGATGATTTACATGCCTGAGAGTGTTTTCACAATTGCTCACACCGACTATATTCGTCACAAAATATAAATACCATAGAAATATAATTAAGAATTCTATAATTATCAGAAACCGCTTTTATTTAGTTATTTATTTAGTTAAATTCTGCAAATTATTATCACTACAGCATTTTATAAAGCTTTATATTTTATAAAAATACTAAATTTGAGCCTCTCCAAAGCGCCTATTTTATCCCTAATCATCAGGAGTTCTCACGATCATTTTCCATGATCGTATATTCGATTGACTGTTCTAAAATACGAGATTCAAAACCCAGATTTTGAGTTTCGGGATAAGCTCTTTAATAAATTTACACATAGTTTGCATTAAAAGACCTGCGTATGCCCAAGAATTTCCTGCAATTTGCCATATAGGAATTGGCTCAAAAGAAGCTAAAACACATAGATTTTATGATAATCAAATTATCAAGTCATGAAGGCAAGCTGGTATCTGGTCTACATAAGTGTAGGATTTCTACCAACGAGCATCTGAGACTTAGTATTGAGAAGGATGTGTTCCTGGATGAAGATCACTGAATAATCAAAATAACATGGAAACTGAAGTTTTTGACCTACCCGCAGGGAATTTACGATTGCCTTCGTTAATCTGTCAATTCTAAAGTACTACTATTTAAGTTCAAAGAGGGCTTTTGAGCTTATTGAGCGGATAATACAAGAAGAGAAGGAAAAAGAGATCGACTACAAGGGGAGATGTCGGCTCTCAAAATTGCTTCTTTTGCGCTGATAAACTCTTTGTTGTCCATTGACTTTTGGGTATACCCCAGGAAATTATTTCCAATTATATTTAAACTCTGTTAACTAAATTTTTGCAAAACAATCTTTTTTATTTAATATTTGAGAAGAAGTCGTTTTAAGAAAAACGGCAAAATCTAAATTATAAAGCAACTTATATTTTTATGGGGGAAATAATGAGAAAAGCACTGATTATAATGATAGTGTTGTTAGGCCTATTCCTAGCAATAGGATGTATGGGAAATAAACCGGTAACTCCAAATGAAACAGGAACTCCAAAACAGGCTGTAACTCCGGCTGGAGAAGAGGCAACTGAAAGACAGACTGCAATTGAAATTCAGAATGTGACAGAGATACCGAAAACAAAAGAATATACACTTAAAGAACTTGCAGAGTATAACGGTAAAAATGGGACGACATACGTTGCCTATCAAGGTAAAGTCTATGACGTGTCTAATAGTGATCTTTGGAAAGGTGGCATACATAAGGGACACACTGCAGGGAAGGATCTCACTGAAGAATTGAATAAGTCAGCACACGGGCCTGGCATAATAAAGGGTTTTCCTGTTGTTGGAACTTTGAAAAAACCACAAAGACCTGAAATCATAAAGGGTTTTCCTTTTTTTGGAACTTTGAGAAAATAAGCTCGAAATATTAGGCATGATACAAAATAGATATCACACTTCAACTTTACATCATGAGTATTTAATAAGAATTCATACGGAAAGTAGCTATGTTTTTCATAGTGTTTTTTGCATTTGATAGGGACAAGGGGGGAGCCCAAATCTCTGAGGAATCAAATCGAAGATCAGCGATATCGGATATATACATAGGTCTAGCTTTACTTTTGATTATTGGTGGCATTGCTCTGGCGTACGAAAACTGGATAGGCCATGCTCTGATAGCTATCATCAGCCTGTTACTTATGGGCTATGCTATCACAACTGGGGCTATGCTCAAGGGAAGGCTAAAGAGAAAATCAGGAAATATCTTTAAACTTCATAGAAAGTCTGGCATTTACTTTGGATCCTTTGTCTTGGGATCGTTTATTTATGGTTTGTGGATGAGGTTGCAACACGGAGAATCCCTACTATCATCTGTTCACGGAAAGCTGGGGCTGTTTATACTTCTCGTTGTGACTCTTCAGGATATTCCAAGCCTGATTTTTAAGAATCGAGCAAAATATAGGGGATTGCACAGAATAATTGGATACGCTCTGGCGCCAATCTTAGTCATCGATGCTGGTTGGGGTCTGCATAATGGCGTAACTGGCGTGACAAAAAGCCTGGTTCTCCTGCATTCGATATCTGGAGGTCTGGCTGCCCTTGTTCTGGTCTGGATCATTCTGGAGATGCGGTATCCGACATATAAGTCACTTGCTAGGGCTAAGTTAGCAAGCTATCTTTCTGCATTCCTGATAACCGCAGGATGCTGGATTGTAGGAGGTTACAATTACTTAACAGCCTATGGTTCTCAGGTAAGACCTGTAATCTTGGCAGGACCGCATCCCTGGGCGCACGAGGTTATAATGGAGGCAAAAGAGCACATCTTTGTCTTTCTGCCCATAATCGCTTTTGCTCTATCCATTACCCTGTCCAGCCTTGACAGAAATACTTTTCAGGATGATGCTAAGTCCAGGCACGCCTTAATGATGATTGCCTGCCTAGCACTTTTTATGGTACTGTTCATGTTCCTGATGGGAGCAATCATATCCAATGCTGGACAGACAGGGATGGAGACCTTAAAATGAAGGAATCATCGACTTCCATCGTGTCAGCCGTAATTACCATATTTTTAACCGGCTGCATTATCATTACTCATGATATATCAAAGGATTTCAGACAATCGTTGACTGCACTTACGGGCCATCATTGGATATCAGTGAGCGTGATAGCAGTGATATTATTTGTGCTCTCTTCGGGACTTCTGTTGAGCTCGAAGAACCTAAGAAAAATCTTGAGGTCATACGATATTGGGCTGTGGTCAACTGCCCTGATAGATGTGACCGTCATCATGATTCTAGTAATCTTTTTGGTATTAATCGCTCACTCTCTAGCAGATTGAGATTCATAAAAAAGACCTAACTTGATACGAGATTATCTAACTGTTATTAGTTTCTCTTCAAAAAGTTACACTGCTTTGCTTCTGGTTTAAGCGACGCTGGTATTATTCCTCCTTTCAAGTATTTTCAATGAATTGAAGGTATAACCACCTGCATGGAATAAGGAGAGTTACTTTAGCATTTACTGCTTCTGAATTCCAAAATTTTGAACAATTTTTACTACTATTTTACTATTTTTAAGATTTACTCTGTAGTTTCATATTCTAAGTTTTGAACTCATGGAGATGTTTCTTTGAACTCAGTTATTCCATATGATATCGGAATATTAGTTTCAAGATAGACTCGTTCACAAAATTTTTCCTCTAACAACCATTAATTCTTCAAAAGAAACCTTTTTCCTCGCTATAACATCAACTGTAAACCCCAGCTTCTCCATTTTCTCCTTAACGGCTTCCAGCCCGGTAATGGAAGAGATAAGCACAAGAACTTCTCCTCTTGGCTTGAGATAATCCTTTACTTCGTCAAGAAACCGATCCAGGGTCTCTCTCCCACTGATTCCACCGTCAAAAGCGTAATTCAGCCATCCAGGAACTTTTTCTTCCTCTGATGTGGGAAGATAGGGTGGATTAAAGAGAATAAGATCAAAATGAGTTTCAGGATCTCTGGATTTGAGTCCTTTAAAAAGGTCGGTACGGATAACCTCAACACCATTTGTTTTCGCACAGGTAGCGGCATTGGGGTTAATTTCCGTAGCTACCAAACGAATATCTTTCAGGTTTTCAAGGAGTACAGTCGATACAAAACCAGATCCGGTTCCGATTTCAAGGATGCGCATGCCTGCCTTTGCTTCTTTAAGGGCAGCATCGGCAAGTAGAAAAGAATCTTCTGCAGGCTCATAGACTAGATCTATATTCCCTAGCTTTATCCGAGCTTTTCTGTATTCTATTTCAACCATAATTTCGAGTTCTTTGGTGTTCTTAGTTTTTTATTGTCCTTAGTTATTATAATTCTTAGTTTTTTATAATTCTTAATTTTACTATTCTTATTTTTACTATTCATTTCTTTATTGTTCTTTTAAAATTCGTTTTCAATAATTGACTTCTTTAAATCAATTAGCTGATTTGCAACCTTTGCAAGCTCTTCGGGAGTAAGGTTTTCAGCGCGTTTGTTAACCAGATCCTCAGGGAGCTGGGAAATTACTTCTTTAATGTTAGGAATTTTGAGCATATAATTTGTGTTCAGAATTGCATTTCTCAGTTTTTTCCGTCGCTGACTGAAGACGGCGGCCACAAAATCCATAAAGAAAGTCTGGTCTTTGACTTCAAAAGGTGAAGGGCGGGGAACAAGTTTGATAACTGCAGAATCAACCTCGGGTACCGGCTGGAAAGCACTTTTTGGTACTTTCATCAAAATAGAGGCGTCAGCAAAATAACAGGTATCGACTGTAAGACGTGAGTAATCTTTACAGTTAGGCAGGGAAACCATCCGGGCTGCAAACTCGTATTGGTACATCAGAATGCCAAGTTTGAACTTATGGCGAAGGAGCTTGAAAGTTATCTCCGAAGAGATAGAATAAGGAAGGTTTGAGACAACCTTATCAAACTCCGGAAACTCGACTTTTAGGGCATCGCCAGCAATGATCTCAATATTTTCAACCTTATCGAAACGGTCATGCAGGACTCTGACTAGATTAGGATCAAGTTCAATTGCAATTACTTTTTTTGCCTTCCGTGCAAGTTTTTCAGTCAAGTTTCCGACCCCTGCACCGATTTCAAGCACGACATCCTCGGGCCCGAGATCAGCAGAAGTCACTATTCTGTTCAAATAGTCTGCATCGATAAGGAAATGCTGATCAAAAGTGCCTCCTTTTATATTATATTTTTTAAGAAGAGAACGAACCAGAGCTGAAACCTCCTGAGTAAATTGAGTACATTGCTGAGTAAATAGAGTATTTTGAGCTGAAACGAAATTAATGTGAACTAAAATGATTACCAAAAGCTGAAAAACTTAATCTTGAAAGCCTTTTTGGAAAAAATAGAACCGAGAGAGTTAATCTCACTCGGCTTACTGTCGGCGCGGTGGTGTTGTAAACAGCCTGTACTTGATAAAATCATCTTTGAGTTCGTCTTCAATCCTGTGGGCAAGAACTTTGGCTGGATCATGAAGACTTGGTATTCTATCCTTGATATCCTGAAAACTCTTGAATTCTCCTTTTTTGCGCTCATCTATTATAGACCACATGAGTTTTTTGCCTATTCCGGGCAGGAGGTCAAGCATATGCAGGCGGGTAGTGATAGAATGAGCTTCGTTGAAAAACTTTACAAAGCGTGCTTCCTGATACCTGACACAGGCTTCGAGGATAAAAGGCAGCTCGAGATTAGCTCCTGTCGTAAGGTCAGAGTAACCTATTCTTTGTTTTACATGATCAATTTCATCCCGGTCTCCAGACCCTATATAAACTCTTGACTGGATCTGAGGAACTACACCACTTTTGGGGACTAGCTCCATAAGAGTAAATTTTTTATCCCCTACAGCCTGGACAAGAGGTTTCTTCTGGTATGCGGCAGTGTTACCAACTGATTTCCCATAGGGAAGGTAGTCGAGAACCCATGCATACTCCTCTCTTTCCTGTGAGCTTTCCATGGACTTTCCGGGTGGGCGCGGGGCTCTTTCTGATTGCCTATCGAATTGCGGTTTGCCTGTCGGCCGCTTGCCGCTACCATAAGAAGGTTTTTCGGCAGTTGATCTGCCAGCATACGGTCTACCTGATTGCGACTTCTCTACTCTCATCAACACCCATCCTATTAATTAATCTGAAATCCCATGGAAATCTGTATTCAGAATACATATCCTGATATGCCGATGTACTTATATCCGGTTCGGAACCTATCCCGTTAATCGGAATGTCGACTATTCACAAATTCCTGGTATTCTTTCTGTTATTCTATATTCTGTAAAATTCTATAATACCCTAGAACCGGCATCCCCGGACTCACTATTTTCCCTAACCAAAGAGTCCTCTGTTTGAATTAGATCAGGGTACTCCCTGATACTTTAAAGTACTCTAAGTTTCGGATACTTCCCTTATAAATAACAAGATGAAAACTGCTATTTAGCTTATTCCCTTTGCATCTCAGTTTTATTCAATAGCTTCCAGCACGTAATCAAGAATTTGATCTAGCTCTTCATTGCTCAGGGTATATTTTTCTTTAGCATAGATTGATCGGATTTCGTCCCTGGACTGAGGCAGAATATCTGCGATCCTGACCGCGATTGCAGGCCTCATCTTTTCGAGTTCTAACAGTCTGTTAACCAGTTCTCTTGATTTTTCTCCGCTGATCTTTGAGAACTGTTCAGCATGGTGCAGCGCTTTTCTGAATCCGTATCCGACTTCAAGCCCCTTTTCTCTGCGCTCTTCAGCGATCTTTGTAAGTAGTTCTCTGACTTCGGCCAAGGTCAATAATTCTTCACTGAGGACTTCCTTAACTATCATTGGAATACACTCTTTTTGACTTAAAAGCTGTAACTATTTGCCATTCCCTGCTGAGTAATCTTTTCGGATCACTCTTCAATTCTCCAGGAGTTCCTGGCTACAAGCAAGTTTCTGCCTGTCAGTATTCGGAAATCTGATATGGCCTCAGTACCTGTGCACCCTTTTCACAGATAGGCTTTCTCCAGATTGCCGTTACGCACGAAATTCGATCTTATTTCTATAATCTGAAATTGTTCCGAATAATTTTCCTGATCTGGCTCAGGTATATGTCTGACAAACGATATATAATTATAGATATCCCCATACCGGGTAAGATGCCAGATTTTTAAAAGCAGTTTCTTTAAATCCCCCTCTATCCTTCCAGGGGGCATTGAGTTTCTTTCACTTAATTACAGGCCTCTATTTTACAAGTTACCTCTAAGACCCCTGGCAGGAGCCTGAGCCTACGGTAAAAGCCTGCATACTGTGAACTCCGATAAAATGGGGGTTAGGTTGTAAAACCTAACTGCCTGGAAAGGAATTAGTATTTCTGCGGTTTAAGGTGCTGAGGGAGGGAAATAACTTCCTTCATCGCATTTCCGCTGCGGACTTCAAGAATGTATGAGCGACCGCGCTGTCCGAGTATCTTTCCGGTTGAACCCTGGAATTTCGGATTGGGCATACCTTTCTGGACGCTCGGGTCAATGTCAATGTGGACCATTTGCCCTTCTTCGAATTCCTGAATTGCCTTGCTTACAGGGGAAATTCCTCTTTCACGAACTGTCTTCTGTAATTTGTACCTTGTGCAGCGTTTTTCACCGTGGGAGTTTGTCATCGCATGTTCCTCCTTAGAATGCTCGATTAATTTTTCTATAGTATATACAGTTTTCCTCTAGATAAGATGGATATTATTTAAATAAGACGTTCAGTCAGGTAATTTTTTTCTGACTTTGCTTATTAAATAGACCTGATTCAGATTGAGTTTAAATATCGACGTTGACCACATCAAGATCTTCCACAAGTGCAGGAATACCTAAAAGTCCACTTAGACTTGGGTTTGTCCTGCCCTCATCTCCGGAAATAAGTTCTTTTACATACAGCCCGCCTTCGCAGTTTACTGTTATGTAAGCGTAACCTTCGTCTGTCAGTTCGTCAAGCTTAATGCTGTACACATGCCTTTTCCTGACAAGATCAGCCCGCCTGTGAACTACACGCCTTGGAGTCTGTTGGGAAATCTCTATGTCACTCAAAGCCTCAAGGCTGGATTTAAGCTTTTCCTCCGAAACAGGCTCTTTAAATGTAACTTTAAGCTTATAAGTTTTATCCGCCTTTGAGCTTTTCAGGATCTCAATCATACCTTTTTCAGTGAAAGAAAGCTCTCTTACCTCGACTTTTCCGGCAGCTTTCTCATTAATCTTTCGCATAAGCTCTTCAAGGTCTGTGCTGCGCCTTACAGGGGATTTAGCTTCCACCACAAAAGGCCTGCCGCTTCCTAGCATCAGGGCATCGATATCTTCCCTGCCCGAGCCGTGAAAAGCCGTGTCAACTGCCTGGAATGCCTCTATTACGGGCCCTTTTATAAGCTCATCTACGGATTCCTGGTACTGTTTCCCTGTGAAATTGCAGCGTTCACACCCTTTGCCCTTGCACTTCCTGCACGGCCAACGGGTCTGAGGAATTCCCCTGATCAATTTGCGATAGCGTCCGAGAATATACACCGAACGGAGCTGAAGCTCAAGCTTGTTTTTTGTAAGGTCAAGGGTAATTGTAATGTCAGGGTTTTCAAAATCCACATCTTTCTGGACTTTTTCGGCTATCCGCTTGCCTACTTCCCTATTAAGCTCGGTCTTGAGCTGTTCTGCGTATGCAGTTCCAGCCTCAGCCCAGAGCATCTCTTCGTTTTCACTTAGTAGCCCGCTGACTTTTGTGCCCACAAGGAAGTTAGAATATTCAAGGCCCTCGAGGGCTTTTACTGCTTCATCGGCCCATTCATCTAGTTTTTTAAACTGGTCAAGGCAAACCCAGCACTGCTCGTCTTCACCCTCTGTTCCGAGAGCCTTCCTTGCAAACACACTGCAAGGAGCAAGCTCTTTAAGAAGGGAATCATCTTTTTCAGTTTTGTAGATTCGATCCCCTTCCAGGACAAGGGCGAGTTTCAAGGCCTGCCCACGTTCTCTGTTGCTCAGGCCTGTGGATAATTTTGCAAACTGACGGCCCAGACAGTTGTCACATATCGGGCCTTCATGCAAAATATTTTTTGAAATTTCGAGTACATCCATTTTCTTTCACTTTCTTTAAGCTCTTTGTTCGGGAAATATACCTGGGAATGAGTAATCAAATAATAGTAATAATAGTAAATGAAGGAATAAGAGTGAATAACCTGGAATCCAATGTATTTGAATCCAGATGCTTTACTGCAATAATTCGAAAATGCAAATATGCGGAAGAGATAAATTTATGGAAGAAAAATATCCGGGAAGATACTCGGATAAGTTTCTATCCTCATACAGAGAAATGGAATATAACTTTTTGTGTTGAAACAAGGTCAGGAGTTGAATTCCAATCCTTTTGCAACTCAGCTTTAAATTAATTATATCAGTTTTAATTTAAATTCGTTCTCAGTCAGCTTCTCCTGGCACTTCCCCTCTTTTCGCTTCAGCCCTATCCAGTTCATTGTGGATAAGGGTTATGCAGTGATTTGAGTGAAGGGAAAGAGGGCCTACTGAGATGATTTTCGTCCCTGCCTTTAGGATCTGTTCTTCCTCTTCTTCGGTAACTCCTACATGGTCTCCCAGGATGAAGACCGGGTCTCTAATGTCACTTGCAATTTCCCTGATATCCTCTCCATCCTCTCTCAGGTAGAGTAGGGTGCGTCCCTCAAATTTCGAGAGCAGGGAGTCAAGGTCTCCCCTGCGAACCCAGACGCCTGGAGTGGAACGGATATCTTGTTCGCTTGCATCCTTTTGGAGTGCTTTCTGGATAAGTGAGCCGCTGCTTCGCTCGTCCGGGTTGAGATATCTCAGGTGGAGTCCTTCAAATCTGAGGATTTTTCCGGGATCAGGTTCTCCCAGAAGAAGCAGGTGTACGTTTACATCCCTGCGCATTCCGAAAGAGAGAAAAAGGGCAGAACTCACGCAGCGGCAAAGGATATCCATTCTTCCTGCAGAACCTGGAAGGTCATTTAAGGTAAAGTCGCCGCTCGTGTTTGCTTTGTGCCCTATAACTACAATATCGCGCATGGGCACTATATTTACGCAAGGAATATAAAAGATGTACGCAAACCTTTTTAGAAGAAGGTTTATCAAAGACTTTTTTAGAAAAACGTTTTATCAAAAAGCCTTTTTTCTAAAAAGGTTTATCAAATAACTCGATATGACAGCAACTTTTCGAATAATTATGAATAATACTTCTACAGATAAACGTGAATAATAGAACCCTTACTGATAGTTATGAATAACAGGACAGGATAAGGATGAAAATACTGGCTATTTCTGACCCCCATGGGGATTATTCGAAGATAAAGGAAATGATTGAAAAGGCAGGCGATTTTGACCTTGTAGTTATTGTCGGGGATATTACCAATTTCGGGCCCGATGAGAAGGTCGAAGAACTGATGGAAATGTTTGATAGACCTGTACTTGCAATCCCGGGTAATTGCGACTACAGGAGCATCTTAAAAGCTCTTGATGCTTCAAAGGCTACAAACCTGCACGGAAAAGCCGAACAGATAGGAAATATCAGGTTTATAGGACTGGGCGGCTCAAATCCCACTCCTTTCAATTCTCCTTTTGAGCTATCCGAAGAAGAAATTGAAACAGCTCTCGAAGGAATGGTTTGCTCTGCCGAAAATAATGATGGTTGCGATACCATAGTGCTTCTGACTCATGCCCCCCCTTACGGTGCAAGGGATGAACTTCCTTTCGGGCACGTGGGCAGCAAGGCTATCCAGAAATTCCTTGACAGGGTTGACCTGATTGTCTGCGGTCACATCCATGAAGCAAAAGGCCTGGAGCAGGTAGGAAAGACTGTAGTAGTAAATCCAGGCGAAGCCTGTAAAGGTTCTTGCACTCTGATAACTATCGAGGAAAAGAATAAAAACAAACCCATTGAGGTTGAATTTATAGAGATATAAAATCAAAGGTATAAAATACAGAGTCAATACGGCTAAAACCAAATTTCTAATTATTCTTCAATTAGGTTTAGTAAATGTTCTTAGGTGCAGCAGTTGTCTGAAAGAATATTACACAGGCCCTTAACACAATCTTGGCCTTTTTCTCTTTTTAGGGGCTAAATTCATTACCCGGAACATCTTTAATATTAAATTTTGTTTTTCGATATCTAATTCTATTTTAAGTCTCCCCGTTTATTTCACCTTACGAAAGTGAATAACATTACTTACAATTGTTCACCTTTTTACTGGTGTAAAAACAAAGCCCATGTGTTGTGAAAAATGTTTGAGGAACACAAGTCATATGATAAAATGGAGATGCCAAAGCAAATGAACAGATATAGATATAATACTTAAATAAGTTTAATAGAAACTTTAAATAGAGATTTCTTATAACTTGACTCTGCACTTTATATACTGAAAAATTATAGAGGTTGAGCTACGGGCACCATTGAAGAATTCGGTTTCGATCCGGTTTTTCTGGATTTCATGAAAAAGTTGGCCACAGCCTTTCTTATAGGGATCATGGTAGGTATAGAAAGGGAGCATAGAGGTATCGAGCACGAAATTTTCGCCGGTGTAAGAACCTACAGCATAACCTGTATTACAGGTATGTTAACTGCATTTGTAAGTACGGCAACAGGGCAGGGTTTTGTCTATGTGGCCGCGCTCTTTTTCGGAGCAATCTGTTGCATAATCACCTATGCCAAAATATTTCTCTTCAAACGGATTGGGGTTACCAGCCCTATCAGTCTCTTTTTCATTTTTGTTATGGGAGTCCTTGTAGGCTATGACTACGGCATGTTTGCTATTATCTCTTCAATAGTTGTAGCTTTTCTTCTGATCCAGAAACAGCCACTTCACCAGTTTGCAGGAAACCTGACAAAAGAGGAACTTTACAATGCCGTACAGTTCCTTGCCGTGGCTTTTATACTTTATCCGGTGATGCCGGATAGAGAGTTTTTCGGAGTTATAAACTTCAGGTCTGCAATTCTTATCGTAATTCTTGTTTCACTTATCAGTTTTTTAAGTTATGTGCTCCTGAGGATGTTCGGTACAAGGCGCGGGATCTGCTATTCGGGGTTTGTAGGAGGCTTTGTGAACAGTGAAGCTACAACGGCCGCACTTGCAGGTCTCTCAAAACGAGCAGAGGAAATGGCCGATCCTGTGCTTACAGGAATCTTGTTATGTAATATTTCCATGCTCATCAGGAATCTTGTATTAGCCCTGATCGTTGACCCAACTGGCCAGACAACTCTGCGTATGCTTCCTCCCCAAACAGTGATTATCCTTGCTTCCATAGCAATAGCTCTCAGGAATGATAAAAAATTCTGCCCGATAGGTGGAGGAGAACTCAAAATTCAATCTCCTTTTTCGCTTGGACAGGCATTTAAATTCGGTTTTGCTTTTACCATTATTCTCATAATCGGAAGCTTTGCCTATAAAGTTGCAGGAACTGCCGGAATTTACATCACTGCCCTTGGCGCCTTTGTTAGCAGCTCTGGAGTAATTGTATCGGTAACTTTACTTGCAGTAAGTGGAAATATTTCTTATGCAACCGCAGCGAATACTGCAGTGCTTGCAAGCCTGATCAGCACGATTAACAAAATCCTGCTTTCGAAAATCTCCGGCTCTTCCAGCCTTTTCTCTCTTACAAAGAGCACTTTCGGAGTAGTTACAATTCTTGGGGTTCTCTCTCTGCTTTTATGGAATGTTATATGAGCAGGGTCTGACACGGACTTTTATTTTCACTGTATGATATCTTATGCTTGATATTTAGATCTTTTAACTATATTCATAATTTTATTATTGAGGCGATAACAGCGTAATTAATATTTAAATGTATGCCCGTATATATTATTTATAAGTTGAGCTTGAACTGATGAGGAGTATGGAAGCAAATTAAGGGATTTTTAAAAGAGTAATTATTTTTTAAATAATTATAATAAGTAAAAACACATAAGAAGATCAAAAAGTTTATTAAAGCTTTACTAATAGGGTAGAAAGTATCTTAAAAAGTGAAAAACATACTTATACATGAGGATCATTTTAAAAAAGAATACTAAGATTCGAAATTTCCTTAAAGAAAGACTGCAGTATTAAGAGTTACTGGGCCCTCTAAAGGTCAATAAAGATTATATCAAAATCAATAAAGGTAAATAAAGGTCTATAAAATCAAAAAGATTAAGCTTCAAATTGAATATTAGCTTCAAAATTGTATGAGACTTTGATGTATTGATTTCTTAAATTTCACAATCGCAAGATGCGGGGAATAAAATGAAAACAAAGATAATTGTGTTGCTTCTTATATTTGGCGCCGTTTTACTCTCAGGATGCACAGGGGATGAACAGCCCTCAACAGAAGAAAATGCAACCCCTGAGGAAACCGTAACTCCTGTGGAAAACACAACTGTTATAGAAACACCTGGAGAAAATTTAACTGGCGTAGAAACAGAAACCTCGAAAGAAAATGTGACCACTGGAGACATCGGAGCACCTGAAGAAAATATAACTTCGGAAGAAAACAAAACCGAGGAAACAGTAGGGAAAATATCGAGTCCTGATCTAAAAGAGGCTCCATACACTGTAAGATTGATCAATAATAGAGCAAATCCTTCAAGCCTTGAAATAAAGAAAGGAGAGTCTGTTGCCTGGATAAATATGCAGGACAACCCGAAGAGAAACTTTTCCCTTGCAAGCGAAGAGAATCTCTTTGAAGATACAACCCTGATGTACAGGCGCGCTTTCGCATATACTTTCAACGAGACTGGAGACTATCACTTCAATGTGGTCGGCCAGCCCAGAATGAATGTCACAGTTAATGTGGCTGAACCCTGAAAAATAACTTCTGAGAACTGAGAAGTCAAAAATTCAGAGAACGGGCTTACTCAGATACTCTAATTAATTTAATCATCTCAGATGGTTTAAATACAAGAAATATGGATTTTTCAGGAAAAGTCGATGAATTTCCTGGCAAATCTATTTTTTCACATTTTTAAAATAAGGATTTCCCTAGATAAGAATACCTCTATTTTGCATCTTCGGAAATATGCATAGGATTTTCTATGCCTTAAGAACTACAATTTCTTTTCTATACAGTGTATGAAGTAACACTAAAATTAATCCTGTGTTATATCATCATATCAATACTTATTACCCAAAATCCATACCAGTGCTTCAAAAATAACTCCGACTTTAAAGACTGTTCTAAGAAAACATTATTATTTATAAATGACTTATATTAAAATGGAAGGATAAAATGTAGATTAACAATAAGGGGAGGGGATTGGCAACAGCCAAAATAATTTCACTCCTTATAGTCCTGTCAGTATTAATGTCAGGTTGCCTGAGTTCGGAAGACAAGGAGGAAAAGAAGGAAGCAGACCGGGGGGCAGGCGGGAGTTCAGGAGGTTCACAAAGACAAAGAGAAGTGAAAACACCCTTAGGAATGCAGAGGGAAATATCGACATCAGAAGAGACCGATACTGAAGGAGAAAAGTGGACACCGGAAAAAACGGAATTACAAAGAGAAACGATACCACAGGAAGAGCTTGAAACACCGGCAGAAACGGAAACACAGGTAGAATTGAATACGCCGAAAGAAATAAGAATTTCAGATGAGCCTGAGATGAAGCAAACAGAAGCCTGGACTAGAGAAGTGGAACGGACTGGAACCGTCCCATCTAACGGTACCGCACCGACGTCACAGCTTGTAAGGCTTAAAAACTATCTTATGACTCCTTCAAGCCTGGAAATTAATGTTGGAGATACAGTTATATGGAGGAACTATCAGGAATCCAGTGTTCTTGCCCTGACCAGCAGGGAGCACCTTTTCGAGGATCAAAGGCTTGCATATGGAAATACCATGGAGTACATGTTCAATAAGCCCGGAAGTTACAATTTCAGTGTAAAAGGATATCAGAAAATGCAGACGACCATCACTGTAAAATAAGATCCCAAAGTATAGCAGTTTCAAATGACATCTCAAACTATAGTCGAAGGCACAACCAAGGTTTCAGTTCCGGTACCGCCTCCGGACGCAACCTTCCCTCCCTCGGCAGCTCCGGTTTTTTACAATCCGGAGATGGAGCTTAACCGCGATATTAATGTTGCAGCTACGGCTGCATTTGTGGAAAGGCTTCTTTCGAGAAAAGAGCTTCTCAGGGAAGAAGTCCATTATGTGGATGCTTTTTCGGCGTCAGGGATAAGGGGGCTTCGGATTGCAGGCGAGGTCGGGATCCATGCGACCATGAATGACTGGAGTCCTGAAGCGTTTGAACTTATAAAGGAAAATATCAAAATTAACGGGCTTGAGGAACAAACCCTGGCTACCCGCAAGAGTGCAAATGTTCTGCTTCACGAGCAAAAATTCCATATCGTGGACATTGACCCTTTTGGCACTCCTTCGCCCTTCCTAGATGCAGCATCTGCTTCAGTTCGGAATCTGCTGTCGGTTACGGCAACGGATACAGCTCCCTTATGCGGGGCCCACCTGAAAGCCGGGATACGGAAATATGCGGCCGTACCTCTTAACACGGAATATCACAGTGAAATGGGGCTTCGAGTTCTCCTGGGAGCTTGTGCCAGAGAGCTTGCAAAGCATGAAAAAGGAATGGTACCCCTACTTTCCCATGTGACGCGCCACTATGTTCGCACTTATCTCGAAGTTCTTCATGGAACAAAGCAGACTGACAGAACTCTGAAGTCAATGGGCTTCAGCATTTACTGTCCGAAATGTGGGTTTCGAAGCTCTGTATATGGACTTGCAGTACATATCGATAAAGAATGCCCTGCTTGCGGGGCTTTTACACATATTGCAGGCCCTTTGTGGCTTGGGCCATTCAGAGAAAAGGCGTTCTGTGACGAAGTTCTTTCCGAACTTGAAGTGCATCCTTTAAACACAAAAGATAAAGCAAAAAAGTTAATTACTTTCTGCAGGGACGAACTCGATATCCCGATGTTCTATGATCAGCACGTAATCTGTAAAGAACTCGGAGCTTCTGCAACCGGAATAGAAATCCTAATAGAAGCCCTTAGAGCCCATGGATTTGAAGCGTCGAGAACTCATTTCAGCGGGACCTCATTCCGAACCGATGCGCCTATCACAAAAATAAAAGAGATAATCAGGGTGCTTTCAGGATGAATTCCTCTGGTACAAATAGAGATAAAACTACAGGTTAGAAACTCGCAGTATTATTATATAAACCATTAAAGAATACTTAAAGCGCTTTCATTCAGATCCAGAAGTAATCCGCTAAAAAAATCCAATGTGATAATATGTCCGATGAAAATGCAGAAAAGTTATTTTTGCAGGAAAAACCCACTCGTGCACTACTGTTTATAGGCTCGATGGAAAAGACCTATGCATCTATTATTTCTAAAGAGATAGACTCCACCTTTGCCCATACAACAAGGATCCTCGCGAAAATGGAACAGTGCGGACTTATAAAATTCACATTTGAGGGGCGGATAAAATTTGTTGAACTTACGGAGTACGGAAAAGAGGTCGAAGCTGCCCTTAAAGAGTTCATGGATATAATCTCAGAGGAGCCTCCTATTGCCCAGAAAGATGAGTCTCAAGAGAAAGGTCCAGAAGCTAGAGATGAGGAAGATATAGAACCTGAACAGGCAGAAGAGCTTGACCCCCTGAGTGCCGAAATTCTTGAGAAGATCAAAAAGCTCAGAAGTAAAATCGAAAATATCCATAAGGGCGCAATAGAGCAGGGAGATAGCAGAGATACGATTTCCCGGAAACTTGGTCCCTACAGTAGGGACATTAAAAGACTCCAGAACCAGATCGAAAGGGCAGAAAGCCCAGTTAGTGAGACTGTTACCTCAGCCCTGGAAGAAAGTGAAGAGCTTCTGGAAGCTTACCTCAGGAGTTGAGGAATTATTCAATTCCCGGTAAAAACAAAGCAGAAGAGAGAATTGGTAGGAAGAATATGATAAAAGTTATAACCCTCCAGCATATTTACGGAAAGAACCGGGAAAGGATGGCTGGGCTTTTGAAAACCCTGGTTGAGAATGAATTCAAAGACCTTGAAGTAAAAGTTGAGATCTCGATTACTCCTGAAAACTGGGCCGAATATACTCTTGAAGGCGAGGATGAGGAAGTGTCTGCAAATTTGCTGACCTCCAGATATGGGACGCCTGCAAAAAAAGCTGAACCTGGAAAGGTGTACATTGGTTTTCTCCAGGCTTTCGGAGAGGACGCTTTTCTTGTCAATATCGGGGTGCCTGTAAGGGTTGAAGCCGAGGAGCTGAAAGCTCTGGGCAGCGGAAAGCCAAAGCAGCTTGCTTCGAGATTCGGTCTTATACCACATTTGCCGGTTGAAGTAGAGATCATTCAAGCTAATAAGAATGTAAAGGCTCGTTTCACCAAAAAACAGCTTGATATCTGGTGGAATTGGAAAAAGGCAGCTACTGATAGGGTAACTGTTAACGGAGCAACCCGCTCGGAAATCAAAAGCGCTATTAAAAAAACAGGCCATGGAAGGGACATTTACGAAATCGAACGACTTGGACTGCTGGAACATGCAATCGTGTGTCAGGAAAAAACCGATGGCCCTGGAATAGTTGCAGCAATAGGACCTCGCCTTAAATCCGAAATGGGAGTCATAATTGGAGATGCTCGCTGACAGATGTGCTTCATGTAAAAATAAACTGAAACCTGAAAAAGAGCTGACCTTTATATAATTTTATAAGCCAGTTGGTTTGAGAACAGGGCGCAGCTTAAAGCCAGATTTATTAATAATATTCGTATGTAATACCATCAGTATAAAAAAGGAATTCATATTGTTATCTTAAAAAGGCAATGTTCGTGCCCTGACCCGTAACACTCGGTCTCTGTAACTCTGTACTCCTTCTTGAGCTTTTCTCTAAGAATTCCCTCAATAATACCTTCTCTTAAGGTACAGAAGGGTTGTCCTGTGACAGGCATTGAACTGGCTTTGAAATCGTCTTCAATCTGAAGACCAGGGAGATCTACGAGCAAGTTAACACAACATTTCCCCTGGAATTCCAGGAAATCCCCGATTTCCTTCAAGAGTTCCTCAAAGGTCTCGGATTCAAAAATAGGGGAAATAGATCTTCCAAGATCGTTTCCTATCGTTTTTACAACCGGGGCATTGTCAATTCCGTATGCTTCAAAACCAAAGTAAAGAGCATGGAGAAGGATTTCTGCAAAGCAGAACCTATCATTTCTACATGCTGGAGCCTTTTCAAGCAAACTCCTATAATGCTCAATGAAAGGTTCCTGAGAGCAGCCCATGTAACGTGAAGTAAAAGAATAAATCTTTCGGCGGCGGTCTCTTGGGTCAAAACTTTCTTCCACAAGTTCACATGACCTGAGGTTGTTGAGATGTACGGAAATAGTTGATTTGGCTTTTGCTGTAAATTTTACGATTTCATCAAATGATTTGGGTTCTTCCCTGAGCAAGTTAAGGATCTGGAGTTTAACAGGACTGCCTATTGCTATCAGCCCTTTTTCATTATAAAAAAATTCTGTTTTACTCTCAGGTTTTGCCATAATATCTTTAGATAAGTTGCATTCAGAATATATAAGTCGTTCGCACAGCAACGAATAATTTCTTATTATATATAATTATAAACATATATATTATTTTATTTAACAAGTAAACTCTGAAAGATAGAAACCTGATACGGAAAATGAAAATTTTGATTTAGAATATAAAATTTTGGTTTGAGTAGATATATAGCAGATATATATTTGATTCAAGAAGGAAATATTTGATTAAGAAAGGAGATTATAGGTAGGTAAAAGAAAGGTGATTATAGGAAATGTAGATAAGCTAATAATATAATTTTAGCAAAGGCAAATAGACAGCAAGGATACCAGAAATACTATATGAGGTACCGGAAGAATTTATAAGGAATAATAACGAAAGCATGATCTTCAGATTTTATTCGGCTTGAGAACTTTAAAAAAACAAAGGGGAAAATACATGGGATTATTCAATAGGATGGAGACAGTATTTAAATCAAAGATGAATAAAGTGCTTAACAGGATGGAAGACCCAAGGGAAACACTGGATTATTCCTATGAGAGGCAGCTCGAACTGCTCCAGAACGTGAAGAGAGGAGTTGCGGAAGTTACAAGCTCAAAAAAGCGCCTCCAGCTCCAGCGTGCAAAACTGGTTCAGAGTACGGACAAGCTTGAAAGTCAGGCAAAGGATGCGGTTGCCGCTGGCAGGGAAGATCTTGCAAGACTTGCCCTTGAGAGAAAAGCCGCCCTTGTGCAGCAGGTAGAAGGGATTGACAGAGAAATTGCAGAACTTGAGAAGCAGCAAGAAAAATTGGTAGCTTCGGAAAAGCGCCTTTCAACGAAAGTGGAGATCTTCAGGACCAAGAAAGAGTCGATTAAAGCCCAGTACTCAGCTGCTGAGGCCCAGGTAAAAATTAATGAATCCGTTTCCGGCATAAGCGAAGAGATGGCAGATGTAGGCCTTGCGCTCGAAAGAGCCGAAAATAAAACCGAAGAGATGAAAGCACGGGCTGAGGCAATTGATGAGCTTATGGAAGCTGGCACACTCGAAGACTTTACAGGCGGCAAGGACGAAATCGATAGGGAACTTGCAAAAATCAGTACCCAGAGCAGTGTAGAATCCGAACTTGCCAGGCTTAAGGCTGAAGCAGGAAAAGAGTCTGAAAAAGCTAAAACCGGGGAAGAAGGTACTGAAGAACGAAAGGGGGTCTGAAGATTGATAATCAGGATTATGGGTGAAGGCCAGTACAGGGTACCTGAAGCTCTCTGTGACGAGCTGAACCAGATTGATAACCGAATTGTGGATCTGGTCGAGGAAGGAAAAGCCGAGGAATTCAGCAGTGAACTTGCGAGATTAATCTTCGAAATAAAGGAAAAAGGAGAGCCTATTGAAGCAGAAGAACTTCTGGAATCCGACATTATAGTACCCCCTGAAGATCTGAGCCTTGAGGAAGCAAAAGACGTGTTTAAAGGCTCAGGGATCTTTGAGGATTGAGGCTGTAATCGATAACAACTAGGAAATAAATCTAGAATAAATCTAAGGATAAACCTTAGAATAATTTCTCAGCATTGTAACTAAGAATTAGCAGGCCTTCAGGGCCTGCTTTCATCGAATAACCATTACTGGAATTCTGGAATGCCTGACGACTTTTTCTGCCACGCTGCCTATCAGGAATTTTTTGATGCCTGTCAGACCCTGTGTACCCATTACTATAAGGTCAATATTGCTTTCCTCTGCATATTCAAGGATCTTATCGGCAGGAATGCCCTTCAGGAATACCGGTTTAACTTTAACCCCGGCTTCTTTTCCCAGTTTTTCTACATTGTCAATTGCATATCTCCCCTTATTTGTAAGACACTCTTCAAATCCTTCGCTCCAGCCCTTAACCGTCCGTGTAGTTACTGCATGCTGAGTTGAAATTACATAAAGGGCCTGCACTTCAGCACCTGCTACCTTTGCGAGATCCATTCCATAAGAAGCCGCTCTTTCTGCATTCTTCGAGCCGTCGGTTGCAATCAAAATTCCTTTGAAAATACTTTCTTCCGTTCTATCCACCCCCTTTTATAATACGATAAAGGCATGTCCTTATTTCCATTTTTACACATATTACCTTTATTCTTTTAATTAAAAACATGACTATAATATTAAAACCTATATTCAAACCTGCAATATCAAAAGGGAGCACTTGATGCAAAATACTTTATTGTACCTAGAATCTCACAAGTTCTGTATAAAAATGGCTGTTAACTAGACTTATTAAATATACTCTAAGGTATATACCTAAAATTTAAATCAGAGACTTTATCTAATAGTTAATATTATTTGATAAGTATATTCTAAAGTATAACCTTGAAATTTAAATGAGAGTTTTTAAAAGTGGATAACTATCTTGAACATATAGAATTTAAATCCTGAAATTAAGGTGGTAGGTTTTGTTAAAAAAACGAATTTTAATTATTCTACTTATTATAGCGGCATTTCTTAGCCTTGGTTGCACCGATAAAGAGGGAACGAATTTCTCGGTTTCAAATAATGAGACTGAAATAACTGTTAGTCTTCCGGAATCAGGTGAAGGGAGCTGGTGCCCTGTAGGTTCTCAGATTCAGGTCAAAGACCCGGCTACCGGAAAAATCCTGAATTTGACAATTACTGGAACCGAAAAATTTGAAAACGAAACTCTCTGTAAAGCCTATATAGAAACCGGCACTGAAGGAAATACCTCCAGATTTGAGTACATGTGGTCTGAAGATAAGAATACTACGATCTGGACAAAATACAGCAAGGATGGAAACCTCTCTGTGAAATTTATCGATGTGAATGGAAAAAAGACAATAGTTGATGGAGCAGGAAGGACTCTTGCAAAATACAGCAAGGGTGGAAATCTCTCTGTGAGATTTATCGATGTGAATGGAAAAAAGACAATAGTTGATGGAGCGGGAAGGACTCTTGAGTTTGGAAACTTGGGAGAGGTCTGAAAACAAATATTTTTTCAGGATTGTCATATTGGTGCGCGTTACGTCAACATGTGGTATGCTAACACAGTACATTATAAATACTCTAAAATTCTATCTAATATCGTGTAAAAGCGAACAAACCTTACATTTCAAAACGGATTTCAAAGCCGGCATCATCACCTCCAGGATGCCGGTTTATATTGAAGAGCCGAAAAATCGGTTTCCTTCACTCCACGGGAGGAGAGGGGTTTTACAATCCTTTCCCCGCTCCTCCTTACTACATATATCAGTTCCATTTTTTTATCTGATGGACTTTTCGCTTTTATCTCGTTTTTTGTCCTGACGAATGGTAAGTTCTGGCAAGCTCACAAATTTGTTCCGCAACCTCTAGAGGGTCTTTCCCTACAAGAATACTCACAGGCTCTTTTCCAACCGCACTTGTTTCATAGAAGATTCTGGGCATCTTTCCCCCAGCGCCCCGAATAGCTTCCTCGACAGTCCAAGAAATCGCTTCTCCTTCCGTATCCTTCAGATTCTCAGGCTCAAAGCTCCGATCTACAACTGAAAAATTCCATCCTCTTTCTTTACAGTAAGCCATCAGAAACTCGGCAATTTCTGGGTTATTTGAAAAATCTATAATAGATCTTATTTCAGGGTCTTTTTTCCGAATTTCTAGCAGAAGGTGTGCCATATAGCCAGAAGCCCCAAATTTTATTCTTCCGATAGCTTTCGGAAACCCATCAGCTACGGAAATCCTCCCATCGACTGCAAGAACATCTTCAGGAGTGGTTGCCTCTTTTGATGCATAAACAAAATTCGTTCGAACTTCGGGAATCAAAGCTGAGAATTCCGCACAATCTTCTATTTGTTCAAGCCCCAGATATAAACGCCCTATCATGTCTATCTTTTCGTTGAGATCCATAATATCACGGCTCCCCATCCAGTTTGTCTTATGATATCTCTTCCGCACTTGTACATTTGGACTGCAACCAGTCGGACAATAGTATATAAAGCAAATTACAGGAAATTAGTATTCATAAATTTATATTTAATTAAATATAATTATCTATAGCTTAATTGAGAGAAGTACAACTGTTTTTAAAAAGCACAACTTACTTGAAAAAATCTCGGGGTGAAAACCCCAAAAACCTTAATTTAGGCTGTAATTAATCAAATTGTTCAGAAAATCATATTTTCTACAAACATGATTATACAAAAAACTTTTTTGCTCTGAAGAATATTTTCTGCTCAGAAGAGTCTTTCTTACTCAAATGATAGAACCTGATTTGCAGGTCTTTTTATGTCATAAAGGCTCTGGCGTGAATCAAGGAATAAAAGCGTTCCATCAGAATCTTTTCTTCTTTCAGCCTGTTTATCGCATATCTTACTGTGCATGAAGGAAATATTGTTTCACGAATTATATCTTTGTCATCTGCCCTTCTGCCAGATTTGATCAGGGACCTTAAATTACCTACGCAATTAACTTCTTTTTATCTTCTTTTGTATAAGAATAAGCTAAGTAGACAGAAGATACAGGAAGTTATTTCAAAACCAGATGTCTTTGTGTTTTCTATTCCAGATGTGCTTGAGCTTTGTTTTTGCTCAGGTGTTTGTTCAACGGTTGTGATCTTACTTCCAGTGGTAGTTTTATTCTGAGTACTATCAACATCTGAATGTGTTTTGTTCTCAGTCAAAGGCTGTGCTTTAGTCACATTTGCTTTAGTCTTACCTGTTATTACAAAAGGAGAGAATTCTGGGGTTTTTGCTGTGAAATACAGGTATTTATCATCTTCTCCTGACTGGTTAGTTGAAAGCTGATTCCATTTTTTGTCACTGAACCTGCTCAGAACGATTGAAGACTTATCGATCTTTTTATCCTGTATCCAAGCTTTCTCAACCTTAAAGCATACTAAAGGATTTTCGATATTGCTTGGAGTTGCAAAACCATTGCTTCCAACCCAGAGGTTGAAGTACTTATATACCTCGCCTGAGTCAAATTCTGAAACCAGAGTTGATTTCCCTTTGAGCTGTTCGGCAATAGCCGTGGTCTTACCTGCGGTCCTCTTTGCATCAAAGCTGACATATACAACACAGGTTGCGTTCTTAGTGAAATCAAACTTGACAGGCTTTCCGTTTGAAACCTGTGCCTGTGAAAGTTCCTTGACTTCAACATTTCTTGCAGGCTCAGGGGAACCACCAGCCCCACCACCGCCACTGCTTCTGCCACTACTACTTCCACCTTTATTTCCATTGCTTTCATCACTTGAACGGCTTTTTTCAAGCACATATATCATAGTAGTTTTTGAGGTAGTCCCGTTTTCGTTACTCACTGTAAGATTTACGGAATAGTTTTCTGCAGAGGAATAGATATGCATTGGATTCTGCTCGGTTGAAGTATTTGCGTCTCCAAAGTCCCAGCTTCTAGATTCTGCATTTTGAGAAAGGTCAGTAAACTGAATAGAAAGGGGGCTATAACCCTGGGTAACATTGCTACTGAAGTTTGCAACCGGAGCATTTGGATCAGTAACAACTATGTAATCCGGCTTTGTCGTCGTATTGTTCCCTATAATGTTTCCCACAGTCAGACTGATTGTATAATTTCCTGGTTTCGTAAATGTGTGAATAGTAGCCGAATCTTTTGAATTGGTACCATCGCCGAAATCCCAATACCAGGATGTAGGTTCTTCGACTTTACTTGTAGCTCCGCCTTTACTTGTAGCAGCGAATAACACCGTTAGAGGTGCTGTTCCAGAGGTTACATTAGTAGAAAAATCTGCCACTGGTGGCTGTGGGGGAGTTACAGTAATATAATTCGGTTTCCTCACCGTACTATTGCCTGCCTCATTTGCCACTATTAAAGTAACGTTATACACCCCTGGATTCGTAAAAGTGTGGGTTGCATTCGTGGCGTGTTTTGAATTGGCATCATCACCGAAATCCCAATACCAGGAATTTGGTACTCCACCAGTGCTAAGATCAGTGAATCGCACAACTAAAGGCACAGTTCCATAAGTTGTATTTGCAGTAAATGCAGCTACAGGTGGCAAGGTGTTTGTGACAGAAAGATCACAGATATAGATGCCAGTATCATTAACCCCACCATAACTACTGCCTATTCCCCATACGAGAGTATCATTGTAGATATCAGGTGTTGTGTAAGTCCCTCTTGGATAAATATAGACTGGAGTGCTTTTTACTGAAGGAATGTCATAAACGTATACACCCGCATAACCAAATTGGTCGTCACCAGATTTTGAATATACAATTTTGTCCCCATTTATATTAATATGAGTACCGGTGTCATCTCCAGCATCAACGACATCATACCCATACTCGTTGACGATGGACAAAGTATTGCCTGTATTATCACTGGTAACATCAATAGTTTTTTTAGTAACAAGGTCATACATTTGGATGTATCCATCCCTGGAATAGAAGTCTGACCATATCACTTTATTACCGTATATATAGGGACTAAATACCTGACTAGAAGAGTGTATATCTATAGTTTCTTTAGTATTAATATCGTAAACAGCTATGATTCTTCCATCTTCACCCTCATAACCGTATGTAATCTTGGTATCGTATATATCAGGACTATTACCCTCCGTAATTTTAGTCTGTGTAGAAGTCGATATATCCCGCATATATACATTATAATTATAACTTGATTCATTGTAATTTGCACTCCAAACGATTCTATTGCCGTAAATAGCAGGAATACTGTAGTTGTCCACATCTTTTGTAATATAAGACCGAGCACCCGAAGGTATGTCATAAACTGTAAGTCTTGGCACTCCACTGCTTTCATCATGCCACACTAATTTGTTGCCGTAAATAGCTGGATGAGATGCTGCAGAAGAGCTAACTGTAGTGTCTGTTTTCGAGGTCAAATCATAAACATGAATAACGCCACTGTCTGTCCATACAACTGTGTCACCATAAATAGCAGGATCAGATCCATTACCAATTCTCATCACCTGTGTCGCTACCTGTGATGCTGACGCCACGGATGAAATTAAAGTTAAAAACATAAAAACTAAGGCTATTGAAGCTAAAGTTATCGAATTCAACTTTACCCAATTTTTCATTTATTTTCCTTCACCACCATACATTTAAAAAATATTAATACTTGGTACACCCTAATATTTTTTAAATATTCTCTTTGAATTTAACCTGTAATTAGCTGGATACTCGAAGGTTGGATATTTGCAGTATAACAATAATTTAGAGTTGTCAAAAACACAACTATAATTCAACTAAAAATGAAAAAAACAATCAGTAACTGATAGTTGAAATGAAATAATTACAAATAATGCCTGCCTAATATAGAGCCTATCCGGAGAGCAATAATGAGATGCTAAAAAGTAAGCAGTTTCTCATATCCGTTTTTAGTTCCCTTTCCCCCATATTGCTAATGAGCAGCAATATTGATGTAGTTTTCCAGTGTTACATCCTTTATGGGGATTAATGTGGGGAACAAAATAATACATCTATCACTTGCTTTGATTTTTCTCATAAGCTTTACATCAATAGCAAGCGCTGGCAAAGAGACTATGATCGTAGGTTGGAGACTAACATTGAGCCCATCGATCTACGGCAACATTATTACATGGTCTGATACTCTTGGTAACGGAGTTTTCATGTATAACCTGACTACCGGAAACATAACATGGATAGGACATGCGGATGATAGCCCATCCATTCAGGGAGATAAAATTACATGGCTGGACAATGGAAACATAACTGTGTATAACATTTCCACTGGCAAAAAAATTGAAATCGTTAACGCAAGCGCACCAGCGATCTATGGTGATAATCTTGTATATGTAAGATCAAAATCCGTTGACGGTCAGCCTACCTATTATCAAAATGATATGTATAACAGTTTGTATTTATACAATCTCAGCACCAATGAAGAAACTCAGCTAACTCCGTATGAGCATGCTCAATTTGGTCCTTCTATTTACGGGAATAAGATTGTATGGGGACGGGCAAATCAGGTAAATTCAAGCGAATGGAGTACAAACATTTCCATATACGACATACCCACAAAAAGAGTAAGTGACATCAGCCGAACTGGTACAGCAGCGGGAGGTAAAATTTACGGAAACATTGTCGTGTGGGTAGAACAAAAAAATGAATCATGGGATATCTACATGCGAGATATTGCCAAACATGAAACACGCCAAGTCACTTTTGATGGCAATTCGACCAGTCCGGATATATATGGTGATAGAATAATTTGGGAAAAACAATACTGGGTAGGAAATAACTTGTCGAATGGCATTTATATGTACAATATCTCAACTAATGAGACAGCTTATATTATGTCTGCAAGTTATTCTGCGATTTATGACGATAAAATAGTATACATCCGCTCAGGCAATGATACCGAAGACCAGGAAGATGATTATATATACTTGTATAATCTTTCAGCTTGAAATTCTGAGGCGAAAGCCTCTTTTCTTTATAGGAAGAAGTATAAAACTAGAGGGTCCTGGATAAATTGCAGTTGCAACATTTCTCATTTTTTTCCTCTGGTTGTTTCATAACATCCGGTTGATTTATCTGCAAAATGAATTTAGTACTTTCTAGTGGTTTTTGTTCCTTAACTCGATGAGTTCACCGGAGTACATTTGCTCTAAATTATGAAAACGTAAATATTCGGTACATTAAATGCTAAAGCTCCGGCAGAGATATTGTTTTATGTATATACTGATAATTCATATAGTAATATATTAAAGGTGTTTTAAATGTGTTGTTCCTATCTTATAACAGTGAACCCCAATTCCGATAATGAATTCTATACATGCGACGTTTCCCCGAAAAAGGGTAAGTTGCCTGCCGAAGTGATATGGAAGTTGCCTTGATTAAATATATATTTTATAAATTTATTTAGATAAAAGTTAATTTTTTTGTATGCAAATGTATGATTTTAACAGTACACATTTTAGAGAATTGCTTTGGCCTAAATTAATTTTACTTTTATAATGATTTTTTTAATAAAAGGCTTAATTTTTTATGTGTTGCTGCAAAATAACAAAAAGTATTGTTTTTTTACAAATACTCTTAACTAAAACAAAATTAGATTTATGTAAAGTTCTTTTAATAAAAATTGAAAATTTCTCATGACATCAATTCATGAGGTAATTTCAACTTCTTTCATCTCTAATGATTTGAGAATATTTCTCTTATAACTAAAATTCTCAAAGGCATCTATAGGATTAATCTGAGAAATGCTTAACTTACTAAAAATTTCTCTTTCAAACTCAATATAATAGATGTAAGTATCTTTTGTATTACCTGTTTTTGGATCCAGTCTTTGAGTGTATCCAGCTATATTTATTTGAGATACTTTTGGACTAATATTGAAGAATAATCCTGCTAAAAAGAAAGCAAGTCCATGAACGCATGTAGCATAATCTTGAAGGATCTGTTTTTTTGTTTTTTCTTTGACAGAAAGTTTTCCACTACTAAGTAAATTTGCTTTCTTATTAGGTAAATCTTCAATTTCTGGAAGATCCAAATCTACTTCTATTATGTCAGGTTCCTTGAAGTTGAAATCAACAGAAAAATCTACTGGTAGTTCTAAAGTTGAAAGGATTTTTTCCATTTGTGAATTAACATAGTCACTTTTTCCTGTCAAAATACAATTTTCAATTTCCCATTTTCTCTTCTCTATGGCCTTATTTTCTTCATCAATTTTATTCTTCCGTTTAGACTCTTCTTCCTGAAAAAGTATTTTTTCAGCTTCCCATTTTGCTCTCTCTTGACGTAACAATTCTAAATTTGCATTGACAAATTCTTGCCTTTTAGATTCATTTTTCCAGAAAAGAATGCCTTTGACTTCTTTTTTAGCACGCTCTTCTATTTGGGAAATGCTTTCTTCAATAGAAGGGAGTTCAGGCACACTAAACTCTTTTTTCATGTAAACTGCTGGTGATAAATTCTTATATTCATTTATCCACTCTTCCTCTGTCTCCAATTTTGGAGTTAATTGATAAATATTTATGAACTGATCATTTAGTTTATGGATTTTGGCAATTATTTCTTGTTTTAAAAATTTTATTTTTTCACTATACTGTGGTGTTTTCATTAGTTTACGTAAGAATTCTTTATCTTCTATCAATCTGCTTTCTGAATCAAAGACTTGAACATCTCCCAACTCATTCATCCTCAATTGAAGATCTTGAGAAACATCTGATTGAGATTTACTTTCTTTACCTGCTGATTTAGTGAGGGAATTAGAAGATTTTGTTAAAACTGGAGAACCAGAAGAAAGTTTCTTTCTATCATAAAGTCCAGTTCCAGGAATTCCATAGTTTACATAAGCCCCTTTTGTTCCTACATTAAATGACAACCCCTTCATACCAAATGTTGTACTTAGACCTGATTTGGAAAAATTTAAACTAATACCTTTTGCTATTTTTATCCTCTTTCTAAAACGCATAAAAAGATTATTGCATGAAAGTATATTACTTATTTTGTATTTTGTCATATTTTTCCATAATTTGAATATTAAAATGAAGCGTTCTTCTTATTAGGATTTGAAATGAAACGTTAATGATTGAGAAGTAAAGGACAGTCTTAGGATAGAAAAGGGAAGTTTAAGGTTTACGAAAAGTAAGAACAGAGTCTATTAAGATGAAAAGCTTATCACTTTTTGCATTTTGTTTCATATAATGCAAAGTCCCCTTAGAAAACCCTAACTTTTTCCAATCAGCATAAGAAATACTCAGGATTTTTTGCCTTATTTCTTGAGAATCAACCCGAAAAACCCCAAATTTAGGATTAACAAAATCAAGTTTTTCAGCTCCTTCTGTCAGATAATGGCTAACTTCCCAGTTTTTAAAGGTAAAATAGACTCCTGGTTAGTCTGTAAAAAGCCAATCTAAAGAATGGTAAAATAAATTAGGTAGATCAGCTTTGTAGAAAACTTATCTAAATCAGCTTCAAGAGGCTAAAATAAATAAAGAGTTTATCCCAAAACCAGTTTTAATCTCAATTCTCAGAATTATTCAGGATTGCTTCCATAATCAGAAGCTCTTGGTTGCTTAAAATATGAGACTAAAGAAGCAAATTTTGAGTTTTGGGATAAGCTCAAACAAAAATATACCAGGCTATTCAGTTTAACCAGTTAATTGCTCATAACAATATTAGACAATACTTTCACTCCGCTTTCTAAAGCGTTTTATTCTCTGAGGATATTGACAGTAATCGTGCATAGGAACGATTAAATCGCTGGCAGACATCAAATCCTGCCAGCTAATCTCCGTTTTTTCCTTAGTATGGCTTAGGGCTTCTCTGAAGTACCTGCTTGTATGGCTCTTACTTCCTCCAATCCAATTGCCTGTCCACCTACCCCCCAGCTTCCGCTTTTTACTTCCTGGACTACTACCAATGTATAGCTACGGAGATCTTCTCCCATGAACGAAACTACAACGTCTGTTACGTCTTTGATAAGCTTCTTGATTTCTTCCTCGGAGAATACATCTTCAATGAGTTTGATATCAACAAGTGGAATTTCTCTACCCCCATATGTACAGTTTAGACTTTTAGTCCACGTTTTTATTTGATAAGTTATATAATATTCCTTTCTATAAATACGCTATTTAGAAGTAGAATCAAAAAGTGTTTTTCAAGGGTTATCAAGTCTTAAAAAATATTAAATATATGTTTGATACTTTTGCAATAAGCAAAGTTTGAATCTAAAACGGAGTCAGCAAATAAGTGCAACCCTAAAAAGAAGTTTGGAGAAGTACTGAGGGCAAGAAAATTCTATAATCAGATAACAGAAATAGAAATTAAACTGATAACGTACAATACAAATAAAATAGTTTTAAAAATAATTTGGATTAAATTTACTTCTTTTTTGATCTTATAACAACTAGTAAATCTAGCCTTACTTTTAAATACGGAATACAAAAATATATTACAGGACTAATATATCAGCTATCTGGGATTTTTGGTTCTTACATGTCTCAGGCGGTTTTTGACTATAATCGTTTTTCGGCCATATCAGCAAGACTTATTGGTGTCTGCTCTCTGAGCCTTCAAATCGGAGAACATAATCCGAACGTAATGTTCCAGACCATATTTCCACTCCTTGCATTCGGGTCGGCCCTTATTGATGGACATGGTCTGATGGGCGCAACCTCCCATACAGATAGGTAGCATCTTACACTCTACACATTCCGAATACTCGAAGGGCTCCCAGGACAACCATTGAATTTCGTGTTTTCCCTTCTCGTTGTCTTGTCGTATCAGGTCGCCAATTTTTCCGATGCTTGCGGTCTTGTTACCGATTTCTGTCCAGCACTTGTACATATCCCCATCGGGATCAAGTACAAAAGCATTTGTCCGATTGGCATCACACGCCCGGGCAAATCTTGGGTAAAAGGACGTTCTTCCTGCCTCGAAGCCCATTAGATTCAGGTTTTTGTAAAAAGCCTGGTTTATTCTCGAGAATTCTTCCGTCAATATACAGGAACTCTCATACGACTTACATCCTGCTGTATAAGGTATAACATGGCCCAGGTAAATGAATATCTCACTCAGGTTATTTTCCTTTAATACATCCAGGAGCATGCTTATGTTATCTATGTTGGATCGGTCAATATTTACGCGGACGTATATCTCAATACCGTTTGCTTTCAAGAGTTTAATTCCTTCAAGAATCCGGTCGAATGTCGGGCCGTTGCTCCCTTTAAGCATTCTGCGACTATCATGCACTTCGCGAGGTCCGTCTAGGGTAACGTGGATAAACTTAATTCTGTTTTTCTTAAGGTTCTGAACTATGCCAGAATTCTCTGAAAGCAGGTAGCCGTTAGTGACCATGCCAGCCGAATATTCAACTTTATTTTTGTCCGCAATGTCAATTATTTTTTGCGATAAATCAAAAATAGTCTCTTTTGCCAGGAGTGGCTCTCCACCATACCAGGTTACGAATATATCTTTTCCTGTCTTTAATATTTTTTCGATGTAGTTTAGTAAATCCTGCTTTACATCATCTGGCATGAAAACATTTTGACCCTCATTCCTGCTCTGGTTTTTGTCTAACTGTTCAAAGCAATAGGAACAGGCAAAATTGCAAGCCAGAGTGGGAGCGATAACCAATCTGGCCATAGAGCTATCATACTTATCACTATTGTAGGTAAATTTGACCATTCTCAGTTCGTCAGCTGAATCATCAACAACGAATCCTCCCTTTCGTAGCTCATCAACAAACTTCCTTTTGTTTTCTGGCAGGAGAGCGTAGTCAAACTGAGACACGCTCAATAAATCTATGCGGCTCCTTCTCACTTCAGCCAGTGCCGTAGTAAGGCTGTTAAAAATCATTACCTTTTCTGGGTCATCGGTTGACCAGACAAAATTATAAATTGATGGTTTCATGTTCGTAATGATTGCCTAGTTTTATAGCTGATGCTTTATTTGTAGCCGATTGCCTTGTTTGCAGCTGATTGTCTTTTATTTGTAGCTGATGCTTTATCTGTAGCTGATTGCCTTATTTGTAGCTGATCTCCTATATTGCTGTTACATTCGCAGAATCCACAGCCTCCTACACCATCGCATCCAACACACCCACCATTGATTGCCTTCAGTTTTTGGGGCAGTACCAGGTAAATAACATCAGCAGATTCCTCGACGACTTTATGTTTCACATCTGCCTGAGTCTTCAGGCCCTGTTGTCCGATCGCTTTCTGCGGATCATCCAATAATTTTTGCTTGAATTCCGGGTTCAACTCTGCTTTAGAGATAACATGCTGCTTGAACTCCTCACGGGGCAGCGTGTCTGCCATTTTGACTTCCTTCTTAATTTTTTTCATTATTTTACCCCCTACATTAAGTAAGCATTAAAACTTTTCTCAATAATTGGTACTGATTAATAGTATAAACATTTAGCGACGAATATAAACATTCATTATAACACATTAAAAATAATACTTGAACTCTATTAGATTTATAAAGAAATAACACTAAAAAAATAAGCTTGTTGATCTTTCTGACCACTTCCTTCTGACCACTTGATCCTTTATGACTACATGGTTTTTCATAATCACCTGCCGGGTGAATTAGTAAGAAGGATATAGGGTCAATCAGGATTTACTGAGCTTTCTGTACACCGATTTCTTGCCGGGCACAATGTATGATCACTAAACCAGAAACATCTCTCACATCCCAAGCACATGTTCACAGGCTCGCTGTTTATCACATGATTGGCAAACTCAGGATCAGCTAACATGCCCCTCCCAACAGCAGCAAAATCCACATAATCATTTTCTATTAAGAACCGTACCTGCTCTTCCGTACGGATTTCGTTGACTGCGATAACGGGAATCTTTACTTCTTTTTTGATCTTACAGCCGCTATAGGTTATAGGACTGCATATGAAACCTTCCGGAACCGGATTTGTTGGAGGCTGCATGCCAAACGAGATGTGCAGTAAATCAATACCGGCTTTTTCAAAGGTTTTGGCTGCTTCAATGCCGTCCTTGCTTTCTGGTAAACACTCGCCCATGCGCACGCTGACAATAAAATTTCTACGGGTATTGTTCCGAATCTCCGGTAGAATTTGTGTTAAAACTCTTGCCCTGTTTAGAGCATCGCCGCCGTACTGGTCTGCTCGGCGATTATATGAAGCATCAAGAAACTTGCATAAGGTAAATCCATGGGCGAAATGATATTCAACGCCGTCAAAATCCATTTCACAGGCACGAATGGCTGCCCGTTTCATGTTCATCTGCATAGAATGAATTTCTTCGGCTGACAACTCGTTGATATCCATATTGCCGCAAGAGAGTTGCATCATTATCGTCGCACCATACTCATGGCAGTTGGTTGCAATTTGCTTCAAAGCTGCAATATCACCTGCTGACCAACTACCTGTAGAATCTACAGCCCCAAACACGCTCGTGGCCTGCACAATAATAAGACCTGCACCGCCTTTTGCACGCTTCGTATAGTGTTCAATGTGCTGCTTGCCATAATAAGATCCATTCTCCCCATGAAAGGAAAAAGTAACCATAGGGGGCATTACAATTCGGTTTTTAATGTGATTCCCACGTATCACAAATTCGTCGGTTATCTTAGTCATTTTATTTCCCCGCTAATTTCTTCTCTTATTTACTTGCCAATTTCTTCTCTATTTATTCTCTAATCTCTTCTCCAATTTCATCTCTAATTTCATCTCTAATTTTTTTATATGTATCCTCGCTAACTTCTTTCTTATAGGTTTAGTTCTCGTAGGTTAATGATTCTCTTGAAATTCTTCTATATTGGTTTTTGCCGCGAAAATTCGGATTATGAAAAGGCTTACAATTTTGCTGAATTCCAGATTTATATATCCATCAGTGACGAATGGAGAGGTGAAAGCGAAAAGGCCCCATATGAAAAAGGACTTGTAAACGTATCCGGAATAGTTCCTTCTCATCATATAGTCTGGAAGGGCGAGGCAAATTAGATTAAGAAACTCAATAAAAAATATTTAAAGCCGAATCTGATTATAAGAGAGGTTGACGCACTTGAAAATCTGAAAAAATCCCTGCTGCTGAATATAATATTGCCCTTTCTTCCTGGATTGGATATAAAACTGTACAGAAGCTGGAAGAGAAGTTCGAGAATTAAAGGATCTGGAAACTTCAAATGTATTGAGATCTCGTTGAGGTCCTGTTTCTGTTGATGAGGTCTTGTTAAGACCCATATGACTCAAGAAGGTTAATTCGGTTCGGCAATTTTTCTAATTACGTTCAGCATTCCGGGTTCAAAGGGGTTTACTATAAAGCCCATAGATCCTATTTTCAGAGATTCTGTTATCAGAATCTGCTGACCAAGAGATGAAAACATTGCCATTTTTGCTTCGTGGTCTAGTATAAGAAACTTACTCAGCAAGCTTTTCCAATTCATATTCTCTGGCACGTTATCCGGCAACATTATATTCATTAATACGAGATCCGGCTTTACCTCCAGATATATCTCAACGGCTTCTTCCTCATCAGCCACTTCGGCAACCACTTCGTGCCCGTGCTTAAACAGAGTATCCCGAATTGCCATTCGCATAAGTTCGGCATCTTCTACGATCATAACTCGTGCCATTTATTTTTTTCCTTCTTTTTATTTTTATTTAGATATCTCTACTACTCAATACTTTTAACTCATACTTTTTAGTCGAATAATTCGCAGCTTGCCTGAAAATAAGAACTTTCTCATAAATATACAGAACTCAACTGTATTAATTTTTTCGGTCACTTCCAGTATGAATACATTAAAAATAGCTACACATTCCAGTATTATATTAATTACAAGTAAATTAGTAATAATTGTCAGCTGCATCCTGCATGGCTTCTTCTGTAATCGCCTTGAGATACCTATATGCAAGTTTGTGACTCGGGTGCTTTGGTAAACGGGATAATTGACCCATAAGACCTGTGGACGTTTTAAGAGGTATTCTGCTGCCTTGGGAATTTTCTGAGTGTTTCTGTATCCTAAGCAGGTTTTCAAGTTCCTGAAGTAGCAGGAATGAATTAAAAAGGAGAAATAGTTGTGCCTGTATCCCTAAGAAGCTGCAGCCTTACTTTAAAGACAAATGCTACATTTCCAAACTCCGGAAAGGCTGAAAAAGCATAACATTAATCCCTTCATCTCACTTGAAATTCAAAAGAAACAGATACGGCAGCCAGCTCAGGACTGCGGTTTTGATTTCTGAAGCAAACCGTCAGCTTCATGTCTTGCATCGCGAATTCCATATGGGGAAGAAATCACAGTTGAAAAGCTGCAAAATATAGAAAACGCAGAGAATTTGCTGCACGATCTGGGTTTTTCAAATCTGCGTTTAAGATTACATGGTAAAATTGCAAGAATCGAGTTGATACCTGAAGAATTCGAGAAGGCAGTAAACATGCGAGGTTGAATATTAGAGGTATTGCAGGATTGTAGTTTTTCATACATTACCCTCCTATCTTAAAGGATACAGAAGTATGGATGAAGTGCTATGAAAATTGAAGATTGCATGGCTGACTTTCAAATACCCAGATATCTCCATTATATGGACAGTGAGGCAACCAGCCTTGTTCCTGAACCTGTAATCGCTGCAATGAACGAATATGACCGACAGTACCGTGCCAATGTTGGTCGGGGGATGCACAGGCTTACAAGGGTTGCAACCCAGAGGTATCAGGACGCACATGAGCTAATCAGCAGCTTCATTGGTGGGAAAGAGGGCACGACAGTCTTTACTAAAAATACGACCGAATCTATCAACATGGTTGCAGCCGGCCTTGATTGGCAGCCCGGAGATCGAATCGTTACAACAATTGTAGAGCATCACTCTAACCTGCTTCCCTGGCTTCGACTACGTGAGAAAGGCGCTGAAGTAGTCATTATTCAGCCTGGTGAAAATGGAATTTTTGATATAAAGATATTTGAAGAAGCAATTACCGCTGATACAAAGTTGGTTGCAGTAAGCCATGCCTCAAATGTTCTTGGCACCTTGCAGCCTGTCAAGGAGATTGCTAAAATCTGCAAAGCGCAGGGAGCCTATTTTCTGGTTGACGGGGCTCAATCCGTTCCCCATTTTTCAGTGGATTCCAGGGCTTTGGGATGCGATTTTTTATGTTTTTCCGGTCATAAAATGCTCGGGCCTACTGGCACTGGCGTGCTGTGGATGCGAGATGAGGTAATTTCTCCCCTCATACTGGGTGGAGGTACAGTTGAGGACGTCACAACTGAAGGATATACTTTGACTGGCGGTTACCAGCGCTTTGAAGGAGGCACCCCGAATATCTCAGGTGCAATCGGGCTTGCGCAGGCAGTAAAATATCTTGAAAGCCTGGGAATGGATTCCATATTCAGGCACGAACAGAAGCTGACTGAACATCTTCTCACAGGGCTTACCGGAATCGAAAATGTAGTCGTTCATGGGCCACGGAACTCTAAAAACAGAATAGGGGTTGTCTCTTTTACCATAGACAGGATTCACCCCCACGAGATAGCCTATTTGCTTGACGAAAGAGCGGCAGTGCTTGTCCGTTCTGGAGATCACTGCTGTATCCCGTTAATGAAACACCTGGGACTCCAAAACGGCACTGTGAGGGCAAGTCTTTACCTCTATAATACCTTGGAAGAGGTTAACCTGCTTATCGAAACAATTGAAGAAATCTCTCGTATGCTGTAAGGAGTATGATATACGGATGTACATCACGGTTCCCTGTATAAAATATGATAACGGTTTAATGGTCCCATCATCTCACGAAGTCGTAATGGAATTGCCTCTTGCAGTCTTTGTCAACGGCCGCCATGCTCTAACCGCTATGGTAAGCCCGACAATGCTTGAGGAGTTTATAATAGGATTTTTATATACAGAAAGGATTATCCGCAAGCTCGAGGATATCGAATCGCTGCACATAGAAAAAAGTAAAGAAGAAAACAGAGATAAGAAAGAAAAAGTAGATGGTGTCAGCCCTCTCAGTGCCAGTGTCCTGACAAAAGATCCATTTTCAATCATGCTTTCAGGGAAAACTGTCCTTTCAGGGTGTGGAGGCGACACTTCATATGTGGATGCGGATCGTCTTCCGAAAATCCAATCGGATCTGGTCACTGATGTCTCAACAATAAAGAGTATAATGAAAGAAACGCTCGTCTCAGACCTCCATACCAGGACAGGCGGCATACATATTGTCGGGCTTTTCGGGCCTGAAGGAAAGATCTGCATAATCGAGGATATAGGCAGGCATAACGCCCTTGATAGGGCAATAGGTTATGGACTGAAACATAGTGTGGACTTCTCAAGGACAATCGTAACCTGTTCTGGAAGGCTTTCTTCGGAGATGGTAAGGAAATGTCTTATGGCTAATATTCCTATTATTGCATCCAGAGGTGCAACCACCACGCTTGCTATAAGTATGGGAAAGCAAGCTGGCCTAACTATTATTGGTTTTGTCCGGAGCCAGAAAATGAACATTTACACAGGTGCAGAAAGGATAAGAAATCCGGAGTAAACTTATTCGGAGTTTTAGTGTTTAATTCCGGACTCTTATACTTAACTCCGGGTTTTTAATGCTTAATTCCAGATCCTTAATGTTTAATTCCAGATCCTTAATGTTTATTTATGAGTTCTAACTATTTGCCAAATAAATATTGCTAACCAATATATCATGATTGATTTTAATCACTCGTCATTTCAAAGCAACATCATTTCAAACCATATCGAATTCAAAACGCCTCTTGAGGAATCTTATGAATAACCCATTAAAAACAATAAGAGAAACAAAACCCCTCATACATCATATAACAAACTGGGTAACTATATACGACTGCGCGAACATGACAAGAGCTTTTGGCGCGCTGCCTGTAATGGCGCATGCTCCTGAAGAATGTGCAGAAATGACAGGGATTTCATCGGCTCTTGTGCTTAATATAGGAACTCTTACATCCGGAATTATTGATTCCATGCTTCTCTCTGCTGCCGCTGCAAATAAAAAGAAAATTCCGGTCGTGCTTGACGCAGTTGGGGTTGGAGCTACGAAATTCAGGGATGAAATGGCTGCAAAAATCCTTGGTTCTGTCCGTGTCGATATTGTAAAAGGAAATTACTCAGAAATTGCAAAACTGGCAGGCGAAAGCGCTGAGACAAAAGGGGTTGAAGCAACTTCAATTAATGCGGATCCTGCGAAAATCGCGAAAGCGTTTGCAAAGTCAAGCTCCTCCATTGTTGTGATGACAGGAAAAGAAGATATTATAAGCGATGGAGAGAGGGTTTTTATTGTCAAGAACGGGCATGAGTTGATGGGGTCGATTGTCGGGACAGGCTGCATGGCTGCATCGGTAATAGGTTCGTTTGCTGCCGTTAATCCGGATTACTGCGAAGCTTCTAAAGAAGCGTTATGCTACTTTGGAATTGCAGGTGAACTTGCAGCCGGGAGATCAAGTGGGCCTGGAAGTTTCAAGGTTAACCTTTATGATGAAGTGTTTAACCTTTCAGATGAGAAAGTAAAAAGCATGATGAACTTTGAGGAAATGTGAGTTCAGAATAAAAGGAAAGCAGTAAGTTCCGAGGAAAAAGAGAAGAATCGTGAGCTCAGAAGAGGAAAATGATATATTCGGTAAAAAGAACCTTAAGCTCGAAGAATATGGAGTACAAAAAGCGTTTTAAAAAACGTGCTTACTGGATGGACTAAGCATTATGAACCAGAAAGGCTTCAACCGGAAAAGTTCCCTTTTAAAAGAAATTGACTTCTACCTCGTAACAGATTCCGGACTTTCGAAGAAAGGGACTTTATCCGATGTCAGAGAGGCAGTAGAGGCAGGCTGCAGAATTGTTCAATACCGAGAAAAGGATAAAAGTACTAAAGAGATGGTCGACGAAGCCTCGGAAATCAAGAGTATATGCAGTGGCAGGGCAATATTTCTTGTAAACGACAGAATTGATGTTGCTTTAGCGATTGATGCGGATGGGGTTCATATAGGCCAGGACGACATGCCTATTGAAATGGCGAGAAAGCTTCTTGGCGAAGGCAAGATAATCGGTCTTAGCGTATGTGATAGGGAGGAAGCAATTCGGGCAGAAAGAGCTGGGGCTGACTATGTGGGTCTTGGCCCCATATTTAATACTGCTACAAAAAAAGACGCAGGAGACGGAATCGGTTTACATGAAATAAGAGAAGTTAAAAAGGTAATAAAGATTCCCGTAGTCGCTATTGGCGGAATAAATAAGAAAAATTCTGATATTATCCTTCAAAGTGGAGCTGACAGCCTGGTCGCAATTTCTGCAGTCGTATGCAGTGACGATGTAAAAACAGAGACTAAATATTTTATTGACCTGATCCAGAGATCAAAAAAGCACAAGAAGAAATAAAACAAATATATAAGAAATTGAAACAAAAGGAATAAAAGAATTGGGATAAAAAACATACAAAATATTTATTCTCCGTTTCTTCTCCACAAAAGGCTTAGAATTTCTAAAAATAGTCATTTTAGTGGACTACTTGTTTTTTGAGCCGGTCCCAGCTCCAGGGCTCATCAAGGATATTGACGCTAACGTCTTCTATCCCGCCAATACTCAGGACTTTTCGCTTGACCTCGTCCTTAAAGTACTCAATCATTGGACAGGCACTTGTTGTCAATACAAGGTTTACATCTACACTGGTTCCGTTTACATTTACTTCCTTGACAAAGCCCATTTTGATAATATCCATTCCAACTTCAGGGTCAATGACTTCTTTTAGTCGAGAATAGATTTGATCCTCTTTTCTTATTTCGGTACTCTGCGGAGCCATCTCGTGTCCGGAAATTAAATTTTCATGCTCCTTGAATTGCTCTTCCAGCCGACTCAGTCGGTCAAGCATTTGGCTTATAATAACAAGGGCAGGATCAGGTAGCTTGTCATGATCAAGCTGTCCTGCAGAAACTGAGGGCTGCGGCTCTGCAATCCTTCCAGGCACTCCCACGACAGTAGCTCCGGGTGGAACTGGCCTAATCACAACCGAGCCGGCGCCTATTTTAGCTCCTCTTCCAACCGTAATTGGCCCAAGTATGGATGCTCCTGAACCAATAACTACGTCGTTTTCAATTGTAGGATGACGCTTTACCTTTTCCAGAGCTGTTCCGCCTAATACAACTCCCATATATATCAAAACGTCATCACCTACCTCAGCAGTTTCTCCGATTACCACTCCTGACCCGTGATCTATGAAAACTCGCCGTCCAAGCTTTGCCCCAGGATGGATTTCAATACCTGTTAACATTCTTGAGATGTGAGATAGCAGACGGGCAAGAAAATAAAAGTGTCTATTCCATAGCCAGTGAGATATCCGATGTACCCAGACTGCATGCAGGCCCGGATAGCAGCAGATTACCTCAAGCGTAGACCTTGCTGCGGGATCTTTTTTGAAAACGGTTCTGATATCTTCCCTGATTCCCATTTGAAATCTTCCGGTGTTAATTGTCATATTGATTAATCAGCCAGCTGTTAGATGGATCAATCAAATAGTCACTGATAAATCAGTCAAACAGGTCAGTGCTTAGATAACGCTCTCCCGTATCCGGCAAGATCACAACAATGGTCTTCCCACTCATTTCTTCCCTGGATGCGACCTCAATTGCAGCATAAGTGGCAGCGCCTGAGGATATCCCTGCAAGGATACCTTCTTCCTTTGCCAGGCGCCTGGCTGTGGCAGCGGCATCATCTCCTGTAACCCGGATTATCTCATCGATCAGTTCAAGCTGAAGTACGTCCGGAACAAAACCTGCACCTATACCCTGGATCTTGTGTGGGCCAGGGCTTCCGCCGCTAAGCACGGGAGATTCGGCAGGTTCTACTGCAATCGCCTTAAAAGCGGGTTTTCTTTTTTTGATGACGCTTGCAACACCTGTGATAGTTCCACCTGTCCCCACGCCTGCTACAATAACATCTGCTTTGCCGTCAGTATCTTTCCAGATTTCTTCGGCTGTTGTCCGTCTGTGAATTTCAGGATTTGCAGGGTTCTGGAATTGTTGGGGTATGAAGTAAAGCGAAGGATCGTCAGCAGCCATCTGCTCGGCTTTATTGACTGCCCCTTTCATTCCTTCAGTTCCCGGAGTCAGGACAAGTTCTGCTCCCAGCGCTTTTAGTAATTTTCTTCGTTCTACTGTCATTGTTTCAGGCATAACCAGTATGAGCTTATAGCCACGGGCGGCACAGATGCATGCAAGTCCAATACCAGTGTTACCGCTAGTGGGTTCAACGATTGTGGTTCCTTCTTTTATTTTCCCTTCGCGTTCGGCTTCTTCAATCATTGATAGCCCTATTCTGTCCTTTACACTTCCCATCGGATTAAAGGACTCTACTTTAGCCAACACATCCGCATGCAGACCTTCTGTTATGCGGTTTAACCTGACAAGCGGAGTATTCCCAATTGTCCAGGTTATATCGGAATATATTCGCCCCATGTTATCTACCGTCTTCCGTAGCCTATCTATTCAAGGCTCCATGTATTTTTAACTTGATCCTAATATATTATTAATTATATTAATCATCTTATATTATAAACTACCAATCATTGTTTTGAGTAGCTAATACTGCTGCAGCATATAGGCAATTTACAGAAATTCACAATTGTGAATTAATCTTATGTTAAATATAGTTATCGAGAAATTTCTTAATTGAAAAACCATAATACTTTAGAACTAAAAAGAATCCGATTAATTAAGAGCATATCCAAAAAATGTTATGATTTTCTGTATCCTTAAAATTGGCAGTATCAGAATCAGAGCTGTTGGACATGCTGGATACCCTGGATACCCTGGATACTATAGATATATTGTAGTAACTTTACAGCGTCATTATCGTCTTTTCTAATAGGCTTTTAGGCTTTTGGATGAGTGTTACAAGCTCTAAGTTCTTTTTTATACACTCCTGTCAATTTAATATTAACAGTGCTTGACGATTTTGATAGCTACTTGGTGAAATGATAAATGATAAGGAAGAAAACCGATCATTCGATTTGATATTCCTTACTATAAAATTAAAAATAAACCGACACTAATTAAAAAATTAAAATAATTTAAATATTTAATTGGTAAAAATTTTGACTTTTCCCGCTTATACTATCTAAATGTCATTTTATTTTCAAATTAAATACTAAATAAATTTACACAACTTTAAAAATTTATTTAGCCCACTTCCAAGATTATATGGTTAAGTTTGTTAAATAATAGAAAACGATGAAACGAAAAGCAATTCTCTTTGTAATAGTTCTATTGGTTTTGATGCCATTTACTGCAATGGCAAGCGCTCCACAGGTATCTTGCAAAGGAGGTACATGTAGTAACTTGAAGATTACCAAGGTTACAATAAATCCTACAAGCAAAACCGCACCATCGAAAGTCGGGTTTACAAGTTATATATCAGGCCCTGTTAAACTTGTCCAGTATACAGTAACGGATTCCAAAACCGGAAAGGTAGCCGGTTCCTGCAGTTCCTACTGCTCAAAGTGCACGAAAAAAGGGATATGTACCTGTTCGTGCATTATAAAAGAATCCGGAACCTATGATGTAAAAGTGACTGCATACGGTTCAGGAAGTTGTTGTGTGAATATGGTTAAAAAGGCAGCCATTACAATATCATCTGGAGAAAAGTCTAAAAAATTTGTTCCAGGTTTCAAATCCGTAATCTCTGGAAAGAAAGTTACCTTTAAAGATACAACTTCAGGGGCTAAACCCATGAAATGGAACTGGAATTTCGGTGATGGTTCCCGATCAACTGTACAGAATCCAACCCACACTTATAAAAAAGCAGGAATTTATAAAGTTTATCTGACTGTATACAGTATTGATAATTCTTACAAGAGTGTCAGTAATAAAGTAGTTGTTAAATAATAAAGGGAAAGGTCCCTTTCCATTTTTAAGTAGCTATTTTAACAGGATACAGAAAAACAGTAGATAAACCGATAAACTCCGGCTTTATGCTTCAGTTTTTTCTTGATCTTCTGCTTTATCTTCTGTTTTATTTTCAGCTTGTTTTTCCGGGCCACAACCGCTATTACACTTCTTTTCAATTCCTCTGGCACTTACGCAGATCTCACAGATTCTTACTACAAAGTCAGCGACCGTGTTGTCGATCAAATCCTGAGCAAGTTTTTCGATCAATTCTTTCGTCTCGCCCTGAAACTCGATCCTGTATCCTCTTTTTCCCGAAATATACTGGGAAACTGCCGACGGGGCAATCCCTAGCAACTTTGCAGACGCTGCCTGTGACTGTCCTTTTTTTACAAGTTCGATTGCAAGACTGGCCCTTATTGCGGGGACCAGATCCCACACAATCTTCTGACACGGAGTTTCCATAATTATCATCACTTCTTTGATTTTACAATTGAGAACGAATATATCTTATGTACATATATATTATTTTCAGTAACAAAAATAATAATAAGATTCCCTGCCGACTTCCAAAGAAGTAAAACTTTCAAGAGAACGGCTCGATTTTTAACAACTTTCAAAATTTTCCGAAAAAATTCTGGAGTTTCTCGTGTATGTCTGTAATTTTTCCCTGAGTATCTTACAATAAAACTTATATAGTCACAATTGTTATTTTAATTCACGATTGTGAAGGTGTAAGTGTGACCATTGAAAACAAGGCTATTTACATGGACAACTCGGCTACAACTCCTATACGGAAAGAAGTTGTCGAAGAGATGCTTCCCTACATAACTGAGAATTTCGGAAACCCTTCTTCTATCTATGAGATTGGAAAAATATCAAAACATGCAATAGACAAAGTAAGAAAAAAGGTCGCTAATGTTCTCGGGGCTGAAGAAAGCGAGATCTATTTCACATCAGGAGGAACAGAATCCGATAACTGGGCAATTAAGGGGATAGCCTTTGCAAACCGGAGTAAAGGAAAACACATAATCACCTCTTCTATTGAACACCACGCAGTCCTGCATACCTGCGCCTGGCTGGAAGGGCAGGGCTTTGAGGTAACATACCTGCCTGTGGACAAATATGGAATGGTATCCTCTGAGGAGTTGAAGAAGGCAATTCGAGACGATACTATCCTTATTTCCATAATGCTTGCGAACAATGAAATAGGGACAATCCAGCCTGTAGACGAAATCGGGAAAATCGCGAAAGAGAACCGGATATACTTCCATACGGATGCCGTGCAGGCAATAGGCCATGTCCCAATTGATGTCAAAAAAATGAATATTGACCTTCTCTCCCTTTCAGGGCACAAGTTTGAGGGTCCCAAGAGCTGCGGAGCGCTCTACATCCGAAAAGGGACAAAAATCGACCCTCTTCTGCACGGCGGAGCCCAGGAAAGAAAACGCAGGGCCGGAACTGAGAATGTCCCTGCCATTGTGGGTCTTGGAAAAGCTATAGAGCTTGCAACAGCCGAAATTGAAGAATCAAACAAAACTCTGCTGGAGCTGAGAGAGCGCCTTATCAAAAATCTTCTGATAATCCCGAAAACTCACCTCAACGGACATCCAACACAGAGGCTTGCAAATAATGTAAATGTCACGTTTGAATACATAGAGGGCGAATCGCTTCTACTGCTATTGAATGCGAAGAGGATATTCGCATCTACCGGAAGCGCATGTAATTCATCTTCTCTCGAACCCTCACACGTGCTCACAGCCTGTGGAGTCCCGCACGAAATCGTTCACGGTTCACTCAGACTTAGCCTCGGAAGGATAAACTCCAAAAAAGATGTGGACAGGGTACTTGAGGTTTTGCCTGAAATCGTGCAAAAGCTCAGAAATATGTCCCCACTGACCCCTAAAGAATACAGGACTATTTGAGGGGTAACCGTTCATGATATTGAAAGAACTAAAGTCATTTAAAGGTCTTTCAAAGATTTTTAAAAATTTTAAATATTTTTTGAATAACTCGAAAACTGAAAAAATATAATCAAAAGGTAACACTGGAGGACAGTTCATGGATTACAGCCTTAAAGTAATGGATCATTTTTCAAACCCGAGAAATATGGGAAGTATTGAGGACAGTGACGGTGTAGGAGAGGTTGGAAACGCAAAATGCGGAGATATAATGAAAATTTACCTCAAGGTTGAGGATAATCGGATTGCGGATGTAAAATTCCAGACCTTTGGATGTGGAGCTGCAATCGCATCAAGCAGCATGGCAACTGAAATGATTAAAGGAAAAACCCTGGAAGAGGCATGGAAACTTTCAAACAAAGCCGTTGCAGAGGCCCTTGATGGGCTTCCTCCAATAAAAATGCACTGTTCAATGCTTGCAGAAGAAGCAATCCACGAGGCAATTAATAATTATCTAAAGAAAAAAGGGCTTGAGCCGTGGACAGAATAAGAATAATGCAGACAGGATTCTCAGTACCTCAGGAATTGTGAAAGAAGCGGGAAGTTCAGATTCCACGGAATTTATAATTGGAACTGAGAGAGAAATTGTTCGAAACCTGAAAGCGAAATACCCGGATAAGAAATTTTATCCTGTCTCAGAGAAGGCTTTTTGCTACAATATGAAAAAAATCACTCTGGAGGCTATTCTGAACAGCTTGCAGAATCTGGAATATGAGATTCATGTCCCGGAGCATATAAGGGTAAAAGCCAGAAAAGCCCTGGACAGGATGCTTGAGATTAGCCGAAAGTGAAGCACCCGAATTACGCCCCGAGTTTCGCTTCGGGAGCACGGCGTCCGTTTCAGCAGAGTTGCGGCTCTACAGTGTGCTGTCCTTTTCGCTCCGCTGCGCTTCGCTCAAGAGGACTAATTTTTGGCGGAGATTCAGAAATAAATTTCTATTTTTCGGCAGCAGTCCGCCTAGATTAGTGAGCTATATTGAGCCAAAACAACATTATTAGCATCTTAAACGGAGATTGTCCCGCACGCAGTGCGGCTTTACCATAATATAAAATAAAGAAAAAGGATAGTTTCTTGTCCTCTTTTTATAAAAAAGGAAAATTCACTGAATTGTGCCTCTAAAACCTTTTATTTAATTTTCATGATTTTTAGGACTGGCCCAAGCTAGCGCTCGGTAAAAAATAGGTAAATTGACGGTAAATGTTTTTTTGAAGCTTTTACTGCATTATTTTTACTTAGTCTGTGGAGACGACTTCATCTTTTATGCTGATTTCCATATATCTACAATATCTGCATTTATAGTGTCTGATTGTTCTTGAGGTATTCATAGATTCCAAATGCGTATCAGGGTATCTGTATTCTATTAACGAAAATCGTCTTCCGCATCCTTTACAGGCTTTTCCTTTTTTAGGATCCCTTCTTTTTCTGGATTTAGAATTTTTAATTATGCTTTTTATCTTGAGATCCTCATCATTGCAGTACTTACATTTAAAGTACCTTGTCTCTGTTTCTTCATAATCGTCGTAAGTGCTTACCTTTTTGACAAGAGGCTTTTTAATTTCTTCGTAGGCAAAATCTCGATTGCATTTTTTACATTTTGATATTTTGTAATAATCTTCGATTTCAAGTAGATCTGAAGAAATAAAGAAAAACATTATGCCTCCAAGAAACAATATAATGGATAAAGGCCAGTAAGCCTCTCCCAATATTTGTCTAAAAAATTGAAGAAAGGGTAATATAAGAAGTGAAGACAATGACAATAGGACTGATATCTTTTTTACGGTATTAATTCTTTCCAGACCTAAACTATTAACGAGGTAAGGAGCCCGTTCTTTTGGAAAATGATAAAAATCTCCTTCTGATGTGATTGTTAACGTGTCAGTACTCCTATCCAGCTCATAGCAGTAATTATCAAGGCATCTTTTGTTTACACCTACTGGAAATTCTACATATTTATGGATGCTCAAAGTATCAATGACCAATTTTCAATCATTTAGCTTTTTTCCCAGATTATATCTAGATATATCTCAAAACAAGATAATCTTTTTGTTGAAAAATATTTATTAACTTGAAATCTATATAGCTAAATGCTGATATATATTCATAGGAGTAAGCATCAAAAGTAGAGCAAATATGTATTTTCTGGTTGCTAGAGAACAATTATATCAAACAAACCCCGAATTCAGCATAGATAAAAAAGTAAGTATGGGATTCTATGTGCTAAAAACCTGTCTTCTTTTGTGCTTTTTCGGACTGGCCCGAGCTAGCGCTCGGTGAAAAGACAGGTTCAATATAGCGAATATGGTTCTCGGGGTGTTTTATGACTTCTTTTCTATATTTCGGCGGCGGCACCTTCTAACAAATCCCCGACAACTGCTTCCATAAGTTTCTTCTATCAGCAGTATCCTTCAGGAAATTGAGATTTGTTGAGCCGAAGCAACATTATTAGCATCTCAAATGGAGCTTTTTGCGTTTCTCACCAGCTATTGCTATAAAATTGAAGCACAGGAAAGGGTTTCTGACCCTTTCCTCGAGTTTTTCACGAGAGATTCCTGGAATTCTTAAATTCGCGCCTTGGCCATTACCATGGATAATTATTTATACAAATACTTATTATTAGAAGTAATTAACCACTTGGCATTTAATTATATATGGATAACTATATATACCGAGATCACAATTGTGATGATTGTTCACAATTGTGAATGTATGAGAAGAGGATGAGTGTCAGGATGGCAGAGTGGCTATGCTTCCGGCTGCAACCCGGAATTATGTGAGTTCGATTCTCACTCCTGACTTTTAAAATAAGTAATTAGAATTGAAATATATTGATAAACAGCCTGGCAGGATAGAGAATTAGCCTGGAGATAAGACAAAATGACTGACAAGAATAGAAACCCGAATGAAGAAGAAAGCAAGGGAAGTAAGGAAAGTCGGACAAAAAAGAAGTCCAACGGCTTGGGAGTTTCTACCCTTGCTGTACATGCAGGCGCAAAACCCGACCCGGCTACAGGAGCAAGATCAATTCCGATTTATCAGACCGCAGCATATGTTTTTAACGATACTGATCATGCAGCCGACCTTTTTGGGCTTAGGAAAGAAGGCAATATTTATACCCGCCTGATGAACCCTACAACCGATGTCTTTGAAAAAAGAGTCGCTGCCCTTGAAGGAGGTATAGGCGCTCTTGCAACCTCCTCAGGAATGGCTGCAATTACAACCACACTTCTCACATTTACAAAGCCCGGAGACGAGATTGTTTCAGGAGACAAGCTTTACGGAGGAACCTACGAGCTTTTCAATTATACTTTCCCCAAGCTCGGGAGAACCGTAAAATTCGTAGATGCCGGTAAACCTGAAGAATTCGAAAATGCAATCTCCGAAAAAACAAAAGCCTTTTACGTAGAATCAATAGGAAATCCCGGGCTTGATATTCCTGATTTTGAGAAACTCGCAGAAATCGCCCATGCTGCAGGAATTCCGCTTGTCGTGGACAATACGGTTTCTCCCCTGATCTTAAGGCCAATTGAGCACGGGGCAGATATAGTCGTACTTTCAGCGACAAAATTCATAGGCGGCCACGGGACTTCCATAGGAGGAGTAATTGTTGATTCCGGAAATTTTGACTGGAGCCCTGAAAAGTTCCCTGAAATCTGCGAGCCTGATCCCGGGTATCATGGCTTGAAATATAAAGAAGCCTTTGGAAAGGCAGCCTTTATTGTAAAAGCTAGAGTGCAGTTCATTAGGGACACCGGAGCGTGTATTTCTCCCTTTAACTCATTTCTGTTAAGCCTAGGACTTGAAACCCTGCCTCTCAGGATGAAAAAACACTGTGACAATGCTCTAGAGATTGCAAAATACCTGGAAAAGCATCCTAAGGTTTCCTGGGTTTCATATCCTGGACTTGAATCCCATGGCAGCCATGAGCTTGCAAAGAAATATCTTAAATCAGGTTACGGTGCATTAATAGGCTTTGGGATCAAAGGCGGAGCCAGAGAATGCAAAAAGTTTATCGAGGGGCTTGAAATCTTTTCTCACCTCGCAAATATTGGGGACGCAAAAAGCCTTGTAATCCATCCGGCTTCAACCACCCACGAACAGCTTTCAAAGGAAGAACAGCTTGCCTGCGGCGTAACTGAGGACTTTATCCGGCTTTCCATAGGAATTGAGGATGCAAAAGACCTGATTTTCGATATCGATCAGGCACTCTCCGAGGTCTGATTATGGAAGTCTCAAACCAGCTTCCTTCCCAGATTTCTTCTTATAAAAACATTCTTTCGACAAAAAAGGGCCAGAATCTGGGAATTGTACGTTCTATAAACTATGAAATTCCTGGAATTTTCAGGCTTGAGAGCGGAAAGACCCTCTCAAATGTCAGGATAGAGTACGAGATGTATGGGAAAATGAACGCCGATAAGAGTAATGTTATCCTGATCTGTCATGCTCTTACAGGCGATGCCCATGCTGCCGGGTTTCATGCAGGAGACAAAAAGCCAGGCTGGTGGAACATCGTAATTGGCCCGAATAAGGCCTTTGATACGGAAAAATACTGTGTTATCTGTTCAAACATACTGGGGGGCTGTAAAGGTTCTACAGGCCCTTCTTCTATTGACCCTGAAACCGGAAAGCCCTACGGCATCTCATTTCCTGTAATTACTATTGCGGATATGATAAATGCTCAGAAAAAACTTATTGAGCACCTGGGAGTAAAACAGCTTTTTGCTGTTGCAGGCGGTTCGATGGGTGGTATGCAGGTACTTCAATGGACGGTCAGCTATCCTGAAATGGTAAAAAAGGCAATTGCAATCGCAACAACTGCGTCCACGACCCCGCAGCAAATTGCATTTGGGGCTATCGGAAGGAAAGCTATAACCGATGATCCGAAATGGAACGGGGGAAACTACTACGGAAAGAAGATACCTGCACAGGGTCTGGCACTTGCCCGCATGATAGGTCATATTACTTATTTAAGCGATGCTTCGATGCAAAAGAAGTTTGGGAGAGCTCAGCAGACTGAGGCAGGCCCGAATATTTCGCGAACATCATCAGAAACTTCTTCAGAAACCTTCCCGGACCGTTCTTCGTATTTTCAGGTCGAAAGTTACCTGAATCACCAGGGAGATACCTTTACGAAACGTTTTGATGCCAATTCCTATCTTTATATTACAAAAGCCGTAGATTTTTTTGACCTTTCAAAGAGCGGGTCCCTTATAGAAGGTTTTTCTGAAGTTACTGCAAAATTCCTTGTGATTTCCATAACCTCAGACTGGCTCTACCCTCCTTATCAATCCCAGGAGATAGTATCTGCACTTACCGCAAACGGGGTTGATGCCAAATACGAGGAAATCAGGTCTCAGTACGGGCATGATGCTTTCCTGCTTGAGGAAGGACAGCTTAACTATCTTATACGGGGCTTTCTCTCTCGGATTCTTGTAAGTGACATCATGAACCAGAATTTCTATTCGGTTTCTAGAGATGAAACGATAGAAAACGCCTCAGTCCTTATGGTAAAAAAGAAAGTGAACCACCTGCCTGTCGTGTCCGAAGACGGAAAGCTTGAAGGCATCGTTACCTCCTGGGATATTACAAAAGCCGTCGCCTGCAAAATCACCGAACTGGATGAAATAATTACTCGCGATGTGAAATACGTATTTTCAGGTGAAAAAATCGAGACCGCCTCTTCAATAATGGAAGATTATTCGATTTCCGCGCTTCCTGTAATTGATTCCGAAAACCGAATTATAGGTATGGTTACGAGTGAAAGCATAAGTGCGCTTATCGGAAGGTTCAGTTAACTCAGGAAAGTTCAATTAATTTTGAATAATCGGAGGATTTAAAATCCGAATTCTTTTTCCCAGCACAACGCAAATTTTGAAAGGAAAAAATTATGTTTCCAGCTCTAGTAAATTAGTTTTTGTGAGTTAGCTTTGTAAGTTCGTTTTTGTAAATTATACTTTGCAAGCTAATTTTATATATTATTTTTTGCAGGTTGATGTTTTGTATATTAGTCTTCGTAAATTAGTTTTACCAAGTAACTTTGGGGGCAGAAGATAAAGTCCTCAATTTCGGCTCTGTAGAAATCCTCTGAAATAAAAGATCTCAATCAATTTGAACTAAATTAGCTGAGTGTATTTTTGCTTATTTAGTTTTAGCCTCTTGAAACTGATTTAGATAGGTTTTCTACAAAGCCTCAATTTCAAGTTTAATTTTTGTGAGTAATCAAAATTTATGGTTGGCTGAACAATCATTGAAATTTGAAACTTTTTTTATTTTTACCGGATTGTGGAAAGTATGCATAAATTGTTTGAGAGCGATAAGATTAAGTATATGGAAAGCTTACTTTCCACAAATGGAAAGCTTACTTTCCATTAGGGGAGATCCCAGTTTGAAAAATAGGCTGGAAATATTACGAAAACAAAAAGGAATCAAGCAGGAAGAACTCGCTGAAGCGCTGGAAGTTTCCAGGCAAACAATAGGTTCTCTAGAAAACGGACGATATAACCCGTCTATCATTTTAGCCTTTAAACTTGCCAGATATTTTAACACTACAATTGAAGAAATCTTCATTTATGAGGAGGAAAAAAATGATAAAAATTAATAGTCAAATTAAAAATTATATATTAGTTGGGATAAGTGCAGGAATTATTATAGGGTGTTTATTTACTATAAAATTATATGGCAGGGATATTCGGGTTATTATTCCACTTGTAATAGCATTACTGATATTCGGACATTCAGTTGACAATATTTTGAAGCTTTTTGTAATTAAGGAATCCACAGAGGAGAAGAAACAACTCGAAATTGAAATGAAAGACGAAAGAAATACTCTCATCAGGGAAAAAGCCGGTTTCAAAACGAATGAATATATGCTATACCTAAATACTGTTATCATATTTATTTTAGGTTTCATGGGCGCAGAATTTTGGGTTCTTTGTCTTTTCGGTTTTTTAATTATGGCACAGGGTATTTTATCCATATCATTATATAATTATTATAATAACCGATATTGATATCTGCAAATTTATCATTCCAGCCCAGTGCAAATGCGAGGTTGTAACCGGTTACCTTAAACAAAATAAAAAAGAAAATATCCAACGCCCTGTAAAAATATAATTGTCAGATTTTCTGTATTAATCCATTTCATCCATTGTCGGATTTCTCCTATCTTTTTATATTCTTTCTCTTTTAGAGATTTTACTTAAGGCTATTATAAGCGTTGCGACGAATATTATAGCAAGGAATATCATATTTGCAGGGCTGCTTAAATCTGAATAGTTATTGACAAAACCAGCAGTGAGAGCATAAGTATTCCCAAGAAGTAGTCCGTAGTAAGCTCCTTCTATAATTAATGCTATAAGTGATACTAAAATGGCTATCAAAAAACTACGTATTATAGTGTCAAACTTCATTCTTGATCAGCTTTATAACTGCACTCTGGAATATAAATAAGTTTATTTTCAGTCGAGTATTCTATGGGTTTATTTAAGAAGAGTGAAACTTTCCACGAACTGCAGAAATTAAACTTATTTTGATCTTGCATCCGGCGAGGCTGGAACCGATCGTTTTCTATTAAAAAACTAGTAAAAATAAGACTTTGTAACGGTCTAGTAGCAGAAATCATTCCTTTATAGCCAACTATTTTATTCCTTCATCAACTTTGAAAGAGAAGATGGCCATAGAAATATTGAAAACATTAAAAAGGAGACTCGGGCAAAGTTTCTTCATATAGCAGTATTTAACACATTATTTTGAGATTTACACATTATTTTGAGTAAATCATTGTTAAATCAAATACAAATACTTAAGTCCTAAGTTATAACTGATCTCTCATGAAAATCCAAGTTATTCAGCACTCTTCAATAAATACTCTCGGCACCATTGAAGAATACGCAAAAATCAAAAATCACATGCTTGAGTCAACTCATTTTTACAAAAAGAAAAACCCTCCCAAACTTGATTCATTTGACCTTCTTATTATCATGGGCGGCCCTATTGGAGTTTATGACTATGAAGAAAATCCCTGGCTGAAAGACGAAAAAGCGTTTATCAAGCAGGCAATCGAAGCAGGAAAACCGATACTTGGAATTTGCCTTGGCGCTCAATTGCTTGCCGACATCCTCGAGGCTCGCGTTTATGAAAACCTGCACATGGAAATGGGATGGTTTCCCGTAAGGGCATCCAGGAGCGAGAATAAGCCGGAATTTCTCAAAGGGCTGCCGGACGAAATCTCGGTTTTTCACTGGCATTCTAGGACTTTTGACCTACCTTCAGGAGCTGTTCAGCTTTTTGAAAGCGAGGGCTGCAAGAATCAGGGATTCGTTTATAGGGGCAGGGTTGTAGCGCTTCAATTTCACCCTGAAGTGAATGAAGACAGAATTAAGAATTTGATCAAGCGGTTTGGGAATGGAATGGAAAATGGGCCGTTTGTCCAGAAAAAAGAGAAAATGCTCGGGCAGAGAGAATATCTTGCCGGCACAAAGGAATTTATGTTTTTAGTGCTGGATAAGTTTGAGAAGATGATTTAAAGAATATCCAGCTATTCAGCCATTTAACTGAGTGACGATTTTAAATGAGTTCTTCTGACAGCTTTTCCGGCGCATGACGCCCTATACGGCTTGCTGTTCGTTTATTCTCTTTTGAGAAAATTCCTTTCACTCCCCCTGAGATCAGGGCCGCAATATCTTTCAAGACCAGGCCCTGTTTGAGCCCTTTTGGGAGAGCGATATATTTCGGGCTCCAGACAGGATTGAATTTTTCTTTAAAATCTCGCAGTCCTTTATAATTATAAAAATGTTCTCCATGTGTAAAAATTAAAGACCCGACTTTATGCCAGACGGGCGCAAATTGCCTCGTTTCAAGCCCTGAAAGGGGAGCCATTCCAAGAGAAAAACGCCTGTATCCTTTTTCTTTTCCCCAGAGCATTAGTTTGACAAAAAGGTATTCCATTGTCCTGTCGGGAGCATCGGGACTATGGCGCATAAGGTCAACACTGATTTCTTCATTACTCGCACCTGACCATATGTTTGCAAAAGCAACGATCTCTGATTCGTTCCTCACAAGGGCAAGCGGGAAGTTGCTCAGGTATTTCTCGTCAAAAAAGCCAATTGAAAATCGCTTTTCCTTTCCTGCCTTCATTTGCAGCCAGGCATCCGAGATCTTTCTGAGTTCAGGCATAAGGCCTGGAACCGCTTCCTTAGAGACAATTTCAAACCAGTAGCCTTTTTTCTCCACATTCCTTACGGTATAGCGGAAGTCTTTGCTTGCACTTCCTTCCAGGGTAAAATTCTCAAGAGAGACTTTTGCTTCCTCCCCGATTTTTATCAGGGTAAGGCCGAGGTCAAGATAAATAGGAATATGTTTTTCGCTCACCTCATAAAAAGAAGCCCTTCCTTGATGAAATTTACTCATTTCATAAAAGTCCCAGATCAGCTCTTTTGCCTGATTGCTAGTTCCAACAATATCTCCCATTGTGACCCAGGTCTTTCCGGAAACTCCATACATCAAAAATGCCTTTTTTTCGTCATCGAAAAGCAGATACTTGTCCCCGGTAAACATCAGGTTTCCAGCCGTTTCCTGACTCTGGTTAATGATTGTTTTTGCAAGCTCTATTTCTTCTGTTCCTGGCATGTGAATGTCCCTGGAAAAAGGGCTCAGCATTTTTGCTACCCCAAAAACAAGAAGCAGGACGAAAGCTCCGACTGTAGCCCTTAAAAAACTGGAGGCCTGGGAGTTAATCCCAAACTGCCACCAGAGCTCGTTTGAATACTCTACATTCTGATATGAAAAGAGGCCAAGCCAGACGAAGCTAACAAGTACCAGAGTTATTGCAATCATATTCCTGCTACTAAAAGACTGATGCATAAGCGAGGATTTTCTGTAAAAATATTTCCTGCAGGGAAGCAAAAAGAAAAATAAGGTAAAAAGCACTGCAGCTTCATGATAATCAAAATCTTTCAGTAGGGCAAAAACCCCTCCCATCAAAAGTACGGCAAGCGAGAGAACATAAGCTCCATCGATTCTTTTCCAGAGCCCGTTTGCCAGAAGCAGGAGTAATACCCCCATAATGCTTCCAAAAAGCCTGGAAACTTCGATTAATGGCAGAGGAACAATGTAAGTCAGGTCATAAAGGTATTTGGGGTTTGAAGGCAGAGCTCCGGAAAAAAGGAGGGAGGCGCCTCCAAGGAAAACAAGAATCGAAAAAATCTGAGGAGCTAACTCGGATAAGCTTGAACATGTAGCTTTCTCAATTTTCCTTAGAAATTCGTCTCTTTCTTTATATTCATAGTATATGAGGGCCAGCAGCCCAAACAGGAAAGGCACGAAATAGTAAATTGTCCTGAAGAGGAGAAGAGGTCTGATTATATCGATCGTACCGAAATACGGTTCCAGCATAAACAGCATCAGGGTCTCAAAAACACCAAGCCCGCCAGGTACAGTACTTATCAGCCCTATAATTTGCGCCAGTGCAAAGAACACAAGGACGTGAAGCAGGGTAAGCTGTGGGTTTGAAGGTAAAAGAAAATAGACAATGCTTCCCGAAAGCAGGTAATCTACTGAAGATAAGCCAAGCTGCAAGAAAGCTATTTTCGGTTCAGGAACGCTGATCTGGTACCCTTTTGCCTTGAAATTCAACTTTCTGAATGAGAAAAAGAAATAAACTGCAACAACTAGCAGTAATAGAATTCCAACAAGATTTAACGGGACAGGAATTTCAGGTGCGTAATCCGATAGTTTCACAGGATAAAATGTGAAGAGCAATCCTCCTACAAAGCAAAAGCCAATCCAGAAGGTAAGAATACAAAAAATTATAATATCCCATATCTGACGTAAATTCAGCCCGTTTCTTGAATACAGCCTGTATCTCAGGGAACTTCCTGTCAGAACATTAAAACCAACACTATAACTTATGGATGTACTGATAAAAGAGGCTCTGGCAGTCTGCTTATAAGGCATAGGGTGGTTAATATGACGAATTGCCAGGTAATCGTAACCTGTTAAAGTAAGATAGCTCAAGAAAGTTAAAAAGAATGCAAGCTCTATATGGCTCAGTGGAATGCTGGTAATACCTTTGACGATATACATCGAGTGTAAATGATGTATTTGTTTATCCAGGGTCCACAAAGCCAGGGAAAATATAACCACTGGCAGAAGGTAGCCTGCAAGCCTCTCTATTTTAAGGGTTTTTTCCCGCATACTTCCTCTGTCTGTTATCGAGATCAAAGCTTTTTCATTTAAATTCTATTTCTTCAGTTAATATTTTATTTTTTCATTCAATTCTTTTCATTTTTTCATCTAATTCTTTTAATTTCTCACCTAACTTTGTTGGACATCTCTTTCAATTTTTTTAAGTTCAATTCCAACAGTCAAAGTTATTCCCTTATGATATATACATGTTGGCTCTATTCCAGGAAAATTTTAAAAGCAAATTTTTGAGTTATATGATTTCTAAGTCGCCTGATGCAGAAGAGATAAATAGTGGTAAAAGAAGAGGTCGAAGAAAAGACAAATGAAGAGGTAAGTCACTAATCGCACGGGAAAGTTAAGAACAGGAAAATAAGAGTACTGTCCCTTATAATGATACCAACATCCTGACTAACAACCCCTAAAATACTCAAGAGGGAGAAGGAGAATCATTTCTTATTCTCTCTTCCTCTGGCCGAAATTTTCTTAAGTTCACCTGTCTTGTGCTCTTTTCCTGCTCTTACGCTCTTCTCGCTTCCTTTCCCTCTGTTCTCTCGTTCCTGATCCCGAATTTTCTTTATTATCTCGCTTGTTGGCTTTTTTATTGTCCACACACTCCGTTTCATTTTTGCCTTCTCGTCTTCCATTCTTTCCTCTTCGTCTTCATCCAGATAGATTCCCAGTTTGGAATTTACGGAGGCTCTGGCTTTTCTAGCATCGACATGATCTGGATTGAGCCTGAGGGCTCTTTCAAGGGCTCCAAGAGCTTCTTCATTTTTATTTAGGCCGGAAAGGGCCATGCCTTTGCAATACCAGGCGTCAGCAGAATCAGGTTTTATTGAAATTGCTTTGTTGCAGGCTGCAAGGGCTCTTTTGGATTTGCCGAGTTTGAGGTGGACAAGACCTTTTCCTATCCAGGTCTTTGCATTGTCAGGATTTATTTTGAGGGCAGCGTCATAAGCTATCATGGCTTCTACGGGCCTGTTCAAGCTGTAGAGAGCAAATCCTTTGCCCACAAGGGCTCTTGCAAGGTTCGGGTTAAGCTTAAGCGCGGCATCATAGGCTTCTATAGCTTCTTCATATCGGTCCAGATCCGCAAGCACTGAACCTTTTGCGTGCCAGGCACCTGTAAGCTTCGGATTGTCAGAAAGGGCTTTTTCAGAGGCTGCAAGGGCTTTTTTGTGCTGTTTGAGCCTGCAAAGTACTGAAGTCTTGAGATTCCAGGCTTTGTCACTATCAGGTTTTATTTCGAGCAATCTGTCAAAAATCTGTAGCGCATCTCCTTCCCTGTCGAGCTGCAGAAGTACAAAACCTTCTTCGTAAAGGTAACGAGGGTTTCCAGGCTCGATTTCAAGAGCTTTCTTAATAGATTTAAGGGAGTCCTTGTACATCCTGTGTTTTAGAAACACTGCCGCCTTGCCTGCCCAGGCTGCTGCATCCTCTGGGTTTTTCTTAAGGGCTTTTTCGTGGGATGCAAGGGTCTTATTCAGGCGGTCATATGCAGTATCACGAGTTTTAACTGCAGCTTTCCCGGGTGTTCTGCCTTTCCTACCTTCCTTATCTGCTTTTTCTGGCTTGCCTGCCTTTACTGTGCTGTCTGTCTTTCTTTTGGGATTTTTTTCCATATTATCTATCCGGTATCATTTGTAGGGGTGATGCGTTTTTCAAAGTTGATTGCCCTCCACCCTTTCCCCTCTGGGAGGCAAATTCCAGGAGAAATCTTATTTCAGACTCCCTTCTCTTATTTTAAACTGATCCTGCTAACCTATTTTAAATAACCGGATAAGCATGAGATTTATGGAAAGTACTGCCGAATGACAGTTTATATTATAATTAAAAGTGTCCTATGTCATAGATTTTTCAGGCTTCATAGAAGTTTTCAGATATTTCATAGCCCTCTTTTGAAAAAAGATCTAAAGTTTCCCATCCTGAAGGTCATATGAATTAGCTGAAAATATTGAAAATACATTAAGGTCATTAATTCATATTATGAAAATATATGGTGGCTTATATGAGTAAACTGAACATTCGGGAAGCCGATCGGCTGGAGGTAACAGTCCTGGTGGATAATTACACGGACATGCTGGTAACAGAGAGTAATGACATCTGCAAAAGGCCACATTTATCTCTCCCTCATGTATTTCTTGCCGAACATGGGCTTTCGTGCTTAATCAAAGTCTTTTCCGGGGTTGAGGAACATACAATACTGATGGATGCAGCAGTAACTCCAGCCTGCTTCTTTAATAATGCAAAGCTTTTGAAGGTTGACCTGAGCAAGCTTGAAGCCATTATCCTTAGTCATGGGCATCCAGATCATTTTCTCGGACTTGTTGATCTCTTGAAGTTTATACATGAAAAGGAAGGAAAAGAAATCCCGCTTTTTCTTCATCCCGAGGCTTTTCTTGAAAGGCGTATTAATATTCCAGCAGTTGGAGTTCCTTCCACAATGCCTGCACTCGAAGAAGCTGTCCTGAAAGCTTCAGGAGCCATTCCTATAAAGTCCAAAAAACCTGTTCCTGTTGCGGATGGCCTGATTTATACAACAGGAGAAGTGGAACGCACAACAGCGTTTGAAAAAGGATTCCCATGGGCTGAAGCAAAAATTGATGGAAATTGGGTTGCTGACCCATTTCGGGATGATCAGGGACTTGTAATTAAATTGAAAGGCAAGGGACTAGTGGTAATTACCGGCTGTGCCCATGCTGGAATTATCAATACAGTTCAGTATGCCAAGAAACTTACAGGAATGGATAAGATCCATGCAGTACTCGGAGGTTTCCATCTGACAGGTGGGATTTTTGACCCGCTAATTCAGCCCACAATTGACGAAATGAGAAGGATAAATCCTGATTATATTATACCCATGCACTGCACGGGCTGGAAAGCTATAAACCGGTTTGCAGAAGTGATGCCAGAAAAATTCCTGCTCAATACGGTAGGTACAACTTATGTGCTTGAAGGGGAGCCTTAACCTGAGGTCGAGTGTATAAGATCAAAGCCTTAGCGTCGACAGTAAATGTCAGATCGTTGTACAGTCAATAACTGTTTTACAGTAACTGTTAGGCTAGCAATTGCTCAGACAGCATAGGTAATTAAAGTGTCAATCAATCATCAGTATGTCTTTAAAATAGATTCTTTAAATTGTGTATGTATTTATTACTTATTTTTAATATGAAGTAATAAGAAAATATACAAAAGTGTTAAATATCAGCTAGTAGTATAGGTAAGTGTCTCTACCAAACAGACACGGAATCTAAGTTGCCTCCTAGATTGTCGAAATTGTCTGAGACTCCTTTGCCCCTGCCTGCAAAGTAAAATAGACAGGGGCAAGAGTTCTGAAGATGAAGTTTTGAATTATAATTTATAACTGACTTTTTCGGAGCAAGAAGAAATAAACAAGAAGAAAAAAACCAGTTTTTCAAATGAGTCAATCTAAATAAGTCAGTTAAAATTAGCCACTTAAATTAGTCAATTCGAATAATTGTTTAAACTCAAAAAATAGGGTTAAATGCTGTATTATTTGTTTTATATCAGGTATTTATCCGAAACCTGATACTATTCGAGTTCCATTGTCATTTCGTAATTTATACTTCCATGACAGCTCTGAACCCAAGACTGTTTAACCTTTTATCCTGAGCAGCAAAAAGTCTTTCAGCCGACCTACAGCAGCCTGCATTTCCGTTCCATCCTCCGCCTCTCCTTACTCTAACTGGAGTGGATACGCTTGGGAAAGGATTTTCCCATGCCCTTCCATTTACCGGGGCTCCTTTGTAACTGATATGGTACTCATCCTGTACCCATTCCCCTACATTTCCATATATATCATAAAGTCCCCAGGGATTTGGTTTTTTCAGGCCTACCATATGGGTTTCAAGCCCGGAATTTTCCAGAAACCAGGAGTATTCTATAAGTTTCGATTCGTCATCTCCAAAAAAATAAGAGGTTTCAGTCCCTGCCCTGGCTGCATATTCCCATTCCGCCTCCGTAGGAAGGCGGTAAGCTTGGTTAATTCCTTCGGCATCTTCCAGAGCATTGAGTTTCCGGAAAAAGACCTGAGTCTCAGTCCAAGAAACGTTTTCAACCGGGCACTTTTCGCCCTTAAAATATGAAGAGTTATTTACCATGACTTTCCGCCATTGTTCCTGTGTCACAGGATACCTACCCAGGTAGAATGGTTTTTCGATTTTTACTCTATGCACAGGGCTTTCCCAAAGCTTTCTCCGTTTTTCGCGTATAGGAGAGCCCATATCAAACTCTCCGGCAGGGATCAGGATAAACTCCATTCCGATAGAATTAATTAGTGAATTGCTGGATAAATTCTCGATTGAATTCTCCATTGAAGTATTAATTAAGTCATTTGTTGAGTTACAGAATTCGTAATCCTTTAAGCTATTCACTGGAATACCAAGAGAACTGTGGGTTGAATTACTGATTGAACTATCAATTAAATCGTCAGATATAGGAAGTTTAATTTCTTCTGAACCTTTACAATTTGCAGAGATAGTTTTTTCAGGAATCAGTGTTCTCACCACTTTGGTTTGATAAACAAAGATATTCTCTAAGATTTTATCCTTTTCCTTTGCTGTTGACTGCTTCCTTGAATTTGAAACCCAAAATTGTTTAATCATAACAGACGACGGATATACTCAAAGGAAGCTTTACACTGAAATTCAAGCTTGTGAGATTTATATAGCATTCACTTATGGAATATAAAAACCATCTGGATAATCAGCCCTTCAGAGTCTTTTTCGGATTCGCTGGGTACGTACTGAAACCCATACATTTGACCCATTTTGCGGTGACTGCCGCCGCGAGTGCATCAAGGACATCATCTTTTGCGACTTCTTTCTTTACTGTGTGTATGTCCAGGACCGGCCCGCCTCCGTAGTGGACCCAAGCATACTGTATTACGGATTTGTGGAGGAGCCAGTTTGTACCGACAATTAAGACGTGATAGTGTAGCATTCCGTTTTTTTGAAATTCTGCTACTTTGATCCATTCGGCACGCTTCGGCAGGCATCGGCCAAGAAACTTCGAGAATTTTCCCCAAGCTGTTTGGGTTTTTTTGTTTATTTGCCAGAGGGAACCGCCTTTAGGGTTTGAGGTGAGAGTTAAGAAGACTCCTTTTACGTGCCTTCTGCTTGCTTTTTTATAGACTGCTCTGAATCCGTCTAGGTTTTGTTTCTGCCTGGCTGAAGAGGTAAAGCGGGTTTGATAGTTGATTACTATATCCCGAGCGAAGACTGGGTTTTTATCGGGAGCGCGGGAGAGAACTATTTTTTTCTTTGCGGACCCGGTTACAATAGTTTTGGAAGAGTTCGTCTATTTCTTGTTTGATGGTGTTAGTATAGGAATTCTTTAGTTTCTTTGTTATAATATCCGGATTTATTTATTCTGTTTAATTTTAGACTGACTTCAAGTCTTTCGGGACCGGATCTTTTTAGACCGTCAAGTTTTTCGTAGTGTTTACTGCTTGCGTTTTTGATCTTCGGTGAGCTTTGCTTATTCAAGATGAACTCTTTGACCGTTTCGTTTTTGAGAAACGAAGAAATATAGTTCTTGACTCAACAAATTACACTTTTT
>DAKJ01000012.1:11927-26302 GCA_002496565.1 Methanosarcina sp. UBA289 | reverse complement strand
ATTTCTCCCATGTGCTAACTATCTTCATTATAATTCAGCCTTCTTTACAACCATTGACCCGCATCCGTTGCCCCGCAACCGTTGCGCCGGTTGATCACGCCTTTTTCGGGACTTTCAATTTAGCAAGATTTTTCGCTCAAGCCTTTTTTGAAAAGGCTTGTGATCACGCCGTCAAGTTGGTTTTCGATCAAACCTTTTCTCAAAAGGTTTGCGGGCAAGCCTTTTTTGAAAAGCGCACGTTGCGCTACTTAGGATCTTTGGTCAAGCTTTCCACCGGAAAGGTTGCGGTTCACCACATTCTGGGGCTTACCCTCAGTAAACATCTCTATGTTCTCAACAGTCATGTAAGTACACTCATCTAAAGATTCTTCAGATAGGAAAGCAATATGCGGCGTCAGCACCACATTACTCATCTCTAACAGAGGACTATCCATAGGTAGTGGTTCTTTTTCAAAGACATCCAGCCCTGCTCCGGCGATTTTTCCCTCCTTTAGAGCTTCTATGAGAGCAGATTCATCGACAACTTTTCCCCTGGCAGTATTGATCAGTATGGCAGTAGGCTTCATCTTTGCCAGTTCTCGCCTACCTATCATATGCTCGGTTGCTGGCGTCAGTGGCACATGTAGTGTAACTATATCACTCTCTGAGAGCAGAGTGTCCAGATCCACGAACTTTATCCCCAGAGATTTTGCTCTCTCGGGGCTTGGGTGAGCCGTAACAGAGAGCACATTCATGTTGAAGCCATGCGCGATCTGTATCACTCGCTTACCTATCTCGCCCGTTCCAAGCACGCCTAAGGTCTTGCTCATGAGCTGGCTGCCTACATAGTACTTCCAGTCGAATAGTCCCTTTCGCAGATTCATGTCTGCGAGATGAATTTTTCTTAGAAGGTTCAGGGATAAGGCAAAAACAAACTCCGATACCGAGTCAAAGGCATAACTGGGAACATTTGATACGATTACTCCGTGCTCGGTGGCTGCCTCCAGGTCCACATTGTCAAAGCCGGTCTGCCATAAGGAAATCATCTTTAACCTAGATGCAAAATGCAAAGCTTCAGCATTAACGCCGTATCTTCCTACTATTACGACTTCAGCATCCTTTATTCTCTCAATAAACTCCTCATGAGAAGCGGGTACATTGTCGTATATTTTGAGTTCACCCAATTTTTCGAGCCGTTTTATATACTCCTCAGTCAGGAATATTGGATCTGCTACTACTATCTTCATAAGCCCCCCGAAACTCTAAATTCTGCCTGGAATTCTTAAAGATTACATGAAACATAAGCTGAAAAACAGTGTGTGCTACCGTCATAATATTATTAAGTCATTAGACTCATTTTTCACATTTCATCGGTCTTGAATCCAGAATGTCTTTATAGATCTCTACCTTAGGACTCGATGTACTTCTCAGGATTTTCATCAAACCTTTTTTTGTCCGAGAGAGCACAGAAGTAGTATGTCTTTCCTTTATATTCGCTCTTGAACCTCGCTTCCTTCTCGTCAAGCTCCATTTTGCAGACAGGATCAACTACTATTATAATACCCCCAATAATAAAAATACATCAAGATATTTCTATTTTGTGACACTATGCTCGGGGTGATCTTCTCTTTATCTGAAATCTCACAGAATTTAGGCAGAAATAGGTCACCTCCCTGGAGATAAGAAAAGGACATATGGCAGTAACCAATAACCCTTATAAATTCGACAGGTATCCTATTTATGAGTTATATTATAAGGGGTTAGGAATTTCATTTCTTTCTTCCAATTTGGTAGTTTCCCTATCTTAGATGCTGCCTCTCACATTCCAATTATCGAGAGAAAATAATTTGGGTCGAGACTTCTTTCTGTCAGAACATTGTCCATTGACTTCAGCAACCATAATTTAGAAGGAAAAATCATGGCAGGAAAATTAACTAATGAAGAAAAGGAATATTACTCAACTGTAAGAAAGACATTTGCTATGCTGGCTCCTTTTTATGATGCTATCGTTACACCTTTTTCCAGTGTAAGGGATAGAGTGGTGAATTTTACGAATGCTCAAATGGGTTCAAAAATATTAGAAGTTGCCACGGGGACAGGACAACAGGCCTTTGCATTTGCGAAAAAAGGTTATGAGGTTATTGGAATTGACATTTCTGAAGCCATGATTAATGTGGCCAAAAAGAAAAATAAATTTAGAAATGCGAAATTTGAAATCTCTGATGCAACAAATCTACCATTTGAGGACAATAGTTTTGATGTATCTTCTATATCGTTTGCTTTGCATGAAATGCCTTTGAGTATAAGAGAAAAAGTATTGAAGGAAATGGTCAGAGTAACCAAACCAGAAGGAATCATAGTAACTGTTGATTATGATTTACCCAAAAATAAGATTGGCAGATTATTAATCTATCATTTTATTGCTCTTTTTGAAGCTAAATACTATAAAAATTTTATTAAATTTGACTTAGAAGCACTACTTAATAAGAACAAAATAAAAATAATAGAAAAAGATACCATTTTACATGGAGCTGGAAGAATATTAAAAGGGCTAAACAAGAAGTCATAAGAATCTATAATATACTGAAATATATACTGAAATGTTCAAAAAGTTATTATTTGTAAAGGAGATAAAAATTATCGGACTAAATTAGCAAACTACTTCCTGTTTATACGTCTCAATCCGCTAGAAAACGAACATTTAGTAACCGTAAATTAGTGTCACAGAGAAAAGTTTCTTCATGGCAACAATCAAGGCCGCTTTTTCTGCTAAAATTGCTTGATACACGATACCTCTTAAAAGGATCTTCAATATCTGAATTCTCTTAATAGGACCATAATCTTTTCTGACACAGGTATTAATATTATTCGCGGATATTAATATTAATTATATACGTGCCAAAAAGTTTTTTCTCAGAGTGTAATACGGTTGTATAATATGATTGTGTATGAGGAAATTATCAATATAGCGCTACTTACACTGCTGGCAAGCATAATCGGGACTCTGGCTGGATTTGGAATATCCACAATTATGGTACCCGTTCTCCTGATCATCCTTCCTCTACCACAGACTTTACTCCTGGTGGGCATAGTTCACTGGTTTAATGATATCTGGAAAATGCTCTTATTTCGTAAGGGAATAAGATGGAAACTTTTTCTTGCCTTTGGCCTTCCCGGTATCTTTACAAGTTTTCTGGGATCATCTTTATCCTTGAGAATTTCGCGGGATGTTCTCTCAAGAGCTTTAGGAATATTCCTTATAGCTTATGTTCTCTTCATCATTTTTAACCAAGCCTTTAAACTCAGCCAGAAATTATCAGTTGCAGTATCCAGTGGAGCCCTGACAGGGTTTTTTGCAGGTATCTTCGGTATAGGCGGAGAAATAAACGCTGTATCCCTGAGCGCTTTTAACCTGAAGAAAGCTGTTTATGTTGCAACTGCAGGTGCTATATCTTTTATGATCGATTCTACCAGGATAGCGACCTATATTCAGGGAGGTACGAGACTTGATCCTGTCCTTGTATCAGGTTTTTTGATCTTCATACCCGTATCTTTAATTGGGGCAGTAATTGGGAAAAGAGGAGTTGAAAAAATACCCCAGGAAAGATTCAGAAACTTTGTGGCAATTTTCATATTTTTATTGGGCCTGAAGCTTATACTATTTCCATAGTTTTATATAAGCCATTACTATAGCTTTTTGAATGTTTTTATGGTTGCTTGCTTATTGTACATTATTTGTAGAGATAACTTTGAAGCAAGAAGAATGTCCCAGTCTTCATTCCCAATTATGAAAATTAGCGCAGAAATAGGTTTTTCGCTGGAATATGCTATAAAATGTTTTGAAGGTATAAATGTTAGCGCAGGTGTTGAAAGAAGGCAAACTTGTCGGCGTAGTAAATCTGGTAAGATGCAGCAATACAAGAGTCGTTTATGAAAAAGCAGTTGCAGATGTAGCTGCTAAAATGATAGAAAATAACATTCTGGCTCTGATCAACTGCTGTGCTTCATTCCCCTTATGAAATTAGGTTTCTGTAACCAAACGGCTCTTGACAAAACCAGAAGAGAGTTAAGAGAGTTTTTACAGCCTGGCCTTCCACCAGTAGGGCATATGGGAGAGTGTATTGACAATGCAAAAGTATCTGCATTCTTCAGAGCCCTGATTGATGATTCAGGTAAAACTATCAAAAATGTGCCGCGATTGCAAGCCCAGAATGGTCAAATGAAAAAGATGACCCATGTAGAAAGAAATTTAGAGAATCTGGCAAGAGAAGAAAAACAATAATATTTTTTACCCACGATATTGAAGAAACAGGCGCCTCATTAACAATGCCTGGACAGGCAGCTAAAAAAGAAGTGGGAAATTATCCCACTTGTTTTAATTATAGTATCTACCTTCTAGACTTAATAGTCTCATTAGCAGCCACTAGTCTAATTAGCAGTCACTGGATGAACGCTGCCCGTCCTTTTCTGTCATTTTTTCCAACCATTCTGCCGACTTATTTTCTTTTTCTAATCCTTTCATCATGTCCATATTCATTTTTTCCCCTGTAAGGTATTCGTGGGCTTGCATCATCTGTTTCATCATTTCCATCTTAGACTCACTGGTTGCCGCCTCAGGGTTTCTAAGGTACATTTCGTGCAGTTTTATGGCTTTCTCGAGGCACAAACAAACGCAGTCCAAGTCAGCCCGGGTTAAGCTGGCCTTCTCCATCTTGCCTGCATAGCAACTTTTGTTAGCTAACTTCCCTTCCATCATGGACTCCATTTTCTCTTCATCTTCCTCTTCTTCCTCTTTCTCTTCCTTCATGGATTCCATTTTCTCTTTTTTAGCCTTCTCTTCCATTATTAAACTCTTCATATCGTTCATCATGGTTTCATTGCGTGATTTTTCTCCCATTTTCATGGAGCCAATCATCATAATCATCATCTTTTCCTTGGGTGAAGGCTCACATATTTCACTGGATGAAGGCTCACACATATCTCTGGCTGAGTCCTCTTCAAAGTCCATCAGCATTTCCAGATTCGGATTCTTTCCTCCAATGCATTCACGGGCCCACATCATCTGGTTCATTAATCTCATATGGGACTCGCTGGTTGCTGCTTCAGGATTCTTAAGGTTCATTGCGTGAAGTTTTATTGCTTTTTCAAGCCAGAGAGTTGTAAAGTTAACGTTATCCTGCGAGAGACTGGCGTTTTTAGCCATCTTCATATCCATATCTTCTCCTGCAAGGTATCTGTTTGCACGCACCATCTGGGCCATTAATCTAATCTGAGACTCATTGGTTGCAATCTTAGGATTCTTCATGTGCATTGCATGAAGTTTTATAGCTTCATCAAGCCAGAAGCCAGAGTATTCAAGCCTCATAAGGGCTGAGATGGCGTATGGATGTTCATACTCTGCCGACTCATTGCATGTGCCCATCATGTCCATATTCATTTTTTCCTCTGCAAGATATTTTTTGGCCTGCTTCATCTGGTCCATCATTTCCATTTGAGACTCATTGGTTACGCTTTTTGGCTTTTCAAGATGCATCGCATGAAGTTTTATTGCTTTCTCAAGATAAAGACAAGCGCAATCAAAATTGGCCTGAGATGAACTTTCATTTAAACTCATCTTGCCTGTGTAGCGGCCTTTGCTGGCTGCTTTCTCTTTCATCATAGACTTCATCATGGTTTCATTACATGATTTCTCGCCTTTCATCATCTTCTCTTTGGATGAAGTCTCATACATTTTGCTAGCTCCACATTCTCCCATTCCAGAATGCATCATGCTTTTATTATCGAGACAAGAAGCCATCTTGTCTTTTTGCTCCATCATTTTCCCCTGACCCATTGTACTTCCTGCAATAGGCTGTACGAGTGCAGTTACCAGTATACCTATGCATACCAGTAATAATACTGGCTTTATTATTCCGGATTTTATCATCAATTTCCCCCTATGTCCCAAGATTGTTAAATTTAAAAAATACCGTCGGATAATTATTTAATTAATTAGCATAAAAACGTTATTATAATAAGTATATTTTCAGAGTTTATCTATTTGAAATAAAAGAATAACTTAAAAAAAGAAATAAGTTTATTTAGATACGAAGTTGATAATAAAATATCAAGTGTAATTTATATTATTTAATATTCAATTTTTACATATAAGTGACATTGATAACTATTTTTAGGATTCTTGAGCTCATTGTTAACATTAGTGGATCCAATTTATAAAAATTCTGTTTTTAGAAAAAAATAGTTTTTTATAGCCATCTATTGTCATCTGTAAAGTGATTTAACTCGTGACGTTAATATCACCAATATAAGGTCCGTGCCATGTATGCACCCACACTTGACCGTTATAGGCATTTACGCTTAGCATACTCTCAATGCCATTCCGTCCAAAGTCAAAAGTATAGTAGCCAGGCATCGCCTTAGATTCAATAATCTGAGCTCCAGGCAAATAGCCAGCAAGGAAATCATTTGCAAGCTTCTCCGACTCCGCCAAATCATAATCCTTGCCTCCGGTCTGCGCTCTTCCAGCACCGTAATTTGTGTTCCACATCATATTTGGTCCCGGTTCAGGATATGCCGACCCGGAGTACCTGTCTACCAGAATCTCAGCTATATATTGACCTGTGGATGGATCTTTTAAAACAGCATAGTAGTTGCTGCTAAATACCATGAAGTCCTCAATTTCAGTTTTGTTCGAGCTATATTCCCGTGCAAAATTTTGCATAATTTTTAGAGCCTCATCCTGAGCTATTGGTCTGGACTCTGGATAGTAAACCGCCATCATGTTACCCATCATTCCAGATCCATAGGTGTAGTTATAGCCTGGATTGTGCATCATTCCGGGTCCCATCTTTCCTGACGGATAACCAGCCGGATTATAGACTGGACTGTACATCATCGACCTAAAGATAAGAACCGCAAGGAGTATTATTATCAGTAACAGTAGACCAATTATGAGATTTTTGCTGTCTGCCATAATCGCCTCAAATTGTACATAATAGGATTACCAAAATATGTCGATAGAAACTCTCAGAACAAATATTACTACAGGCATTAATTTTAGATTGTCTTTTCTTTAAACGATAAGCTTCTTAATTTCTTCAAATTCCTCTACATTAATTTCGCCCTTTGCATACCTAATTTTTGCAATCTCCAGGGCTGACATCTGTTCTTCCTTGTGAGTTTTGTTCTGGTTAACAAGCCATTTGATCAACAGATAAGCTAACGCGATTATGAAAACCCAAAATAAAAGTCCGAAAAACATGCCCCATATCCCATGTCATAGCCGTAATAGCCCATATATCCATCCATTGGAAACGCTCCCAACTTACAATTAAGATATTATTTACTAGTTATTATTTATTATTTATTTTATAGAATCGGAAACGATATTCACATTACTTTTTTATACATTGCTTTTTCAAGAAGAGTTTAGAGTTCAATATTTCATTAGTAAATCAGTCTATAAATCAATCAAGGGATAGAGAGAACCTCACTAGTTATGTTTTTAGTTTTGATTTTTATTTACCTTGAATTGTAGTAAGAAAGGCTATCATAACCGAGCCCCCAAACCCAACCAGTCCGACCCAGGAAAAAGCACCCCCGTTTAATAGAATGTAGGTTGAAACAATAAGCAGGACAGCCAAGTAGAGTTCTTTTGAAAAAACGCTTTTCCTGTTTTCCTCCTGCTTTAAGGAGAGAAACTTATCCCCCATTCCCTCCATTTTATCGGCAACTTCTTGGATTGCAGCCCTCAACTCGGCCTTTTCATCCACTGGCTCGGTGGAAAATTCAAAATGAAGAGCTGCACCTTTTGGAGTATCAAGCTTTTTATAAGCGTCCATCAGTACAGGAATCGCGATAGTTTTAATGTTGTATCTCGGGTCCAGCTCCAGGCAAACACCTTCTATAAGCAAGATCGCTCTCTGGAGAGTGGAAAATTCCCCAGGCAGCCGGATATCATATTTCATCCCGAGCTTGGCATAATTGTCACTCTGCCTGCCCTCAAGTCCGTAGTTCTGGTTTGCGATCAGGCTATCCATATCTTTCCTAAGCCTGTGGATATCTACATCTCGCACGTCCACACCCCCAATTTTCAGGAAACCCTGGGTCGCCCCCTCAACATCTCTATTGTTGATGGCATAATAAAACTCAAGCATATGCTTTTGGAGCTCCTCGTCAATGCTGCCAACCGCCCCGAAATCGATGAAGGCAATAGTATCGTTTTCCTGAACCAGCATATTGCCCCCGTGAGGGTCAGCATGATAAAAGCCATCAATATAAACCTGTTTAAGGTAGCTTTTGGTGATGGTACGTGTATATTCCGATTTTTTGCTCTGAGGCACAGGCATATTAATTATGTCTTTGATCTGGATTCCCTGGATGAATTCCATTGTGAGAACATTGGCTGAACAGTAGTCGGGATAAATTTTGGGCACGGACACGTTTTTCACGTTCTTGAAATTGTCCTCAAAACGCCGCATGTTGACGGCTTCGGTTCTCAGGTCGACCTCGCGAGTAAGCATCTCCCGGATCTCCAGCAAGAAAGCGTCGATATCAAAATTACTCCCGAGGCCGAGAACCTTTCTCATAACAGGCTTGAAATCATCCAGGATAGAAAGGTCAATATTTATAGTGTCAATGAGATTTGGGCGAAGAATCTTTACAGCAACTGGTTTGCCTTCCAGAACTCCTTTGTAAACCTGCGCAATAGAGCCGCAGGCAATGGGTTCTGGGTAAAAATTGTCAAAAATTTTAATGAAAGCTTTTGCTTTTCTCTCCCGGGAAACTTTAAGCTCTTCTTCTGTCTTTTTCCGGTTTCGCTCCTTACGAGTTTCATATTCGCAAACGCAAGCAAGATCGAGAGATTCAGCCATTTCTTCAAAAGGTACAGGCTTAACCTTGTCCTGAAGGTTTGCCATTTCTATAACATAAGGCTGAGGAACAAGATCAGGCCGCTTGCTCATGGTCTGTCCCATTTTGATAAAAGTCGGCCCAAGTTCTTCAAAAGCCTGCCTGAGTTTTACAGCCGTCTGCCTATTTTCGAGATCAAAATTACATGTGCATTCAGTGTTTGAAATATAATCGGTGTGCAAATCTCGGTAGAGTTCCGGAATAAGGTTGTATTTAAAAAGAACCCTCGTAACCTCAAGGTAGCGCTTTGTTTTCCCCAGCATCCATTTATTAATTGGTTATTATTGTTTAAGATAATTTCTTCAAATTAAACAAAAAGGTTGTCTTAAAATTCAAACCAATTATATTATTGGGTAGTAAGACAATGCTAATTTCGATATACTATAAGCTTTATTTTATATAGTTCTTTATTTACAGAATTGGAGTTCAATATATTTATATCATAAATGTAATATACAATTGTGAGTATAAAAATGCCATTTATTTAAATATCAAAATAAAAAATTGTTGCTAATTGGGGGATCTATATGGTTGAGTTAAATGAAGTGATCACATTTAGGCTGTTTAAAAGAAAAACCGAAAAGCTTGTATATAAAGCAGGGTATGGCCGCTGCTCTAGATGCAGCTGCGCTGGATTTGAAGCAGATTATCGAAATAATGAGGTATGCTCTAATTGTGGTCACAATTTCCGCGATCATTGGTAATTTTACCTTAGACTTTTAAAACAACTAAAAACAACAATTATATTTTTGTATCCTACGTAGACGTCTTCAAGAATTTATATGTTGTAAGTTTATTGTAAGTTCATTGGTAACGAGGGGTACTAATAGGAAACCTGCAATCAGACTTGGAAGAATATAAAGGTGAACTATTTACTAAAGGTGATATCATTGCTGGTCTCAAACTTATATTCGAGCGCTAGCTGGTGTAGTCACACTTATTTTACACTAAGGCATTTAATGGCTTAATGTACATATTTTCAGTTTGAATGCTTAATTCCTGCTCCAATTGTAGAATCAAATTTAATTTTAAGACATGCTCTAAGAGTTTTTTGCTTAATGCTTAATGCTTAATGCTTAATATTTCTCTTCAAACAGGCCATTAATTTTTAATCACTGGTATACAATCAAAAAAGAATTGTTTATGGCTTTGCCCGAATCTTCCTGAAAACATCTTTAAAAGCCAGTTTTTTTAGTTCTTTAATTGTGAAACCAGCCTTTTCGATATTCTTCACGGTATGCCGAGTTGTATGGTCTCCAAGCAGGAAAAACAGAACCGGATTAATTAAATGTTCTATGAAGTCAATAAAAAGGTAGTCACTGTGCACGTGCTCAAGAGCTATCAATTCCCCTGAAGGTTTAAGGACTCGTCTCATTTCCCTGAGAGCTTTCACTGGATCAGGAATTGTGCAGAGAACAAAAGTCGCGACCACATAATCAAAACTGTTATCCGGAAATTCAAGATGCTCGGCGTCCATAGGATAAAGAGTAATATTTTTCATGCCTTCAGCTTTTTCCCGGGCTTTTTGGAGCATACCTGCACTTTTGTCGATCCCTATCACCCGACAGCCCACAGGATAATATTTCAGGTTTCTTCCGGTTCCCACCCCTACTTCCAGGACTTTTCCGCTCAGACCTGAAAGAGACTCTTTTCTCCATTTTCGAAAAAAGAAAAACTCCAGAGGCAAGTCTAGCAGCTCATAAATGGGTGCGATTCGGTTGTACTTTGAGGTTACAGACATTGAATAAATTTACGCTTTCCTTAAGATTAGCTTTTTTGGGTTACCGGAAGAAACTGGACAAGTAAGTAAGCCGTGTTAATTCTCAAGAATTTTTACTTAAAAAGACAAGTACCTACCCAATAAAGTTAGCTTTATAAGAAGATTCCCCGAAACCGATTCATATTTAACCGTTAGAAATAATACCACGCTACAAACTTTACATAAATCTTACATCAAGTATTACATTTAAGTCTGATATTAAATCTTATATTAGTTTCACAGACACTATTACCGCAGATATTAACAGGAACTGTATTCATACTAAAAGAACTATATTCATACAGATTTATTTAATAAAAGTAGAAAGAAGAAACTCAAGAGAGGAAACCCGATGAGCAATATCTTACGCAGAGGCAGGCTGGAGGTCGCCCAGGATGAGGAAATCTTACGTTATACCTCCTCTATGGAAGCTGACAGGTGGATTTTTGATGCTGATATCGCAGTGGACCTTGCCCACACAGTAATGCTGAAAGAGCAGGGTATTATAAACCGGGAGGACTGCAGCAAAATCCTTAGAGGGCTTTTGAAAATCCGGGAGGAAGGGATGGAAAAGCTCGATTTCAGCTATGAAGACATTCATATCTCCCTTGAGTCAAGGCTCATCGATCTGGTTGGAGAAGACGTTGGGGGCAGGATGCACTCAGGACGTTCCAGAAACGATGAAGTTGCAACCTGCATTAGGCTGACACTAAGAGAAGAACTGACCGGGCTGCTTGAAGAAATCTATGAACTAAGGAAAACCCTTCTCACCCTTGCGGAGAAACATACCGAAACGCTCATGCCAGGTTTTACTCACATGCAACACGCTCAGCCTACAACCCTTGCCCATCACCTCTGTGCCCACGAAGCCGTGCTTGGTAGAGACTTTGACAGGATTCAGGACGCGTATTCCAGGGTAAACCTCTGCCCGCTTGGAGCTGCGGCTTTTGCTTCTACGGGCTTTAACCTGAACAGGAAAAGAACTCAGGAACTCCTGGGCTTTGAAGGCCTGCTTGAAAACTCAATGGATGCGGTCAGCAGCAGGGACTTTCTTGTTGAATGCGCCTCAGGATTTACAAACCTCATGATAAACCTGAGCCGCATGGCCGAAGAACTTGTAATCTGGTCCTCTTCCGAATTCAATTTCATAGAACTGGACGATATGTACGCTTCTACCTCCTCAATCATGCCCCAGAAGAAAAATCCTGATACTGCCGAACTTATGCGCGGGAAAACAGGAGTAGCCGTAGGCGCACTTATGTCCCTGATTACAATCTGCAAGGGGCTTCCGCTAAGTTACAATCGGGATCTGCAGGAAGCAACCCCAAACACCTGGCGGTCTGTAGAAACGGTAAGGGCTTCAGTAAGGATCATGGAAGGCATGATAAAAACTATGAAAGTCCGCCCTGAAGTGCTTGCTGCCCAATCAGTTACAGGTTTTACAACCGCTACCGAACTTGCAGATACCTTTGTCCGGGAAACCGGAATTCCTTTCAGGACTGCCCACCAGATCGTCGGGATGCTTGCAAGGGAAATGGAAAGACCAACTCTGGAAAAGATCGATTCCGTAGCCGAAATTGTTCTGGGAGAATCTCTTTCAAGCCGGGGACTCACGGAAAAAATGGTAAAGGAAGCTCTTAATCCGGTTTCGAATATAAAAAGAAGAAAAATCGCCGGCGGACCAGCTCCCGAAGAAATGCGAAATTACCTCTCGAGAAGGCAGACCGAGCTTGAACTTAACAGGCAGGAAATTACAACCCTGAAAGACATTACAGACTCGGCTTTCGAAAATCTGCTTGCAACCGTTAATGAGTACAGGAAAGCTTGAGCTGTGACGAAGCAAGTTCAGTATTTAGATATACTCGATGTCAATGAACTCAGTATTTCAGTATTAATCTCAGTATTAGTATTACTTTGATCTCTTAGTACTCAACGCAAAATGCCTAAGATCATAAAATAGGTAGTATATTAGGAGAAAACGGAACCATATATTATACAAGAATATCTGGTATTATTATACAAGAGTATCTGGTATAATACTGAAATACCAATTATCTATGCAGCATTTCAAAAAGTTATCATAAAAGGGATTATTTATGGAATTTAAACAGGGCGACCGGGTACGTATTGAAAAGAACGGCACTGTCTACGAAGGCAAAGTAATGCCGTCTATGGAAGGATATATTACAATAAAAATGAACAGCGGTTACAATGCCGGCTTTTCCATGGATAAGGTAAAGATAACCCTCCTGGAAAACAACGGAGAAAGCACAAACGGAAGCCTGAACGGTGGCAAGGAATCTAAAGAAGCAGGAGAAGAAATCCCGAAACCTGGAAAAAAGCTTCCGAAGGTCGCGATTCTTTCTACAGGCGGAACAATTGCCAGCAAAATAGACTACAGGACAGGTGCAGTAACTTCCCAGTTTACTGCTGACGATATCCTTACCGCTATCCCTGAACTAAGAGAGATAGCCGATTTCAAAGGCAGAGTAATTTCAAGCATTCTCTCGGAAAATATGGATTCGGAATCCTGGCAAAACCTTGCCCGAGCAGTTGTGGAGGAAATCGAAGCGGGTGTAGATGGTATAATCGTAACCCACGGGACAGACACCATGATGTATACGGCTGCAGCCCTTTCTTTCATGATCGATACGCCTGTTCCTATTGTTCTGGTAGGCTCCCAGAGAAGTGCAGACCGTCCAAGCAGCGACAATGCCATGAATGCGATCTGCGCAGCCCTTGTTGCTGTTAGTGATATTGCTGAAGTTTCGGTTGTCATGCATGGGACAACCTCAGACGATTTCTGCGAGATCCATCGTGGAACAAAAGTAAGGAAAATGCATACTTCCCTCAGGGACGCCTTCAAGTCCGTAAACTCCCTTCCGATAGGGATTGTGGATTACGATACAAGGGAGATAAAAACCTTTATAGATTACACAAAGCGTGGAGAGAAAACTCTCAAATTCAAGCCAGGAATGGAATCTAAATGTGCGCTTGTAAAGTTTACTCCGGGTTCTGATCCCTCAATACTTGACTGTTATATTAACGGCGGATACAAAGGATTGGTTCTTGAAGGTACCGGGCTCGGACACGTTTCTACGAAATGGATTCCCATGGTCCGAAAAGCCGTGAATGCAAAAATGCCTGTAATGGTAACATCCCAGTGTCTCAATGGCAGAATCTGCGACCGTGTCTATGACACAGGCCGTGATATGCTGAAAGCCGGTGCAATCGAAGGGGAAGATACCCTGCCCGAAACTGCTCTTGTTAAACTTATGTGGGTTCTCGGCCAGACCGATGAATTCGATGAAGCTATTGAAATGCTCAGGGAAGATCTCAGTGGAGAAATTACCAAGTGCTGTTTTAAGTAAAAAATTGAGACAAACATAAAATGAAGAGTTTTAAGAAAAGTCAGGAGTGAATTCAAAAAGGAGGATTAATTCCTTAAGGAAGTCATCTGTACTTCCTTTTCCCCTTCCTTTTCCCGTTAGAATTCCTCCTCATACCTGTAAGAATATCTATTTTCCAGAACAAAACAGGCTGTTTTCAATGTAAGCATTTTTCCATATCCTGTATCCAGAATTATTCAATTTAATTCCTCTATTTTCTGCAAATTCCTGTTTAAAAGTTCTTTTCAAATCTCGGATCCTTTTTCGTAAACTAGCAGCGGAAGGTAAAAGGTTACGATTTTCAAACTGGACCCGGAGTGGAATAAGTGGAATAAGTG
>DAKJ01000012.1:0-11675 GCA_002496565.1 Methanosarcina sp. UBA289 | reverse complement strand
TAAGTGGAATAAGTGGAATAAGTAGAATAAGTAGAATTATACAAATTATAATAAATTATTTTTATAATGTATAAAGTTACTTTATGTTAGAGTTTACCTTACTCAATATACTTAAATAGCAAAAGGATTAATGTACATTGCTAACAAGTGTCATGTTAGCTATTATCAAGATATTTTCCAGGAAGGTGTAGTAGATGGTATTAGGAATAGATGATCCTCAAATCTGGCTTGCATATCTTGCGTGTATATTTAGTGCACTCGGGTGCATGGTTTATGGGCTGTTGAATTGGAGAGAGGAGAAAGAAGAACAGTCAGTAAAAAGCAGTACTCAAAAACAGGTAACTCAAAACCAATAAAAGGGTACGGGATTTGCTCTAAAGGTTCATTACAGTCAAACCTTTTTGGGAATTCCTGAGAAAAAACAGTAGCCGAAATTATTCTGGAGTTATTTTTATGGCAGTAAGTACTTCAACTCTAATTTTTCTTGTCGTTATTTATTTTGCATTAACTTTCTACGTTGCCCGGCTGGGATATAAGAAAAGTTCCCAGACCGATGGATATATGCTTGCAGGTAGAAGTGTACCCCCGGCAATTATGGCTCTCTCCTACGGAGCTGCGTTTATCAGCACTTCTGCAATTATAGGATTTGGAGGAGTAGCCGCGTCCACAGGAATGGGACTTCTGTGGCTTGTCTTCATGAACATCTTTTTCGGGATTTTCATCGCCTTCGTGGTCTTCGGTCCTGGAACCCGGCGTATGGGGCTAAACCTTGGAGCCATTACTTACCCTGAATTCATAGGAAAACGCTTCCAATCCAGGTTTATTCAAGCATTTTCCGGGCTTATTGTAGCGGTTTTCATGCCGCTTTACGCTGCAAGCGTGATCATAGGAGCAGGCCGGTTTCTTGAGACTACGCTTGGAATAAATTATAACTTCGCTCTTCTGATCTTTACCGTTATCATTGCTTGTTATGTAATTAAAGGCGGTCTCCTCTCAGTAATGTACGTGGATGCGATGCAGGCCAGTATTATGTTGATAGGAATGACTTTCCTGCTGGTCTTTACCTACAGCAAACTGGGAGGAGTCGTAGAAGCTCACCAGGCTCTTACTAATATGGTAAACCTTGTGCCTCAGGCGCTTGTTGAACAGGGACACAGAGGCTGGACTGCAATGCCGGCTTTTAATTCCTCAATCTGGTGGACAATGGTTTCCACAATCATAATGGGAGTAGGAATAGGAGCACTTGCGCAGCCACAGCTTGCAGTCAGATTCATGACTGTGAAAGACGACCGTTCCTTGAAAAGAGCAGTTGCTGTAGGAGGTCCCTTCCTTCTGATGATGGCAGGAGTCGCATATGTTGTGGGAGCCCTGTCTAATGTATACTTTTACAGGACTGTAGGGAAAATTGCCCTTGATGTTGTTCCGGGCGGAAATACTGACCTTATAATTCCCGCATACCTGAACCAGGCAATGCCTGAACTATTTGTAGCAATTTTCATGCTCAGCCTGCTTTCGGCTGCAATGTCTACTGCAGCTGCCCAGTTCCATACAATGGGTACAGCCATAGGGTATGACGTTTACCAGCATGGTATTATGAAAGGCAAGTCCGGCGCAAGCACAGTACATGTTACAAAAATAGGAATTGCATTTACCATTCTGGTAGCAGTTATTCTGGCTTACATTCTCCCTGGAAGCATCATTGCAAGAGCTACTGCCATGTTCATGGGGCTGTGCACATCGGCCTTCCTGCCGCTCTACATAGGAGCACTGTTCTGGAAACGTACAACAAAAGCCGGAGCAACTGCAAGTCTTGTTGTGGGCTCGATAAGCAGTCTCTTCTGGCTGGTTTTTGTCCATGCAAAAGAAGCAGTGCCTCTGGGAATCTGCCAAGCAATTTTCGGCAAGGAAACTTTGCTTTCAGGTGTCTGGCCTCTTGTGGACCCGATCCTAATCGCAACTCCACTGTCCTTCCTTGTCCTGATTGTGGTAAGCCTTATGACACCGCAATTCTCACCAGAGTTCCTAAAGAAGGCTTTCAGGCTCAGATTTGAAGATGAAGAAGAAGTATCGGAATCAGCATCACACAGTGCAGCGGATTCGGCAGGCGTTTAAGCCTGCACCTCTGCGCTTTATTTTTAATTTTGTTTCGTTTATTTTGCCCATAATAGGAAATTATCAGGTATCTATTCTAACCGGCAGGGTCTGCCCTCCGTGGGGCATAAGATGAATCTTTGCATCAGGATTTTCCGCAAGCACTGCAGATAAGGCGTCCTCTACACTTGCCATTGGAATAAAGAATGCGTTTCTCGTTTCTTCGTCAGAAAGTTTTGATACCAGGTAAAGCCTGAATTTTTTAGAAACTTTTGCAATGATCGCAGTCTTGTGCCCCCCGAACTCAAAACATTTTTTGAAACGCTCGATTGCCTCGTCAGGACTCCGGCACTCCCTGTTCCAGCACTCATATACCTGATTTCCTATCCCCTCGGCACATTCGGCTACAAGGATAATGGAACCTCCTGCTTTTACAGCCTGGGTTGCATTGTCAAGTGCCTTATTCGCCTGAAAAAGGTTAATATCTTTAGGAAAACCTCCACAGGAAACGATTACTGCATCGGCGGGCTCTACAGGCACTTTGTACATGGAATCCACAACTTCCACGCCTTGCCTGTGGGCCTCGACAAGATCACCTGCAACGGCAGCAACTATCTCTTTTTTGCTGTCAAGCATCACATTCAGGATGAAATCAAGGCCGAAAATTTTTGCGGCTTCCTCCATGTCCTGCCTTACAGGGCCATCAACTCTTCCGGAAACAGCTTTTTCGTCAATCATCATTTTATGGTTTGTAATAACGGATTCTCTTGAGCTTACGCCAGGCAGCACCGACTTTGCTCCCCCACTGTATCCTGCATAATAATGGAATTCAATGCTTCCGGTTCCTATAACAACATCGGCGTCCAGAATATCCTCAAAGATTTCAATCGGGGTTCCGCGGGAACTTATGCCGATACGTCTGCATCTGAGGGTATCATGCTGAATGCAGCGGATCTTTTCGTAGATCTCTTCTCCAACAAGTTTTCGGGATTCTTCTTCAGTCTGGTTTCGATGGAGCCCGAGAGCAAAGACAATAGTAATGTTTTCGTCCTTTGCCCCTCCAAGATAAAGTTCTTCAAGTAGAGGAGGAAGAAGCTTTGCAGTCGGAGTCGGCCGCGTAACATCACTAACGATAATTACAACACTCGAATCCTGGTTTACAATCTCAGAAAGCCGTCGGCTTTTTATGGGATTTTCAAGCGCTTTTTTAATTAAAAAGGCCGGACCTTCTTTTATTTCAGGCTCCGAGGGCAAAATTATGCTTGAAATATTTCCCTCAGGAATATTTAGCTCTATCTGCGTGCTTCCAAAAGCCAATGGAATTTTCTTTATATTTGCAGTCATGTTAATGCCGACGCTTTCAGTTGTTCTATAAAATAATACTGATAAACAACTATAAAATATGATTTAAAAGCAGTTCAAACCTGTGGCTTAAATCTATTAATCATCCGTAGATAAGAAGGAAAAACTGTAATTGTCTTGATCTACAATTCAGCCGTAATCAGGAATAATGGCTCTAACCGTAAGTAAATAAGGAATACTGGCTTTGGACTCTGCTAGTTTCGCCTGTTTACAGGATTCCTTATTTTCTGTTTTTACAGCATTTCTTTTTCTGCCCTATTTACAGAATTCCACTTCTACATTTATTACGGGATACCTTACTTTCCGATTTTACCCTTTTCGGATTCTGCTCTTGGCTTTCTAATTTATTTAATTCTTGATTTTCTGCTTTTATGGACAATTATTATTCTTTACTCCATTACAGGAAGGGTCCATCCTCCTTCAGGCATAATATGAACTTTAGCTTCGGGATTCTCGGAAAATACCTTTTCAAGTGCTTCATCTATGCTTTTTACGGGAGTAAAGAAGGCTTTTTCGCTTTCCTCTTTCGGGAGCTTTGAGACTAGGTAAAGTTTGAATTCTTTTGCGGTCTTTCCGACAATAGCAGCTTTATGCCCGCCGAACTCAAAACAATTTCTGAAACGTTCAACTGCGTCTTCAGGATCCCTGCATTCCCTGTTCCAGCATTCGTAAACCTTGTTTCCTATTCCCTCGGCACATTCGGCTACAAGGATGATTGAACCCCCTCTTTTTACGGCAGGAATGGCATGCTCAAGGGATTTTGTTGCTTGATAGAGGTTGATATCCTTTGGAAAGCCTCCACAGGAAACAACTACGGCATCTGCAGGCTCTACGGGCACTTTATACATGGCATCAACATACTTTGCGCCTTTCCTGTGGGCTTCGACAAGATCACCTGCAACGGCAGCAACAATCTCTTTTTTGCTGTTAATTATGACATTAAGAATAAAGTCAAGGCCTGCAATCCTTGCAGCTTCCTCAATATTCTTTCTTGCCGGACTGTCGGCTCGGCCTGAGAGAGGATCACCTTCAAAAACTTTGCTATAAAAGCTATGGAAAGAAAGTATGGATTTTTCCGAACTGACTCCTGGAAGGATGGACTTTCCTCCTCCTCCGTATCCAGCATAATAGTGAAATTCCAGCGTGCCTGTGCTTATGATAATGTCGGAGTCAGCGACTTCTTCGAAGACCTCGACTGGTGTTCCGAAACTTGTTTTCCCAAGCAACCTGCACCTTTTCCTGTCGTGCTGGGTACACCTTATTTTTTCAAAAATCTCTTTCCCTACAAGCTGGCGACACTCTTCTTCAGTCTGCTGGCGGTGGAGTCCCAGAGCAAAGACAATAGTAATGTTTTCGTCCTTTGCCCCTCCAAGATAAAGTTCTTCAAGTAGAGGAGGAAGAATTTTTGCAGTAGGAGTTGGCCTAGTAACATCACTAACGATGATGGCAACTTTCGAATCCTGGTTTACAATCTCAGAAAGCCTGTTACATTTTATAGGAGTTTCAAGCGCTTTTTTAATAAGGGAAGCCCCTTCTTCCTTTATTTCCGATTCCGAAGGCAGAATAATACTGGATATATTTTTCTCAGGTATATTCAGCTCCGAAATCCCCCTTCCAAACGCGAATGGAATCGTTTTTACATTTTTAGTCATGGTCATTCCGATGTCTTAGTATTAATTATATAAAATCGTATAGGTAAACAATAAAGAATCAAAATTTAATGCAGCTTTAAGTATATAGCTTGTATATAGCTTAATTCAGTAGTTAAAATTAGACTTACTTTTTTATATTATATGTATTATTTTTAAAGATTTCGCCTCCAGAGACGCAAACCATTTAAAATTCTGGTAAAGAAGAATCGTTTTTATTTTCACTCAAAAGTGTTAATTTATGGTCAAGTGAAATAGTTTTCACTCACCATAAGGAATTATAGATTTGGAACTGGGCAGAGGAATATTAGAATTTAGAGTTCGATTGACTGGCCTGGCTGCATAATAGTAACTTTTGTATTAGTTTTTGATTCAACGACTTTCTTGAATTCAAAAGGGTCCTGACTGATTACATCAAAGGTACCGTAATGCATGGGAATTACGATTTTGGGCCGAATGAGTTCTACGGCTTTTGTGGCTTCTTTTATACCCATTGTAAATTTGTCGCCTATGGGCAGGAGGGCTATATCAGGTTCGTAAAGTTCGCCTATGAGCTGCATGTCCCCGAAAACCCCGGTGTCTCCAGCATGGTAGATGGAATGTCCATTGATTCGGATAATGAAGCCTGCCGGGCAGCCGCCGTCGAAGCTGAAGCCGGAAGCATCAATTGAGGAGGAATGGAGCGCTTCGGTCATGGTTAACTTTATCCCCTCTACACTTACTGTACCGCCCTTGTTCATGCCCTCTGCAAAGACCCCTTTCGATTTTATATAGTTTGCAACCTCATGGATGGAAATTATCCGGCAGCCAGTCCGTTTTCCGATTTCGATAGTATCTCCAAGATGGTCGCTATGCCCGTGAGTCACAGCTATTATGTCAGGATTCAGTTCTTCAGGACTGCACGGAGCAAGTGGGTTTCCTGAAATAAAAGGGTCAATCAACAACTTCTTTTCGGCTTCGAACAAGAAAGCCGAATGTCCGAGCCAGGTGATCTTTACGCCAGCCATCTTTTTGCCTCAAAATCATTAATTTATCAAGATATAACAATAAAAAAGTTAAATATCCTTAATTTAGCTATCATTAGTTTTGCTATCAATAATTTTGCTATCGGTAATTTATTTTTCTATAATTGTCAGCGATAATGAGTTATCAATTATTTATGGTAAAAAAAGAGAAGGAAATGAGAAAGAGTTGTACAGAGGATTATGTTAATATGTTTCTTCCATCAAACGGACTGAAAATGAAAGTTGGTCTGGTGATCCACGGGCCCGAAGTAATTGATTCGGGAGAAACGAAAAAAGTCCTTGAAAAGCTTTCCTTCGTGGGAAAAGTCGAAGCAAGGCTTGGCGGAACCATGGGAAAGGTAGCTGTCCTGGATGCAGGACTTGAAAACGTTATAGATATAAGTAGGCATCAGAAGCCAAGTACCTGCATTGAATCACTTTTCGAAATCTCAGACCTTGTATGCCTTCTAAATAAGGGGAAAACTGTTGAGACCGGGAAGGTATTTGGAGAAATGGTTTATGCACGCCTTCGAGAGCCGGAGATGAAACCTCTTATCCAGATTGAAAGCCCAGGAAATACGAATGGAATTTTGATACCTCTCAATAAAAAGGCCAAAGAATACGGAGAATATCTTGAGAAGCTTTCTGAGATTTTAGGGCTTCCCACTGAAAGCCCTTTACCCCTTCGAAATTCGAGGGTTCCAAATTCAGTTTTAGTAGAAAATTGCCCGGTAACAGGTAAAATACAGGTTATACGTAAGCTTTCAGGCGTCTTTCCTGGAGAAAAGATCCTGGTGAACGGGATCGTAATCGGGAAAGCCTTTTCTTCCAAGGTAAGCATAGTCTCCGAAAATGGTTTTATTGTTGCAATCGAAGGGGGAGAAATAAAAGAGCATGGACTCGAAAAACTTCATAATTACGAAAAAAGAGACCCTGTAGACCTTGCAAAAGCCTGGGTAAAAAGCGGAGATCTGAGAAGAGGAAATTCCTTTCCACCGCAAGCCCGGAAACTTAAGGCGCATGGCAGAGGATTAAGTCTTTCTTCCAGACCAGCAGCAGGAAGAGTCGTATTTATAGACCATGCCGCCGAAGATACTTTTGAACTAGCTGGTGACGCCAAACTTGCAGTTACCGTGGGAGATGACACCACAGCCATAGCAGGCGACATCCTGTCCAGGCTAGGGATTCCTATTCTCGGAATTACGGACGGAGACTGTGATAAGCTAACTTGTCGGACTGAAATATTTCCTGGCTCTATCGTGCTCAGGCTGGCAGCAGGAAATGACGATATCCTGGGTAAAAAACTGAAACAGGAGCTTTTAAGGGGCGAAAATTCTGCGGTTTTAAAGGACATATCCTCTTTTAAAGAAGATGTAATGAAACTTGCAGAGCCCTTTATTGAAACTATTTTTGAGTATTGAAAAGTTCCTGATAGCGCTATCCTTGCTCACATTCCAGCCTTATTTTCAACATAATTTCGTTTTTCTATTTTTTTAATAGCTATGAATTAGAACGTTCCAATTAGTAAAGTACGTAATCAATTAGACCTATAAGACATAAATTAAACAAATATAACAATAATTGGAAGAATTATATGTTTCTAAATTAAGATTCCATATGAATTATATTGTTTGAATAATAATGATTATACAATCCAGTTTTAGTCCAAATAAATGATTAGGATGGTGAAGCGATGATTGTTAGTAAAAACATCTTGATTTTATACCCTGGGGGCGGGTGTGTGTACATACCACCGATAGCTGAGCCTCGACCTGTTCCTATATATGGTGTGGTCAGGCCTTTGTATGGTGTGCCTCTAGAATGAAAATAAAGTATAACTTATGCATTTGAACTACAAAATCAGTAGCAAAAAGATCGTTAACAAAAAAGAGGATCAAAATAATTAAAATACACTGATATTAAAAAATAATATGTTCTTGATTTTGTTTCACAGATGCAGAAGTCCTAATTAAAAAAAAGAAATTAAAAATTAATATCCTCCATATTTTAAATTTTTTAGATAATATATTAGCATTCAATCCTCCATATTTTATTTTTTTAGACTATTTATAAATTAACATTCAATAATGTGTAAATTAATAGAACACGCTAAATGCTCAAATCTATTTTACAGATTTTTGATTAGATTGCTCTATGAATACGGAGTAATACAGATGAATCCAGATGAATACAAACCCGAATTCTGTGTTTGGGAACTTACACTAAAATGCAATATGAGGTGCAAGCACTGCGGTTCTGTGGCAGGAAAAGCCAGAGAAAACGAACTCACGGTTGATGAATGTCTTAATGTAGCCGAACAATTGGCAGATCTAGGATGCAAGCAGGTAACTTTTATTGGGGGAGAGGTCTTTTTATACGAAGGGTGGGAAAAAATATCCAGGAAGTTATCAGAGAAGGGAGTTGGTGTAAATCTTATTACTAATGGGCTTTTACTTGGAGATGAACAAATTGCCCAGATAAAATATGCCAGATTAACTAACGTAGGAATTTCTCTTGACGGAATGGAAAACAATCATAATGATATGAGAAATGTAAGCACTTCGTTCGAAAAGATAATGGAAACCTTTGACATACTTAACAGAGAAGGTATCCCTATAGCTGTTGTAACCAGTTTAATAGATAGAAACTTTGAAGATCTATGGCTAATGTACGATTTACTTGTAGAAAAGGGAATAAAGCTCTGGCAGATGCAGATCGTTAACCCGATGGGAAATATGGCTGATAAAAAGGGTCTTCTCCTTGATCCTGCAAAAGTACCCCTAATTACCCGATTTATTAGAGAAAAGCGTAATGAACAAAAGATTGCTATCTATGCAGGAGACAACATCGGATATTTTGATGAAAATGAATTCTACTTAAGAGGCCAGCTCGGGACAATCTGCGCATGGTCAGGATGCCAAGCAGGTTTGAGAGTTGTAGGGATAGGTAGTACAGGCAATGTTAAAGGTTGTGAATCCCTCTATTCGGATGAATTTATAGAAGGCAACTTGCGTGAAGAATCCTTATCTACAATCTGGTATAAAGAAGGCAATTTTGCTTATAATAGAAATTTCGGTACTAATATGCTGACAGGCAACTGTAAAGATTGTGATAAAGGGGCTATTTGTAGGGGAGGATGCAGAGGAGCCTGCTATTTTACAACGGATTCAAAATTTGAAAACCCTTACTGTTGCTATCCTGGAAAAACCAATATTAATAAGGACTATTTTAAGAGTAAACTCCTGAAAGCAGGACTGTAAGCAGATTTGCTGGTAAGAATTTGAGTTATAGTAGAAATAGACAGATTATACATGTAAATATACGAGCTTCAATTGCTTGTATTAGTCCATACTATCCTGTCGCCATAGGTTGAAGGGTTTTCTTAGGTTGAATTATATCTGATATAATTTCCCCAGATCCAGATATCAAGTAAATATTTTCTATTTTTATTATAAATAACAAAATTTGAATTAATTACAACATATTCGATTGTTGTATCAGACAATTTTGTTCCTTTCAATGCTGATTAATTCCATTACAGACATTTTAAGAAATCAAGAACGATTCCAGACCTTAATAATTTGAGTTCTCAGTTCCAGAGGAACATAAGGTTTAACAACAACGTAGTTAATGAACTATTTATGGGTGATAGGGAAAAAAATGTGGGATTTGCTGCGGCTTTAAACATACTCTTTACAGTCATAGAATTGATAGGAGGATTCTTAACAAACAGCTTAGCACTGATAGCTGATGCATTGCATGATTTTGCTGACAGTTTTGCGTTAATAATAGCCTGGTACGCAGAGAGGGAAGCAAAAAAACCTGCAACCAGTAAAATGACTTTTGGATATCGAAGGTTATCTCTCTTATCTGCAACATTTACTATTATTGTACTTATAGCCGGGTCGTTGTTTGTACTTACCAAGGCAATCCCGCGTCTGATCAGTCCAGAGCCTGTAAATGCTGATGGAATGGCTTTAATTGCAGTTATTGGACTTGCTATAAATGGACTGGGATATTTAAGATTGAAGAAAGGGATGAGCCAGAGCGAGAAAGTATTATCGTGGCATCTTCTAGAAGATCTTTTAGGATGGATAGCCCTGCTTACCGGATCGATAATTATGAGGTTCTGGGACAAACCCGTTATTGATCCTATAATGACAATAGGATTCACCATTTTTGTATTATGGGGAGTTTCTAAAAATGCAAAGGAAACGCTTAACCTTCTTCTAGAAGGTGTCCCTGAGAATATCGATATTGATGCAATTAAGGAATCTATCTTATCGGTTGAAGGAGTGAAATTGGTTCATGATCTCCATATATGGTCTCTGGAAGGAGAAACCGATCTTTTAACAGCTCATGTTGTTGTGGAAGACAAATATCTACAGACACCAGATAAGATGAGGCTATCTATTAAAAGCAAATTAGAGGAATATCACATCGAGCATTCAACAATTGAACTGGAAAGCGAAGGGTTTTGTTCTGCAACAGAATGTATTTTTGAATCGAAGAAATAATGAACAAAGAAAGTGAACAAAGAAAGTGAACAAAGAAAGTGAACAAAGAATGCGATAAAGACAAACTTTCAATAGTAAGATCTTGTGCAATGGGAAATTATAGTTGGTATCTTATAAACTAATAAAGTACTTAAAAAATATCCCGAAAATATCAACTAGCCACTTATGCATGACCAAAAATTGTGCTATAGATTATTGTATTAGCCAACATTACCTAATTTATAGGAGATATTTTTTAAACCAGTTACATGCCAAATGAGCAACTTCTTCTAAAGTTCCCTGCTCTTCAAAAAGATTGCTAGCACCTGGAATGATCTTAAGTTCCTTATCTGCTATAACCATTCTCTCTAAAGCCCATTTATTATAATCTATTATTTCGTCATCTGTTCCGCCTACAATAAACAAAGTAGGTGCCTCTACATACATTAAGGCATCTTCAGCAAGGTCAGGCCGTCCTCCCTTAGATACGACTGCTTTTACAACATCCTTGAGCTCTCTTGCAGCTATTATTGCAGCTGGAGTCACTGTACTGGTGCCTAAATAACCCAGGTTAAGCCCTTTAGTATCAGATCTATTTAAAAGCCATCTGCTTACATCAATAAGCCTTATTGAAAGCATTTCTATATCAAAATGGGAGTCACGTGTTAACATCTCGATTCCTCCTTCATCTACTGTCAATAGATCGAGTAAAAGAGTTCCGAGACCACTTTTATTAAGTTCCTGTGCAATGTACTCGTCATGTGGACTTGAGCTTTTGCTCCCACTACCATACGCAAAAACAACAATTCCCCTGGCTCCTTTGGGAATATCAAGGATCCCGTTAAGATAGATTGGCCCAATTGGAATTTGGACTTCATTACTTTTTTCTTCTATATTAGATAATTCTTTCATTTTATCCCCCATACTCTAATAAGCAAAGCTATAATAAGCAAAATTTGTATTTTCCCTAAATATTTGTATTTTTCCTAAATAATATTTTGGGCATAATATAAGTTATCATCGCACTTGGGAAATAACGATTTTTTTTCTTTATAACCTTAGTTTGACAGTAT
>DAKJ01000014.1 GCA_002496565.1 Methanosarcina sp. UBA289 | reverse complement strand
CTACCGCCTGAAATCTCCGAGTCGAAAAATCTTACTACACTTTTTATGTCTAATAATCAATTGACTTCACTACCTCCTGAGATTTCAGAGTTGAAAAATCTTACTGAAATTGATATATCTAATAACCAATTAACTTCATTATCTTCTGAAATTTCAGAGTTGAGTAATCTTAAGAAGCTTAATATATCTCATAATCAATTAACTTTGCTGCCTCCTGAAGTATCAGAGTTAGAAAATCTTAATACATATTACATATCTGGGAATCAATCGACTCCACTGCCAGAACTTCCAATATCAAGTTTGCTGGGTTTCGAGTGGAAATATAGATTTGCAGAAGAAGGAGTGTTTTTAGAAGGAAATCCTCTTGAAAATCCTCCCATAGAGATTGTGAAAAAAGGTAGAGAGGCAATTAGAAACTACTTTGAGTCCCTTGAAGGAGAAAAAAGACCATTAAACGAAGTAAAGGTTTTGCTTGTTGGAGATGGGGGTTCTGGTAAGACTTCATTAGTGAAGAGGCTTTTAGGCGAAGGTTTTAATGGAAATGAGCATGAGACCCAGGGGATTAATATCAAGGGCTGGAAATTCAAAGATAGAGATAAGGAAATAAAAGTTAATTTCTGGGACTTTGGTGGGCAGGAAATAATGCATGCTACTCATCAGATTTTTCTTTCTAGAAGGAGTCTTTATATTCTTGTTCTGGATTCAAGAAGAGATGAAAAAGCTGAGTACTGGCTCAAGCACATAAGGAGTTTTGGAGGAGATTCGCCGGTACTGGTCGCATTGAACAAAATTGATGAAAATCCCTCTTTTGAATTGAATAGGAAGTTTTTGCGGGAGAAATACCCTTCAATTAAAGATTTCTTCCGAATTTCGTGTAAGGATAATAGAGGAATTGAGGTATTTTCCAGAAAGCTAAAAAAAGAAATTGCAAAAGTTGAACACCTGCAAATAGAATGGGCTAAAAGCTGGTTCAATGTGAAGACCAGACTAGAGAACATGAATCGTAGCATGAGCTGTAATTTCATTAATTATGAAGAATATCGGAATATGTGCTTGAAAGAAAACGTAGTTAGTAAATCGTCCCAAAATACCCTTGTTGATTTTCTAAATGATCTAGGAGTGATTGTGCACTTTAAGGAGATTTCACTGCTCGACACACATGTTCTTGAGCCTAGATGGATTACTGAAGGTATATATAAAATCATAAATTCGGAGATTCTTGTGAAAAGAAAAGGAGTTCTTCGGTTCAGTCTTCTGGACGATATTCTTGAGCAAGAAAAAGAAAGCGATTATTATTATCCTCCCAATCGTTATAACTATATAATTAATCTGATGAAAAAATTTGAGCTGTGTTATACAATTGATGAAGACACTGTACTCCTTCCTGACCTACTAGCCGTCCCAGAGCCAAATTTTGATTTTGATTCTACTGGAGCTTTAAAGTTTTTCATTGAATATGATTTTCTGCCACGTTCAGTTATGCCTCGCTTCATAGTGAAGATGCACAAGGATATAAAAGATGATTTGCAGTGGAGAACAGGTGTAGTTCTCGAAAATAAACAATTTAATTCCTGTGCTGTGATTAGGTCTGATAATGAGGCAAAAAGAATCTATATCAATGTAAATGATGGTCAGAGGCGCGACTATTTGTCAAGTATATTGTTCAACCTGCGGGAGATAAACAGCAGCTTCGAAAAGTTAAAAGCTGTCGAGAAAATTCCCCTTCCTGATGAACCCGGAATAGCTGTTAGTTATGATCATCTGGTCTATTTAGAAGAAATTGGTGAAGATAGGTACAGGCCTGAAGGATCAAGAAAGGCATACAATGTCAAGGACTTGCTTGGAACAGTAAATATTAAAAGAACAGAACAAGAGTTGCTTGAAGAGATCCTAAGTATTCTAAAGAATATGAATCAAAATGAAGAAGAAAAATTTGAACAGATTGTTTCAGTTTTAAGTAATCTAGCAATGAATCAAGCAGAAGAATCTGACAACCGGGAAACTCTGGCAAGAAAGTTAAATAAAATTGTAATGCTGCAACCTAACTGGAATGGACTTGGATTAAATATCAATGAAGCAATTGATTTGGCAATAGATCGATATTTTAAATGGAAAAGAAAAAGGAAATAAAATTTACTAAATTCAACAAAAATATATCTTTTAAGCTCTTAAAAACTCAAAAATCTTTTTTACTTTCCCGCATCCTCTATCTCGAACTTTACATTCCGCTTCTTAAGCTCTTTTATAATTTCTTCCATAAACACCCCAGGCCCCGGCGCATGCCTGTGATGGAATTCTTTTACCTTGCCTGGCTCTCCACCAATGCTGGTTATATCCACGCCGCAGGAGGGACTTTTCGGGACGCCGAGGATTTTTATTTTTACACCGTTTGCTGCAAGATCTTCGAGCAGGTCTGCAAAATGGGTAAAGATTTCTCTGCAAAAGCGCCTGTAGGCTGGATGGTCGAGCTGGTCTTTAGTAATTTCCCGGCGGCTCATGCCGAAAAACATGGCTTCAGGGCAGGGGAGCTGGATAACATTCGCACCCTGCGCATCGATAGGCTGGACTGGTTTTACTCCTTTTACCCTTACAAGAGGATTAAGCAAGCAGTGACTTATAACCAGAACTTCGTGTTTACCGCTGCCTATTGAGGGTTTTTCGGAAACCTGAAAACATTCATAAGTTTCCAGTTTTTTCATACAGTCACCATAATATCGCCTTTTATTCACCTGCTAATGTACATATTCTCTTTTCGTTTAACTCCAGTATTAAATTAATATTAACCTGATACTTACCTGAGTATTGGTCTTTATGAAAATAAGAGATTTTATATTTATCTTCCGCATATGTATTCGAAAATAGTATCTGTGAGCCTGCATACCATCTATATTTTTGCAGTATGTCAGGTATATTTGCAAGAGAAATGCAAGAGCATTGCTCTTATAATTGGAAGGTCACGGCACATGTATGAAGATTTTGGAACAATACTTAACAAAGGATTCAACAGCTGGATTAGAAACTTAAATATCTGTATTCCGTTCATCCTTAATTTTCTTATCAATATGATTCTTTATTTCCTTTTCTTCGGCTTGATAGGCATTCTGCTCTTTACTTCAAGCACCGGAAGTATAATAGATCCTGCTACTCTTTCCGAAGAGGAAATTGTTACCATGGTGTGGAAAGGGTTTTCTGAGAATCTCGGACTGTCCTTAGTTTTGATTCTTGGATTTTACCTATTTGCGACGTTCGTACAGTCCTTTTTCACAGCAGGAGCGATAGGGATGGCAAAAAAGGCCTCCGAAACCGGAGATGCCGGGTTCTATGATATGCTGGTTTCGGGTTCAAAAAATACATTCAGGCTTTTTCTGACATTCCTGCTGATTACCCTACTCCTGCTTGTAGGAATCATATTTATAGTGCCCGGAGCCTTCGCAGTAGGGGATATGAGTACGCTTATAGAAAATCCAGAAGCTTCGGTAAATGGCGTGGCCGCGCTCGCCATAGGAGTCATCCTCTGGACGGCTTATATAATAATTCTCAATCTTGTACTTTCCCTCTGTAGATATGCCCTTGTAATAGACGAGCTTGGACCCCTTGAGGCTTTGAGTGAAGGCTTTCGTTTCTTTACTAATAATAAGCTTGACGTATTCTTTATCTGGATAATCACTATTGGACTAGCTTTAATTAACAGTTTTGTCAGCGAATTTGCAGGCTCGGGAAGCATCATGTTCGCAGCAATTGCATCTCTAGTTCCGATTGTGATCCTGGAGCCTCTCACCGCTGTCCTGTGGACGCGCCTCTACCTTACCAGGAAAGGAGGAAAGCTCTATGATCCTTCATATTTGCTTTCTGACCCTGATAGCTTCTAAAAGGGCTCTTAGAAGCTACTATTTTATTTTTAAGCCCGGCCGAGCAATTTGCAGGCCTGGCACACATCTTCGGTGCATGTTTCCCCGCAAATCCTGCATTTTCCAATTTTTGCCGGTGGCATCTCCTTTGCAAGCGCTCCTGCAAGCTTGTCAAAGCCCCTGAGCAGGGAATATTTGGTTCCCGGATGGTTTGCCTCAAAATTATTCAGAAGCTCCCTTATCTCCCCCCGCAGGGCTTCTCCTGCATACGGGCATTCACTGAAGTCCACAGGAAGGGAATTTACAAGGGCGTAGAGTGCCACTTCTTTTTCAGGAATTTTCCTCAGAGGTTTTGCCCGCAAGACAAGACCTTCAATAGCTGCAGGCGGAGCAAGCCTGACCATGCGCTCCATATCTCCCCTGAAGTGATTGAGAAGAATTGTCTGGGCTTCATCATCTAGGTTATGCCCTGTGACAAGTTTTGTTGCCCCGATTTCAAGCGCAGCCTTATTGAGGACGTTTTTCCTGAGGACGCCGCAGTAGCTGCATGCGCCTTTTTCCCGGTCCATTGCAGCCAGCTCATCCATAGTTACTCCGTGTACCTCTTTGAAGGATTTTATTATATGCCGCACTCCAAGCATCTTAGTGAGACTTTTTGCAACTTCGAGAGAATGGGGACGATATCCTTGTATTCCTTCGTCCACTGAAATTGCAACGATTTCAATGTCCGGCCTGTTCCCCAGAATTTTATGCACTACATAGAGGGCAACCGAGCTGTCCTTACCCCCACTCAGGGCAACAGCTACTACATCATTTTTACAGATGCTGTACTCTTTTCGGATTGTCAGTTTGATTTTCCTCTCGACATCTTCTACAAAATGCTTCTTGCAAAGGTGCATTCCGGAATATTTCTGAAAAATGATGGCTTCATGATTGCATTTTTTGCATCTGATTGTCATTTGAATCCTTTTTTCTATCAATTGCCTGAAAATAATCTAAAAAGCTGAAACCTAACAAACACAGATAATAATTTTTTTAATTATGCTGTGCTAGAATTCTTTTAGGAAAGGAATCGCTCTTATATATGGCTTTTTATGTTTTTTACGGAAAAAAGTTTTTACAGCTTTTTTATTTATTTACCATATATTTTTTTCTTTTTATTTTCTTTTTATTTTCTTTTTATTTTCTTTTTATTTTCTTTTTATTTTCTGTTTGTCCTTTCAGGATACGAGCATTGTTTAGAATCTCTGTTTCCGGATGTATTATCCATGTCAGTAAATAAAAGTTAATTATTATGTAAATAATTACATATTATTTAGGCAGCAAGGAGATTTAATAATAAGATTATTCAATAAAAATAGGGCACAATTCGGATAAGCCTAGGTTAAAGGTTTCTTTCTTTTCACTTATCAGGATTATTGTAATCCGGGGAAAATTTTCAGTAAGAGGATCTACACGCTTTTACTGATCAATTTTCGAACCAATAAAGGGATTTTCATTTCCCCCTTATACTGAAAAAAATAAAAGTGAAGCAGAGAAAAAATAGAGAAAAGTAAAACAAAGAAAAAGAGGCATTAAATGAATCAGGATATTCCTGAAAGAGGGAGTGACAAAGAAGAAGGAGAAGAACAACCTCGAAGGGGGAGTGATGGAAAACGAGAGCAATCAGTAGAAATTGAACAGAACCAGCCTCGAAGAGGAAGTGCTGAAAGGCAGGAAACATCAGAAGAAAGCGAGAAAGAACAACCAGAGAGAGGAAGTGATGGAAGGTCGGACCAGTCAAGAGAAGCTGAAGAAGAAAAACCTGATAGAGGAAGTGACAAAAAACAAGAACTGCCGGGAAGAGGAAGTGACAAAAAACAAGATCAGCCTAGAAGAGGGAGCGGCTGAGGAATAAATGATCAGAAAAGGGGGTAGGCTAGAAGTTAAAGGCAGATTCAAAAATATCCTATAGAAGTTAAGGGCAGACCCAAAAATATTCGATAGAAATCAAATGAAGGATTGCAATAAGAAGAGAATTGAAGTGAGAGGTAAAAATAGTTAAGAGAGGGATTTGCCTCTCACTTCTTTTTTGCTTCTGATATTCCTGGAACATGGAGTGAGGAATGGCGAACCTCATTTCCGTTCCCTTCTTGAAACCTCTTCCGAACTGAAGATTGAGGAATGGCAAAAACCTCAATACATTCTGTTCGAGTGGGATTTCGTATTTGTGGAGGGCAGGGTTGAGGAATGGCGAACCTCATTTCCCTTGCTCTACGTTTTCGCTAAATGCTACTCATGAACCCCATTCAATATTAGCATTTAGAACTGCATTTAATAGAATATCAATCACATATAAAACATAAGTGGAAATGATTTTTTATTTTCTTTGATGTAATAAAGAATGCCCAAAATTTTTAAGCGGCTTATCATTACACACAGACTTAAATTATCTCCTTCCGCCAATCTCTATGAAAAATAACCCGGTTCTGAGCACAAGATATATATATTATAAATTTTTGAATTAACATGTTACATTTTCTGATTCCAAGTAGATTTATTATTTTCTGATATGTAGTTTTCTCTCTATCTTTTCTAATGCCAATCTTGAATAAAAATTAATCTCTTATACATGAGATTTAAAATATCTATAAATAGTGATAATTGTAACTACTGTGTATAGATCCTTAGGCTTTAGATAAGTTTTAAAGAAAAAGATCCTGAGGGATGGTCAAGTGGAAGATATCTCTTTACTCTTGCTTTTCTTTTCAGTTCTAGGAGGTTATCTGCTTGGTATAATTTCCGGGCTCCTACCTGGGATACACAACAATAATTTTGCGCTTGCACTTGTAGCCCTTGCGCCTTTTCTTGCTGAGAAAGGGCTTTCACCTTTTTACATATCTGCGATTATTCTCTCCAATGCTGTCTCTCAAACTTTTCATGATACAATCCCCTCTATATTTTTAGGGGCCCCAGACGGAGACACAGCGCTAATGGTCCTGCCAGGGCACAGACTTCTTCTTGACGGAGCAGGAGCTGAGGCAGTCCGGCTTTCAGCACTAGGAAGCGCAGGCTCGGTAGTTGCTTCCCTGATATTCGTGCTACCATTTTCTCTTTTCTTTAAGGCTGTTTATCCTTATATTGAAGCGCATATGGCATTGATTCTTATTTGTATCGTCTTTCTGATGCTTGCAAGTGAAAAAGGTGAAAATGTTGAAGATTCAAAGGAGAAAAGACCATTTGCAAAATATAAGTACAAAATTTTTGCCCTGATTTTGTTTTTGATTACAGGCGTACTCGGGCTTTTTGCTTTTGCCAGGGAATCGCTTATGGTTCCGGTTGTTAATTTTGGAGAGCCTTCCATACTCCTGCCCCTGCTGAGCGGGCTTTTCGGAGCTTCCCAGCTAATTATAAGCCTTCTCACAAGCTCGAAAATTCCCGAAGAATCCGTATCAGCACTCAAGCTTTCTCGAAAAAGAATTCTAAGAGGGATCCTTACAGGCAGCGCAGCAGGCTCGCTTGTAGCATGGCTGCCAGGTCTCTCTTCTGCAATTGCGGCACTCCTTACGGGTCTTGTTGCAAAAGTCGATTTTGACAGAATTCATCTTAAGAAAAAAAACTCCGAACCTGAGCTTGGAAGGTTAAAAACCTCTCTATATTCGGACCCTTATGCCAGTAATCCTGCAACGCTTGAAAGTTCAAAAGAATTCATAATTTCAAATTCCGGAGTAAACACCTCGAACGCAATTTTCGGTCTGGTCGCCTTTGTGGTGATTGGAAGGACTCGAAGCGGGGCAATGGTCGCCATAGAAGATATGCTAGGAACAAATAAGCTTGATATACCTGTATTATTGCTCTTTTTTGCTTCTATCGTATTAACGGCCCTGTTTTCCTACTTTTCCACGGTCTGGATAGGAAACAATGCCCATCTCTTTCTAAAGAAAGTTGATTATAGTAAGCTCTGTGCAGGTGTCCTTATTGGGCTTGCAGTAATGGTTTACCTCTTTACAGGGTTTTTCGGTTTTTTCATTTTTGTAATTTCGACTCCTATAGGCATGTTAGCCTCCTTTATGAATGTCAGGAAATCTCATGCAATGGGAGTCATTTTACTGCCTGTGATTCTATATTTCTTGTAAAAAACACTTTTTGAAATTTAGCTTGTATTTAGAGAATTTTTTTGTGTTCCAAAAATTTTATTTTTTCAATACGATGACATGTAAAAATATAAAACTTAAAATGTATTGGGCTGGAAATGTACAGAAAGCAAAAAAGCACCTGATATAAGAAGAAAACAAAAAGTTGGATAATGATAGATAAAGTCGAAAATATAAAATCAGGTTACAAAGGAAAAGAGTTAAGCTAGGTCAAAGTCAAAAAGTAATGTCAGGTCACGAAATCAAAAAGTAAAGCCAATGCAATAAAGATAGAAATAATGTGAAGTAGTAGATAATGACTGGTTTGAATCTAAATTGAAGACCAAGTCCGGATTAATAGATAGACCCAAGTAAAGTGAAAAATCCGAATAAATGAAAGTTATCAACCGGGGTTGCAGGATATGGAAGTAAAACTTGAACAGCGTTTAACTGAGCTCAGGGCAGAATATGAATCAGGGCAGAAAATCCTCAAAGACATTGAGTTAAAGCTTGCAGAGCTTGAAGATCGGAAAAAGAGCCTAAACGAGACCCTCCTTCGCATTAGCGGGGCAATCGACCTACTCGAAGAAGTGCTGGAAGGAAAAGCAGGTACTGAGGGGCCAGAAACCAGGGCAGGGCCAAGAACAATCACAGGAAACGTAGAGGTTCCGAATGTTGTAAGACAGCCCCTTGAAAAAGCTATTAAAATTCTGGAAGAAGCCGGGCTTACCGCAGGAGAGATCGTCGAGCAAAAAGGAATTCTCCCAATAGGAGTTATGGCAGGAGAAATCCTCAGGCAGGAACCGAAGCCAGGCACGAAATCCCCGGCCGGGTCAGCCGTAAAGCTCGTAGTTGCGATAAAAGGCAAGCTTTTGCCACATAATAAATACTCGCTGTGCGACTCTTTTTCCGACCGCACATGAACAAAGCTGAGGAGGGTTTAAAACGGAAGCTTATTCTTCCAGAGCAAACATTTCCCTGAACGAACTTAGGGAACACTGCAGGGCAGCAATTTCAGCCTTTTCCGCGCTTGAGCATTCCGAGAGTCAGGCATCCCAGAGGCTCTGCCTGGAAAAATTCCTCAACGAGTGCCAGGGCGTTTCAATGGTCTTATGGCACAATAACGATAGAAAACTTGAGAAACATCTCAGATCCGTATTCTCAGTCTCGAACAATTCTCCTCTTTCTCCAGCAGCTTTTTCCGAGCTGAAAGCCGTGATTAAAGGAATAGAAAAAGATAAAGTGGCAGAAGTAAAAAAAACTGAAGGAATAGAGAATAATGAGGGAATAAAAAAAGCTGGAGAAAACGAAAAGGCTCGAGAAATAGAAAAAACCTTGAGGAACAAAAAGAAGCAAGGTTCAATGGGAGAAGATGCCGATCAAGGAAAATCGGCCTCTTTTCTATATAATACGAACGCAAAAAAACTTATCTTTCACGGGAAAAACTATAAAATCCTGCCTCTTTTTCTGGCTGTAAGAGACCTTTATGCCTCCCTGCCCTTTTTTGAAGAACTTCAGGCCTGCGCCGAGCGGCTTGAAAAGGATCCTCAGGACGCCACAGCCCTCTTTCAGAAAGCCGTACTCATGTATAAGGCTAGGCGGTTTGAAACTGCCCTGCAGCTTACTGGAAAGATTCTAAAAATCATTCCTGATGATCACAGAGTCTGGTATAACCGGGGTGTTATTCTCGTGGAGCTGGGCCTGCTTGAAGAAGCACTTGCGGCTTATGACAGGACAATTGAGCTTGAACCGGCTTTTGAAATTGCCTGGGACAACAAAGGAGTTGTGCTTGCAAGGCTTGGCAGGTTTGAAGAAGCCCTCGAGACCTACGATAAAATTCTTAGGAGATATCCTGAATATGCTGAAGCCTGGGCAGGAAAAGGCTCTATCCTTTCAGCCCTGGGCCGAGAAGAAGAAGCCTTTGAAGCTTACAGTTTCTCCCTTCGAATCAGGCCCGATTACCTTGAAGCCCTGATCTCGACCGGCAGCCTGCTTTCCAGCCTGAGCAGGTATGAGGAAGCCCTGAAAATTTACGATAAGGCGCTTCAGCTTGCCCCTACAGAGCCTCGCCTCTTGGCAGCCAGGGGATTCGTCCTCTCGAAAATGGATAAACAGGAAGAAGCACTGGATAATTGTAATCGGGCTCTGGAATTGAAACCTGGCTTTATTCCTGCGCTTGAAACAAAGGTAAAAATCCTTTCGAAAATCCACCTACGGAACGCCAGATCCTCTAAGTAACTTCTTCTCTTCGCTTTTTGAGTTTAAGAGTCGAATTTACTCCCCTTTTTACAGGGCAGCTTTATATTCGGTAAAATTCGAATCAGAAAAGGTATATCTCATTGAAAACAAAAATGCAGAATACCAGTTTTAGCTCTGGTTCCATGCGTGTAATGTAAAAATGGCCAGGTGTGGTAAAGCCCTGAAGGGTACGGAATGAGCTTTCACTGGAAAAGCGAGGATTCCGATATGACAGAGGAAAATGTGAGTGCGAAGATGGATAAGACGAAGCAAAAGGAATCGGAAGCGGTGGAAAGAACCGGAGAGCCTGAAGATCTCAGGCAACTCCTTATGAAGGCTGGCGAGACTGATAATTACGAAGACAAACTTAGACTGTATGATAAAGCCTTAGTTCTGGACCCTCTATACCTCGATGCGTGGATCCAGAAAGGTTTCGCCCTGGACAGAATGGGAAAATCAACAGAAGCTCTTGCCTGCTATGACAAGGCTCTTGAAATTGATCCTGAAAACCTGGGTATAAGGTGCCTCAAGGGTTTTGCCTTCAATAATTTAAAGGAGTTTGAAAAGTCGATAGATTCTTACGACGAAGTCCTGAAAGTAAAACCTGACGATGTATTCTCACTATATCAAAAAGGCTCAGCTCTAGAAAGCCTTGGCAGATATGGGGAAGCTATGCAGTGTTACGACAAAGCGCTTGAGATCGATCCTACTGATGTCCTTATTAGAGAAAAGAAATTAAGGCTTCTAGAAATTATTTATAAAAAAGGAACTTTAGAGGACTCTCCGGACAGCGGATTCAACTGAATAAGAAATCATAAAGATTAGAAAGGAATTTATAATTAGAAACAAGTTGCAACACAGATCAAAGAATCGCAGGGATCAGTAAAAGTGAGGAAGTAGTATCAAAAAATCGAAAAATTCTGAGAAATATAAGGCCGAAAATCGGCCTTTAATTTTTACTTGCTTTGCTAGCTTCTTCTTCTATCCTGATTTCCTCAACGACTTGCGTAAGCTTTTCCTTTATTTTTATTATGGCGTCAACAGCTTCGCCGCCTACCTCAATCGGAGCTCGTTTTTCCAGGTCAGCCTGCATTAACTTAGGGTCAAAGGGAATCTCTCCAAGCACTTGTATGCCCAGCTCTTCAAGCTTATCGTTGACTTTTCCCGAGCCTCCTTTATTAATTACGGCAGCAAGGTGTTTTATCCCTATTTCGGAAGAAAGCTTTTTTATTCTCTCAGCCGTTTCAAGCGATCTTGCCCCTGGCTCAACTACCACTATCATGAGGTCCATTCCCCTTGTAGTGCCTCTTCCGAGATGTTCAATCCCTGCTTCCATATCAAGAATCACTGCACTCTTTTCCCTTAACATAAGGTGCCTGAGAAGAGCCCTCAGAAAAGCTGAGGCAGGACACATGCACCCGCTTCCGCCGCGGTCAACAGTGCCCATAACAAGCATTCTGACTCCATCGGGCCCTATTACTCCATATTTACTTGCAATGTCATCTACTTTGGGGTTGTAGATGAAAGCTCCGCCTTCGGCACCTGCCCTTTCCTGAATTAGGTCTTTGAAATCTGTCAGGGGCTTTGGGGGATTTTCTACTCCAAGTGAAGATGCCAGATTCATATCCGGATCTGCATCTATTGCCAGTACCTCGTATCCATCCCTTGCAAGTAATCTGGCTAGAGTGCCTGAGAGAGTTGTTTTTCCAACGCCGCCTTTTCCGGTAATTGCTATTTTTATGAGGATTCCCCCTGAACATTGATTAAGATCAACTATTTTAGATCTGTAAATGATTCAGATTAATTGTTAATTCAGACTAATTATAATAATTTCTTAAGCAGGGATATAGCCATCAAGCTGTTTATACTTATTCATTTATCCCTGGCTTCATCCCATTATTCCTAAAAGAGTATTGTTTAAAGTCATTTCATTTGAAAAGAGTTAAGAAATGAATTAATCTAACATAAAGTAAAGAATTAATTCCCTGAATAAAGTAAAGAATTGATTTCCTGACTAAAGTAAAGAATTGATTTCCTGACTAAAGTAAAGAATTGATTTCCTGACCATAAAGTAGAGGATTAATTACCTGACTACTATAAGGTAAGGAATTATTCCTTATCCAATTATGAAATCGAACCCGTGGTCTGCAGCGACCTGTTTGAGATATTTCTCTATATGGTTTCCTTCCCGTTTTGAAAAACCTGCGTCGCGGGCAAGCCTGTCGAGCACTTTTTGAACCCCTGTCCCATACTGGATTGCTTTCTTTTCTTTCCAGAGAAGTTCCGAAGGAAGCAGACCATCTGCGGCTTTTCTAAGAATATACTTTCTTATATAGAGGCCGTCTCTTTTAAGGACTTTAAGTTCAGGGCAGATTGCAAGCCCTGTTCTTATTACTTCCTTATCCAGGAAAGGCACCCTAAGTTCCACAGAATTGGCCATGGTAACCATATCGTCCCTTTCAAGGTTAACAGCTGAAATATTTTTGATGTCTGAGCAGATCTCCCTGTCAAGCACCTCAGGCCCCTGCTCAAAGAAGCCCTCATGCCTGCTGTAACCAGCAAAGAGTTCGTCTGCGCCCTGACCAGTAAGAAGGACTCTTTTTCCGTCTTCTTTTGCAGTCTTCGCAACAAAGTACAGAGGAAGTCCAATTGCAATTTTCATAGGGTCCGTTGATTCTGTCGAATAGATTACATCCGGAATTGCGGCTTCGATTTCTTCGGGATAAATTATGCGAGTCTTGAGGGAATCCTTCATGTCAGCAGCTTCAGCAGCATATTGAGCCTGAACAAGATCATGGGAATTCTGAAGCCCGACGGCATAAAGGGAAATCGAAGCATCAATACTTTTTGCAAGGGCCGCTAAAAAAGTACTGTCAATGCCTCCGGAAAACGCAATTCCTGAATTGTTTGTAAGCCTGATCTCCACAGCTTTTTCAAGTGCCGCCTTCAGGTAGGAGGCGGCTTCATGCTCTTCCGAGATTCTTTCTTCAGGAGGTTCAATGTTAAGGGATTTTTCTTCAAGCCTTCCGTTTAGGATATTGAAAGTCATGACTCTACCAGGCCGAAAGGGCTTTATACAGCTTATCTGGCCGGAAAAAGCCTTTTTTTCGGAGGCAAAATTGATTTTCGGTTTTTCTACTTCATTATCCAGGGAATAGAAAAGAGGTTTGACTCCTACAGGATCTCTGGCCAGTATAATCTCTTTATCTAAAGCATAGGCAAGAGCGTAATCTCCATTTACTCTGGAAAGCGTGGAAAAGACCGCATTTATTGGGGATTCTCCGTTCTTAATTTTCGCTTCGATGAGGGAAAAAAGCACTTCAGTGTCAGAATTGGTTTTTATCCCCTGCTCAACCGCAAGTTCCCTGAAATTGAAGATTTCTCCATTGAGTATTAGCGCCCCTTTTCCAACCAGAGGCTGGGGCATATCGCCTGTGATTTTAAGCAGGGTATTTCCTATACTCAGTCCTTCGGCCTGATAGGTTCCGCAAGCATCAGGTCCCCTATGCCCAAGGGCTGCAAGCATTCTTTTTATATCTTCACTCGTGTCAGGAGTGCCGGCTGCTCCTGCTATTCCGCACATGTTTACTCCTTTTTTCTTTCTGTTCAGTGTATACAGGCGCTCTATCTCTATTTATCATTTTTCCATATCATGAGAGCATATTGAACTCAGAATAGTAAGGACTGCAGACTTAAGAGTAATAAAAAATGGAGTAACTATCCAGCTTGAGTAAAACAATATCATTAGCCTTCTTTATGAAAAATTAAAGAGGAAAACACTCTAAATTAATTTTTTTAATCATTGGCGACTAATATTTTTTCCACAGGTCGTTACTTGAGTTTATCAGTTAAGTTACAATCGAAATTAATAGATTGAATTTACATAAACTATATAGACATAATAAGATAAGTTTATTAACCGTCGGCTGTTATTGGAACTGGAAATCGCTTATAGAGAATAGCCACCTCTGAGATGATATCAATGGATTCAATGGAAAAAATATTTGGAAAAACCGCACAGATGACAGTCCTTAAAAACTTGATTGATAACCGAAACGAGCCGACATATCTTTCAGGGATAGCTGAAGAGACTGGATTATCCCACTCCAGTGTATCAAGGGTTATCGAACCTTTGGTATTGTCAGGCATTGTTCAAGAAAAACCCCTGGGAAGGCAAATCCGAACTTTCCAGCTGAACATGGATAATGAGGCAACAAATGTTATAATAGATTTTTACAACAAAATAAATCAGATGATAAATTAAGTCTGAATAATAAGTAGCATGGGAAATTTCGATTTCCCAAGTATTTTTTGTTCCCAATTGCTTTTTGATTTTGTTCCCAATCTCTTATTTCTAGTTTTATCCTCAATCCCTTTATTTCTAGTTTTGTCCTCAATCCCTTATTTCTGTTTTATCCTCAATCTTTTGTTTTTCAAAACTACACATACTAAAAACTATACATACTAAATATAGAGATAATCAATAAGAGATTCTATAGCTAAATTATAACTTATTTTTCTTCTGCCTTTCTTCATACGATTCAGCGCTTCCACTTTCAGAATAATTAAACAGATCACTCTGAGCATATTGTCCCTTAAAGATAACCATTTTAAACAGTAATTTAGAGCAAAAGACCAGAAAATAAACATTTTAATGAAATTTAGAAAATTATGAACATTCACATCTTAATCCAAGACTCATCTCTGATACCCAGCCATCCTCCTACATTCAAGCAAATAAAGACCCATAAGATTAAATAGCTTTTATCCTTATTTCCCTTGAAATCGGTGATGGAAAGGCGAGTTAAAAACTAGCTAACGCCCAAAAATAAATAAAAGGTATGTTAGAACAACCAGATGCCTTATGATTATTATGGTACATACTGATAATTATTTACCTTTAAATCTTATTTAATCCCGCATTAGGATCCCGAAAAATGGGGATATAGGTTAATTTCAAAATTTAAAATTGAGGCTTATAAAAATGCAGTACCAGGCAACAGTTAGAATTGAACAGAAAGCAGGTATGCTTGACCCTGAAGGCACCACTGCAAAAAGGGCTCTCGGACAACTTGGCTACCAAGTCAGCAGCGTAAAGACAGCAAAGCTGTATGAAATCGTGCTAGAAGCCGAATCTGCCGAGATTGCAGAGCAGAAAGTTGATGAGATGTGCCAGAAACTTATCGCAAACCCAATCGTCCACAATTACACAATCGAGCTCAAGGAACTTAATTGAGCTGTTGCTGATAACCGATTGAGACGTCAGAAAAGCCAAAACTTTGGAAATTGAGGGAAAAAAATGAAAATTGCCATTCTTCAGTTCGGAGGCACAAACTGCGACCTGGATGTCCTGCATGTCCTTAAAGACGTAGTAGGTGTGGATGCCGAAACTGTCTGGTACAAGCAGGAAGATCTGACAGGTTTTGACGGAGTCGTTGTTCCTGGAGGCTTCTCCTACGGCGACTACCTCAGGGCAGGAGCTATTGCAGCCCGTACTCCAATAATGAACTCAGTAAAAAAACTCGCCGCAGAAGGCAAGCCTGTGCTTGGAATCTGCAATGGCTTCCAGATTCTCACTGAGGCCCGGATGCTTGAGGGAGCCCTGACAACTAACGAGTACCCGAAATTCCGGTGCCACTGGACTAACCTCAGGGTAGAGACCGTTGATACGCCTTTCACCTCGAAGTTCAGGAAAGGAGAGGTTATCAGGATGCCTATTGCCCATATGGAAGGACAATTCTATGCCGAAGAAAAAACCTTGGCCGAGCTTGATGAGAATGAGCAGGTTGTCTTCCGCTATGTGGATGAAAATGGGAAAGTAACGGATGCAGTGAACCCTAACGGTTCTCTTGAAAATATTGCAGGAATAATAAATACTTCAAGAAATATATTTGGTCTCATGCCTCATCCTGAAAGAGCCTCGGAATCGATCCTGGGCTCAGATGACGGGGTGAAGGTTTTCGAGTCCATGGCGGACTATATTACTGAGAACTTCTGATTAGTCCGCTTTTATTCTTTAGTTTTATATTTCCTAACTCATTTTACCTCTTTAATTTTTATTTTATTTTAATATAGTTTAATTTTCCTTTAATTTGTTTTATTTTAAATTAATTTGCTTTAATGACACCCTTTCCTGAGTTTTATGCGTTTGTCCCTCACAATCTTATATTAATCATTTTTATCTATCTCGGTTTTCTTTCTATAACCTTTCTTTTTTTCTAAGATAATTTAATGCAGCTCCAAGCCTTAGGCGTCTGGTAAAGTACATGATTTCCGATTGAAGGAGGATTTATCGAAAATACAGATAAAGATAAGTTCAGGCTCATTTTTCAGAATATATATTTCAAAATCTTTTTATCATCTCAGATTATTATTCATACGAGTTATTAAAAAAACAATACTTGTCTTTCTATCTATATAGCTTAAAATTAAGGGGAGTATTTGGTTATGAAAGGAAAATTAATTCAAAATGTTTGCATAGTTTTCCTGCTTGTGCTTGGGGCAACAGCTACTCAAGCTAATGCTGCAGTTTTTACCGTAGGCATTAATGGAGGAGAAAACTATAGTTCCATTCAGGAAGCTGTCAATAATGCACAGAATGGAGACACAATCCTTGTAAGCCCTGGTGTATACAGGGAAAATGTAAACGTGAATAAAGAACTTACAATTATCTCAAGCGAGCTTTCTGGTGACCGGGTTAACCGTACTTATGTGATAGGCGCAGTTCCGACAAATGATGTCTTCGGGATCAGCTCAAGTAATGTGACAATAAGTGGTTTCCATATCGTAGGAGGACCTTCAGGAATTGATGGATATCAGGAGGTCGGGCTTTACCTTGACGGCGTACAGAATTGTTTGTTAAGTAACAATACCCTAATGTTGAATGATGCTGGTATTGCCCTCAATAATTCTCAGCGTAATCTCCTTGACAACAACATAATAGGCCTTGGAAATGATGGAATTTCCCTGTCCAGATCTAACGAAAATCGGCTGTTAAACAACATGGTAACGACAAACAGCGAGGGAATACGGATGGACAATTCTACTAACAATACCTTCCTGAATAATACCGTAGATTCAAATGAAATAGGGATTGTCCTGGCCACGTCAAGAATGAACATGCTTGAACACAACTTGGTCTCAAGAAACAATAATGGACTAATCCTCACTGAGATGTCGGAATCCAATACCCTGTTTAATAATAGCCTGTACATGAATGGTGTTGGGATATATCTTAAAGGATCATCTGGAAACATGATTTACCTGAATAAGTTCTTCAACTTCCTGAACGCCGAGGACGAAGGAAAGAATACCTGGAATACCAGTTCAGCAGGCAATCTGTGGGAAGACTATAACGGAACAGATGCTGATGGAAACGGTATAGGAGACACGCCTTACATTGTCAACCAGACAACTGGAAGCATAGATTACTTGCCTCTCGCAAATAATATTTCCTCAGGCGGCACCCAGTGAAAAGCGAGTGGCAACAATAGTACCTGAATGTGTTACAAGCGAACGAATGAAAACAAATGATTGAACGAAGATACAGGTAAATTATTACCAGTAAGATTTTAAAATAGATTTTCCCTTTTAAAATCTTTATTTTTTAGAATGATTTTTATTTTTAAGACCTTTACAAAGGATCTTTTAAGGTTTTTAATTTGAAGATATTTTTTAAAATGTATTTTCAGTAATCTTTTTTTTCCAGCTTTTTTGCAGTCTCAGGATTAATTACTTCGATTCGTCCTTTTTCAACTCTTCCCTGATATTTTCTACAGTCTGCCAAGAATGTCTGACAATATTGGGAAATTCCCCAGAATGCTCTTTTCCCCATTTCAGTAGGAATTCTTTTGTCTTCGGGTCTGATGGGTAACCGCTGCCGAAATCCACATCCCATTCTTTCTTGAGTTCTTCTATCAGCTCATCCCTGTGCACCTTTGCAATAATAGAAGCTGCCGAAACCGTGGGATAAATTGCATCTGCCTGATGCATGGAGATTATCTCTATTTTCTTTGCGTGGTCAGGGCTGGTTTTTGCATACTGCCTGCGAAGGTTTTCTGCAAAACGTTCGGCTTTGATGTCAGCAGCATCTGCAAATACGAGATCAGGTTTTAGCTGTTCAAGAACTTTTGAAAAACAGACCACCATAATTTCATTCATTGTCATGATCTTTCGTAGTTCGTCAATCTGTGAAGGAGTGACCTCAAGAATAAAAAAGCCGTCTGCGTGTTTTTTAATCTGAGCTGCAAGTTGCTCCCGCTTTTTCGGCGTCAGTTTCTTGGAATCCGCAACTCCGAGCACTTTAAGGATATGGGCTCTGGATTCCTCAATTTTTACGCCTCCTATGCACATGGGCCCGATTACAGGGCCTTTTCCGGCTTCATCAATTCCTGCGATCATCATTTTCCGGCTACCTCCTGATTTAAGGGAAGAGGACATTTATTATTTATAAAAGTAGGTAAAGGTATAGTTTACCTACCAAACCATGAAAACTATTTATAAAAGTATGTACGGGTTTGAGTACTATATCCCTAGCTGCTTTTAACAGTATGGATCCTTTTTAAGGAAAATCTCATATTACACTACTCGGTTTTCCCTCATTCAGTTATTTTCTTCCAGGTTGTATTTCCGCCCATAATATATATTCTCCCAAGTTTCCGGCCTTTAGGCTTTCAATAGCTTAAAGGCACGCTGGGGTTCTTCAAAAACCTCTTTAAACAAAAACATTAAATCTGAAGCTGAGTATGTTTGGAGTTAAGTTATCCATATCTAAAGGACGAATCACTAATGCCAGTAATTACCTTACAGTACGATGATCTCGAGAAACTCACAGGAACCGATAAGGAAACCATCATAAAAAGGGTGCCCATGATAGGGGCTGATGTCGAAAGGGTTGAAGACGAATATATCGATATTGAATTTTTCCCAGACAGACCTGACCTTTACAGTGTAGAAGGGGCAGCCAGGGCAATGCGGGGTTTCCTGGACCTTGAGACCGGACTGTCCGAATATGAAGTAAATCCCCCTAAAGTTTCAATTTCGGTCAGCGAGGAAATCCTGAAAATCAGGCCTTTTCTTGGATGTGCGGTCGTAAGGGGCATGAAATTCACATCCTCATCCATAAAATCCCTTATGGACCTTCAGGAAGACCTGCACTGGGGACTTGGAAGAAACAGGAAAAAAGTGTCTATAGGCGTGCACGACCTCACAAACGTTAAGCCGCCTTTCAGGTATATGGCAGTCGACCCGAGTTTTGAGTTCGTGCCGCTTGATTATACCGAAAAGATGAGCATGACCGAAATCCTGGAAAAGCACCCCAAAGGAACGAGATTTGCTCATCTTGTCAGGGGTTTTGAGAAATACCCGATAATCCTGGACGCAAACGATAATGTGCTGTCCTTCCCGCCTATAATAAACGGGACACTTACAAGTGTGACCGAGCGCACAACCGACCTATTTATTGATGTCACAGGGCTTGGAGAGGCCGTGTACACCGCCCTGAACATTGTTGTTACCGCCCTTGCGGAAAGAGGTGGACAGATCGAATTCGTAAGGGTTTTCAGGCCAGACTGCGGAGAACTTATCCTGCCTGACCTTGAACCGAAGACTAGGTTCCTTACAAAAACTGAGGTAAAAACCCTTCTAGGTATGGAACTCTCTTTAGAAGAAATCGTTAAACAGCTTGAGAGAATGCGCTTTGGGGCAAAAGCCCTTGATGAAGAAACCATCGAGGTAAAAGTCCCGGCTTACAGGGCCGATATTCTTCATAACTATGACCTTGTAGAGGATATCGCCAAAGGCTATGGGTACGAAAACATCAAAGTAAGTATTCCCGAAACCTATACCGCAGGAAAGTCTCACCCAATTTCCCTGCTTCGCGATCCTGTAAACGATATAATGGTAGGGCTTGGCTATTATGAAGTCATGCCTTTCACGCTCACCAGCGAAAAAATCAATTTTGAGAATATGCGCAGGCAAAAAACGGATGATGTCACCTATGTCCTCCACCCGATAAGTGAAGATCAGACAATGATCAGGACAACCCTGCTTCCGAACCTTCTTGAAATTCTTGCCTTAAACCAGCACAGAGAATTGCCTCAAAAGATTTTTGAATTCGGCGAGGTAGTAAATAACGAAATAACCGGCCAGCATGTAGCTGCAGTCTCGATTCACCCTCAGGCTAACTTTACCGAGATTTATGAGGTTGTAGACGCCCTTATGAGAGAAATGATGCTTCCGTATGAAGTAAAAGAGTCAGAAGACCCCGCATTCCTCGAAGGCAGGCGGGCCGATGTCTATGTCAACGGCAAAAAACTCGGAGTCTTCGGAGAATTCCATCCTGAGGTCATAAGCAATTTTGCCCTCGGATATGCAGTTGTCGGATTTGAACTTGACCTCAATGACCTTATTGGTTAACATTGGTTAAAGATTAGATTTTCAATTGAGAGGAGACTTTTATTTTATTTTATTTTATTTTATTTTATTTCATCTTTTCTCCTCTCCTTTTCTTCCCTCTTCTATTCTATTCGACTCTATTCGATTCTATTCGATTCTTCATTTATCTCTCAACATTTTTTCCATATCGGCTGCTATTTTTCGGACTTCGGAGATATCTTCAGTCTCAGCCAGCATGTATGTAAGCTCAAGCAGCCTTTCTTTCAGGGAGCCAAGTTCATCAAGGGCAAAATTAAGTTCTTCAAGAAGGACTCCCAAGGGTTTTGTCTCGGATATATCTGAAAATTTTTCAGGGCCTGATTCTATAAGGGAAAGTGTCTCAGGAGAACTGAGGTCAAGATCACATTCTTCCTCGAAATCTCCTTTCGGGAGCGTTTTAAGCCATCTCACACTCCTGACGTGACTGATAAAGTCGCTGAGCTGTCGGTATTCGTAATCTCCTGTAACCTTTCCGATAAGTATCTCGTTCCTTGTTTTAAGCGGAACTGCTACAAGGTCTCCTTTCTTTATTCTTGTGATAAATGAGTATATCTCTCCTGCCCAGGCAGAGCTACGGTCTTCCTGCATCCCGGGAAATTTTTCAAGCATTATTTTCTTTACCTGCGCTTCGTTTTTAATGCCGGAAAAATCCGGGAATTCAGCCCATCCTATTGTAATTATACTGTTTTCCAGAATAATCTCTTCATCTTCCAAGGTGCCTGCAGCTTTGAGCAACCAGAATTTCATAACCTGCCTCCTTTTCATTTTAATTTTCCATTTTTCTAGAAATTCTACTTATTATTTCCATTCTTACCGATTCGCAGGTTTTTATAATTAATTAATCATTTTACTGCGTTTCCTAATCTCCACTACAAAAAGCTTTAAATTTTTATTTCAATTTGCATGTGTGAACAAAGAGGTATTTGTCGGGGTTGACGGCTGTCGAGCCGGGTGGTTTGCAGTGTTCCTGGCTGTCGGACATGATCAAAATTGCGAGTGGGAAATTGGGCTTTTTCCAAATTTTTCGTCCCTTATTGATTTCCTGGATAACAATTACGGACAGGCTGATCCCCTTATCCTGATTGACATCCCTATCGGCTTAAAAAACGGAGGCTTCGAGGAGTGGATCTCTGATAAAGTAGCACGCCACATCCTGAAAGCCCGAAAGTCCAATATTTTTCCGGTGCCATGCAGGGAAGTGGTATATGCGGAAAGTTATGAGAAGCCTGTGAGATCAATAAAAAACTTACAGGAAAAAGCATTTCCATGCAGTCCTGGAACATAATTCCCAAAATCCTGGATGTGGATACTTTTCTGGTAAAAATGAAGTTTTCAGGGAAAAAGTAAAGGAAACAGCGCCTGAAATTTGTTTTCAGGCATTTAATGGGTCTCCTATGAAATATCCAAAGAAGAGTCCAGAAGGCTTTTCTGAAAGGGTGAAGGCTCTTAAATGTATTTGCCTGGATGCAGAAAAAATCGCGGAATCTGCATTTTCAAAGTACAGGCGGAACGACCCGGTATATGGCTGGCAATGGTCCCGGTCCTGCCCTCTCGAAGCCGCAGGAAAAACCGTAGGTGACTATCTCCAGGGCTACCTCGAAAAATCAATGAGTCCCCAACACGGGGCTATGTATTGGGCAACAGGAATACGAAACTGGACCTGTTCAGGCACACTCTCAGAAAAAACAAAAAAAGCCGAGTCAATTAGAAGCCTTACTAAACGATATTTTCTCAAGGGTGTAATAATCAGCCTTAATCGGCTTCAGATCGTCTCACAGGAAGGACAGCATAAGCCTATTCTCGCACAAACCAGCCACAGAAAAGCCTAACAAGCCCAATAAAGAAAAAGCCGTAAAACCAGAAAAGCTAGATCTCTCCTTCAAGACTGCCAGCATGATAACACAGGCATACCTCAAAACATCCAGGGGGCTATAACACGGCATCCCTAAGAGACAGCCTAACACAGGCAGAAAGGGTAATCATATTCCAGGCAAAGCCCGTAAGATCACTAGAAGAAGACCCTATCCTTAAACGCAGGCGCAGGGAGCCTTTACCCTCAGAAAAAAAATCTGGAAACAAGACATTGTTAAAGAATCTGCCAGGGGGCTTTAACCTGGCAAGCCGGCTTAAATCCAACACAGAGCCAGCAAAAAAAGAGTCCTATAACACAAAAATGAAGTACCCAGGAAAAGAGGCTTACCATTTTCCTGCAGGCTCCTCTCATACCTCCCCTTGCACGAGCCCGTACTTCCGATCTCCCGAATACCGGGAAAAAAAGCCCAATGGTTCCGGGAAGCAGGGATCACAGCAGGCGCAGCAATTCCCAGAGAACAGGACCATGGCGAAAAACCCGACGAAGAAGAAACCGAAGAGGGAGACTATGACAATTAAAACCCTCATCACTCTTTCCTTTTTACTCATAGCCTGCTACACAGACCTTATAACTCGGAAAGTTCCCAACAAAATAACCTTTATCTGGCTCATTATAGCCCTTATTTTCGTAGGGTATGAAGGATTAACAAGGGTACTCCCTATCTCCTCACAGTGGGCTTATCCTGGGCAAGCATGAGCCTAATAACAGGCTTACTATTTAGAGCCTATAGAAAATGAGTAAACGGAATATAATAATAAATGTAAAATGTATTTAATTTACAGATATATTAAAATGATAAATTTTAATCATGCCAAGTAGATAGATGATTCAACGGAACATGGGAGACAATTAAAATGGTGATGACGGAATATAATAACAATTTTAATCAATTTGCACTTAAAATGCAAATAATTAAAAGAAAAGTAGATCCCGAATGTCTGACTGGTTTGTACTATTCTCAAGTTAAGCACGACATAAAACGAAAAATAAAAGATGATACTGAGTTATTATTGATTCGGATAATTCCTAAAAATCCAATTTCCGAAAAATGGATACTTGAATCTCTAATGTATCTACAAAGGGAGTTTACGTCGATTATAACTGTCCCTAAAAATAATGTTAACATGAAAAAAGAAGAATTTGAAGAGTTTGAAATGATGTTTAATTGTAATATTTTACTAGATTAAACTCCATAAAGAACCGCGATTTCTTTTGCATATTTCTTTGAGTTGAAATAATCATCTGATACATTTTTCCCAATTTCATTTTGATAATTACTGGATTCTTTCTTATAAGAAAATACCTCATGAGCACGGAAATTTGCATATACCGTGTCAACATCCTGTAATATAGTGTCAATACTATTATTCTGGCAAATTGGACAATTGCAAAACGTATTTAATTTCAAATGATTTTTTATATTTTTACATTTGAATGTACTATAGTCAACCGGATTAAAGTATCTAGACTCAAGTGATTGTTCAATCTTTTGCTTATCGGTCATACACCCCATCTGGATTCCAAATCTTTTTGCACTATTGGGGTGAGCTATTCCAGTATTCATCGTGTCTATTCCGTAGTAATTTAGTAATACACTCATTGTTCCATCCCAATTAACTACTCTGAAAGATCTAGGAACTGAAAATGCATGTACCCAGATATTCATCGGGCTTAGTTGATTTTTGATTGCAAACAATAGTGGTCGATTCTCACGTCTTAAACTTGCTCCAATACAACTAATTATATCAGTTTTGTTCCTTAACAAGTTGATGTCAAACCCCTCATTAGCTATTCCCATCAACTCTTTTCCGATGCCTTCAAAATGTTTCCATTCATAAGCTCGATCTAAAACGGTTTTATACTCTTCTGTAGAAAATAAGTTGGGTATTTCAATAACATCTGCACCTACATCGTCTTGTAATTGAAGTAAAATATCTACTTCCTGTCCAGATAGCGTTTCTACATCACTACCGAACTCGAAATGAAGAAGTTTCCTTTTAACTCCGGCATCTTTCATTGGTTTGAGACCAGAGTTAATGGATTTCTTAACTTTGTTATATTCATCTAAGTTCCCCGAAATTAATAGCAGTGTTTGTTTATCTATCCATTGAGTATATACCCCTACATCTATATTTGGAAAATTACTGTTGTTTACAAATGATGAGTCAATTAGACTAGTAATATCTTTTTGATTCGGTAAATAATCAGGAGTTTGTATTTTTATACCATTAATATTTAGACTCCCTTCTCTACCACCCATATCTCTATTTTTGATGTCTATAGCCATATTATCCCCTAAACTTCATCTAAATAGGTTAAACAATCATAATATGGTTTATACATAGTTAACTTTTTCCGCAAGTATGTGAGTCATATCTTATATCTAATTCTTTTCTTTCGAATAATTATACAATTTAAATCCTGAATAAGCAAAGCTCACCCAAAACCAAAAACGAAAGCAATACACAGTACGAAAAACTTAACGGTCTAAAAAGAGCCTGTCCTGAAAGACTCGAAGCCAGCCTAAAATTAAACAGAATAAGTAAATTCGGATATTATAACAAAGAAACTAAAGAATTCGTCTATACTAACACCATCAAACAAGAAATAGACGAACTCTTCCAAACCTATTGTAACCGGGTCCGCAAAGAAAAAATAGTTCTCTCCCGCGCTCCCGATAAAAACCCGGTCTTCGCTCAGGATATAGTAATCAACTATCAAACCTCTCCCTGGCATATCTGCTTACTCTATGCAGTAAGGCCGGAAAGGAAAACATACAAAATTTTCCTTTCATGCTCCCTATCACTGCAGGCTTTCTACTCACTCTTCTATAGATTTATCTTACACAGAGTAATTCTATTTACGAAATTTATTTTAATTTTCTTAATCGAAGATTGGGGGCCATTGTCCCCATGGTCCCCATTGTCCCCATGGTCCCCAAGTTATAGTACTTCCAGCATTCGGGCCAAAATTACATGTGCATCCTGAATCAGAGCTTTCTGAGTCAGATCCTCTATTAATTGTTGCTCCTGCGTTTGGTGCAAGGTTTACTGTTGCTCCTGCAAACGGTCCTATGTTAATTGTTGCTCCTGCAAACGGTCCACGGCTTTGTGTGGCTCCAGCATTTATCCCTCTATTGAAAGTTTGTCCTGAGTCTATCCCTCTATTAATAGTCGCCCCTGCATTAATCCCTGAATTTTTGGAAGGCGCAGTAAAGGAATTTCCCGGGTTGGGTCCAGTATTATAGGTATTTCCTGTTTTCGGTCCAATGTTATTTGTAGTCCCTGCGTTCGGCCCACTATTGACGTAGCTCCCAGCTTCATGTCCAATGTTTGTGGTTTTTCCGGATCCTGGCCCAATGTTAGCTACATTCCCCGGGTGCGACCCAAGGTTAAGGGTATCAATTGTCGGGTTCTCAGCTGCTGCTGCAACCGCTACAGGTAATAAAAAAGAAAGCACTAGCAAAAGAAACAACGTCATTTTTTTTCTGTCAAATATTTTTCTTTTTATTTCCATCACTCCCCATCTTGTTATTTAATTAACATAATTTTATGCTGTTATTTTCCAAATCCGTTTTTGCAGCTTAAGGTAAAAGATTAAGTTCCGTTTTAAACTTGCATTTATTTTCGAAATGCAATAAACATTGAGAGCATGTTTTATAAATTTACAAGGATTTTCGACTTTTATTAGCTTAGTAATACTATAAGTGAGCGATATATTAAATGCGAGGAATTTATAATAAGAATTTTATACATATGATTATATTTGATGTCGTCATAAAATTAGTCTAATTTTTCAGAACTATGAATTTTGCAAACTATAGTCTTCAACGCAACTTAT
>DAKJ01000005.1 GCA_002496565.1 Methanosarcina sp. UBA289 | reverse complement strand
TTGAAGCCGAACTAAAAGAACTGGAGAAAAACTACAGTTTAACTCTTGTCGTCAATGAACTGGATAGGTTCAAGTCGCTGCCTTTTGAATTCAGGGAAACAAAAAAAGAATTTACTGAGTTTATGAACAATATTGTAATTGATGGAATTCAGTATACCCAAGAATTCTTCATGATTGCCGATGGAAAGGAATCAATAGAAGTCCATAGTGCAGGGGACAAAAGGGAAGCAGTGGTAATAAAACTACCTCTGATCTGTTACCTTCAGAAAGTGCTTTATAATAGATTACTTGAGCCAAGTTTTGTCAAAAAAGACGGCTAACCAGTCTATAGATAAGGAATCCCAGAGCTTTTTTATCCGGGCAGAATCCAGGTATTTATTAGAGATTATTGCTGGTTTCTCTGGTTTTCTTCTGATTCAAATTCTTAAAACTCCATATTTTCTTCGTATTTTTCAAAGAGGGCTTAAACATAGAACTTTAGCACATTAGCACAGCGTTGTGTCTAAAACTCGCAAAATAAGAAACTATGGCAAAAGCAGGTATTCCATTTCCATTCATCTTTAATAACTTAGATGAAATCCGGGTAAATTGACAACGCAGGTTCTAAAACAAAAATTTAAAACAAGTTTTAAAATAAGTTTCTTCAGTGGCAAGGGGAGGGATATGGTTGCTGAAATTCAAATATATCGGGTATTATTAATATAATCTAAATAATTCGTTATAGGGCGTTCTTACAAATTGAGATCAAATAGACCGCAGGTGTATGGAATGAACAATGTAAAGATTGGAAGCGTTAATATTGAATGGTTGGGCCACTCTGGATTTTTGTTTGAGGGGGATGGAAAGAAGATTTATATTGATCCTTACGACCTCAGCGAAGAGCCGGCTTTCGAAGATAAAGCCGATATCCTGCTGATCACCCATGAGCACTTTGACCACTGCAGTCCTGAGGATATCCGAAAAGTCCGGCGGTCGGACTCAACCACACTGATCCCTGAAAACTTATCCCTGCAATTCAAGGGGGATGCAAGGCGGATTACTGAGGGAGATGTGCTGGCCGACGGGCTTGAAATCAAGGGAACCCGAATTGAAGTAGTTCCTGCTTATAACCTCGATAAACCCTATCACCCCCGTGGATTGGGAGTGGGGTATATAGTAGAACTTGGAGGAATTCGGATTTATCATGCAGGAGACTGCGATTTTTTTCCTGAGATGAAGAATATCAGGACTGATGTCGCCCTTTTGCCTATAGGAGGCATTTATACAATGGACGAAGAAGAAGCAGCAAGTGCAGCTGCAGCCATTTCCCCAAAATACGTAATTCCGATGCACTACGGAAAACCAGATGTAACAGACGGGGACCCCGAAAAGTTTAAAGCTCTTGTACACGGCAAGAACCCTGATATCAATGTGATTATTCTTGATTCCTGATTTTAAGTTATAAAGAAACTTAAAAATCGAGATTTGGGACGAAAACACAGGATCGGTCTACTCATGTCCAGAATAGCAAGAAAACAGCAGAAAAATTTGATTCAGGTAATCACAATCCAGCGCATGTGGCGGCTTTTTGAGCTTGCAAAAAGCGAGCATGCAGAGCATCCTGACCGCAGCGAGCGTTATGTGCAGCTTATCAGGAACATCTCTATGAGAAACCGAATGAGTATCCCAAGAGAGATAAAAAGCAGAATCTGCAAACACTGCTATGCTTTTCTCGTACCCGGAAAAAATGCCCTTTATAGGCTAAAAGAAGGATATATCGTTGTTTCTTGTCAGCATTGCGGAAAAGAAATGAGATATCCTTACAAAAAACTAAAATAAAAGCTAGCTGAGCTTATAGCAGCTGCCTGAAGCATATAAGAAGAGATTCCCAGATATCCGAGGCTTTTTATATCTCTTGGGATTTCTCAAATCCTCTTTTTCTCGATTAATGTTTTTCTATTAAGAAGCAATATTGACTTTAAGATTTGGCAGGACTTTCCGGGCCTCGCATCTTCTTTATCGCTAAAGCTATCTGTTTTGCAATAACGGATTTCGGACCGTTATCATCCACGAGCACTCTGCCGCTTACTTCCCACCAAGACTTGGGATAGGCTTTTTCAGGCTCTACTTCGGGATTCAGGCCAAGTTGTCGGGCTGCTTCTTTTATCTCATTAAGTTGCGGCTCTTTTATCGCATTTTTACGGGAGATGATTCTGCCGCTGCTCCTTGACTTTGTCTGGTCGAGATATACCGGCCATATTACAAGTTTTCCCCTATCTCTCATCATCATGTTATCTTTGTCCTAAATTGCTGTCATGCGATTTAAAACTGCCCCGGAAACCTCCTACAGGCCAGAACTCTTTTCCTGTTTATGAGAATTTAATTATTATGAATTTGAAACCTGTAATTATTTATCTTCCCCGGGCAAGTTCTGCATGGTGTTAATATGATTCCGTCGTTTACAATTGATGAAAAGGTAAGAGCTTATATAAGAAAGAGCGGGAAGGATTTCAGGCTTTGCACATCACCTGAGGGCCCTGTGCTTCTTCCACTCGGTACAGCCGAGCCCAAACCATCAGACCTTAAAATCCTGATCGGTAGCAACGTTCTTTATGTTTCAAAGCTTCAGGCAAAATACATAAAGAAAATTGAATGGCCGATGATAGAAAGATTCCTGAATCAAGAAAGTTAATTGTAGACAAACTCAAAATCTCAGAACGTGAAACTTGGCAATATAATTAAGGTAGAAAAGTTAGGTCAAAAGCGATAGGTTCAGTCCCGTTTCAAGCTCTAAGGATTGATTAGCATAAGATTATGCATCTTTGATACATTCCAGTAAAGTGAGTGGCTTGTAATCACTAGGTTGCGTGGCCGTAAATGCCCAAGCAATGATAATTTCGCCTGAGGATCAAGCACAGGGCTTTTAAGTTTTTGTTCAAAGCGCCTTTAATCTGTTCTAATGGACGCTACTCAAAAGTTACAATTTTTTTAAAGATGGTTTAATCATTTTACAACGTCATAAGGTTGCCTTAGCGTTTAAAGCTTCGAATGTAAGGCTGGAACCTAAAACTGCTACCTTCATGAGCAAATAACCGAGCCATTTTTAAGGCATTTTAAAGCGCTTTCAAAGTTAGTTTAAAACGCCCTGGACTGTTCTAAAGACTCAATGGTGAGACTGAAAACAGGCCAAATTTTTTAATATTGGTTCTATATCTCCCAGTCCTCAACTCTTCTTCTGCACTTGTTATCAGAGAAATAATTCACGCAAGTTTCCAAGATATGGAGACACTGCACATAAATTAGAAACATTTATCGGTACAAATCACATTCAAAGGAAATACCGATTTTAGTATCCCAATCAAGAAGATGAAGAAGATATTAACATCAAAGGGTAAAAATATATGAATAATAACCAGACTCCGGAGCAGAAGGCTAGAAATGATATCGATAGAAAATTAAATGCTTCTGGCTGGATAGTGCAGGAAAAGAACAAAATCGTTTGGAGTGCTTCCAGGGGCATTGCAGTTAAGGAATATTTGACTGATGTGGGACCTGCTGACTATGTATTATTTGTTGATAAAAAGCCCGTTGGGATTATTGAAGCAAAAAAGGACGAGGAAGGTCACCGGTTAACCGTCGTTGAGGAACAATCATCCGGGTATGCTACAAGTAAGCTAAAATACCTTAACAACGACCCATTGCCTTTTGTGTACGAGAGTACCGGGGAACTTACACGCTTTACAGACTTCCGCGACCCAAAACCAAGGTCCAGACCTGTTTTTTCATTTTATAGGCCTGAAACTTTTGAGAAATACCTTAAAAAGAGTCCTTTGAGGGAAAGGCTGCTGGATATTCCTGAATTGAGAACAGATGGCCTTCGAGACTGCCAGATTACAGCAATTTCAAATCTTGAAAAATCCTTTAAGGACAACCGCCCAAGAGCTCTTATCCAGATGGCAACAGGTTCGGGAAAAACCTATACTGCCATAACTTTTATCTACCGGTTACTGAAGTTTGCGGATGCAAAAAAGGTGCTGTTTCTTGTTGATACCAAAAACCTTGGCGAACAGGCAGAGCAGGAATTCATGGCTTATGTGCCCAGTGACGATAATCGCAAATTCACTGAGCTGTACAATGTACAGCGCTTACGTTCCAGTTATATTTCATCGGACAGCCAAGTGTACATTTCCACAATCCAGCGACTTTACTCTATATTGAAGGGTGAGGAGCTGGACGAGAAAATCGAAGAAGAAAATCCCGCCGAGAAAGGCTGGCAGCCAAAGGAACCGGTTCCTGTAGCTTATAATAAGAAAGTTCCCATTGAAGAGTTTGATTTTGTAGTTATAGACGAGTGCCACCGCTCCATATATAATCTGTGGCAGCAAGTTCTGGATTACTTCGATGCTTTTTTGATAGGCCTGACAGCCACGCCGGACAAGCGCACTTTCGGCTTTTTTAATGAGAACGTAGTAAGTGAGTACAGCCATGAAGACGCAGTGGCAGATGGCGTGAATGTAGGTTATGATGTTTACACTATCGAGACTGAAATCAGTAAAAATGGGGCAAAAATAAATGCGCGGGAGTTTGTGGACAAAAGGGAGAAACTTACCCGCAAAAAGCGCTGGGAACAGCTGGACGAAGATTTCACATACACTTCCAAAAATCTGGACAGAGACGTAGTCAATCTCAACCAGATACGACGTGTGATACGAACATTCAAGGAAAAGTTACTGGATATATTTCCTGGCAGAAAAGAAGTCCCTAAAACCCTGATTTTTGCTAAGAACGACAGCCATGCCGACGATATTATCAATATAGTGCGGGAAGAGTTTGCAGAAGGTAATGCCTTTTGCAAAAAAGTGACCTACAAAGCCGAAGAAGACCCTAAATCGGTGTTGGGAGATTTCCGCAATCTTTACTATCCCAGAATAGCAGTCACAGTGGACATGATTGCCACGGGCACGGATATCAAGCCGCTGGAATGCCTGCTCTTTATGAGGGATGTAAAAAGCAAGAATTATTTTGAGCAGATGAAGGGTCGAGGTACACGAACCCTGGGTTTTGATGACCTGCAAAAAGTGACACCTTCTGCGATTTCTGCCAAGACGCATTTTGTAATTGTGGACGCCGTTGGCGTTACAAAAACCATGAAAACCGACAGCCGGCCTCTGGAACGCAAGAAAAGTACGGCATTGAAAGACCTGCTTGCAGCAGTAACTTTTGGGGCTCAGGATGAAGACCTTTATGTTTCTCTGGCTAATCGGCTTGCAAGACTGGACAGGCAGATAAATGAGGCCGAAAGAGCTACTTTTGTGGAGAAAGCGAACGGAAAAACAATCAATCAGACCATTAAAGATCTGTTAAATGCGTATAATCCTGATATTATCGATCTCAAAGCTTCTGAGATTAAACAAAGCCAGCCGGAGATTTCAGACGCCGATGCAAAGAAAAAGGCACAGGAAAACCTGATTGATATTGCCAGATCAACATTTTCCGGCGAGCTTAACGAATACATCGAAAATGTCCGAAGAGTCCATGAGCAGATTATTGATACCGTGAACACCGACACAATTCTCAGAGCCGAATGGGACAAAGACGCTGTGGTAAGGGCAGATGAGCTGGTCAATGATTTTAAGGCGTATATGGAAGCTAATAAAGACGAGCTTACAGCCCTGAGAATTTTCTACAACCAGCCCTACAGGCGCAGGGAAGTTACTTTTGCGATGTTAAAAGAAGTGATGGAAAAATTGAGGCTGGAGAAGCCCCAATTCGCTCCTTTGAGAGTCTGGCAGGCTTACGAGCAGCTGGAAAAGGTGAACGGTAATTCCCCGAAAAACGAACTGACGGCGTTGGTTTCCCTGATCCGCAGGATAACCGAGATCGACCCTGTGCTGACGGCATACGATCAGACCGTGAATCGGAACTTTCAGGACTGGGTGTTTAAAAAGCAAGCCGGAACCCTGAAATTTAATGAAGACCAGATGAACTGGCTCCGTATGATAAAAGATTATGTTGCAACCAGCTTCCATCTGGAAATCGACGACCTTGATTACACTCCCTTTGATGCTCTTGGCGGGCGCGGAAGAATGTACCAGCTTTTCGGGGATGAGATGAATATGGTTATCAGTGAATTGAATGAGGCTCTGGCGGCGTGAGTTCGGAGAAAAGTTCAGAGAATAATTGGGTGGAAGTGAAGGTTAAGAGATAATTGTGGTGAAAACTGTGGTGAAAGGTTCGGAGAAAAGTTCGGAGAAAATAATCCGGCTCTGAGCAGTACATTAACAAATCAAAAGAGGCTTTGATTGATTAAGATGAAAACGATTAAATCACTAACTGAAGCCGAAATAGCAGAATTACCCAAGCTGCCAGATGAATGGAAATGGGCAAGAATAGGCGAAATTCACATTTTAAAATCGGATAAGTATAAGGGATCTGGAGAGTCTTTATTTTACGTTGGTTTAGAGCACATAAATAAAGATAAAGGAACTTTGACAGAAGATGTTAAGGTTGATGAGATTAATACTGTAAAAAATAGTTTTAAGAAGGGGGATCTTCTTTACGGAAAACTTAGACCTTATTTGAATAAGGTGTATTTAGCTAATGAAGATGGAGTATGTTCTACAGATATCCTTGTTTTTGAATCAACTCCTTCTTTAAATCTCAATTACTCAAAATACTTTTTTTTGTCATATAAGTTTGTCAATGATATGACCCAGAACTCAAGTGGTGTAAATTTACCAAGGGTCTCAACGAAATATCTGCAAGAGTATCCATTTCCCATAGCTCCTCTCCCCGAACAACGCGCCATAGTCACCAAAATCGATCTTCTCTTCAGCGAACTGGATAACGGAATTGCTAACCTTAAACTGGCACAGGAACAGCTCAAAGTTTATCGGCAGGCGGTGCTGAAGAAAGCTTTTGAAGGAGAGCTCACTAAAAAATGGCGGGAGCAGCAGACAGATTTGCCGGATGAAGGCGATTTGCTGGAACAAATCAGGAAAGAAAGAGAAGAAGCTGCAAAATCTGCCGGTAAGAACGTGAAGAATATTAAGCCTCCTACTGAAATGGAATTGGCAAAGTTGCCAATTATGCCAAAAGAATGGATGTGGGTAAAGTTGGATTACCTTGGCGATTTGGGTAGAGGAAAATCAAAACATAGACCAAGAAATGACAAAATACTTTTTGGAGGGAAATATCCTTTTATTCAAACCGGTGAGGTAAAAGCAGCCAATCATACCATCAAATCTTTTGAAAAAACATATTCCGATTTTGGTTTAGCTCAAAGCAAGTTATGGCCAAAAGGAACATTATGCATTACAATCGCTGCAAATATTGCCGAAACTGCCTTTCTTGGCTTTGAGGGATGCTTTCCTGACAGCATAGTTGGTTTTACAGCTATAGAAAATTTAGTTGTTAAAGAATATGTATACTATTTTTTTATGGGAAATCAATCAAAAATAGAAGCATTCGCACCTGCGACTGCCCAAAAAAATATAAATTTAAACATTCTTGAAAATCTTTTAATTCCCTTCTGTTCTCTTCCCGAACAACAAACCATCGTTCAGGAAATCGAAACCCGCCTTTCAGTCTGCGATAAGATAGAGCAGGATATTGAAACGAATCTGGAAAAAGCCGAAGCTCTGCGGCAGAGTATTTTGAAAAAAGCGTATGAGGGGAAGTTGCTTAATGAAAAAGAGCTGGCAGAGGTTCGAGGGGCAGAGGATTGGCAGCCAGCTGAGGTTTTATTAGAGAGAATAAAGGCTGAAAGGGCAAAAACGGAAAGAAGTGATAAAACTTGATCTCTGAGCAATTAAAAAATATAATTAGAGATGGTGAGGGGTTAACTGTAGAATTCAAAGAGTGCAGAACTCAGATAAACCGTGATGTATATGAGACAGTCTGTGCTTTTTTGAACCGCAATGGAGGGCATATAGTTCTTGGAGTCGATGACAAGGGGAATATTACAGGAATTGATAAAGATGCTCTGCCGCAAATTAAAAAAGACCTGGTTACTGCACTGAACAACCCTCAGAAAATCAATCCACCTTTGTATATATCGCCAGAAACATTGGAACTCGAAGGAAAAACCCTCCTCTATCTTGGCATTCCTGAAAGTTCACAGGTTCACCGCTGTAATGGAAAGATATTTGACCGAAACGAAGATGGAGATCTTGATATAACCAACCACCCTGATGCTGTGGCTCATCTCTATATTCGTAAACAAAGCTCTTTTTCTGAGAATCGTATCTATCCTTATGTCAAACTTGAAGATCTCAGGAGTGACCTTCTCCAGAGAGTACGGAAAATGGTTCGTGCTGAGAACCCTGATCACCCCTGGGGAACCTTGACTGATGAGGAGCTTTTAAGCAGCGCCAAGTTATATCAGCGTGATTATCATACCGGCAAAGAAGGTTACACTCTTGCTGCTATTCTTTTATTAGGCAAGGATGAAGTTATCCAGAGCGTACTTCCCCATTTCAAGACTGATGCCATCCTTCGTAGAGTAAACCTTGACCGTTACGACGACAGGGACGACATACGTACTAACCTTATCGAAAGCTATGACAGGCTAATGGCTTTTGTTGCAAAGCATCTACCTGATCCTTTCTATCTGGAGAAGGATCATAGAATCAGTCTAAGAGACCTGATTTTCAGAGAAGTAGTTACAAATATGCTCGTCCACAGGGAATACATAGATCATTTTCCTGCAAAATTCGTAATTGGAATTGATCAGGTTGTTGCAGAGAATGCAAACCGTCCTCATGGATATGGCATAATAATTCCTTCTAATTTTACACCATATCCTAAAAATCCGGTAATTGCCAGCTTTTTCAAAGAGATTGGAAGAGCAGATGAGTTAGGTTCCGGTGTCAGAAATCTCTACAAGTACACAAAGATTTATTCCGGTAGGACTGACCCTCAGCTTATTGAAGAAGACATTTTTAGGATCTATATTCCTGTTCCCCAGGAACTTATCGTTCAAGCTGCTATTCAACTAACCGCGCAAGTAACCATGCAAGATACCGCGCAAGTAACCATGCAAGATACCGCGCAAGTAACCACGCAAGTCGATAAACGGGATATTATAATCGAATTTTGCAAAGAGCCTAAAACAACTAGTGAAATTATGGAATACTTGCAATTAACACATCGAGAACATTTCCGAAAAGACATATTAAAACCACTTTTGGAGAGCGGTATTCTACATATGATCATTCCTGAAAAACCGACAAGCCCTAAACAAAAATATTATTCTAACCCCAAGGATTCAAACCATGTCTGAAAACACCTCATCCATCGTTTCCAAAGTCTGGAGCTTCTGCAACGTCCTGCGTGACGGGGGCGTGAGTTACGGAGATTATCTGGAACAGTTGACTTATCTCATATTTCTGAAAATGGCTGAAGAGTTCAGTAAGCCTCCGTACAACAGAAATATCGGCATCCCTGAGGAATATACCTGGGACAAATTGAAACAGCAGCGCGGAGCCGAACTGGATACTCGCTACAGGGAACTGCTGGAAGAGCTTGGTCAAAAACCGGGGATGCTCGGGCAGATTTTCCTCAAAGCCCAGAACAAAGTCAGCGATCCTGCAATGCTCTATAAGATCATTGATATGATCGACAAAGAAAGCTGGGTCATGATGGGTGTGGATACAAAAGGAGAGATCTACGAAGGGCTCCTGCAGAAGAATGCCGAAGATACAAAAAGCGGAGCCGGTCAGTATTTCACCCCAAGGCCGCTAATTAAAGTCATGGTTCAGTGCCTCCAGCCCGAGCCCATGAAAACAATCGGAGACCCCTGCTGCGGCACAGGCGGGTTCTTTTTAGCAGCCTATGACTTCCTTACGTCACACTGCCGGCTGGACCAGGAGCAGAGCCGTTTCCTGAAGAACAAAACCTTTGGCGGGAACGAAATCGTTGCCGGAACCCGGCGGCTTGCCCTGATGAATATGTTTCTGCACAACATCGGAGAAATCGACGGTGAGCCCATGATCTCAAATTCCGATGCTCTCATAGCCGATCCGGGTTACCGCTATGATTACATCCTCACCAACCCGCCTTTTGGAAAAAAGAGCAGTATGACCTTCACAAACGAAGAAGGGGAGCAGGAAAAAGAAGAACTCACTTACAACCGCCAGGACTTCTGGACGACCACAAGTAACAAGCAGCTAAACTTTTTGCAGCACATCCATACAATCCTCAAAACAGGCGGTCAGGCAGCAGTGGTACTTCCGGACAACGTCCTCTTTGAAGGCGGAGCAGGAGAGACAATCCGCAAAAAACTCCTTGAAACCACCGACCTTCACACAATCCTGCGCCTGCCGACAGGCATTTTCTACGCAAACGGCGTAAAGGCAAACGTGCTTTTCTTTGAAGCAAAACCCGCAGCTAAAGAACCCTGGACAAAAGAAGTATGGATCTATGATTACCGCACAAATGTGCATCATACATTGAAAAAGAATCCTATGAAATATTCAGATCTGGGAGACTTCATCAAATGCTACAACCCCGAAAATCGCCACAGCCGTAAAGAAACCTGGAGCGAAGAATCTCCAGAAGGCAGGTTCCGGAAATTTAACTATGATGAAATTGTAGAAAGGGATAAAATAAATCTGGATATCTTTTGGCTCAAAGATAAGAGCCTAGCTGATCTGGACAACCTTCCTGACCCTGATATTCTTGCAAATGAAATAATAGAGAATATGGAAGCTTCCTTAGCGAGCTTTAAGGAGATTATGGCTACTATTAATGGTGAAAGTGAAGAGAATTAAAAATAAATTCCTGGCTCTGTAGAAAACCTATCTAAATCAGCTACAATAGGCTGAAAATAAGGAAGTAAAAACAGGTCAAGCTATTCAATTCAAATTAATGAAAATTCTTTATTTCAGAGGATTTCTACAGAGCCAAATTCCTGAATTCTTCCGGAGAGCTCAATATCTGAAGTTTGTCACCTAGAACTTACTCTTTTTATTTGAGAAATTGAGCTTTTAGTCATATTTCTTAGAGATGTCTATCCGTGTTGTTTATTAAGAAGAGGAATCATAAGATAATGTCGACCTGTTCCAGCCCCTGTATAGGCTTTACCTCAAGAGAGAGTAAACTGCCGCAAGTTGAAAAGAGATTTCTTCAAGCTCGAGGGAGAATTTGTCTGTGAAAATGAGAACGAAAATTGTGTTTATGCTCCTTGCCCTGCTGGTGGTCCTCGTATCGGGCTGTATGGATCAAAAAAAGGAAATTGTCGTAGATAAGCCTGGCAATATTTCTAATTATGAATTCGACATTTATCTGAACGAATCAAGCAATCAAACGCTTGCAAATACCACCACATATTATTTGCTGGAAAATGACAAAAAAGTACAGGTTGTCAACATCGTAGTAAATACTAGCAAGCTTGAGATCTATCCTCCCGACATCCTGGGTGGCGGTTCAGAGGAGAGTCCTATTCAAAATTTTGTATTGCTTGTGAACCCGGCAAACGGGACTACACCGAGCCCACAAACTTTTGAGGAGCTTTCGAGAAGAAATGAAACTTCGGCTATTAATTATACCCTAAATCAGGAAGTGATCCAGGGTGTGAAAGTTATAAACCTGGAGTTCAAGGAGCCTGTTACGGGTTTTGTTGCATATACTCTCCAGAGTTCGGGAGATCAGAGTTTTACATTTATTAAACCTGATTCCGAATACATCCGTGTAGTACTTCCAGAAGGATATGTTACTGGTAGCAGGGTATTTGGGATAGCAAGGCCTGAGCCTTCTAGTATAACCTATGACGAAAAAGGAAGGCAAACTCTCCTGTGGATCTCCTCGAAGCTAGGAAGTCGGGAAGAGGCTATTCAGGTTAAATATTATACCCAGTCAGCGCCCCTGCTATTCTCAGCCGCAGTTATAGCCTTACTCTGCGGAGTTGGTCTTGTACTTTTACATTATGCCAAAAGCAGAAAGGAACTTGAGGCTATTAAAGGAATTCTTGACCTCGAAAAAGAATATGAAAAGAAACAGCGGAAAAGGAAATGACCTTGTGAGGATATTTTCCTCCAGATTTTATTCCGTATAACAACTCTTGTTAGAAATTGATAAATTATTTATGACAGTTTGAGTATATTTCCTTATTGATGAAAGCCTGGGGAAAAATCCAAGCTAAACATTTCTTTTCATTTAGATTGACATCAGAAGCCGTAACTCCGATAATAGGTTCCCTTCTTATGTTGCTTATTCTGGTCGTACTCGCAAGTATTATTGCTATCAGTTTTTCTAATATTGCCGAAGAAGGCAAAAGTTCTCAACCGCTGATGGCAAAAATTTCACTTGAATCATGCGAGGGAGGACTTCCTAAAACAGGAAAAGGTCAAGATGCAACTTTTGAGAATAATACGATCATGCTTATACACAAAGGAGGTAGTTCTCTTCCCCTTGATAATATATCCATAAAGATTTCAGGATATGGGAAGTCTTACAGGCCTGCTCTCGAACCGGGTATAAAGGGTTATCTTACAGGAAACATTTCCCTCCTCTACTTAGATTTGATTCCTCATGGAAAAAATCCTGCATACTATCCTGTAAATAACAAAGCCACTCTTGAAGACGGCTTATGGAATGTCGGAGAAAAGCTTGTTCTCTGCGGGCAGGATAGTGCAGTAGGGGCCACTAAATCCAGCGTAAAAGTTAGTGTGGATGGAGACTATAATACCTCTGACAACTACGGCTTCAAGGTGGGTTCTGAAGTTACCCTTAAGGTTATTGACACCAAAAGAAGCAATGTCATTGCTGAACAAAGAGTTATTGTAAAACATGCAGAAGGATGAAAAAAGAAAGGACAAACTCCGTTTTCTTTTTATGATTAAATTTGAGCTTTTTTCTGTACATTTTGTTCCCATTATCCTTATTTTTTGTCTTTATTGAATTTGACAAGTAAAGTTACAGTCCAGCGTTACAGTCCAGCTCTTTCAATCAGTAGATCTGCCACATGTTTTGAATCTTTGAACGGGAAATCCTTTTCAGTAATCAGGCTTTCCGCCTCTCTTGCAGTAACTTCAACGTCACCTATTATGCACGTGGTGTCTAGCCCCTCAGGTAGGGCAGCAATCAATTCATCCATCGTGTTTATGGGAAATTTTGCATCTTTAAGTATTGCTATTATCTGCTCGTAAACCTCTTCCTTTACGCTCATCCTTTACCTCCCATTTCTGTCTTTTTATTTCGTGCCTCAGAGAGCCTGTAAATATTGATTCCTGCTTATAGTCCTGTTTCCATTTTATTTCTACATTCCTGTCAGGCTTATTTTTCCCCGCAGATTAAATAATATTATTTATAGTTATAGGCGACCGTTTCCGAAATGAGATATTCTTTTCCTGAAGTTCCATGATATATTTCAGGTAGAGATCCTTGATATTTTTGAATTTAGCAACCCTGAAATATTCAAGTATTTTTTCAGGAAGGACTCCAGTCGGTAGGGAAGTTCGCGATCGATCCTTCACGAGGAGCGCCCTTTCTGATAGTAATTATTTAGTAATTATTTAGATCGATCAAAAACGAGACTGTTCCGCCTAGGCCGAAGCGCAGGACAGAAGAAGCCTGAAAATTCCAAGTAGGTATTCTCAGGATAAAAATATGTTCGTATTTCTTATGGGGGACTGCCAGTTATAATTAAAAGTTTTGAGATTACTCCATTTTTGAAGGAAAAGTCCTTTTCATCGACAATTTTATAAAATACCTGTTTATATATTTTGAGTGCAATAGTTCTGTTCAGTATTTATAGATATGTTGAACTTAACATATCTGAAAGCTGTAGAGTTCTGGCTGGTGTTTTTTTTCTGTGTCCGGCCAATTACGAGGAATTCTATCCCTTATATAGAAGGTTTACCCCTGTTCCAGGTTATAAATCAATAAACTCCTGTAAAAAAAGTTACTTATAAATACAGTGTATCCTTCTGCGTTATGTTGGAATTTAAATAATTAGGACTTATGCACTTGAAATACAAAATCAAATATAATAAATGTCGCAGTTCAATAAGCATTTTAGACAGTCAAAAATCTAATGCTATTGATTTCACATTTCAACCGCGTAAATCCTGAGAATATGGTTCCTCCAAATAACCCGGCTGTATTACATTAATCCGATCTGTACTCGATACCTTTAGCGTTATGTTTATTTAAACATAACGGTGAACCCCACGGTGGTGTACACATTGCGTAAAAATTCAGAAGAAGAAAAATCTCAGATGGAGACAATTTTGAAGCAGGTAAAGGACCCTGAGCTGCTATCACAGATTGAAAAAGTGGTCCCCTTTCACGGCTTCCTTACCTCCGGGGCATTAATCGGCATTCAGATGCTCAATATTGCCAGGAGGGAGCTTGATGTCCAGGACGGGGAACGCATATTTGTGACCTGCGAAACGAAAAGCTGCATGCCTGACCCATTCCAGATCCTTGCCGGAGCTACTATCGGAAACAACGGGTTAAAGATCATGAATTGGGGAAAGATGGCGGTCACGGTAAACAAGCAGGCGCCTGAAGGCGCTTCCAGCATAAAAGGGATCCGAATACTTCTCGACTCAGAGAAGACAAAGGACTATCCCAAACTCCACGCCTGGTTCCTTAATACTGAAAAATTTTCTCATCTGGAGATTGTACCCATCCTTCTGGCTGCAGGAGAAAAGGTGTATTCCTGGAAATTTGTGGACTTAGATGTTCCGGTTAGAAATAAAAAGCGGATACAGTGCTGTAAAAAATGTGGTGAAATGTTCATTCAGCATGATGATGAACTACTGTGCGGTGGATGCACAGAATAACGTTGAGAGGTAAGCAAAATGGAAGATAATATGCGATTGTCTGTCTTTGCCGAAAAAAAAGACAAGCAGCTGATTTATTCCCCCGAAAAATGCATCGGCTGCGGGACCTGTGTTCAGGCATGCCCTAAAGGTAACCTTGCTGTGGGGGCCGTGGGAGCTATAACAAGAGGCTTGTTGGATGCTGATTTTCTGGAAATAAAAGACAGTGGAGCCTGCCTTGTCTGTGGAATTTGTGCAAAAGTTTGCCCCACAGGTGCTCTTGAAATGAAGCAGGAAGGAAAAACCCTCACTGACATGTCCTATCTTTTCAGGGCCATGAAGCCAACGTCAGTAAATGAAAGCTGTGTCCACTGTGGGCTTTGTGAGGATATCTGCCCGCAAGGCTGTATTGAGGTTACTCGTGAAATTTCAACGGACGGAAAACTGAAACTTGTCGGAAAGACTAATATTGATACCGAGTGCTGTGTGCACTGCGGCTGGTGTGCAGCCGTCTGTCCAACGCATGCGATTTCCGTGGAAAAACCCTTTGAAGGACGCTGGGCCAGGGATGAGGATGTCTGCCAGACCTGTCATACCTGTATTGATGTCTGTCCCGCAAATGCCATTTTTAACAAAAGAGCTAAGCCCGGAGAAAGAGTCGAGAAGATAACTCACCGCCCGGATGCCTGCATTTACTGTGGGGCCTGTGCGGTCGCCTGCCCTGTTGATGCTATTGATGTCAGAAAAACTGCAATTCTCCCGGATGTGGAGAAAAAGGGTTTGCTTGAGAAAAAGCTGCTTGAAGCCTCCGCTCCGGAAGCTCTGCTCCGCACTCGCCTGGAAACCGATGAAGATGCATGTCTGGGCTGTGGAAACTGTGTGATTGTCTGTCCGGTGAATGCCCTTTCTGACCGCGAACTTGCTGCAGGGCACCTGAACAACATGGACGAGAAAGCTCTTCTTGGAGTTAAAAACGGGAGAATTACAGTCATAGACCAGGAACGCTGTGGCGGAGACGGTACGTGCGCCCTTATCTGCCCTGTTGATGCGATCCGTCTTGTAAAAAAAGAGGTGGAATAAATGGCAGGAACAATTGCAATCAAGAACGGATACGTCTTTGATCCCCTCAATGAAGTAAATGGGGAAATAATGGATGTCTTTATCAAAGACGGAAAAATTGTAAGAGAGCTTTCTGCAGCCGAATTGAAAAACGCAAAGGTTATTGATGCCTCCGGTATGACAGTAATGCCCGGAGGAGTAGACTCTCACTCTCATGTTGCAGGTGCAAAGGTTAACGCAGGCAGGTCGATGCGTCCAGAAGACCATTATAAGGCAACTCTCCAGAAGACTGCACTTACTCATTCCGGCTCAGGTTACACTGTCCCTTCGGTATACAAACAGGGATACGATTACGCAGCAATGGGTTACACAACTGTTTTTGAAGCTGCAATTCCCCCTCTTGAAGCTCGCCATACCCATGAAGAGATGCGTGCTACTCCGCTTCTTGATATGGGAGGGTACCTGATACTTGGAAACAACTTCTTTTTGATGCGCTATCTCCGGGATGGAGACATAGAAAAGGCTGCTGCTTATGTAGCCTGGATGATGAAAACTCACAAGTCCTATGGAATTAAGTGTGTCAACCCTGCAGGAGTAGAAAACTGGGGATGGGGTAAAAACGTACACTCTCTTGATGAAGCCAACATCCATTTCGAGATTACCCCACGGGAGACTATAAAAGGGCTTAGTGAGATTAACGAACTCCTCGGTATGCCTGTACCTCTTCACCTGCATGCAAATAACCTGGGACATCCTGGCTGCTTTACAATTACTGAAGACTCCCTCAAAATTCTCGACGGCGTAAAGCCCAGGCAGAACATGGATGTAGAATGGGCTGAAACCAAAATGGATTCTACAAGGGACTGTTCCGTATACCTCGCCCACATGATGTTCAACAGCTTTGCAGGCACTACCTGGGGAGACTGTGAATCTGGAGTAAAAGATATTGCAGCCTACATCAACAACAAAGACCATGTAGTAATCGATAGTGGCTGCACGCCCTTCGGAGAAGCCACAGTTATGACAGGAGATGGACCTGCCATTCAGGATATGTACAAGCTTACAGGAAACAAGTGGTCAAATACTGACGTTGAGATGGAAGGTGGGTCAGGTGTCATTCCCTTCACTTACTTTAAATCCAACCCGGTACACAGCCTGCAGTGGGCAATGGGCCTTGAATGCCTCCTGCTGATCAATGACCCCTGGAAGACAATTATGACCACGGACAGCCCCAATGGTGGGCCATTTACGAAATATCCTGAGGTTATGACCTGGATCATGTCCGAGACTTTCAGAAAGCAGACCTTCAGTGAGTGTCACAAGTGGGCAAACGACAGGAGTGAACTCGGAGGTATAAACCGGGAACTTTCCCTATATGATCTTGCAATTCTGACTAGAGCTAACCCTGCCCGGACAATAGGCATGGCGCACAGGAAAGGTTCTCTTGGCGTGGGCGCTGATGGAGACGTTACTGTTTACAATATAAACCCACAGCAGCTTGATCCAAACAACTACGAGGCTCTCCTCCAGGCCTTCAGGAAGGCAGAATATACCGTTAAGGACGGCGAAATCGTGTCTGTTAAAGGGGAAATTGTTTCCTTGCCTGAGAAGCGGACTTACTATTCTGAAGTGCACGTAGAAAACGAGCGGGAAAAGGAGATGCTGGTTGACGTGAAAGAGTGGTTCAGGTATTACACCCTGGGCTTTGCCAACTATCCGACTCCAGAGAAGTATCTGGCAAACCCGACTCCCATAAAGGTTAACGGTGAGAGGTGAAGCAATGACAGAGGGAGTACTTATTAATAAAAATGAAATTGAGAGTAAACTCGAGGTAGTTATAAAGCCTGGCTCATTTACCGGCGAAAGTGCTGGAGAAATGGCAGAAGTAGTGCTTATTCCTAAAAAAGAGATTGACATCAAAGTGGAAGCTGACGTTATAACTCCTGATGCTTTTGCAGGCAAAAACGCCGAAGAAATCGGAAACCTGGAAGTCTGGCAGGGACCAAAGACCTATCCTCTCTCCGAGTTTTTTGAAGTAATAGGCAACGGAGGCAGTTCTGCAGCTGAGACCCTGATCCGCATGAAAGGTGACGCAATGCGGATTAAAAGGATTGGGGAAGGCATGAGTGCAGGAAAAATCGAGATTGAAGGTTCTGCTGGCATGCACGTAGGCACCGAGATGAAAGGAGGCGAGATTGTCGTTTGCGGAGATGCTGATTCCTGGGCAGGCATGGAAATGACAGGCGGACTTCTGCACATTAAAGGCAATGCCGGAGACCATGTGGGCTGTGCATACAGAGGAAAATGGCACGGCATGAAAGGCGGACGCATTGTCATCGAAGGCTCAGCACGCCACCAGCTCGGAGGCGGCATGGACGGCGGCGAAATCATAGTAGAAGGCAATGTTGAAAGCTTCTGCGGAATCCGCCAGAACGGAGGGCTCATCTTCGTAAAAGGAGGAGCTCTTCGTGCAGTAGGCGCTGAAATGGCAGGAGGTACCATAGTCATAGGAGGCAAAATCGAGCGCTTCTCTCCAGGTTTTGAATTTGCTTCTATGGAAAATAGTGTCAAATGTGGTGAGGTTGAGCTGATAGGCGACTTCAAGAAATTCACAGGGGACTATGCGATCAGCAAGCGGGCAAAAGGAGCGCTTTACGTGGTTGCAGATGCAAACCCGGAACTCTGAGGTGAGAAGCATGGAAGTAATACTCATTACAGGAAGTACGATTAATGAAGGCAGGCTTGCCAAAGGCGGGGATAAGTTCACGGATGATTACATCACGGAGTGTGCATCATGCTGGATTTCTCCTGTAGATTTTGCAGCACTCTGTTGCCCTGAGAAAGTAAAAGTAACAAGCCGGAACGGAAAACATTCGATTGCGGTTTATACGAAATGTACGGATTCAGTCCAGCCAGGGCAGGTGTTCATGCCAAGGGCCATCTGGTCGAATGTTATCATTGATCCTGATACCCTTTCTACGGGTTCTCCCCTCTATAAGGGCGCCCCGGTAACGATTGAGCCCACTGAAGATGAGGTTCTTAGCGCCGAAGATGTAGTGTTGAAAGTATATATCGGAGGGCAGTAAGCATGATTTACAAAAACATAGTCTGTCCGGTCTGCGGGGCGTCCTGTGATGACATCCAGGTTGAATTCGGAGACGGGAAGATTGAAGCAAAAAATGCATGTAAGATGGGAAACGCCAAATTTAAGGAAGTTGTAAGTTCCCACAGGCTCAGGCAGCCTCTCATAAAGAGCGAAGGAAAACTGACCCCCGCAGCCTGGGATGAAGCTCTTGAAAGAGCTGCCGATATCCTTGTTTCGGCAAAGCGTCCCCTGCTTTTCATGGGCAGTGAAACCTCCTGTGAAGCACATGAAATAGGGCTCAAGATAGGAGAATACCTTGGTGCAATTGTTGATTCCAATGCTACTATCTGCCACGGGCCAACAGCTATGGGAATCCAGGAATCCGGAAAAGTCGGTGCAACCGAAGGACAGAAGAAAAACAGGGCTGACCTTTTAGTCTACTGGGGAACCAATCCTCTTGAATCCATGCCGAGACAGATGTCAAGATATGCAGTTTTCCCAAGAGGTTACTGGACAAAGCGCGGGCGTTTCGACAGGACAGTTATCACTGTAGACCCAAGAAAAACTCCAACCGCTGAAGCTTCCGACCTGCATGTGCAGCTCAAACCCGGCTCGGACTACGAACTGATCAGTGCACTTATGACCCTGCTTCACGGAAAAACTCCCCATCCGTCGGTAGAAGAGATCACAGGAGTTCCCATTCCTGTTATGGAAAAGATGCTCGATATGATGAAGAACTGCACTTTCGGAGCTATCTCAGTGGGACTCGGGCTTTCCTCATCCATCGGAAAACACAGGAATGCCGAAATTGCCATGAATTTTGTAAAGGAACTTAATAACTTTGCTAAGTTCACCCTTGGAGCTCTTCGAGGTCACTGCAATGTAGCAGGTTTTAACCAGGTAGCCTCTTACATGTACGGTTACCCCTTCGGGCTTGATTTCACTCGCGGACTCCCGCGCTACAACCCAGGAGAATTTACAACCGTGGACGTACTTCGAGAAAAAGACGTGGATGCAGCCCTCGTGATGTGTGCTGACCTTGTGTGCCATATCCCTGCAGACTGTGCTTCCTATCTTGCCGAAATCCCCATGGTTTGTCTGGATATCGCTCCATGCCCAAGCACAGCTGCTTCGGATGTTGTACTCCCGGGAGTCATTGACGCCATGGAATGTGATGGAACTTTCTACAGGCTTGATGACGTAGCAGTTCACTTCGAACCTTTTACGACTTCGCCCTTCGAATTTACGAAGAGCAATGAAGACACCTTGAAGCAGCTCTTTGAGAAGATAAAAGCGAGGAAGTAAATTTTGTACTGCCCTCTATCTCTAATCACAGGAGAAAACGAAGAAATAACTTAAGTAGGAGGCAAATGCCCTCCTACTTTCCTGACTAGAATTTAAAGAACTTTTAGAATTTTCTGATCTTTTTTAAAGTATTAATTTTGAGACTTTCAGATCCATATTTATATTTTTCAGAGAATTATTTTCAGCGTTCTTAAATAAATTTATTTAAGTTTATATATAAATAAATTAATTATATTGATTAAATAATTATATTAATTAAAGTTTAACTTGATAATTTGTGTACGAAGTTTTTATTTTAATATAGATTTATATTAAAATAGCACAAGTTTTCACTGTTTTTTCATGTATGAGGATATCAAACTTTATTCTTAATAATAATTATGAAGTTTTCAAATTATAGTAGCTGTCTAATTTCTATACAGTTATCATCTTTACTCACTTGTTTGCTCAGTATTGTATACGAAGATTTGAACTTTAATCTAATGTCATATTGACTAATAGACAGTTATTTTGCGAGATCCCGGAAAAATAGTAGGAGATTATTAAAAACTCCATTAGTAGTGGATATTTTCTAAAACCAGGCTAGACCACACCTATTGTTACTTTTTATAGGTTCCTAGTTTATAATTCTATATATTATATTTCCTTGATAATAATGATTTATTGGTAGAATTTGGAATCGTTTTCACTGGTATGTAAAATCAGCATCTAATATGAAGACTATGTTTACCAATAAATAAATTCATGCAAAAATAAAGTTGGATGGCTCATGGTAAAACGATACTCTCAGAGTGAACCTCTACCAGTGGAAAGTGGATTGAGAACAAGGGCTTTAAAGTTGTATCAAATCGAATAAAAATAGGGAGTGTAGATAAATGTGGAAATCAACAATAAAAAAGAGACTGGCTATTTTGTTAGCAGTCCTTTTTGTAGTATCATTGACAGCTGCAGCGGTAAACGCAGAAGCAAATGCTGCTGCTTCTTGTAGTATTACATCTAAGATTGCTAAGACTTCTGGGTGTACTTACACAATAAAATGTTCTTCTGCAGGTAGCGAGGGAGACGAATATTTATGGACTTTTGGAGATTGTAAGTCGTCTACAAGTGAAAATCCAAGTCATATATACACAAACTGTAAGCTACATAAAGTCCAATTAACAGTAACTGATAACACGGATGACAGTGAAGACACATTTAAACTAAATATATAAGTAGTCGAAATATAGTACACTTGGTTAAAGGTTAAGGATTTATTTTCTGCTCCTTATGCTTATTTTTAGATACAGCTCCCTCATTTATTATTCAATCTTTCCCTTGATTTTTATTTAAAGGAAAAGATAAGTGTTTGATGCCGGAGATGAGGACTGTGGAGATTGATTGAAGAAAAACTTTTGACGGTACACGATCAGTAATATGAAATCCGAAGATGAGTAGTGTAACTTCATTATTTGTCTGATTGGGAAAATTAAGATAGTGATTTAGCTATTATAATCCTTTTTTAAGACTTTTATCTTGAGGTTTTTCATCCTTTAGTCTGCTCTATTATTGCATGATACTTGTACTCATAATACATTGATTTTACAAAAGTAGTTTCAAAGCTATATTTATCAGCTACTTTTTTAATTGTGTTTGGGTTATGGGCAAACCCGAGAATGTCTCTTGGGCGGTTATTCAAGCTTGCCGCTAATACAACCTTAAACTCAAAACCGATTTTGCGTAAAATATTCCAGAAGCTTGCATCCTGTGAGAACAGCCCTATTTTCCACAACGGGTATAATCTGGGGTCTAGTATGTCGAACAACACTATTTTACCCCCTTTATTAAGATAATTTGAAGCATTAAAAATAAAGCTATCAATTTCCTGCAATGTCAAATACTGAAGTACTCCAGCTGCGGTTATTCGATCAAAGGAGCATTCCAGTTTATTCCAGACTGTTTTGTCATCAGCCTGGATTAACGATATATTCCTACATTTTCTTTCCCTGATTCTTTTGCTTGCTTCGTCAAGCATGGATGCTGAGAAATCAACTCCTATCATCTTTTCATATTCCGGCGCGTAGTAAACTAGGAGTTCGCCTGCACCGCATCCAAAGTCAAGTAGGGTTTTGCCCCCATCCAGATGGAACAGTTTTTCTCTTGCTTCCATAGATAGAAATTCTTCAGCCGAAGATCTGTGGCCACCATCTCTCCTACCTGCGAAAAACTCTATCCAGAAGTTCTTTTGTTTGGACAAGTTTTTTTCATTCTCCCCAAACATACATTTTGTACCCCCAAATCTCGTTTTTTTCTACATCGTTTTATATATATTTTTATACGATCCCCAAATATATAAATCATTTAAAAGCCAATAAAGCCTATTTAATGGCTTAAATAAATTTTTGTTGCTTCGTTAATAAAAATGCAGTATGTTAATCAGTTATATTCCATTTAGGTAACTGATAAGCCTTAATTTTTGATTTTATTGCCCCATGCCCCTCATTTTACGAGTTCAATTAATATTAGTAAAAATATAGCCTTGTCTTTATTTCTTCACTCAGAGAAGACTTGTAGCCATTTCTTTGTCGAATTCCGTAATTTACAATTATTTCTCATTTATGACCTAAATCTAAGATTAAATAGGAAATAAAATATACTTTTGGAAATCATTATTCACCTTAATTATGGGAAAAAAATAGAAATAAGCTTCAGTTTGATTGTGAATTTTAGAGAACCCTAGTTAACCTTAGATTGCAGAGTTATGTTATTTCTTCAAAGTCCCGATGACAGGATAACCCTTTAATATCTTAGACCCGTGTGGTGTTTTGTCCATTTTTCCCGTAAGGTCTGTCCCAGCTTTGCATCCTTTATGACTACCATTTATCCAAATATCATTGTCAGAAACATCATAGACCTGGCCTTGATAGGCAACGTATGCCTTCCCATTTTCACCGTTGTATTCTGCCAGTTCTTTAAGTGTATATTCCTTTGTCTTCGATTTCTCGGTCACATTATGCATTTCAGTTGCAATCTGCCTTTCCGTTGCTTTTTCTCCAGCTGGAGTAACTGCTTGAGCAGGAGTTACAGCCTTTTCTGGGGTTCCTGTTTCATTTGGAGTTACAGGTTTATTTCCCGCACATCCTATTGCAAGGAACACGCCAAGCAATACTATCAGTATAATCAGCGCCTTTCTCACTATTTCACCCATACAATATGACTGTTGTATCCTGAAATGATTTCGCAGATTCAAAACCAGTTAAAAGTTCAATGCACGATAAAACAGCAGGCAAAGAAAAAGTTAAACGTTGAGTAAATTCCAATTACATCCTGGCACTGTAGATTATTTTGTAAATTCCATGTAGAGATTACATTATCACCTTTATGTGGAGTATCTCCAGAACTGCTGATTCTCTCCGCGTCTTAATTCCATCGATAACGAAAGCAAGATAGGAGGCTTGCTTAGTTTCTAAGCCCCCGAATTAAATTTCTTTGACTTTTTGCCCCTTATCCTCGTAGTTAACCCCACAGCTCACGATCCTTTTCATTATCATATACTTTCTCTATCCACTTTTCACGAAGCATACTAATCCAGTTGGGATGTTCAACACCCTCATATTCGAATCCTAAAAACTTGTCTTTGCCAAAGTGACTAAACGAAAGTGAAGCGACTTGCTCGAGTGATATGTCATCAAGAGGCATTAACCCAAAAATTCCATACGTTGGACCTGTAGCCGGCACAATACCAATTACAGTTTCCTCATTCCCGATATAAGTGTCAACACCGTAAATACCACTGACTGAGCCATCTTGATATACTGGATTTGATTTAACAAATGTCTTCGTAAATTCCCTGTTGCCTAAATCCTTTTCTTGTACTGTATACTGGACAAGTGCATATCCAACTAAAACGCGCTTTGTAACATACTCAGAAATTCCATCTATGTTCTCAAAGCCAATCTTCATCGGAATAGCGTTAACAGCTTCCTTGATCTTATCATACAATTGCTCATTCTGCACCACGTTAATCACTCCCCTAGATAAGCGTTAATATTGTCTCTAATTCTTATAAGGCCTTTTTTATTCATAATCGTGAGTACATACCCGTATTCTCTCAGAGGGTTAGCCTTGCGGAGAGCAACCGGTCAGAAGATGCTAGAGAGCAAGCCAGAAAATGTAGTAGTTTTCCCATAAATTACTGCATAAAAGAAGTAGGCGACTCAAGAATTGGCGAGATTCATCAGAAAATTGATAGTTACTGCAAACCGCAGGAAGGTATAAGGGAGGTACCTGTGGTTTTTATATGGGAACCGGATGAGGAGGATCTTCCGTTACCGGACTATGACCTACCGGACTATGACCTTCAGATCTTCGAGAAAGTCAAAAATAATTCCGGATCCATAGCCACTCGACGAACGATGCTTATAATAAACCAACGTATTGGATAACGAAGAGGAAACGGTTGACAACAAGACAACCAATCAAACTCCAGGCTTGATTTCAATAATGGTTACCTTAGGGCTTTTATCGTTGCTGATCATTAAGCGCTCACAGTTATTTTTTAAGCTTTACTTTGCCAGAGATTTCCAAAGATTTTTCAGGCTATTTATACCTTTTTTCCCTCAAGAATAATTCCCTTTCTTTTTATTTGCTTCTTCTAAACGCAACCTTTGCTCCGCAGCACTGATGCAATTTTTTTGTTCCTCCTGCTTCACTTACCAAAGTAAGCATAATCATAGGATCAAGAATTCGGGTTCCCATTAATGCAGTAATTCCTCTCTCGAAAAATGGAGTAGGGTAAAGAGGGGCGCTTGGGCCGAGAAGGATAACTTCCCTTGCTGTACCCCGGAGGGAAAGGAGTTCGTCAAAAGTCCTATTGGCAAGAGTACTCGCACTGATAATTATCACATCCGATTGAGGGAGGACTTCTCTGGCTTTTTCCGAAGATAGAGTCCGGGTTTCAGGAGATTCGATTTCACGCTTTTCGAGGACCGTGAATTTCTCGGTTATTTTCAGGATCTTCGGGACAAGGGGACCAAAATAGCCTACCATTGCAACCCGATCCCCGGGTTTTATAAGATCAAGGACATCTACGTTTGATACAGTAAAGTTCTCAGGTTCAAGCTCTCTCAACATTTGGGAAAGCGCATTTACGGTTGCAATCCCGACCGCGGCTTCAAGTGGATTTTCGGACAGGGCAAGTTCAAGCATTTTATCCGCAGTTTTGCCTTTTATGGTTTCCGTAAAACCCAGAGCAGGACAACCGGAAAATTCGTAAAGCGGAGTGCAGGCAACACCTCCGTAATTTCCGGAAATCAGGACTCCGGTGTAGGCAAGGCCTATGCGGACATCTTCGACTTTTATTTCTTCAAGGGCAGACCCTAAGTTCTGCCTGAGTTCGTTTATGAGGGCTGCTACTACACTATACTCTTCCATACCTCTATTTTCCTCCGTAACTCTGTTTTTTGATGGAGATCTCTTCTTCATATTCTCCTTCCGTTTCTCTTTTTTCCTCGATTCATATCCTTTCTATTTTCGTTGTGAAGTCAAGCGGATTTGCATAATAGGGAGCGCTTATGACAATAATATCGACAAAAGGAGCGTATTCAGGAATTTTGGATGCTTCAATTCCTCCGACTGCAAGTTCGAGTTTCGGGTTGAGTTTCTTAAGTTCAGGCCCGAGTTCTTGAACTTCTTCCGGAGAAAGGTGGTCAAGGAGCATGATATCCGATATTCCGGCATATCTAAATGCTTCTTCCTTCGTTCTGGGCTCGATTTCTATCTTTTTCATAGACCTGAGTTTTCCCAGTTCTCCGGCAACATCCAGATGATTCTGGCTTATCTGGATGGAATCACTCAGGGAGTTTCGGTGAATATCTCCTCCACCTGCCCGGACGGCTTTAAGCTCAAATATCCGGGACCCGGGGTGGGTCTTTCGGCTTGTTGCAATGATAAGGTCAGGATTTGCCTTTCTGCCTGAGCTTACCATAGATGCTGTTTTTGTGGCAATAGCGCACATGAGGGAGAGAAATGTCTGGGAAACCCTCCAAAATTTGAACAGGAGTTTAAGGTCTCCTTCGGCTTCAAAAATCGTATCCCCAGGCTTGAAAGGCTCCCCATCTCGAAGAAAATTCAAAGCTTTCAGATTTTTTCTTTCATAATATTCTGCCAGGTCGCCGGCACAGGCGCAAGTTCCATTTTCTCTTGAAATTATCCTCAGTTTTCCTCTGCCTTCAAGCCCTAGCAGTTCTGCGCTTTCATCCTGATAGGGGCAATCCTCGTAAAAATAAAACTCAAAAAAATCTATCATACTTTACCTCAAAAATTCCCTTCATAAGCTCCTTAGAGCAAATCTTTAGATCCATATCTGTATGTGGACTTTTGTGATATGTCTGAACATACATAACGGTTAATATAGGTTTTTATAAAATATAGGTGAAAACGTTACAAAAGTAGTTGGAATGTTTGGGCTGCTCACCAGCTCTGAATTCTCAAAAAAAGAAAGATGTTATCCTTCCCATTCAAAATTCAAATACTCTCTGCCTGTAATTTTCCAATATTTCAGTTCCTTTTTCCCTGGATATGCTGCCCACTTCGTAAATGATATAAGATGGAAGCACTTTCATTCCCATATATTCAAAAATGCAGTGAGTTATCGACTCCAGATGCTTATTCAAGTCTCTGTGGGCTCCTCCCTCAGAATACATTTCTTTCGGAGCTCCAGTAGTTGTAACAAGCATTACGGATTTTCCTTTAAAGAGTCCGGTATCGTAGACATTGTTAGTAACCGGATTAAATCCAAACCCAGGAGCCAGGATGCGATCAATCCAGCCTTTCATTATAGCTGGCATGGAAGTGAAAAAAATCGGAAACTGAAAAATCAGAAGGTCAGCCCATTTTACTTTTTTCATCTCCTCTTTAATATCAGGCGCAAAAGCCCCTGTTTTGTAGGCCTGGATCGCTTCAAAGAACGGCTTGAAGATATCTGGTTTTTTTCTTTCGGTAAAATCTCCCGCATTGAGTACAGGATTGAAATTCGTTGCATAAAGATCTGAGAGCTTCACTTCATGTCCTTTCTCCTGCAGGGCAGCAAGAGCTGTATCCTTTAAAGCGCCATTAAAAGATTTAGGTTCCGGGTGTGCGTAAACATAAAGAATTTTCATTTCATTCCCCCAAATTCCATTTATAAAATTCATTTTCAGGAATAAAAAAGTTAGCTTGCCTAACTTTTGAGGAGACAGGAAACGAAAAAACTATGCTAAATCTACAGAATCAGGTAAAATTATACATTAAATCAAGTTTTGATGTATATCCTGCGTCTACTCGGTTCAGAGGAAGCAACTGCAGAAAGTATGAAAATGCGAAAGACTTCTGTTCTATAACTCAGCCCTCTTGAGCGAACGAAGTGAGCGAAAAGGGCACCGTCCTCCCGAGACGGGACTAGGGTGACGGAACTAGGGTGACGGAACTAGGGTGATGGGACACGGCGTTATAGAAGTCCTTTAGTGCTCTTTATTTCTTTACCTTCAATTTTTACAGCTCGTTTCATAGCATAGGCAAAAGCCTTGAAGAGAGCTTCGATCTTATGATGGTCGTTATCACCATAGACACTTGCATGGATAGTAATTTTTGCATTTGAGGCAAGTGTTTCGAAGAAGTGTTTTACAAGCTGGGTGCTGAATTGTCCCACCTGAGGAGCTGTAAATTCGGCTTTCAGGACAAGGTAACTGCGCCCGCCTACATCCAAGGCAACCTCGGCAAGGGCTTCGTCCATTGGAATTCTGGCTTCTCCAAAACGAGCAATTCCTGCCATATCTCCTAGCGCCTCAGCAAGCACTTTTCCGAGAACTATTCCTGTGTCTTCCACAAGGTGATGTTCATCGACATACAGGTCACCATCCGCATGTACCTTAAGGTCAAATTCTGCATGTCTTGCAAAAGAAGTAAGCATATGGTCAAAAAACCCAATCCCTGTATTGATATCGGCAATCCCTGAGCCATCAAGGTTCAGTTCAAGCTGGATATCAGTCTCTTTTGTCTTGCGGGAAATTTTGCCTGTTCTCATACAGCACCACATTCTCTTTAAATTTATAAATACTTTCTATCTAGCTGCCTGTTAATTCTTTCTCAATGCTTTTGCGGAAGATTGAAGAAGTATAATTACGCATTATGCCAAAAATATGTCAAAAGCTCTGCCAAAAAACAAAAACAAGGTTCATTTCACTCATGCAGGATTGTTTCAATCGCAGCTTCAAGTGTGAACCTGCCTGTGTAAAGAGCACTGCCTACCACAACTCCTGCTGCTCCGGTATTCTTCAGAACCTGCAGGTCTTGCAGAGAACTTACTCCTCCGGATGCGATTACAGGAATACTGACAGACTCTACAAGTTCTTTTGTAGGGGCAGGATTTACTCCCTGCAAAAGTCCTTCAGTGTCTATATTTGTAAAAAGCAGACTACCTGCACCAAGTTCTTCAAACTTTCTGCCCATTTCTACAGGAGTTTGTGCACATTCCTCAGTCCAGCCTTTTATTGATATTTTTCCGTTTTTTGCATCCAGGGCAACGGTTACACTGTCTTTTCCAAAGGCACTGGAGAGCTGTTTTACAAGTTCCGGGTTCTGGAGAGCAGCAGTTCCAAGAATCACCCTCGAAACCCCAAGCTCAAGCAAAGAAGCTGCATCCTCAAAGCTTCGAATGCCTCCTCCAACCTGAATTCTCACCCCTTTTTCTCGGCAGGCATTGACTATTTTTTCAATTATAGGGGCATTTTTGCGCTCTCCTTCAATTGCTCCGTCCAGATCTACCAGGTGAAGGGTCTTTGCCCCTTTTCTAACCCAGTCAAGGGAGACTTCAACAGGATCGTCAAGGGATACAATTTCACTTCCAGGTATTCCCTGAACAAGCTGAACGCATTTTCCGCCCCTCATATCCACCGCAGGAATCACTTCAAAAACCAAAGTCACATCTCCGACACGTCTTAGAGAACTCTCTTTTATTTATCTTTCCTGAAGCCTCATTTTCAGGTCATTTTTCTTCAGGGCATTATTCTTTCGATAGGTACGACAAGAACGTCACGTGCACCAACTTTCTTCAACTTATTTACAATGGTAAAAATCAGGTCTGCATCCACAACCGCATGAACTGCAAGAATGTCTTCTCCGGGCAATTTACTGGATTCGACCTTCATAACCGTTGGGCCTGACATTCCTGGAAGGACCTCTTTTACTGACTGGAGTGATGACTCGGGGACATTCATCATAAGATAACGCCGCTGCTTTGCATTGAGCACGCTTTCCAGTGCAGTTTTGATATCCAGAATTTTTTCCTTTGTCTTGAGGCTTTCTTTATTTGCGATCAGGTAGACTGTGGAAGAAAAAACGGTGTCAATAGCTTTTAAATGGTTTATCATCAGGGTGGTTCCGGAACTTGAGATATCCACGATTGCGTCCGCAATCCCCACGTGTGGAGTCATTTCACAGGCTCCACTGACCTTTATAACCTCAACGTTTACTCCAAGCTTTTTGAAGTACTGGCTTGTAATTTCCGGAAACTCAGTTGCGATTTTTCGGCCTTCAAGATCCTGGGCTTTCTGGAAATCAGAATCCTCAGGGACTGCCAGGACAAGGTTAGCTTTCCCGAATTTAAGGTCCAAGAGGGTTTCAACCTTTGCTCCCCTTTCCGTAATCAGATCTATGCCTGTAATACCAACGTCTGCAGCTCCGTCCTGTACGTACTCAGGGATATCAGCGGCCCTGGCGAAGAGAATATGGATATCCGGATCTGTAGTTTTTGCGAAAAGCTTTCGACTTTCAGCCCCTCCACTGACAGGGAGCCCTGCATCTTTGAAAATAGAGATTGTGGGTTCGTAAAGGCGCCCTTTATTGGGTATTGCAACGCGAATCATCTGTTATGTCCTCTATTAGTAATCTGCCGAGAAATATTTCCTCGGGTAAGCTCATCCAAGTAAAAACATTTATCCAGAATACTCTTGTCTAATATAGACTTCACGGTAAGATCTCATGGAAGTTTTCCTTTAAGAAAGGCAGGGTCATAGATAAAAAGCCAATTCATTGTTAATTAATTAAGAGAGGCAGGAGTAAGCGTTTAATATTGAAGGTAAAATCGATTTATAGGAAGTTGTTTTTAGAGAAATTATTACTTTCAGTAATGAACGCAGAGGAAAAATTATATAGGCATAGTAATTTAATAGAAACTTGCTCTCGAGTTATAAATATTATTAATGTCATAGCAACAGAAGAATTGATCAGAACAGGGTGCTAAGAATAGCAGACTGATGATACAACTGACCGAAAAATAGTAAATCAATAACATCAACATTTAATAATAAAACTATTATCGATTTTGAAAAAAGAGGATCCAAATGGCCCGGAATATCAAAGTGGAGGAGCTCTTCCAAACCCCTATTGAGAAGCAACGGATAGAGCTTGTAGAACGTAAAGGGATAGGGCATCCTGACAGCATATCAGATGGACTTGCCGAGGCTGTAAGTCGCGCACTATGCAGGGAATACATAAGCAAATGTGGAGCCGTACTTCACCATAATACCGACGAAACCCAGATTGTAGCCGGGAGATCCAGTCCCAAATTCGGGGGCGGGGAAATCCTGCAGCCAATATATATTTTGCTAGTAGGCAGGGCAACAAAGGAGTTCGAAGGGGTCGAGCTTGCTACCGATTCTGTGGCCCTACAAGCTGCCAGACAATATCTTAAGAATACCCTTGTAAATATGGATCTCGAAAGAGATGTTATCATGGACTGCAAACTCGGAACAGGGTCTTCAGACCTCAGAGATGTCTTCAAAAGAGACAGAGTTCCAGTTGCAAATGATACCTCATTCGGTGTTGGGCACGCTCCATTTTCCGAGCTTGAAAACCTCGTATATAATACCGAAAGGCAACTGCTCACAGACCTTAAGTCACGCATGCCTGCAATCGGAGAAGATATGAAGGTCATGGGGCTCAGGGATGGAGAGGATATAACCCTTACAATATGCAGCGGCATGATCGGAAGATACATTGACGACTTTGACAGCTATATAAATATGATCCAGGAAATGCAGACATATGTTGAAGAACTCGCCCCGAGGTATACTGAGCGCGATGTGAAGGTCTGCATTAACACCGGAGATAATTTGAAAACAAAATGTGTTTTCCTCACAGTTACAGGCACTTCAGCTGAAATGGGAGACGACGGCTCGGTAGGGCGTGGAAACCGCTGTAATGGACTTATTACGCCAAACAGGCCTATGAGTATGGAGGCTACCAGCGGAAAGAACCCGATTAACCACATAGGCAAGATCTACAACCTCCTTTCAACCCAGATGGCACGCGATATTGTAAAGCAGGTTCCTGAAGTCCAGGACGTTTATATCAGGCTGCTTTCCCAGATCGGAAAACCAATTGACCAGCCACTTGTAGCAAGTGCACAGATTATTCCTAAAGAAGGCACTTCTTTTGCGAAGGTCAAAGCCGAAGCCGAAGTTGTTATGGATGACTGGCTTTCCAATGTGACAAAGATTACCGAGATGGTAATTAAAGGAGAATTAAACACTTTCTAAATAAGATAGATATTTATGAGGAGAACCTTCCGGTTCTTTTCATAATATTATTGTAACTATGTATTGAGCTATGAGAACACTCCTGAAAACTTATCAGAATCACGAATGAAACAGGCTATGGAATGAACTTATAATATAAATATATTATAAAAGTGCCCATATAGCCCACATCCAGCGTAAAACATATATATCATCACCATATATGAGATGGTGCACTCAAGAAGTGTAGCAGTGGATTAACATACATAGTCCCGCCTTAACTCAGTGGTAGAGTGCGCGGCTGTAGTTCGGCTCGTGCGGGTAAAATTACCCGTTCATTTCCGCGCAGGCACCGCGATGTCCCCGGTTCGAGTCTGGGAGGCGGGACCTAAAGCAGTATCCAGAATCGAAAAGCTTCAACGGGAACATTTATATATTAAAAAAGCATTTAAGTTTTGCTCGCAATGCGAGCGAAAAACAGTAGCAGAAGAGACCAAAGTGTCCGGATAGTGTAGAGGCCTATCATGGAGCCCTGTCGAGGCTCCGACCCGGGTTCGAATCCCGGTCCGGGCGCTTTATTTTTTTGAATATAGGACATTATTTAATTTATTTTAAAGAATACAAAGAGTAATAACATTTTATCTTTTATTTTAAAAGATTGGAAGTCATATCAGCAATTTCTAATCTTTACGCTTGCTTTTGTTTTAATCATTCACTTGTTTTTTCTTTAAAATTTACCGTTATTTATTGTTTCTTTAAAATTTACCATTGTTTATTATTTATTAAAAATATACCATTTTTTATTGTTTCTCTCTTATCAACTCGTCTTCTATTCTTTTTTTATCTAACCTACTCATACTGCTCAGATTAAATCAGTTAAGTTCCAATATTACCCCTTCAATCTATTTTTTTCTCTCACTTATTCAAGCTTGTCCCAAACCTATAGAGAGAATATTAAAGACTTAGGAAATAATCCTGAGAATAATATAAAAGGAAATTATGTACGAGAAAATACATAAAAATTAGAAAATTAACAGGGAAGGAGGGCACGAGAATAGAGACTGAATCCGATATCCCGAACGATTCTAGGAAAAAAATTAACAGCACATGTGAAAGACTGGAAGCTACCAGGAGAAAAATGGAGATTGAGGCTCTCATCTTTATTGAAGCTACCAAAAACTTCACCTCAGAATGGATTCAAAGAGAAATTGAAATGACCGTACATTTTCCAGAAAATGCGTCTATTCCCAAGAACTTAAGATATGACAACAAAGATCCCAGTGGATCAAAAGGTGAATCAAGTTTAGACCTAAAGGAGTTATTCCCCAAAATTTCAAACATTGTAGAAACTTATCTCAATCGCGATGATTACTGGATTCATAGAAACGCAATGTTTCAGCCGGATATTTCCAAGGACTACGTGGAATTTAAAAAGGAAAAAATTCGAAAGGAAGTGCCCTCAAGCGTTCGAAGAATCCTTGGCTGTGCCACAGAAATTTTCTGGGAACTGCTGGAAGTGGAACCTGAGAATAAATCCTGGGTAAAAGAGCTGGGAAGGAGAAAATATGCATGTTTTCTCAGGTTCTCGGATGAAATGACAGCTTCTCTTAACCGCTATTTTGCGATGCTTGAAGAGTTTCTTATTCTGAACCATGAGTTAAAAGAGGCCATCTTACGAATGGAAGGAAAAAAGACCTGACAATAAGACCTTTATGCACAAAGCCAGAATTATCTTGCATGACCGAACCAGAGTTCAGCATAAAAAAGACCCTTGAAGAGGCAGGAACCGATGCCTATCTTATGATAGGGAATCTTCATAATTCCGATATTTATTATGTAACTCGCTTCCTGGCTTCCGACGATTTCGCTTACCTGCAAACAGCAGCCGGAGAAGAAGTACTCTTTATTTCAGATATGGAAAAAGGAAGAGCCGAAATAGAGTCAAGAGTTTCGACAATAAAGACAACTCAGGATCTGGGCTACAGGGAAAAGGTAAAGGAGAAAAAAGACCCGTCTATCGCCTATGCAGCCTGCATATCCGAGCTGCTTGCAGAAAAAGGGATAAAGAAAGTCGCAGTACCTTACGATTTCCCAGTATTTGAATCAAACTTTCTCACGGAAGCAGGCTTCTCAATAGTGCCTATAAAAAGTCCATTCAGACAAATCAGGAGCCTGAAAAGGCCGGAAGAGCTTGAAGCCATAAAATATGCCCAGATGGCAGGAGAAAAGGCTATGGAAGCTGCTATAACCTTAATAGCAGGAGCAGAAGAAAAAGAAGGATTTCTTTATCACGCAGGGGAGGTACTGACAGGGACTAAAGTGCTTTCGGTTATAGATCATACTCTTCTTGACTACGGGTGCGAGGCCGAAGAGACTATTGTTTCATGCGGCAAGGACACGGCAAATCCTCATGGAACTACGGACGGCCCTCTGAGGGCAAATGCCCCAATTATCCTGGATATTTTCCCGCGAAGCAAGAAAAAACGTTATTTTGCGGACATGACACGCACAGTCCTGCATGGAGAGGTTTCGGAAGAGCTCAAAAAGATGTACGAAACTGTGCTTGCAGCCCAGAAAAAAGGGTTTGAAATGGTTAAGCCAGGAGTAAAAGCATCTGATGTTCATAACGCTGTTTGCGACTTCTTCGAAGCGCACGGATACGATACCTACCGAAGTGGTGCAAAAGTCGGGTTTATTCATTCAACAGGACATGGAGTTGGACTTGACATACATGAATTACCAAGTGTAGGAGAAAACGGAGTTTTACTTGAGGCAGGAAATGTGATCACTATCGAGCCTGGGCTGTACTACCCTGGAATAGGAGGAATACGAATCGAGGATATGGTCCTGGTCACTGAAAATGGATACCAGAATCTTACAGGGCTGGAAAAGAGATTTGTAGTATAACAGGTTTACAATTTAAAGGATCTGTTATATTTCGTTTACATTTCATCTAACTATATTAGCCTGCTCATAAAATTGCAGTAAAAGTATCAATAATTCAAATATGTTCCATTAAAATCTCAATCAATTATTCAGGAATTAGAAGATCTAATAAAATCATTGACAAGGGGTAACATGACTGATAATGTGCACAATAAGCAAGAGATCCTTGAGAAATACAGAGAAGCAGGTAGGATCCTGAAAACTGTCAGGGCCGAAGCTGTGGAGATGATCAGGGTCGGAAACTCTCTGCTGCAAGTTGCAGAGTTTGTTGAAAACCGGACTATAGAGCTGGGAGGCAGACCGGCTTTTCCCTGCAATATTTCAAGAAATCAAGAGGCTGCACATGCAACCCCAAAGATAGGAGATACTGACGTTTTTGGAAGGGATATGGTTAAGCTGGATCTAGGGGTCCATGTAGATGGATATATTGCAGACTCGGCTGTGACTGTTGACCTGTCAGGAAATTCCGATATCTTAAAAGCCGCCGAGGAAGCTCTTGCCGTAGCCATTGACCTTGCAAAGCCAGGAATTTCTACAGGGGAAATTGGGGCTGCAATAGAGAACAGCATTCGCAGTTACGGACTTAACCCGATAATAAACCTGACAGGTCATGGACTTTCCGAGTACGAAGCTCATGATGATCCTGCTGTTCCTAACCGGCATGTGGAAGGAGGAGCGATTTTAAAGGAAGGCGACGTGCTTGCAATTGAGCCTTTTGCAACGGATGGAGCAGGTACTGTCCACGACGGAAACTGGGCCGAGATATACAGCCTTATAAGGAAAAAGCCGGTCCGTATGCCTGCAGTCCGAAATGTCCTGAAACAGGTAGAAGAATATAGAGAGCTGCCTTTTGCAAAGCGCTGGCTTGAATCCGACAGACTGGATTTCGCATTACTTCAGCTTGAAAAAGCAGGAATTCTTCATTCCTATCCTGTGCTTCTCGAAAGTACTGGCGGGCTTGTAGCCCAGGCCGAACATACCATAATAATAACCCATGACGGCTGCGAGGTTACAACAAAGTAAAATCCGAAAAAGAAAATAGAATTGAAGATAAAGAGAAAACAAAACCGGGAATAAAGAAAAAAAAGAGTGTAAAGGTTAACAAGGAGTCAAATATTGAAAAAGACACGAGTTGAGCGCCTTGAAAGCATACAACCTTTTTTTAACCGGTTTTCTGTTATTAAGCCTTTTTATGCCTGTTTTTATGGCAGAACCCTGTACTGCTGCCTTTGTACCCAGTAATAACATTACACTGGAAAGGAATGGAATGACATGGGAATATCAAGAACAAATTACAGGCAATGAATCTATCATTTTCAGGAATTTCATAGACATGCAAACAGGAAACAAAGATAAATTTGTCAATGCATGGGAAATCCTGAAAGCGGAAACCTTTCTCAGGGATCAAACGAAAGAAGCCTTAAAAACCAAACCTGATGTAAAGCTCAATGGCACTTCAGACCCCGTTAAAGTGACGGATGTTGACTTTTATCTCTCAAAGGAAGCTCTGGGCAATGTTTTAAAAGATTCATCAATTACTAATTATGCGAGTGTAAATTATATTTTCGAGAAAGAGGTTAATCAGGGTACAGATATCTGGCTTATGGGCACTCCAAACTCAAATATTACGATCACTTTGCCTTTAGACTTCAATGTAGAGCGGACAGAAGGGCTGAATAACAAGAGTCAGGAACCAGGAAATAACCATACAGTGCTTAAAGGCAGTTTCGGTCCGGAAGAAAATATAACTCTCTGGATTTCGGAAAATGAAAGCTATAAAGCCGGGTTACAGGAAAGAGAAGAAAGCATTGAGCAAGAAGCAGTAAATAAAAGTAAAGAAGAGGAAAATAAGATAGAAGCTGCCGGAAAGATTGTAGAAGCCAAGAAATCCTATGAATTTTTCAAAGGCATCTTTATACGGTTTTATCTGAGTCCAAAAAGTTAATCTGGCTTGAAGCTATTGTGAAAAATATGCTTATCGAACAGATTCAGCTTGAAAATGGGTGTGCTCTTGGCCTCCGCTTTGAGATGCAAAAATACCCTCTTCTGGTTATAAGGGCAGAGAAAGGCTTCCTGATGTGCGGATACCTCAATGTAAATGCTGCAGAGGCTCTTGGGGACACGGCAGCGAAAGTGAAAGGCGTACAGAGTTTTGAAGATATGCTCAAAGCCCAGGTCGTTGAAGTAACCCAGTTCGCCAGGGAACTCGGGATCGAACCCGGAATGACTGGCAGGGAAGCTCTGGAAAAAATGTTTTAAGGGAAGAGACTGCCTTTAATGATACGCACTAAGGCAAAGTTTACGGATTTCGTGTCTCGAACACGATTTTGAAATAAATATTTACACTTTTTTTGGTACTCGAAAATCTTAGTACTCTGTTGTAGTTACGATTAATTAAGTTGATTTTTTTATTTGACTTAAAAACGCGGCTCTTTCTTTACGTGATTTGTTACATATTACCTTTGACGAAATAAGCGTAGGCTTTGCATTTAATAATTTATGTAACTTATCTACTGCTTCTGGATCTGTAACGTGCAAACAATTCTCCTCTAAATATTTTCCAACCACTAACATTCCTCCAATATACAAGCCGCTACGTATGGTGGGATACAATAGTGTATTACATATGTAATACATATAACCTGCGTTTACTTTATTATATACTGATCTCTGACTGATAAAATGTTTAGTTTATAGCCCGCTCATTCCGGTTCTATAATTTTAGCTAAATGTGAGTGTTCCCCGTCTTCTTGTTGTTCGGTTTGAAACTCCTGAAATCCATTATTTATATAAAATTCTATAACTTTTTGATTCTTCTTCTTTGCTTCTACCCACGTAACTTTTCCTCCTACATGCCTCATGGCTTTAGCAATTTTACCCATTGCTGAGTCTAGTATAAGCTTTCCTTCTATTTCTTCACTATAATTCTCGTTCTTTGCCAGTAAACCAATATAGTAAGTGGCGATATGAGCTTGGTTATCTTTTACACCCAACTTCTTTTTTTTCTTGTTACTCATACCTTCACTTATATAAAAAGCTTTCAAAGCTAAGGAGTAAAATCCTAAAGCACGTAGGTAATCTTTTTCATCCTCATCCAATATAAAATATGATTTAGAAGACCGCATTTTTTCAGATTGATAACAACTTTTTCTGACAAAATTTTCAATAAATGGTTCTCTTGTACAAGAAAAATCTTCTAACATATTGTCTACTGTTTTTTTATCAATTTCTCCATTATCTATACTCTTTATTAATTCGCTAAACGGTATAGTAATTAAATTAATGTCTACCAGCTCTTATAATAAGTTCTTCGGATTGCAAACTGTATAAAAGTAAAGACTTAAATCTTTTACTAAAATATTATCTATAAACGGAGAATTATTGATAAAACTTAAAAAAGTAGATATTATATATTAAAATTGATAAATTTCAGGGGGAAATTCGGAACACTTTTTGCCACTCTAACATTGGCCATTCTGAAATTTTTTTAGTAATTATTTTTAAGTTCGAATCATGCTTTAATGCCTCTATAATGGTTCTGGATTCCAATTTATTTGTAAAAATTGGCAATGACCTTATTTCTTCTTCAGAAATCTCTCCACGCTTTGCTAATATATCCATTATATAAACATATTTGTCTTGGTAATCATCTTGTATCACGGTATCCCCCATTTCCTTATATGTTTTCTTCGTTTATTTCCGTTTCCAGACGATCCAGTTTTTCTAAAACCGTCTAGATTTTTGTTGCTCTCAAGTGAATTTTTTTCATCCTGTAAATCTTGTTTTTTAGCATGCGACTTGTAAATGTTCCAAATTATATCAAGTTCAGGACCTTCTAGCTCTTTGACTACATTAATCCCAATTTCATTTAATTCACTTGTTGTTATACAATATGAGTGATCAGGATAACTTTCTGTGAATTTATCAGCAATGGACTTTATCTCATTAGGTGTAAGGTTTTTAAGCAACCTTGAACCTAACAGCTTACACATATAATTTTGACTAACTTCTTTACTTTTAATAATATAACCAAGCGTAAGAGGAAATTGCAATCTTTGCAACAAACCATTCGCTAGATCTTTATTACCAGCTTTAAACTCGTTACGAATCAGCTCCAAAGTAGCTCCTAGATGCAATGGTGAAAAATCCTCTAATCTCCGTTCCAGAGGATTAAATTGACTGATCTGTGGATCAAGTGGTCCTAGTTCTGCGATAGGACTCATATAAAGGTTATCACCTGAACAAACTATCAAAGTCGCTGCACTTTTTGCCCATCTAGGAACGAAGAAATTTAACTCTTTATAGCCATATTTTCTAAATAACATAGCTAGGTTGTATGCTGCGTGAATATCTCCGCCACTTGAATCGATTATGACATCAAGTTTACCATCGCAGTCTTTATACTTCTCTCGTAAAGCATCGAAAATATCATCTACCACTTCAAATTCAATCGTGTCAATAAAAAATGGCAAACAACGGTTCTTTCGGAGATCTCTAAATCTCTCAATATCTTTCTCTATTTGTCTTTCTAATGCTTTAATTTCTTCATCAAGTATTACGGTTCGCTCTCTGGTATCAGGTGCTTCATTTTTGCTATCAGAAATGTCATTTTGCCAGGTACCGCTTTCATTTCTATTGATAAATAAATCTTCAACAGGAATTAGTCCAGACATTGCACACCACCTATAAGATATAATGGTGTATTCAATGAGTCATATATTAAATTTCTGAAATTTTTAAGTAACTTACAAAGCATATGTTGTCTCAGTTTATCTTATAAGTACAATGTCGACTATCCATTCATATACTTTAGATCAAAGATTTGAGATCTCCAAGACTATAGAGCTATTCGATCCCTCTGTTTCACTCTTCAGCCTAAACAAAATGTTTTGCATAAGTATGTTTCTATCGTACAACAAGCTCAATTACGCATTATGCTTTTGTTTAGACACTTATTGAGTCCATTTTTACCCATTTATTTATATACCTGGAATCAATACTTTAAAACTTATTTTATTATATCTCCATTTCTTAAAATACTATGAAAAAATAACCACAACCAACTCCATCAGTTACTTTTAATAACTACTTTCACGTTTCACGCACGGAGTTTTGTATTTACTTCCGCACTGTATGGTGTGGATGTTGTTTCCAATTTATAATTATCAACCTATTTCGGATCACCAATGTTATACGCTTTTGAACTTTCTGGAGAACATGAAGAACTGCCCGCTGCCGAAGTATTTGCCTGTCTAAAAATCGAGGGACTTGATTTTCGACCCCATACTATTATTGACCAGTGCCTTGTGGTGGAAATAACTGGTAAAGAAGAGGATGTAGAAAAAATCCTTCAAGGCCCGATAACTGACAGGCTGGCAATGACCCACCATATTCTGAAAGTTGTTGGGATTGCCGAAAATACTCCGGATGCAATCCTGAAACTTGCAGAAGGCTTTGATTCATCAGGCTACATCAGGGAAGGACAAAGTTTTGTGGTCAGAGCAAAGCGAATCAAACACCATGTGGATTTTCCGGGTGAATTTCTGGAACAGAAAGTAGGAGGATGCATTTACAGGAAAGGCTTCAGGGCAAACCTGAAAAAACCAGACGTAGAATTCAGGGTGATCCTTAGTGAGAAAGCCGTGTTCGGAACTCTCCTGTCATCTGTCGACAGAAGTGCATATGAAGCCCGAACTCCGCAGAATAAACCTTTTTTCCATCCTGGTGTCCTTATGCCGAGAGTTGCACGCGCCCTCGCAAACCTGTCGGGAATAAAACCAGGAGACCTCGTTATGGATCCCTTTTGCGGCACTGCGGGAATTCTTGTCGAAGCAGGGCTTGTGGGAGCAAGGGTTATAGGAATCGATGCCCAGGAAAAACTTGTAAAGGGCGCTCGCATGAACCTTGAAGCCTTTAAACTGGATTATGTCCTGATGGAAGGAGATGCCTGCAGGGTTCCGTTAAAGGAAGCGACAATAAACGCAGTCGTTACTGACCCACCCTACGGCAGATCGGCAGCAATTGTTGCCGAGTCCCTGGAAGAACTTTACTCCTGTGCGCTTAACGAGATCGAGCGTGTTCTTAAGCCCGGGGGTATCGCAGTTGTAGTCTCAGATAAAGCTGCAGCAGAATATGGAGAAAAGGCAGGGCTTAAGGTTCTCGATATTTATGCCCAGAGAGTACATAGAAGTCTTACCCGGACAATAACTATTTTTCAGAAAGAATTGAAGAATGAGAATGGCAAACGGGAATGAAGGATCAAGTAAGAAATTAGAAGGAATGAAGAATCAAAGCAAAAGTAAAGTCAAAAAAGGGAAATAAAAAGTAGAATCAAGATGAAATTCAAAACATTAAGGATCCCTGTAAAGGCATTTTTTACTCATGGGAGATCAGTTCTTCCAACACTTCTGCCATAACCCTGTGCCTGAGGATGCGTTTCTGGTTCTGCTCACCTGCTCTCCTGATAGAGTAGTTGTCATCAATCCATTCTATTCTCTCGTTATAATTCACTTTCAGAAGGGTCAATCCGTAGGCAGGAGCAGGCTCGATTCCTTCTTCATAAATCTCCGGATTCAGCATCTGGAGCAGCCAGTCGTTATCACGTACCTCTTTTCCTATCATGGAAAGAGCAGTTACGATTTTTCTGACCATGTTCCAGAGGAAGCTATTCCCAACAACATCTATTTTTATAAGCTCTCCATCTACGCGAGCGTCGATCCTTTCTATGGTTCGAACTGTACTTTTTTCTCCATTGGTTCGCGAAAGATTTTCAAAATCGTGCGTTCCAAGCAGCAGTTTTGAAGCTTCCCGGATTCTAGAGATATCGTACTCTTTCCCGCTCATCACATATCGGTAATGCCTGGAAACTGCATCTCTTCTGGCATCAAAGCTTCGGGGCACTTCAGCATGGGCCCAGACCCAGATTCCTGAGGGAAGTTCGGAATTTATTACCCTTGGAATTGCCAGGTTCAGTTTGTCCGTGTCAAAAGCGACAACCTGTCCAAGAGCATGAACTCCGGCATCGGTCCTTCCGGCGCAGGTATAATTCGCAGATTTGGGGCTTTCTATAATTCCGAGATTCCGAAGAGCCTTGAAAAGTTCTCCCTCCACGGTCTCGACATTGGGCTGAATCTGGGAGCCGTGAAACTCGGTGCCTATATATGCAAGTTTTAAAGCGACTCTCATAAGAATCTCTACTTGGATCTTTTCTTATAATAGACTTCTCTTACAATCAGCAGGACTACTATAAAAATACACCCTAAAAGGAACCAAAATCCAGGGTGAAGAGAAAGCGTGTCATAAAGCTCGCGAATTCCACCTACATGAACTAACCCTTCAGAAGAGATAGAAGAAACTCCCTGCACAGAATCTAAACCCTCCGGTACGGACATTGGGACTTCAGAAACTCCCTGAGTTGGGTCAGCTTCCATCCCAGAGGAGAGATTTCCTGCTCCGGCTTCCAGAGCCTCAGAACTTGCATTCGAAGCTCCTTCAGACACCTGCTGGTCAAGAGCTATTTTAGGGCTTATGTTATTGCTTTCGTTTATTCCCAGAGCCATTTGCTCCGGAGAAGACTCATCAGGTATTTCTGTTATCCTCATTCTCAAAGGAGCAGTTGCATCAATTATCCTTTTTGCCTGCATATAGGCTGAAAAATACTCTATACCTGCAGCTGCAAAAAAGGCAGCTCCGATTACTCCGAGATACTTTTGCAGCAGGCTTACAAGAGAAAGTTTATCTATAGAGCTTTTTGAAGGAACGAGGACAATCAGTTTATCCACTGACTCGTAGATCTTTACCTGCCTTCCTTTCTTGCTCCACTTTATTTGTTTGATCTTTATAAGATCGGATTCTATAAGGGAGTCAAGATTATACTTGACAGTAGTAAGGGGAAGTTCAAGCTCCTCTGCAATATTGGTTGCAGACATACTTTTTTTCCCGAGCAATTCCAGAATCTTTAATGATGTTTCATTGGAAAGAATCTGAGTGATCTTTCTGGAGTCTCCATTTACCGGGAGAACAAGAACCTTGCCATCTCGCTCCAGTTGTTCAGACCCCTTTGGGAGCTCGTCTGTTTCCGTTAAGCCCTCTTGATCTTCAAGCCCGTCCATAATTACGTCCTAGATTAAAAACCTGTCTATTTTTAATTCAAAGTATACTTTAGTTCCCGCGAACCAATATAAAGTTTTATTTTTGTGGGCGAATATACATCCACTACTACATCTAGATATAGAATCCAGCCCTTAACCTTAAATATAACATTGTATATACTAATCTAAATTTTCCGCTGGTACCAATCATGATCACAAAACAGCAGGTTCTTGAATTTCTGAAAAATTATGATTTAGAAAATATTACAATCGCAACAATTTGCTCCCACTCGAGCCTTCAAATTTTTGACGGAGCTCGCAAAGAAGGCTTCAGAACTCTGGGAATCTGCGTCGGCAAGCCTCCAAAATTTTATGAGGCATTTCCCAAAGCAAAACCTGATGAGTACCTTATCGTTGATAGCTATGCCGATATAATGAACAAGGCTGAGGAGCTTAGAAAGAAAAATACTATCATTATTCCACACGGCTCAGTCGTTGCTTATCTTGGTACGGAAAATTTTGCAGAGATGGCCGTGCCTACCTTTGGAAACCGGGCTGTGCTCGAATGGGAGTCGGACAGGGATAAAGAACGTGAGTGGCTGCTTGGAGCAGGCATTCATATGCCGAAGAAAATCGACGATCCTCACGACATCAATGGACCTGTAATGGTTAAGTACGACGGAGCAAAAGGAGGAAAAGGTTTCTTTGTCGCAAAAACCTACGAAGAATTCAATGAACTCGTGGATAAAACCCAGAAGTACACGATTCAGGAATTTATCACCGGAACCCGGTATTATCTACACTACTTCTATTCTCCAATCCGAAACGAAGGATACACTTTAAGCCAGGGCAGCCTTGAGCTTCTGAGCATGGACCGCAGGGTAGAATCCAATGCGGACGAAATCTTCAGGCTCGGTTCACCCAAAGAACTCGTAGAAGCTGGAATCCGCCCGACCTATGTAGTTACAGGAAATATGCCCCTTGTAGCAAGAGAGTCCCTCTTACCCCTGATTTTCTCTCTTGGAGAAAGGGTAGTTGAAGAATCTCTGGGCCTTTTTGGCGGGATGATAGGGGCTTTCTGTCTTGAAACCGTCTTTACGGATACGCTTGAGATTAAAGTCTTTGAAATATCGGCCAGAATTGTTGCAGGAACAAACCTTTACGTTTCAGGTTCTCCTTATGCTGACCTGATGGAGGAGAATCTCTCAACTGGAAGGAGAATAGCTCGGGAAATCAAAATCGCAGCTCAAACAGGTCAGTTGGATAAGATAATATCCTAAGTAAGCCTTTATCCTAAGTAAGTCTTTTTTAAAAAGGCTTGAGAGAAAACTTTTATCAGGCGAATTAGTTGTGCTTACTTTTCAGGATTGAGCTTATATCTCAACCTCTAAATTTAAAATATTTTAAATTTTAAATATTCTGAATTTAGAGTATCTTGGTATGCGAGTTTTTCGAGTTTTTTGAAATAATTTAGAGTCATTTTAAATCTTGAGAATCTAGTTAGGAATTTATAGAGTTATTTAAGAGTCATTTCTAGGAATTTAGAGTTTTAAAAGACGTATCCTTTTTATACAAGGCAGCGTGAATAAATTATATTAGATAGTTTTCAGTCCGATACTATTAAATGCCGAAAATCAAAAGCAAAGAGGTCAGGCGAGATCGGGCATATATTTGGGGAAAAATTACAGGGACACTGCTTGTACTCGGAAGTGAAGAGAATCCCTGAAAGGGGTTCAAATCCATTGAAACTTACGTGGCACTTGACCACTCACAGGAAGCTACCGCTTATCTTGGTGCCCTGAAACCTTATGCTATCTTGTGCGCATCAGCCCGAGACTAAATTGGCACGGAGAAAGAGAACCAAGTATTCCTGAACCTCATACTGAAGAGATAAGCAGATAAAGTGCAGTTAAACAATAAAAGGAACTGACTTTTGTAGATTTTCCGGGGGAATTCAGGAGTAAAAAGGTCGGGATTGTTAACCAATTTTTATATCATGCCAGAAAATAATTTAAATATTACCTGTGACACTTCAACCCTATGAATGCAGCTAAGTTCAGGCTGTAAGAATTCTAATATAACAGCATTTAATTGAGCAGCATTTAATTGCAACAAAAGACCGGTGATGTTATGAAAGGAAGAGCCTGGAAATTCGGAGATGACGTTGATACTGACGCAGTAATTCCCGGAAGGTATCTAATTTACAATACCCCTGAAGAGCTTGCAAAGTACACGTTTGAAGGCGTGCGCCCCGAATTTGCAAAAAACGTTCATGAAAATGATATCGTGGTCGCGGGAAGCAATTTTGGTTGCGGCTCCTCACGTGAGCACGCGCCCCTAGCCCTTAAAGGAGCAAAGGTAGCCTGTGTAATTGCAAAGTCTTTTGCAAGGATTTTTTTTAGGAACGCAATTAATATCGGAGTTCCTGTCCTGGAATGCCCTGATACTGACAAGATCGATGACGGAGACGAGCTTGAAGTAGACCTTGCCACAGGAGTTATTGTAAACAAGACAAAAAGTGAGACCTACCAGGCAACCCCTCTCCCTGATTTCGTGCGTGAAATCGTGGATGAGGGAGGACTTATAGAATATGCCAGGAAACTGGTCTCTGAGCGTTAACAAAGAGAAAGCTGTCCTGAGACAGCCCTGTCCGCGTTTGATATCTCACAATAAAAAGGCAGCTTTGCCTGTAAATAAGAAAGGAGTATAAATATGACGCAGTATAAGATTCCGGTCCTCCCGGGCGACGGGATTGGCCCAGAAATTATCGCCGAAGGCAGAAAGGTCATAGATGCCGCTGGCGAAAGATTTGGTTTTGATGTAGAATGGATTGAATACCCGCATGGAGCAGATCATTATCTTGAGACGGGAGAATTAATTTCCGAAGATACCTTAAAAGAGTTATCTGGATACCCTGTCATTTACCTTGGCTCTATCGGAGACCCCAGGATTGCTCCTGGCATCCTTGAGAAGGGAATCTTATTAACTGCACGCTTTTACTTTGACGAGTATGTCAACCTTCGCCCGATAAAACTCCTTGACGGAGTCTGGACTCCCCTCAAAGACAAAACCTCAAAAGATATCGATTTCGTAGTTGTCAGAGAAAACACCGAGGACTTCTACATAGGGATCGGCGGCAGGGCAAAAAAAGGAGAAAGCAAAGACCTTCTTGAAGTCAAGCGAACGCTCTACTCCGCAAAATTTGGACTTGATATCGAGACTGATAGCGAAGAAATAGGATACCAGATAGGACTGATCTCCAAAGAAGGCACAAAGAGGGTTATCGAGTACGCCTTTGATTTTGCCGAACAACGGAAAAAGCATGTTTCGTCCGTTGATAAGGCAAATGTGCTTTCCGATATCTACGGCTTCTGGAGAGAGGAATTTAATGCAGTTTCTGCAAAACATCCAGGCGTTACCACGGACTTTAACTTTGTAGACGCAATCACTATGTGGTTTGTGAAAAACCCTGAATGGTTCGATGTGGTCGTAACCCCGAACATGTTTGGAGATATCATCACCGATCTCGGAGCCATGATCCAGGGAGGCCTCGGCCTTGCTCCCGGCGGAAACATCAACCCGAAAGGCACAAGCATGTTCGAGCCTATTCACGGTTCAGCCCCGAAGTACAAGGGCCAGAATAATGTCAATCCTATTGCCACAATCTGGGCAGGTGCCATGTTAATAGAACAGCTCGGAGAAAAGGAACCAGCAGACACCATAGTCAATGCAATTCAGAAAAATATCCTGGATGGCAAAGTAAAAACTTATGACATGGGCGGCAAGAGTACCACCTCGGATGTCGGAAACGACATTGTAAGGATAATAAAGGGAGAATAACTAAACCCTCCCTTCATTTACATTTTCTTTTCTAATTAAAATAGAATTTCTGGAATTATAAAGTTCATTTTTTGAATACTGAAGGCCGCTTTCAGTCCGTTTTATACAGATATAGGAGACATGATTCATAAGAGACATGATTCCGTGAAAGGATATTCGATATGCGAGGCCTGATGCAACAGAGGCAATGTTCGAGGTTACCTAAAGAGGAGACAGGAACAAGGCCAAATGCCGTGTTGTCGCCATATCTCCAGATTAAAACCCTTGGGATTTACCCTTCATTCTATAAGTAAAGGACTTTATTAAGTATTATTAATATCTTTTAAATAAACGGTATCGTTGCATAATCTATTGATTAAATTCCTGTCATGGCTTACGACCAGTACTCCGATATTAAGCTCTTCGACTATATCCAAAACTATATTCCAGATTTGAGCTTGAGTAATAGAGTCTACCATTGTAGTTATTTCATCTGCGATTAAAAACCTGGTTTTAGGGCTTAAAGCTCTTGCAAGGGCAAATCTCTGGAGTTCTCCCCCGGAAAGCTCATTGGGCCATCGATTAAGCCAGTTATTTTTTATTCCAAACGCCTCTAAAATATCCTGTGAAACAAAATGTCCTTCATTTAGAATATCATTCATTCTCCATTTAGGGTTTACAGCTTTTTCAGGGTGTTGAAAGACAAGCTGGACCGGATTATAGCCTTTTGGCGGAATTTCTTTTTCATCTAGAGTTACTTTCCCCTGATATTTATTTTCGTAGCCAGCCAAGATCTTACAGAGAGTTGATTTTCCGCTTCCACTATCCCCAATTAGGCCTAATACCTCTCCGCTGCCTAAAGAAATGTTAACATCCTTTAAAATCAAGTTGTTTCTTTTATATCCGAAACTTACGTTCTCACCTTTAAGATGCATTATTGCACCTCACCATTCCTCCGTTTACCTGTTTCAATTGAGGAAGCCCCTGAGCACAGAGAGCTTTCTTTCTGGAACATCTTTCATAAAAGATACATCCATCAATGACTTCATCCTGCATTGGTTGATGGCCTTTGATTGCCTGGAATTTGTTCTGGGGAAGGGCATTCCAGAGTGCACGGGTGTATGGGTGCCTTAGATTCTCACCATTATTTTTAAAGTCTTCAACATTAGCGACTTCTAAAACCGTGCCAGCGTAGAATACTGCAATTTTGTGAGAAATTTTTAATGCAGCCTCGATATCATGAGTTATAAGTATCACTGCGCAGCCCTTGTCTGCCATGTCTTTAAAGTAGCTCAGGGTCTCATTCAAAGTTTTTTCATCTAAGCCCGGGGTTGGTTCATCCGCAATTATGAGCTTTGAAGAGCTTATTACAGCAGTGGAAACCAGAACTCTTCGGGTCATCCCTCCTGAGAGCTCATGAGGAAACATTCTTTCGACCTCGGGCTTTAAAGTGTATCTCTGGAAAATTTCTCTCTGAAGTTTCTTCATTAAACCTTCATTTTTCTTTTCAACACATCCTATAACCTGATTCGAGATTTTCATTAAAGGATCAAGATAGGTTATGGCTTGCGGAATCAGGGCGATTTCTTTACCCCTCATTTCTTCTTTTCGTTCCTGGGTAAGTTCTGCGCCATTGTACTCTATCCTCCCATCGAGCTTCGCGTTTGAAGGCAAAATTCCTAGAATCGAATGAGCCAGAAGACTTTTACCGGATCCGCTTGATCCTACAATAGCCAGAATTTCGCCTTTATAAGCCTGAATACTCAAATTAGAAATTACTTTCAATTCGGTTTGTCTAAGTCCAGATTCATATTGAGTGAACGAAAGTGAAAGGTCTTCTACTTTTAACAGAGCCTCAGTTTTTTTCATATTTCCAGAGGTTGTTCCAAGTCCAGTGATTAACTCTTTTTCAGTGTTTAATTCTTTTTCAGGATTAATTTCAGCTTTATTTCCCATATTTCACACTCTCCAAATGTAACTCTAATATATTTTTACCCGATCCATTTTTGATCCAGCAAATTAATAATTCAATAACGGAATCCAGCAAATCTCTAATCCAATAATGGAAGAAATTTATTCATGGGCATTTTTCGGATTCATCAGCTTTCCTAAATTTTCTCCAATCATATCAAATGCCAGGACCACAATTAACAGGGACAATCCTGGGAAAAATGCAAGCCACCAGTATCCTGCTGAGAGGTACCTCATAGATTCAGACAGAATTATACCAATTGCCGGTTCGTGGGGTGATAGCCCAAACCCAAGGAATGTGACTGAAGCTTCATGCAAAATAGCGTGTGGGAACATTAAAATCGTGCCTAACAGGATCTGGGGAACCAGATGAGGCAGAATGTGTTTTGAAGCTATCCACCATTTCGATTTGCCAAGATTTCTGGAGATATGAATATACTCCTGGGTTTTCAGCTGCTTGATTTCTGCTCTTACGACCCTTGTTAAACTAGGCCAATGTGTTAATGCCACTGCGATGATGACCCCTGTTGCTCCCCCTCCGAGCCCGATGGAAATGAGAATTATTAAAAGCAGATGCGGAATTGAAAGAAACAGATCTACTAGCCAGGACACAAAAGAGTCTGCAGTCTTTCCTGCACTTGAAAGTAATCCTAAAATTACGGTCAGTACAGTACTGATTGTGGAAGCGAGCCCTCCAACTAATATACTTAGACCCAGTCCCTCCAGAGTTCTTACAAACATGTCTCTTCCCATCCAATCTGTCCCGAATGGATGTTCCAGAGATGGGGCAAGGTTTTTAGAGCCAAAGTTAGTCTGTAACGGCTCCCCGCCTAAAAACACGCTGGAAACCACAATTCCAAGCAATAAAAGTGAGGTGGAGCCTATTATCAGAAGCGTTTTCTGCCTCAGGTTTAATCCTCGAAATAATCCCCTGTTAACGGTCACAACAGCCGTACTCATACTGACGCCTCCTGTTGTTTTATCCTGGGGTCAACGAATTCATAGATAATATCAGCAATCAGATTTCCGAAGAAAACGAATAAAGCACTGAAGATGACGATTCCCAAAAGCAGCGGTACATCGGATCTCAGTCCTGCTGCTACTGCGGCCTGCCCGATCCCAGGATATGAGAAGACCTGTTCAACCAGGACTGTGCCCCCGAACAACTCACTGAATCCTAAAAACTGCAGAGTAATGGCCGGAAGCGCAACATTTCGAATCCCATGCCTCAATACCAGATCCAGCCCTTTTTCACCTCTTGCTTTTGCAAATAAGACATAATCACTGGATAGAACTTCGATTAATTTTTCCCGAGTGAACATTGTAATTTTAGCAATGTCTAATAAACTCAAAGTTAGTGCAGGGAGAATTAAACGCTTAAACCAGTCAAAAAATGTCACATCGTCGGCTGTAACCCCTATAGGTACACTTAATCCTATTGGGAACCAGCCCAGATACACAGAAAACACCATGAGAAGCACCAGTGCCAGCCAGAAGGTTGGGGCAGCAGCCAGAGCGTAACAATAAGTCTTTATTGCCTTATCGACCCATGTGCCTTGCTTTGCACCCGCGATTATTCCTAAAACAAAACCTAAAATTCCTGAAAACAGCCATGAAACCCCCATAAGAACAAGGGAGGCTGTAAATCGTTCTTTAATGACGTCAATAACTGGAATTCTAAAAATCAGTGAAGTCCCAAAGTCTCCTTTAAGAATATCTCCAGCCCAGTTCAGGAATTTATCCTGCGGAGGGGTGTTAACCCCCCAGTAAGCTTCAAGTTTAGCTTTGTGCTCTGCGGTTACTGGCATTTCCCCAATATAGGCTCTAACGGGATCTATAGGTGAACACTGGATAAGCATGAAACTTGCAAAACAAACTACAATCAAAAGACTTGTCAACCTGAGGGCCTTTTTTCCGACAAAGCCTGCTATTTTTTCATTGTTTGACACGTTACTCCCTCATACGTAATTATTTTATAATGATCTCCATTTTAACATGACTACCAGTCAGTCTGTGGACAATTTCCAGGAATTGTGAAGTGTTTTCGTACTTTTTTAAGCCAGAATAGAACTAAATTCGGTAAAATAGAAGTTTTTGTTACCTTTTCCAATCAGTCGCATCAAACCCAGATGTGAATAAAAGAGAGGTAAAAGTGAATAGCTGAGTCTGTATTCTGATATCCAGACTCAGATACTCGCTAACTGAAGGCTCAATTACTCACTAATTACAGGATTGATTACTCGCCAATTGCAGGATTAATTACCCATAGTTACAGGGTTAATCTCCCATAGTTGCAGGATAATTCCTTATTTAGAAGTCAAGCTGGCTGCGTCTATCCTTTTCCATTCATAGATATTTCCTAAAACATCTGCTCCTGCGTTTCTTTGTGGGGTACCCATATCCAGGGTTTCATCCACCATGTAGAGATAATCAATTGTTACAAGCCATAACCAGGTCGTATCGCCTGCAGGCCCAAAACCGGTATTTCCATCATATGCGGCTAGCTGCCAGTATTTCGTAGCCTGATCCTGATCTGTAGACCTTAAAGCTGCTTCCAAATAGCCGTCTACAACAGAATTATTGTAAAGCCCGGGATTTTTGTAGGTGTCATCGGCTACCTTGCTGTGGTACTGCAGGTAGAGATTAAAGGTATCTATACTGCTGTAAGCGTATAGAACAGCAGAACTGTATTGATTAGCATATATTTCGTCCCAGCTTGCGCCTACAAGGTCTATTTTTATACCTAATTTCCGGGCCTGCTCACTTACAGCTACCGATAGAGCCTGCCTTGTTTGATCAGAAGCAGAATAGTATAGTTTAAATTCGGCTTTAGTTCCATCCTTCTCCCGGATTCCATCGCCATCGGTATCTTTCCAGCCTGCGTTTTCCAATATTTCTCGGGCTTCTTCGAGATTTGAATCATTGATTTTGGCTTCAGGGTTTCCGAAGTCCCGCTGGTCTACTCCAGTATATTCTACAGCTCCTTTTCCATAAATCACTCCTTCAAGCAGGGCTTTTCTGTCGATGCCGACGTTCAAGGCTTTTCGAATTGCTATGTCGGCTGTGACATTATTGCCTATCGGATCTCCCTGAAGGCTTTTTTGACCAGTGTTATTCTGCATAGGGAAGGAAAGTCCCTGTGCCCTTGCTGCCGGAAGAGATACTAACTTATATCCTTCTACGGTCTGGTTCGCATGGCTAATTTCAATCTCAGCTACGTCCACATCCCCGGATTTTACCGCTGCAAACGCAGTATCTTTGTCTAAAAATAGCATGGTTATTTTTTTGAAGTACGGCTTTTCGCCATAATAATCTTCGTTTAATTCTAAGATTGCCTGCTGCCCCTTATCCCATTGTACGAATTTATAAGGTCCCGATCCAATCGGATTCGATCCGTAGGTTTCTTTTTTGTATACATGTTCTGGCACAATCCCAACGTATCTGAGTCTCCATATGAAGCTGGATTGAGGTTCTTTCAATTGGAATTCAACTGCAGTATTATTTGTTGCCGTGGCTTTTTCGAGATTACTCATGTCCAGTTCGGAGTTGCTTTCAATTGCGGTATTAAACGTAAATGCTACATCTTCTGCGGTTAAATTTTCACCGTCAGTGAACCTGACATCATCTCTTATATGCACAGTCCAAGTTTTCCCATCCTCACTGACAGAATAATTTGTAGCAAGATCGTTTATTATGCTTCCATCGTCAGCTGATTTAAAAAGAGTACTTTGTATCAGTGGCTCAAAATTTACATGCCCGCACCCCCATCCCAGAAGCGGATCAAATCCTGTTTTTGGTTCACCAGTATGCGAATTTACATTCACCACTAATTCATCCGAGCCCTGAGAAACCAATTTATCCGAATCGCCGGAGACTGATTCATCAGAAACCTGGGAAATCGGATTGTCTGGCTCACCAGTCGACATAAAAACAAAGGCGACCATAAGAATTACGGCTATTGTCCCTACCAGTAGATACTGTTGGTTTTTCTTAATATAGATACCTCCTCTATTTTACCAGAGTCATGAACATTTAAGCAAGAGTTGAACTGTAAAGCAAGGATTTTTGGCTTATTCATATGATTCAGAATTTTATATTATGGATAAGATTTTCTTGATTAATGGTGACAATAAAATAATACTTTTTATGGTAAAATTAAGACAAATCAATTAAAAACAATTTACTATAAATACATTTCGAAATTTATGTGTTACTAATTCGTAGTTTTAAGGAGTTTAGTAATACTAAATAAAGAATTCTACGTGTTTTTCTGCATATTAAAGTAGTTGATGCGTTGACGCGCCCCTTGCAAGCTGACGAATTTATAGAAAAAGAGAACAGTAATCTAAAAACGGACAAATACTAGTTTAAGCAAATTCGTCAAAAAAGTATCTGAGGAGTTTTGCTCCTCAGCTTTGCTGAAATCCAGCTTTGGGTTTAGTTTTCTGTGCGTTTCCATTCCAGGATATTACCGAAGGCATCAGCACCATGAGGCTGGATTTTTGGAGTCCCGATATCCAAATCCTCATCCATAACATACAGGTAATTAACAGTTGCAATCCAGAGCCAAGTAGCATCTCCTTTTGCAGAAAAGCCTGTTGTTCCGTCCCAGGCAGCCAGCTGCCAGTTTTTATTGGCAGTATCCTGATCAGTACTGGTTATGGCTGTCCTTAGATAATTATCCACGATCGAATTGTTGTACATTATTATATTGTTGTAGTTTGAAGGATTGTAGCTTTTGCTGTAGTATTTCAGGTATAAATCAGTCGGGTCAAGTGAACCGAAACCGAAAACTATCGGAGTTGAATGCGCCAGAGTATCGATTTCATTCCAGCTTTTGCCCTCAATTTTAATGTTTATGCCAAGTTTTCGGGCTTCCTCGCTCAATGAAACGGCTAATGCCTGTCTATCCTGTGCATTTGAATAATACAATAAAGTAAATTCGGCTTTCAACCCATCCTTTTCAAGGATTCCATCACCGTCGGTGTCTTTCCAACCACTATCCGCTAAAATCTTCTTTGCTTCATCGATATTTCCATCTTCAAAAGCAGCTTCCTTATTTCCGAACGGTAATTTATCCACACCCGTAAATTCCTCTTCACCTTGTCCGTTTAATGCACCATTGATTAAAGCCTGCCTGTCTATTCCAATGCTCAGGGCTTTTCTTATCGCAGGATCGGAAGTTACATTATTTCCGATTGAGTAGCCATTTTCCGTTTTCTTGCCTGTATCGGGCTGCATTGGGAAGCTTACTCCCCGCGCATCAACGGAATCAAAGGATATCATTTTCATTCCATCTACTTTTTGATTAGCGTAAGAAGAAGGAATTTCGGCAAGGTCAACCTGTCCTGATTTCGCCGCCGCAAAAGCTGTGTCGGACTGCATGAAGAGTAAAGTCAATTTTTTAAAGTATGGTTTCTGGCCATAATAATCCGGATTTGCCTCAAAGATTGCCTGCTGGCCTTTATCCCATTGTATGAATTTGTATGGGCCCGACCCTATTGGATTATCTCCGTAACTCTCATTGTAAGCATGTTCCGGCACAATTCCGAGCACGGCAAGCTTGTGAATGAAAGTTGTCTGCGGATCATTTAATTTGAATTCAATCGTGTAATTATCGAGGGCTACCGCATTGTCCAGCATGGAGAGATCAAGTTTTCCACTGGAATTTGCCGCTTTATTAAAAGTGAATGCTACATCGCTGGCCGTTAAAGGTACCCCATCATGGAACTTAACATCATCTCTGATTTTAACAGTCCAGGTCAACCCATCCTCACTAACAGAATACCCTGTTGCTAAATCGTTAATCAGAGAACCATTACTATCTTTTTTAAAGAGAGTGCTTTGAACTAACGGTTCGCGACTAGAGCCCCATCCAGTAATTGGGTTAAAACCGGTTTCCGGCTCCCCGCCGTGGGTTCCTACTGCAGCCACCAGCTCATCCGAGCCCTCAGAAATTAATTCATCCGAACCCCCGGAAACAGATTCATCAGAGACCTGATAATTCGGGTTGTCTGGCTCACCAGTCGACATAAAAACAAAAGCGGCCGCAACAATTATGGCTATTGCCCCTATTAAGAAATATTGCTGGTTTTTCTTAATCTAAACTCCTCCTTTCTCATAATATTAGAATTGAAATAGTACTACTACAATAGTGCTTTCAGTAATCTCAAATCCGTAAAAATAACATGTTTCGAAGAAAATATAGTGCAATAGTAATACTTTTTTTACAAAAATTAAGATGAACTAAACTAAACTCTTTTTATTATAAATACATTCCTAAATGTATGTAACACTAATATGGTGATTGTATAGAATTAAATAGTACAAAATATTATTATCATTCGTTTGTTAGTTTTGGATTGAATAGATTTTTCTGGGTAAAGAAAATAGTTTAAACTCGATGTTTTAAAAAATAGCAAAAACATTATTGAATTAAACCGGCCTTTAGATTTACTTAAAACTCCTTAAAATATAAAAGTTAAATAGAAAGAAAGGCATATAATAGAATGTTTCCAAACCGCTAGAAGCCCTGTTTTTCTTGTATTTATAAAGGGTTTGATAATTTTCCAACAAGATTTTTAGTCCTAAAATTTAGTTCATTTCAGGCCTTTTCTAGCTAAATAAAGGAAATTTTTGCCCTATTCGTGAGCAAGATCCAATAAAACAAGGATTGAAACACTCTATATGTCTTCTGATACTGTCACAATTCGAAATTCGTGAGCAAGATCCAATAAAACAAGGATTGAAACTTCCTGCTATCTTGTTATCACGAAAAAGGAAATTAAATTCGTGAGCAAGATCCAATAAAACAAGGATTGAAACTAATGTGAAAAGTATAGAAAAGTCTCCTTGGATTCATTCGTGAGCAAGATCCAATAAAACAAGGATTGAAACGATTACACAAGAGAAGATTTTGAAAAAAGAAAGAGGATTCGTGAGCAAGATCCAATAAAACAAGGATTGAAACTTAAAAAGCAGGTATATCAGCTCCGAAATTCCATAAATTCGTGAGCAAGATCCAATAAAACAAGGATTGAAACCCTTTGTTTTCAGAAATGCCTTCCTTAACAATATATTCGTGAGCAAGATCCAATAAAACAAGGATTGAAACTTTCTTAGACGGCCATGACCAGCAGGACTTTGATTATTCGTGAGCAAGATCCAATAAAACAAGGATTGAAACTGTGTTTTCTTTCTCTTGTGATTTTATCGTGGTGAATTCGTGAGCAAGATCCAATAAAACAAGGATTGAAACTAAAATTAGGTATTTTCAAAGCTTTGTTTCCCTATGATTCGTGAGCAAGATCCAATAAAACAAGGATTGAAACCGCTCATACTCATATGCATAACCATAAGAATATGGATTCGTGAGCAAGATCCAATAAAACAAGGATTGAAACTTCCCCTGAAGTCCCTGAGAAAGACGAGGCAAAAAAAATTCGTGAGCAAGATCCAATAAAACAAGGATTGAAACGTGAGGGCCAAGAAGGAAGAATAAAATGAAAATATTCGTGAGCAAGATCCAATAAAACAAGGATTGAAACAGAACAAAGAAGCACTTAAAAACAAACGGATTAACCCATTCGTGAGCAAGATCCAATAAAACAAGGATTGAAACTTAAGATCTTTAATTTCTTTCATCATATATCCCTCAAAATATTCGTGAGCAAGATCCAATAAAACAAGGATTGAAACAACTGTAAAAATGATGAGGTATTAAATGGAACTAAACGATTCGTGAGCAAGATCCAATAAAACAAGGATTGAAACTATGTCCAAATAGGAACGAGGCTGATAGAATTAGGGTATTCGTGAGCAAGATCCAATAAAACAAGGATTGAAACAGGTTGGATTTAACGCAGGATATTCGGGTATGAGCATTCGTGAGCAAGATCCAATAAAACAAGGATTGAAACGAAAGAATTAGCTCATACCTACTGGTTTGGTGGTGGATTCGTGAGCAAGATCCAATAAAACAAGGATTGAAACCAGAGTCCCACTCACCTCCAACGAGGATTGCTATAATTCGTGAGCAAGATCCAATAAAACAAGGATTGAAACTTCCTCCATAATTTTTTTCCTCTTTTCCTTGTTATAGATTCGTGAGCAAGATCCAATAAAACAAGGATTGAAACCGGTGGATCGACCAACAAGCGGGTAATGTATACCGATTCGTGAGCAAGATCCAATAAAACAAGGATTGAAACCATAAGACGCGGAAGGGTTACTGGGAATCAATGCTATTCGTGAGCAAGATCCAATAAAACAAGGATTGAAACGATTCTATAGACGATGAATTAAAAGAAAAATATAAGATTCGTGAGCAAGATCCAATAAAACAAGGATTGAAACACCTTGCAGTATTTTTCAAACTTTCAAGTGCTGAAGAATTCGTGAGCAAGATCCAATAAAACAAGGATTGAAACAACTGTCTTTCAGGCAAGCAAGGATGTCCCCTTCAATTCGTGAGCAAGATCCAATAAAACAAGGATTGAAACTATAACGTTTCTATCGTTTATTCTACCATTATCTAAATTCGTGAGCAAGATCCAATAAAACAAGGATTGAAACCCCCCTATTTAGTCAGAATTAGACGAATTGTAGGTTTATTCGTGAGCAAGATCCAATAAAACAAGGATTGAAACAACTATAAAGAGCTAATTCGTAATCTGATGCCGGGATTCGTGAGCAAGATCCAATAAAACAAGGATTGAAACTACCTGCATATCTAGGGTTGCTAATTCTCCTAACCTATTCGTGAGCAAGATCCAATAAAACAAGGATTGAAACTGTTGTAAAGGATTCCACATCCCCCGACGTTGCAGGCGATTCGTGAGCAAGATCCAATAAAACAAGGATTGAAACTTTTTTCGGTGAGAAATCAAAATCAGGATCAGGTATTCGTGAGCAAGATCCAATAAAACAAGGATTGAAACTTATAAACAGATGATAAAGGACTGTCAGAATGCAAGCGTTATTCGTGAGCAAGATCCAATAAAACAAGGATTGAAACTTATAAACAGATGATAGAATTCTATACTCTGGATCATCTCATTCGTGAGCAAGATCCAATAAAACAAGGATTGAAACCGCTTTCAGTGGTTGACTTCGCAACTGTAAGAACAATTCGTGAGCAAGATCCAATAAAACAAGGATTGAAACAATGCCAAGTCCACACGTTCCTTTAAAATGAGAGTTATTCGTGAGCAAGATCCAATAAAAGGAATGAGGCTCAACTAATGTATCATATATTTTGTAATCTACATGGATTCAAAAACAAACCCCACAAAAATAAGAATTGAAGCATAGCCGTTTAATTTTGAAAAATGCCATAATACTGTAGGTTTAGAAGTGGAACTATTACAGCTGTTTACATAAACTTTAATACATATAATATATTATATTAGGTGTGTCCAAGCCTGAACAAATCCCAATAACTCGCCATCTAAGTTACGATAAACTTGTTCAAATGATCAAAGCTGAAAAAAATTGTCGGGTTGTCCAACGCCTCATATTTATCAAAGCCCGTTATGAAGGCAAAAGTGTTAAAGAGGCTTCAAATATTGTTGGAATTTCCAGAAGCAATGGGAACCTCTGGCAACAGAGATGGAACTCTCAGGGTTACGAAGGCTTGATCCCTAAATTTAGAGGCGGAAGCCCCTCAAAACTCTCAGATTTCCAGAAAACACAATTAAAGGAAATGCTTAAAGAACGGGATAATTGGCTAGCTCGAGAAGTGCAAGACTTGATTCTTCAAGAATTTAGTGTCGAATATAGCCTCAAACAGGTTTGGGTCATTCTTCAAAATTTAAAAAATAACAAGTGAGATAATAATGAGCTGATACTTATGAGCTGATTCCAAAACTCAAATATACTTTTTTAAATTTCGAATTTGGAATTATCAATTAAGTTTCCGATCATGAAAAGTAGTTCTGAAACTTTCTTGTTTATAGAATAAATTATTTTTGAATAGATTGTAAGAAAACAAATAATGTTAGAATAATAAGAGAACAAATTATAATATTAACTTTATTTATGGAGGTTTGATAATTGTGTTTATTCGACAGGCCAGAATTGAAGATGCAGATGAAGCAGCAGAATTAATTTGTATGGCCTGGGGAGAATGTGCTTATGTGCTGGCAGGATCTACTAATCGGAAGGCTGTTCAAGAGGTTATTAAAAAATTCTATAAACAGCCTGACAATATTTTGAGTTATCAAAATATACATGTCGCAGAGGGAAGTAACGGGATAGCAGGTTTAGTTTTGTCGTTTCCCTCAGACCATTTTCCACGTTTGAATAAATTATTGGTAGAAAAACTCCCTAAGTTTTATAAATCAAATACCGAGGATTACCATGGAAAAGTAATTCCTATGTTAAAAACAAAAGAGGCAGAACCTGGAGAATATTATATAGATTCACTTGCCGTTTATCCACAGTACAGAGCGTGTGGGGTTGGGAGCAGATTGTTAAAGGTAGCAACCCTCAAATCTCATAAACTTGGCATTTCCAGGACCTCATTGATCGTTAAACCTGAAAACAAAGAAGCTCTAAAGTTATACGAAAAACATGGTTATTCTGTAAGAGGGAAGTTAAAGCAAGCTGGTACAAATTTTTTGAGCATGGTTAATGCAATTAATCAGGCTGGGAATTCAGGCAGTAAAAAAGGCCTCATTCAGTAAATTCCTATTGTTTCAAGTGTAGTTGAGCACTCCATCTTTCCATTTCTTTTTTCTAATCTTCTACCGTTTCGGTCCTTTATTCCTTTTTTAACTCATGAGCAAGACCTGCTAAACAAAAATTGAGCAAAAATTTAGACTGAGATCCATTTTCGAAAACCCTCGGTAAAGGCTCAAATGAAATATTGGCATCTTTTCCGTTTTACCATCTAAAAATACAAAATATACAATAAATTTTATAAAATTTGAGGTATAGACGCGACGTCCTCTAAAGAAGTAAAACCAAAATCTAAAATAACATCAAAAGTTATTACTTAGCAGGGTGTAAAATTATGACCACCAAAATCGAAACTCCGGAATGTTGTCCTCGGTTTGACCCCTCCCCCTGGGATGGAAAATTGTTTGAATGGAACAATAAAAGGTTCGTCAAGGACTCGGTTACCACACAGTTTTACATGCCTCTTAATTTTGGAGAGGTAATAATGCGGATGAACGAGAAAGTCGCCAGGGCAGGTGCAGAAATGCCGGACTGGCTCTGCTTGTCGGACCATACCTCAGAAAGCAACATGGATCTTTACCTGGCTGTTGATAAAGAAGTGGACGGCGCCGAAAACGTAACACTAAATGGGAAATTTTTGAGCAAAGTCTATGAGGGAGACTTCGAAAAAACAGGAGAATGGTGCCAGGATTTTGAAGCCTACGCAAAAAATCAGGGCCTCGAAGTCAAGAAATGGTATATGTGGTATACTACCTGTCCGGCCTGTGCCGAAAAATACGGGAAAAACTACGTCGTGATCATTTCCAAAGTGGATTAAAAATAAAGTAATAAGACCTGCGTTTTTAGCCAGCCTTAGTCTTGACCAGAATGCGGATAAAATGAGTGATCGCTTGTAGAGAATTTCAACTACCCTCCCTTTCAGTTGCCTTTAAATCTCATAAACTATCTACTACTCCTGATCGACGTGGCACGGAGAAAACAATTTGAGAAGCCCATGCACGGGGATAAGGAAAGCCTGCGCTTTGCAACCCCTGAGCCCATTGCCCGTTACAGGGCGCAGCGTTTGAGATGTAAGGTTCTGGCTGACATCAGCTGCGGGATAGGAGGACAAACCGTCTTTTTTGCCCAGCAGTGCGAGTTCGTGTATGCAGTGGAAATCGACCCCAAAAAAATCGAATATGCAAAACAGAACTGTGCAATGTACGGGCTTGATAATGTGAAATTCATTTGCGGAGACGCCCTTGACCCGAAAGTCATAGAGCAGATCCCGGCCGTTGATGTGATATTTTCTGATCCCTTCCGGCCGGCCGAAGAAAACGAGAGAAAGGTCTCAAGCCTTGAGCCGGGGATTCCGAAAGTGCTGGCTGCTTACGGTGAAAAAACCCGAAATTTTGCTTTTGAAGCCCCGCCCCAGATGCCGCCTGAAAGGATTCCTTTTGACTGCGAAAAAGAATATATCTCACTGGACGGGCAGCTCAACCGTCTGACCCTTTACTTCGGTGGGCTAAAGCAGTATGACCGCATGGCTGTGGCTCTGCCTGCAGGCGAAGGACTGGTTTCAAGGTATGGGCTCCCCCAAATAAAGGAAACTGACAAAATGAAACTCAACGCCTACGAACCTGAACCATCTGTAGTTGCAGCCGGGCTGCTGCCTGAGCTTGTGGAATCCATGATGCAGATGGCTGGGCCTTTTATGGGGAGTTTTGAACAATTCAGAGTTGACAAAAAAAGGCTTTTATTGACCTCAGATGCCCTGATAAAGCAATCCATGATCAAAAATCATTACCTTGTGCTAAAAGTCTGCCCCTTTGAACCAAAGGAGATTAATAAATTCTTGAAAGGTCAGAATGTCGGAAGTGTTGTGCTCAGAGCAGGCGTGAAGCCCGGAGATTACTGGGAAGTCCGAAACGAGGTTGAAAAAGGTCTTGAAGGAAATAAAACCGTGCATCTCTTTGTAAAAGATGGAACTGCGATCCTTTGCGAAGTTATATTTAACGAATGAAAAAAGGGTTGATGAGGCTGAAAAAATTTGAAAGATAGAGATGTAGCTAAAAGGTAGAATAATTGAATAAGCAGAGAATAGATTGAGAAGAATAAAAATAAAAAAATAAAAAAAGTAAGAAGATTAAGAAGAAATTTCGGGAATTAAAAGCCCGATATTTCCATTACTTGCAGACTTCTTTGCAGGCTTCTTTTACGAGTTCAAGCCCACGAGCAAGCGCATCCTGAATTCTGGAAGGGTCAGTTCCACCGCCCATAGCAAGGGCCGGCTTTCCGCCTCCGCCTCCGCTAACAATCTTCGACATTTCACGGACAAGACTGCCAGCATTGACTCCACAATTTAAGGCTTTCTGTCCGGCAGATGCTACGAGCTTAACGCCTTCGATGTCGCTTGCAAGAAGGGCCACCACATCTTCATTTTTCAGGAACTCGGTAGCGATTTTCTGGAGTTCAAGAGAATCAGCCCCTGGAATGAATTCGGTAATAACCTTGAGACCTGCAACCTCTGAGGCTTCTCCCAGCAACTTGTAAACCCTGGCGCGGGCAAGTTCTTCCTTAAGTTTCTCGTTTTCTTTTTTGAGGTCTTTCCATTCCCCGAAGAAACGCTCAACACTTGCTGGAAGCTGTTCGGGAGGTACACTTAGGGTCTTTGCAGAACCTGCCAGGAGTGAATCTATCTTTTGCATAGCACGTACAGCTGCAACTCCTGCTGCAAACTCAACCCTCTCTACTCCGTCCTGGATTCTTTCGGTCCTCAGGATTTTGATCGGGCCTACAATTCCTGTACTGACGCAGTGTGTACCTGCACAGGCCTCAACATCATCTCCGACCTTTACAACTCTGATTTTATCTCCTGGAGGCACTCCACCCTGATAGAGCCCAAAGCCGTATTCCTGCTCGGCTTCAGTCCTTGGCATCCATTCCGTAATAACACGCTTATTTTCCATAACCGTGCGATTTGCCAGAAGCTCTATCTGCTTCAGTTCCTCAGGGGAGATATGCTTATAATGCGAAAGGTCAAGCCTCGAGTGGTCCTCAAACTTCTGGGCACCAGCCTGCCAGATATGTTTTCCAAGAACTTTCCTGGCTGCATCATTTACGATATGAGTTGCCGTATGATGTCTGGCAAGAGTCATCCTGCGCCTCTCGTCCACTTTTCCGGTGGCGATATCACCTTTGCTAATCTCAAGATCCCCATCAGAGTTCTCTATGGTGTGTACTATTACGCCGTCATAGATCTGGACGTCCACCACTCTGTATACCGCATATCCGGTAGTGATTGTTCCCATATCTGCAGGCTGCCCTCCGCCTTCGGCGTAGAAAAAGGTGTTGTCCAGCACTATGTTATTGTCAAAGACATCCAGCACAACAGCCTCAAATTCCAAGCGCGTGGGCTCGTCATAGAAGCTGCGCTTTGTCTTCGGAAGATGTTTAAGCCGGTCTGCAAACGGAATTACTTCTTCTTCCTTTTCTTCGGCCTTGTTATGCAGTTCACCAACAATGGAATAGAAATTGTCAGGGAACTCCACATCTACTCCGATCTCGGCTGCTACTTCTTTTGCCATCTCGGGCGGGATTCCGTGGGAGTCGTAAAGTTCAGTTAACTGGGATAAAGGAATCTTTTCCCCGGTTTTCTTGAAGTGTGAGGCCGATTTCTGGATAATCCTGCGTCCTCTTTCCATTGTATTACGGAATTTCTCTTCTTCCGATTCCAGAATATCCTGTATGACCGGGAAATTTTCCCTGAACTCGGGATACTCGGGCATATTCTTGATATGCATATCCACAATCTCGGAAAGTGGGGTCCTGATGTCTAGGTCATCCATCATGCGTAAAGTCCGCCTGAGGACAAGCCTGGCAAGGTAGCCTGCTTTAACGTTCGAGGGAATAATCCCGTCTCCAAGCATAAAAGCCAAACAGCGAGTATGATCAGTAATTGCATAGACCTTTTCTACGGGTTCCATTATAGCCGAGAGTTTATCCACGGTCATTCCAATGCTCGAGGCAACCTTTTTCCTGAGTTCCAGAAGATTTGCCTGTCCACTGACATCCATAAACCCTGCAAGCCGCGCATTCTGGGACAGAATATTTGCATACTCGGAGTTGGCTAGTTCATGCTCAAGCCCTGCAAGCCCCATGAGTTCGTTTACTATGCCAGGGAAAAGTGCATCATAAATTGTAGGGGAGCCCTTTGAAGCCCAGACAAAACGTTCAAGTCCGTACCCTGTATCTACGATGTAGTTATCCATCTTCGAGTAGGTCTCACCTTTGATGAGAATATCGCCTTTTTTGTCGGCTTTCAGGTCCATGAAAACAAGGGTAGCAAGCTCAAGCCCGTTCACAAGAACCTCTACACAGGGACCCGCATTTCCTCCGCCTGCCCAGGGCTCTTCCTTGTAACTTACAGCAAAGGGATCTAACTTAAGTGAATTAAGGAGTTCATCACAGAGTTCCAGAGTATGTTCCTTCCAGTAAATTTCGTGATCCCTTTTATTGAAAGCGTGATGTGCCATCATCTCAAAGGTTGTAAGATGGCGTCCACTCCTGCCTACTGAGTCCAGGTCGTTAAGGCGAATACAGGGCTGGGAAATCGTGAGGGGATTTGCAGGTGGGGGAACCTGCCCTGAGGTTACGAAAGGCTGGAAGTCTGCAATGGATGCAATGGTAAGATAAAGGTCATCCCTCCAGCGGGCAACTACAGGATAACGATTGACCCTTGTATGTTCCCTCTCTTCAAAGAAGGAGAGGTAATACTCACGCATCTGGGAGATATCAAATTCCCTGGAAAAAGCCGGGTTCCCTATAAAAGAATAAGGATCACAGGGAGCATCTCCACATGTATTTCGATCAAGGTCACGTGTCCAGAAGAACTTGCCACATTTCTGGCACTGCTTCCGGACGAACCCGTTATTTTTGAAAAATTCAAGTTGATACTCATCTTCAAGCATAACAATCTCTCCGGAGGGTGGGGGCTTGCTCTGCCCTAGTATATCTGAGAACAAAAGGAGAAATACCCCGACTCAACCGTTTCAAGGAACTTCCAGGCACTTTAGGTGCACATACATGGAATTTTGAAATCGTATACAATAATTCAGACAATAATTCAGTTTATTCATCCGTTAAATTCAGTTTATTCATCCGTTAAATTCAGTTTATTCATCCATTAACTCTTATACAAGTCATGGGATTATTCAGAAAGAATGAAATATCTGTAAATCGTGTGCGAACAATTTGCAACTCGATGTTGCTTTTGCAGCATAAATAACTTACCAACATAACGAAATATATAGTAGTTTATATTAAAGCAGTTGTATACTTATGGACTTTAACCTATTACAGAGATTCTACGGAAAAACCTTATTCTTCATTCTAAAAGGCAAAAAGTTATTCTCATTGAAATAAAGAACAGGTTTTCGATTCAAAGGCTCTCTAAAAATTGGAATCAGGAAAAGGTTAGTTCCTGCACCTGAATTCTTACCTATACAGAACTACGGTCCTTCCACGTACCTCTATCACAGTGGATCTCGTAGCGGCAGCAATCTCTTCAGCAATATTCTTTAAGTCCTTTCCTTCTTCAGCGCTTTTCAGTATCCTTACCTTCACAAGCCTGTTAGCTTTTATTTGCTTATTTAGTTCCTCTACCAGCGTGTCCGTTACTCCGTTCTTTCCGATATTAAGAATAGGGGAAAGCTGGTTTGCTTCGGCTTTTAATCTGTATAATTTTTCTTTTTCCATTGCCCTTCCTTCCTCACATTGGCAGTTGTAAAATCCATCCTGCCAATTATGGAATATTCTCATTATTATAATATAGACATTATTATAAGTTATTACGAAAAATATATAACTAATAAATAAAAGGGTTATTTGTTTCCAGAAACCATTTGCCATTTACTTGGAGTTGTTTGCTACTTACTCGGATCTGTTCACCATTCATCTGGATTCTTCCTTTTCTCATCATCATCTATATCAACGTTTCCTAGTAAACCTGAGAGCAGTAAGTTAAGATTCTGGATCTAATCTGAATGAATAGAATTTTGAATTTAACATTCTGAGTATTAAGTTTCATATAACTACACTAGCAATCAGTTAAATTCTCATTAAGGATACTGCATTTGTTCTTTTCACTTAACTGTACTTATTGATCTATTCCGGGATACATATAAAAAAATGGATAGAAAGGAGATAAGAGTTGAAAGAGGATTTTTTACCGTAAATTCACTAAATTACGGCTATTTTCCCAATCTGGGAAGGAACAGGACGAAGTTTCCAAATAATTTCGACATCTTTATTAGCAGTTTGGCACTTATAAAGGATTTAAAAACAAATCCATGAAAACGTAATCGGTGAACGAAACCCTTTTTTATAAGTTCAGGACGGCGACTGTAAAATGAATCCAGGCTTGCTTGATCTTATCTTATTTTCAGAGAAGAGAAAATACTTTCTTCTGCTCCTGAAAGAAGGCCCCAAGAATATCGAAGAGATACTTGAGAAGCTTCAGGTGCCCAGGACAGCTCTTCTCCCACAGATAAAGATGTTAAAAGAAGAGAATCTGGTAATACATGAAGAAGGAATGTACCGGCTCAGCACGATAGGGGAAATTGTTGTAGAAAAAATGCAGCCTCTGCTTGATACTTTATCAGTATTTGAGAAAAATGAAGAATTTTGGGTTGATAGAAAGCTCGCCCCCATTCCTTCCCACCTCATAAAAAGGATTAGTGAGCTTGGAGACTATCACCTTATAGAGCCCGATCTCAGTCATACTTTTGATCTGAATACGGAGTTTGTAAAAATCCTTTCCAACTCAAGCCGTATCCACATGTTTTATTCTTATTTTCATCCTCAATTTCCTGCTCTTTTCCTCAACCTTGCAAGAAAAGGCATTGAAGTTTCCCTTGTATTGAGCGAAGCGGTATACTTGCGGCTTGTAGAGGATTTCGAAGAAAAGGGAAAAGAATTCCTTGAAATGGAAAACTCAAGCCTTTACATTCTGGAAAAAAAAGAGGTGGAAATTCCAGCTCTCATTGCTGCCTCTGACCGGATAATGAGCCTGGGATTATTCAATGAAAGTGGTAGGTTTGATCGCCAGTATTTGACAAGCTTCGAACCACAGGCAATAAAATGGGGGCAAGAACTATTCAAATACTACAGGGATATGAGCAGAGAAATAAAATGAAATAAACAAAACTTATCGGTCCATAAGATATTGACTATAAGATATTGACTAATAGATATAGATATAGACTATCTCGAAACTCAATAATCGATTTGGAATCCCTTATAAGCTCCATATTCATTAAAAAGGGTTGAGATACTTGGGATACAGATTCAACAGCATCGGCGAGGTTTGTAAACTAATGTTTTCGAGGAATTTCCGATCTTTAACTTAAAAATAAAAAAGAAAAACGTTTAGTGGAAAATAAAGCATTATTTCTACTTCTTAAGGTTTTATTCCGTAGTCACGCCGTTAAATTCTTCTGGATTTGCTTCGGCTTCCGCTTTTGTAGCGCGTACAATGCCGTCCTTGTGAACAGGCGGTGAATAGATCGTATAGAATTTCAAAGAACTCTTTTTCGAAGTGTTGATAATATTGTGCTGAGCGCCGGCCGGCACCACCACCGCAGATCCTGGACCGAGTTCGTATTCATTGCCGTTAATTATGCACTTTCCCTGTCCTTCTTCAAAGCGGAAAAACTGGTCGTCATTCTCATGCACTTCCATTCCGATATCTTCCCCGGGCTTGAGGCTCATAAGTACCAATTGGCTGTGCTTTGCAGTATAGAGTACCTTGCGGAAATTATTATTTTCCAAAGTGGCTTTTTCGATATCGATAGAAAAACCTTTCATTTCGTTTTTCGCTTTCTCTGCGGTTTTGACTGTCTTCTTTTCAGTTATATTGGGCATCTCTTTAGCGCCTACTACCGCTGCGGTAACTGATAGTAAAAAACAAAATGCCAGCAAAATACCCAGTGTCTTTTTTAGACTCATTTTATTGACTCCCCCGATCTGTTTCAACTTAATCGATTTTGCAAATGTTAGTTTTTCAATTCACCCATGTTGGCAGATATATTCATTTTATCAATAAATCATCCAGTGTATTTTGATGAGGGTACTAACAATAGTAAATTCTACCCTGTTTTATATCATGGGATTTGCCAATAAAGGAAATTTTAAGCACATACAATAGAACAATTATATTTGGTGAATATAATACTAGCAGAAATATAAATATAAGAAGAATTAAAATAAAAATCACAAAGTAGACTTTTTCCATTCAATTTTTTTCAAACATGTTTACAATATTTATATATTTCATAGTATTTCCTCTTCAAAGGCATTGAATTTTCATTAATTCGCTAAGCTTGGAACTTAAGCTCATAGATGTTTGATTAACTGAGAAAAATCAAGATTATGGTCCTCAAATAGACAATAAATTTGGACAGAATTTTACTACTTGCAGTAACCTTAAATATTAGGCATGCCTAAATAGGAAAAATCGATAATTAGGGTTACCTAAAAATGAGAGTAAAAGTATGAAACTGCCAGTTATCTGTCCCGAAAAAGAATGTTGCTGTGGAAAAAAGGGATATGTTCCTGGAAAAGGGCTTCCAAAAATTATACTTATTGGAAATCCTAACGTGGGAAAAAGCAGCCTTTTTAATGCCCTTTCCGGAAGTTATACCCTGGTTTCCAATTATCCTGGGACCTCAGTCGAAATTGCCCATGGAAAAGCAAGGATTGGAGAAAGGGAATATGAAATCATTGACACACCCGGGATGTATTCCCTGCTCCCTGTAAGTGAAGAAGAAAGGGTCTCTCAACTTCTGCTTTTTGAGGAAAAGGCTTCAGTTTACCTCCATGTGGTAGATGCCCGAAACCTCAGACGCATGCTTTCTTTCACCCTTCAGCTACTTGAAGCCGAGCTTCCCTTCATCCTTGTCCTGAATATGATGGACGAGGCTGAAGAAAGGGGAATTGAAATCAATATATCTGAGCTCAGTCGTTCCCTGGGAATCCCGGTTGTAGGAACGGCTTCAAGCGAGGGAAAAGGGATAGAGGAACTTAAAGCTACAATTTCAGAGTTTACCCCTGGAAACAATGCGCAAAAGTTTAGGCATAAATTTGACTACGGCTCAGAAATTGAACTATATATCGAAGCAGTTGAAGGTCTTCTTGGCCCTGCAAAAGAAGCCAGAATTTCAGCCGGAATCTCAAGAAGAGCTATCTCACTCCTAATGCTCCAGGAAGACAGAACAGCCCTTGAATACCTGCACAGGGCTGAAAAAACACTAGAATATTGGGATGAAATCCATGAAAAAAGCTCTGAAGAAATCCGGAAACTTGTGAAAGCCGCCTCAAAGATATCTGAAGTTCCTCTTTCCTACCAGTTCACCATAAAGCGTCAGGAACATGTAAACGGAATAGTGGAACAGGTAATGGAGACGCCTGAGAGAAGCGAGAACGAAAGTAGTGGGAAAATCGGAAAAATAAGAGCAGAAGAAGGCACTGGAAAGAATGGAAGTAAAATACAAAATAGCAATCTCGGTTTTTCCGAGAAAATCGACAGTATTCTCATTCATCCTGTACTTGGGATACCTGCACTGTTTTTAATCCTGTACTTTGGACTCTATCTGTTCGTAGGTGTATTTGCAGCTGGAACCGTTGTTGATTTTCTGGAAAATACAGTCTTTGGAGGATACATAAATCCCTTTGTAACTGCAAAGTTCGTATCACTTGTACCTTATCCGGCTCTTCAGGACCTTTTTGTAGGAGAATACGGGATTTTTACCCAGGCTGTAACATATGCAATCGCCCTTATACTTCCGATAGTGGGAGCCTTTTTCCTTGTGTTTTCAATTATTGAAGATACCGGATATCTTTCAAGGCTTGGCCTGCTCCTAGATGGTATGTTTAAGAAAATAGGGCTCAGCGGAAGGGCAGTAATCCCAATGGTGCTCGGGTTTGGCTGTTCGACAATGGCTACAATGGTTACCCGAACCCTTGAAACAAAGCGGGAAAGGCTTATTGCAAATATCCTGCTGGCTCTTGCAATTCCTTGCTCGGCACAGTTAGGCATTATTCTTTCAGTCCTTTCGAGAAATCCTGAGAGCCTGCTTATCTGGACTGTAGTAATAATACTGGAGTTTGTCCTGATAGGTTTCCTGGCTTCCAGAGTCCTGCCAGGAGAAGCTCCTACATTCATACTTGAAATGCCCCCTCTCAGGAAACCGAAGCTTTCGAACATACTTGCGAAAACTTACTCCAGAATGCACTGGTATTTTCTGGAAGTTCTTCCCCTATTTGTACTGGCAAGTGTTCTAATCTGGATAGGCAGGCTAACAGGCCTTTTTGCCCTTGCCCTGAAAGTAATAGAATACCCAACAGTCTGGATAGGCCTGCCTCCTGATGCAGCTGATGTCTTCCTTTTCGGTTTTTTCAGGAGAGATTTCGGGGCAGCTGGACTTTATGGAATGCATGATTCCGGATTACTGACAGGTGTGCAACTCTTAGTTGCAGCTATTACTCTTACCCTTTTCATGCCCTGTATAGCCCAGTTCATGATGACGATAAAGGAAAGAGGTTTTAAAACCGCCCTTGCAATTTCGGGTTTCATTTTCCCGTTTGCATTCCTTACAGGTTTTATTGTAAACACCCTGCTGACTTCTTTGGGGGTGAGCCTGTGAAATGTCCACTCTGCGGAAACGAGTTTGAGAAAGCTGATGAAACGAAATGCACTGGCTGCGGAAAACTTCACAGCTGCAGCAAGCAGTGCTGCCCGAACTGCGGATATGAACTTGTACAAGAAGCAAAGATAATTCAATCCATAAGGAAGTTCTTCAAATGGTAACCAGAAACTCACACTTATCCCTGAAACCTATAACTCTCTGCGCAATGGAACCCAGAAAAGCCGGAAAAATTGACCACCTTGAAACAAAGAACCTTGGAATTCTACAGAAGCTAATAGCTATGGGTATCCTCCCTGGAATGCCTATTACCCTACTCAGAAGGTCTCCCTCATATCTTTTTGAGGTTGACCAGACCAGATATGCTGTTGATGAGGAAATAGCAAACCATATTTATGTCAGCTACTGATTTGACTCAACGAAAAGGCAAGAAAAAAAATTATAGGAGAACTAAAGGTCTTGAGTACATGAAATTATTTTGGGATAACACAGGATACAACATATATTATTTTCTTAATTTTAAGTAATGCTTTTTCTTTAAAGCGATACTATCTAAAATCGAATGAAGAATCTTTGATTTTTCTTTGACATTAAGTCCATAAGATTCTCTTTTTGCTTGATTCAGTGCTTTCTTAAGTTCTTCAAGTTCTAAAACAGTTGCAGCAATACAATAATAGCTTTTTGAACGACCTTCGTTAAAGTCTTTTAACATCTCTTTAAGTAAATACTCTCTCTGTTTTTGTATTTTGTCAAATTTATCAATGCCGTTCTTACATATAAATGAAATATCCTCTTCAAGAGTTTGATAACATTTGAAGGAATCAAATTTTTTACCGATTTCTCTATGTTTCTTCCATTTTTCACAAGTGTTGCTTTCTTCGCACTCCCAGCAAAATTCAATTCCTTTTCTTTTTAACGCACAGGTGATAAATGGGCAACCAACAGTCATTCTGGTAGGACTCTTGCATCCTAAGCATCTGCTCTTTGCTTCAGTATTATACATAGGGCAAAGTCTGCAAGAAAGTCCACAGACTCCGATTTCAAGATAGTTGATATTCATAATTATCTTCTTAATGTAAGTAATTGATTGCATATTTTTTTGGGTTTTGAAAGTCTTCAGAAGATATTGATCCTGAAATAACTTCTCTTATTCAAGGATACAGATATATGTTGCAGAACTTGGAAAAACACATAAGTTTTCTATTAAAACCTGTGTATATTTCAGCCCATGTTTCCAAAAGCTCAGGCCCGGTTTCCGGAAACTAGACCTGACACTTAATACAGAGATTTTTGAAATTAATTGAAAGATTTCAGTACTGTAATATAGGGCGAGTTGAATAATAATTCAATAGGTCGGAAATTTACGCTGATCAGGAACTGATTTTTGGAGGAATTGAGTGTCAATTTGTCCTACAAATTTTGAGGAGAAAGTAGAATGTCCATTCGTTGATAGGAAAGAGTTCATTGAAGCTTTTGAGAAAGCCTTCCAGATCATCGATCAAAAGGACTACAGTATCCTGGTCTATTATGGCGTTGCCGGAATTGGAAAAACCAGCCTTAGAAAAGAGCTTCCAACCCTGCTCGAAAAACACAGTGAATCGGACCGGCAAACAAGAGTTATATGGACTTCAATAGACTTCGCTACCAAACAATACAGGCAGCCATATAAATTCCTTGAAGTCCTCTCCAGCCAGCTGCGCCAGAAATACGGCATCAAATTCAACTCTTTTGACATTGCCCTTGCCACCTACTTGAAAAAAAATCAACCCCCATAGTCCCCTGGTAAAAGAAAACTACTCAGAGGCTAGCATTGTTCGTGACGTTCTAGATATCTGCGACGAATTTGTTCCTGTAAACCTGATACCAAACGTGTATAACCTTGCCAAAAGTTTACCTGAACGCTATCAGAAATGGACCCTGAAACGCAAAGAAGATTTTTCCAAGCTTCCCGATCTCGAATCTACAGAAATATACGAACGGTTGCCTGTTTACTTGGCCCATGACCTTGCTGATCACCTGAAGAATACTTCAGACTCCGCAGTCATTTTCATAGACACTTATGAAGCTCTCTGGGAAAAAGAAAGAGACAAGGGAAGTTTTAATTCCAGGGACGAATGGCTCAGAAAACTTATTGAAAATATACAAAAATCCTGTCTGTGGGTAATCTGTGGAAAAGAATCCCTTCGCTGGGAAGAAGTAGATAATGACTGGCAAAATTACCTTGACCAGCGTAAAATTGGAAAACTTCCAGAAAAAGATGCTCTTGATCTGTTAAAACAGTGCGGAATCACTGAAGAGGATATCCAGAACGTACTCATTGAGAGCAGTGAAGGCGTACCCTACTATCTTGAACTCTCCATCGATATATACAGAAAGATAAAGCAAAAAAAGCAACCCACACCGGAAAACTTTGCAAAGGTTCCAGAAGGTATTTTCTCCAGGTTTGTCAAATATCTTGACAGGGAAGAAAAAGAGACACTGAAAGTCTTATCGGTTCCCAGATACTGGAACCGTGAACTATTCAAAAAATTGGTCAAGAAATTTAATACTGGGTATCCTGCGACTAGTTTTTCAAAACTGCATAGCTTCTCTTTTATGGACATTGACGATAAAGGAAAATGTTCCATGCACCAGCTTATGAAGAAAAGCCTGCAGGATTACCAGGACCCAGATTTGAAAAAAGAAGTTCATAATTTCATGCTTGACTTCTATGGCAATCAACTAAAAGATCTTGATATCAAAGCAATAACCCAAGAGCACGAAAACGCATTGATCGAAGCTTTCTACCATGCAAAAGAGACACTTGAAGCAGAAGAATTATGCGGATGGTTTATTTCTGTATCTGATCCATTCGACAAAGCAGCATTCTGGCAATTAATTATCCCTCTTTATGAAGAAATACTGCAAATTCTTGAGTCAGAACTCCGCCCACAACATCCAGATGTTGCAATAACACTAAACAATCTCGCAGAACTCTATCGTCACTTGGGAGAGTACGAAAAAGCACTCACATTTTATCAAAGGACACTTGATATTCGTGAAAAGATGTTGGGTCCGCAGCATCCAGATACTGTATCAACCCTAAACGGTCTTGCCGAACTTTATCGAATGATGGGACATTACGATAAAGAGCTTCCACTTTATCAAAAAGTATTTGATAGTTATGAGCGGATGCTTAGCCCACAAAATTCAGAAGTAGCAATGGCACTAAACGATCTCGCATTACTCTACTCTGATATGGGAAATTATGATAAAGCACTTCCACTTTATCAAAGGACACTTAAAATAGTCGAGAAGGCGCTGGGTCCAGAACATCCATATGTTGCAACAACACTAAACAATCTCGCGTTACTCTATTATGAGATGGGATGTTATGGTAATCAGACGGGATGCTATGATAAAGCACTTCTACTTTATCAAAGGTCACTTGACATTTGTGAAAAGAGATTGGGATCTGAACACCCAGATGTAGCAACAACACTAAACAACCTCTCCGGCCTCTATAAAAGTATGGGAGAGTACGAAAAAGCACTTTCACTTTATCAAAGAACACTTAAAATAGTCGAGAAGGGGCTAGGCCCAGAACATCCATATGTTGCAACAACACTAAATAATCTCGCGTTACTCTATTATGAAATGGGAGAGTACGAAAAAGTGCTTCCACTTTATCAAAGAGCACTTGATATTCGTGAAAAGACGCTTGATACACAACACCCAGATGTTGCAGCAACTCTAAAAAATCTCGCAGACACCTTTCACAAAATAGGAAGACTTAACGAATCACTACAACTTTACGAGCGTTCTCTTGACATAATTGAATATAAATTGGGAACTGCTCATCCTTATTTCAACATCACTATAGCCAATTTGATAGAATTATACAATAGCATGTTGGAAGAAATGATTTTTTATGGATACTTAAGATCACAAAGGTAAAAAAGAATAAATGTTTATTCCCTTACATGCCTGACAATATGCCCGGCTTCAGGAATGATAATCTCAGAAAGCGCCAGTTTCACGGCATTTGGCGAACCCGGTAGGCAAAACACTGCTTTTCCTTTAATTACGCCTGCCACAGCTCTGGTGAGGATTACCGACGTTCCTATATCTTCAAGGCTTTTGTACCTGAAAAATTCCCCAAAGCCTGGAATTTCTTTTTCAAAAATTGGGGTTATTGACTCGATTGTAATGTCTTTTGGTGCAAGTCCTGTGCCTCCGCTTGTAATTATAATATCTATGGAGCTGTCAAGTGCAGCAAAAACTGCATCGGTAATTGAAGTTTTTTCGTCGGAAATCAGCCTGTAAAAGGAAACCTTATGGCCAGCCGCTTCGAGAAGATCCTTCATGGCTTGTCCTGAAAGGTCTTCAGCGTCCTCAGGCGAAGCGGGGTTTCCGTATTTTTCAAATCTTGAGGTCGAAATTGTGATTAAGGCAAAAAAAAAGGACTTTTTAGCCTCTTTTTTGTGAATTTCCGGTGTGGATTCTTTCATGAAAGTCACATTCTCCATTTTTATTTCTGTTACCAGATTCTTCTTATTTAAATTCCTGTTATCAGTTTTCTGTTATCTAAATTCCTATTATTTAGATTTCCGCTTATATATTCCTGTTATCTAACTTCCTGCTTACTTTTACTTGCTTCTCCATCGGCATTATCAATGTTTGAGTAAGGGTTACAAAGTGTTGACAGAATAACTCAAAAATTAATATATATTTTTATCAATATAATAAATAGAGAATCAGGTCGGATAAAAAATGTAAAAAAACAGGAGAAATACGATATTCAGACAGCCTCTAAGGCAAAATGACTCAAGCTGTTCTTTGGAGACAACGATATGAACAAGCAGGTTACCCAGGACGATGTCATTTACTTCATAGTGACAGACCGCTTCTTTGGCAAGAACAAACGGGTTGCTGATCCATCAGACACGAGCATCCATGGAGGAACGCTCGACGGCATTATCGAGAAGCTTGACTATCTCCTCGAGCTTGGCGTGACGACGATTTGGGTGACGCCGGTTTACGAGAACATCAAAAGTCACAACAACTCGGAACCCTATCACTACTATTGGCCTCTCAACTTCGAGCGAGTCGATAGTCGCCTACTCGACGGCACTCATTTGCCTGAATCAGTGGATATGAGCACGTTCGGAAGCTTTGTTGACTTATGCGAAGCTAAGGGCATGAAGGTAGTGCTCGACATGGTCGTAAATCATGCGGGATATGGGGCGAAGGAACATTTTGACTCCTCCTGGTTCAACGTCGGCGGAACAGACGACATCAAGAAGGAGTTGTATGGCCTTCCGGAATTCAACCACGATAACCCTGAGGTGCTAGACTACTTCATCAATAACATCGAAGATTGGATCATCAAAGGCAATGTCACGAACATCCGCATGGACACCGTCAAACATGTAGAACCCAAGTTCTGGTATTATTTTAAGTCCCAGATCCGCGGGGAGTATCCTCACGTATGTCTTATAGGGGAGGTACTATATGAAAACAAGGATGACGTCAGCAAGCTCTTGGAGTATCAGAATTACCATGACTTCGATTCGATATTCGATTTTCCCCTATGCACAGCCCTGCGGTCCACTCTAATTTATGACGAAAGTCTCAAGAATTGGATTGCACGTCCACGGCTGGACGATGAGGAGCCGCTGGGGGTACTTGATGATGACAATCCGGGCAAAGGTGGATACCGTGACGCGAACATGCTCATAACATTGCTCGATAACCACGACTTAGAAAGGCGCATCATGAGCCATGCTAGGACTAAACACCCAGGTGGAGGCGCTGGGCTTGATTTGGCTATCCGGGTTACGAAGCTCTGCCTCGGCGCTCTGTTCACTATGCGAGGAATACCGCAGATCTACTACGGCACAGAGGTCGGTCTCGAGGGATGGAAAGCAGGCGATGACCGCGACCTACGCCGCGATTTCCCATGGCATGTGATCGGTAATAATAATCATCCGAGACAGCAGTACCACAAGGAATATGAGATATATGAATGGACTCGGGATCTTATACGTCTGCGCAAAGGGAATGAAGCTCTCAAATACGGGACGACTATAACACTATGGTCGGATGATCTTATCTATGCATTCTTGCGTATCGCCACGGATGATGTCGCCTTGGTGATCATTAACAATAGCTACCTCCGGATGCCGAACCCCATCCATCTGGATCTGAATATGTCGGTAATTCCGAAGCGTGTGGTAAAAATGATAACTGGAGGGCTGAAGCACTGGAAGACGGGGCAAGCCTTGACGGTTCAGAACGGTAAGATGCTGGTTAAGGTTGACGGCAAAACAATCGACATCTTCTGCCGCGATGTTTCCTGAAAATTAGAACATATTATATTCCAGCCAGTGACCGAAAGGGAAACAGCCAACTTGTCATTCCAGTGAATCTGGCAATCTTTGATGAATCTTGCCCAGCTAGATTAAAGGCAATAGGTTCAGAGCCTATTCTTGTAGGAACTTGTGCGTTCGAATCTCACTTTTCCCGTTAATTTTTTAAGTTAGGCATATCTCAAACTTTTTGTACGCAACTGCAATATATTTGCAGTGTCGCATTTAGAAAGTTGGGAATATAAATTTAGTTTTATGATTATTATAAGATCAGCTTAATAAAATAAGTCTGTTTTTTGTACGCTTATTAAAGATTTTCACGCATTTGCCTTTTTTGCAAAAAAGATCCTATCTAAAAATTCATTTCTATGTATTCCTACGCTATGTACATTTTAATAGGTTATTAACCAATGCTCAGGTATGCTCATACTTGCAGCGGACATAGGAACGGGTACGCAGGATATTCTGCTCTTTAATTCTGAGAAAGAGGTGGAAAACAGCCTGCTTATGGTCATGCCTTCTCCTACCCAGATAATTGCGAAAAAGGTACGGAAGACAACCAAAAAAGGAAAAGCGATAGTATTTACAGGAAACATAATGGGAGGAGGCCCTTCAACATTTGCTATCAGGGCTCATCTAAAGGCAGGTTTTCCGGTGTATGCCACTGAACAGGCCGCTCTAACCATCAATGATAATACTGAAAAAGTGAAAGCTTTTGGGATTCAAATTGTCTCCGAAGCGGAAGCAAAAAAACTTGCATCCGAAAAGAATGTACAGGAAATTGTTATGCAGGACTTCGATCCTGAATCAACTTCGGCTGCACTTTCGGCCTTTGAGGTTCAGATGCCGACAAACTATGCCGTGGCAGTGCAGGATCACGGAAATGCCCCTGAAAAGAGTAACAGAGTCTACCGCTTTGAACTCCTTCGGGAACTCATTGAAAAAGGAGGAGAACTTGAGAACTTTGTCTACAGGCCCGAAGAAATTCCTGAAGCTTTTACCCGAATGAAAGCCCAGGCTGATTCCCTTCTTAAAGCTGTAGGGGACCGGAAAACCATGGCAGTTTTCATGGATACCGGGCCTGCTGCCATCTTTGGAGCGCTTACTGATTCTGCGGCAGTACAGCCGTCTGTAGTGGTTAATATTGGAAACGGGCATACCCTAGGAGCGCTTGTGAATGAAAACAGAATTACGGCAGTTTTTGAGCACCACACTTCCCTCATGAACCCTGAGAAACTCCAGGACTACATCATAAGGCTTGCCAACGGAAAGCTTGGTTTTGAAGAAGTTTTCGAAGACGGAGGGCATGGAGCGTATAGAAGGGAAGATCCGGGCTTTGAACAGTCTGGTATTGAAAAGATTTGCTTTGAACAGGTTAGATCTATAATAGTTACAGGCCCGAAAAGGCAGATGCTTGAAAAACTTTCGGAGTCCGAAATCCGGGCGGAGATCTCAAGTAAACTGCATTTTGCCGCACCTTTCGGGAGCATGATGCTTTCAGGCTGTTTTGGGCTACTCGCAGGATTTCTGGAGAAGTACCCGGAGCCATCAATAAACCTTATAAACCACTAAGTACTTAGGGAGTAAGTCGCTTAAGCCCAGAATATACAAATTTTCAGTGGTTATAAAAATTCAATTCCGAATCCCTATCAGGGAGCCGGGAAAATACAGTAGCTGCCTGCTGAAGTCCACCAGGGCAGGTTTACAGATAAATGTAAATACAGGCAGGTATCTCTATATGCACATATCTCATACTGAATCGTTTGCTATATGGTCTTTATGAACTTAATGCAAACATTTATATGCGGAAAGGAACCGGAAAGGAATCCGTTACAACAAACTTTAGTGAAACTAAGTTAAGCTAAATTAAGTTAAATTAAGCTAAATTAAGTTAAATTAAATTAGACTCATTATCTTTCAGGAGAATCAAGCTTATGGTACGAAAGCCAGGAAGTATGTACAGAAACGTGAGGCAGCGCTCATTTACCAGAAGAAAATACATGGGCGGTGTTCCAGGCAGTCAGGTTATTCACTATGACATGGGAGACAAAGCAAACACAACCTTCCCGATTAAAATCTCCCTGCTTGTAGAAGAAAAATGCCAGATAAGGCACACTGCTCTCGAAGCAGCCCGTATTACAGCAAACAGGCACCTGATTGAAGATACCGGAAAGACGGGCTTTTACATGAAGCTCCGTGTCTATCCCCACGAAGTCCTCAGGGAAAACAAGCAGGCAACCGGTGCAGGTGCTGACCGTGTATCCAGCGGAATGCGAAGGGCTTTTGGGAAGAATGTAGGTACTGCAGCAAGGGTAAACCCATTCCAGAAGATCTTCACAGTGGCTGTTGAAAAGCAAAACTTTGCAGCTGCAAAGAAAGCTCTCTGGCATGCAGGACAGAAGCTTCCAACTCCCTGTAGAATCGTTATCGATGAAGGGGCAGAACTGGTACAGTAACCAGTTAAAATGTTAATATCAAAAGGAGCAATAACATGTACGATTACGAAGAGCTTTTGAACCGTGCAATGGCAAAAATGCCTGATACCGAGACTACGGATGCTCGATTCGTAATCCCTGAGCCCAGAATCTTTTCCGAAGGAAAGACTACAATTCTTGAGAACTTCGGAAATATTGCAGATATCCTTAACCGGGACCCTGACCACTTGATGAAATATCTCACAAGGGAACTTGGGACTGCAGGGAAAATAGAAGGCACACGTGCAGTCTTCCAGGGAAGATTTACGAGAGCCCAGATCTCTGATAACATTCAGGCTTATGTGGACGAATACGTTATGTGTTCAGAATGCGGACGCCCAGATACCCAGCTTGTCAAGGTGGACAGGGTGCTTGTCCTGAAGTGTTCTGCTTGCGGCGCTCACAGGCCTGTCAAGAAGAGAAAGGTAAGCAATGTAGTTGTCAGGGATGCCATCGAAGAAGGCGGAACCTATGAGCTCCGGATCGATGCAGTCGGGTCCAAAGGCGACGGAATTGCAAAAATAGACAAATATACGGTTTTCGTGCCCGGAGCCGCAAAAGGCGACGTGGTCAAAGTGAAAATAAAGAAAATCAGCGGAAACCTCGCCTTTTCGGAAAGGGCCTGAGGTTTAAGCTTTTGTTAAATATTTTAAAGCAGCTCAGGCCGATTACTTACATTCTCGTGCCCGGGCAGCTTAACCTTAACCGTTGGGTCGAAACCGCTGGGTCGAAACCGTTGCGCCGGTTTATCACGCCGACAGGGTTCGGGGATAAGTTTCTCAAATCCAAACATTGTCTCGTTTCTTTTTCGATCAAACCTTTTTTGAAAAGGTTTGCGGTCAAACATTTACTCAAAAGGGTTGTGGGCAAGCCTTTTTTTAAAAGAGTTGTATTATACTGTCTGGCTAGGCCGCAGTACCAGGGTTTTTTCTCAAGTCTTTTTTCAAAGGGGTTGATTATAAATATCCAACAGGCAAATCAAGAACCTGTGAGGAAAAATGACTGCTGAAAAAAAGGATACGCCGGAAGTTTCATTGAGAGAGATTCAAGCAAAGGAGAAAAATATAGAAATCCTCTCGATGCCCGGGCTGTCAGTAAACCTCCGGCATGCCGGGGATATCCTGGAACTTACGGCAAACGGAACCCTGAAAGCAGCTTTTAGTCCTATCCTGAAAAAGATGAATTCCCGCTTAAAGGAGGAAAAGCTAGCTCTCGTAGAGGAGAACAGGGTTATTGCCTCGGCCTGGCTCCCACCGATACCTAGCCCCGCCTTCAAGCGCCTTATTTTTGCGGAGATACAGATAGCTCTCGGAAAATATATTCCTGAAACCGTATCAATTGAACTTACCCGCCAGAACAGTTCGAGATATCCGCTAGGAACGGTTGAAAACGAGCTTCATAAGGATTCTATAAAAAGAATAATAGATGAGGCTCTGGAATCCGGTACTTTCATTATCACATTTACCGAAAATGATCCTCTCTTAAGAGAAGAGGTTTTTGAGCTGATAAGGTATGTGGACAAAAAACGAGCTATAGTAAACTGTTCCACCTGGGGCACGGATTTTTCAGCAGATACTGCTTTCCGTCTGAAAGACGCCGGGCTCCATTCCCTTATGGTGGGCATTTACTCAACTGATCCTGAAAAACACGATGCTGTCCGAAATTCCAGGGGAGCATATGAAAGAGCAGTTTCTGCCATAAAACTTGCACTTGAAGCCGGGCTCATGGTTGTAATGACGACACACGCGTCTCCTTCAAATATTAAGGAACTGCCTGCTCTTTATTCCCTTGCCTTGGAACTCGGAGTCCATGAATTTTCAGTCTGGGAGGCGATGCCCAAAACCAGGGGTGAGCCTGTACTTACTGATGAGGATAGGAAAAATATCCTTGAGATGTACCACAGGATAAATTCCAGCCCAGATGGCCCGCGTATGTTTGCGAATACTTATTTTGAAGGTCAGATGTTGGGAGCAATGGAAGGCAGACGCTGGATGCATATAACGGCAGACGGAGATGTAAAAGCCGGCCCTTATCCGCCTTTCAGTTTTGGGAATATAAAAGAAGAATCTTTAAAAGACGCCTGGAAGAAAATAAGGAGCTATCCTTACTTCCAGAAGCAGAAAAGCCTGGCCCCGATGCACGATCCGGAGTTTCTGGAGTTTGTTGACAGAATTCCGGAAGGAGCAAAACCGCCATATCCTTTCGAAAAGGTTTGCAGAAAATGAAAAGGGAAACTTTAAGAGATATTTTTATATGTTTTTATAGTGTTTTCACTTTAGAAATCTTTACTGAGATTCCACTTAGCCTGTTTTTTTCTATATGGATACGGCAAGCCAGAAGAAGTAAAAGCAGCATCCACTGGAAAGCAAGTACTTTGCTAGAAAAATAATATCCTGCTAGAAATCCGGTATCAGCCTAGAACTGGCTGCCCGAAGATAAACATTTACATATTAGCAGGTAATTTTAGAGGGCAGTTTAGCTGTAACTGCGTTCATATCTTTAATATTTCAGTAAGAAAAAGCTGTCTGCCTGAGGTTTTCCTCCAGAAAACTGGCAGTAATGAGGGATTTAATGACGAATAAACTTGACCCGTGGAGTTCAAGCGAGATTAATGATTATTCCAAGTTATTCGAAGAATTCGGGATTTCTCCATTTGATGATGTGCTTCCTGAAATCCCTTCCCCACATATGTATATGCGGAGAAGAGTTATCTTCGGGCACCGTGATTACGAACAGATTGCAGAAGCCATGAGGACAGGTGCCCCTTTTTCGGTTATGGACGGTTTTATGCCTTCAGGGAAGATTCACCTCGGGCACAAGATGGTTATGGACCAGATAATCTGGCACCAGCAAATGGGAGCATCGGCTTTTGTCGGGATTGCGGATAGGGAGGCTTTCTCGGTACGCGGCTTTTCCTGGCAGAAATGCAGGCAAATAGGGGTAGAAGAATATATATTAAGCCTTATCGCTCTCGGGTTTAAGCCCGATGGCCTTATTTACTTCCAGTCAGGCTGTGAAAGCGTCAAGGATCTGGCATTTGAACTAGGGGTCAAGGTCAACTTCTCGGAACTGAGTGCAATTTACGGTTTTTCAGGAGAGACAAACCTCTCTCATATGATCAGTGTGGCAACCCAGGCTGCCGATATTCTCCAGCCTCAACTCGAAGAGTTTGGAGGCCCAAAACCGGTTGTGGTGCCTGTTGGGCCAGACCAGGACCCTCACCTTCGGCTGACGCGAGGACTTGCAGGCAAGATGAGCATGTTCAGGGTAGAGGAGAGAGAAAACGCAAATGGCGGGAAATACCTGAGCGTGCGCGGAAAGGGAGCCCCGAAGGAAGCGTTACAGGAGCTTAAAAAACGCATTCCTGGGAAGGTGAAACTCTATGAAGAGCACCTGGATATACTTCAAACTCCTGACTATCCATTCCTGGAAAGATTTGTTTTGCAAATAAACCAGCCTGAGAAAAAGAGATACTTTACTGCTGAGCTTAAAGAGATCTCGAAATTCGCCAGTGAAATTAAACCTTATGAATTCTCAGGGTACGAAGAATACTTTGTTTTCAGAAAAGTATGGAAACTCACCCGAAAGATGCTGGACGAGATCGTAGCAGAAGTTGCCGCTGAATTCGAAGGCTATGCTTTCATTCCTCCTGCATCTACTTATCACCGCTTTATGAGCGGGTTGCAGGGAGGAAAGATGTCAAGCAGCATCCCTGACAGTCATATCGCTCTTACTGACGACCCAAAAGAAGGCGCAAAAAAAGTGAAGAGGGCAAAGACTGGGGGATGTATGACTCTTGAGGAGCAGAAAAAACTTGGTGGAAAACCCGAGGAATGCTCTGTTTTCGAACTCATGCTTTTCCACTTAGTAGAAGATGATGATGAACTTATGGAAATAAGAGAGGAATGTGTCTGTGGAACTAGGATGTGTGGGTCATGCAAACAGCTTGCAGCCGAAAAGATGTACGAATTCCTCAAAGACCATCAAGAGAAGCGGGAACTTGCAAGGGAAAAACTCAATGAATATAAAATAATTTACAAAAAGTAACTTTATAAAATAAATTTAGTTTATAAGGCTACAAATTAAAGGTTATAAAATCGGTCATTTATAAGTTTATCAAGCTCTTAATATTATCAGGAATGTCAGGAAGTGATCATGTATGAGTATTCAGGATAATCTCACAATCAACGAGAAAAAGGTCTTGCTTGCCCTTGAGGATATAGGGTCCGCGGCTCCCGAAGGGCTGGAGGAGAAATCAGGGCTGCAGGTAGATGCAGCAATGCAGGCAGCCTTCATGCTTGAGGAAAAAGGGCTGGTTTCAGTCTCCGAAAAAGTACTCGAACGCTATTCCCTTACTAAAGAAGGGGAAGAGTACAAAAAAAATGGGCTTCCAGAGCGCCAGATTATTGATATCCTGAAAAATCCTACCTCACTTGAAGAATTGAGAAGCCATTTCTCTCCGCAAATGGTAGGGATTGCAACCGGCTGGCTCGTAAAAAAAGGATGGGCGAAAGTTGAAAATGGGGTAATGGTACCGTCGGGAAAAGTGAATGCAGGAAAGGACGAAGAAGCCCTTGCAGTTTTCACAGGAAAAGCAAAGACCCTTGAAGAGCTCGGATCCGACGAAGGAACAATAAAGGATCTGCTCAAGCGCAAACTTATCATAAAACACGAAGAAAAGTTCAGGACGGTTTCCATAACTGGTGCAGGAAATGCGCTTGCCTCCCAGGGGCTTGTCCTTGAAGAAGAAATTGCTCAGATCACACCCGATTTACTGAAGAGCGGTGCCTGGAAGGAGAAAAAGTTCAGGCCTTACCGTCTCGATATTACTCCTAAATCCCTTTACGGGGCCAAAATCCATCCTTACAGGCGCCTTATAGAGCAGATGCGCCAGATATTCCTGGAAATGGGCTTTACCGAGATCAAAGGTGGTATAATCCAAAGTTCCTTCTGGAATTTCGATGCCCTTTTCCAGCCCCAAGACCATCCTGCAAGGGATATGCAGGATACTTTTCACCTGGGCAGCGCCTGCCAGCTTCCGGGTGAATACTTCGAAAATGTTGCTGCAATGCACGAGCACGGAGGAGAAATTGATTCCTGTGGCTGGGGCGGAACATGGGACAGGGAACTTGCAAAACGCAATGTTCTGAGAACCCACACAACATCCGTTACTGTCAAGTATCTGGCTGACCACCCCAAATCACCTGTAAAAGCTTTCTGCATTGACAGAGCTTACCGCAGGGAAACAATTGACCCTACGCATACTCCAGAGTTCGAGCAACTTGAAGGGGTTGTAATGGACAAGGATATGTCTTTTGCAGACCTGCTCGGCTTACTGGCAGAATTTTACCACAGGATGGGATTCGAAGAAGTCCGCTTCCGCCCCGGCTATTTCCCATACACCGAACCGAGCGTGGAACCCGAGGTTTATGTTGACGGCCTGGGTTGGGTTGAACTTGGAGGGGCAGGCGTTTTCAGAAAAGAAGTTGCCGAGCCTTTAGGGATTAAAGACCCTGTCCTTGCCTGGGGACTAGGGGTCAGCCGGCTTGCCATGCTGAAACTGGGACTTAAAGACCTCAGGCTCCTGTACCAGTCCGATATTGACTGGCTCAGAAAAAGTGAAGTTTGTAGGACCTGAGATCTTAACTGAGGGTTGTAACCTGAAACTCTCAGGTCAAAATTTTTATTTTTAGTTTTAAATAAAAAGCTGCACTGGTAAACCCCGCTGTATGCGTTGTGTAAAAATGTGCTCATTGAATACTCTTAATAAGGAAGATTACCCAGCGACTAACAGATAAGAAAGCCTGTTCCTCTTATGGTGCTGAATTAAACAAGCGCCACATTTCTCACCGTGTGGTATATGCATCAAGGTCTGACCAATAGGAAATAATAGAGGGCTATATAAAAGGATATGATGATTCGATATATCTAGATAAGGATCTTTTTAAGTAAGGACCTTTTAAGGTCTTTTTGCCAGTTATCATAAAGCCTGGAAGCATGTTATATCTTATGAAGGAAAAATCTGTAATTCTCGGAATTTGACAGAAACATACATTTTGTAATATATAAATTGGCTTTATGATCCGGTTTTCTACATAAAATTTAAAGTTTTATATTCTATTTCATGCGGATTTGATTAAGGTGCAGAATCCCCAAAATTGCTATTTTTATGTAATCTATAAATTATGTTAGAAAAATCGCTATACGTGGTATTCGAAGTTGTGCATAAAACTCTTTAACCGATGACCAATGAAGAGGTATTAAATAGAGAACATCGGCAAGAGAAGCAAAAATTACTAGATTTAAATGGATTTTGAGAGATTTACTGACATTTAAAAATGTTAAAACATCAGCTGGATAAAAAAGATGACCAGATTTTTTGCACCACACCCAAAATAATTCCTCCTTTTTCAGCATGATTCACAATTCTCAAACTTTTCTTAGGGAACGAGAATTGGAGAATTTTATCCGCCAAAAAGGAGGAACTATTCACCTTGTTGGTACCAGTAATGAAATATAATTAATACATAATTAATATATTATTATTGAGTTACTGACCATACCACTTATGATCCATAGATGTATTATTACCTATAGCGAAAATATCGATACGATGTGACTCCCACGAGACGGCTGTAGGAGCAGAATATAGTTTCCCACCTCTACAGATCCAATCATGCCAGGAGGAGCCATCATACCACTTATGATGCAGTGTCTGATAATCATTTCCAACGGCAAAACAATCCAATCGATGGGGTTCCCAAGAAGAGATAGCTACACCTTCAGTGAGTTCTCCACCGAGATTTTCCCAGCCATGCCAGGAGCCATCAAACCACTTGTGCTGCATAGATTTATCTTTGCCTATAGCGACAATATCGATACGATTTGAATCCCACGAAACAGCTGCAGGTGCAGAATACAGTTCACCGCCTAGATCTTCCCAGTCGTGCCAGGAGCCATCAAACCACTTATGCTGCAGTGTTCTATTAGCTCCAACTGCGAAACAATCCAATCGATTGGGTGCCCAGGAGGAAACAGCTACACCTTCAGTAAGTTCTCCGCCAAGACTTTCCCAGTCATGCCAGGAGCCATCATACCACTTATGCTGCAGTGATTTATCTTTGCCTATAGCGAAAATATCTATACGATTTGAATCCCATGAAACAGCTGCGGGTGCAGAATACAGTTCACCGCCTAGATCTTCCCAGTCGTGCCAGGAGCCATCAAACCACTTGTGCTGCAGTGTTCTATTAGCTCCAACTGCGAAGCAATCCAACCGATTGGGTGCCCAGGAGGAAACAGCTACACCTTCAGTAAGTTCTCCACCGAGACTTTCCCACTTGCTCCAAACTGGATTATATTCTGGTGGCACAACGTTGTCGTCGTTGGTTGAAATGGGTTCGGCACCTGCTATTGCACCTGATAACGTCAATGCAAATAAGATTGCAAACAAAATAGCCAATGTGTTTTTTATTTGCCCTTTCATTCTATGTATTCCCCAAATTTTGGTTCAGTTTTATAACTTTGGCAGTATTGCGAATTTACTGTAAATTCCGAATCAAGTTTTCGTACACTGTCGATGAAATTGATCTTGCGATATCGGATTTTTGACCCAATACTTTCTTAAGATTATGATTCTACAGAAAAATCGGTACACTGTCAGAATTCCAAGACATTTTATATTCAGTATTTTTTGGAAGTAACTTCTTATATTGAATGAAAATATAAATATTAGTAATTTTTCATTTATCAGTATAAATTTGTGTTAATATATATTATTATCCTAGATTCGACAGGTTAACATATTTATAAGTAGATATTTTTATATTTCCCTTACGTGAGACTCAATATATTCCAGTGAATCTCTTCCATAGTAAGAATTTTTGACTTTATTTTCCTTTTTTCTGAGAAATTCCCGGGAAACTGGTACGCAAAGGTAAAAATTATAGTATCAAACTGCGGAAATATTATTTTTTTCACCACAGTTCTTCATCTAGTTATCTCCTAAACATTCAACAGAAATCCAGAGAATAATCCTATCTTTGATATGGAAAAACGCAATAAGAAATGCATAGACATTTTTAATTATACTTTATGGTATCGTTATACTCACTATAAGAGCATGCTAAAATAGAATTATAAAAATTCATTTAAATTAGCCATCTTATTTTATTATCTATTGGCCCCCGTGACCAACAACACGACACAAGATCTGTAATCCAATTTTTAAGTAGGGTATTTTCTAATAGAGCCTATCCGAAAAGTCAGTAATGCATGCTGAAAAGTTATAATAAGTCTAAATATCCGGGCATCCGTTCCGGTTTTGCATTTTGTTAATGGAAAGTTACAGTAGGTAACAACACTTTTTAGATAGGCTCTAAGCAGGAAAAAAGGATTATTTAATTTTAAGACAGCCTCTAAGGGAACTTTACATTACATGAAACAAAATGCTAAAAGTGATAAACCGTTTACTCTTAACAGCCATGTTCTGGAAAGGGTGAATAGGTGGAAGGCATTGGTTTCAACTCAAAAGTAAAATGTGTATATATTTACTGTAAAATGTAAAAATGTAAATTTTATAGTAAAATTATAAATACAGTTTAAGTAGAGTCTGGAATTTTAGAGCCTGTTTTTAATTCCCTAGCTATTCAATGTACCGTTGTGATATTTTTCTTTCTTCAAAGTTGCCTGTTCTTGTAATTATATGGGATATATTTATTTCTGCAAAATCTAAGCCATCTTTTCCTCTTAAAATGTATACTAGGGTCTGATTAAATAAGTTTTCAGGTGAACCGGAGTGAGAAAATGTAAATTCAAATAACATGTCTTCTGTTTCTGTCTTGTTGGTTATATGCATATTTTTCCCTCTTATTCTCGTATTTACTTCCCATTTTTGTATGTGGTATTCGTTACGAGTTTACGAGACTTTAAGGATATATTTAATAAAGAAGTCCTAAGTTGTCGAACTCTGCCCTGACGATCCGCAGACCCTCATCGCAATCCTCCGGAGTTTTGCCACCTGTGATTACCAGTTTGCCAGAGCTGAACACAAGCACTACGACCTTGGGAGCCTCGACCCTATAAATAAGCCCAGGAAATACTTCTGGCTCGTATTCGACATTCTCCAGACCAAAAGCTATAGCAATGGTGTTCAGGTTAAGGGTTGTTTTCAAATCAGCACTAGCTACAATGTTCTGAACATGAACTTCAGGTTCTGGATATATTTTATCGAAGCCGATATCCTTTAGTGTGTTAGCCAGAGTGATTATGGCCGCATGAGCGTTCTCGATGCTCTTAGCTCCAGTGCATACCACTTTTCCGGAAGTGAAAATTAGAAAGGCAGCCTTGGGATTCTCTATTCTGTAGACGAGACCGGGGAACTTCTTTTTGTTATATTCTGCGCCTTCCAGCCCAGACTCCATCATTTTTTCCAGGTTGAAATCTTCTGCCAACGCTGTAGATGCCACCACGTTCTCTAAAATTACTGTGGATTCCATACAGCACGTATATGGAAGTTCTATAGTTCTGATCTTCGGTTTAGAGCCTATCCGAAAAGTCAGTAATGCATGTTGAAAAGTCACAATATGTCTATAATATTCGGGCATCCGTTCCGGTTTTGCATTTTGTTAATGGAAAGTTATAGTAGGTAACCACTTTTCGGATAGGCTCATATAGTATGGTTATTTTAGTTCAAAGCCTATTAATTGTACATTACAGAATTAGACGACGAGTTCCTCATATCACTAAAAGAAAATTGTCCGGAGCTTTTTGAAGAACCTGAGTAGTATGAATTCTTTTTAATTCAACAGGAGTAAAAAGCTGCGGCCAGCCAAGGTAACGAGAATCGAGGAGGTATATACCTTACGGGATTTTAGTTTCTAAACATATTTTCTTTAGTAAATATATAAGTATATAGTATACTAATTGGTGAAATCAGGAACGAACATATTGCGTTAGCAATTAAACTAAAAGGGGTAAATAATGACAGATATCCCATCAGAAACAAATAGTCCATCAGGGTACCCATCAGAATCTCAATCAGAATCTGTGACTGCCCCTAGAGAATTACCAAGTGCCCCGGAAGGTCAGAATGCAGTCGAATCACGACCTAGAGCAACTGCGAAAACTGGTATAGCCACCCGGTACTGGCTTGAACTGATGCCTTACCCCCCAGGCAGCGTAAGAAGTTTATGGCTCTTTGTTAGCGATGATTGGAGACACCTAGACAACCCAGACCTTGGAACTCAGGTCTCTGTGCAGGATGCCTTCTGCAGATGTTCGGAACGTCTGGAGGTTCTGGTCTGGTACTCCGAAGATATGATCGAAGGACTTGTAGTAAAGACAAAATAACTGAAAAGAAAGATTTCTTTTCTAACTTTTACCTATTTATGACAAATTTAATAAGGCATTCTTCGATTTTGATCAAACTTTTTTGAAAAGATTTGCTTTAAACCGTTTTTCTGCTAATTACACCATCGAGTCATTTTCGCTCAAGCCTTTTTTGAAAAGATTTGCTTTAAACCGTTTTTCTGCTAATTACACCATTGAGTCGTTTTCGCTCAAGCCTTTTTTGAAAAGATTTGCATTAAATAACTGCAAATCCTATTTTCCAGTATAAATTATTCGATAATAAAGAAAAAGGGAGTAGAAAAGGGAGTAGAAGCGGGGGTGAGCTATGAACAGAAACAAGTATTGGAAAATCACGCGGAGCGATTGGTACGGAATAGCTCAGGTAATTTTTGCGTTCATAGCAGTAATTATGATATTGTCGTTTTTCCTGCTTCCGGGTTACTGGTATCTCTGGCTTATAATAGTAGCCGGAGGACTTGCCCTGCTTGTGGCATGGCATGCAAAAAACTTTGCCTATCTCTGTCCCGGATGCGGTGAGGTGTTCGAGATTTCAACGCTTGAAGATTTCATCAGCCCCAATGGTGTAAATAAAAAATACCTCAGGTGCCCGAGGTGTGGGAAACGGGCCTGGGCTGATATTCTGGGAATTAAAGAGGCAACTATCCTAAAGAAGTAGCTGTTATCTGAAAACTAAATACCGGTCATATGAAAAGAAGAAGGGAACCTGAAGCCCTGGGAAAAGGTTTCCGAAAACGAACCCTGAGGAGCCATGAAAAAAGAAAGCGAAAACCAGGAAAATACTCCAGACTCTCTTACCGGAGAAAAAATTTCTCTTCTTCCAATTCTTGCTGTCAATTTCATAAGCACGCTCGGATTCAGCATTGTACTCCCGTTTCTGGTGTTTTTGGTTAGCCGGCTGGGAGGGAACGCTTTCATTTACGGACTTGCAAGTTCGATGTATCCGGCTTTTCAGCTAATTGGGGCCCCTATTCTGGGCAGGTGGTCTGACACCTACGGCCGTAAAAAGATCCTGTTTTTAAGCCAGTTAGGGACTTTGCTTTCATGGATCATTTTCCTTGGGGCCCTTTTTCTTCCAGTAGTAAGCTTATTTAAAATAGATTCCGGAATCCTGGGAACTTTTACCGTTACCCTGCCCCTTGCAGTGCTCTTTTTTGCCAGAGCTCTTGACGGGCTGACCGGAGGAAATGTATCGGTAGCCAATGCTTATCTAGCCGATATTACTGCAGAAAGAGATAGGAGCCGGAATTTCGGGAAGATGTCGATTTCCGAGAACCTGGGATTTATAGTTGGGCCTGCCCTTGCTGGAATATTGAGCGTAACCGCGTATGGGGATGTAGCTCCTGTACTTGGAGCAATAGTAATCTCACTTATCGGAACACTGCTGATTATGTTTTATGTTCCCGAAAGTAAAGAGTGCGCTCTTGAGGGGCCTGAAGAAGCCGAGAATGTAAGGAAAATCTTCGGTTATGAGATAAGGGAATGCAGAACCACAACGGAAATAAAAAAACCTGAATTCATAGAGATCCTGAGACTTCCATATATCCCTTATATGCTTTGCCTGTACTTTCTAATCGACCTTGGATACAATGTGTTCTACACGGCTTTTCCCCTGCACGCGATTTCAGCGCTCAACTGGAGCATTGCAAAAATGGGCGTTTACTTCACGGTGCTGAGCGGGCTTCTGATAATTGTACAGAGTACTGTACTTCCCAGGGTTTCAAGAAAACATTCGGATGCAACCCTCATAATCTTCGGAAGCCTGATTCTCGGTACGAATTTTTTGCTTCTCATTCCTGGGAATCTTTCCCTTACCTACCTTGCAGCAGGGTTTTTCGCGCTTGGAGATGGGCTTATGTGGCCTTCATTTCTCTCTCTTTTATCAAAAGTTGCAGGAAGAAAGTACCAGGGAACGATACAGGGTGTTGCCAGCAGTTTCGGAGGCCTTGCAAGCATTACCGGACTTATCCTTGGCGGCCTTTTATATGAAACACTTTCAGGAACCTCTTTTTTAATTGCAGGTCTGGTAATCTACACTGTTTTTTTACTCAATTTCAGGCTTAGGCGTTTTGAAGAACAGAGGATTTTGAAGAATAGATAACAAATAGATCCAATTTTGAGACAGATAAAAACCAGATCTCAGGATCAGTTAAATATCAAAATACTGGAAGAATGGACTGAGTTTGAAGATTTGGAAGTTGCTATAAAATTTGAACATAAATAGTCGTTTAAAATTCCAATATGATTTTAGTTAACAAATTAATTGAATAAAATCAAACAATCTACAATAAACAAATATTTAAGTGTTAAAATCTCATTATAGTCAATAATTTTTGTGAGTTATTAATATATTTACATAAATGAAAGATAAAAATTCGAGACGAGTAAAATGATCGGCTTTTCTTATGTTTTTATTCTTTCCGCATTTATTGGTTTGCTTTCCTTTGTTTTCTGGGTATGGACTCTTATTGACTGTGTGAAAAAGGAGACAGATATAGGAAATACACGCCTGATCTGGGTCATAATTATTGTTTTAACCTATATCATAGGAGCTTTTCTATACTATCTTATCCGACGTCCTAAGAGGCATCTAGAGCTAGGGAAATGAAGCAGACAGAAATTAAAATTGGTAACTGTTTAAACTGTAAATTTTACCCGCATTAATCACCCCATCTTTAAAGTTTTAGCATTTATTGCTACAATCACGGTACTCAAGCTCATTAAAACGGCACCCATAGCAGGACTCAATAAGATTCCGTATCCATAGAGTACTCCGGCTGCAAGTGGAATGGCAAAAACGTTGTATCCTGTTGCCCAGAGAAGATTCTGATACATCTTGGAGTAAGTTTTCCTAGAAAGCCCGATAATATTAACCACATCTCTCGGATCGTTTTTTACCAGGACTATGTCAGCGGTTTCAATTGCAACGTCCGTACCTGCTCCTATGGCTATCCCGATATCAGCCTGAGCCAGGGCAGGAGCATCATTAACTCCATCCCCAACCATGCCAGTAATGTACTGCGCCTGGACTTCCTTGACCTTCGCGGCTTTCTCATGAGGAAGGACTTCTGCGAAATAATCATCAAGCTCCAGTTCCTGGGATACCCAGGCTGCAACATAGCGATTATCGCCTGTAAGCATGAGGCACTTTATTCCCATGCTTTTAAGTTTTGAGATAGCTTCCTTGGATTCTTTCCTGACAATGTCGGCAAGTGCAACGGCTCCAAGTACCCTGTCGCCCTCAAGCAGGAACACAACAGTCTTTCCCTGTGCTTTGATTTCTTCAATTTTCTCATTTTTGAGAGCAATTCCATTTTCTTCAAGATAACCAGGGCTCACAACAAGGAATTTTTTTCCTTCAATGAGCCCCTGTACACCTTTTCCCGGAATAGAACTGAATTCCTCCACGGGTTGAATTTGCATCCCTTTTTCCTGGGCACTTTCCAGAATGCCTGTTGCAATAGGATGTTCCGAACTGGCTTCCAGAGAGGCTGCAAGGCTTAAGATTCTTTTATCATCCTTTTCGTACTCTCCGAATCGATTTTCCTCGCCTGAAACAGAAACTACAAGAGAAACTACATCCGTAACCCCAAATCGACCTTCGGTAAGTGTACCGGTTTTGTCAAAAATAATAGCCTGAAGATTACGTGCTCTTTCAAATGCCTGCCTGTCCCGGATAAGAAGCCCAGATTTTGCGGCAATGGATGTTGAAACTGCAACTACCAGAGGAATTGCAAGCCCAAGGGCGTGCGGACAGGTAATAACCATTACAGTCACTGCCCTTTCCAGAGCAAAGACAAGTTGCTGGCCGAAAAGGATCCAGAGAATAAAAGTGAGAGTACCCACAGTAAGAGCTATAATTGTGAGATACATAGCAGCCTGGTTTGCCAGATCCTGGGTTTTTGATTTGCTTTCCTGGGCAGCCCTGACAAGTTCGACAACCTGGCTAAGATAGGTATCTTTTCCGGTCTTTTCTACCCTGACGACAAAAGCCGCCTCTCCGTTAATTGAGCCGCCGATAACGTCATTTCCCGGCTTTTTCGAAACAGGCTTCGATTCCCCGGTAAGCATGGATTCGTTGACGCTGCTCGTCCCCTCGACAACAGTCCCGTCCACAGGCACTTTTTCCCCGGGTTTTATCAAAACCTTATCCCCGACTTCTAGCTGCTCAACCGCGACATCAATCACATCTCCATCTTTCTTCAAGTGGGCAACCGAAGGCATAATTTTTACAAGCTCCTCAAGGGCTCTTGAAGCTCCCATAACCGAACGCATTTCCAGCCAGTGCCCGAGTAGCATTACATCGATAAGGGTTACAAGCTCCCAGAAAAACACCTCTCCATGAAGCCCGAAAACTACAGCCGAGCTGTAAAAATAAGCCACGCTGATTGCAATGGCTATAAGGGTCATCATTCCAGGAGATTTTTCGGAAAGCTCCTCTTTAATCCCCCTGAGAAACGGATACCCACCATAGAAATACACAATAGAGGAAAGGAAAAAAGTAAGGTAGTCCGCACCCGGAACGTGAAGCTCAAAGTTGAAAAAGTCCTGAATTGTAGGCGAAAGTACCAAAACTGGAAAAGTTAACACAAAAGAAACAATAAATCTTCTTCTGAAATCTTCAAGCATTTGGGTATGATGGTTGGCGTGATCTTTCCCACCGGCCGCCTCATGGCCTTTGTGTTCCATTCCTTCATGCTTCTCTTCGTGCTTCGTTTCTTCATGTTTCAGACCACGATGCTCATGATTTATCTCCTCATGCTGTTTATGTTCCGTTCCGCCACGTTCCTCATGTATCAGTTTTTCTTGTGGTTCATGGTCATCATGTTTAATTTCGCTGTGCTGTTTGGGTTTCATTTCTTCATGCCGCTCAGGGCCCCCATGCCTTATTTCCTCATGTTGTCCATACGCCGGAGATTTTTCTTCGGTACGCATCGTTCGAGCTTCTGGAAGACCCTGATGCACTATATTTCCAGCAGATTTATTCCCGCTTCCTTCGTGAGATCTATGGGAATTTCCTGACGTATCCCTTACAAAGTTTTTCTCTTTATCGCGATAAGAGGGTTTATTTTCTTGAGTTTTAGAAAAACCGGTGTTCACTCCCTTTTCTTCAGCCTTCATATCTTCCCAATTCCCCTGATTTTAATTTTGTTTTTAAATATATTAAAGCTTCTGATATATTAGAGATTAAAAGATCCAAATACCCTGAGTGGAGAAAAATAATGAATCTTTTAGTGCGGTAATGTGAAAAGTGAATATTAGAGTATACCGAGGTTAATTTTGAGAAATATATAAGAAAAGTGTAATAAAAGTAGGTTTTTTACTATCGTTATTAGGTATATTGAGTCATATATTGTGAAAAAAACTCAAGTCATGTATTTTATTGATATTTTATCAAAAATATCGATATTAGAGGATAAAATTAGAAAATTATAGAAAAACCATAGAAGAATCTGAAAAACCTGAAAAAAACATTAGAAGAATATTTAAGAAAGTTATAAACAAGTGCAGGGAAAAAGCCAAAACTAAGCTACTTCAAGCCATTCTAAAAGGGAAATAAACCAAAACACACTCGTGAGAAGATATTTAACTGCTCTGTGCTCTTCGAATATTATTACGCACAGAGAGGACCAAAATAAAGAACATAATGACGCTAAAGACCCCAATAAAGATAGTATCCCTAAAGGCTATGTCCAGAGGAATATAACTAATAGACCCATAATCTGGAGGCAAGAAAGTCATAATTTAATCTACGTGCCCAAATATAATAAACTTATCGAATTGTCTTATATATGGAGGAAAATAAATTAAAATGTTTTGAAATTTAAAAACACAATATAATGATTAAGAAACCAAAATCTATGCACGATATTTCCGTTTACATCACTTTGCTTATTTTTGTAACCTGCCAGCTTTCCAGATTAAAGACATATATAAAATCGAGGGTTATAGTTTACGGGTTTATAAAAGGAACAAAAGAAATAGTGCGAATTTGAGAAAGGAACATTATTAATGGAAATGTATACAGTTTTAATATTATCAAGCTTTATTGCCGCATTAATTTCTGGAGCTGCCGGCTTTGGAGGTGCGCTTTTGCTTTTGCCTGTGTTAACCCTGTACGCAGGTGCAGAACTTGCGATTCCGGTACTTACAATTGCGCAATTGATTGGCAACCTGTCAAGAATGGCGTTCGGACTAAACCAGATTGAATGGAAAAAGGTTTTCTTATTTTCTATGACGGCAGTTCCATTATCCGCACTTGGAGCTTTTGGGTTTTCAATTAGCTCAAAAAGCACCGTAACAAGGATAATAGGTGCTGTTTTAATTTTGTTTGTATTTTTAAGGTATTTTAGGATATTAAAATTCAAACCGAATGATAAAACGCTTGTTCTCGGCGGGGCAGTGACCGGCTTGCTATCCGGACTTGCAGGAAGTGCCGGGCCGATTGGGGCTGCAGTATTTCTTTCCTTTGGCTTGCCCCCGGTAGCTTATATAGCAAGTGAAGCTGCGACCGCAACTGCAATGCACATAACTAAAATCATCGTGTATGGCAAACTTGTGAATCTCCCTCCAAATACTATTAATCTTGGACTTATCATGGGGCTTGCCATGATATTTGGAACTTATGCAGCAAACCGCCTCATTAAAAACATGAAAAAAGAAGTTTTTCAAAAATACGTGGCTGTTCTCCTTTGTGTGGTTGGGGCTTATATGTTGATTTAATCCGTGGATCGAAGCTAGAAAACAGATCCGAAATCATCTGACGTGATATCTCATTTTATTCGGTTCTCCCTCGCGCGTATGACAATTTTGCTTAATTCTCGCAACCACAACGCCGAACTCGCTACCGCCGCGCAGAGTAGCCAATCTCCAGGACTCAAGCTCACGGTCGAGAAAGCCTGCTGCAAAAACGGGACGTAAATGACCGCTATCTGCAACAGAAGCGACAAGATAACTGCGCCCCAAAGCCATTTGTTAGAGAACAAGCCGACGAATGCGCTTTGCTTATCCGAACGCGCATTGAAAACGATGAAAAGCGAGAAGAAAACCACTGTGTTAAAAACCATAGTCTGTGCATATTGCAGGCTGCCTGAGCCTTCAACCAGACCTCCAGGTAAACTGGCATCCAGTACGAACAGCGCCCCAGCTGCCATGATTACACCGGTAAAGAGGTTGCCGGCCCACATGCTACGGGTTATCACTCCTTCTTCTCGCGGGCGCGGCGGTTCTTTCATCAATCCCGGCTCAGCCGGGTCTACTCCGAGAGCAAGTGCAGGTGGGCCGTCTGAAATAAGGTTGATCCACAGGATTTGAGTTGCGAGCAGCGGCAGTACTATCCCGGCCCCACCGTTGGCGGTCAGCCCTATAACATCTGCCAGCAGTAAGCCGAAAAACATTATCATCACTTCCCCGAGGTTTGAGGAAAGCAGGTAGCGCAGGAACTTACGGATATTAGAGAAGATAGCACGCCCCTCTTCTACAGCCCCTACAATGGTCGCGAAATTATCGTCCGCGAGCACAACATCGGAGGCTTCTTTGGAAACATCCGTTCCAGTAATGCCCATTGCAACCCCGATATCGGCCGTTTTCAAAGCGGGCGCATCATTAACCCCATCGCCCGTCATTGCCACGATTGCTCCCTGGCGTTGTAAAGCTTTCACGATCCGAAGCTTGTGTTCTGGGTTAACGCGTGCATAGACCGAGACTTCCCGAACCGTCTGGTCAAGCTTTTCCTCAGGCATCTTCTCAAGCTCAGCACCCGTAACAGCCTGCCCGTGAGTGGGAATGCCGAGTTCTTCAGCAATAACTGTAGCAGTTTTAGGATGATCGCCTGTTATCATTATCGGACGAATACCCGCAGCCATGGCACGCGCAACTGCATCTTTAGCCTCCCTGCGCGGCGGATCAATCATGCCGATCAATCCCAAGAAGATGAGGTCTTTCTCGACGTGTTCATCAAACTCTTCCTGCTTAAACGCATCTTTTGGCAGCGTGCGGAAAGCGACAGCAAGTGTTCGTAAAGCTTTACCGGCAAGTTCTTCATTACTCTTCAAAATTTCTGCGCGGCGTTCCTCAGTCAGAGGCTTTATATCATCTCCTACAAGCTCCTGCGTACAGCGAGCAAGCAATATATCCGGTGCGCCTTTAGTAAAGGAAAGCAATCGTTCCTCCTGCTCGGTATCACTATGAACCGTGCTCATCAGTTTGCGCTCTGAAGAAAAAGGCACTTCCCCAATTCGTTCCAGCCGTGCATTGAGAGCCTCAGCTTCCAGCCCGGCTTTGCGTGCCGCAACAATCAATGCTCCTTCGGTCGGGTCGCCATGTACCGCCCAGCGCCCATCGCGTTCATGCAACACTGCATTACTAGCGCGGTCAGCAGCTGCAAGTGCACGCACTAACTCAAATTGGAGTGCACCATCAAGCTTCCCTCCTCCTTCTCTACGCACCTCACCTTCTGGAGCATAACCCGTGCCTTCGAAATTGACGCGCCCACTCGCGGTGACTATCGTAAGTACAGTCATTTCGTTCTTCGTGAGCGTGCCCGTTTTATCGGAGGCAATAACATTAGCCGAACCAAGAGTCTCGACAGCCGCAAGATGGCGCACAATAGCATTTTTTCGCGCCATGCGCTGCACGCCGAGAGAAAGCACGACTGTCACCACCGCAGGCAGGCTTTCAGGCACAGCCGCGACTGCGAGCGCCACACCTAAAATGAGCACATCAAAAAGAGCTGAGAAACCCCTCACATCTTCAACCAGGAGAATGGTTGCAATTATCACGACAGCAATAACAATAACGATGATCCCGAGCAGTTTGCCAACGCGGTGAAGTTCCTTTTGCAGTGGTGTGGTTTCTACAGGCGCTTCTTTGAGCATCCCTGCAATGCGTCCCATCTCGGTCTGCATTCCGGTTGCTGTAACCACTGCACGCCCGTGACCGTAAACAGCCACAGTACCGCTAAAGATCATATTATCGCGGTCGCCAAGTCCGACCTCTTCTGCAATAGGGAGATCATCTTTCAAAACAGGCAGGCTCTCGCCTGTCAGTGCCGCTTCGGCCGTTTGAAGTGCAGTTGACTGAATCACTCGAGCATCCGCCGGGATAGTGTCGCCTTCTTCGATGATGATAATGTCGCCGGGCACGATCTCAGTCGCCGGAACACTCTGCCGCGTACCGTCCCGAATAACATTGGCCTGTGCCGCTGTCATCTGGCGCAACGCCGCAATAGCTTCCTCAGCTCGGGACTGCTGAACATAGCCCATGATCGCATTGAGTAGGACGACTGCGAAGATAGCAATTGCTTCGTAAGGCAGGGTCGAATTTCGTTCATACAGCCACATTCCTGCAGAGATAAGTGTTGCAATAAGAAGCAGGATAACGAGTACATCTTGAAACTGCGCCAGAAATTTTCTCCATGCAGGTACAGGTTTTTCTGCCATCAATTCGTTCTTGCCGTACCTATCGAGCCGCGCTCTCGCCTCCCCTTCGCCCAAGCCGCTTCGTGCATCCGTATCAAACGCGGTTAATACTTCATTAACCGACTGTCGATAAGGAATAATAGAATCTTGCGGAATTGTCATGGTACTCACGTTTGATCTATTTTCGCTCAGATTTACGGCGTAACTTATAAATTCCCCAAAATAAAGGATCAAAGATCTAAAAGAAAACATTTTGCACCGGGTAAGTAAGCCCATATGGGAATTCCCTTTTATGTTTCTAATCCCGTTTCTTTTTCTATAATCCTTATATTATAGTCCTCACATAAATTAGTGATTTTTATAAAGCTCCTTTATGTTAGCAGAATATGAAAAATTAACAGAGTGCCCATTTTTTAAATTAATTTTTTCGATAATGTGCAGGAATGAGGAATACTTTACAGAAAACTGGCATTAAAGGCAAAAATATATTGGAAGCACATATACTTCATTAATAAGAAAGTAAAGGGGAAGCCGATGATTGCAGGTTTATCTTCACTCTGCCGTGTAATAACAATATTATAGAATTTAAATAACTGCAGGAAAAAAAAAATCATTGAATTCAGTCCAAATTAATATAAAATACATAAAGAGTAATAGAATTCTATTTAAAAAAATTCACAGAACTTAAAAAATCATTAACTTAAAAGATTTCATTAATTTAAAAGATTCCATTAGAAATCATATATGTATCTCGTTTCTTTAATGACTTTATCGTTGCTATCTTTTTCTACGAATCTCATAATCTCTTTGTCATGAGTAACCATGGTTTTACAATAGGGGCATTCTTCTGTGTTTTTGTACATAACGGAATGTAGAAATGATTCTTCGTCTTCAAATTGAATAATTTGTGAGCTGAACCATTTTCTACACCTTGTACATCTAACTTCACAGCTTTTTGTATTGTTCATATTTTCATCCTCATATGCAGGAGACCTTTTCTCGGGGGAGAAGGAGATATAGAGAATAGTCGACCTTCGTTTTATTTCACTATCCTCTGAAGTAATATCAACTTATATATAATCAATGTAGCTAAAAAAGAATATGCTAGAATATTTAAAAACTAAGCTTGGTTTAGCTTTTTATGTAGATATAGAAATTGAATAGCTGCTACAGAAAATAGGCAATTTATAGAGAAAAAGAATAAGCTGGACAATGCGGTAAGTTAAAAATACCTCTCAGCCGACATTAGTATTATGAAAATGTAGCTATAAAATGAAGCCGCACACTGTTTTTATACGAATTACAATTTTTTAGATAATTCTATATATAAAGAACAGGCTAGAATACAGTAAAAAAGATTTACTTTAAATACATAATATTTATGATATTTTTATCGAACTTAGTTAAAAACCAGATATGATTCATCTGAACCAAATGAAAGACCTACTAATGGTCAAAACATGAATAGTTGGAGTTCTGAAACCAGTTATTAAAAGCTCAACCGTATAAGATTATTGACTAGTACTGTGTTTCCGAAGTATGTTCACAAAACTTGACTTTTCCCTAAATAGGGAACCTGTTTTGGAAGCGAAGCGTTAGTTCTGTAACTCTTCTTTGATTTAAGCATAGAAGAATTGTTTTCAAATCAACTGAAAGGTAGTGAGCCCATGATCGAACAAAATTTTTATGATAATATCAATGTGCTAGAGTGCATTGAAAGAGACGGGATAAAAATTGAGATTTTTCAGTATAAAAATCTGCGAGGGCTTAGGGACGCTCGCCTTGCAGAAAATTTGTATAATCTTGAGAGAGTAGGAATGAGCCTAAAGCAGGTAAAAATCACCCTTCAAAACAGCTCGATAACTACCGAACCAGGAGCTCTTTATTTTCACAAAGGGGATATTTGTGCAGAATGCCAGATAGGAGGAGTTGGAGGCCTTGCAAAGAAATTGATTAAGAATTCACTTACTGAGGAAGCTGCCTTCACTCCTACTTATTCAGGTACTGGAGAGATTTTCCTTGAGCCAAGTTTCGGCCATTTCATATTGATGGAACTGGACAATGATCCGATTATTGTAGATAAGGGAATTTTCTATTGCTGTGAAAGCGGAGTCAATGTAGAAGTTTCGTCCCAGAAAAACCTATCAGCCGGACTATTTGGAGGAGAAGGTTGGTTTCAGACCAAACTCAGTGGAAAGGGCCTATGTGTTCTTGCAATCCCAGTGCCTCTAAGTGAGATTCTGAAATATGAGCTTAATAATGAAAGACTACAAGTCGATGGAAACTTTGTGTTCCTAAGATCATCCTCTATCAAATTTACGGTTGAGAGATCTGCAAAAAAATTGGTTGGAAATATAACCAGTGGAGAAGGAGCACTTCATACCTATGAAGGCACTGGAAAGATATGGATGGCTCCCACACAGCCCATGTATAAAACACTTGGACAGTATAACCACCCACTTACTGTAGAAAATATTAGTGAGTGAAAAAGCTGATTTTAATTATCTTATATTTACAGGATCCTGGATAGATTAAGTCTGGCTCAAAAATGGGAGAAAGTTTTAAAAAACTTAAAGATGAATTCATTAAAAATATGAGCAGCTTGCCAAGCTGGCAAAATAATTAATGAGTTAGAAAAAGAGTTAACCTAGTTGTAATTGAAAAAGTCAGCTTTCTTATCTAAAAAGTTTAAAATGAAGCTCTCATTCACATATTTTGAGATATGACAAAACTTGACTCTCACAGGATCTCTTCCTCTCTTTGAAGGATCCAAAAGTTCCCTTCTGTCTCTGAGAATCATTTTCACGTCCCAGAAATGTCTTTCTTTCTTCAATCAAATGTGTATAATAGTACTATCCTAATTTACTTCCCAATTGTAGACTTAAGCTTAATTTTAGACAGGTTTTTACACCCACTACCGCATATATGTTGAAAAAGAAACTGGAGAATTAATATCTCCTGAAGTATTGTCTATTGAAATAGACTTCCTGCACAGAAGCTTTCTTTTTCGCGGTACTGATCCCAAGAATGGAGTAAGGAGTGCAGTGTCTCAGGATCGAGCTAACGAGTCCCATAAAAGCGATTAGTGCAACAATCCACTTCCAGTGAGATCTTTTTACAAGACCTGTTGACAGTGCGAGAGTTGCAAGTACTCCATATATGGTTCGGAAAAGGAGATCAAAGCCTCCTACATTTTCTTCCAGAAACAATTTTTTGAGATTCATCGGACAAAAACCCCTTATAAACCCTCGTACATACTTATAGAGCCCTCAATATATAGCATTATTCTATTTGTACTCATTAGTATTACGTTCTCAGCTATTCGCAGTATTTTTGTATTGCTCACAGTATGTTATTATATTGCAGCAGGCTTGTGCCGTATTTATAGTATGTTTGTGTTATACTTGCAGATGGTATATTTGTGTTATATTTGCAGCATGTTTTCGCCGTATTTGTATCATGTTTATATTCCCAGAAAGTCTGAAGAGAAATTATGTAACCCCCGAAAAGATTGACATCCAAAAAATACAAAATATATAACAAGAGACGGAAGGTTTCTAATTATGCCTGAAATAAAACTTGACAGATCGATCTCATATCTCGAAGGTACACAACGAGTATTTGATGAGGCCACAACCCTGGAAAACACCAAAGATGAGATAAAAAAAATAGGCGTTACCCGAATTGCAGATATTACGAATTTGGATAGGCTTGGAATACCCATTTTCTCGGCAATCCGCCCCAGTGCCGCAAAGGGAGCGATCAGTATTTACTCAGGCAAGGGCTCGACCGAGCAGCGAGCCCGGATTTCAGCAATAATGGAGAGTTTTGAGCGCTGCCTGGCAGAAAGACCTGGCCTGAACGCAAATGTAAAAGGCGAGATTTCCGCTCCGGCTCTTATAGAATCTTATATCAGAGCCGAAGAAAGCTGCACAGTGCTTGACCCGGCAACACTACTTCTGCCTCAGCCTTATCTTCCCCAATCCCTGTGCGAGTGGGTTGGAGCATACGACATTATGAACAAAGAGGAAGTGTTCGTAAGCTCCAATTCGGTTTACCACCCATATGACTCACCCGGACAATGCCAGAAACTCTTCCTGAGCAATACCAATGGACTGGCATCAGGAAACGTGATTGAGGAAGCCATTCTCCACGGGCTTCTCGAGGTTATAGAAAGGGACGCAGTCAGTATTGCCCAGTTTTCCCGCAATCTCGGAAAGGAAATCATACTGACTGAGGAAGACGGATACCTGTACGAGCTTGCCAGCAAGTTTAAGGATGCAGGAATAGAACTAAAAATCTGGCTGGTTCCAACCGATACCGGCATTCCGACAGTAATTGCGGCAACTGACGACGTAAAGTTGAAAGATCCAGCGCTTCTTGTCATGGGGGCAGGCTCTCACCTGAAACCCGAAATTGCAGTTTCACGGGCCATAACCGAAGCTGCCCAGTCGAGATTAGTCCAGATACAGGGAGCAAGGGAAGACACAGACAGGGAAGGTTTTATCCGAAGTGTGGGATACGACCGCATGAAACGTTTGAACTGGTTCTGGTTTGAAGAAGGAGAAAAAATATCCCTTTCCGAAGTGCAGGACCTTTCCAGGAGAAGCCCCGCAGAAAATATTGATGTAATACTCGAAAAACTTCAGGGTCTTGCCGAAAGAGTGCTAGTAGTAGACCTCTCAAGAGAAGAAGTTAAAGTGCCGGTTGTCAGAGTAATAATCCCTGGATTCGAACTTTTCACTATTGACAGGGATCGGAAAGGAAAAAGAATCGGTTCCCAAAGAAAGAGAGAATTTTCCAGAAACAAAAATGAAAAGCCGTGGAAGAGACGATGAAAGCAAGGGCGGTAATCTTTACAGGCAACAGCATCAGCCACGAGGACTCAAGAGAAATCCTCAGGGCAAATTACCAGCCACCTGTACGCAGGTTCCAGCTTGATAAATTCGTCCAGAAAGGGTATAAGGTCATAGGGATAATAGACGGAATCTTTTTTGACAGGGCTGCAGTAGGGCATAGGGAGATTCTGTCTGCACTTGATGCAGGCGTAAAGGTCGTAGGAGGGGCCAGCATGGGAGCTCTCAGAGCTTCGGAACTGGATACCCACGGGATGATAGGCGTAGGAAATGTTTACGAGTGGTACAGGGACGGGGTAATTGAATCTGATGATGAGGTAGCGGTAAGCACCAATCCTGATACTTTCGAGCCAATCTCCGTGCCCCTTGTCAATATAAGGGAGACCCTGAAAGCCGCATTTACCTCAGGACTTGTGGGTGAAAAAGAGCATAATGGCCTCCTGGAGCTTGCAATTGACACCTATTACCCTGACCGGAGCTATTTCGGGCTTGTGAAAGAAGGGGCGAAAAAAGGGTTGATCCCGGAAGAAAAGAAAAAATCCATTCTGGATTTTTGCACAGGCAATGAAGTTGACGTAAAAAGGGAAGATGCAGTCCTTGTGCTTGAAACTGTAAAAAAGCTGATTGAAGAGGCCTGAAACTTCAAACCTCCCTTTTCAGATATCTTCTTTTTTAGACCTCTCTTTTCAGATATCTCCCATTAGTATTTTCAAATTTTCAGATTTTTTTCAGCATTTTCTTTTTTCAATGCTTTATAATATAAAGCCTGATAATGTACAGACTTGCAATTAAGACAAGGAAGTTATAAACAGCCCTGAAAATTGGGATGTATTGATGCTCAAACCAGATTTCAATTATCCGCTCTATGGAGAAATAGAGCTGGAAAGTGGATACAAGTAGAAGCAGCATGGAGATGAGGAAAATTCCTTTTTTGAAATTCTCCCCCATCTCAGACACTTTTTCCACTTTTGGCTCTGGTTTCAGATCTAAAGTTTCACTCATACAAACCGCCTCCTTAGAATTACCGCCGAACAGAACAGGATTGCAGATAAAGCGAGGCTGAACCCTGGTGCTTCTTTTTTATCGGCATACTCCTCTTCAGGAATTATCTCAGTTTCCACCACATTTTCGAATTCGCTTGTTTGGATCTTCCGAGCCTGAGTATTATTTCTATTTTTGACCTCAACTATGGGGCTAAGCTGAATATAGCCTTCTCCGCGCTCGACTATTGTATCGTTGTTCCAGACGAGGACTTCGACAATGTAATTATACTGGTCAGGTATTGTCAGGTTGACAGTCTGGATAACTGTGGCTTCGGGTTTGATTTCTCCTGTGTGCGTCCAGACCTTATCTGCAAGGAGTCCAGCATCCATTTCGCGAACCTTAACAAGCATACGGAAATCTTTGCTCGTTTCCCTGCCTTCATTTGCCAGATAGATATCATTTTCAACAAGGACTTTTCCCCCGTCTACTTTTTTCACTCTGAAATCCATTTCGGGAATTCCAAGCCCTGTCTCCTGCACCTCAGCAGGCAGAGCATCAAGATTGTAAACTTTGATTTCTCCATTGCCTTTCTGAACATTTTCTTCAAAAAGGACACTACGGAGATCGTATCCTCCGTTCTTCGGAAGGGTCAGGACCTGACTCACTGATTTTGTATCACCCTTCTTTAGCACTCCTAGTTCGATCTGCTTCTGTGTTTCAAGCAGTCCGCTTTCCCGGCTATAGGCTTTAAGAAGAAGTGAAGTATTTTTCATACTGTCACCCTGCATTTTTTCGATATACGTTGTGACATTAAGGTCTATGAAAGTCGTTCCTGTACGTTCTGCTGAGATGTCCATGTCCTTAACATTGTAGTAACTTTCTTCTTCAAAATTCTTAATGCAGCCGCTTCCGAAGGTGAAAGTAATAATAAAGAGTATTAAGAACAAATTTTTTAAGAAAAATAATTGAGCCGACTTGCTACCCAACTTTCTCAAGATTTGTCACCTTTTAATAAGTTATATTTCAAAGTATATGCTTTTTCCCTTAGTGGACACTTTTACTTTTCTTAGCGAAATAATTGGATGAAAATTATTAATATGAACAAATCAATATTCAGATAGGGAGTAAAATGGAGTAGTTAGAGCATAGAGTGCAAGCCTGAAGAATTCCAATTGTGATCTGTGGCTCTGAAATTACTGGAAAAAACGAATCTGTAAAAAGGATGAAAAATCCGTAATACGGAATAAAAACCAGGAATACAAATCGAGAACTTGAGGGGAAATTATGGGAAACATTGAAATCGAATCTATGCCGCGAAGACAGATACTTATCGCTACCGATGGCTCAGAGACTGCAAAAGAAGCCGCGGACTTCGGGATGGAAATGGTTGGGTGTAGTGGGGCAAAAGTATATGCCGTGTATGTCATTGAAACAACTCCTTATCGTTCAGTTCCTCTGGATCAAATCTGGTCAAAAGAAACTCTTGACGAATTTGAGAGAGTAGGACATGAAGCAACCTCTTATATAGAGAAGATTGGAAAATCAGTAGGAGCGGAAGTTGAATCCAGAGTGCTGAAAGGCAATCCGGCTGAAAAGATATTGAGCTTCGCAGAAGACAATAATATTGATATGATCATAGTAGGGTCGCTTGGAAAAAGCGGATATGAGCGTGTTTTAGTTGGAAGTGTATCTGATAAAATTATAAGGCATGCAAAGGTTCCGGTTCTGGTTGTTCGAGAACGACATAAAAGTGAGAAAAAACTGATACAAGAATAATCCCTGAGTAGCTAAATGAGACAAGCTGCTTTTTAGATGAGCTCATAACATGTTAGGAAGAAGAGTATCCAGCTGAAAAGATCTAGATTTTGCAGAAAAACAAGCTGTTGATATGCTTTTCGTGGGTTCGATCTGGATAAAACGATATTGAATACTTTCTTCTTGGAAGCTACCCGGAAAGGTTGTAAGAAACTCAAAGGTTCCAGTACTTGTAATTCACGGAAAGAATCGTAAAAAAGATAAAAATTCAGAAAATTGTAGTGAGCAATTCCAAAATTTAAAATTTTTTTCTTTGGAGCTTGTTTTTTGAGTAATTAATTAAGTTTCTGACCAACGTTTCCGATCACGGAAGCACTTATAAAAGATATAAAGTATAACAGTAAGATGGATTATGGTATTAACTTAATAAAAAATCCAGAATATTAGGGGGTAAGTATGGAGGGTAGTAGTGAACTTAAATCCAAACCTCAAAGACGAATTTTGATCGCTACTGACGGCTCAAAAACCTCTGAAAACGTAGTAGATTTCGGGATAGAAATTGCTAGGTTCAGTGGAGCAAAGATCTATGCCGTATATGTCATCGATATAAGCTTTTTTGACACAGTTATGATGGATGAATGGTGGGTAAAAAACGCCTACGAGGATTTTGAGAGAGTTGGCCGTGAAGCAATCTGCTGCATAGAAGAAAATGCAAAAGCTGCCGGAGTAGAAGCTACACCCATATTGCTTAAAGGAAATCCGGCTGAAGAAATTCTAGATTTTGCAGATAATCAGAAAGTTGACATGATTGTCATAGGTTCTACTGGAAAAAGCAGAGTTGAGCGTTTTATGCTTGGAGGTGTGTCCGAAAAAGTTGTCAGGAACTCAAAAATCCCGGTACTTGTTGTACGTGAGAGGTTTAAACCTGAAAGTTTCGTCCGTTGTGATCAAGAAGATAAAGATATTCCAGCCAATTTCGTATCTGGAGAGCCTCAGTGAAAAAGCCGGAATTCAAAATAGAAATGTATCAGTCTACTTTTTTGTAAAATTTTTAACCAAAAAGATACGATTGTGGGGAAAACCATAGTGGGAAATAAGAATTGCAGAATAGAGTTATCAGGATGTAAATTCAAGAATTGGAGGGGAAATCAATGCTGAGTGAAAAGGTGGAAGAAGCACTGAACGAGCAGATCAATAAAGAAATGTACTCGTCTTACCTGTACCTTGCTATGTCAGCATACAGTTCATCAATGGGGCTTCCAGGATTTGCTCATTGGTTCAGAGTCCAGGTAGAAGAAGAGAACATTCATGCAATGAAGCTCTTTGATTACATAAACAATCAGGATGGGAGGGTTAAGCTGAAGGAGATTAAAGAGCCGCCTATGGAATTCGGGACAGCTATGGAAATGTTTCAGCAGACCTTGAAACACGAACAGTTTATTACTCGTTCAATTCATGAACTGGTAGAGCTTGCCAACGCTGAAAAAGATGAAGATACAGTTTCTTTCCTGCAGTGGTACGTTGAAGAACAGGTAGAAGAGGAAGAAAATGACAAAGAGATTATTGCCAAACTGAGAGGTGTCGATAAAAATGAATATGTAATTCCCTCAGTTGATCAAGAGCTGGCAAAAAGACTTCCTCCCAGATAACCTTTCCGAGAAAACTGAAGAAAAAAATCCCAATATTCTGAAAAGCCCTTACAAAAGTCGTTACAGAAGAGGACAAATCTTTCAGTAAGGTGTTCAGTCAGGTTTTAATATATGGAATTTGAAAAGCACAGCGAAATGTCAAGCAATCTGGAACTCGATATTGTGAAAAAAAGTTTTGAATGGCTCTCTGCCCAGCAAATTAAGTCCGTAAAAAAACTTTCAAGTACCTTATCCGCCCACGCTCTCTGGGCGCTCCCGAACCCTTATATAACTCGCCTGATTCTTGAACAGGATAACTATGGTTCCTGGAACTCTTCAATCAGGGACACCGCAAGGGCCTGCTCAGCCCTCTCAACAGAAGGGATTGTATTCATGGCTTCAGCAAAATGGCTGCTTGCCAGAAAAAGCGAAAATTCCTGGAACAGGGATGTTTACGATACAGCCTATGTCCTCGCAGCTCTTGCAGATATGGGAACTCAAGATAAAGACGGATGCAACTGGTTATTCGAAAACTATTGCCCTGCCTGGGAACAGATCGGCACTACATCCCTTATCATTATGGCTCTCAAAAAACAAGATAAGCTGGCAAAAACCAGAACCTTTGAAACTTTCATCCGGGAAAAAGCGAGATGGATTCTTTCAAAAAAAGGACCAGACGGCGGATGGACGCATATCTCCACAAGCAACCTGGCAATTCAAGCCCTACTTCTTGCAGGCTTCAAAGACGAGGTTAAAGATTCTATCAAGTGGCTCCTTAAAAATGTCCACGAAAGCGGGGCTTGGGGAAATAAGGACGATGATATAAATGCTACTGCTCTGACTTTGAGTACATTGGGGCTTTATAAAAAGACTTGAAATCTTTCAACTTTTTTATTTGTCCTCAATTTCCGCTTTGAGTTCGTAATAACAATCTTCAAAAATTTCCTGGTTACCGTCATCGAATTCCAAGATTTCGAAATCAAACAGGTCTGCAAATTCCCGAACAGAATCATCGAAATTTTCAGTATATTCAAGCCCGGTATTAATCTTTGCAACCCTTTTGTAACCGATCATTTCGTGAGTCTTTTTCATTAATTTTAATGCTTTTGCGGGATCACTATTTAGTTTATCTAGTTGAATTAATTCCCTCCAGCTCTTACTACCCATGGGAGTAAAGAGATATGTTCCAGCATCACTGACACTTTTGAGTCTACTTAGATAATTCTGGACTCCTCCCACAGTCGCTCCTATACAGTCATCCACAATTCTATGGTCCTTGTCTTTAAGAATACGAACCGGGCATGAGATAGAACATTGTTCAAAATCTTTTTCAACGTCTCCAAGTACATTTCCGCATAAGCCGTAAAAGAGCAAAATCCCGGAAGAAAAGGGAGCGATAGTGCTTATGGTTTCATATACCTTAATTTTTAACTCTTTAGGACTTCTATGAAGGCCCAGTTCCATCAAATGGATCAAAACCGTATATTTCCTACAATCGCTTTTGATTTCAGGCAGCGACAAAATGTCTTCTAGAGAGAGTATTTTATACTGAAGGTTTACTTTATTCAGTTTTTCTACGAATTCCTGGACATTTTCGCTTTCAACTATAATAATCTCATCAATAGAAGAGTCATTTTCAAGAATCCAGATTATTTCATCCTGCATTATCTTGCAAGAAATAATACTCATAAGAGGCATCTAAATATCTCCGTAGAAATTATCTGCCATATAGCTCTCAATTCCTTCAAACATTGACCCACAGCCATTAGATCACGCAGTCAAGTCGTTTTCGCTCAAGCCTTTTTTGAAAAGGCTTGTGATCAAGCCCTCTGCCAGACCCGAAAAAAATTGAATAAATAATCTTGCCAGCATAATCAATCATCTTGACTCAGCTCAGATTCTTCATTATAATTCAGCCCTCTTGAGCGTAGCGAAAAGGGCACCGTCCTCCCGAGACGGAACTCGGGTAGCGAAAAGGGCTTCGGGAGCACGAAGCGAAATTCGGGCAGCGAAAAGGGCACCGTCCTCCCGAGACGGAACTCGGGCGAGGCGGGACTCGGGCGTTACAGCACAGAGTACAGCATTGATGCCGTTCCTATTCCCAGGGGCTCAGTTACAAGTTGCACATCGTATTTCTTTCGAAGCTCTTCAGAAATTGCGCAGGGAATCCCAGGAGTGGAAAGTACGCAATTCTCGGAAAGTACGGCTTCAGGAATTGTATTTGCGCAGGGGGTCGCCTCGAAGATGATGGAGAATTTTTTTGGATTTTCAAGGTCGAAAGGAATAACCCCGAGGCTTGAAATAGTTTTCTGAAGGAGAGTTTCGTCAGGATCGTATCCGTAAACCCTGAAGCCTTTCTGCACTAAATGTGCTGCTCCGGGAAAACCTACCTTCCCGAGGCCCACAACAAGTACATCCTTTGAGTCGACTTTCAGATATCTGGAAGCGATCTCGGCATAAATAATGCCTGTGCAGGGCTGGTTGTTGGCTATTTTTCCATTTTTGAGGTTATGCGCAAGATAGGTATGGTCGTCTGCCATAAGAACAACTTCGGCTCCGTTTCGCACAGCTTCGTAATAGCCGCTGACATCCGGCATATCCGTAACAAAACTGTCAAATCCGAAATATTGACTAATTGCATGTAGGGAAGCCGAGAAATTTCCTATTATTCCGTTTCCTGAAGTTACAGGCACGATACCTACTTTTTCAGAGCTTGGAGAAGTACCGTAGAGAGCTTTGCAGACGTCTTTTATGTCAAGCCCTGTTACTTTTCGCACAGCGGAGTCGGCTTCCTGAAGCTGCTTATTAATATTTATCAAATCACTAGGAGTTAAGAGTGCCATCTTTATCGCCATTTCCTATATTGGGGGAATTTGAATGTTGGATTCTTTAAATTCTGGTTTTAAGAATCTGAATTTCTTTAATCTGAGTTTCTTTAATCCTTCTTAATTCCCTTTCCAGTCATTTAATATTCCTCAGACAGCCTCTCCAAAACGCTCCTTCAGAACCGAAAGTCCCTTGCATTTTTTTGCCTCGGCTTCTTCCTTATCCTTGCCCCAGAAAATCAGGGTGAACACCGGGTTCCCTCCCTTGCAAAGTAAAATCTCAATTCCGGGTTCTTCGTAGAATTTTCCGTAGTCTATGCCCATGGAGAGTACCTGTTCTCCCACGGGAACAAGAATCCCGTTTTCTCCGAGCATTATGTGCTCGTAAATGCAGTATTTGTTCTCAGGAAAATCCTCAATTTCCTCAATACCGTCAGTAAAGGCATGGAACAGGAGTTCAATCAGGTTAATCCCTGAAGAATAGTAAACGGCTGTTGGAGTCTGGCTTGGGAAACGAGCATCGATTTCGATTACCTTGAGCCCTCTGGGACCGGAGATTGCTTCCACATCCATAATCCCTTTCAAGGACAGGCTTGCTGCAAGAGCATGGGAAATCTGCCTGAAGGAAGTGTCGAGAGGAAGTGGGGTTACCATATGGCAGTCATAAGTTTCGTCTATGTGGACCAGGGTCTCTTTCACCACGGCAAAATTTTTTCCATCCCCTACAACTTCAAGAGAAACGACTTCGCCTTCCACATATTCCTCAACCAGCATGCCAGGTTCAAGGGCTTTAAGCTCTTCGTTATCATAGATTATCCTGGCTCCAACACTACTGCTTTCACAGGGAGGTTTTACAAAATAAGGCGGCTCAGAAGGACTGTCTTGCGGAGTCGGGACTCCTATAGATTTAAAATAATCTTTTGAGCTTTTTTTATCCCTGCTTATTTGGTAAGCTTCAAAATCGAAAAGTACCGGGCAGGAGAACTTTTCTTTTACGGAATCCAGAAATTCGATGCAGGCGAAGTTTTCGTTTACAGGAAGTAAAGCATCAACTTTTTTTGAAAGTTCGAAAAGTTTTTCAGGTTCCTTTGTTACGTCAAAACAGTGAAATTCATCTGCGTAGTTTCGGATAAGAGCCTGTGGATTTTTATCTACCAGAACTACTTTCATTCCGGCTTTTTTAGACAGATATGCAGCTTCGAAGCCCTGGAGTTTCCCGCCCACAAGACAGATCGTTTTCAAGCTAGCACCCCAGGACTGCTTCAAAGTCAGCCTGCCTGGCAGGTTCCATACCCATGGTTTCAAGCCTGTGAATCACACTTTTTATGTCCCTGTCCCGCTCTGTAAGGTCGCGGTCATAGTTTGCAACGCCTTCAAGTTGGGAATCGGGAGGTAGGATAGAAGTAACAATGTTTGCCCCTGCATTTAAGCGGTGAACCATACCGTCAATGCCTTCCAGATCAAGGGAAGCAGGGATGAGGCGTTTAGGAAACATTAATCTGAGAACCGAGATGATTTTCAGCTCCGAAAGACAGGATTTATCTCTGAAATCCTCAAGCGGGGTTCCTTCCTGGGGCAAGAAGGTCATAACTCTGACCATATCAGGATCATTAGTGCTCATTCCCCTTAAGGATAGAATAGTGGATTCGATATCGTTTCCGATACCTGTAAGAATCCCGTCTTCTACACAATACCCCTGTTTTTTAGCAAAAAGACGTGCATTGACACGTCCATAGAATGACTGACCAACTCTAAGTTTCCGGTAGAGTTCAGTGTCATATGTTTCTTGGTAAAGAGCCAGGAAGTTTGCTCCTTTTTCCCTGGCTTTGATAAGGGTAGAGTTATCCATCAAGCCCGGAGAAATCATTATCGGGAGCCCAAGTTCTTCTTTTACTATCTGGACAAGCTCAACGAATCTGTCCGGGTCTTCATAGTAATAGGGGTCTTCTCCCATGGTCAGGTCAACCATATGAAAACCTGCTCCTTTCAGGGTTTTGCAGGTTTCTTTTATCTCTTCCGCGGTCAGTCGATAGCGATTGATCTCGTTTTTACAGTTATAATAGCAAAAGGAGCATCGATTTTTACAGTAAGTGGAGAAATAGATGAAACAATTAAGAAATACCCTGTTGCCAAAATAATGATCTCTTACTTTTCGCGCTGCAGAGTAAAGTCTTTCCAGGTCTTCTTCAGATTCCAGGGAAAGAAGAAACCTAAGGTCGTTGTCAGATAATTGGTATCCTTCAATGATCTTTTCCCCTAAACTGTCAAATTCATCAAGTGCCATTTTTTGGATCAAAATTTCACCCTCTCATAGATTCTTCAAATATTTTCCGACCCTACTAAAGTCGAATTGCCATTTTAGTCTCGTCACTTAGCCTATTTTGCCATATTGAGTTTGTGCCATCCTGTTTTTTGATTCAATATTGCCATTCTATTTCTTGCCATTCGATATTGCCATTTTACTTTTTGCCATTCAATAATATTATTCTGTTTTTGCCATTCAATACTGCTATTCTGTTTTTTCCATTCAATTTGACGTTCTAATGTCTCCAATTTAGTTTTAGCTGCTTCAGAATATTTAAAAAGGATTTTCCAGTTTATAAACTGGTTGAAATCCCGTTATAGTAAGATTCGGACCTTGATGCCCTCTTAATATTTTTAAAGTCGTGCATAACCTTGAGCAAGCGCTCAAGTCCGAAACCGGCACCTATCCAGGGTTTGTCAATGCCCCATTCCCTGTCAAGAGGAACTGGCCCGACGACTGCCGAAGAAAGTTCCAGATCTCCGTGCATTACATCAAGTGTATCCCCATAGACCATACAGGAATCTCCTACGATTTCGAAGTCGATTTCCAGATAGTCCAGGAACTCTTTGATGAGGGCTTCAAGATTTTCCCGGGTGCAGCCTGAACCCATCTGGCAGAAATTCACCATGGTAAATTCTTCCAAGTGCTCTTTGCCGTCAGACTCTTTCCGGTAACAAGGCCCTACTTCAAAAATTTTTATTGGGTCGGGTAAAATCCGATCGAGTTTTCGCAGATAGTTGTAAAGATTTGGGGCAAGCATTGGCCTCAAGCAAAGGTTATTATCTATCCTGAAGACCTGTTTAGAAAGTTCAGTATCGCTGTTAATGCCCATTCTCTCCACATATTCTGCCGGAATAAGGATAGGAGACTTGATTTCCAGAAAACCCCGATCTACAAAAAATTTCGTAATATCACGTTCGAGTTTTCCGAGATAGTTTTCCCGCTCATCGGCATAGATACGCTGGAAGTCGCCTTTTCTCCTTGTCAGCAGTTCGGACTCAAGTTCCCTGAAAGGCTTTGATATGTTCAGGGAAATTTTATCTTCAGGACTCAAGAGAGCCTCAACCCTATCAAGCTGGCTCCTCGTAAGTGCAGGACCAGATGCTGATGCAGGAACAGAAGAATGTGAAGCTGAACTTGCCGGTGCAGGAACTGATCCAGATGCACTCGTCGATGCCTTTGCAGATACAGGACTTTCCAGAGGCTTTGGAGCCCTTGAGACTGATTTTGGCATGGCTTTTTTGACCTTTGGAGCAGAAACTACCTTAACTTTCACACTTGTTTTGCTCTCAGTCGACCTTGTGAGGAAATTCGTTATATCCTCGTCCGAAACCTTACAGCGCTTGCAGGTTTTCCTGTATTTGTGATGCCTGAATGCTCTGGCTGTTCTACAGCTCCTGGAATTATTCACAACAAGATGGTCTCCGCACGCCATTTCAATATAGATTTTCCTTCTTGAGACCTCATGATGCGTGATTTTGTGGAGCGTGCCAGTTCTGGACATCCAGAGCCCGGTAGCAGATATTAGAACATCTAATGGTTTTTTATCCATAGTGTCACCCCTGGTGAATTAAAAGCCCGAATGATTTCCAAGAAAGAGTATTTCAAAATCCCAGCTTACTGAATATAAGCACGGAGTCAGCAATTTGCTGACAGCTACCCGGAAAATAAAAGCGATCCACACAATAGAAACAATTTATATATTCTGGAAAAATCTCCAGCTTTTATAAAAGATTTCGGCGGAATGATATTGAAGTATTATTGTATTGCCATTCCGGGATTCAGAAATATGGCGGAAACCCCGGGAATCTAACCCGGCTAAACGGATTTAGAGTCCATTCGATCTACATGATCAGGTTTCCTCCTAGGTAAAATAGATTGGACAAAGCGTTTTGCTTCCTGTGTGGTTATCTTATCCTGTGTGGTTATCTTAATTAGTAAGATAAAATATTATTGTTTAATATATATGTTTATTGGTTAAATTCCAAAAAAAAGATTATAATTTATAAATATTTTGCGAATCTTTGAGAAAGCTGCTTGCCTGCAAACTTTTTTTTAAAAAGTTTGTCAAAAATCCTCTTACAACGTTAGGGTTTGATGAGAATCTTGCCCCCAAACCATATCTGGCGTGATCAACCGGCGCAACGGTTGCAGCTCAGTGGTTGCGGGTCAAAGCTTGCTCCAAGTGAAGAAAATGTGAAAAATAAGGAAATGGCGGGAATTTAGCCCACCATAAATTATTTCGTTATTTCTCTGTGATTTTCAGTTTCGTTATATCGATGGCGCTTTCGGGGCAGATGCCGACACAGCGGCGACAGCTTGTTCCAAGGCATTTCTGGCTGTCGTATTTTGCGATTCTCTGGCCATCTCTTTCTACGATTTCAAGAGCGGATTCGGGGCATTCTTTTACGCACTTTTTGCAGTAGACGCACTTTTCCACCGGGACTTCGAGGATTATGCCTATTTCTTTGAGGATGGCAAGCCCACTTGATCCTATATCTTCTATGTCTTTGCGGACTCGCTTTTCGATGCTTACTTGTTCGAGAGTTTTCGGGAAGGAAGGAAGGCCGTAGAGTTCGAGCATCTGGTCGTACATCTCAAGAGGCATTCCCTGGGTCCAGTAGGAGAGTTCACAGAGGTAGAAATTGTTGAAAATATCGCTGGTTGCCATCATGAGATGGTCGGCAGTAATTTTCTTTGCAATCTCAATTACATCATCCAACCTGGATTTTTCCATCACGAGTTCCCGAGCAAGCGCAAGTGAGGTATTTCCGAACTGGACAATTTTTTTTGCATAACCCGGTGCGACACCTAGACTGCGAGCATCTTCAGCGTCCACATAGGCTCCGGAGGCGCCTGACATATATGCATATTCCAGGTCTTCGTACTTAATTCCGGATTCAACGATCATGGTCATATGGGCAGCCCGGATTGCCCCGATAGCTTTCCCGGCTTCTTCCATATCTTTCTCAGTGATCTCAATTCCAGGGCCCAGAATCAGCTTTCCGTTAGGAAGTTTAGGAGATTTTTCAATCAGCCCGCTTTTCAGTGCAAGGGCAAAAGCCGAGATAACTCCTGTTCCTGTGATCCCGACGACCTCACACCCGTAAGACTCCTTTATCTCCCCCGTAACCGGATCAATAAGGTAAGCATCCTGTTTTTCCATTTCCCTGTCAAGAACCATAATTCTCCAGTACTGTCCTTCAGGTTTTACGTCACAGATTGCGCCCGGGCTCGCGAGCATGCCTGAACTAATTCCCTGCCCTTCAATCGCAGGCCCTGCTGCCGCACTTGCCGTGATAATCTTATCCCCGATTTTAAGAGCCATCTCGGCATTAGTTCCGTAATCCGTGACAAGTGAAGGTTCGGGCTGGGTCAGGAAATCGGTTTCAAGCATCATGGCTAGAGCGTCAGCTCCTATTTCGTGTTTGATTGCAGGGGGCACGATAACTTCACAGTTGGGAAGGTCTTTTTCCCCAAAAAGCTCCGACGCAGGAAACACCCTAGCGTCTCTTTTTATATTCTGGACTCCAAGCATCTTCTGTTTGTTTTCTCCTGCATAGGCCAGATCCCTTATTTCGATATTCTGGAAAAGGGAAAGCTGGATAGGGTTTCCACAGACTGCCAGCCTTTCCACCATGGAAAGGTCAACATCTAACAGCAGGAACATCCTCCTGATGGTTTCGAGAATTACCGCATGAGCCACATCCTCACCTGTCGTGATTGCAAAGTCCAGGTGATCCATGACATTTCCCCCAGGAAGGGGATGACCCATGGTTATAACTGTTTTTAAGGTTTCCTTCGTTTCAAGATCAATAAGCTGGGCTCTAAAACCGCTTGTACCCAGATCAAGTGCTATTCCGTACATTTTTTCAGATCCTCCGGGAGCGTATTATGTTTTGAGGCGTTCGGCAGCGTAGACTGCCCTATACAAGATGGGATATGATGATTTTATTTTAGATATTCCTAATTTGACAATAATGGGAAAAGAATATAATAAGAATAATTTTAAACCTTATGAATTATATAGACTATTACTAATAGCTGGATAGAAAAAAATTAATAACCTAGAATTAAACTACTTTTATCCCTCAAATATGATATATTCGAGCATATCATTTTTTACAAAGATAACATGCTATAAATCCATCAAATTTAACAACCTCAATACAAAACCCAGTATTTTTTAAAAGGCCTTCCATAATCCAATCCAGCGTTGAGAACTCTTCTCTTATGTGGATTTCTGTCTCTTCAGCAAGTTTGTCTCCTGCGGAATTCTTAAGGTCAGTTATAATTTTATTAAAATAACTGTCATAATCCGAAGTCAGTGAAGGGAAAACAACATCACGCAGATAGAATTTTCCGCCTTCCTTCAACATTGCATAGATCCTCCTCAGAGCGATCATTTTCCAATAGTCTGGAAGGTGGTGTAAAGCTAGTTGAGTGACAATAACATCAAAAGGCTCATCGTAGTTCTCATATGTTAAAAACCCGGCGTTATAAAATTCTATATTTGTTTTTTTCTGTCTTTCAGCCTTCATTTTTGCAAAGTCTATCATCTTTTTCGAAATATCGATAGCCACAACTTTTCTGCAGTGCGCTGAAAACTTGAGTGCCAGTTCCCCTGTTCCCGTTCCGATTTCAAGAATTAAATCTGAGTTCTTAATTTTTAAAAGTTCTTGAGTGTTGTTGAATTCACTTTCAATATCTCTCAATTTCTGCATACGTAGATCATAAGCCTGTACTTCTTCTAAATCTGTATAATCTACGCCAATTTGTTTGAATTCATCATAATACCATCGCGGATAATGGCTCATATTGGTTCCTTCCTTTAATATAACCAATCATTTCAGTTCTTTAATATAACCAATCACTTCAGTTCTTTTAAGTATAAATAGAAAAATTTGTTCCTGAGAACATGGAAAGTTTGTCAGTTTATAATTAATGGAAGCGGTCCGTTTCAACCTTTTATAATTTTCAAACAATGATCAAAGCCGCAAATCCTCCCGCTATTTTAAGCTTTTCATCCATAGAGCATGAGTAAAACAAGTTGACTTATTTTGAGGGTATTTTCAGCATATTCCGGCCATTTAATCAACATTGTTTTATAATATGGTTATAATTAAAGGATAAAAATACATATTTATTTATACAATGGATTTTTGAACTTATTTCCGTGTCTATATAACTTAGAGAGGGATTATAGATGACAGAATATACCCCAAAAGAAAGATTATACCGTGCATTAAGGAAACAGCAGGTGGACAGGATGCCAGCTGTCTGTTTCACTCAGACCGGAACTGTTGAACAAATGGAAGCTTGTGGAGCCTACTGGCCAGAAGCCCATGCCGACGCAGAGAAAATGGCAACTCTTGCCGAAGCAGCACACACCGTAGTAGGTTTTGAAGCTGTAAGAGTCCCCTTTGACATCACAGCTGAAGCCGAATTTTTTGGCTGCGGAATAAAGGCAGGCGACCTTAAGCAGCAGCCATCAGTAATCAAACCCAGTGTAAAGAACCTGGAAGATCTGGATAAACTAAGGAATTACAACCTGAAAGAAGGTAGAATTGCAGTAGTCCTTGAAGCCGTCAAGATCCTCTCCGAAAAATACGGAAAAGAGCTCCCGATTATAGGGTCCATGATAGGTCCTTTCTCTCTTGCCCAGCATATTAATGGAGATGCCTGGTTCGGAAACCTTTTCACAGGAGAAGAAGTTGTCCCCGCACTTCTGGATTTCTGTTCGGATTTCAATATAGCTTATGCAAAAGCAATGGTTGAAAATGGTGCAGACACCATAGCCATCATTGACCCGACAGCAAGCTATGAGCTTATTGGTGGAGAGTTCTACGAGAAGTACGCCCTTCCTTACCATAAGAAAATTGCTGACGCAATGAAGGAACTCGATGTGGCTACAGTTCTTCACATTTGCGGAAACACAACCAACGGCCTTGGAATTATGGACAAAGCCGGCGTAAGCGGGATCAGTGTAGACCAGAGAGTAGACATCAAGACCGCAACCGGCAGTGTGAAAAATGCCATCATTGTCGGAAATCTTGACCCTGTTGCCGTACTCTGGAATGGAACTCCTGAAGAGATTGCAGATGCCTCAAAGAAGGTACTTGACGCAGGTGTAGGGTTACTTACCGTTGGTTGCGGGACTGTCAGCATGACCCCAACGGTCAACCTCCAGAAAATGATCGAGTGCGCAAAAAGCCACAAGTACTGAAAAAATTATTGAACATATCCAGATATAGAGATTATATCGGATCTAAGAGTGCGCCATACTGAGAGTGCACAGCATTATAAGAAAGTAAGTCGTCGGTCTTAAAGCCGACCTTACTTTCCAATAACTTTTTTTAAGTTACTTCGATAGGGTTTGTCTTGGTCACCTAATCCTGTATTTTACAAAAAATTATACATTCTGCCTGCCCGCATCCGATATACTATTAAAAGGTTTCGTTCCTTGAGATAAGAATTTTCAAATATCCCTCATTTAAAATTTTCTATAACTATATATAATAAACAAATATAGTATTCTTTTATATAGTATAATTTCAATCTTTATTTTAGGAATTGAGTCTCAGTGTTCAGAACAATTCCAGGCAGTTCCAGCAGGCACACTGTTGGGAAATTTGGGATATGAATTGCTAATTTGACTGGGAAAATAAGTTTGCAGTCTTCAGCAGGAAACTTCCCCGGTAACAATGTAAGGAGAGAAGTTATTCACAAAAAGTCCGAACCTGTTCGGATAAAATGGCAATGAATAACTTCGATTATGAACAATTCGAAAATTCGTAAAGACATTTACATTTCCTCACGCCTAATGGCTGAAATATAAGGCGGCAGGATTTGAACAATAAATGAGAGCCCCATGCAAATGCTATTTTTTAACTAGCGGAGCTTGGGTCTTTGCTCAAGCACAAAGATTTTACGAAAAAAATTGTCTGGAAACATTGTACTGCCCAGCAATACTGTATAGAACTGCGAATTTCAGTGGAGGTTTACAAAAATGGCAAACCAAGAGATGTTTGATAAGTTACGCGACGCGATCGTAAGTCAGAACATTGCAGGCACTGCAGAATTATGTAAGGAAGCACTAGCTGCAGGAATTCCACCTCTTGATATTATTACAAAGGGCCTTTCTGTTGGAATGAAGATTGTAGGTGACAAGTTTGAAGCAGCCGAAATTTTCCTTCCTCAGATTATGATGTCTGGAAAAGCAATGAGCAATGCAATGGAAGTCCTTACCCCTGAACTTGAGAAGAACAAGAAGGAAGGAGAAGAAGCAGGACTTGCAATTACATTCGTTGCAGAAGGAGATATCCACGACATCGGGCACAGACTTGTTAGCACTATGCTCGGAGCAAATGGTTTTAAAATCCTCGACCTTGGAGTTGACGTTCTTAACGAGACCGTCGTTGAAGAAGCTGCAAAGCACAAGGGAGAAAAGATTATTCTTGTTGGCTCTGCACTCATGACCACCTCCATGCTCGGTCAGAAAGACCTTATGGACAGGCTCAGAGAAGAAAACCTCAGGGACGGCGTAAAGTGCATGTTTGGAGGAGCCCCTGTATCCAAGAAATGGGTTGAAGAAATCGGAGCCGACGCAACTGCAGAAAACGCTGCAGAAGCCGCAAAAGTCGCAATTGAAGTAATGCAATAATCCTGGGAGGAAAAAGATAATGACATTTAATAAATCATTTGACTGCTACGAGTTTTATGATAGGGCAAAAGTAGGAGAGAAGTGCACCCAGGATGACTGGGACCTCATGAGGATCCCAATGAAAGCAATGGAGCTCAAGCAGAAATATGGGCTTGACTTCAAGGGAGAGTTTGTCCCGACAGACAAGGATATGATGGAGAAGCTCTTCCACGCAGGCTTTGATATGCTGCTTGAATGCGGTATCTACTGTACCGACACTCACAGGATTGTAAAGTACACTGAAGACGAAATCTGGGATGCACTCAACAACGTGCAGAAGGAATTCGTACTCGGTACTGGTAGGGATGCAGTAAACGTAAGAAAGAGAAATGTCGCTGACAAGAGAAAGCCCATTGTCCAGGGTGGCCCTACAGGTTCTCCGATTTCGGAAGACATGTTTATGCCCGTTCATATGAGTTATGCTCTGGAAAGAGAAGTTGACACAATAGTAGACGGTGTCATGACTTCTGTCCGCGGAAAAGCTCCTATCCCCGGCAGCCCTTATGAAGTCCTTGCTGCAAAAACAGAAACCCGTCTGATTAAACAGGCAGCTGCAATGGCAGGCCGCCCAGGCATGGGCATATAGGGCCCAGAGACTTCCCTGTCCGCTCAAGGAAATATCTCCTCTGACTGCTATGGCGGCCAGATCTCCTCAGACAGCCACGAAGTCTCCCAGCTCAACGAGCTCAAGATCGACCTTGATGCAATCGCCGTTATTGCCCACTACAAAGGAAACAGCGACATTATCATGGACGAACAGATGCCAATCTTCGGCGGATATGCAGGTGGCATTGAAGAAACCACAATTGTCGACATTGCAACCCACATCAACGCCGTTGTCATGAGCAGTGCAAGCTGGCACCTTGATGGTCCTGTGCACATCCGCTGGGGTTCAACCAACACCAGGGAAACCCTGACGATTGCAGGATGGGCATGTGCAACAATTTCCGAATTTACAGACATACTGTCAGGTAACCAGTACTACCCATGTGCAGGCCCATGCACTGAGATGTGTCTCCTTGAGGCATCAGCCCAGTCCATTACCGACACAGCCTCAGGCAGAGAAATCCTCTCAGGTGTCGCAGCCGCAAAGGGTGTAGTGACCGACAAGACTACCGGTATGGAAGCTAGAATGATGGGAGAAGTCGCAAGGGCAGCTGCAGGCGTGGAAATCTCTGAAGTAAACACAATTCTGGACAAGCTTGTAGCCCTCTATGAGAAGAATTACGCAAGTGCCCCAGCAGGAAAGACTTTCCAGGAATGCTACGACGTAAAGACCATAACCCCAACTGACGAATACGTTCAGGTCTACGACGGCGCAAGAAAGAAGCTCGAAGAGCTCGGACTCGTATTCTAATCCGAAAGCTTAGAGCCTGAAGTTTATATTGAAGGAATCGGAAAGCCAGCGATAAATTCGCTGGCTATTTTTTTTTAAACACTCAGGCGAAACAATTATAAATATATGTTGCAAATCGTATGGATTTTTTTAGAATATAACTAAAAAAATATAATAATTAAGTATAAAAAATAGAGGGTATATTAAAATGGATATGTGGACCTTAATAAACGGACTCATATATCTCCTGGCTTTCGGATTGATGGGCTGGGTCTTACTGGATGCCAGTAAGGTTTCAAAAAGAAGGGGCTGATATAGCATGTCTGAACATGAGTCTGCCAGCTTAGTGAAAACTCTGCGGCCTTTCCATGTATGGGCTCTCGGAGTCGGCATCGTGCTGGTAGGAGAATATATGGGCTGGAACTTCACCGTTGCGAAAGGAGGAATTCTCGGATCTTTGCTTGCAATGCTGGTTGCAGGAACAATGTATGTCATAATTGCTCTCTGTGCCAGTGAACTCGGGTCAGCAACCAAACTTGCAGGAGGGCCCTATGACTGGGCAAGATTGTTTGTCGGGCCCGGAGCGGCTGCCAGTGTAGGGCTTGCAGTTTATATGGAATATATAGCCCTTGAAGCGGCAGATGCTATTGTTGTCGCGTGCATCGCACAGAGTATCTTCCCGAAGCTGCAGGTTTTTCCTGTGACTTTGCTTGTTATCGCCCTTCTGACTTTCATAAACTACCGTGGCGTTGTTGCGGCTTTAACTCTGAACTTTGTCCTGACCATGATAGCTTTCATTGCGATATTGGCCTTCTTCTTCTCAACTGCCTTTGGATTAGTGGATATTCACCCTGAGTACCTTTTCCAGGGCGCTCTACCAAACGGCATGATAGGCCTCTTTGCAGCCTTACAGTTCGGGCCATGGTTCTACCTTGGTATAGAAGGAGCAGCAATGTGCGCAGAAGAGTGTAAACATCCATCAAGGGCAGTGCCTCTTGGACAGCAAGCCGGGATGATTACCCTGCTTATAGGAGCGGCAATGACCCTCTATATGTGTTCAGTGTTGATTCCTACAGACCTGCTCGGAGTTTCCGTGTATCCGCTTTTTGAGGCTGCACAGAATAGTGGCATATTTATCTTTGTTGCCGCTTTGGGGCTCGGAACATTCCTTACCTGTGTTGCCAGTGCAAACGGCTGCGTCTGTGATTCCTCACGCTCCTGGTTTGCTCTTTCCAGAGACAACTATGTATCTTCCTGGTTCTCAGCAGTGCACCCGAGGTATAATACCCCGTACAGAGCAGTAATCTTCACGATGCCTGTTGCAATTGGTTTTGCGTTCAGCGGCTTCCTTGATCAGGTAATTACCTTCTCAATTGTTTCGGGGCTGCTCTGCTACGTGCTGATTCCCTTCTCCCTGATCCGCTTCAGGAACCTCTTCCCGCAGACCACAAGCAAAGTCAGGCCTTTTGTGGGCCCTCTTCAGCCATATATTGCTTATTTTGCAATCGCAATTGCAATTACAATTCTTTCAACGCTGTTCTGGGGATACAAGTATAACCTGATCTTCGCTTTTGTGTTCTACGGCATTGCGTACTTCTATTTCAGCCACAAGCACAAGAAATCAAATATTGAAAACAACTGGGCTGAAATGGGCTGGCCCTTACCCAGGGGTTCGGAAAATGGAAAGATAGGAAAGGAGGCGATAGGCATTGGAGATGAATGACCAGGCAATGGAAAGCAAATATCACAGCAAGCTTACCGGAGATACAGCTCTCGTTATAGTCATGCTTGCTTTGCTTGTATGTGTGGAAGGATTTACAGCATACAGGATTCTCTCAGAGACGTGGGAGATTGCTTCCGGTTTCTTCTACCTCTATATAATCTTTATTGGACTGATTGTTTCTATAGAGACTATTGGATGCCTGAAGGTGAGAGAGTCTATTAAAAACCACATGTTCGAGTTCAAGTACTACGATTAAGGAGACTAAAGACATGGCAGAAAAAAATATCATTACAGAAGTTTTTGACATCGTATTTATCTTCGTGCTTGCCTTCGCCTGTGTGGTTATTCCTACAGTGCTCCAGGGAGCAGTACTTGTCTCCTGGGAAGAAGGAGGATCAGGGATAGGTTTTGTCTGGGATCCTGTTGGTTTCTTCAGCCTCTTGCTGGTGATAGTTGCTTTCTTTGCTGTAATTCTCTATCATTCAGTAAAGCACTATAAATACTAAAAAAGAAAGAGTAATTAATCGAGTAGTGCCTGCCTGAAGGGAAAGTTCGGGCAGGCAATTTTTAAAATTCAGGCAGGATATTATCTTCTTCAAGCATGTGTAGGATTCTATTCTGCCATATGAACATAATCTCCCTGAAAAGAGGGAGTTATTCAGGGAGTAATGGAGGGATTTATTTGTGGATTTTTTGTGGATTTTTTGAGAAGGCCAGATCTGGCTTCTGCTCAAGGAAGTCCAGGCTCTGAACCATCTTCAGGAAGTACAGCACATCTTTGTGGATGTCCTGAAATCCAGGTCCGTACTTCCCGTAAAAAGTATAATGGAGCCCCTTAACTCCTGAGAAGCCTTAGCTTATGGCCCATCTGCAATAAAAGATTATTGCTAATAGTATTTATATTTTTCTACGTTAATTTTAGCCAAAGGACTCTAGTATAAATAGTTTTGTATTTTGATAGTTTTCTAGATAGAAGTATATATATAAGATGCTTTGAAAACGGATGAAGAGAAGTAAAATAGAGACATGCTTAAGATCTGTGAAAATTAAGAAAAAGTAAAGACACCAGGGATCGATAAAAATTAAGAGAAGGTAGAGAGCAGTCTTTCGAGCTGAATTCTTTCATTGGCTGCATCCTTAAGACATACATCAGCTTCGGAAATTTTTACAACAAGACGAGCAATTTCTGTGTCCGATTCTCCTGAATCTACGAGAGCTTCGGAAAGTCTTTCAAGAATTTCAGTTCCTGACAAGCCTTTTTCGATGATCATCTCATCGATAAGCTGCCGCCCTTTGGAAAAATCTCCCTCAAGAGCCGCAGAAAGCAAATTATTAATATTTTCATCCCTGCCCAAAGTAGTAGCTTCATATACCATCTCTTCGGTAAGGATCGATCCGCGTGCAAGCAAAGAAACAAGCTGTAGAGTCTGTACCGCCTTTGCAACGTTTCCTCTTGCAGAATAAAGGATCGCATCCAATGCGCCTTCCGAAAACTGCAACTTTTCGGCACAGCCGATTTTCTCAAGATGAGTTTTCAGAACAGCGTCCGGAACATATGCAAAAAAAATTTGAAGGCCCCTTGAGCGAAGTGGAGAAATAAGTTTAGAAGGTTTGGTAGTGGAAAGAATAAACCTGCATGTTGAACTGTACTTTTCCATAATTCGCCTGAGAGCGTGCTGTGCGTCCGAATTTAGGGACTCAGCATTGTCGATATAAATTAACTTGTAATCGGCATCAAGCGAAGCCATTCCAGCATACTCATTGATAATTTCCTTGAAAATATCGATCACGCTTTTATAGATCTTCTTTGGGTCATCTGTGCCCAGAAAACGCACAAAACGCTTATCTCGGACAAGATAACGCTTCCCCTGGTCAAAAAAATCCGAAGCGTTGAAATATGTAAAATTGTTTTTCCAAGTACTTCCATAAAGCTGCCTGGCAAGAGCGAGAGCCGCTGTTGTTTTTCCGGAATTTTCAGGCCCATATAAAATAAGGTGGGGCAGGGTCCCTGACTGCGACAATTCGGAAAGCGTGGTTACTGCCTGTTCGTTTCCAAGTATTTCCTTCAGGGTACCTGCCCTGTATTTCAAAGTCCAGAGATCCTGCACACATTCACCTTGTTTTTAGTTTTTAAATATCAATTTTGGGCCGTTATCTTTCCTTAAATATTTACTCGGTTATGCTTGCGTTTCCATTTTCATCTACATGAAGGAGTTCCTTGATTACTACACCATAAACCGGCCTTGCAAAAATCACACCTATGAAGACACCAATAATGGTAGTAATTGCAAACCCCTTCAAAGAGCCAAAGCCCATTACGACCAGAGGAGACAAAGCAATTATGTTTGTGGAAGCTGCCCCTAAAATGATTCCAAAAGCCTTTGTTATCCTGGACTTGAAGACCCTTGTTGGAGGTAGTTTGCCTTCGTAAAGCACTTCATCCGTAATAATTACAAGGTGGTCAATTCCAGTACCAATGGATGCGATAATACCTGCAATTGATGCCAGATCAAGTTGCCAGCCTATAACTGCTGCAACTCCAAGGATCATTATAACTTCACTAAAGGAAGTACCGACCATGGGTATCAGGATTTCAGGCCTCTTGTACTTGAAGTAAACAACGGCCGCAACTGCAACCAGGGAAATCAAACCTGTAATCAGAGCTGCAGTTTTGAACTGCTCCCCGAGTCCTGCGTCCACATGTCCTGAACCTACAAGCTTTACATTGACAGGAAGAGCCCCTGCTCGAAGGTGAACCTGAAGTGCTGTAGCTTCGGTTTTAGCAGCTTCATCAGGACCTGTGGAAGCTTCCCAGGAATATATAGGACCTTCTCTCAGTTTTTCAGCTGCAGAGTAACTTAAAGGAGCTCCATATATTTCAACTTCGTCAAGATACATTATCAGGTAATGGGAATCCGGATTGTCAATTGCCCCAGTTTCGAGTGCAACTTTCTGGAGTTGTCGGGCTCCCTCCTCATTCAGGGTAAAAGAAGTATGCCACTGTCCATCATGGAAGCTTGGAATTCCCACGCTTTGAATTGAATCACCATAAAGGACGTGTTGGGTTTCATTTCCGGTAGTCTGAATTCTGATCTCAAACTTTCCAGGCTTTTCAGCTATTTCCTTGGCAGTTGCCAGATCAATGCCTGCAAAATCAATAAGGATATAATCCTCTCCTACAGTCCTTACAGGAATATCTTTAAGGCCAAGAGAGTTCAGCTTGTCGCTGAGGATTTCTTTTGTCAGGTCCCTAGTCTCAGTGCTGACCCCTTCTTTGAAAGCTAAAGTCCCATCTTCGTTCTTGTGAATCGAGGCTCCAACCTTTTCCAGTAAAGTCTCAAGCTGTTGTTCAGTAACTGCAGTCCTGATTTCGTAGGTAATTCCATTCTCAGTACTCATAGAAACTACTTCAGCATCAAAAGCTTTTGATAGGTAAGTCTGTATGAGGTACTCTTTACTGGTATCAGAGATAGTTACCTGAGTGTTGCCTTCACTTAGCTTGTCCACGCTTACCGTACCGAGAGACTCAAGCTGGGAGGCACTAACAGCCGCAGATGTTGTAAAGGTGACAGATTTCTCTGCAGAGCCGCCGACGTCAAGGCTATTTTTTGTGATTTCAATAGGGGCCCCAATTATAGGCTCGACAATTCCGCTGACTAGCTTTCCTGAATTGGCATCAATCTGGGCAAGTGCACCCTCAAGTTTTATCTGGAGCCAGGACCCGCCTTCCAGGTCAAGCCCAAAGTTAAGGTTAGTAGTCACACCTTCTCCGGGTGTATAACTTGGGTGAATAGCCACAATGGAGCCAAGAAGGAGTAAAAGGAAGATAATTACTCTTGGATTCTTAAACAGGCTTTTTATATAGCTCATCTGTTATACCTCCCTCTGAATTCGGGTTTCATTACATACCATCGTAGAATTCCCGTATTCAGGAGCCAGGTATTCATCATGTCTGCAAAAAGTCCCGCAATAAGCACGATTGAGATCTGCGAAAGCAGAGTAATCTGTGTGAATGAGGGAATGACCAGATATGAGAAAGTCGAAACTAGGTACATGACAGCGAGAGCTGCAAGGGTAGTGGTGGTCATGGTAATACCTGTATGCATAGCCCGGGAAACTTTCTCATCTACGGTTCCACGGCGCTTAATTACCCTATTTGTGAGCAGAATGTCACTGTCTACAGAATAACCGATAAGCATAAGCAGGGCGGCAAGTGTTCCCAAGGAAAGTTCAATCCCTGCAACTCTCATGAAAGCGACTGCAATTACAATGTCTGAAAAGGCAGAAAGTATCACTGCAAGGGAAGGTATAAGGGTCCGAAAGATCAGGAATACTACAATGGACATCCCTATAAAGGAAATACAAATGGCCTGAATAGCCTGTATCTGCAAATTCTTTCCATAAGTGGGCCCAATATGCTGAATCTGAACATTGGAATAGTGGCCCGTGACATCTGTTTCAAGCTGCTGCTGCTGATCATTGTCCATGACTCCAAATTGCATGATAACCCTACTTCCTGCCTGCCGGATATCGGTGAGAGGGTAGGAAGAATACATTTTTTCAAGCACAGCAGGAGAATCAGCTGTTTCTATCGAAATCTGAGTACCGCCCTGGAAATCCATTCCCAGGATTACCGGTGACCCGCTGTTTACAAAGGAAACTAGCAGTATTAATAAAGAAACTGCGAGTATTGCAAGGGGTACCACCAGCAACTGGCGATTATCGTGATTTTTCACGAAGTTATCTAAAATATCGGCCAAACTTGTTGCCATAATTAATACTCCGGATGTATGCATCTATTATTATATTGAACTATCCGAACACTATTCACATCCAGAAATATAGAATCCGGATGTAAAATCCAGAACACGAGATTTATAATCAGATATATAAACAGATTTCTTTGAGAATCTTGAACTTATTCTGGCTACTCGGGTTCAGGTAAGGGGGATAACTTTCTGGATGCCTCAATAATATAGATAGGTTAATATTATAAATAAGTTAATTTGTTTTAATTCTGTAATTTTACAGACTACATTTATTCTCACAGATTATATTAATTCTTTCTCGAAAAAACTTTTTTCTATACACCGTTAATTCATTCCACTTAAAATTAACTCTTAAAAATGGTAGAATCTTAATGTCACAACTCTAATATACCACTTACTGTTCATTAAAAACAATGATAAAAAGACCTTCCCTTGACGAATATTTTCTCGAAATCGCCTTTGTAGTAGGCAAACGGGCTACCTGCCTCCGAAAGAACGTGGGGGCTGTGATCGTCCGGGACAAACGCATTCTTGCAACCGGATATAATGGAGCACCCAGCGGCATGGATCACTGCCTTGAAATCGGGTGTATTAGGGATATGGAAAAAATCCCTTCAGGCACAAGACAGGAAAAGTGCAGGGCAGTACATGCAGAACAGAATGCAATTATCCAGGCTGCAATCCATGGGGTAAGCATAGCAGGAGCAACTATTTATTGTACACATCAGCCCTGCATCCTTTGCACAAAAATGATTATCAACTCGAACATCAAAAGAGTAGTATATGCAACTTTCTATCCTGATAACGATTCACTTAAGTTTTTCAGGGATGCGGGTGTAGAAGTGGAACATATACCTTTTGAGTTGAAAAGTGAGACTTCAAGCGGGGACTGAATCTGCAAAAGTTAAAATCATCCTCCGCTAACTCTTGCATAAGAGCATTTTCATAAAAGAATTAAAATAACTAATTACCCAAGATTTCTTGTATAAAAGAAATATAAAAACGTGTTCTGAAGGTATTTTATTCAAAAATCTGAAGAAATACAGAGTCTGACGTGACTGGATTATATCCGCGCAAAAGTTTGTCAGGTACCTGAATAGGTTACGTAAACTGATGGAAAAGCGATAGAGGTGGAATAGTGTCTGAAGAATTAAAAGCTAGAACATTAAGAATAGACTCTTTGATTGAATACCAGGAAGGAGCCGTTGTAAGCAGAGAAATTATCCGTAAGGATACAGGGACCGTAACTATATTTGCCTTCGATAGAGGCGAGGGACTGAGCGAGCATACTGCCCCTTTTGACGCCATGGTCCAAGTAATAGACGGAAAGGCAGAAATCACTATTTCCGGAAATAAAAATATTCTGGAGAAGGGGGACATGATCATAATGCCTGCCAGCGAACCCCACTCACTCCGTGCCCTGGAAAGGTTCAAAATGGTTCTAACAATGATCCGTTCTTAACACTATTGGGTTCATATTAAGTTGAAGCAAATTGTTTTTCAGCCGGGCAAAATTGGAACTAGAAGCCGAACCATCCAAGCACTCTCTTTAATTCAATTCTTTTTTTGAAGGCAGCGGAGTCCTTTTTTGATAATATCCAGCTCTTCAGAACGATACATTTCCCTTATAGAAGTATTTTCATTATAATAATAATCAAGCCCTCGAATTACGACTACAGGAGTTCCGCCTGCACCTTCACCCATTAGAAGATTTGCAGTGCCTGCAAGCTCATCAGCAATTGCTTCCTCTGTAATCTCAAGGACTTTTCCGAAGAGATCTTTTTCTCCAATCCAGTGCTTGACAGGCTTTATCTTGTAAATTCCTATAGCAGCACCGGTCTGCCCTATTTTGAAAGCTCTCCCGTTTGTATCCGTGACAATGACACTTAACTTTTTCCCGCTCAACTTTTCGAGTTCTTCCCCAAGCCTTGCAGCACTGGCATCTGGATTCTTCGGAGGGTAGAGCAGAAATCCGTCTTCAATATTTGACTCATCAACTCCTGCATTTACGCAGGTATGTCCTGCTAGAGTTGTCACAAGCATAAATGGCTTTTCAACAAGGACCTCCCTGCTCCTGGAAAGTACAGACTGAATAAACCTCGCATCTTTTCCGCTCCGAGTTGCGATCTCAAGTGCTACTTTTCCTGGAGTAATATCCTCTAGCCTGAAGATCTCCCCTTCAGCTTTAGCAACAACGGTCGAGGCAACGATAACAATGTCTCTGTCCTGAAATTCTATATTCTCATAGATGATCGAGGGCAGATTGTCCCCATTATGTATAAGGGGAATATTCTCAACGGCTATGGCTTCAAATTTCAAGTATTTTCCTCAAAGTCTTTGAAACTAATAAATAAGAATAACTGCATTTGTTCAGTTAGGTATAGGAAATAATAGGACTGATCTATTAAACAAATAATTTACAGCAGTAAAGGCAGTAACCATAAATAAGACCACCGATATACTGGATCTTGCGGCGATGATGAGAGTTACCCCAACTGAGCAAAAGATGATGAGAACAATTTCCTGATGCCGCGCTTTTCACCTATTTATTAAGATACCTTATTTTTCAGTTTATTTTGTTTTTAGTTTGCATTATTTACTTTATTTAAATTTATAGTTGCTTAACTTACTATTTCTAGATCTATTTATCTTTTCAATCTATAGATCCTTAAATTAACTTATTTCCTAAAGAGATTTTATTTTCGAACTAACTCTATTTTCGGTATTTTTATTCACCGATAACACCTGTTTTCTCTTGAAGATTAAAGAGTTTTTATCTGCTTGCAAACCGAAATTGAATAGAGGTGTTAAATACGAGCCAGTATGATCTGAATGGAATTATAGAAAAAATAAAAGATAGAAGCCCTTTTGAGTTAAAGGACAACGAACGAAGCAGAATCTGGAGTTTAAGGGTTATCATAAGCAAGCTATATTACTCCCTGGACTATGAGAACGAACCTCAAGCCACCAGGCAAAGAGTGACTCAGCTTCTTCTTTATCACGGACAGTTTAGCAAAGAAGAAATTGACGAGATCTTTCAATTGTCAGCAAAAGAAACTACTGAATATTCAATGGAGTTTTTGAAACAGCACCCTGAAATTGCACAGGCTGAAGCCCTGAAAAATAAAGAATTTCCTGAGGAAATAGAAGGAGAAAAAGAAGAGAGAATTAAAGAAATAAAATATATTTTTCCACGTTACTGCTGAGTTTCTGCGATGCTTTCAACAAAACATGAAAGGAATAAAAAGGCAATATAAAAGTAGATAGTCAATCAACAAGTTGATAAATAGAGGAATTAGAGAAGAAATTTTCATATACTATTTGTATGAAAAATGTGAAGTTGACGAGATCTTTATGACATTACCCTCCATGAAAAAAATAATATTATTTTACGAATAGATATTAATATTAAAGTCAAATTAATCCTCAGAAAGAGCTATAGAGCTGTATAAATTATTTAATTAATGGAAGATAATTTTATATCTAGTAACCGCTAATTTTTGTATTCCCGTTTAAGGGCAATAAATATTGAAAAATGATATCTCAAATATATTCAGATAACAAGATAATATGAGAAATTATGGAAGGTATTGGAGATACAAAAAGAGAAGCTCTTTTCAATTACGAGGAGAATGAGAACACTAGATATTCCCAGGCAGCTCATGTAACGAAAGTTGGGATGGTAGTCAACGTTTTGCTAACAAGTTTTAAATTTGTGGCCGGAATTGTAGGAAATAGCTCGGCAATGGTTGCTGATGCAGCTCATTCTCTATCTGACTTCATGACTGACATTGCAGTAATAGCGGGTTTAAGGATTTCCAAGAAACCCAGGGACAAAACTCACAACTACGGACATGGAAAAATCGAGACACTAGCTGCGGCATTTATCGGGCTTGTCCTTGCTGCAGTGGCGTTTGGGATTTTTTGGGGTGGACTTCAGAAGGTTTTAGCGTTTTCCCGGGGAGAAGCGCTGCCAGCTCCAAGTTCGATTGCGCTTATTGCGGCAATTCTGTCAATTGTGTCAAAAGAATGGCTCTACCGTTATACCATGATATACGCCGGGAAACTTAAGAGTGATGCGGTAACTGCAAATGCTTGGCACCACCGTTCGGATGCCTTCTCTTCCATAGGAACCATGATAGGAATAGGAGGCGCCATACTTCTTGGAGGCAAGTGGGTAGTGCTCGATCCAATAGCCGCAGTAATATTAAGTTTCTTTATCTTTAAAGTGGCATTCGATATCTCTTACAAAAACCTGAATGAACTGGTGGAAGCTTCACTCGATTCGGAAACTTACAGAAATATTGAACGAGTCCTGATTACTACTGAAGGTGTTTTAGGCTTCCATGAGCTAAAAACCCGAAAAATAGGGAATGCCATGGCTGCAGATGTCCATATTGAGGTTAATCGGGACTTGAATATTGTGGATGCACATGAAATCTCAACGCAGATCGAAAATAGACTAAAAGAAATTTGCGGCAGTAATGGCCATTTTTCTATTCATGTGGAGCCGTGTTCTGATTCCAAGTATTATAATAAGAACTCCCGTGGTAAGTAACATAAATGAAATGATTTCCAAATACAAGACTCAAAAATTGAAGTTTTGAATTGGAATAAACTCAGAAATTAACAGAAAAAGATGAAAAAAGAAAAGACTGCGATTTTTTCCCGCAGTCTGATATGTTTTCAGAGTTATCTTTCCGGTCCAGAAAGATTACTCAATAGATATTTTCTTTGTCGGCTCTTCCAATTGCATTTTCGGCAGCGTAATTGTCAGGACACCATTCTCCATTTTTGCAGTGCTTCCCTCTTCCTTAACGCTGGTAGGCAGGCGAACTGCCCTGTAAAATTGAGTATATGCCCTCTCCCGGCGCAGATATCCTTCCTCTTCGGTCTCTTTTTCCTTCCCGGTCTTTGCACTGATCTCAAGCATGTCTTCTTTAAGGTTAATTTGAACATCCTCTTTATTAATCCCAGGCAAGTCGGTAGTGACAACAAGCTTGTCTTCCTCTTCCTTAATATCAATGGCAGGAGTGTAAACTTTTCCGCCTCCCCATTCTTCCATTGGCATAAAGTCTTCAAACAGCTGGTTAAGGCGTTCCTGCGTCCTTCTGATCTCTTCAAAAGGGTCCCAGCGTGCAGGGCCTGAAAATGATCTTCTCATAGGCCATCTCATATTAATTACCCCCTAAATTAAAAATAACACAGCTATGTGCTATTCTAAATATATTGAGAAAGGATATATACATTTTCTTGGGCAATTTCACAAAAACGTAATACAAAAAGAACCTGAACGATAAAAGAAAAAGTTTCCGAAAATCCAGAGCAATAGATTTTCGTGGAAATTAAAAAGATGAAAAACAAATAGGTCCTCGAATTGAAAACTAGAGAAGGCAGTTACTTGGCCTTCAAAAGTATTCCTATAATATCTGAAGCTTTTACAAGGCCCAGAGAACCTTTTTTAGCCGACTCTTCATCAAAAGTCTCTGCTCCGTCAGAATCCGTTTTGTCAGTCCTGTAGACTGCGAAGGGAATAGGATCTGGAGTGTGGGTTTTTAAGGAAATTGGAGTTGGATGATCAGGTAACACGAGAATCGTAAAGGGCTCATCTGAAGCCTCGGCATGTTTAAGAATAGGAGCTACAATTCGACTATCGAAATCTTCTACAGCTTTTAACTTTTTATCAATACTCCCCTCATGTCCGGCTTCGTCCGGGGCTTCCACATGGACAAAAACAAGATCCCTCGTTTTCAATACCTCGATTGCAGCACTGGCTTTTCCTTCATAATTGGTATCCAGATAACCGGTTGCTCCTGGAACTTCAATTACGTCTAGGCCTGCATAAACTCCAATGCCTTTCAGAAGGTCGACTGCCGAAATAACTGCTCCGGTTTTGTTGTACAATTCCCTAAAAGGCGTAAACTTTGGAGCATGTCCCTGGCCCCAGACCCAAATTGAGTTTGCAGGATTCTTACCTTCCTCAATCCTTTTCAGATTAACTGGATGCAGTTCAAGAACGATCATAGATTTTTTGATCATGTCAGAAAAGAAATCTCCGTCTTTTCCTCCGGGCAGATATTCCTCAAATTTTTTCCCGGTAATATCATGCGGGGGAGTGCATTCCGTTTCAGCTCCTAGATTGTTTCTGGCAACCAGGAGGTGCCTGTAGCTGATACCTGGATAAAAGCTTAGTTCTTCTGTACTGAGTTCAGTATCAAGGGTTTCGATGAGAATCCTAGCTTCTTCACTGGTGATATGCCCTGAGCTATAATCTTTTATTCTTCCGTGCTCGATAGTTATAAGACTGCATCTGAAAGCCACATCATCGGGTGCAAGAGCCACACCCATACTGGCAGCCTCCAAAGGAGCCCGACCAGAGTAATAGACTGACGGATCGTACCCGAGAATGGACATATTTGCGACATCACTCCCAGCAGGAAGCCCATCAGGTATAGTTTTTGCAAGTCCCATTTTTCCTTGGGCTGCGATATAATCCATAGCAGGGGTTTGGGCTGCCTGGAGAATGGTTTTTCCACCCAGCTTTTCTATTGGGTAATCAGCCATTCCGTCTCCTATAAGTACAGCGTATTTCATTGCTTCACCTGTCTTCAACTAACTTAGTCTTTCATCTCGGGAATTAAATATATTATTTTCTACCAGTTACTGAGATTTATTGGGAATTTGCCAGCAGTTTTTTCTTCCTATCTGGAGATTTTAGTTTCTAAACCCATTTTACACAAACATTATAATATATTACCCATATCCTATACAGAACAGGTTCTCAGCATAAAATATATTAGTGGCAAAAGAGCCGATATATAGCTTTCTCTACAAAAAACCATCTTATTGAGAAGAAACCTGCAAACCTGCAGGAATCCCGGAATTATTTATTCCAATCCGAAAAATTAGTGAGGGTAACTAAATTAATCAACAGTTTAAGTAAACGGTGTGAAAATAATCAGTTAATGATAAAACGTGATCCGATCATGAAAATTGTAATGAAATTTGGAGGAACTTCCGTTGGGGACGGAAAAAAAATCCGTCATGTTGCCCAACTTCTGAAGAGGTATCATGAAGAAGGCAACCAGATCGTGGTAGTAACCTCGGCACTCGGTGGAGTAACCGATGGGCTTCTGGAAAATGCACTATTTGCCTCAACAAAAGGCAAAGTCACCCTTGTGAAGGAGTTTAAAACAGAAATAACAAACAAACACCATGAAGCCGTGAAGGATGCCATTGATGACCCCACAGTAGCAAAAGAAGTTATCCAGACTCTTGACCTTCGAATTGATGAGCTCGAAAAAGCGTTGATTGGAATCTGTTATCTTGGTGAGCTTACTCCAAGGTCAATTGATTACATTTGTTCTTACGGAGAACGCCTGGCTGCTCCGATTGTGTCAGGAGCTATCCGTTCTCTTGGAATAGCATCGACCGAATTCACAGGTGGAGAAGCAGGGATTATAACATCATCGGATTACGGAAATGCTAGGCCTCTAGAACAAACTTACGAACTTGTAAAAAAGAGGCTTGGGTGCAGACTCGAGTCACAGATTGCTGTAGTCACTGGATTTATAGGAGAAAATGAGGATGGGATTATTACCACTCTTGGAAGGAGCGGGTCTGACTTCTCAGCTTCTATCCTGGGTGCAGCTTTGAAAGTTGATGAGATCTGGCTCTGGAAAGAAGTAAGCGGGATCATGACTACTGATCCGAGAATCGTGCCAGAGGCAAAGACTATCCCGCAGATTTCTTATGCCGAAGCCATGGAACTCTCTTACTTCGGAGCAAACGTGCTGCATCCACGGACGATTGAGCCTGCCATGCGTGAACACATTCCTGTACGTGTTAAAAATACTTTTGAACCTGAGTTTCCTGGCACACTTGTAGTTTCGGAAAAGTTCCAGTGCAAACATGTTGTAAAAGCCGTAAGTCTGATTAAAAATGTGGCTCTTATCAATATTGAAGGTGCAGAGATGGTGGGAGCAGTCGGGACTGTAGCAAGGCTCTTTACGGCGCTTGCAAAAGCAGGCGTTAATGTTGTTATGATCAGCCAGGGCTCTTCCGAATCCAATATCTCTTTTGTAATCAGTGAGGCACACATCGAGCCCGCTTTAAAAGCTCTCCATGAAGAATTTAATCGGGAAATCGTAAGGGAAATCACTTCAGACAGAAATGTCTGCGTAGTTGCAGTCGTGGGTGCAGGTATGGCAGGGACTCCAGGCGTGGCAAAAAGAGTCTTCGGAGCGCTTGGGAACTCAATGATTAATATTATTATGATCAGCCAGGGCTCTTCTCAGTACAACATCTCTTTCGTAGTGCGGGAAGATGATGCATTTGCCGCAGTCAAGACTCTACATGATGAATTTGAATTATACAACGGAAACGGAATTAAAAAACCGCTATAATGCAGGCAGGGAGGGGCAAAAAATGAGCGAAAAACACTTAACGTATGCAGATTCAGGCGTAGATATTAAAAAGGAAGAAAAAACCGTCAAAACCCTTATTGAAAAACTCAGTTACGTTCGAAAAGGTATAGGAGCTCCCCTTACAGGAATAGGGCATTATGCAGGGCTTCTGGACTTCGGAGAATATGCCCTTGCCCTGACAACGGATGGGGTAGGTTCAAAAGTTCTTATTGCAAACGAAATGCAGCGGTGGAACACAGTAGGCATAGACTGTATCGCAATGAATGTAAATGACCTTCTGGCCATAGGGGCCGAACCCGTAGCCTTTGTAGATTATCTTGCCCTGGAAAAGCACGAAGAAGGTTTTGCTGCTCAGATAGGAGAAGGGCTGGTAAAAGGTGCGGAAATTTCCAGGATGTCAATTGTCGGTGGAGAAACCGCAACCCTACCTGAAATAATTAAAGGTTTTGACCTTGCAGGTACATGCCTTGGAATCGTCAGGAAAGATCAGATTGTCGAGGGAGAGAAAGTAAAGGTAGGCGATGTGATTGTAGGTGTCCCGAGCACAGGCGTCCACAGCAACGGCTATACCCTTGTAAGGAAAATCATTGAAGAATCAGGATATTCTTACCATGATCTCTGCCCCTATGACAGTTCAAAAACAATCGGAGACGAGCTCCTGACTCCAACAAGAATTTATATTGAGATTCTTGATGTGCTGAAGGCATGTGAAGTCCATGGGCTTGCCCACATAACAGGTAGCGGACTTTTGAAACTAAGAAGAGTGACAAAACTCGGCTTTGATTTCTACGATCCCCTAGAGCCTCAGGAAATCTTCAAATTCCTCCAGAAAGAAGGGGGAGTCGAAGATCTTGAAATGTACAGAACCTTCAATATGGGCATGGGCTTTCTTATCATCTTGCCGGAAAAAGATGCTGCAAAAGCTGCAGAAATTACCGGCGGAAAAATCGTAGGGAAAATTGTAGAGAGCGGGATCAAGATCAAAGACTTGGTAATAGAGTGAAAATGTACAGGATTCTGTAAAAGATCGATTAGAGTGAAAATGTACAGGATTCTGTAAAAGATCGATTTTGAAAATCAATTTAGAGGGAGAGTAAATTTTTCTTCCTCTATGTTGAAATCTATTCTCCTCGATGTTGAAATCTTCTGTTTCCTCAGTACTCCTCGATGTTGAAATCTTCTGTTTCCTCAGTATTGAGGCACTTTTCCTAGGTTTAAGGTATTCTCTTATTAGTATTAAGACCTTTTTTCCTCGGTGCTGAGATTTGCTCCTTAATCTTGCCATTCCAGCTTTTTAGATTTTATTTTTTCCACATATCCCCATAGCTGGTCAGAGGTGACCTGGAACTTTCAGTAGATTTACTTTTCTTCACTGTAGTTGTTGCCTTTTCTTTTCCTGTCTCCCTGAGCCGATTGATCTCTTTTATGCTATCCTCATTGTCTATGCTCAGGACAAAGCTTCCGTGGCAGGGCTTTGTATAGGGGAAGACCAGAGCATTTCCCTTTGCGCCAACTGCAATGGGAGGTATTCCTATTATATAATAATCTTTGAAAATTTTGTAGCCAGGAGATACGTAGTAAACCTCGTCCGAGTTTTTCTCAATATATTCTCTGGCTTCTTTGAAGCTTATCCTTTGCAGGTGGATTGTGTACTTCATTTGCTCAATACAGCTCATTTGACGATCTCCTCCATCACCTTGTCCAGTTTGTTCTTGAGACGAGTGGGATTGTGGGCATCCTGTGCAACTATCTTTTCACAATCGAATTCTATTGATTCGGCCAGTGCCTCGGCATTCCTGCCAAAGACTATGGAATACATCCTGGCCTGAGAAATGGAGCTCATAGTCGTTGCATAAGTCATTCCGGCATCGTTATGCATAAAGGCAAAGCACATGTCGAAATCCGTTCTTTTTTCAATGACATCTACTATAGTTTTGTCGAGATCTACCAGCTTTTTTACATAATAGCCGTCGAAATCGGAGACTTTCAAGAGCTTGCTTGCGGCAGCTGTCCCGGCAACGGTTACATCAAATCCCAGTTTGGTCAGCTTATGGGAAAGATATAATGCAATGCTGGTTTGAATCGGAATCTCTGGACATCCCATCATAAGGAGCACTTTTGCGCCGGTCATAATATTTCATCTCTGAGGTATTTTATATTTAGAAATGGAGTATAGGTTAATTATAAAATTCAATTTTTGCAATTAAGATTTCTGCGAAGATCTTTGAAACCAGAAAAACATTTGAATTGAGAATATTGAATTCAGCGTATGTTCTATGCGGCCAAGTTTCAATTTTCTAAGTCCAATTTAACCATTCTTATTTTATCAATAATCTATATATTAAATTGTTGACACCAGAATTAAAACTATTTGACCTTGAAGTTGAACCTTCATCGAAGTTAAACTTTTATTCAGTTCATGTGTTCCAGACAAAAGAAACAATAAGAGTACAGAAATATTGGAAATAAAGTTAAAAAGAATTCTAGAGAGTCTTTTGTTGTTTTTTCAGAATGAAATGCCTAATATATCATTCCTTTATATTTTAATGTATAAATTTAATTAGTAGTCGATTAAGAAGTAACGATTACAAGGGTACTTTGGAGCTGATAAAAGAAAAAGCATAAAAGGTACGAAAATGGCGTGCTTACGAGAATACAGGTATGAGATTCTCCTGAAAAACATAACTCTCAAGGAGTGCGAGGACTGCATAAAGAGGTGTTCTGAGGAAGTATACTTAGTACCTGGGGGGTATAAAGTAAAAGGTATCATCTTGCTTGGTATAACTGCTCCTGTAGGTTTTTCAGGAGACGATATTGTATTCCAGTTTACAAAACCCTGTTTCGGTTTCTTTGTAATCAAACTGAAAAACGAAGTAGAAGAAATAAAGAAACTAAGGGACCAGTATAAAAAGGACAAAAATGTAAAAAAGATTAAATGAAGGGTAATAGAAAATTGTACCTGTAGCTGCTTATTTTTCCTTAAAATTTTTTTATGCTTATTTCCAGTTTTTTGCTTTAATTTTATCTCAGGCTTTTACCTTTTTTGTACATGCAGCTCTGCACTCAAAGAATCCGGCTGAAGGAAGTTCGTGTACCGTAGTCGCAACGATTATACCTTCTCCGATTTCTTTTACGACCATTATAGGCCTGCCCCTGTCATCCTTTAGTACCACATCAGCATCGGTTTCCGTGAAGTAACCGTCACATCCTGCAGGGAGGGTAATATTTTCCACAAGTTTCTGGGCATCATGCTTACCCACAGGCTGAGGAGTACACGGGTTTTCTTCCATTACATATTTCAAAGAAAAAGGAAGCCACTCATAATCATATTCCGGGACAAGAGGACTAAAAACAAGAAGAGTCCCCCCTTTTGTCACAAACTTTTCAAGTGAACGTTTGCCACGTTCAAGTCCCACACCTGTTTTCGTATACTGTTTATTTGCAAAACCTGTCGGCAGGATCATAATCTTGCAAGCAGGAAGATAGGGAGTACCAAGGGAAGTTGAGAGCGCACGAGTACATTGAAGCCCGTATTCCACAAACAATTTTTCAAAAAGAAGAGGGCAATCCCATAGCAAAATTACGTCACTCATGGAAAAGGATAGGAGACTCCCACATATGAATTTATCCATCATAATGAATATTAAGTAATCAAGAAAGTGAGGATTCAAGATTCATTATTCCACAGAAACATCGGTTGAACCAAGGTTTTTCCCGAATTCGAACAGGATCATATGGGGGCTAGTTGTGACTGTAAAAGAGTAGTCAATTGACTTGAGAATATTAGAATAATATTTTGTAATAGATTCACATACTTTTTTGTCAGAATAATCATGAATAAGTTTCACATATTCTCTGCTCTTTTCAGTGCAAATTTCGATATCACTTCCTATACTGTCCGTCAGGTAAATTTCTTTGAAAATCATGATATGCTCAGCAAGGGTAAAGGCTGTAGGAGGCCTGCCTGTAATTAACTCAAAATTTCTTGTCACTTCAGCCACGGATGGGAGATTCCCTGAAACAAAAGCCTCGAAAGTCTTTCTTTGCATGCTGAGCCGTTGGTAATTCTGCTGCCTGTAGGCTTTGATAAGATTTTTCCAGAATTTCGGCTTTTTTTGAAGTTCTTGGAAAGTACTCTCCATAAATCCGAAGTGCTCCTCAAGCCCTTTAGGAACCTTTTGAAAATTAAGGAACTCAAACCTTTTAAAGTAGACCTTTGTTACGTTTGATCTGCAGAATAAACCCTGAACATCCAGTTTCATCTGTTTTGCAAGATAAAGAGCCAAGCTATGAGCCATAATTCCCCTGAAACAGGAATTCCCGTTTGATAGAGTAAGGCTTGCAGTTTCCGGCTCTATGTCCTGACTGTACTCCGCATCAACCTTAATGTTCCAGCCCATTTTCTCGTTGAGCGAATTTATATAACTGACAAGATCAGGGATTCGTTTAATTTTATAAGGATTTATTATTTCATATACAGTTGCTTCGTCGATCGATAACCCTGAAGTCCTTTTAATAAGCCATTCAAGCAGAGTATGATGAACAAGCAGGAATTCGTCTTCCTGAATTAATTTATTACGAAATTCTGCATCCTGTGAAACCTTACTTGAGTCTTTTTCTCCTTTATCACAGGTCCTTCCAGCCAGAGCGAGAGAGGCAGTTTCGATAGCATCTCTTATTGCCGCACTTAAGTTTCCATTATTTTTCTCCAGAAAGGGCTTTAATTTATCCACATAACACTGATCAATAGAAATATTTTTTCGGATTATCAAGCGGATTCCCTCTCCTGTCTTCTTGAGACTGTGAGCAGCTCAAAATTCTTGATATAAGCACATTTTCATTTTCGTAAACCCGATAATAGATTGTTGCTTCTACTTCTTAATATTTTTGCTAGAATTGAAAGCCAAAAAATGCATGTTGAACTAAAAAACTTTAAAAATTTCGGAAAAAAAGTAGTTGCATTAGAACGAAAAATGAAAATGAATAGAAAAATCAAGAAGTAAAAAGTAAAGATAACAGAATAATAATTCAGATTATGTAGATAAATTTAAAATGTAGAAAAATCTTGAAACCAAAGATATTCAGGAGAACATTGAGTAATAGAGAGGAAACAGTATTAAGACGCCCCTGCAAACTCAAAAATAATGAGATTTGATATTGTTTTGACCTCGAATGCGTAGCCTGCGGCCCGGAATACTTTTGAGAAAAGCTCAACCAATTTGAGAATAACCTTTTCATCGGAAAACTGATGTCTTATTTTTAAATACATATTCCCGCCTTCACTGGTCCTTTCAATCTCACTTGCGAGCTGGGTGACTGAGATTACTTCATCACAGATAACAAACAGCTCGGAGAGAGGGATTTCCCAAATAGCTTTACCTGTAAAGGTTTCAAAAAAGCTTGTTATATCCGGAACTCCACCTGAGAGGAAAACTTCAAATGCATCTTTATTAAGGTTTATTCTCTCATATCTGTGTAGCATATACCTTTCCACAAGAGTTATCCAGAAGTCGGGCCTGCTTTTGATCTCTTTAAACGTATAATCTAGAGTTCCAAAATTTTTCCTGATCCCAGGAGGAATTTCAGTATCAGATTTATAATCCTTAAGAAAAATCAGGATAGAGTTAGATTTGCGTTGGACAAAAGAAACATCAAAACTCAAGTAACGGCCAAGAAAAATAGAGAGTGCTTCAGCAATAAAGGCTCTTAAACTGGGCTCTCCATGCTCAAGCATTATTACTTCAGTCTTGTCTTCCTCCCAATTGATTAGAGAGGCTTCAATTCCCCAGCCGTGGTTCGTACTGCGTTTATTCATATATTCCAGAAGTTCTGGAAGGCTTTTTATTCGATAGGGGTTAAAAAGTTCACTTACGAGTTCGTCAGCAACTAGAATCCCATTCGTATTTTCAATAAACCATCTGAAGGAAAGCTGACTTATAAGTATACATTCGCCATTTTCAATCAAATTATTTCGCATTTCAGGATACTTTGCAGAATCCTCTGTGAAATATTCCAGTGCATCCTCTACAGACTCATGTCCCTCAAGAGCTGCATCTGCAAGCTCGATTGCATCCCGGATTGCAGCACTTAGATTTCCATTATTTTTATCCAAGAAGGGCCGAAGTTTTTTAAGGTGTGTATCCTCCATGGATACATTTTTACGAACCAAAAATTGTTCCCGCCTTTTTTAAATTAATTTTGAAAACAGCCTCACAGTAAAGGAGACGCGGCTGAGCTTAAAAGTATATAGAGATTTAGTAGATCCACCCTTATATATAAATTGTTATTTTAATTTCAGCGCCATATCTGAAGAAATTTTTCAGTTTCTTCGTACAATCTCCACGAGAAGAAAAATCAAAAATTATAAGTTTCGATACCTAACTTAGGCTAAACTTATGCCAGCCAGCTTCAAAAACACTGGAATTTCCAGAAGAGGGTGAAGCATCTGAAGATGGGTTTCATCAAGGGAAATATTTTTCGAATCAACACACCCTCAATTTGTTTTTAAAAACCCGTTCACTCAGGAGATTAGCTTATCGATTTTGCTTAAAATGTTTTAATATAAATATTTTATTGTCTCCCTCGAAAGATACAAATTGATATAAATTTCCTGCAGTAAGGCCCCAGGAAATCTAGATAACCGGAATGGCTTTAAGGTCTGCATATATTACGTACTGCTATGAATTATGACACTGAAAGACTTGCCAGAGTCCGCATGATAGCAGACTACCAGTTTGGAAAAGGCACTGGAAAAGAACTTTTCCCAGATGACTCAACGTTCCAGTTATCCAGGACAAAACGAGTACGCCAGGTCTTACACTCTGGAAAACGTATAGCCACAGCAAGAGCAAAAGATGGCTTTTTTACCCTCAGTATTGAAGGAGCTTCCATCGTCCACAGGCTTTTGCCAGGAAAAAAGCTCAGGGTCGTTGTCTCAGAGGAAGCTGCTCCTTTTGTGGAAAAAGGTAAAACCGCTTTTATAAAACATGTAATTGAAATTGATTCTGAATTGAGAGCTGGAGAAGAAGTGCTCGTGACAGATGAGACTGACAGACTGCTTGCAACAGGGCAACTGCTTCTATCTCCAGCAGAGATAATGGCTCTTAATAGTGGCGCAGCCGTGGATGTAAGAGTAGGAGTGGCTTCGAAAAAAGAAAAGTGAATCTAAAGCTTCAGAAAACTTATGGAAATATAAAAAAGACACATCAAAAGGTGAATAAGTGTTAAATTTTATGCTAAAAATTACAGCTTTTTAATTTTTACGCAAATTTACATATAGTTAAATATGATATAAATTGCTGCTTATATTGTTGAAATATTCTTATAATGAACGGATAAAATGAATAAGAATATATCATAGATAGTAATTTTTGAATGAATGCTATTCGAAAAAATGGGTTTTTAAAAGCTCAGTTTCAATCTGAAATCCAAACATTAAAAAATACAAGTTTCAAGAAATAAAGTTCCAAAAATTAACAGTTTCCCGGAGAGTGAGCACTATTCCAGAGCCAGAACAGATTCTAAAATACTTCCTGGTTCCAGATGATACCAGAATCGAAGCAAACATGATTACAGTCAAGGGAGACGTTATTGTCGGCGATCACTCTAATATTGACTATAGCATAATCGGCGATTCTGTTATTATGGGAGAAGGAGTAACTGTCTCCGGAGATATCGAGGCAAGTAACGATATCAGGATTGACATGTGGTCGAAACTGGGGAACAGGGTAGAGGTCGGGAGAAATGCCTACCTGGGAGAATTTGTAACCATTGACGGGAAGCTGCTCGTACAGGGAGACTTGGATGTAGGAAAAGAAGTTAAAATCCGGGGAGGATTCGAAGCCAAGGGATGGATAGTGGTAAGGAATCCGGTCCCTGTAATTATTTTTCTATTTCTTTATATAAGGGAAATGATGCGTCTCGGCAAAGGAGAGGAAATTGAAAAAGCCGTGGAAGAACTTTTTGATGATTCCGAGGACACGCAAGGCCTTGAAGGAAAAGAACCCAGTGAAAATGTAATGATAATACCTGCCAGCGCAAAGTTTTCCTCTGAAACTATTGAGGTTACCGGGGAAGCCGTTATTGGGGACAACTGTCTGATAATAGGGAATATTAGGGCACAGACTGTCGATACAGGGGAAAAACTGACCATCAAGGGAAGCATTTACTCAGAGGGCAAGATCTTCGTTGGTGAAAATAGCACTGTCTATGGCAATCTCTATTCAAAAGGAGATGTTCAGATTGGCAGGAACAGTAGAGTTTTCGGTGGAGTAAACGCTAACTCGGTCTTACTATATGAAAACGCAAGGGTAGATGGTACAATAAAAGCACCTTCAGGAGTATCTTTCTTACGTGATGCTGCAGAAAAACCTGTTCTTGCAGAAGTCAATGCTTTAGGGAAATTAATTATGCGCGAAACTAATGAATTGCCCGAGAATGAGCCTAAGGATGCAACAGAAAATGAGCCTAAGGATAAACCCGTAAAACCCCTTGATATGGTGGAAATAGATTCACCTGTCAAGCAGATTGTGAAAGCAAGTAATATTTTTGTGCCTGGTAGAAAAAGAAAAACTGCCAGAACTCGGGCCCTGGAAAGAACCAGACGTTTCACAGGGTCCAGAACTTATAGAAAGGAACAGAAGTCCGGAGAGTAATTTGAAAGTGATTAATCCGGCTCGAGTCCGTTCTTATTCCTTTGATTCCCAGGAAACTCCGTAATTTCCCCTGACCATAACACTTCTGAATTTTCATTCAAGATCTGGCGAATTTTATCCTGCACGGTGTGAGCTAATTTCTCAGGGAAAGAATTGCGGAAAATTTCTTTTTTGAGAAGAAGCAGTAACATTCATAGGGAATCAGGGAATTATCTGAATTTCGTAGAGGACATAGCAGAATTCAACTGTGTAATTCAACTGCCACTCTTCAGATCCTCAAAGTAAAAGACTTTCAAAAATTTAAACAATACATTCATTTAGAACGATACGGCCTCCAGATTTAGATATAACTCAAAACCAAACTTGAAACTCAAAACCAAACTTGAATTCAAAAATATTCATCCTTTAATTCGTTAAACATTCCAATCAGTTTAAAGTAGCAAATTTCATGAAGGGATCCAATTGACAGAGAATGTTATAGAGCCTGAAAATTTACAGGCTACAGAGCCTGAGAATCTGCAGGCGAAATACGATTCAATTGTAGAAAAAGATTCAAAATATGTAATGCAGACCTATGGGCGTCAGCCCCTTGTACTCTCAGAAGGAAAGGGAGCAATTGTCAAGGATATTTACGGAAAAGAATACATTGACTGTGTAGCAGGAATTGCAGTAAACAATGTTGGGCACTGCCACCCAACAGTTGTCAGGGCAATCCAGGCCCAGGCTGAGAAATTGCTGCACGTTTCTAACCTCTATTATACTGAAATTCAGGCCGAACTCGCAGAAGCACTGGTCTCAGTTACAGGTATGGAACGCGTTTTTTTCTGTAATTCCGGGGCTGAAGCCGTGGAGGCTGCAATGAAACTAGCCCGTCTGGCCTCCGGAAAAAGCGCCTTTATAGCTGCTGAACACTCCTTTCACGGCAGGACAATAGGGTCGCTCAGCGTAACCCACAAGAGCATGTACAGGGACCCTTTCATGCCGCCTGTGAGTTCCGAGACTACTTTTGTCCCGTACTCCGATGCTGATGCTATCAAGCAGGCTATTTCGGAAAACACGGCTGCCGTGATCCTTGAGCCCATTCAGGGAGAAGGCGGGGTTAATATCCCGGATCCTGAATACCTCAAAGAAGTCAGGGAAATCTGTGATGAAACTGGAACTTTCCTTATCTTTGACGAGGTGCAGACAGGCTTTGGAAGGACAGGCACATGGTTCTGTAAAGAACAGTTCGGTGTGGAACCCGATATCATGAGTATGGCAAAAGCAATAGGTGGAGGCGTTCCAATGGGTGCTATCGCGGCTAGGGACGGGCTCAGCTTTGGGCGTGGACAGCACGCTTCTACTTTCGGAGGCGGGCCACTTGCCTGCGCAGCTGCACTCGCTTCGATTGAGGCAATTAAGGAAGAGGGCCTCCTTAAGCGCTCAAAAGAAAATGGGGCTTATTTCATGGGAAAGCTCAGGAACATGGACAGGGAAGATGTTGTAGAGGTCCGCGGGAAAGGGCTCATGATAGGAGTTGAGATAAAATATCCCTGCAGCAAATTTGTGGATTTTGCAAGGGAATATGGAGTACTCGTAAATTGTACTTCTGACTCGGTGCTCCGTCTGGTTCCTCCACTTGTGATTACGAAAGAACAGATCGATACGGTAGTTGATGTTCTTGAGCAGGCCTGAACTGATAAAAAAAGAAATCTTTGATATCGCAGAGTACGTTCCAGGGAAATCCATAGAGGAAATAGCTTCTGCCTACGGGCTTGATCCGGCTTCAATCATCAAACTCGGCTCAAACGAAAACCCTCTCGGACCCTCTTCAAAGGCTGTTCAGGCCCTGGTGGACACCGCTCCCTGTGCAAATATTTACCCTTCAGCAGACGCGATAGAACTCAAGGAGGCTCTCTCAAAATACACAGGCTTCCCGATTTCAAACCTCATAGCCTCAGGACCAGGAATGGACGGGCTTCTAGATGGGCTTTGCAGGCTGATTATTGAAAAAGGAGACGAAGTCATTGTCCCTACTCCGACTTTTGCCTATTACGAGCTTCCGGCACGAGCATGCGGAGGAAAGCCGGTCTTTGTAAGAAGAAACCAGGATTTCTCGATTGATCCTGAAAAGCTTCTGGAAGCCGAGTCCAGCAGGACAAAAATAATCTTCCTATGCTCTCCTAATAACCCTTCAGGCAACCTCCTTCCCGAAGCTGATCTGAGGAAAATCCTTGAAAATACCAGGGCTCTTGTATTCGTTGACGAGGCATATGTTGAATTTGCTGACAGGAACCTTGCAGGGCTTGTAAGGGAATATGATAACCTTGTTGTGGGCCGAACCTTTTCTAAGGTATTCGGGCTTGCAGGCCTGCGCCTGGGTTACGGGATCATGCCTGAGTGGCTGGCAAAAGAGTATATAAGGGCAGCAACTCCGTTTTCAGTAAGTCTTCCGGCTTTAAAAGCAGGAGTAGCCGCCCTTTCGGATGCTGAACACCTGAGAAAGAGTATAGAAATCGCAAGACAGGGCAGAGAGTATCTTAGAGAAAAAATTTCTTTTAAGGTTTATCCTTCCCAGGCAAACTTCGTACTTTTGGATGTTGCCCCCTTGAAAGCAAAAACCGTTACACAGAGCCTCATGAAAAAAGGAATCATTGTACGTTCCTGTGACTCATTCAGGGAAGCTGGAGATACTCTTATCAGGGTAACGGTCGGGACTCCGGATCAAAATGAAAAAGTTATTAGGGCTTTTGAAACAGTAAAGTGTGAGGTTTAAAAACCTCTATTTCTTTACTTTAAGTTCTACTTTTTACATTAAGTTCCATTTTTTATATTAAATTCTACTTTTTATTGAATTATACTTTTTATTAAATTCTACTTTTTGTATTAAGCTCTGTTTCCTACTTTACTATATTGTCCAATTTGATCCATATTTTTCCATATTTTAACACTTTGGTCTTTATTTTAGAGGCTATTTATCTTAAACGTTTACCTCTTCGATTTCTATAATTTTCATCAGCGGATAACTCAGTTCCGGGTCGTATTCCATTCCGACTTTTATCCTTGAAGAGTCGTATCTTACAGTGATTTTTACTTTAAGCATAGGCCCCTGAAGTTCAGAATAACCGAATTCGTCGTTCAGCTTGCTTCTCAACATATCCCTGTCGATTTTTACGGAAATATCTTCCACATAAGGCTGGACTGAAATGCTTTCCTGGATAGCCTGCTCAAGGCTTGAAACAGTGTTCAAATTTACAGGAGAGCCCGTAAATTGGTGATAAAGAGCTCCTAGTTTTATTCCTGCCTCAAAAAGTGCGTTATCTCTGTCAGTTACTTTTTCTTGAACCAAATAAATCACTCCCTTCGGGAACTCATAGTGTATGTCTCAGATAAACTGGTTTTATTACTTTTCTTTCCCTGCTCTCAGTCCTTTATTTCGATATTCCTTACTACCCAGGTTGCTTAATAGAGGGACCTTGAAAAAGGGAGAGAAAATGTACGTCAACATGAGGATAAAAGGTAGGATCGAGAAAATCCGCATATATTCGACATTATACAGGTAGAGAAGCATTGTTATCCCGAAAATGGAGGCTATAAAAGCGAGAACCCTGGCATTCCTGATCTTCGGATAATTTACTGAACTCACCATAAGAATAGAAAGACCAAGGGTCAACGCTAAGAGGAAGTCTATTTTGACAAGGTTTTCGCTCAGTAACATGTATGTAACAAGCATAACGCATCCTGCAGTTATTGGAAGACCTTCAAATCCCGTTTTACTGGAAGCCATGGAATTGAAGCGTGCAAGCCTGAGTACTCCGCAGATAGCATAAAAAGCCGGAAATACCGCAATAAGAGGGTCTTGTTCTCCGACAAGAGGATTTATTTGTCCGAACTGCAGGTATACGAGAAGAGCCGGAGCCACCCCAAAAGAAACCGCATCTGCCAGGGAATCAAGTTGTTCCCCGAGTTCTCCTCCTTTAAATCGCCTGGCTATGTACCCATCCGCCCCATCTGCAATTGCTGCGATAAGAAGTAAGATCAAAGCAAGGGCAAAACCATCCTGGGCTGCCGCCGTTTGGAATGTGGCAACCTGGACTGTAGCCTGAGCAGCTACCGCAATTGAGCTAATTCCACAGATAAGGTTCAAAAGAGAGACCAGGTCCGGGAGTCTTAACATTTGAAATACGTTCATGTTCAAAAATCCCTGTCATTTTTTATTGTCGCTATAACGGTTTTGCCTGCAAGTACCCGCTCTCCTTTCCGTACTATAATTTCGAAGTTGTGAGGGATTGTTACGTCAACTCTTGACCCGAAGCGAATCATTCCGATACGCTGTCCCTGCTCGATACTATCGTTTACTTGAGGATAGGAGACGATTCGTCTGGCAATTGTGCCTGCAATCTGTATGACACTGACATCCCCATACTTGCTGTGAATAATAAACTCGTTCCTTTCGTTTCTTTCAGAGTCTTTCCAGTAAGCAGGAAGATATCCGCCTTTCTTGTAAGTTATTTCCCTGATCGTTCCCGAAATCGGAGCTCTATTTACATGTACATTCTGGAGAAACATGAAAATACAGACTTTCCGGCCTCGAATGTCTATGACAGTACCATCGGCCGGTGAAATCATATAAGTGTCCGAAACTTCTACCTTTCTTTCAGGATCTCTGAAAAAAAGAACCATAAAGAAAGTCATTGCCATTGCTATGTAAGCAGCGTAGTTTAAATTGGAGCTGTTCATTGCCTTGGAAAGGATGGCAAACAGTGCAGTAACAAGCGCAGCGGTAAAAAGCCAGGGTTCCGATCCTTTTGCAAGCATTGACCTCAGTCTCCTCCAGACTTGCGCAGAAGGGATCTCAATTCTTTAGAAAATATGACCCAAAGGCCATCAATCATTTCAAACAATTCAGGCAGAATCTGGAGTACTACATATGAAATTATAAAGAGGGCAATACCTGAACCTGCCTTTGCAATATAATTATGCGCAATTATAAAGCTATCAGCCCCAAACCATTGCTCTCCATAAGCAACTACCACGAAAATGTCCCTGATAAGATTAAGTATATAGATCACTGGCACTGACACGATAAAAGCCATAGCCAGGCGGTTAAGGGGAGCTCTTACTGCACCTATAAGACCCATAAAGAGAGCAATGCTTTCAATTGCCGTACAGGCAAGAATAATCTCAACTGTATATCCGTTAAGTGTAATCATATTCCAGGCTTTCATGTATGCAGGGACGTCGAAATATTGGAGAACCCAGAAAACCTGAGAAGTAACTCCTCCTATAATCCAAGTGTTTAGAGAGTCAATATTCGCAAACGGGAAATAGACAAGAGCTCCTAGTGCACTGGCACTTGTAAGCATCGAGGTTACGTCAAGAGAATCAGCCTCACCCTGGGCTGATGTTGAATGCAGTACCTCTCTATTATTTCTTATTTTTATTGGGCCTTTTCTGTACTCCAGAAACATGATGTACGCTACAAGTAGACAAAATAGGGTTACTACTATTGTTAGGAGCACATTGGCATAGTCCATGATTTTGAGATAATGGAGAGGCTGATAGCTCCAGTGGATGGAAAATACGCCCCATCCAATCCCTCCGACAAGTTTACGAACCCTGAGAGTTCTGGGGATGACGGATGACGTAACCATTAACCCGACTGCGAGCCATAGTATACTTTCTATCATTTTTCACGACCTCTTTTGCCAGAGTAAAGTTTAGTTCTGAAGATTATCCTGTTTCTGAAAGCTAAGAAAGTCTCTGGCAAGTTATGAAGTTTCTGGAAAGTGACGAATGAAATTATCTAAATAATTAATAGATTTTCATATAAATCTAGTAAGTTCGTTAGTTCATAGTCTAGTATTTAGGAACTCAAAGGTTATGGATTTTACTTCCCATATTAATGAGATATAAAAATATTACCTCCGTTAAGATATTGATAGAGAGTGGTTAAGCCTGTAAATAAGATAATAGATTCCTATTATAGAAGAATAACGTCACAAACAGAACGTTACAAAATGTTCTAATATATATAAAAGTAAAGATTGAGAGATTTCAGAAATAGGAAATAAACTCCTGTTTCTATAAAAGGGAAACATTTAATAGAAGCAACCGCATAAGGGATTTTTCTGCGTGATAGAAACTAGACTTACAATGTCAAAATTGAAATAAGATGAAGAATTTCTACGTTATGCACAATACTAATATTATTCTATTCTGGCGTTCTTGCCAAAAAAGCTAATTCAAAAGGGATTGGTGGCGGAAAAAAGATCTCCCGGAAAGGAAATGCGAAGGCGTTTTATGAAACCTCAAACTCCTAGTTTAACCGTTGATACCATAATCCTCTTTAAAAACAGGCTTGTACTCGTGAAGAGAAAGAATCCCCCATATCAGGGAAAATTTGCACTTCCTGGCGGTTTTGTAGAGATCGGAGAAAGTACCGAAAAAGCAGCAGCTAGGGAAGCTTTTGAAGAAACAGGCCTTTCTGTAGAGCTTATCAAACTTGCAGGGGTTTATTCCGATCCTCACCGCGACCCCAGAGGACATACAGTTTCTGTATGCTATCTCGCAAAGGGATTCGGAGAGCTAAAATCAGGATCTGATGCGGAGTCCGTTGATCTTTTTGAGCTTGATTCTATTCCTGAACTGGCTTTTGACCATAATAAAATTATAAACGATGCAAAAAGTGATATTAATGCAATTCTGTCCCAAATGTAAAAGTATGATGTTTCCTAAAAACGGTAATTTTGAGTGTAGAAAATGCGGAAACATAATACCAATAAAAAATGATGAAAAAAGTTTTGTTTCTAAAGCTAAGATTGATGACCGTGAAATCGTAGTTCTGGAAGGGGAACAGACTTCAGGTCTACCGACAACAAATGCAAAATGCCCAGAGTGCGGAAATAATACCGCAGCCTGGTGGCTCAGACAGCTTAGGTCTGCTGACGAATCCGAAACTCGCTTCTTTAAATGTACGAAATGCGGATTTACTTGGAGAGAATACGACTGAAATTGCTCTTCTATCAACTCTTGAAAAGCACACATTTCCCGGAAAAGTAGATTTATCAGGCTACAGCTTCCTTTCTGCCTCAAGCAGAGCCTGAAGCCATCCTGTTTTCTGACCAAGATTTATATAGTTGCCGGGAGTTTGAATCTAATGATTTTTCCGATTCCAGAAACCCATTTAACCTTATTCGGAGAGCTTACTCTTCAAATAGAGTGAGAATTTCCGAATCTGTAAAGGAATTTATATCTCAAGAGTAATAAAGAGTCTAAGACTTAAATTTATTTATTGGAGAAGAATTATGTTCAAGGCAGCAATTAATGCAGAGCTTCTGAAAGATGCGGTTGCCGCACTGGCTGTAATTGTAGATGAGGTTAGATTCAAGATAAAACCTGAAGGTATTTCGGTAAAAGCCGTTGATCCTGCCAATGTTGCAATGGGAATTTTTGAGCTTGGATCATCAGCTTTCGATGAATATGATGCTGATGAATGTGAAATCGGAGTCGACCTGAACAAGATTACGGACCTGCTGGGAATTGCAGATAAGAACGACACAGTCCAGATGGAACTTGAAGAAGGGAATCATAAACTCCTGATTGATGTCGGAGGGCTGTCTTATACACTTTCTCTTCTCGATCCTTCTACTATTAGGGCAGAACCAAGAGTTCCCCAGCTCGAGTTGCCTGCCAAAGTCGTCCTGAACGGTGCAGATCTCAGACGTGCTGTGAAAGCTGCAGAAAAGATAAGCGACCATATGCTTATGGGAGTTTCTGACGATACTTTTTACATGGAAGCAAAAGGCGATACCGACCAGGTTCGTTTGGAGATGGGCAGAGACCAGCTAATTGATCTTAAGGCAGGTGAAGCCTGTTCTCTTTTCTCTCTGGACTATCTGACCGATATAGTCAAGCCCACAAACAAAGTAAATGAGGTTACTCTCTCCCTTGGAAAAGACTTCCCAATACTCATAGATTTCGAAATTGCAAACGGTGCAGGAAGGATTTCTTACCTCCTGGCTCCAAGAATTGAGTCGGACTGAGATGGACGAGGAACACATCGCTCTTTACCCATTTGCTTCAGAAGTATCTGCTTATGTAGAAAGCCTTGGAGTTTCGTTAGAGAGTTTACTTAACTCTCCAGCCTTTCGGAGATCTCGAGCTCGCGGGATGGAAAGAGTAATGCAATCCATCGAGGGAGAGATTGAAAAATCGCTGACAAAAGATGAAAGCTGGCTTCTTTCCGAAACTCTCTCTTATCCTTTTGCTCAAATTCTGGTCGCTTGCATAGATGATCAGTTATTTACCAAGCGATATGCCCTTAAAGAGGCAGAAGCAGCCTTAAAATGGCTCGAAAAAGAAAGTACTGATTTTTTGCTTGAATTTGGGGAAGATTTTGGGATTCAAGCAGAAGCTGAAGAATTACATTTCAGTATGCATTTTGCAGATTATATACGCTTCTCTTCTTCAATAAGGGAACCCATATGGAAATTAACAAATAGACAACTTAAATCCGGAATGGTCGTAGTTACGAAAAAGGACTTCGTAAGACTTCTTCAAGAAGCGATCAAAGAAAGAATAGAAAAATCGTTTCCTGCTCCTAAAATCCCTTCTGAAATCTCAAGTTTCTGCGCTCCTTATGTTGCTGAAATAAAAGACCATTTTGAGATACACAAGAAAAAATTCGGAGCAACGGACTTTGGCGCAGTGGAACCAGAACTCTTTCCCCCCTGTATATCCCATGCCCTTGCAAACGTACAGGGTGGAGTGAACCTTGCCCATTCTATGCGTTTTGCCATGACTTCCTTCTTGCTCAGTGTAGGAATGTCAGTGGATGAAATTCTTAACCTCTTCAATGTCTCTCCTGATTTTGATGCGGAAACTACCCTTTATCAAATAGAACATATTGCAGGCGCAACAGGGAATATATACAAGCCTCCTGCGTGTGATACGATGAGAACCTATGGCAACTGCATAGGAAGAGACAGATTGTGTGAGAAAATCAATCATCCTCTAGCGTATTACGAGAAAAAATTATATCTAAAAAATAGAGAAAAGGAAAAAGGAAAGGAAAAACAGGAAGAAGAGGAAAGAGGAAAGGAAAAACAAGAAGAAAAAAGGAAAGGAAAAACAAGAAGAAAAGTAAAGGGAAAAGAAAAGGCATAAAATCAGATATTTTATAATTATAAAAAAGATTTATATTAATTATATTCTTTTAATATTAATTATTGACTTGATTGATACAAGATCAATCTCCTTTAAGGATAGCGTCAAATTCGTGTGGGAGTCACGCATTTGATGGCATGTATGTTGTTTCTAAAATTTTTTGCGTAATCTTCTTCGGAGGCTTTTAATGCCACTTGATCCTATCTGCAAGAAAATAATATCTGAGAATACCGAATATTTTTCGTACTATGGGGGAAAGAGCTATTATTTCTGCAGTCCCGAATGTAAACAGAAATTCGATGCTCTAGAAAAAAGTGTAATCCGGCTCAAGCGAAATCTTAGCGAGAAAGAGAGAATTTCTTTTGGAAAATTAAAAAAGGACATTATAAAACCAGGCATATGTACTCTCTGTGGAGCCTGTGCAGCAAGTTGCGAGTATATAACAATAGAGGATGGCGCACCAAAGCTGGTAGGGCCTTGTAAAGCCTGTGGGGTCTGTTACTACCAGTGCCCGAGAACCATCACCACAGAAGAGGGACTTATAGGAAGTTTTCGCTTCGCATATGCAGCAAGATCTGCTATTCCCGAAATAAAAGGACAGGATGGTGGAGTTGTGACATCCTTGCTTTTGTACGCCCTTGATGAGGGATTGATTGACGCTGCCGTGGTCACCACCCACTCAAAAGAGGAAACCTGGAAACCTGTACCGATAGTTGCGAAGACAAGGGAAGAGATCCTTGAGAGTAGCGGCAGTATTTATTCCCACTCAATGACGCTTGAAGCTCTTATGAGTGCAATTAAGCAGGGAATGAACAGCATTGCCTTCGTAGGGACGAGCTGCAATATTGATGCAGTCACTAAAATGCAGAAAAGTTCCTATGGATTTCTACATCTTTTCATGAGAGCAAAGGTTCTCAAACTTGGGCTCTTTTGCATGGACACCTTCTCCTATGAGGGAATTAAATCAGTACTTGAAAGTTATGGAATCACGCTGGAAAACGTAGATGCCATGAAAATTCGGAAAGGAAAGTTTGAGGTTACTCTAAAGGACGGAAAACAACAAATTTTTGAACTCAGTGAGTTTGACGAATATAGAAGTTCTTCCTGTCGTTTTTGTATGGATCTTACCGCCGAAAATTCGGATATCTCCTTTGGTGGAGTTGGCAGCCCCAGAGGCTGGACTACAGTCCTTGCTCGCTCAGCCCTGGGATACGAAATATTCAACGAAGCCGTAGACAGTGGCTACATAGAGGCTAGAGATCTTGCCGACAATGAACTTGAAAAAGTACTCAATCTCGCAAAAATGAAAAAAGTCCAGATGTACGATCTTAATAGAAGACAGAAAAAGTAATAACAATTGCTAATGCACTGCTGCCATCACATCCAAATTAAAGTTACCCATAAATCAACATTCTTTAGCAAAAAGAAAATGTACCGTCCTCCCAAGATGGAGCTTGGGTAACAATTGGGAACGGAAACGGATGCAGGGGGAGATGAATATATATTTATCCCATTAACCTGTTTCTATTATGAAGCAACCAATAGCATTCTATTCGGGATCATTCTATTTTTGAGGAACTTTCATGATCACAAAAGAAGATGTAGAACACATCGGCTGGCTTGCTCGCATTGATATCAGCGAACAGGAAACCGTCGAATACATGGAAAAACTTAATTCAGTACTGGGATACTTCGGACAGCTTGATGAATTGCCGACCGAAGACGTAGCTCCCACTTATCACGTGGCTGAGATTTATAACGTATTCAGGGAGGATGTGGTGGAAGAATCCCTCCCACAGGAAGTCGTTCTTGCAAACACCGAACACAAACAGGATGGAACTTTCAGGGTTCCGAAAATCGGCTGAGGAGGATTTTTGATGGCAAAATGGATGAGTGTTGCACAGGTAAAAGAGAAAATAGAAGAAAGTTCAGCCGAAGAAGTAACAGCTCACTACCTCGAAGTTATAAAAAAAAGCAAAATTAACGGTTATATAAAAGTCTCTGAAAAAGCCCTTGAGCAGGCAAAGAAAATTGATGCTGAGGAACATGACGGCCCTCTTGCAGGCGTGCCAATTGCAATAAAGGATAATATTTCCGTAGTCGGACTGCCAAGCAGCTGTGGTTCGAAAATTCTGGAGGGCTATGCTCCACCATTCAATGCTCATGTTATCGAAAAACTTCTTGCTGCAGGTGCTGTAATCCTAGGAAAAACCAATATGGATGAGTTTGCTATGGGCTCTTCTACGGAAACCAGCTATTTTGGGCCGACTGCAAACCCCTGGGACCTTGAAAGAGTACCTGGCGGGTCTTCCGGAGGCAGTGCAGCAGTTGTTGCAGCAGGAGAAGCTCCTTTTTCTCTCGGCTCGGATACAGGGGGATCCGTACGCTGCCCTGCAGCTTTCTGCGGAGTAGTCGGGCTTAAACCAACATATGGAGCAATTTCAAGGTATGGAGTAGTGGCTTATGCAAACTCTCTTGAACAGGTAGGACCTCTTGCAAACAATGTAAGAGACATTGCAGTGCTGATGGATGTTATAGCCGGCTACGACCGCAGAGATTCCACTTCAATTGACAGTAAAACCGAATACCAGAAAGCCCTTGTCGAAGATGTAAAAGGACTCAAAATTGGTGTCCCGAAAGAGTTTTTCGGAGAAGGCACACATCCAGACGTTGAGAAAGCCGTATGGAATGCCATACACAAATATGAAGACCTTGGAGCAACCTGGGAAGAGGTTTCTATGCCTCACATAAAGTATGCCCTTGCTTCATATTATATCATTGCAATGAGTGAAGCTTCTTCAAACCTTGCCCGTTTCGACGGAACACGTTACGGACTTAGAGAGAACGGCGAAAACTGGCATGCCATGGTTTCGAAGACAAGAGCTGAGGGCTTCGGGACAGAAGCGAAAAGAAGAATTCTCCTTGGAACCTATGCTCTTTCAGCAGGATACCATGACAAGTATTATTTAAAAGCCCTGAAGGTCAGGACTCTTGTGAAGCAGGACTTTGATAAGGCCCTTTCAAAAGTTGACCTCCTTATGGCTCCAACTATGCCGAACCCTGCTTTCAAAATAGGAGAAAAAATTGAAGATCCGCTTACTCTCTATCTCTCGGACGTAAATACCTGCCCGATTAACCTTGCAGGTGTACCCTCAATTTCCGTGCCTTGCGGCTTTACGGACGGTCTTCCGATAGGGCTTCAGATAATTGGCAAACCCTTTGACGAGCCTGCTGTACTGCGTGCAGCGTACACTTTCGAACAGAATACCGATTATCACACAAAGAGACCTCTGGAGGTGGCATAAATGGTCTATGAAAACCCTGACGGGGTAAGGATCGGGCTTGAAATCCATATCCAGCTAAACAAACTTAAAACCAAGATGTTCTGCGGCTGCTCTACGGATTATCACAATGCCGCTCCCAATACTCACACCTGTCCGGTTTGCCTGGGCCTTCCGGGAACACTGCCTGTGCTGAACAAAAAAGCAGTGGAAGCCGCAATTAAGGTGGGGCTTGCCCTTGAGGGAGAGATTGCAGAAGAGACGCAGTTCCACAGAAAGAACTATTTCTACCCTGACCTTCCTAAAGGTTTCCAGATCACCCAGTACGATTTCCCAATCGTGAGCAATGGAAAAGTCGTAATTGAAGGAGAAGATGGGGAACATGCGGTAGGGATTACAAGAGCCCATATGGAAGAAGATCCTGGTAAACTCGTGCACATCGGAAGTATAGGGAAATCAAAAGGTGTTCTTATCGATTACAACAGATCGGGAATGCCTCTGATTGAGACCGTTACAGAGCCCGATATGCGCAGCCCCAAAGAGGCAAGAAGGTTCCTTGATAAGTTCAGGAACATCCTTGAGTATCTGGACGTTTTTGACGGAAACCTGGAAGGAGCAATGCGTGTGGATGCAAACGTTTCGGTCCACTGGGGTACCCGTGTTGAGATCAAAAACATTTCCTCTCATAAAGGAGTTGAAAGAGCTCTTCTCTATGAGATCATGCGCCAGAAGAATGTGATCCGACGCGGAGGAAAAGTCTCACAGGAGACTCGCCATTACGACGAAGGTCGGGGCGTAACACTCTCAATGAGGACAAAAGAAGAAGCTGAAGACTACCGCTACTTCCGCGAACCCGACCTCATGCCTATGCAAGTTACCGATTGGATTCCTGCAATTAAGGAGACTCTGCCTGAACTTCCGGACGCAAAACGTTCCCGTTTCATAGAGCAGTACGGAATTACGGACATGCATGCAAAATCTCTGACATCAAAGATTATGCTTGCCGATTTCTATGAAGACGTCTGTGCAGAGGGCGTGGACCCAAAGATTGCAGCAACATGGACGGCTGATGTTTTCCTTGGGGAATTAAATTACCGTGACCTTGCAATCTCTTCTTATGACGGGAAGAAGATAAGTTTCATCCATGCAAAAGATCCGAAGATAAAGAACTCCTTTAAAGTTTCAGATATGGTAGAACTGGTTAACCTCTTTGCCGAAGGTAAAATCAGTGACAGGGCTGCCGTTGAAGTAATTCGAACCATGCTGGACACTACGGAGGAAAAGACTCCATCCCACATTATTGAAGAAAAAGGCCTTTTCAAAGCCGAAGACGATCTGGTGACTAAAGCTATTGCCGAAACAATCGCCGAGAATGAAGCGGCAGTGCAGGACTATCTTGGAGGCACGGAAAAATCCCTGAACTTCCTTGTAGGACAGGTCATGAAAAAGACAAAAGGTACGGCAGATGCAAAAACGACACGAGAACTGATAATTAAAGAGCTGAAAGGGTAACCCTGCAGGGTTCACCTTTTAATTTTTCAAATGATTTGGTCATTTTAATTATTGATTTGGTTATTTTTTACTATTTAAACGATTGTTTTTGTAATTTAGGTTTATTTTTCAACTTTGATTTTAGATTAATCCATTATTATAGACTTTTTTGTCAAATATATGGTAAATTCAATATTAAATTAATAAAGGTCAGGTCTACGATCTTCGAGTATGGAACCTGTTTGTCTGATCTCTTTTGCCTCCTCGAGATCAATTTCCGCAATGAGGGCACACTCTTCCTTTCCGGCTTCTGCCAGAACCCTTCCCCATCCGTCGGCAATAAGAGAGCCACCTGGATAAGTTGAGTATTTATCATTTCCCACTCTGTTACAGGCGATATGTAGTAGCTGGTTTTCAACTGCTCTAGAAAGGGACATAATGCGCCAGGGATATAGATAAAAATCAGGAATGTCGGCAGCTGAAACCAGCAGGTCTGCTCCTTCAAGGGCAAGTTTTCGTGCAACTTCCGGATACCTGATTTCGTTACAAACCATGAGCCCTATGGAAAGCCCATATTTTTGAAGCTGAATAGGATGTATCTGGTCTCCAAATGCAAAATATTCTTTCTCAGGACCGTAAAGCTGGGTTTTTCGGTGGATGCCAGCTAGCTTTCCGCATTCGATGCAGAAACCCAGGTTGAACTGAGAGGGAGATGGCTTTTCTGCACCTATTAATTGCCTTTTTCTCTGTTCTATCATTGAACCTGCAAGAATACATCCATGTTCCTTTGAAAAATCACATAAAGCTTCCAGAGTGGGACCGGAAACAGACTCAGCCACCTCAGCTATGCGGTCATAGCAAAACCCGGTTGAGAAAACTTCCGGAAATACGAGCAGTTCAGCTTCTTTCGAGACTGCTTCTTCTGCCAGAGAGAGGGCACGCTCAAGGTTTTCCTGTTTTGAGCAAAGGGAGATATTCATCTGGATGCAGGCAGCTTTCATGGTTGTCACTTTTTCCTTGCACGAAGTATAGTTACCTTACTTCATAAAGTTACTCTATTTCAGAGTTTAGGTCAGAATCCCGATTCAGGCAATAAGTAACTCGGAAAAAAAGCAAAACAAATTTTTACAGGTAAAATACATGCAGGGCATGTGAACTTTATCTTTAGGCGATGGCCCTTATATTCGGAATAGTCCGCTAAAAAATGGAAACTACAACTTAAATACAGCAAGAACACGAGATAACAGGTCAATAAGGTACTCTTAATAAATAATTCAATCTTTATTTCTCGATTTCATTGGTTTGGCTTTCACGGCTACTTTGAGCGAAGATCTTTTGTAGAATTTTTTTGAGTCCAGTTAGAAGAGGATATTTTTGAAAGATAATTAACGGATTGATATCTTTGAGGCGTTATTGCAGATCGCATCCTAGAAGTTCTTTAATCTGTCTAGGAACCTATCCTTTTCCGGTTTATTTCTGGAGTTCAAGTTTTTGTTGCCCGGATAACCCCGAGGCTTTTCATGATTTCCATTTCTGCGGGAGTGATGAACTTGCCATTGCTTAAGAAAACCCCATGCAAAACGGGTTCAGGAGTCTTTCTCAGCATTGTCTTTCTCAGTATTATTTCTTTCATCTTCTGGACCTCCTTTTCTGATTTTGCAGTTCCTCAGGCTCACATAGATATACGGAATCTTATTACCGTATTTCCGTATAAATAAACATTCCTTGAAAGAGATATTTGGGCGAATCTGACAAATACTCATTAAACGTAGACCAAAACCATTCAAACTCCGAAAATAAGCTCGAAAAAATTCAAAATTCCGAATTACAGGCAGAAATGAAGAGGTTTCACCTCTACAGAGAATCGTATTCGACTTAAAAACTGACTTAAAAATTAAAAAAGTAGGAACTTTATGAGGGTTTTAAAGTTTAATGCACTCCTTAAAATTCAACTCCTTTTAAAATAATGAACCATACTGGATTGGGAGAATGGTATCCAGAAATCCTCCAAAACCAGAGCTTGCTGGACCTTTATTGATAACAGTTACAGGTGTTTCTGCTTCATCCGGGGTTTCAGAGGAGGATCTGTAAATTTCATTAGAGGTCTCTCTGTTTTTCTTGCTGGTGTTTTCTACCGCTACAGCTGGCTGCGTATTATTTTTCCCTTCCATTTGAACGCTGCCGGATGTGTTCAGTGTAGCATTCATTCCTGCAGTACCAGGCTGCTGTTCTTCGACAACGATTGTCTTTGCAGGATAGATTACATATCCTCCATTACTTCCTTTTCCCTCATCAGAGGTCTTAAAATACCACTCATCCGTAATGTTAGTCATGCTGTCAGCATTAAGATTAATTTTTATGGAATTGGCATTTGACATTACTATCAGATTTTCAAGAGCCTGGTCCACTTCAAAACTGCCAAACTTATCCCCGGACTTAATGGAAAGAGGCTTGTCTTTATCTATCAGCCAGGTATATTTGAACACTGCAAAATTTGCATCTGCACCTGAAAAGATGAAATCTACAAAGGTAATGAAATAAATATGTGAGGAGTTATCCCCGAATTCATCTTCTGCAGTAAATATCCTATCATCTATAGTGCCGTCCACAGAGACTAAAGCAGTATCTAACTCCGTATTATTCCTGTAAAGCGAAAAATAGCATTTATTACCGTCAATGTCAATCCCGTTCAGAGTAAGGCTGTATCCGCCGGCAATATCCCAACTCTCTCCTTCCTTGAGTGTTATCTTTTCGTTTTCATCCTGCTGGAACAATATCTTAGTGAGCTGTGTTGCATCATTATCAATAGCACAATATGGTTTACCAAAGAGCGGCAGTGAATAAAAGAAAGACACCTTTGTCACATTTTCTTCTTCAGAAAATACCCTATATTTCGAAGGGAGCTGTTTGACAGTATAAATGAGTTCACCCTCATCGATTATATTGGCTGAAGGATTATCTTTCCCAAGAGAAGGACTGTCTCCTTTGTCCTCAAAATAAAGATGCTCTCCAGACCCATTCATGAGACTACTGTACTTATTTGCACCAAAGAAAAAGGCTCCGAAGTTTCTGAAATCCCACGAAATATTCTGCGCATCCGTACTTCCTGTATCAAAGGGTGTACCTCTTATTTCAACCGACATAGCTGCACACGTTCCTGCTAGCGCCAGAATAAGCGTTAGCACAAAGATAGCCAGAGCTAAAGAATTAAATGTTTTTAAGTTCATAAAAATTCTCCACTAGTTAGTAGTTTTTGTTTTTCTATATTCAGCCTTTTATCGTGAAAGCGAAATTCAGGCTATTATGCCCTTTTTCTGTTATTCAAAATATATTCAGTTCTTTTACTTCCTCTGCAGGGGCAGACACACTTTCCTTTTCATATCTTCAATTTCCCTGACAGCTACTTTTACACCATAGACCGAAGACATCATTTTGCTGGTTACAACCGTTTCAACCTCTCCCAAAGCAACCAGCTTGCCTCCGGTCAGAGCTGCAGCTCTGTTGCCCACCAAGAATGCATGGTCCGGCATATGTGTGTTCATCACGATGGATATTCCCATAGATGCCAGTCTCTGCACAGTTTCCAGCACAAGGATCTGGTTGCCAAAGTCAAGGTGAGAAGTCGGCTCGTCCAGCAGGAGCAGAGACGGCTTCTGGACTAGAGCCCGGGCAATCAGCACCATCTGGCTCTGTCCACCGCTGAGACTGGAAACTGGCCTTTCCGCAAGGTCAGAAAGTCCAACCACTGCAAGCGACTCCCTTGCAATCTCCATATCCTCTGCACTAGGGGATGCAAACATGGAAAGATGAGGTGCACGGCCCATTATAACAAAATCCAGTACGGAAAAAGGAAACACAACCTCATTCTGCTGGGGCACATAACCTATAAGCCGGGCAATGCCCCTTGCCCCGAGAGAAGCTGTATCTTCTCCCATAATTCGGATAGAACCGGCGGCAGGTTTGAGAATCCCTGCAATGCACTTGATCAATGTGGACTTTCCAGCCCCGTTCGGGCCCAGTATGCACATAACCTCGCCCTTTTTTAGTGAGAAAGATACATTCTCAAAGACCGGCACGTTTCCATAGGAAAAGTCAAGTGACTTTACTTCCAGCATCAATTCCATCCCATGCGCCCCCTTCTGAGAAGATATGCAAACAAAGGAGCGCCTACCAGAGACGTGAGGATTCCCAGGGGAATTTCCGTAGCTGCAATAGTCCTTGACAGGTCATCTACAAGCAGCATAAACGATGCCCCGAGAACCATGCTCATGGGCAGGAGGCGGCTGTAGTTGGGACCAACAATCATCCTTGAGATATGGGGCACAACCAGTCCGACCCAGCCAATAACGCCGCTGATGCTGACTGCGGCTGAAGTCATAAGGGTTGCACAAACGATGATAATCAGGCGCATTTTTTCCACGTTTATCCCGAGAGCTTTAGCTTCCTCGTCTCCGAGGGACAGGATATTGATCCGCCATCTGAGAAGAAATAGCACTAGAGCCCCAATAAACATGGGCAGTAATATGTAGAGCAGATCGGCATACCTGACAGTAGCAAGGCTTCCCATAAGCCAGAATACTATTGCAGGAAGTTCATCATAAGGATCTGCCACATATTTTACCAGTGAGGTAAGAGCCGTGAAAACAGAACCGACTATCATGCCGGAAAGCACGAACACCAGAGTTCCCGTACCTTTACTGGCTTTACCCATACTTATGGCAAGAAACATCGCCAGCAGTCCGAAAGCAAAAGCCATCAGTTGTATAAACAGATAATTATTCCACAGCAGTATTGCCAGGCATGCTCCAAAACCCGCACCTGCGCCCACTCCCAGAATATAGGAAGAGACAAGGGGATTCCTGAAAATCCCCTGAAAAGAGGCACCTGCTGTTGAAAGCGCAGCTCCTACCAGTAAAGCTGCAAGTATCCTGGGCAGCCTTACGTTGAATAGTACGGTGTGATGGGTGGAAACCGAAGCAGGAGTGCCAAAAAAGAGAGATGAAAAAGCTTTCATACTCTCGTCTACAACCACCGAGACAGGAGTCTGATACCTCCCTACAAAAAGGGAGACTATGAGTAAGGCAACGGGCAGCACGTACACCAAAGCAGCGCGGGAATACCTGCAATCAGGCATGAGTACACCTCAGCCTGGGCCAGATCCCGGAGGAAGGCCTGTGAAAAGACCTGTTAGGCGTGGCTTCTTCAAACGACATGCCATAAAACTGCTGGTAGAACTCATCTGCTTCCTTTTTCAGATCAATTCCTGAATTTCCCGGGTACAGCCTGTCTGCTATGTACATGAGCCCCAGTATCCAGCGGGGGTTTCCAAAATCCCAGGATGGTGGGATAGCATAGACACGCTGCTGTTTTACAGCCTCCGCTTCTATTCCGTATTGCCGGCATAGGTCGTAGAATTCATCAAGTGGGCGGGAAAGGAAACCGGAGATGAAAATAGTGTCAGGATTATGCTCATTGATGAATGAAGGAGAGACATTTATACCCGGCTTGCCCTCCTTTTGAAGCTGTTTATTGATGCTCACACCTCCGGAAAATGCCACAAGGTTATTTTCCATTCTCCCGGCGTTCAGGGCAAAGAGAGGAGAACCCATGCAGTAATACACCTTATGACCGCTGTTTTCTGCTGCAAGAGACTGGACAAGCTCCAGGCGTGTACGGATAAAGGAAATAAGCTCTTCTCCTTTTTCCGGCACATTTGCCTTTTCAGCAATAAGCTTGATAAATTCAAGATAAGAATACGGCTGCTGTATCATATGATGTATTTGCATAAGGGTCTCAGTATCGGAGATCTTCTCCCAGGTCTCTATTAACCTTGAATCGTCCAGTATTCCCAAACATGTAAGCACTGCATGAACCATCCCGAAAGCCCGGCTTATCCTGTAACCGCCAATGAAACCTGCCTCACTGAAACTTTCAGTTGCAGTTAGCCCTTTAACTGGAACACTGTTACCGCAATTACATGTATAACTTATCCAGAGTTTTACAGGCCTGGATCCCATGGGCCCGTGAAATTCCCGATCACTCAGGAGGCTGCCACATTCAGGACAGTATGTATTCAAGAATTCCGTACCAGGAGAATTGAAGAGATAGACATAGTCTACGTGCTTACGCAGAGAAGCACACAGGCTCTCAGCCTCTCCTATTGAGGGTTCAAGTTCGATTGGGGCATCCCCGAAAGGAATGAATCTCATGACCTGGACCGGAATAGTGGTGGATATATCAGACACCGCTTCTGCAACCTTTATCACTTCTTCCTCATTTCCCCTCGAATAAACGACTGAAGTTTCAACATGTACACCCATATCAAAAAGTTGGGAAATATTGCGGAAAACAGGAGCGGAGGACGGAACTCCGCAATTTATATAACTCTTATCAGAATAACCTTTAATTCCGATATTTACGAAATCCACAAACTGCCCAAGTTCTTCTAAAGCCTCGGCTGTGAAATAGCAGTTGGTGGAGCAGCCTGCGAGCAAACCTATTTCTTTTGCCTTCACTGCAAGGTCCCTGAAAAGATAATAATTTGCAGCAGGCTCATTGAGTGTGGAAACTACACCCAGACATTTCTGCTGCAGAGCCCTTTCCACTACCTGAGAGGGGGTGAGAGAGGAACGGGGAAGAGATTTACCTGATGCCAGCAAGCGAGCCACACACCCGGAACACTGGAAATTGCAGCCGGCACTGAAGACCTGAAGGAACTTACCTGAGGGATAATAATGGAGCAAAGGAATTGATTCTATGGAAACAGGGTATGCCCCCATGTATCCCATATCAGGATCCTGGACTATAGTATCACCGGCACAGGCGTAAGTGCCGCATCTGCCCCTGCTGTATTCATTGATTTCACACCCGAATTCGCACACATTGCACTTCATTTTTTAACCTCTTTTGCTTAATACCACCCAGAAACCCGACCCGTCCTGGACTACGCGGGAGAGAATTTCGGTCTGCCTTCCAGCTTCCTGTATAGCCTGGATGTTTTCCGGACTGAGGCGTTCTTTCGAACTGTCATGCCAGTCCGGGTCTATCTCAACTATTTTTTCAGCTATCTGTGCTTTCAACTCCTTTGTGCCGAAACCGCCCCCTATCCATGCCTGTCCGCCAGGAGCAAGGACGCGGGAAATTTCCGTGAAAGCCACAGGCAGATCTTTCCAGAAAAATACTGAACCGCGGCTTACTATGAGGTCTGCGCAGTTATTCCTGAAAGGAAGCAGGTGCACATCAGCCTGCAAAGGAACAACTTTGCCTGAAAGGCAGTGGCGGTAAGCTTTGTCTTTTGAAAGCCTGCACATCTCCGCTGAAAAATCAACACCATAGACCTGCATATCTGTGATTTCCGCAACAGCTATTCCCAGGGATGCAATACCGCATCCCAGGTCCAGACATATGCCCTGTTTTCTTTCGCTCTGTTCGATAATTTGAGCTGCTATTACAGGGTAGATGGGAGCAAAGATATGCTCAGCAATATAGGGAAAACCCGGAGATTTGCCCTTCTCGCTCACTTTCAGGCCTCTGCTGCAGGGTTAAGTAGCGTATTCAGTTCTTTATCGGTGAGTTCATAGTGGAAAAACTCTGAATAGAACTCCCGGGTTAACTGGGGAAGATCCATGTTTGTGAAAAGGTCCGGATACAGCGTTTTTGCAGTCCAGGCAGTCCCGATAATGAGATGAGGGCCCTGGGGCCTGTCAATCCAACAGAAAGGATTCTGAGGAGCAAGGTATACCCGTTTGTTCTGCACAGCATCCACGCTTGCCCAGAGAGGATCGGAATACACCGTTGAATAGAACTGCGGATCTGATGTGATAATTACCTCGGGGTTCCAGGTCATTACCTGCTCTATTGAAACCTGTGTCATGCCTTTCCCTGGTGTAAGCTGGCAGTCTGCAACATTGATGCCGCCGCAGATATCAATAACCTGAGAGTGCTGAGAGCCTGAGGGGTCGGTCATCAGCCCTTTGGGGCCTTCGGCATAATAAACACGCACTTTTTCGTCTTCGGGGATATCTTTTACAGTGCTGTTGATCTCATTGAGAATTGAACTGCGGAACTCAATCAATTTTTCAGCCTGAGCTTCACAGTCAAGTAGCTTACCCACGTATTCGATAGTAGGGTCAGATTGTGTCACAAAGATAATGGAGTCATCAACAGCAACCACTGGAATGCTGCCGAAACTTTCCTGCCTGCGTTCTATGGCTTCATGGATTTCTCCATCCGTGGTGTACCCTTCAACAACAATGTCAGGATGCATGTTGATTATAGTTTCATAGTTCCCGGTCCGTGTCCCGAACCAGCCCCCTATTTCAGGCAGCTTTGTGCAATTTTCTTCCATGAAAGGCTGGGTGAAATTATTTTTGAAATTCCAGCCTGCAAGTTTGTCCGGCGCAAGCATATAAACGAGGATAGTTGACGGGGGAGAAGTGGCTACTACCGAGGATATTTCACCCGGTACAGTTAGCTGCCTGCCCAGCATATCGGTGATCTGCACAGTACCTGAATTCTGAAGTTCAGTACTTGAATTAGGAACGGCCTGCTGCCCCGTATTTTCTGCACATCCACAGGACGCGACAGCCAGAACCAATAAAGAAATTATAAATATCGTACCTATTTTTCCACGCATAGAAATCCCTACACAGACTTTTGATGATTTAGTCGATATGTTCGGATAAACATAATGGTATAAAAGTATATCTCAATCACGGAGAGGAAGGAAAACGCTCCCGATTATGTTTTTTAGAGAGTTTCTGCGCTTTTAAGGCATACTGATAGTTTTCCAATAAATATGCAGTATCAATCGATTGTGCTGGAGAATTTCAGAGGATATTATTCAGAGTATAATACAGGAAATATAGTAGCCTGTCACCCTGACCTTATTCAGCTCTATTTTTCTCTTCGTATTCTTTCCTCACTTCAGCCGGCACCCTGTTAAAAGGGCATCCAAAATAGATACAGCGGGCACACTCATACCTCCATATTGTCAATAAGAAAATCAATATGGAAGTCAGGTAAGCTCCAAGCAGGAATGGTGTTTTTGAAAGCTAGGGAAGAGGAAATAGGATTATGATTGAATCCCAGAGATGTAACAGCAAGATCAAATTTGCTTGGAGGGCACGGTATTGGTTTAAAATGCCTTGGCCAGCCCCAGTTCATCATACACCTCAAACACTTTTCTCCCCTAACAAAATAAGGGCAGTGAGTACAGAAAAAGCGCTGTTCCAGAATACCGAAATGGAAGATAACTGTGAAAATGTATGCAAGAAGCCACCCTGTTGAACTGATACCGATCGCAAGCCCCGCAGAAAAAAGAATGGTCAGCGTTACAAAGTTCCAGTAAAGGAAATCTTTAAATTTGTGTTCTACTCTGAGAGAGGCACACTTGCTTGAACCTTCTGCCTGAAATTCTTTTTCAGAAAACTCAATATTCTCGGAAAGCCTGTCCATTTTCTCAAATTCTTCTTTCATTTCTGCAGGCACCCGATTCATAGGACATTCAAAGTTAATGCAGCGGACGCACTCGTATCTTCGGGCTGTCAGAAAGAACAGTTCCCAGGAGACAATGTAGGCTCCCAGAAGCAAAGGGTCCCTGATAAGCCAGTATATAGGAAAAAGAAACATAGGAAGAGCTCCAAGAACAGTAACAACCTTCTCAAAAGGGCTGTGAGGGCCGGGGCGGGCTTTAAAGATTTTTGGTACTCCCGGAAGCATCATACATTTTACGCATCCCTTGCCCCGGATATAGTAAAGACAGTGGGTGCATACGAACCTGAATTCGATAATCAGGAAGAAAAAAAGGGCTATTCCGATGTAAACTGCTACCCATTTGAGCGAATCCTTGGCGATTGCAATAGAACCGATAAGGAAAGGGATCATATTGAGGAAGTTCCAGTAGAGACGGTCTTTTGTAGAATGTTCTGTTTTTAGGGGGATGCCGGAATTAAGGGGAGACATGGAGGAGCTTTTGGGAAAGGAAAGGTAAAAAGGTTATGATTTCTTGGAATTAGACTGGAAAACAATCTTGTATGAGAGCCCAATTTTGTCTTATTATGGTCTTCTATATGAGACTACATGAAAGAATCCTGCGTTTTCTGATTTAATTCGGCGAAAAATAGAAGAAATAATAGAACAAAAACTTCACCCAGGATGTGCGAATATTGGATCTCTGTCCGTCCCGTCCCGTTCGCTTGCGAACGGCCTGAAACATAAAACTGAAATGAAATGAAATGAAATGATAAATAAGAAGCAAAATTGTATAAAAAGTAGTAATAAAACTAAAAGGGGAAGGGGCAATGAAAGAAAATAATCCTAGAATTAAACTCTATATCGCCTGCAGCCTTGACGGCTTTATCGCTAGAAAAGACGGAAGCATAGACTGGTTAACAGAGTATGACAATAATTCCCAAACCGACTACGGCTATTCAGATTTTTATGCATCAATCGGCAGAGTCCTTATGGGCAGAAAAACATACGAACAGGTTCTGGGCTTCGGAGACTGGCCTTATGCGGAGAAGAAAATATACGTTTTTACAGGACAAAACAAACCGCTGCGCCGAGAAAAAAATGTAGAATTTGTTTCAGGGGACATCGGAGAGTTTACACGCAGGCTGAAGGAAAATACTGATGAAGATATCTGGCTTATGGGTGGATCACAGCTTATTAAGGCATTTTTTGAAGAAGACCTGATTGAGGATATGATCATTTTTATTGTTCCAATCATTCTTGGGGATGGAATTCCACTGTTTGACCGTATAGGAAAAGAGATCAGGCTAACAACTGGCAAGGTTGAAAAATATGAAATTGGGCTGGTGAAAGTAGAGTATCAAGTCAAAAAGAGACAAAGTTGAGAAAATTAATACGGATTATCTTGAAGATGGAGCAATATAACCAATACTCCTAGTCATCTGTCTACTTTACCGATAAACCAGCTCAATAAGAAAATTTTTTCAATAAATACATATACTTGAAGTTGTAATAATAGTTTGAAATCAAACTAAATCACACCTAAAACGCACAAATGTAAATATACCAAAAAAGAAATATTAGTTAATAATTTGGGATTAAATAAGGAATATTCCAAAGGAGCAAAATAAAACTTCTTGAATGAAATCCCTATTTGAGAACAAAATTTCCGTTTTAATAGGATTTTAAATTGATTTCAGACAAATAAGGAAATTAAATAACACAATTGTGCTAACCGCGTTTTGCGGGAGAAAAAATATATATCTGTATTCAAGATATATACAATTGATTCTAATCTGCCTAATTTATAAAAATAAGTCCAGAAACAAGAATCAAAGACCGAAAACCCAGACATTAGCCTGGGAGGACGTCGTGTGAGAAGTCATGAAGAACATGCTTAAAACTACAATTTTGCTTGCCTCCCTTACAGGTCTCATGGTCCTGATAGGAAACTACCTGGGGGGTACAGGCGGAATGATTATTGCTCTCCTGTTTGCAGTAATTATGAATTTCGGAACTTACTGGTACAGTGACAAAATAGTACTCAAGATGTATAGAGCAAAAGAAGTTTCCCCTGCAGAAGCTCCGAACCTGCACAGGATTGTCGAGGGATTGGCTCTCAAAGCTGGAATGCCAAAACCCAAAGTATATATCGTAGAATCTTCAATGCCGAATGCCTTTGCAACTGGAAGAAATCCAGAGCATGCGGCTGTGGCTGCTACAACCGGAATTCTTGAACTGCTCTCTTATGAGGAAATGGAAGGTGTGCTGGCACACGAACTTGCACATGTGAAGAACAGGGATACCCTGATAAGTGCCATAGCTGCAACCCTTGCAGGTGTCGTCACAATGCTTGCCAACTGGGCACAGTGGGCTGCAATTTTCGGCGGCTTTGGCGGCAGAGATGATGACGAAAACGGTGGAATCATAGGCCTTATCGCGATGGCCATTCTGGCACCTATTGCTGCAACTTTGATTCAGCTTGCAATCTCAAGGTCAAGAGAATATGCAGCCGATGCAGAAGGGGCGGGAATGTGTAAAAAACCATGGGCTCTTGCCAATGCCCTTCAAAAACTTGAATATGGGAACTCTCACTACAACCCAAGAGCCTCAGATGTGCAGGCAACGGAAAGCAGCGCTCATATGTTTATTGTTAACCCATTAAAAGGAGGAACGATTCAGTCTCTCTTCAGCACTCACCCAGAAACAGAAGAGAGGATAAGGCGCCTTAGAGCAATGAGAGTCTGAGAACCTTTCTCAGACCTTTATTAAATTCTTTTCTTCTATTCAGGCTTTTTTCTTTAGTTTTTTCAAGTTTTTAATTTGATATTTTTATCCAGATTTAATTCAGTTTAGATTCAACTGCTTATTATTCTTTAAATTTGATTTGATCTCTTTTCCGTATTTTTTTGTCCGGAATTCCATTTTTCTTTTTTACCCGAAATTTTTTTAAGTTGGGCATGCTATATGCTATCAATAGTCATGGTGAAATTTAAGTTATATCTGAGAGAAAGCACTTATAAAAGAAAGTGCTGAATAAAGAAAATAGGATAAATAACTCTACCTGTGTAGAATATTATACCATATTTAGCTATGGGAAAGTGTGTCCAAAAAATCCTAAAAATTAGAGATATTAATCAAAATAGCAGATTTGAGATATTTTTACCGGATAACGATATTAATTGTGCATATCCGGATTTTATCGGGGAGTTTTCAATGAAAGATAAATTTGGAATTGGCAGGATCGTCAGGGCAAAAACTATTTCTGATGCATGGTACCGCGGGCTTAACATTATCCAAAATCACGGGCAAGTTATTACGGATGAAAGAGGAAGTCAGATCAGGGAATTTATGGATTTGATGATAGTAATTGAAGATCCCTATACTAACAGGATCCCGCACGAGACTGCCTGGAATGAAGAAAGGCTTGAAGAGTATGCAAAACAACTGATCTCGGGAGAAAACATACAGGACTTTGAGTATACATACGGGCAACGCCTTCGAAACTGGCATGGGAAAGTAGACCAGATAGAATATGTGATTGAAAAGCTGCAGGAAAGTCCTACTTCCAGGCGAGCAATAGCGATTACCTGGATCCCTCCAGTGGATATGAAAATTAATGAAGTCCCCTGCATGATGCTCGACGATTTTAAAATAAGAGATGGAAAGATACACCTCACAACTCTCTTCAGAAGTCATGATTTTGGGGGAGCCTATCCTGCAAATCTTTACGGGCTCTCAAAACTTCTCGAGTACGTAGCTGACAGAGTGGGAACAGAACCCGGAACGATCACAACTATTAGTATCTCAGCACACGTCTATGACCATGACTGGGATATGGTAGAAAATATCGTAAAAGGCGTAAACTGATTTCTAAACCGGGTTCCAATTCGAGCTCTTAACTGAGTTAAAAGTACATTTAAAGTATTTTCACTCTGATCAAATAATTAGCAGCATTACAAAAAGAGTATTCAGAAGGCTAGAAGTAAGCACCTGAGTCTCATGAAAAATCAAAAATATGAAATCGAAGAGATCTGGTACACATGCGTGTTTCTATCGACAAATCCTCAATCAAAGGGGAAGTCTTTGCCCCACCCTCAAAGAGTTACACTCACAGGGCTGTAACCCTTGCAGCTCTCTCAAAAGAATCAATCGTCAGGCGTCCCCTTATTTCAGCCGATACTCTTGCTACAGTCAAGGCTTCCGAGATGTTTGGGGCCTCCGTTGAAAGGGAAAAAGACAAGCTTATTATCCACGGAGTCAAGGGTAAACCCAATATCCCGGATGATGTTATCGATGCTGCAAACTCCGGGACAACCCTTCGTTTCATGACCGCAGTAGCAGCGCTCACTGATGGGATTACAGTGCTTACCGGAGATGCCTCCCTTCGTACCCGGCCAAACGGGCCTCTTCTTGAAGTTCTAAGTCAATTGGGAGTAAAAGCTTGCTCCACTCGAGGAAACGAGAGAGCTCCGCTTGTTGTCAAAGGCGGACTTAAGGGACAGGATGTAAGTATTGATGGCTCTATCAGTTCCCAGTTTATCTCGGCTCTTCTAATAACCTGTCCGCTTGCTGAAAACAGTACCATTCTTTCCATAAAAGGAAAACTTAAGTCAAGGCCTTACGTGGATGTAACCCTTGAGATGCTTGAACTGGCAGGCGTTAAAATTCAAACCGATGACAGTAACGGTACCAGATTCATAATCCCGGGAAAACAGAAATATGATTTCAAAGACTATACCGTTCCCGGAGACTTTTCCTCTGCATCCTATCTCCTTGCAGCCGCAGCCCTTACTGATGGGTCTGAAGTTACAGTCAAAAACCTCTTCCCCTCAAGACAAGGGGATAAAGTAATTATTGAAATCCTGAAACAGATGGGAGCAAATATAACATGGGATAAAGAAGCAGGTAATGTAACCGTCAGGGGAGGAAGGAAATTAAAAGCAATAACCTTCGACGCCGGAGCAACTCCTGACCTTGTCCCGACAGTCGCTGTCTTGGCTGCAGCTGCCGAAGGGACAAGCAGGATTGAAAATGCCGAACATATTCGATATAAGGAGACAGACCGCCTGAGCGCCCTTGCAACCGAACTTCCTAAACTTGGGGTAAATCTTAAAGAGGAAAGGGACAGCCTGATCATTACAGGTGGAAAATTACATGGAGCTTCAGTGCATGGCTGGGATGACCATAGAATTGTTATGGCTCTTGCACTGGCAGGAATGGTTGCAGGAAATACAACAATTGACTCGACTGAATCTGTATCAATTTCTTATCCGAACTTCTTTAAAGATATGCGCAATCTTGGAGCAAAAATTGAAGAAATCTTAGAAGAATAAGTTGAGAATCCAATACAGATTTCTAAGTGTAAATTAAATCAGATTAGATGCAGATTTTGTTTAAATTTGATAATTAATAATGAAAGGAATCCTCAAACTTTCAGTATTTTCTTTTTTAGAATTAAGCTCCAATCGGTCAAAGAAATCATTTACCTTCTAAGAGAGTCTGAAAAAATTTAGGGGCAATAAAAAATAACATAGTACTTATACAAAAATTCCATATTTAAATATATGGAAATTAGGTGTAAGTGTGGAGATACATGCATAAAGCCTATTTCAACAGCAATAAAAGACATTGAATTATTCTACAAACCGTGCAACGATTGCAAAACAGAAAAAATAAAGAAATTCTCTCCTCTAGCAGAACAGATTAATTTAGATGAAATAGATAACAATTTTGGAAGTTGTAAATGCGGAAAGAGGCATCTTGATGCTGTAATATCTCACGTGCTAAAAATAATGATGGATGAAGGAATAAAAGACAAAAAAGCTAATTTAAGGAATGCATGTGTCCCTCTTGTAACTCCTGGCTATCCAACTAATTCTATTCTCTATTTGCCAAAGGATTCTTTAGTAATATTATCTAATAAAGTAGATAAAAAATGTGCTGAAATAATTGTAAAGGAAGTTAAGGAAGTTAAAGGAGTTTTAAAGGGGGATGTAAGAAAAACTGTGGGTATAAAAGATTCTGATTCTAATCCTCATGTATATGAACTTCTTGCTGGATGCGATTTGAGATGTGATATAATACAAACTCCTTATGGGATTTTAGGAATATACAAATATCAGCATGAAATTCACATAGAGTTTCCAAAGCTAAAGCCGCCCAAAATAGAGATACTTAAAAATGCTTTGGAAGCTTACGATAAGCCTACTGTTCTTGATTGTACATGTGGTCCTGGGACTTTAGGAATCACATGCCTTAAAGCCGGTGCTCGAAAAGTTGTTTTTAATGATATATGGAGTCCTGCAATAGAAACTACTTTGATTAATTTAGAAGTTAATGGATTTCCAGTTAAACTTTCAGGCAGTGAAGAAAAATTAGTAGCATCTGGAGACAAATTTGAAGTTTATAATATGGATATAAGAAAATTAGCGAATTGTTTAGATGAAAAGTTTGATATTTGTATTATAGACGCATTTCCTGATGTAGATACAGCAGAATTTGTGGAATCCGCAGGCAAATTAGGCAAAGAAGTTGTCGTTATTTTGAAGTAAATTACGTGAGATCAGAATGGAGAAGAATGTTGAAGGTTCTTATCATTGAACCTATCCCAAAACCGATCTTATTTGTACATATAAAACTGATCTTATTTGCACATATAAGAGTTTCAGAACTATGCATAAATGTCAACTAGATATCAATTGAGCACCGATGCTTTTACGCACTGGTATCTTTCATACTAAAAATATATGCCTATACCTTCAGAAAAAACACTTTCAATCGTCATGAGAGGGCCTCAAGTTATAGATAGGATAAGTTCAGATTTGAGATATTTCTACTCCCCATTCAGGAATGGATCAGACGAAAATTAAGAGTGAGTTCATCCCAAAACCTGAAATTAGCCTCTTGAACCTTGTATTTTGGAAATTAATCAAGCTCATAATCTTTGAAAACAATTCTGAGAATTCTCAACTATTAAGAGTGAAGTGGCTTTTGGGATAGGCTCAGTAAGAACAGCAGTGTAGCGTATGAGTAGGTAAATAGAGGTAAAGTAAAGGTTGAGAACATACTTTAGCGAACTAATGTATTATTTTAATATATTCCTTGATACTGTATATAATATAGCTTTTTTGGGTAGAGGATATTAGTTTCATCCTGACTTTGACAGTTACATAAAAATAAGTGCTCTCTGTTTTGTATAATTCGGTCCAATGAACATCACAAAACAGAGAGCCTTCCCTACAATTCCTAACAAGAATATATGTGTTCCTATCGGATCTATTCTTGCTGTCCAATATTTTTATGAAAAGCTTAATTTCGGTGATATTTTTAGTAAAAATAAAAGCAAGGGTCTTGATCTCAATAGTTTACTAATCGGTTTGTTAAACTACAAATTAACTGATAATTTTAGCATCAAAGAATCTGGCAAATGGTTAAATCAGAACGAGATTCTAGATATCTTAAACCTTGAAAGGTTTCACGAAAGAGTTCTTTACAGAACTCTTGAGCTTTTGGGACGTAACAAAGAGGAAATTCTGTGTGATATTCTGGACTCTCTATTTTCTACTTATGGTTTTGAAGATACGAATATAAACCTGGATTGGACGAGTATAGTCTTTTATGGGACTAAATCTAACCTTGGTAAATTCGGATATAGCAGAGATCATAGGCCTGACAAGTTGCAGATAACAGTTGCAGTTAGTGAGTTAGCTGACCCCATAAACATACCTATTGGAATTACAGTGAATAAAGGAAACGTTCTCTATTGGAATTACAGTGAATAAAGGAAACGTTCTTGATCTTGAGCACTTTTCTGATACTTTTAACCAGGTTAAAAGTAGGTTTAAAAAAGGCTCTCTTATTGTTTTTGATAAAGGAGCTAATACCAAAGATAATCTCAACCTTATACAGGATGCTGAAATGGACTATCTCACTTCCATGAAACTGAATAAGAGTGATGATAAAATAATTGAAAACTTTGATCTGGAAAGAGCAGAATTGATCGATTCCAAAAAAGGTGATCATCCATCATTATACGGTTGATGTCTTCAAGATTAATTTTCCAGTACTAGAAATGCCTTATGTTTCGTGCGTCAAGCATGTTATTAACCTTACTGAATTACAAAAAAGGTATGATGTGCCACTAAAATTGTTTTGGAAATAACATCAACTAACTAATAGTGCACGACCAATTTGACACTTACAGTTAAGTTCAAGATAAATGGAGTCAAAAATTATATTTTTGCGAATTTTGATCGAATCAATATAGCTTGATGGTAGTAAAAAAGAGTGGAATTACATAGAAAATATAACAAATTTTTATAAATTTAAACAAATTGTCAAGTCAATTTGGGATAAAAAAGAAGGGAAATAGTCAGTACCAATTAGTGGATACTGTCAAAGTCAGGTTTCATAAGTTTCCGATAGAGCCGATCTTTGCTAGATTCTAAATGTCATTGTTTTATACTGCAAAAGTACCATGTATATTTTTCTAACCTCTAAATATATATTATAGTACCACTGTCCTTAAAGTAGGTAAAAAATGACTGTTTTGAGTATAGTGGGTTGTAAAATGTTTCAGGATAAAATGGTTTGGTTTATTACAAATAATTCCCAAATAAAGAAAGTTCTAATCTTAGAAAATAAGAATATCTTTGAACTTACAGAAAAATTAGATGAACAGCGCATCTGTTATAACATCGTTCCTTTTAAAAAACTATTACAGATCCTTCAGAATTCAGGTATGTCCGTCAAAGCAGGAAAAATAATTAATTCTCTGTTCCCACGTTTTTGCCCTTTTAAGTTCAATAAATTATCGGGGGAAAAAACGTGATCCAGATTGCTCTCTACGGGAAGGGAGGCATAGGCAAGTCTACAGTCTCTGCAAATCTCTCGGCTGCCCTTGCTGATTTGAAAAAAAGGATCTTGCAGATCGGCTGCGACCCGAAACACGATTCCACCCGCCTGCTACTTAGCGGGGCTGTTATCCCAACAGTGCTTGATTATATGCGCGAAACTCCCCAGGAAGCTCAGCAACTTGAAGCCCTGGTATTTGAAGGCTACGGAGGTACTGCCTGCGTGGAAGCAGGAGGCCCAAAACCCGGGATTGGCTGTGCTGGCCGCGGGATCCTGAGCAGTTTTGAGGTCTTAAAACGCCTGGGACTCAGGGCTTCTTCCTTTGACGTCGTTCTCTATGGCGTGCTTGGGGACGTGGTCTGCGGCGGGTTTGCAGTTCCCCTCAGGAAAGAATATGCAGATGCGATTTTTCTGGTGACTTCCGGGGAATATATGGCCCTGTACGCAGCAAACAACATCCTCCGGGGGATCATGAATTTTGAGGATGCAGCCCCTAGGGTTGCAGGCATCATCTTCAATAGGCGAGGACTTTTTGCTGAGGAGGAAAGAGTCTTTGCCTTTGCCCGGGCGGTAGGGTTGCCAGTTCTTGCCTCCATCCCCAGGGATGAAGTCTTTTCCCAGGCTGAAAAAGCCGGAAAAACCCTGGCAGAAGCTTTTCCTTCCTCTACTCCTGCAAGTATATTCAGAGAGCTGGCAAAGTATGTTGAAACCCTGGAAAAAGACAGGAGCCTGCTCCACCCTGCCAACCCACTTGATGACCTTGAGCTTGAAGCTCTGGTGCTGGGAAGACGGGAAAGGCCCTGCATAAAGCCATTAGGTACAGATCCTGCTCCCGATAAAAAAACCGGTACTGAGCTTTATTCCTCCAGACAGGAAAACAGTCATTCCACAGAAATCTCCTCCGGAATTCACGAAACAAAGCCTGCAGAAACTCCTGAAGAAATGTCCACACCGTTCCCGACAGCATATCCCTTCAGACCGCCTCTTTACGGCTGTGCGTTTTCAGGAGCTGCGACTGCGACTTTTCAGGTTAGAGATGCCGCTACAGTCCTTCACGGGCCAAGGAGCTGTACTCATATCACGGCCGATGCCCTTGCCTGCTCGTTTTTAAGAGGAGGTGGAATAAATGCAGGTGGGGTTGAGAAGGTTCCAGGTATCCTGCCTACAGATATGAAGGAAGAGGAAATCATCTTCGGAGGGCTTCAAAAGCTTGAGAGTAAAATCGAAGAAGCCCTGTCAGCCGGCTGGCAAACGGTCTTTGTGGTAAACACCTGCCCCGGAGGAATCATAGGAGACGATATAAGGGAGGCAGCCTCAAGAGCTGAAGCCCATTTTCCTGGAGCGATGGTCATCCCCCTCCCTGTGGAAGGAGTCCTTACGGGAGACTTTTCTACAGGGCTACTTGAAGGATACAAAAGAGTTGCTGACCTGATTGACCCTTCCGTAAAGCTCGAAAAAGGCCTGGTCAATATTATAGGAGAAAGGGGGTTTTCCCTGCGGGAAGAGGAACACTTCCGTACTATAGAAGGGCTGCTCAAAAAGCTGGGGTACAGAGTCAACTGCAGGTTTTTAAAGGGGACAGACACCTTTTCCCTTCGCTCTTTTAAAAAAGCGGAGATAAACCTGCTGGCTTTCGGTGACCCCGAAACACGAACTCTGCAAGCATATCTTTCCGGGCGTTTCAAGCTTGAGTTTTTTGAGCTTCCTTTTCCTGTGGGTTTCCGGGAAAGTTCCATCTGGGTAAAAACACTCGCAGAACGCCTGCTTCCCGGAAAGGATGTCTCCCCACTGCTACAGGAACAGGAAGAACTTTACAGGGCAGAGATTGCAAAATATACCCACTATTTATTGGGAAAGCGCGTACTCGTGGTGAGTTACACCGAGGAGATTGACTGGATTCTGGATACGATCCGGGATCTGGGAATGGAAATTATCAAAGTTGGGATTTCAGTTTCATTTTTCGGAAGGGTAAGCCCTGGGCTCCGGTCTCATGAAGACTTCTCGATGGAGAAAGACTATACGGATGAAAAAAGGGCAAAGGATGTCAGGACCCTGATGCCGAACCTGGTCCTTTCGAATTATGCCCCTTCGGTCCATGAAGAAGGAGTGCATTACGATACCATTCCTTTCTCCCCTCAGGTAGGGTTTCTGAGCGGGCTTGAACTTGCAAAACGCTGGAGTACGCTTTTAAGGCTACCGGTTGTGGAAGGGTGGAAATACGATGGAGGTGAATAATGTTGATTTTTTCCCCTGACGCCTTTACGGGTTCTATCCTAGCGGTAGAAGGAATCAAGGACGCGGCTGTTATCCTTAATGGCCCTATAGGATGTAAGTTATACCACAGTTTTCTCTCGGATAGGCAGTTTCCCAGGGAAGGTTCCCATGACCCCCTGGCGTTTCAGGACGAGTTCTATTTCGGTCAGCCTAGAGTCCCCTGCACTGGCCTGGACGGGGAAGACTACATTCGGGGTTCCCTTGAAAAATTTGAAAGGGCGCTTACGACAATAGCAGCAAAAGAAAAAGGCTTGCTTATGGTGCTAAATTCCCCTGGAGCAAGCCTTGTGGGAGACGACTTGGAGAGTGTAATCAAAAAAGCAGGAATGCAGAACCGCTGCTTTGTGGTGGAAAACCCGGGTTTTTCCCTTCCAGCAGCCAGGGGATTTGAAAATGTCGCTCTTGCTCTCCTCGAGAACATGAAACTCCGGTCCATCCATCGCCCAAGAAACCCTAAAAAAGTGAATCTGATAGGACTTTCCCTGCTCCACAAGCATTGGGAAGGGTCGGTTGCAGAAATGAAGCGGCTCCTTGCTTTCCTAGGCCTGGAAGTGGGGGCAGTTTTCCTTGCCGGAACTTCCCTTGAAGAAATTCGGGAGTCAGGCGATGCAGCCTGTAATATCGTTCTTTTCCCCGAATACGGCAGAAGGATTGCAGAATGGTACAGAGAGAGCTTTGGGACCTCTGCTGTTTTTTCTCCTCTTGGAGCTCCCATAGGGTTTGATGCGAGTGAAAGCCTGCTGAGAGAAGTTGCAACTGTCCTGAATATCGACCCTGCACCTGCCCTTGCAGAAATCCAGAAAGCCAGAAAAGCCAGTTACCGGCAGATTTCGCGTTTCTACTCTTACTCGGGTCTCCCCAAAGGAGCCAGCTTTTCAATCCGTGCCGAAAGCTCCCTTGCCTACCCTCTTACACAATGGCTTTACTCCTACCTGGGAATGGCTCCCTTTGCAGTAAAACTGCTTCCCGGAAGCGATCCTGAAATAACAGGATCTCTCAAGGCGTTTCTGGAGGAAAAAGGATTTTGCGAAGCCTGGGATAGAGATCCTTCCCTTGAATCAGTTGATATTGCTTTTGCTGACAGCCCCACCCTTCAGCTTTTAAAAGCAAAGGGATGTTGCAAAGCTTGTATCGAAATAACCCTTCCGGAAGAAGGCTACATCCATATAATCCCGAAGACATATTTGGGAGTTTCAGGTGCACTTCTTCTTATAGAAGAAATCATTAACGGACTGCGCTCCAAATGAAAATCTATATTTGAAGGGCAGGAAAGAGAAGAAAACTATTGAAGTGCTGAGAAAATAACAGAGAAATAGCATTTAGAGCAACAGGATTTTTTGAATAGGCTCTAAGGGTTTCTGGAAAAATCATACGAAAAAACAGATAGAAAAAGAGACAAAAAGTAGGCCAGAAGGCCTACTCTGTTTTAGAATATTCAGTTATTGAGTTTATTTTGCTGGAATGACGAGGGATCTCTCACCAGCAGGCACGAACTCTCTCATGGCGCCGCGACCGAACTCTCTCCTGGGCTCAGCGAAGTTGAAGGGCAGGAGGTCGTCAGCGAAGCAGACCTTAATGAGTGGGTTGACGGTGAATGCGTCTCCACGGCCTGAGTGAGCAGCCTGAGCGATACCTGCGTATCCACCCTGGTGACCGACGTTCATTGCGTAGTTGGGGTAGTTTGGACCACGGAGTTCGTCTGGAAGACCTTCGTCGCCCTGGTAGGACAGAACGTTTGCGGCACCACACTGGTCCTGCAGGTCGTATCCGAAGAATCCGAGACGGCCCCATGCTTCCTTGTGCAGATACATGGAGAGGTACCAGCCAGAAAGACCAGCGTTTGCGTTTGCTGTTGCAAGTGCAGTTGCGACACCGGCTGCGGCTGCGAGCACGGTTGCTCTCTGGGAACCACCAAAGTGGTCTTCAAGGGCAGTCGGGAACTTCTCGTAGGTCTCGATACCGTATAGTGTAGACTCAGTTGCGATGTCCTTTACGACGTCGAGAGTTGCCTTTATCTTGTTGTCCTTGCCGACGTTTGCAGCACCGTTGTATTTGTCGTTGATGTAGTCAACGTCATAGTACACGTTGTTGTCGAGGATGTCATCAGTGTATGCAGCTGTTGCATACTGTGTGAATCCGACACCACCGGACATGTAGGAGCCGAGCCAGATCTGGTCGTAGAGCATACAGCCTGCACCGACGACTTCAAGGGCGATCTTTGCTGGGTCTTCAGAGATACGGCTTGTCTGGATAATGTCTGAGAGGTGACCGAAGGAAAGTCCACCGGGCTCGTTTGGTCCACGTGCACGCCTTGCTGGGAGCATTTCACCCATGGAAACTGCAGCTGCGTGTTTTGCAGCGAATGACAGGTCAGCGACAGCTGCTTCACCAGCGCACATTGCGTATGCAGAGATGAAGGACATACCAATCTGCATAGCTGCCCACCTGGTGGTCTGAGCACCATCAGTTGTTCTGGAAACAATTGTTGGGATGTGGATTGCCTGCCAGGAAGTCTTGCCGATGGATGCCTTAATCTGGGCTGCCTGTTCTTCAGAGAACTCCTTGTTGATGTCAATAAGATATTGCTTGTCGATTTCGTCTGCAAGGGCGTCATCGCCTGTGAAAACTTTCACGTAACAGTCGTCAACAAGGGCAGGGTGAGTTTCAACCATCATTTCCTGAACCACTGCTGCACCGGGCATGGCATGGTTAAGGACTTCAAGGTAGTGGTTGATGGTTTCAGGAGTAACTTCCTTACCCAGCCTCTTCTCGAGGGTCTCGTGAGCCATGTCAAGACCGACAACGCAGGTTCTCCTGATATCATCCCACATCTGCTGCATTGCAGCGTTGTTGACGTAATGGAGGTCATCAGGTTCTGCAACAATGTCGGTGCCGGAAATGGTGTAAGGAGTGATTGCACGCTGACCGAGAGGAGCACCGGAGTGCATCATTGGGTTGTAGAATGCAATGCCTCTCTTCTCTGCGATTTCCTTACCGGCTTTAATCATTTCGACCTTTCTGGGGTCCTGCTCAGGGCCTAACCTCAGGAACTTTTCAGTCTTGCCGGTGATATCCCCGCCAACCTGCTTGTTTGAACCAAATTCCTGTGCGAATTTGACTTCCATTGAGTTTTTAAATTTTGAGAAAATGTCTGCTGCCATTGTGATCACCTCACCTTCGGCTGGAATCCGTATATTGTTCTCTTATCGAATATCCTGTGTACCCATTCAATGACTTCTGCATCGTCCCTGAAGGCTACATTGTCCACACGGTAAATGGTGGTTCTCTTTGCGGCTTCTTCACTGGACATGGGTTTGCCGAGGTCTACTTTCCTGTCGAGTGGAATTGCAACCTGATCTTTATCCATTATGATGGTGCCGTTCTCAAGTCTTCTCCTGTCGAGCATGTCGAACATTACACCGTCTTCCTGGAGACGGACAGAGTGACCGTGCACAGTTGCACCACGCATACCTGCGAGTGCATGGTCAGTAATTTCGGTTTCCATCTGAACCTTTGCGCACTGTTCCATATCTCTTTCACGGGCTTCAACAATCTGACGGCCGGAAAGAGTACCTGGGTCTACACCTCTGAAGTTGATTGCTGCGAAGTATGATCTGAAGTATGGGGTTGCAGGCGCGTTGTACATTGAGTCAGAAAACTGGACGTACCTGACTCTGTCACCGGCCTTTGCACCGGGGGTAGCATCAACATTCTCGCGGGTCGAGCAGGCAGGCTCTCCCATTTCTGCAAGTGGTGGGTGGGTGCTTGGGTAGTCGCTCCCTGGGGCACGGTGTCCGAGAACTGCAGTTAAATCTTCGTCTGAAATTTCTCTGAGTTTCTCAAGTTTTCCAGACATGTGTTTTCTTCTGTTAGCGGCAACTGATGTTGCGCCTGGATAAAATTGTCTTTCGTAAGCCATCTCATGCAACTCCTTTATGATCTTCTAACTGGTCTAATGTAGTCTTGACGTATTTAATGATCAGATTTAGCTTGTCCCTGGGACAGGAATCACCACGTGTAACTCCGCTCACCATATCCATCACAATTCCCTTTGTACGAATATTTTCATCCCTTGGCATCACTAATCTTGTCTTTACTCCTGCCTCTGCAAAATCCTCAAAATCTACTGGGATCTGGCTGACTACAATCGCCGGAATATTAGCCTGGCTCAGGATTTCCCTTGCCTTTCTAATCACATGGTCCTTGATATTTCCGAGGTGAATAACAGCCAGTTTGTGCATTTCAATCTGTGCGACTTCTACCGGACTCAGTACAAAAGATCCTGTTCTCATACCTGATTCAGGAATTCCGGAACCTGAGTAGAGTACCAACACACTTACCTGAATGTTTTCTTTCCTCATTCCATATGTGATCTCACATACCGGTTTTGTGATATGTCTCTGGCCGGGACTCATAGCAATAGCTACTACCTCAGCACGGCCGGCTTCTGAGAGAGTACCTCGCTGAGCAAGCCCTCCTCCTTTACCAAGTCCTGCGCCGCATCGGCAATCGACTACCTGTGTTTCCCGATCGATCATCATACTTTTTCACTCATCTTTGTTTTTTTTCTCTTCTTGCTTCTCTTGTTTCTCAATAAAGATGAGCTGGTCTGTCTTGGCTTTAGGATCTACCATACCAAGCAACCTGGGGTCTGCTTCAGGACCAAGTTTAGCATAGTCAGTTACAGTAGGCTTTTTCCTGAGGAAATGTCCTTCCCTGAATTCAAAGGGGAATGGGAGCAATTTTTCGCATACTTCCCTGATCTGTTCTTTAGCTTCGGCGTTTGAAAGTTCAACTCTGATCCTGCCCACACAGATCTTCAATTCAATAACCTGATCTCCAATCTGAATGGGCTTTCTCAGTGGATGTTCCACTTTTTCCCCGGTGCCGGGGCCAGCAGACACCTTATCAGGCAGTCTGTTGCCTTGCACCATAACGCGGATCACCCCATCCACTTTGTAAATCTCAGCTATAATCTTCTGAGCTGTCTCAGGGGATAGGATTCTACTGGGAAAGATTTCGATTTGAATAGAATCTTCTATATTTGAAGCAGAGTCTGACATCGTTAGACCTTTTGAACTATATGCTTAGAGCGCTCCTGCAACTGCCTTAATCGGCTCGCGGAATTCTGGTATTGAACCAAACACGTCACCAATCAGGCCGGATGTTGATTCGATTGTGAACATCTGAGTGCCTGCATCCAGTGCTACTGCTGCGCATACACAGGGGATTGCGAATCCTCTGGAGTGCCTAGTAACGACGTGGTTACCGTTGAAGACACCAGGCCCACCGCCACCATAAATGGAGTGGCTGAAGAATGAGAACCCTACTGCGGTACCCTCTACTTTACCGTAGTCGCATCCTGGAAGACCGGTTTCCTTTTCAAGGATATCGTTGAAGTAGAGAAGTGTTGAGGAAACGTTCTGAGCTGCACGGCCTGCACCACAGTTCACGAGAGTAGCTGCAAGAGTACCGACTGCTGCACAGGCATTCCACATTGGAACGTCGTTTGCTTTGTAGAAGTTGTATCCAGAAGGAGCAGTCTTGTCAACAGAGATAATACCGTCTTCAAGTGCCCTGCGAACAACGGACTCGATAACGGTTCCAATGGTACCGTCTTTACCGTTTTCCTTTACAATGTCATATAAGAGGTTGTTACCGTTAAGACCCTGGTATGCAAGACCGAGGAGCTGATGTCTCTCGAACATGCCTACTGCTCCGCCCATCTCGAAGATACCAGCCTGCTCGTAGATTGAAGAGAGAGCTGATGCGTTCATTGCATTCCTGTTGGAAATTGCTGCAACGTGGTTGGCCATGATATTTCTGAGGGAGAAGCCAAGACCTTCGTTGTTCTGGGGGATACTGAGAATACCCTGAACCTGTCCTCCCATGAGATCCATTGTCTGTGGGTAGCTTCCCCAGACGGCAGCCTTTACGATAGGAGCATCATATGGGTCGGTTCCAAACATGTCCAGAATAGTCTGGGTGACAGCTGCTGCACCAACTGTGGTTGCGGACATGAAGTCGGCACCTGCAATCATCCTGGACTGTGGAGACTGGATCAGAAGGCTCTTTCCACCCTTGACTTTGATGATGTTGGTGTCGTCGCCTTCATCAACCTGGACGAATTTTTTAACATTTTCTGCAATTGCATCAGCATTGCCTACAAGGTCATAGTTAAGTCCACGGCCTAAGATCTGACGGCCCTTTCCGCCCATCTTGCCGCTGGCAAGTGCACCCTGGATACCTGCGAGGTTGACTGCAACGGACCTCTTGGTGTCCATGATGATCTTTTTAATTGCTGCGTTTCTTGTTGGAGCAAGGCTCATAATGTCGACATTGCTCTCGAGCAGTTTTCCTCTGTCGTCGTAGATGTCTACTGTGTCAGACACTTTAATTTCCTCCTTAATTTATTAAAATCATTTTGGGACTGGTCACCTACTCGAGTGCTTTTGCACTCAATAAATCAAGTACCGCTCTGTTTTTAAGTGTCCACTTTCCCAATGAAAGCTCATTCGTTTAGAAGGTACTTAAATCTTTTGTGTTCTCCGATGAATGAATTCATCCATTTTTTTAAAATATATTTTATTAATATAGAATCTATTTTTGTGAAAATATATAAGAAAACGATATCAACGGAAAAATTATGTTTTAATAATACTTAAAGACCGAAGAGAATATGTCAAGATACTTAATGAATTTTTTTTCTTAATTGATTGAGAATTTGCACTAAATTATTTCATATGTTATTTTGCTTCCAGAGAGTCATACCAAAAAGATTTAGTAATACCTAGTAATACGAAAGTTTAATATGGAAGTAGTTGTCGATGTAGGCGGAAATCCAGGGGTAGACTGTAGAGGCTTCTGTAAGTATTGTTATTTTAAAAAGGTCAAAGACGTTCAGCCCTTGGGCTGCAAGTATTGTCTTCCTTTCAAGAAAGGGTGTGACTATTGCACACGTAGTGTAAAAGAATCATATTCGGGTTTCAAACCCCTTCAGATGGTACTGGAAGAAACTGCAAGAAAACTCTATTTCGCAAGTGGAGAGATAAAAAAATTCAGTATCAGTGGAGGAGGGGATTTAAGCTGTTACCCCGAACTGAAGAATCTTGTTTCTTTCCTGTCTCAATTCAAGACTCCCATACACCTGGGATACACAAGCGGAAAAGGCTTCAACAAGCCTGAAGACGCTCTTTTCTACATAGACCACGGGGTCACAGAGGTAAGTTTTACAGTCTTTGCGACCGATCCGGCTCTAAGAGCTGAGTACATGAAAGACCCGGAGCCTGAAGCTTCTATACAAGTTCTTAGAGATTTCTGTGCTCATTGTGACGTATATGGGGCTATTGTACTCATTCCGGGAGTAAACGATGGAGAGATCCTTGATAAGACCCTCAGTGACCTTGAAGCTATGGGTGCAAAAGGAGCTATTCTAATGAGGTTTGCAAATTTTCCGGAAAATGGGCTTATCCTGAATAACGCCCCTATCATTCCGGGTATAATCCCACACGGTATCCACGAATTCACAGAATTGGTACGGAATTCTGCAGCAAAGCACCCTTCCATGAGGATTACAGGAACCCCTCTTGAAGATCCCTTAATTGGTTCTCCTTTTGCTATCCGAAATGTTCCCGAAGCCCTAGAAAAACTTCCGAGAATTACAAGAAGAGCCACTGTCATTACAGGCCAGATAGCAGCTCCAAGGCTGAGGGAAATCTTTGAAGCTCTTGGAGGCTCAGTGAATGTTGTTTCCCCAAAAAAAGACATCGGATGCCTCATAACTATTGAGGATCTCAAAAATATGGATCTCTCAGAAGTAAGCGAGACTGTTTTTATCCCAGGAAGGGCTTTTGCTCATGATATGGAAGTTAAAGAGGCCTTTAAAAGAGACGGTGTTGATAGGCTTGTTCGCAGGGGACCGGAGCTTCTTTCTGTAGACGGCGAAATGTCAATAGGAATGAAAAGAGAAGAAGTTCTGGAATTGGAAATTAAAAGCTTTAATGAGCTTATAGGGCAAATTAATTCCCTTGGGTTACCTGTGGCATGAATAAGGCTATAATTAAAATCCCAGTCCGAATCTGAGAAAAGAGAGTGAAAAGTATAAAAAAATAAATTCCGTCAAAGATACAGATAATCAAACAGATACTATATAAATAGCGCTGTAATTATATAATTACACAAAAAGTAGATAGGAAAAGTTTTCAAGTTTGGGAGAGTGGATTTTTTCCTATAAGGGTGCAATCGAAACCTGAAAAGAATCACTCCCAGAAGAAGAACAGTAATGTGGACAGTAAAATTAGAGAACTAATCAGTAAATACTACTGTACTTTTGGGCTCTTAAACTGCCCTGCCTCCTTTCAATTCAGCAGATTAATTTTTTTAATTTTTTATAATTATTTATAATTCTTTTATTTCATTCTCAGCGCGCAGACCCGGACATGAAATCCAAAAGCCCTAGTTGTTTAACCCTATGATTCTCGAAAAGAGAACATATGTCTTTATCCAGAAGTTCAATTCTCTGTCGGGTGTAACTGGAAACTCCATATCGCTCCCCAATTTCTTTTGAGATCTCCAGATATTTACGAACAGCTCCTTCGTGTACGGTCAGCACTACATTACCTCCGCATTTAGGGCAGGCCCCGGTTAGCGGAGGGCGCCTGAACTTCTCTCCGCATTTTATACAGCGCATCCGCTGCCTAGAAAAAGAACGGAGATTTCCGAGAAGATCGGGAAGAAAATGAGATTTGAGTACTCTTTCAGCCACATCGGGAGCATCCACTGCCCTTATTTTATTAGCAAGAGAAAGTTGAGCCTCCATTTTTTCAATCATACTTCCAAGAGTCTTATACGAAGAATTAAGCGGGCCTGCAGCAATATCCGTAGTATCATGTGTAAACATTAAATGCTCGTATTGCTCTGGGGTTCCAAGTCGACCACTCACCAAGTCCATAATACCTTCAAGTTCTGTGGGATTTTTGATTTCCTGAGTAGCCTTGTAGAACTCTAGAGGATATCTTGCAATCACATCTATATTATGCGCCTCTTTGTCTACTTCTTTGGGATCGATTCTGGTAGTAAGTACAAGAGGAGCATCCATTTTCCCACCCCTTTTATCAGGAAGATAAGATCTTGAGAAGTTAAGTATCCCATCCATGAGAAGCATTACGCAATCTTCATCCCCATCACAGTTCCTACGTTTTGAAGCATGAAAGAAAGGATGAGCATAACCGACTGAAGCTTTCGTAAATCCTATTAAACGCCCTAGCACGCCTGCAGAGGTGTGCGGAGCAAGCCCGATAAGTAGTACGCCTACAAGATCCTGGATTGTTTCGGCATTGTAATAGGGTTCAACCCCATAGTATTTCACAAGTAGGTCATCCACGTATTGTGCGGTACGCAGCATATACTTGCCCCCGTCATAAGAGATAACAAGATCCTGGACCTTCAGGCAGACAACCTGATCATCTCTTTCAAGGGGATTTCCGTAAATATCCTCAAGATAACCGAGTTCCCGTAGCCTAGCTGCTGTTATCCCGATTTCGTCAGCCCTGATATGTGTAAGTGGAATATCCGACATATCATAACGGACAGTTCCGTCTTTAAAAATATAGACATCATGTTTTGCCCGCAAAATTCCCTTTTCCAAAGGTTCAGGGGTCATCTGCCCGTTCATAAGCCGTTTTACGCCTTTGATGAGGTCCATTTTTTCCCTTTCTCCTACATTCTCAAAGGCCTGCTTATAAATTGAACGAAAATCCAGTTTAACATTTGCAACGGAAGTTAGCTTTCTACCACATTTTGGACAGGTTTCAGCTCCCCTAACATCAATTTTACAACGCGGGCAGGAGAACTTGGGATTAGTATATTCTCCGCAGTCACAGCGCCAGAAATAAGTCTCTTTGCCACAAGCAGGACATTCCCTGATTCCCATTTCTACTTCAATTTCGCCAATTTTTCCATTCATGGAAGCCGAATAAGCTGAAGCAGATACGAGATTTCGAGTAATTCCTCCGGCGTTACCTATGGGAAAGAGAACCTGAGCTGCAGGAGACATCTTTCGCAGGTCGGATTTTTCCGGTCTTCCCATCCTTGCCCCTATTCTCGAAGGAGCTCTAGGGAAAACTTTAAACCCGCTTAAAAGAGCTGCAGCATCCACCATATTGTCGGTATCAGGCATCTGGGCTTTCTCTTTCAGGTCGCAGTCAAGCCCAAGGCAGAAAATAAAAGGAAGAGCTTCTTCGATCATGATTGTGTCAGCTTTTACCCTGTGAAGTACAAGGAGCTTTTCAAGTACGAGTTTGATACCTGTTTCCACGCAGGTTTTCAGGGGCAGCCTGAGAATGCCATTTTCAACTGAAAGGTCTCCATTTTCGGCCACAAACTTCCTTAAAACTTCAAATTCACTTCGGTTTATATCGTGCCAGAGGTACGTAAACTTCGGATGGAGAGGGACATCATATTCCTCTGCAAGCCTGAGAACCAGAGCTGCTGAGGGGTCTTTCAGTTCGGCTTCAGGTATTGTTTCATGGCAGGCTGCTTCATAGTCGTAATGCCACCATTCGAAAACGTAAGGTGAAGGCATGAGAGGATGATTGTTTTCCAGGAAGTCCCCGTAATTAATCAGGATCTCCCCGATATCTACTATTACCTCAACCTGTGAGCGAAGCTCATAAGCTTCTTTTATATCGTCTACCCGGACAAGGTCTCCGGAACGAAGGCGCACAGTTGGCCCTTCTATCGAGTCTACGGCAGACATGGCTGCAGCTTTTCCAGGCCTTTCAACCTTGAGCTGAGTTCCGTTAGTAACAAAATCGTCAAGCAGAACCATACTAGATGGATTAATTCCTGCAGCTGCAAAAGAAGTGTTTCTGGAACGTCCGTAGCGGAGCCTGAACCCTCCTGGCCTTGAAGGATGGGAAAAAACCGGCCTGCCTGCAATAAGGTCTCTTATGTACTTATCCTTCGGCTTGATCTTGTTTTTCTGCTCATCTTCTTCATTGCCTCCGGTTTTTGCACCCCCTATGAGGACATCCAGCCAGTCCCATCCGTCCATGTTCAACTTGTTAACGTGTTTCTTGACTTTGGGGGCCTTAAGGGCGAGCCCTTCGGCAAGCACAAGGCACATTCCCCCTCTGATGCGGTTTGTCCCTATTCTCTCAAGATCTCTGTGCCCTTCAACCTCAGCTTCTTCGGTTGGGTCTCCGTCAATACAGACAGGGCAATTCTCGACTATCAGGCGGATCTCGTCTTCCGAAGGCATGTATTGCAGGCTTGCGACTCTCTTGTAAAGAACGATCTCTTCTACATAACGCTCTACTTCCTCAGGCCTTGGCTTGTAGCGGTCAATTCCTATCCCACGCCTTACGTAATCACCAACGAGCACGGAAAGGGCCTGGGCTGTCCCGCCTGCACTCCGGATAGGCCCGGAATAAAAAATCCGGATATACTCGGAACCATCGTCATTCTTTCCCAGTTCTACCTTATTAATCCCTTCAATCGGGGCTGCAACCACTCCTTCTGTGATGACAGCCATGGAAACCCGGATCGCAGCTTCAACTGCATCCTTTTTTGTTGCAAAGTTCCCCACTTCTCCTTCTGCTACCTGACGCCCGATTTCGAGAGCAGATTCTTCCCTTGACATTTTTTCTTCAAGTTCTCGGATCTTTACAGCGACTCCTTCTACCCCTATAAGGTTCTCAACCCTATCCGCAAGATCTTTGGCAAGGGGAATTTCCACAATGGGCTTTGGGTCTCCTCCACGAGCTCGAGCTGTATTCGCGATCTTGATCGCTTCTTTGAGCCTTACTTCAAGTTCGTCGAAGTATTCATGCATTTCCTTACTTGCAATTGTTTCGCCCATTTAAAAGCCCCTTTAAAAAGAAAAATTGGTATTATCTCGGCCTGCGAAGAGATCCGGATGCAAGAATGCTTGAAATTGAGGTTACAAAAAGGACAAAAATGCCTACCCAGATAATATAATTTCCTACCTTCTCCATGCCCAGAACTGTTAAAAGCAGGCCTGCAGCCAGCACTACCAGGTTAATCTTATTTATTTTTTTGTTCTGATCTACGACTTTTTTGTAAGCCCGCAATTTCACCAGATTTTCCTTTTTTTCTGCTTTCAAAACCATCCCTCTCAAACATTTAATTAAATCTGCAATTCTGCATTAATTCTGCATTTCTGCATCACAATTGAGCTTAAACAATAATCTTTATGGAGGACGCTTCCCTCAGTCGGTTGATGAGAGCTTCCCCAAGCCCAGAACGGCTGAAAGACCCATCGGCTACGATTACATCAAGCCCTTTCTTATCAAGCTTTCTGAGCCCTTCAAAGAGTTTCTTGGCAGCCACTTCCGGCTCTTTTCTCGATCCCAGTAAAAAGCACTCAGCTGAACCCAGATTTTCCGAAGCAAGGAAAACTGCGATTTCTTCACTGGTTTCCTCACTGAGAAGGAGCCCTACTTTCTGACTTTCGTTTCTGTAACTATCAAGTAATTTGATAAGCTTTTCTGAAACAGATTTTCCTTCTCCTTCCACAAGCACGACCTCTGTATCAGGAGTGTAATGCCCGTATTTCCGACCTGCCTTCTTTTCCGGCAGATTAGATTCGTCACCAGCTTCGCCGCTTTTGTATCCAGACCTCACTTTTCCTATAACGCTTTCAAGCTCATCAACACTTATGGCTCCAGGCCTGAGCACAACAGGCGGCTCGACAGTCATATCAATTACAGTTGATTCAAGCCCTATGGAAGCTTCTCCTCCATCAAGAATCACATCAATCCTGCCTGTAAGATCCGATATGACATGGGCTGCAAGGCTGGGACTTGGCTTTCCTGACAGATTGGCACTAGGAGCCGCAAGAGGAGTACCTGCTCTCTGTATGAGTTCCAGAGGAATTCTATGATCAGGCATGCGTACTCCTATTGATTTTAGTTTTCCGGAGGTAATATCGGGAACAATCTCGTTTTTTTCCAGGATAATCGTAAGAGGACCAGGCCAGAAATCATCCATTAGCCTGAAAGCACTTTTCGGAATGTTTCTTGCCACCCTTTCAACATCTTCCCTTGAGTGAACAAGCAAGCTAAGGGGATTTGCAGGAGGGCGCTTTTTTGCCTCAAAAATCTTCAGGACTGCTTCTGGATTAAGGCCGTCAGCTCCAAGCCCGTAAACCGTTTCCGTGGGAAAGGCTACAGTCCCGCCATTTTTGATGATCACTGCCGCCCTGTCAAGGACGGCATCAAAATTTTCTTCGGAAACCCGAAAAACCAGGGTCTTTACTTTATTTCCGTTTTCTGCTTGCACAGGGGATAAACTCCTTTTCAATTGTTATTCCTGTGATAACTATTCCTGCTATTCGTTTGCCGGATTACTTCTTCAGCCACTTATCAAGAGCAACCTCGAGTTCCTTGTGATTTTTCGCATATTCCTGCAGGGTAACACCCTCAAGGGCTGCTTCAAGTGCCTGCCTGCAGGCAGTGGCTCCGGCTGCCGTACCCATAGGATGTGCATGAATTCCACCGCCGAACTGCATAATAACATCCCTTCCGAAGATAGTGTACAGGTCAGGAATCATAGTAGGGGCAAGCCCTCCTGATGCAACCGGGAACATGGGCTTCAACCCTCCCCAATCCTGGGCAAGGACGTGCTGGCTTTCATCTGCAGGCACACTGTCGAGCACACACTCATCCCTGAGAGATAGAACTTCGTGTTTTTCTCCGTGCATCTTCCCGACAACTGTACCTATGTGAAGCTGGTCAAGCCCTATCAGTCTACAGAGCTTGGCAACGACAAGCATGCTTATCCCGTGGCGTGGGTTACGGGTATAGGCCGAATGCATGCATCGGTGGGCATGGAGAGCAATTCCCACATCTCCGGCTTCTTCCCTAAGGGTCTGAAGTGCAGTCCAGCCTGCAGGTACGATATCTATCATTGCATAGCTGGCACCAAGGTCTTTGAGGAAGTTCATACGGCGGATCATTTCCTTACAGGTGGGGGCAGTAACGTTGCAGAGATACATTTTACGCTCTCCGGTTTCAGATTCTGCCTTTTCTGCAAGCTTCAGGGTGAGTTCGGCTCTTTTTTCAAAGCGGTTAAATTTCTGATCCGTGAGATTCTCATCATCTTTAACAAGGTCGCAGCCGCCTACAAAGGAATTATAAGCCACTTCAGCATGCTTTTCAGAAGTCAATCCAACTTTCGGCTTGACAATAGTTCCTATTAGAGGCCTGTCCTGCACACCTGTAAGTTCCCTGATTCCCGGCAACCCGAATTCAGGACCTCTAAACTCACGGATCATCGACTTAGGAAAAGCAATATCCTGCAGCCTTAGATTGTCAACAACTTTCATGCTCAGGATATTTCCTGCGATCGCACTGAGCACCTGCGGGACCGAACCAAGTTCAAAGAGATCTTCCGAATAAGCTACCTTTACAGTCTGTGTGTCCTCGTCTACATAAAAAACATGAGGTTTTAGCTTGGCTGCAAGTTCGGGACTGAGTGTGGCAATTTCAGTCCAGGAATCTATAGAGCTTTCCCCTGCCATATGGGTTGCAGCCTCCTCAAAATTAACTCCTGCTGTCGGTTCGATATGGAATTCACATATCAGATCGGTATCCTTTGGGCCATAACCCGTATCTATATAGTCCCTTCGCATTGTCTTCCTCCTAACTGAATAGGTTAATCTCCAAATAAAATACATTGAAATATGCTAAACAGAATTATATTCCTGATTGAAGGAAGTAGCTGAACGTAAATAAAAACTTATTTACTTGAAGGAGCGAATCTGGATTGAAAAACAGAAAAATGCACGAAGAAAATAAAAATAAAGCATTTCCTTAAATATAAAAAAGGTTGTGGATAACAAATCTCAAAAATATAATAAAAAGTAAATTTAAGATTTTGAGTTATCCACTTAAAATAGTGAAGAGCAAAAGATATTTTCCTTCAAATTTAAGGTAAATTTTTACTCTTCACTTTGGGGATGTAGTGGTATTTTGAGTTTATTTTTCGAATTTAGCTAATACATAAACTTTCCATGTCTCTTAGGCTTTTTCTCATTCACTCGAAACTATTACTTGGTTTAACTGTTGTACTAAATTAAAGGGGCACATTTTAAGTGTCAGATATTGAATACAAACAGTATAACGAAATATACGGTCATCGAGACAAGTCCAAGAGGTAATCCAAGCCTTGCCCACTCTTTACTGGTTATACCCAATTTGCTTGCAGAGATAATATTCGGGATATTTCCTGGGATCAGCATTCCACCTGATATTAGAAGTCCCATTAGTATGCTTTTTATCTGGAATTCGCTGAGGATAGGCCCGATCTCAGCAGCTGCTAAAGTAGCGTTATCAAGAACGGCTGAGACCATGTTAATCCAGTAAAGAGCCATAGACGGGACCTGAATAAAATACTCGAAGATAATAGGCTTGAATCCTTCCCCAAGCAATACGAGTGCTGCAATAAACACATAGACCTTGACAGCCCTCATTATGACGTCTTTTACAGTCTCGTTATAGTCTGCAGCTTCCATTTCATGCTCACTTGCATCGGCTTTTCCAAGGAAGAATATTCCAATAATACCATAAGCAAGGATGCCTGGAAGAATATATTTACCAAGCATATTAAATAAGAACATGAAATCAGCATGGTAAGGCGCACCTGAAAGTTTTGAGATAGCGATTGTCGAAAGAGGTTCGCCAAGAGGGGTAAGAGCAGCGCCAAGCCCGATTGAGAAACATGCAATGATTGTCAGGTCTACCTTGGCTTTTCTTGAGAGAGGCATCGCATTAACCACCTCAACAAGAATAATTGCCGCAAGAATAGCCGACATCACGCTTGAAGATAAGCCAAGGACAACAATGAGAACAAAAGCCAGAACCCTGACTGAAAGCATATCAGTCAATTTTCTGATTGCTTTATGAATCGGAGCATGCCATTTATAGATAATCAAGCCGACAACTAACACAATCTGAAATATACCTATTGGTATGCCGGCTATATCTCCAACATGTAGTGGTGCAGTTAGTGATTCTTTGATTATCTCCAAACTCCAACCCGTATCTACGCCTGGAATCTTCGCAAAACCTGAAAGAGTCATTGCAAGCACTCCGCATATGAAAAGGAATACTTCCAGATTCTCTTCAATAACATGTATTTTAAAAGGTCCTAGCAACACGGCCAGGAATATCACAAGAAATCCTATTAAAACTCCTAGATCAAGAGCCATCATTTTTCCTCCTCTGGTAATTTCTGGATTATAGATTGCCTGGGGAGACTTATATACTGATGAATACTACAAAGTCTCAAGTATCTGGTCATTAAGATGACCTACTTTGTCATATATTAGCCTACAATATAGGATCTAATAATATATTAATTCCGTTTATATTCAATTTAATGTCCTGGTTGTCCAAAAAGAGCTTAAATTTAATTTACACTGGGGGGTTAAAAGAAAATCTGTTACTAGAGCTTGCAGAAACTACTTTTATTATTTAGATCGACATTGCAAACTTTACATATATACAATACAAGCAAGCTTTCCAGAACCATTTCAATTAATATCCTAACAGCACTTTTCACGCAGAACGTATGGCGCTTGATCTGGAGCAGGCTGGTTCTGTCTATGCATTTGTCAGATTCAAGTAAACTAGTTTTCTCAGTCTGTATAAAGGATTGGAAGATAATAACCAGATTCTGGAGAATCACTCAATTGTCAATTCAACCAAAAGGGTTTCAGCCTTTTCCTTGTTCGAGACTATGCGAGACTTAAAAGCAGAGCATTAGAAATCAGAGTAACGATTATAGAAAAGGCGTAATAAACTTAGGGATGGATGTAGGGGATTTACAACTTTATAATTAAAGCTTAAATGTTGAGCACCTTATTATAACCTTAGTTTGACAG
>DAKJ01000006.1 GCA_002496565.1 Methanosarcina sp. UBA289 | reverse complement strand
CAGCAGGCGCCTCTGGTTGCAAAAGCCGGTGCAAACGTTTTCGGTCCAGTTTGCAATACCAACACCAGCAAGACCTCAGCCTGGAACCTTGCACGTGCAGTTACCTTCATGAAGGCAGCTGTCGAAGCATCCCCAATTCCATGTCATGTTGACATGGGTATGGGTGTCGGCGGAATCCCAATGCTTGAGACTCCTCCAATTGATGCAGTTACAAGGGCAAGCAAAGCAATGGTAGAAATTGCAGGCGTAGACGGCATATAGATCGGAGTCGGCGACCCATTGGGTATGCCGATTTCCCACATTATGGCTTCAGGTATGACAGGTATGAGAGCTGCAGGAGACCTTGTTGCAAGAATGGAGTTCTCAAAGAACATGCGCATAGGAGAAGCAAAAGAGTACGTCGCAAAGAAACTCGGAGTCGACAAGATGGACCTCGTAGACGAGCACGTTATGCGCGAGCTGCGTGAAGAACTCGATATAGGGGTCATTACATCGGTACCAGGAGCAGCAAAAGGTATTGCAGCAAAAATGAATATCGAAAAGTTGCTCGATATAAAGATAAACTCCTGCAATAAATTTAGAAAACAGATAGCATAAAGAAAAAATTCAGGTAGCAACCTGAGTGTTCCTCCACAGTAGGGATAAACAAGATCCAGACTGGAGAACTACGGACCTGCCAAAAAACAGCAGTAGGATAGCTATTAAACTCCTCAGGCGGGTCCGAAAAATTCTTCCTTGGTAAATAGCGACCACATTCCCTACTGTTATTTCTATTTTTTAGAGGGTTAACGTACTTTTTAATACAGTTAGCTAATTCTCACCAATACGCTTCTTGAAGCCATTAGTGATTTTATCAGATAGTTATTTTACCAGAGAGTCATTTATAACTATTTGAGGCATTTATAATGAAAAAAGAAATATTTTCAATGTTAATGGTCAGTCTATTAGCAATCAGTGCTGCTGGTTGTGCGTCTACAGATGATGTGACACCCAGCACTAACGATGAAGCATTACCCCCTGCAATTTCTGAAACTTCGTCAGTAAATGAGACTACTATCGTTGCGGATAATATTACTGCAGACAGAGCAAAGGAAATCGCTCTTGCTCATGCCGGACTTACAGAAGCTGACGTTACTTTTGTTAAAGCAAACCTTGACACCGACGATGGCAGACAAGAATATGAAATCGAGTTTTACAATGCCAGCACCGAGTACGATTATGAAATCGATATGTCTACCGGAGAGGTTTTAAGCTATGACTCTGATGCAGAAAACTATTCGGCATCCGGCAGTACACAATCAGGCAATACTAATACGTATATTGGGGAAGAAAAGGCCAAATCCATAGCACTTGCAAAAGTCCCAGGAGCAACTGAGTCCGATATCCAGCTTCATTTTGATTCTGAAGATAGAATGGCAATATATGAAGGGTCTATTGTTTTTGGCAATATGAAATATGAATTTGAAATCAATGCAGCTACTGGAACAATTGTGGATTGGAGCGTTGAATCTGTTGTTGATGATTGAGATACTGGAGAAATAGTTAAACTTTATAAGTGTAAATAAAAAACTAGGTAAGATATTTCAAGGATATAAACTCATTAAATTAATAAAGCATAGTAAAATTTATTCTTTAATGGAACTTTGCAGTCGAACTGAAAAATCAGTGGCATCAAACATTTAACTGTATAAAATAGAAATAAAAATACAATATTTACCATTTTAATTTTGTACCTCATGTGAGTATGTCCTACTTTTAGGGTCACTTTTGATCAGGTCATTCTGAAAGGGCTTTTGCGGAGACTCCAATAAATTTTCTGAACCCATTTCGGGAATTCTTGATTGTTATTTTATTTAGAGTGTATTTTAATTTGTTATAGTTGTTAGTATGTTTCAGTTTACTTTAATTTATTTAAAAAAATATGTATAAATATAGTTATCTTTTTTAATTTGTGTTTCACAACTGTCCATCTGTTTCTTAGTAGAATTTTTACGACATACTCCTATTATATTGTTTTCAATTAGCTTGTCCTACTACTTTTTGATTTTACAATTTAATTCCACCAATTTCGAAATATTTATATATTTTTACGTGCTTTTATTATTTAGTAAATCAAGTTTGCTTGATTTGCTCTGTAAAGTGCCATATTAAATCTCTGTAAATCTGCAGACTCCTGAATTAATTTGCCTTTGAACCTCCATTAATTTTTCTTCTTTTTTATTTTTTATATCTGGTTTTTATTTTTGGTTTCAATTATATATTTTATTGCCAAAGACCACAAAATGAAAACAGATTCCGATTCCTTGCCTTCCAGCCCAAGGTTTATAACTTGATACGATGATTATGCAGGGAATTCAAAGTTTTTCGCTCAAGTCTTTTCGGAGAAGGCTTGCAGGCAAGCAGTTTTTTTCAAAAGGCTTGTGCATAAATTCTGGTGAGAAATATGGCTGACACAGTTCACTGGGCAGACGTCATAGCCGAAGAAGTGCTAAAAAACAACGGCAAACATCTTGTTGCCACAGGCATAACTCCTTCGGGGCATATTCATATAGGTAACATGAGAGAAGTCGTGACTGCCGATGCTGCATATAGAGCTCTAATTGATAAGGGGGCAGATGCAGATTTTATTTATATTGCCGACAATTATGATCCCCTGCGCAAGGTTTACCCATTCCTTCCCGAGAGTTATGCCGAACATGTGGGAAAACCCATATCCGAAGTTCCCTGTCCCTGCGGAAAATGCGCAAACTATGCCGAGCATTTCCTGAAACCTTTCCTGGAAGCCCTCAGACGCCTGGGTATCAATCCTCGGGTTTACAGGGCAGACGAGATGTACAGGACAGGAAAATACACCGAAGCAATAAAAACCGCCCTTGTTAAAAGAGACGAGATTGCGAAAATCCTCGAAGAAGTCTCGGGGAAAACCGTAGCTCCGGATTGGAGTCCTTTCAATCCCAGATGTAATCAATGCGGAAAGATCACAACCACGAAGGTTACGGGCTTTGGTCTGGAAGCTGAAACCGTAGACTATGTCTGTGCATGCGGACACTCCGGAACCGTGCCTATGGCAGGGGGAGGGAAACTTACCTGGCGCGTGGACTGGCCTGCTCGCTGGTCGGTTTTAGAAGTGACAGTTGAGCCTTTCGGAAAAGACCATGCTTCAAGAGGCGGTTCTTACGATACCGGAAAGAGAATAGTAAAAGAAATTTTCGGGCACGAACCTCCGTATCCTATTGTTTATGAGTGGATAATGCTTGGAAAACAGGGAGCAATGTCTTCTTCTACAGGGGTCGTTGTCTCGATTTCGGACATGCTGGAAGTCGTGCCTCCTGAAGTTCTTCGTTACCTGATCATCCGCACAAAACCTGAAAAACACATTCAGTTTGATCCTGGACAGCCTCTTCTCACTCTTGTGGACGAATACGAACGACTTAGGACGCAGTTCAGGGAAAATGATCCTTTGCTCGGTACATTTCAGAAAAGAGTGTATGAACTTTCCAGGGCAACAGGGATCTGCCAGTCTGAAATTCCTTTCAAGCAGATGGTGACTATCTATCAGGTAGCAAGGGGAGATTTTGATCAAATCCTGAAAATAGTGAAACGTTCAGGCTTTTCAACTAAGGATGAAAAGTGTATAAAAGAACTGGTAGATAACGTTTCTAAATGGCTCGAACTCTATGCTCCGCCCTTTGCCAAGTTTAAAGTGAAAGAAAAGGTGCCTGTGCAAGCGGTAACCCTATCCGAACTTCAGAAAGCCTTTCTTTCAGCCTTTGCAGCCCTTATTGAGTCCAGAGGCGAAATCAGTGGAGAAGAATACCATATGCTTGTCTATTCTGCAAAGGACGAGGGTTCCGAACTAAATAGACGGATTGCGGAAAAGTTGAATATTCCCTCTCCGCAGGTTGATCCTAAGGAGCTTTTCAAAGCAATTTACATTTCATTACTCGGACAAAGCTCGGGCCCTAAAGCCGGATGGTTCTTATCTTCATTTGAGAAGGAATTCCTGGTAGAAAGGTTCGAAGAAGCTTCAAATTACAGCCCTGAAAAACAGTCATAAACACGGATGAATCGCAAAAATGGATAATTCGGATACTCATAATCTCGCAGGTTCACAGGCAGGTCCCTCGAAGATTCATTTCCTTGCCTGGGACAAAGAATACTCCCATCTGAAATGGGGTGGGCCTGCTCCTATTCGGGATATACAGGCCTATCTTCTTCCGGGGTCCAGGATTCTTGATGCAGGCTCGGGAAATGGCAGATACCTTGGAGAACTCGCAAGGCATTACAACGCAGTAGGAATTGACATTTCATTAACGGCTCTTAATGGTTCCAGAGTTCAGCTTGCAAGGAGTGGAAGGTTTGCTGAGCACCTTGGGGCAAGTATTTCGGATCTTCCATTTAAAGCCCAGACTTTTGATGGAATTCTCTGTTACGGGGTACTCCAGCACCTCTTCAAAGAAGAAAGGGAATCCGCTGTTAAAGAATTCAGTCAAACACTCCGAAAGGGTGGTCTTTTCTTCTTTGAGGCCTTCGGCTATGAGGATATGCGCTGCGGAGGAGAAGCCTCAATCCCTTTTGAAGAGAAGACTTTTGCCCGACAAAATGGAATAATCTACCACTATTTTACTAAAGAAGAGATCAGGGAAGTTTTTAAGGAATTCGAAATTATAGAATTGGAAGATGCAATAAAAGAAAAAATATTCAAAGGGAAAGTTTACAGGAGACATCTGATAAAAGGAGTCTTTCAGAAACCATGAAGATCTTCTGAAAACTTTTTAGAAAAAAGTTTTATCAAAAATTCTTCCCATAACTTTCAATATTTCATGAAACTATGCTGTTATTTACTGTTATACGAAAGCTATTTTCAGATAATTCAGCACAATTATAACAAGCGCTCCGAAAATGCCCCCTATTGCGCAGATAAGAACTGCTACCCAGGTAATTGCGATTTCAAGTCCGAGCAAAAGTTTTGCCGCCATAAGGACTAAGACCCCGAGTACTGCGTTTATTGCAAGGCTGGTTGCGGTCTTAAGTACTTTATACAGGACAAAGGCCACTATGATTGCCAGAATCAATACTAAAACTTCTATAATTCCAACTACCATAAATCATACATAGGGGCTCAACTTATTTATAATTATCACTGAGTTTTAGAATACAGCTTCGAGCTATGAAAGATTATATATCAGACTTGAGCAGGACGTCCGAAGACTTTTTTTGCAAAAAAAGGGAAAAAATTTCAGGCTTTTTACTCATAGAGCCCTGAGAAACTCAGTAATAATTTTTTTGAGTGAGGCTTTGTCCGAATAAGCTCTTGCCTCAAGTAAAGGGTCTGGATTTCCCAATACCATTGCTGAAACTATTGCATTTGGGCTGTAAAGGCAGAGAACGGGAATTTCCTGGACAAGCGCCCTACAGATTTCATAACCCACGCCAATGGATGGCACCGTAACTTCTGCAATCAGAGCATCGCTTTTTACAAGCAAATTCATGTCCCTTATGTAAATCTCTTCCTCTGTCATTGTCATTTCGGTTTTTTCCAGCTCAGGATCTGCAACGTGCCAGCTGAGGACTTCCGACCCTGCTTCTTTCAAGATATCAAACATAAACCTGTATGTATCAAGCAGTTGCCTCCCCCCACGGATAGATCCGGAAAGAAAGATTTTGGGGCCTCTGTTTTCAGAAACCTTCATTTTCTCCAGGTTTTCCATATTATTTTCACCTTCTAATCCACATTCCTGGCACTTCCGGCTTTTACTGGACACCCCTAAAATAGTGTCCTGTAGTAAAACCTTTTCCAAGCTTTTCGCAGTTGTCCTTACCTTTTTTTCCAGATTCAAGGTAAATATCAATCGCTTTCCTGTACGCCCGAGTTACCTTTCGAATCTCGTCTGGATTTTCCATTCCCAGAGTTTCGATCCTCAGACTTGAAACTCCACTTTCAAGGATTTCAGGAACGTATTCAAGCATGCAGAGCGATCTAGAGTTAAGTAGATGCATCCTGCATTCATAGTCCATAAGCAGGGGAAACTCATAGTTTTTCTCGTCTACCAATTTAAACTTTCCTGACCTGCAGGGGGCACTACATTGCCCTTTATTGTTCCCGAGCAGCCCGCCTGTAAGGCAGTGTTCGGATTCTATGAGTTCAAGCCTGCCGTAAACAATACACTCTGCAGGCCCGTGAGATGCAACACTTTTTAATTCCTCAAGGGTCAGCTCCGGAGAAATTACCGCCATCTGAGCCCCTTCCTGCAAAAGAAGGGCAAAAGTATGGCTGTTAAAGATGTTCAGAGGACTGTCCACGATAAAAGGGATTTTTCCGGCTTTTGCGAGGCCCATAGTTCCCAGGTTTGAAACAAGGACTCCGTCAGCTTCCGTTTCTCTTACCCGAGAGAAGATTTTTTCTACAGACTCCATTCTAGAATCTTTAACAAGCTTTGGAGTAATGAAATAGATTTTCTTCCCTGCCTTTTGCGCCTCCGCAACAGCATTTTCAAAAACGGCTTCAGGCCTTTTTGCCGGGCTCTCTTTTTTTCCTGATGTTTCCGGTCTTCTGAAAAGTCCTTCTCCAAAATATATTCTATCGGCCCCGCCTGCAAGCGCCCCTTCAAGCCCTTCAAGGGAATAAACGGAAACCGAGAGCATAGGACGTATAGGAAGGCTCTCTAGAATAGTTTTTTCGGTTTCCTGTCCTGCCTTCTCTCTAGATTCCTTTTCTTCAGATTCGAAGAATTGTTGAGTATCAAGAGGCTTTCGCTTCCACCTGAAAATACGCAGGTTTTCAAGCTGCTCTATTGCTTTTGTCCTCAGCTCATTCAACTGTCCCATAGGAACAAAAATATCCCCATCCACAGTGACATGAAGTTCAGCAGCCTCAAAAATTGTGTTTCCAAGTTTTGAAAGTTGTTTTTCGATTTGAGACTTTGAAGTAGGCTGTTTTTTGGCTTTCTCAACCAGATATTCGGACTCAATTGCTACTGCGTTTGAATCTCTGTCTTTTACTTCAAGCCTTATCGGCCTTCCCGGTGCAATAATTGCAATGATAAATACAGGGATTTTAGGCCTCAGGCTTCCGGACTCGCTTTCTTTTTTGAGGGAATCCATAAGCTTTTTGTCATGTGTTCTGTACACCGTGCTTCCTGAAGGTGCTCTTGAATCGAAGGGAATTTCTACCATATCTCCCGGTCCTGCACTGTATACTTGGCCCTTTCCTGTATACATTGAGGATATGATTTTTCCTTTATCTTCGGGCCTGGTCTCTGCATTTTCAACCATTATCCCGTCTCCCAGGCGAAGAGGCTTTGAAAGTTTTACCCGGATACGGGTTGAACGCCTGTCATATCCTATAACCGTACCTGCCGGAACTCCACGGTTGTGAGGGTTCTCCCGGCTCATGAGCTCCCAGCGCGGGTTTTTAAAAAAGTAACCCTGAGTAAAACCCCTGTTAAATAGTTGAGTGAGGGTTTCCTGCTCTTCTTCGGAAACGTAATACTCTGCAGGGTTTTCAATATACCTGTCAATCAGGCGGCGGTAAATCCTTACAACGCCTGCAACATACTCAGGCCTTTTCATCCGGCCTTCGATTTTAAAAGATTCAATCCCGGCTTCTATAAGGGCCCCCAGTCCTGAAGTCGTGTTAAGGTCTTTCGGGCTTAAAAGGTAGCTTCCGGTTGTTTTGATAAGTTTTCCTTCGCAGTATAGCCTGTATTTTTTGCGGCACGGCTGGGCACAGAACCCACGATTTCCGCTCCTTCCCCCTATAAGGCTGCTCAGGAGACACTGGCCGGAATAAGAAATGCAGAGAGCCCCATGTATGAAAACCTCGATTTCAGTCCCGGTTTTCTTTCTCATTTGTTCAATCTCTTCAAGCGAGCACTCCCTTGAGAGCACAACCCTCTCTATTCCCAGTTTTTTTACAAATTCGACCCCTTCGCTATTATGCAAAGTCATTTGTGTGCTCGCATGCAGCGGAAGATCAGGCAGATATTTTCTTGCAAGGGAGATAAGCCCGAGATCTTGAATTATGATTGCGTCAGTTCCGATTTGTCTCAGCCAGGAAAGCAGTTTAAGGGCGTTTTCTACTTCTTTTTCCTTAAGTAATGTATTTACGGTTACGTATACCTTCACGCCTCTTAGATGAGCATAATCGATGGCTTCTTCAAGTTCTTCCTCTGAAAAGTTTGAGGCATACCTTCGAGCACTGAAAGCCCGGGCTCCGAGGTACACAGCATCCGCCCCATTTTCTACGGCCGCAACAAAAGCTTCCATACCACCTGCCGGGGCAAGCAGTTCCGGTTTTTCAGGCTTCATCGATGGAATTAGAGAGCCTGCACTTTATTAAACTTTGGCATCCTCTCTATTTCCTGGAAACCTGAAACTGAGATTATAAGAAAGAATTACAGCATAGCAATTCCTATTATAGCAAGTTGAGAGGCTTTATAAGGAAATTTTACTGTGTACCTACAGCGTATCTACATGTATCTCTATAATTTTCTTGCATGGAATAACTGAATAGTGTGAAAATAACCCAATAGCTTATAAGCAAATAATCTTTTAAAACAGTGAAGCCATCATTAATGACTTATAAATTTAAGGGATATCTAACAGACTTTCCGTTATTGGGTTAATAATACTGAATTTAATTCAAATTAGTTATATGGATGGGATTATAAAATGGATATAATATTAGGAGCAACAGGACAGATAGGCTCAATGCTTGTTGATAATCTTATAAAGAGAGGTCAATCCGTAAGAGCTGTTGTTCGAAATGGTTCTAAAGCAGAGAGATTGAGAAGTAAGGGTGTTGAGGTTAGTATTGCAGATTATTTTGATGTAGAAGCCTTAAAAAAAGCCTTTCAAGGAGGAAGTTCAGCTTTTCTATTAACACCTGAAAATCCTGAATCTCAAGATTTTATAAGCGAAACTAAAACGATTTTAAATAATTATAGAGAGGCTATTTTAGCATCCGGCATCACTAAAATTGTTGGTTTGTCATCTAATGGGGCACAGCATGAATCTGGAACAGGTAATCTGATGGCATCTTATATGCTGGAACACGCATTTTCTGACCTTGAAATCGAACAGGTTTTTGTCCGACCTTCTTATTATTTTAGTAACTGGCTTGGATATTTAGAATTGATTAAGGAACATGGAATACTGCCAACTTTTTTCCCACCTGAGATGAAGGTGCCTATGATTGCTCCTTCCGATGTTGCAGAATTTTTGTCAGAGGTAATAGTTTGTAAAATCCCAAAAGAAAGAATATATGAGATAACCGGACCCCACGCTTACAGTTCTTTAGATATAGCAAAGATATTTGGAGAGGTATTAAATAGAAATGTCATTTTACAGCAGGTGCTACCTGAAGAATGGGAAAGTACACTGATACAGACAGGGTTCTCAAAAGATGGGGCAAAAAATCTTGCACTTATGACAAAAGCAGTTATTGAAGGAAAAACTAAAAATGAGATATCTAATCCGGTCTATTTTTCTACAGACTTCGAAAGCTATTTGAAAAATTTTATATAATCGGTTCTACTGACGACTAATAATAGATTACTGGGCGTTATTGAGTATACTAGCAGAGCGTTTTTGTTTGCTCTGCTAGAAAATATTAAGTTACAACCAGGGATTGTAGCATAGCCAAAATAAAAAAGAAGCTATGAATTGAAAGTGTTATCGGGCAAGTCAAATAAGTATTTCTTTTGGGTTTATACCTTTGGCCCTATTATCCAGCTCACGGTCCTCCCGGTTTTCTCATCCTTTGAAGCATCGCAGAGCATCTTTCCATCGTGCATGTGGCATTCACAGGAGTAGCCTAGTTTGTCTGTTTTTCCTACATATTTGAAGTGTATCTTACAGTACCCCTCCGTACATCCTATCCCATACTTGACCCAACCCTCAATATCCACTCCACCTTCGCAGCTCCCTTCACAAGCAACGAGCTCAAAACTTTTTTCCTCATAAGACTCGATTTTAGCAGGAGCCTGGCGGCCTTTTTTATATTTCCCTTTCTCAATTTTCTGAGCTTGAAGCACTAGATCCTCGCCAGTGTTGTTAAGAATCTTCAGCTGCAACCCCTCAAGAAGTTCCATGGTTTCGGCTGACATATATATTCCCCCAGATAAATAAAGAATCCAAATAAGAATTCCGCATAAGATATTGCCTCGAAGAAATAAAAAAGTATCTCAAGATATCTAGGAATGTATATAAAAATCTCCGGAAAGATAAAAACAGGACAATTAAGATCAAGGGAACAAATTCTGAAAATCAGGTTCCTCGAAGAAAAATATGTTTACTTTACTTATTCCGTGCATATAGGGTTTTTGCTTGCAATTAGGACACATGCCAGGGTACTTTTTAAGGAAAGCTTCTTCGAGATCCACACCATAAAGATTAGCAATGCCCCTATCCAGGCGAAGTAATCTGCAAGCTCCCCTTCGATATTTTCTAGCTCTTCCCTGCGGATGGCTTCGGCAAGTTCTCCAATTTCCTCAACCAGCCAGAGTATAGTAGCGTTACCTTCCCTTTTCCTGTCATTATGATCATACAGTTCGTATATCAACCCTTTTTAAAAAGGCCTGACCGAAAAGAGGAGATTCCTGTCAATGTTAGTATAGTCCTTGAATTAGTTTCTAGAATTCTGAGATCTCTATTATCTTCCCACTCCCTTTTTTCTGCTTTTTACTGAATTTAGAGCCTTACGGGAATTTCACGTTCCTTGAGGTATTCTTTAACTTCTTTAATTGAGTATTCCCTAAAGTGGAAGATGCTTGCTGCAAGGGCGGCATCGGCTTTTCCTATTGAGAATCCCTCATAGATGTGTTGAGGGCTTCCAACTCCTCCTGAGGCTATAATCGGGACATCAAGCTCTTCAGAAAGCTTTCTTGTAATTGGCAGGTCATAGCCAGCACATGTTCCATCTCGATCCATGCTTGTGAGCAGGATTTCTCCTGAGCCCAGTCCTTCTGCCCTTTTTGCCCACTGCACGGCATCGATTCCTGTAGCTTCCCTGCCCCCGTAGATTACTACCTCGTACCAGGCAGGGGTCCCGTCCTCCATTTCAAGAATGGTTTTGTCGGGGTTATTCTTTACATCGGTATTTCGCCTGCAGTCAATCGCAGTAACAATACACTGAGCTCCGAATATATCTGAGGCTTCTTTGATGAAGTCAGGATTCTTGACCGCAGAGGTGTTAACTGAGACTTTATCTGCACCAGCTCTAAGAATCTGGCGAATTGCGTCGATAGAATTTATCCCCCCTCCAATGGTAAGAGGAATGAAAACTTCATCTGCAGTCCTTTCAATCACATCGATCATGGTTTCCCTACCATGAGCCGAAGCTGTAATATCCAGAAAAACAAGCTCGTCTGCGCCCTCTTGGTTGTAGCGCTTGGCGAGTTCCACAGGATCTCCGGCCTCTTTCAGGTCCACGAACTCAACCCCCTTAACAACACAGCCGCCCGCTCTGTCAAGGGTCACATCAAGGCATGGTATTATTCTTTTGGTGAGCATCTATGGGATAATGAATTTAACTGTTATTAAAAGCTTATCGAAATCAAGTCAATGCCCGCCCGTCTTAACATTAAAAGCAACATTTCGCAGACTGAAAAGACAGGGATAAGCGACGGTAAGCGAAAATAAGTTGAGGTCCAGAGGCCCAGGAAGGAAATTCTGAGCGCTCAAACAGGCACTAACCGAAAATATTTATCACACGGGCACCCTCAAGCCTTGACATCTCGACTTCGGAACTTTCAAGCACCTTTTTCCTAACTCTTATCGGAGCTCCAACACGCAGGGCAAGAGCAATGCAGTCACTTGGCCTTGCGTCAAATTGCATGATACTGTTGTCTTTTCTTATAAGAAGCCGGGCGTAATAGATCTTGTCCACCTTTTCATCAATTAATACTCCCTCGATTTTCACTTCCAGCCTGTCGAAAATATTGAGCATGAGGTCATGAGCCATGGGCCTCGGTGGAGAAATCTTTTTAATTACGTTTCCTATTGATAAAGCTTCGAGATGTCCGATATATATGGGAAGCATATTCCCCTGTGTATCTTCAAGAAGCACCACAGGAGTCGGATCTGTAAAAACATCGACTATGTAGACATCCTTGACTCGAATTTCCTCAAAGTCCTCATAAATGTCGACGCCCATATTCAATAGATGATTTTACACTTATTAATACCTTATTTAATTTTTTTAAAATTTTTAAAGAAGCCGCTTAAAGCTGGGTTCTACCTTTTTCGGATCGTAATCTTAGAGTTCAGGACTTTTTCGGAAGCCATGTTTTCCAATCAAGGGTACAAAAACGACCCCACCTTTTTTCTTTTTATGTATATTGCCCTTGCTGTCCTTTTTAACTTTATAGAGTTCTTGAGAATAGTCCCCTACAGGAATGACCATTATACCCCCCGGCTTCAACTGTTCCAGCAAAGGCTCAGGAATATAGGGAGCTGCGCAGGTCACGGCTATTCTGTCGTAGGGAGCACACTAAGAATAACCCATTGAGCCATCTTCAAGTACTACTGTAACATTCTCATATCCTGTTTTTTTCAGGTTATCTCTTGCAAAATTCACAAGGGCTTCTATGCGTTCAACAGCATACACATGTCCGCTTTTTCCTATTAGTTCCCCCATAACTGCAGCATTATATCCTGAACCTGCCCCTACTTCAAGGACTTTGTGACCTTCTGAAAGTTCAAGAAGGTCACACATAATCGCAACCATATGCGGGGCAGAGATTGTTTGCCCATAGCCGATTTCAAGGGGTCTATCTACATAAGCTGCTTTTTGCTCATACTCAGGAACAAACTTATGTCTTGGGACACGAAGCATAGCCTCGCGAACATTATCTTTCAGCAACAGGTAAGCCCCAAGATTGTCTACGAGGCGCCTGCGCATTTCTTCGAGTATTTCTTCCTCTTCTTTATCTCTTTTATTTTTTCCTTTACCACGGCCCTCTTCGGAAATCACGTTGACCCGAACCTTCCCCTTTCTTTCTCGCAAAAATTCTTTTTACGTATTTTGCAAGCACAACATCGCCTTTTCTGGATCGGAATGCTCCGTCTCTCACCTTGATTTTGTTAATGAAAATGCGTTTATTTCCCACTCTTTCTTCGGATCCTACGACAAATTCATAATCTCCAGGCACGCGTTTTTCAAGAACTTCAGTTTTTTCAGTTCCTGCCTGTGCGGAAAATTTTACAGTTACCTCATCAATAGCTCTGCCCCAGATTGTCTCGGTATCTTCTGCCCTGGCAATCAGGACTCGTTTTCCTCCTGCATCAAGAGCAGTGATCAATATAGGCACCACTACTCCTGTTTCTTCATCATCTACAACCAGCTCATCGTCTACCTGAAGGACAGTCTCAGAATCGAGTTCAGTTCTATAAGTGTTTGAAATGTCCATCTTACTTACTATCACTTTCAATCTGACAGATTTAGGGGTTTTAAGCTTCGCAGCATGCACCTGCCCGCATTCCAGACAGCGTACAAGCGGGCTCTGCCCCTCTTTCAGAACCTCATGCCCTACCTCTTCTTCAGGGGAACATGAGGGGCACTCAACTTCAATTTCTCTTGTCATGGTATAATCAATAGATGGATTCAAGATACTAAATACTTAACTTCTCCGGATGCCTTTCTTGAAGATTTACCAGTTAGAAAGTGCTATCAAAAGTTTTATTATAACAGAATGCATAGTCTAACATCTCATAATTGAGATGCATCTCAAAATTAAGATAGGTGCCGAAAGTGCCTGATATTGAATACCTTAAAAAACTCGCACTAATGGGAGCAGTAAATAAAACCATCAAGGTCTCATCAAGCGAGTTTCAAAAGCACACGGGGGCAAGCTCCAAAACCGCAGCAAGAAAGCTAAAGCAGCTGGAAGAGGAAGGGCTGATCCAACGGAAGATCGTTCCCGGTGGCCAGTTGATAAAAATGACAGAAAAAGGGATTGAAGTTCTTAAGAACGAATACGTCGACTATAGTAGGATCTTTTCTCCGGAACCCGAAATTCTGGAGCTTGAAGGAAAGGTGCTTAAGGGACTTGGCGAAGGCCAGTATTACGTAAATATACCCGGGTATCGGAAGCAATTCGAAGAAAAATTGCATTTTGTACCTTTTCCCGGGACTCTGAACGTACAGCTTTCTAAAAGCAGTTCGCCTATTAGAAATCTTTTACGTGAAATGCCGGCTATCCGGGTAGAAGGTTTCAACGATGGAGAACGGACATTTGGAAGCGGAAATTGCTATCCTGTTATCGTTGGCGGTATAGAAGCTGCTGTAGTAGCTCCTGAAAGAACGCACTACCCATCAGATTTGATTGAAATTATTGCACCGGTAAAGTTAAGAGACGCCTTGGAATTGAACGATGGGGACAGAGTTGTGGTAAAGTTAAAAAAACAGGGCATGGAGAACCAAAAATGAGCGGAAGTACAGTTTACGAATGTCTTACGTACAGAAATGAGAACATCAACCAAGCACTGGAAGCCCTGAGAGCCGGAAAAATGATCCAGATTTACGATTCGGACTCGAGGGAAGGAGAAACTGATCTTGTAATCCCTGCAAAAGCGGTCACTTTCAAAGATGTAAAATGGATGCGAAAAGATGCAGGCGGCCTTATCTGTGTGGCTGTGGATCCTGTGGCTTCAAAACAGCTAAAGCTGCCCTTTATGGCTGAACTCGTCCGGGAAGCCAGCAAAGCCAGTGACGTGCTTGGGGAAATCGTAGAGAAAGAAGGCGACCTCAAATATGATTCTCATTCTTCCTTTTCTCTCTGGGTCAATCACAGAGAGACCAGAACCGGCATTCCTGATAACGAAAGAGCCCTTACTATCCGGAAAATAGGGGAAATTACTGAAAAGAAGCTGTCCGGAGACGTAATTCATTTTGGAGATGAATTCCGAACCCCTGGGCACGTTGCCCTGTTGAGGGCTGCCGAAGGGCTTCTGGATGAGCGCAAAGGCCAGACCGAACTTTCAGTTGCCCTTGCCCGTATGGCAGGCATTACCCCTGCAATGGTAGTCTGCGAGATGCTTGACGATAATAATGGGAAGGCCCTCTCCAAAGAAGACTCAAAAGAATACGGTAAAGAACACGGGCTGGTATTTCTAGAAGGGCAGGAAATAGTAGAAGCTTATATGACATGGACAGGCTCGGAATAAGAATTCTTTTTTCTTCCGCTTTTCTTAATTTAACTTTTTCATCTTAATTTTTTCATCTGATTTATTCATTTGACTTTTTCATGTTATTTATTTCATTTAATTTTTTTCATCTGATATTTTCGTCTCTTCCTTCAGCAACCCCAAGGATCAAATAGCAAAAAAACCAGTTAAGATGCATGGCTGGAAACGTTTTCGGGCAGATGTTTCGAATTACCACCTGGGGCGAATCCCACGGCAGGGCTGTAGGTGTTGTAGTAGACGGATTGCCTGCAGGGCTTCCTTTCTCCGAGACTGACATCCAGAAAGAACTAGACAGGAGGCGCCCGGGGCAGAGTGAGGTTTCAACTCCTCGGCACGAGGCTGACAGGGTGGAGATCCTTTCGGGAGTTTTTGAAGGAATGAGTACAGGTACTCCAGTTTCCATGCTTGTCTGGAACTCGGATGCCAGGTCTTCAGCTTATGATGCCATTAAAGATACTCCCAGGCCCGGACATGCCGATTTTACCTATATGGCCCGCTATGGAATGAGAGACCACCGTGGGGGAGGCAGGTCTTCAGCCCGGGAAACAATAGGCAGGGTTGCAGGTGGAGCCCTTGCAAAACTCCTGCTTTCCAGATTCGGAATCCGAGTTGTCGGGCATGTGATCGAACTCGGAACCATCCGGGCAAAGCCCCTTTCTTTTGAAGAAATCCTCGAAAACATAGAAAAGACCCCTGTACGCTGTGCCGATCTTGAAGCTGCTGAAAAGATGCTTGAGAAAGTTGCGTCCCTTCGGCAGGAAGGAGACAGCGTTGGAGGCATCGTCGAGCTCATTATAAAAGGTGTGCCAGCCGGCCTTGGAGAGCCTGTCTTTGATCGACTGGATGCGGACCTTGCAAAAGCCCTTATGAGTATTCCTGCTGTCAAAGGTTTTGAAATCGGAGCAGGATTTGAAGCTGCTCGCCTGCGCGGAAGTGAAATGAACGATCCTTTCCGGATCGAGGAAGGAAAAATAACCACCTCGAGCAATAATGCCGGTGGGATTCTCGGAGGAATTTCAACCGGCCTGGATATCATTTGCAGGGCAGCAGTAAAGCCAACCCCGTCCATAGGAAAACTTCAGCAGACCGTTGACCTCAAAACATTAGAAAATACAGAAATTGCAATCAAAGGCCGGCATGACCCGACAATTCCTCCGCGCATGGTGCCGGTTGCCGAAGCCATGGTTGCCCTTGTGCTTGCCGACCATATGCTCAGGAGCGGTTTTATTAATCCGAGGACTTTGCTGGAGTAAGAGAATGCAATGGAACTGTATCCAAACCCACTAAAATATCCATTTCAACTGATACAATTCCAGCTTATGCCAAATTGTTAGGAATTATCAAAAATTATTAGAATAGTTTTCAAAATAATAAGGTAGCTTTGCCTTTACCCGTATTTTTTTGTGACTTTTTCCTCTAGAATTCACTCTGACGATAAGCATTCTCCATCGCAAATTCTTTTCAACTTTCTCCATCGCAAATTCTTTTCTTTTTGCTCTTGAAAAACAAGATTGTTTTACCAGATAATTCTGCCTTTTATCGAATTTTTTTGCCTTTTCCAAACCTGAGTCTGAAAAAGATCTGGTACTAAATTCTAACTTTTTATATTGGTAGAAATGCCGTGTAAAAAATCATAAAGTTGTGAGGTCACAGTTTCTTTATCACAGGAAATAGCTACGGTCTCTGTCGTTATATAAGCATTCTGTGTACAGTCTCTGACAATTAAAGATCAAGGAACGATTATAACTTGAAGACGGTATGAGAAGAACAAGTTTGAAGATTTGGCTAGAAAAACTTATAAAGTGTATGCTTAAATTAAATTATAGAGTCCAATTTATTTAAAAATTGTTAGTTATTGAATTTGTGTTTACTTTTGCAGTTTCGAGGGGATCTTAGTTGAAAATGAGGGCACTGACAATTATTTGCTTGCTTATAGCATCACTGATATCTGGATCAGGCTGCATTGACAATAGCAGTGAGCCAGTAAAAGAGACAAAGCTAGCTAATGAAACAAAACTAGTTAATGAGACAAAGCTTGAGGATGAGATGAACACTCAGACTAGTTCATATAATTCCACCGAAGAAGACGTTTCTATAGAGAACTCCTCCGAAAAAAGTAAAAATGCCCTTAAACTTGAAGGGCAAAACTCCTTTTCCAAATATTACAGTAAAGAAAATCTGCAGTTCGAGGCTGCAGTTCCCACTTATTCTCTACCTTTACAAGCTTCCGAAATTGTAAATTATGATGATTTTGTCCAAAAGATTCCCCTAACTAAAGAAAGCAGAGATTTACTATATAAAAATGGTTTTATTGTAATCGAAAATGAAGTCACCAAAAATCAATTTAAAGTGGAGCAAGTAAATGTAACTTACAGAGACCTGAAAGTGGCTGACGTTCCTATATTCATCACGTCAGACTCTCTCCTCCACCTTTACCGTATCCAGTTTGATGAGACCTTAAAAAGGGTTGAAGAAAATGAGTTTTACGACGAGCTCTGGAGACTTGACAAAACGCTCCTTGAATCTTCCATAGAAGATTATAACGAGATAAAAGAAAACAGTTCTTTATCTGATGAAGTAAAGGAAGCTGCAAGAAGAAATGTTGCATACTTTGCGGTTGCCCTTAGTTTGCTTGAAGAAAAACCAGATCCAAATCGGATACAGGTCAAGTCTACAGAGACTTCAAGTTCAGAAAAATATAGCTTTGAAGTCCCGAAATATGTGCAGGAAGATGTAGAGGCTGAACTCACTTTGATAGAAGCTCAAAAAGAGGGAGTGTCTCCGATTTTCAAGTACAGTGAAGATTACTCTCAGTACACTCCACGGGGACACTATACATCCTCTGAAAAACTTCAGAAATACTTCAAGGCCATGATTTGGCATGGTAGAATGAGTATGCTACTTAAGCCGGACATGATTAATACAGAAGACCCGGAAAATGAAGCGAGAATCCAGACTATACAGGCTTTTTTGATTTCTGACCATTGTGATAAGGACAAAAACCTCCGAGAGAGATGGGACAGAATCTATAACGTAACTGCTTTTTATGTCGGTTTTTCTGATGACCTCGGGCCCTATGAATATACAAAAGCTCTGGATACTATTTTTGGAAATGACAGATACGGAGTAAGTTTCAACAACGAAAGTCTTACAGCACTGAAAACCGAGCTGAAAAAATATGAAAGCCCAAAAATCTACAGCGGAACAGGGGAAATAATTCAGGCAGGCTCTGAAACCGAAAACAAAACTCTTGAGGCTACAAAAGGATTCAGATTCATGGGTCAGCGATATACTCCAGACTCCTATATTCTCCAGAAACTAAAACCTCCTGCCCTGAACATTATGGATCTTCTCGGTTCTGAAAGAGCCAGAGAACATCTGAAAAATCAGGGTATTTCTGAAAATGAAGAATACAAAAAAGCTCACACATCTCTGAAAAATGAATTTGAAGCTTTTGATGAAGAGGACTGGAATAAAAATCTCTACTGGGCTCAACTGTACGCTTTAAAGCCTCTCCTAATAAGTTATCCAGAGGGCTATCCTACATTTATGCAGACTGGAGCCTGGGAAGATAAACAGCTTAACACAGCTCTTGCTTCCTGGACTGAACTCAGGCATGATACTATTCTCTATGCAAAGCAGGCTCGTTACACAGGTGTACCCTATATTCCAGAAGAAAAGCCTGTTCAGGGGTATGTGGAACCAGTTCCCGAATTCTATTCCAGGATGCTTGCCCTTACAAAAATGACACACAATGGGCTGGCTGAAATGGAAGTGCTTGATGAGCAGTCGGATAAAGATTTCACAACTCTTGAAAACACCCTTGAAAAGTTGCTGGAAATCTCGATAAAAGAGCTTGAAAACAAAGAGCTGACAGATGAAGAGTATGAGTTCATAAGAAATTTCGGACAAAACATAGCCCCAATGCTTGAGAACGTAGATGAGGATTCCCAGAGGTCGGTCATGGTCGCAGATGTCTATACAGATAGAGAAGGAGAGATTTTGGAAGAAGGAACCGGAAAACTGGATCTCATAGTTGTAGCCTATAAACAGCCCGATGACAGGATTGTGCTTGGAGCAGGTCCTGTGATGAGTTATTATGAATTCTGGCAGCTCCCAGGACAGAGGTTGACAGATGAAGAATGGAGAGATATGCTGGCAAATAATCCTCCTGAAAGGCCAAAATGGGTTGAGTCTTTTAAGATATAAAAGATACATGTATAGTTAATTTTTTCATCCATTTTTTATTTTAAGGGTACTCTTGCGTAGTCCAGAAAAAACATGTAATGTGCCAGATTTCTAAAACTAGAAAAGGCAGGTACAAAAATTAAAAGGCAGAGAGGTAAAGAGGGATAATTCTGGAAGGAAGTAAATTGTTTTCGCTAATAATTATCGGTTTATTCTCGGCAATTTTCCTTTTATCCCTCTATGAATCCGGCGATTTGTCCTGGGTTACAAATGATGATATTAGTAACTGTGGTGGAGAAAACAGACTGGCTCCTTCAGATGTAATGCAAAGAATATATGAAAATGATAGCGGTTTCCAAAACCTGACAAAAGGAAACTATTCAGGCATAGGTGCCATCTTCAATGAAACAGGGGAATCTGTAGCATATATTCGGATTAACGGCTGGTATATTCACGAAGTAACTGTTGAGCTGCAAAATGGTACATTAAAAAACCTTGGACCGGATGTTTCCATGGAAGAGCTCTACAGAGAAGCTGATTCCCTGAACGGGTCCGTAATATCTACTTATTCGCAAATGACCGGTGGAGAGTTCTACATGATAACTATTGATACGCCAAATGAGACAGTGAAATCGATTGAAAAGATGGATGAATTGCCTGAATGGACTACAGAAACTGTAATTAAGGAAGTTTTGGAAGATGGACCTTAAGGTGTAACTGTATGAAAGATACGACCTCGATTTCAAATAAAATTCAGGAAATAGCCGGAGTTTTATTTGGAATCGTATTATTTTATTCTTGGCTTATATTTAGGTCGTGCACTATTAGTTAGTTGATATTAGTTCCAAAACATATTTAGTGGCGCATCATACCTTTTTTGCAATTCAGTAAGGTCAATAACATGCTTGATGCACGAAACATAAGGCATTTCTAGCACTGGAAAATAAATCATGAGAACATCAACCGCATGATGATGGACGACCTATATTTATATATAATACAAAAATGTTATTTTTTTCAGAAAGGACAGTTGTAAGTGGCAGCGAAATAATCACTGCTCAATATTGGGGTCAAATAGATCAATGGCTTGGGACAGGTCTTATTTTATTTTTTGTGATTTTCGGACATTATTTATTGTATAGTAAGAATATGAGTAGAATTGAAAAAAATAGTGACATAGTCGGTATGAAAAGCGCATTAATAGGCTTTATTCTGTGGCTCTTAATAACAATAATTACTTTCTTATTTAGAATTACTATTCCTTATTCTCTCAATATAGCCGGTGGATACATTATAATAATTTCCATTTATTTTTTAATGAGAAAGAATCTATATGAAATTTCAGATTTTGAGTAATAGCGGAATAGTTTTTTCTTTTCAAAATCTGCGTTAATAGTACAAACAAAAAGAAAGAACCTCCCTCAAAAAATGTGTAATTATGAAGCACGATTTTTAGGAGAAAAGTCATCTGCAAAATTTCGATTAGTTTTTGGGACTTAAATTTAGAGAATTGTAACATTTCACAGGTGCCTTCAATCTTTATTTTGAAAAAAAGACTTGCGATATCTGAACATAGACATTCTATGCAAATTATTAAACAATTAATCACATTAAGTGTTACAATTAAAATTTTGTACTTAGTATGCTAAATGGCGGAACACCTGTTGGTGGCAGCGGTGACTATGGTGAGCATAGTGTTACTTGCATGGGATACTATGATGGAAATACTGACTACGTACTTTTGCATGATACATGGGATACAACCACCACACGATACCTGGCTTTTGGAAGCTGGACTGGAGCTATGGCAACATGGGTAAAGTACGTGAGTTCGTGAACCCATTAGACATGTGACGCTAGGGAGCTGGACTGGAACTGTGTCAGCATGGGTGAGACCTTAATCACCCATTATATTTTTGTTAAACTGGAGCAGGCATATGTGTTATAAGAAAATTAATAAGAAGATAGCACTTTTAATTTTTTTCATAGCTGCTGTTATTGGAGTATGGTTATTACTAGATTTCATTCAGATCGGTCCAGGACTGCCTCCTTCAGAATCCATGCCAAAATGGTACATCCCTGGAGCATGGCAAAAAAGTGAACAGGGATGCACGGCACTTTTCCCGAAAATTTCTTCATACTGTGAGATGGGTAATTTTTCTGGAGGAAAATTTATAAGTGTTTGGTATTTTGATGATGAATCTGAATTCTTAAAAGGAGAGAATACCCTCTATCGTTATCTCGAAGAAAATGGTAATGTGTTCCAGCAGGAGCTAAATATTAGTAAAGAACTTCAAGAAGAAACTGAAAAGCGTGAAGTTGAAAATTCCTATAACCTTACCTCTTTTAATGCAACAGGATATGAAAGCCCTGAAACGTCAGGATATTTTCTAGTGTATGAGAGACCTTTCCTTGAAACTCGAGAAGATTATTTTATAGTTTATTACGGAATCATGGGCTTAACAAATTTCACTGAAGAAACACCCGCGCTGAAAAAATTGATTGCAGAATCCTATTATATGTCTAATGAAGAAGGAAAAGTTGATGGTTTAAAGATGGGGAATGAAAAAGGAAAAGGAGACTCATTACTTCCATGGTTTTAACAAAAAAGTTAGTTTTCATTATCATTTTTTCAATGAGAAGATCCCAAAACCCAATATGCGACTCAAATTATTTAACTCAGAATAATATGTTGAATTTCAAATATAAAGGAGTTTCAAATGCGAAATTTTAGAAAACTACTTTTATTTCTGTAATTCATACCCCTAGCTGCAATCATAGGTTATTATTTGTTAACATTTCTTCTTGTTGGTCCAGCAGAGGAGAACTTTTTTGAGTTAAGAAACCATGATGTAGGAACCCACGAAGTATCAGTTGAAATACTCAATTCTCATAATGAATCTATATTTAAGGAATCGTATAAGCTCCGTCCAGACGAATCAGTCTCAAAAACAAAACCGTTTAATCTTAAAAACTCTTTTGAACAGAAAAAGTATACATTCAAAGTTGTATTAGATAACGGAGTGGCAAAAGAAAAAACTTCAATATCTTTGCATCGTTGGAGTACAGCCATTATAGATATATACTGGAATAATGAGACACCAATAATGATGGAGTAGTTACGGTTTAAAAGGAGAATTTCTTATTCTTCAATGAGTTTTCTAGGCTTTGGATTTACGTTTACTAATTAATGAATTTATTTTTCCATTTTGACTTTTAGATAGATTATTTGATAATAAATTGCCAACGACTCTGGATGAAATTAAAACCCTTACTATTTGGTTTTTTTCTTTCCACAATTTTTCATATGAAATGGCAGAATATTAATATTACTTTATGAATATGACCTTTCAGATATAAAATTTGAATCTTTCATGTCTTAATTGGATAAATTCCCGGTAAATTAATCTAGATCTTATTCGCTCTTCAAGCTATGAATTTAACTTTTTAATTATCGTTAATTTGTAAATCTCATTAAACTTTGAATGCTATTAATAAAAACAGCTAATTTATGATCGCCATGACAAATGCACCAAGACTTATTGCATGGGAACTGACTGCAGGGTGCAACCTGAACTGCGTACACTGCAGGGGAGCTTCCACTTCCTCGGTTCCGGCAGGTGAACTTACAACTGACGAAGCTAAACATTTCATTGATGAAGTTGCAGAGCTTGGAAAACCCATTCTCATCCTGAGCGGAGGCGAGCCTCTGACCAGGCCTGACGTTTTTGAAATTGCGCGTTATGGTACTGATGCCGGGCTTCGAGTAGTGCTTGCAACAAACGGCACACTTCTTACGCCTGAGATCGTGGAGAAACTGAAAAGAGCGGGCATCCAGCGGCTCAGCATCAGCATTGACGGAGCGACTGCAGAGAAACATGACAATTTCAGGGGCATGCCCGGGGCTTTTGAAAGAACGCTTGCAGGCATTGATGTCCTAAGGAAAACTGATTTTCCCTTCCAGATCAATACTACGGTCTCAAAACGCAACATAGAGGAAATCCCCAAGACTCTTGAGCTTGCAAAAGATATTGGAGCAGTTGCGTATCACATATTTTTCCTTGTGCCCACAGGCAGGGGAGAGGAATCCGATGAGGTTTCCCCTGAAGACTACGAGCGTATTCTGCACTGGTTTTATGAGATACATAAAGAATCGAAAATCCAGCTAAAAGCAACCTGCGCCCCCCATTATTTCAGGATAATGCGCCAGCAGGCAAAAAAAGAGGGCATTGAGATCTCAGTTAAAACCCATGGCTATGAGGCAATGACAAAAGGCTGCCTCGGAGGCACAGGTTTCTGCTTCGTATCAAGTGTAGGTAAGGTCTACCCTTGCGGCTACCTGCCTCTACTTGCCGGCGATCTCCGGGAACAGTCCTTTAAGGAAATATGGGAAAACTCCGAAGTCTTTGCAAAACTCAGAAATCCCGACGAACTTAAGGGAAAATGCGGAATCTGCGAATACAAAAAAGTCTGTTCTGGCTGTAGGGCAAGAGCTTATGCTGCTACAGGCGATTATCTTGAAGAAGAGCCTTACTGTATATACAGGCCTCGAAAAAATGGTAGTGATCAGGATGATTGAAGTTGAAAACTGTAAAACTCAGCTCCAGCAGGAGAAAGCCAATTTTCCCTCTCACATGCAGCCTTACGAAGAAGAAGTTCCTGAATTTGAACTTGATGAGATTGATAAGAGAATTTTGAACCAGATCCAGCAAGAAGTTCCCCTTGAAGTCGAGCCCTTTGAGAAGTTAGGCGAAATTCTCGGCCTCTCCGAAATCGAGGTGCTTGAAAGGCTGCAAGAACTCAACAGGAAAGGAGCAGTCAGACGGGTAGGGCCTGTACTCAACACTAGAAAAATGGGCGGAGTAAGCACACTTGTAGCTCTGAAAGTTCCTGAATCTCGAATTGAAGAGGTTGCAAACTTCATAAATGAATACTCTGAAGTTTCCCATAATTACCTCCGAAACGCTGCAAAATATAACCTATGGTTTACCCTCTCGGCCCCCAGCAAAAAGAGACTTGAAGAGATAATTCACGAAATCCGGGAGAGAACCGGCTGTCCTCTGTTAAATCTCCCCACAAAGCGTCTCTTCAAGATAAATGTAAAGTTCGATATCAGGTGAAAAATGGATGAAAAAGATGAGACCCTATTAAAAAAGGTTTATCAAAAAATCCATATAAGGTGAAAAAATGGATCAAACAGATGTTGAACTTCTCAAGCTCGTGCAGGATGGAATCCCGCTAACCCATTCCCCTTTCAGAGGTCTGGCTGCCGAACTTGGGATAAGTGAACAGGAAGTTGTTGACAGACTTAAACGCCTTCAGAAAGCCGGAAAAATCCGGCGTTTTGCAGCTTCAATAGGGCACAGGGCAATAGGAATAACAGCCAATGCTATGTGTGTCTGGAACGTCCCGGGGGAGCAAATTGAAAAAGTCGGGACAATAATGGCCAAATTCCCAGAAGTGACTCATTGCTATGAACGTCCGCGCTATCCTGACTGGCCATATAACCTGTTCACTATGGTTCACTCTTATACTCCAGAAGACTGTAAAGAGGTAGCTGTCAGAATCTCAGAAGCTACAGGAATTAAGGATTATACCCTCTTTTTCAGTGAACGGGAGTTCAAAAAAACCGGGGTCAGGCTGTAAGGTGTTGCATTAAAATTTATCATTGCGAGGTTCCTGGCTATGGCTGAAACAAACAATATTCTCCCGCTTATGCTTGATCTGTCTGGCAGAAAAATCGTTATCTTTGGAGGAGGCTCGGTTGGAGAACGCAAAGCTGAACTCTTCTCAGGATGTGCAGATACTCTTGTTGCCAGCCTCGAATTCTCCCAGCGCCTTCAGGAACTTGAAGCTTCAGGACAGGTGCGGCTTGTTAGGCTTGATCTGCTTGAAGCTTCGGATTCCGAACTCAGAGAACTAATTTCAGGGGCTTTTATTGTCATACCCGCGACAAGCAATTTTGAACTTAACCAAAAAATCACTGCCATTGCAAGGGAGAGCGATATTTTGATTAATCAGGTTGACGCTTTAGGTAGTGTCGTAATCCCATCAGTAATAAAAAGAGGCGACCTTGTAATCGGTATTTCCACTCTCGGCCACAGTCCTGCAGTCTCAAAATACACCCGCAAGCAGATCGAAGGTTTGATAACTCCAGAATATTCCAATATGATTCGGCTTCAGGATGAGCTTAGAAGTTATCTCAAGCATCATGTGGCAGAACAGAGGCAGAGAAAGGCAATTCTCTGGAAAATTCTTGAAAGCAAGTTTGTCTGGAGTGGCTTTTCCGAGTCTTATGAAACAGCAGCGGAAAGAGCATACAATATAATTTCAGGTTGCCTTGAAAATTCCAGCAGGTAAAACCTGACAGGGAGCTAAGAACTATAAGAACTTTCGAAGAATAAAAACAAGAAGGAAATAAAACTTCTTGAACATAAATACTCTATGAATCAAAATATTCTGCAAATGAAAACTTTAACTCGAAGTATTCTGTAGATAAAAATTCACTTAATGAGAAAAGGCTAAGGAGTCCTGGACAAAGTTTAATTTATAATTCCTTATATTAACTCCTTATATTAATTCTATATCCCCTTATCCATTCTATCCGGAGGCTCTCTGTGACAGAAATCTCAAGTATGGTTATATCCCATAAAAAAGCAAAAATTGAGGAAATGGAGTCCGCCTGGCACGGAGATCTGGACGGGCTACTCCACCACCTGTGTAATTATGAGTACGTTCACGAATGTGTCGTGTTAAAAACCTGCAACCGCGTTGAAATCTATGTTGTTTCCCCCAAAAGCAGCAGTGTACTTTTCTCTTTTGCAAAGGAAATGGGAGCTTCCACCCATATTATAGATTTCTATGGGCACGATGAATCCCTTGAGCACCTTCTCAGGCTTGCTGGGGGGCTTGAGTCTATGATTGTAGGAGAAGACCAGATCCTTGGACAGATAAAAGACCTCTATGCGTATTGCAAGAAAAAAGAAACAACGGGAAAAATCCTGGATACTGCCTTTGATAAGGCTATTCAGGTCGGAAAGCGTATACGCAACGAGACCAGAATAAATAAGGGTTCGGTTTCCATAGGTTCTGCAGCTGTGGATCTTGCAGAGGACATTCTGGAAGGGCTCACAGGAAAATACGTACTTGTGATCGGAGCAGGGGAAATCGGTGTCCTTGTAGCAAAAGCTCTGGCTGAAAAGAACATTGAAGCAATCTACATTGCTAACCGTACTTTCAAAAAAGCCGAAGAAATTGCCTATGAACTAGGAGGACACGCGGTCAGGCTCGATGAAGTAGAGGTTTATCTTAAAGATGCTGACGTAGTAATCAGTGGTACAGGTGCTCCTCATTACATTTTAACCAGAGAAATTGTTGAAAAAGCTATAAAAGACCGGGATAAATCCCGTAAACTCCTCTTAATTGATATAGCAAATCCCAGGGATATCGAAGAATCGGTTGCTGAACTCGCTAACGTGGAACTGTGCAATATTGACAATCTCAGGGTAATCAGTGAGAAGACGCTCAAGATGAGGAAAGAGGAAGCTAAAAAAGCCGAAGAGATAATTCAGGATGAGATCAGGCTTTTAAATCTCCAGTATAAGCGCCAGAAAGCAGACAAAATCATTTCTGACCTTTACAGGCAGGTATACGATGTAAGGATACGGGAAAGGGAAAAAGCAGTCAACAGGCTTTGTGCTTACCATACTATAGGGGAAATTGAAACTGAGGTACTTGATGACCTTACCCATTCCATAGTAAATAAAATTCTTGCCGAACCTACCAAAGTTCTCCGCCAGGCCGCAGAACTCGGAAATGAAGAATTCCTTGACGTAGTTTCAAGGGTCTTCTGCCTGGAAAAAGAAAAGGCAAATATAGAAAAAATAAAACCCGATTGCGGAAATATGACAAATCGGGTCTCTGAAAAAGGCAACTAATAAAAAGAATCAGAAACTACATGAGATTTGCAGAGAATTCACAGAGAAGTGATCAAATGTTTCCAGATATCAGGTTAAGACGATTGAGAAAAGGAAAAATCAGGAACCTAGTGCGCGAAACTACCTTATCCCTAGACGACCTGGTTCAGCCTATTTTTGTAAATGAGACTATCGATTCTGCTGTTGAAATTTCTTCCATGCCAGGCATATACAGTTTCCCTCTCTCAGAGGTTGCAAAAGAGGCAAGAGAGATTGCAGATCTCGGGATTCCTGCAGTAATCCTTTTCGGAGTGCCTGCATTCAAAGACGCGGAAGGCAGTTCCTCCTATGGGGAAACCGATGTCCTGCAGGAAGCTGTCCGGAGAATCAAAGCCGAAGTGGGGGATGAACTTGTGGTGATCACGGATATCTGTATGTGTGAGTACACAAGCCACGGACACTGCGGAATTGTGGATTTTGAAACGAAAGAAATCCTGAATGATCCCACCCTTGAGGTTCTCGGAAAAATTGCGGTCAGCCATGCAAAAGCAGGCGCTGATATGGTAGCCCCCTCTGGAATGATGGACGGAATGGTAGAAGCGATTAGGCAAGAACTTGACCTCAACGGATTTGAGAATATTCCAATCATGTCCTATGCTGCAAAGTACCATTCTTCTTTCTATGGGCCTTTCAGGGAAGCCGCCGAATCAGGATATTCTTTCGGAGACCGATCTACTTACCAGATGGACCCTGCAAACAGTGATGAAGCTCTCAGGGAAGTAACCCTCGATGTGGCTGAAGGTGCAGATATAATAATGGTAAAGCCAGCCCTTCCTTACCTTGATATTATCTATCGTGTCAAGACGGAATACCAGATGCCCACAGCCGCATACAACGTAAGTGGGGAGTACTCCATGCTTAAAGCCGCAGCAGCTAAAGGCTGGCTTGATGAAGAGAAAACCGTGTATGAATCCCTCATTTCCATCAAAAGGGCAGGAGCTGACATTATCATCACTTACTTTGCAAAGGATGTCGCCCGCATGCTGAAGTAAGCGCCTCTTTTTCAGGCGCTCCTTCTTTTCAGAAAGTTTATTTCGTTTTTCTTCTTCCCCGTCTTTCAGCTTTCGTCTTTCAAGCTTATTGCTTATTCCAGTTACAGCCCAAACCATCAACAACTGCTTAATAGGGGAAGGCTCTGTTATAAGATAGAAAAGGAATACAGTAAGGTATAAAACGCCTTACTTCAAAGTGCAGCTTAATATATAAAGTCCGTTTAATATTAATATAGTTCGGTATAATATAGTTCGATATAATTTAGTTCGATATGATTTAGCTCAGTATAAATTCAGTTCGATATCTAATTTAAGCTCAGTTCAGAACTTCACTTGAATTCACAAAGAATTATTACAAATTTTCAGTCCAATCCGGTGAGATTTCCATGATATCCGAGGTAACACTTGAGAAGTCCAGACAGATGTATGAGAAAGCAAAGACCCTTATTCCGGGTGGGGTAAGCAGTCCTGTACGCGCAATCAAGCCCTATCCTTTCTATACAGCATCAGCCGACGGCTCAAAAATAAAAGATCTTGATGGGAACGAATACATCGATTACTGTCTGGCTTATGGCCCTGCTCTCCTTGGGCACAACCACCCTGTAATAAAAGAGGCTATTAAAGCCCAGCTCGACAAAGGCTGGCTCTACGGAACCCCAACAGAGCTTGAAGTAACTCTCGCCGAGAAAATTGCAGGGTATTATCCCAGTATTGATATGCTCCGTTTCGTATCCACAGGTACAGAAGCCACGATGAGCGCCCTTCGCCTTGCCCGTGGCTTTACTGGTAGAAACAAATTCATCAAAATTGAAGGCGGATTTCACGGGGCACATGATGCGGTACTGGTAAAAGCAGGGTCAGGAGCTACAACCCTTGGAGAACCCGATTCCCTGGGAATTCCTGCAGATTTCACGAAGTACACCCTTCAGGCTCCGTACAATGATATTGAAGCAATGACCGAGCTCGTGGAGAAGAACAGAGATGAACTGGCTGCAGTCATCATAGAGCCTGTGCTCGGTAACATAGGTCCGATAACTCCCCTTCCCGGATACCTGGAAGAACTCAGGAAGCTTACCCTGGAAAATGATGTGCTTCTTATATTCGATGAGGTTATTACCGGATTCAGGCTCGCAATGGGAGGGGCACAGGAATACTTCGGGGTCGTGCCTGATATGACCACCCTTGGAAAGATTGTGGGTGGAGGCCTGCCTATAGGGGTTTTTGGCGGCAGGCGGGAAATCATGGAAATGATCTCTCCATCCGGCCCAGTCTATCAGGCAGGAACTTTCAGCGGAAGCCCGTGTTCCGTGGCTGCAGGTATTGCAGTGCTCGACTATCTGAAAGAAGAAAAGATTCACGAAAAAGTCAATTCAAAGGGTGATTACATACGGGCTGTACTCTCCGAAATTGTAGAGGACAATGGACTTGATTACAGCGTATGCGGAATTGCTTCAATGTTCAAGATATTCTTCGGGGCAGAACCTCACAATTACCAGGAAGCTCTGAAGTGCGATAAGGAGGGTTACCTTGCTTTCTTCCACAGGATGCTCGCAAGCGGAATTTTCCTCCCTCCCTCACAGTTTGAGACCAATTTCGTCTCCGCAGCCCACAGCGAAGAGGACATCGAAAAAACCCTTAAAGCATATACTGAAAATCTCTGAGCGGATTTACATCTTTGAAAACGAGGATTTCACATGATTATAGGTACGCGGGGCAGCCAGCTTGCACTTGCCCAGGCCGAGAATGTTAAACGCCTTTTGAAAGCACAGGGCGTTGAAACCAGCTTGAAAATCATAAAAACCAACGGAGATCGGTTTACGGACCGGCCTCTGCACGCAATCTCAAGCGGAGTTGGGGCTTTTGTAAGGGAACTGGACGAAGTTATGCTTGCAGGAGAAATAGACATAGCAGTCCATTCTATGAAGGATATGCCAACGATTCGCCCGCCGACCCTTCCAACCGCTGCCGTTCTGAAGCGTGATACCCCATTTGATATCTTGCTGACTTATGACGGGACATCCCTGGATGAGCTTCCCGAGCAGTCCATTATAGGTACCAGTTCCCTGAGAAGAGCTGCCCAGATCAAGCGCTACAGGCCTGACCTTATTACACAGGATTTGAGGGGTAATATCGATACGAGGCTCAGGAAACTCAAAGAAGGGCAATATGATGGCATCCTGCTTGCCAAGGCAGGGCTTGAACGCATGGGCTGGGAACTTGAAGGTGAGATTCTTTCTCCTGATTTCTTCTGTCCCTCTCCTAACCAGGGTACGGTTGCAGTTGTCACAAGGGCAGACACTGAAGCTGAAGCTGCAGTTTCCAAACTTGACCATACCGACAGCCGGATTGCCACCGAAATCGAGCGCATCCTAATTTCCGAACTCGGTGGAGGTTGCACCACTCCCATAGGTTCTTATGCCGAAATTACACCTGACCGGAAAGAAATCCATGTGCGGGCTGAGGTTCTTTCCCTTGATGGAACAGAAACTGTAGGAATAAATGAATACATACCTATGGCAGGAGGCATCGAGAAAGCCAGGGAGCTCGGACGCAGACTTGTACAGATGGGTGGAAAGAGACTAGCTGAAGAAGCACTCCTGCAGATTTCCAGAGATTCGTGTGACTCAGATGATTTATACGAGTGAATAATGCGAATGATAATAAGAACGATATTCTAACAGGGCAGAAAGGAGCCAGCTAATGTATACTCTTACCGGACTTAAACTGAAAAACCCGACCATTCTTGCAGCCGGAGTGCTTGGCACAACTGGGGCATCTTTGTGCAGGGTTGCACGTGAGGGAGGAGCAGGCGCGGCTGTGACCAAATCCATAGGTCCCATGCCTAAAACCGGGCATCCAAACCCAAGCATGGTCAAGCTTGACTACGGATTTTTGAACGCAATGGGACTTCCGAATCCTTCCTATCCTGCTTTTATCCAGGAACTCGAGATTGCAAAAAAGGACTCCGGAGTCCCGATAATTGCAAGCATCTTCGGTGGAAGTCCTGCCGAATTTGAGGAAGTTGCTGAAGGTATGCTTCCTGCAAAGCCCGATGCTTTTGAGCTTAATGTAAGTTGTCCACATGCAGAAGGATATGGAGCTGACATTGGCTCTAACCCCTGCCTTGTAGAGGCAGTAACAGCCGCAGTAAAAGATGTGGCAAATGTGCCAGTATGGGTTAAACTTACCCCGAATGTTTCTGATATTACGTGCATAGGTAATGCAGCAGAATCAGGGGGTGCCGATGCAGTTGTTGCAATTAATACCTTAAAAGGGATGGCTATAGATATCGAGTCCGGATATCCTGTTCTTGGAAACCGTTCAGGAGGACTTTCAGGAAAGGCTGTCAAACCCGTAGCTGTCAAATGCGTTTATGACCTATATACTGCCCTGGAAATTCCTGTAATAGGGGTAGGAGGGGTATCTTCCTGGCAGGACGCGGTAGAAATTATGATGGCAGGGGCTGCGGCTGTCCAGGTAGGATCAGCCGTCTATGACAGGCTTGACATCTTCTCAGAAATCAGTACAGGTATCGAAGCTTTTCTGCAGAGGAAAGGCTATTCGGATGTAAAAGAATTAATAGGGCTTGCCCATGAGATGGTCTGATGCTACCTCTTAATGCTACAATATTACGGATAAATGAAGAGTCTCCTTCGGTTAAGACTTTTTTCTTTGATCTCCAGTTTGAGACTATGAAGCCCGGCCAGTTCGTGATGGTCTGGGTCAGGGGTGTGGACGAGGTGCCTATGGGCCTCTCGAGTAAGAACTCCATAACTGTCCAGAAAGTAGGGGAGGCAACTTCAAAGCTTTTTGAGTTAAAAGAAGGGGATTCTTTCGGACTCAGAGGGCCTTTCGGAAAGGGCTTTTCCCTGCCATCGGAAGGAGAAAAAACTCTGGTTATTGCAGGCGGGGTCGGAGCTGCTCCTCTTGCTCCTTATGCCGAAGCAGCCCGGAGTGCAGGTTCTGAGGTACACACAGTTCTCGGAGCCCGGAGTGCAGACGATCTGCTTTTTGAAGAGCGTTTTGCAGCAGCAGGGAAAGTCTACGTTTCTACGGATGATGGCTCAAAAGGGACAAAGGGCTTTGTGACCGATGTGCTCAATGGCCTCAATCTTTCGGTTTATAACAGAATTGCAGTCTGCGGGCCGGAAATAATGATGGCTTCGGTTTTCAGGCTCCTTGAGGAAAGAAAGGCTCTTAAAAAATCTGAGTTCAGCCTTCACCGCTATTTTAAGTGCGGAATAGGTGTCTGCGGGGCGTGCTGCATAGACCGGTCCGGATTGAGAGTTTGCAAGGACGGGCCTGTGTTTTCAGGTGAGCAGCTCCTTGACTCCGAGCTTGGAAAATATATGCGGGATGCCAGTGGGCGAAGAGTTAAAATTTAAGTTTGAATATATCCTTTTAAAAAATAAAGGAAAGCAGACGAAACCATCCCAGAAAGCAGGAGAAGACTGATATATGATTGGAAGGTTCAGATCAAAAGATGAAGTTTTTTATGGAGAAATCGAAAATGGGCACGTGTATCCAAAAGGAGGGACTTCCGCAGGGATCTATGAGCTTTCGGAACTTCGTATCCTGCCGCCTTCATCTCCCTCCAAAATCGTATGTGTCGGCCTTAACTACAAGGATCATGCTGAAGAGCTAAACATGAAAGTCCCGGAAAAACCTGTTCTCTTTTTAAAGCCTCCTTCAGCTGTTATAGGGCATGAAGATAAGATAATTTATCCGGAATCAAGCTCCAGAGTGGAACATGAAGCCGAACTTGCAGTCGTTATAGGCAAACGATGTAAGAATATCCCAGCCTCAAAGGCCGTGGATGTGATTGCGGGTTATACTTGCTTTAATGATGTGACCGCGCGGGATCTCCAACAAAAAGATGGACAGTGGACAAGGGCAAAGAGTTTTGATACCTTTGCAGCTTTTGGGCCTTATCTTGCTTTTCCCGACGAGATTGATATTACGGATGCAAAGATTGCCTGCAGGGTAAATGGGGAAACCAGGCAGGCTTCCAGCACTTCAAACCTTATTTTTGACATTCCTTATCTTATTGAGTTTATTACCGAAATCATGACCCTGGAAGTTGGAGATGTTATTGCCACAGGGACGCCGCCTGGGGTTGGAGAACTTCAGCGTGGAGATATTGTGGAAGTTGAAATCCAGGGAATAGGAATACTTAGAAACGAGGTTGTCTGATGCTGCTTGGAAATATCGTAACCGAACTTGACCTTACTGAGCGCCATCTTCTGGTGCTCAAAAAAGTGATTGAAGGAGCTCCTATTGGAATCCTGAAACTTGCAGAAGTTACCGGAATGCAGAACCATAAAGTGCGTTACTCACTCAGGGTCCTTGAACAGGCTAACCTTATCAAGCCCTCGGCTCAGGGTGCCGTACCCGGGGATGCAGTCCCGAAGTTCCTGGAAGATTTTGAGCTTGAGCTTAAGAAAATCAATGAGAAAGTATCCCGCATCCGGGAAATCGAAGCTTCCATTCCCAAATGAGATTTCCGTATGTAGGATAAGCTATTCAGAAAGCTTTTTTTCAGCTTTTGCCGGGAATTCCTGCGCTTCGGTGACTTTTTATAATCCTATTTACATGTTTTTCTCAACCGCAACTGTTGCGGTTGATCACGACATCATGACATATTCGATCAAGTCTTATTTAAAAAGACTTGCTCTTAATCATTCAATCCAGATTATTTTTGGAGAAGCTTCTATGACCTTAAGTCCTGAAGATCTTAAAACAATTGAAAAATACGCCTATCAAAATGCTGTAAAATATGGGAAAGCCCCCCAGCCTAAAGCTGTAATGGGCAAAGTAATGGGGGAATGCCCTCAACTCAGATCCGATCCTAATGCAGTATCTGAGGCTCTTGAAAACATTATTCCCGAGATTGCAAAGGGAAACCCTGAAACCTGGGAAGCAAAGCTCTCAGAAATTGCCCCCGAGCTCATCGAAGCCCTTAGTGTAAAAAAAGAGCCTGACAAAGGCTTAAAACCTCTTGAAGGAGCAGAAAATGGCAAAGTTGTAATGCGTTTTGCTCCGAATCCAAACGGGCCCGCAACCCTTGGCAGTGCAAGAGGCATGGTAGTTAACTCCGAATACGTGAAAATGTACAACGGAAAATTTGTCTTGCGTTTTGACGATACCGATCCTGATATAAAGCGGCCTATGCTTGAGGCTTATGACTGGTACCTCGATGACTTCAAATGGCTCGGGGTTGTACCTGACCAGGTTGTCTATGCCTCTGACCACTTCCCTATGTATTACGACTACGCAAGAAAACTTATCGAGATGGGCAAGGCTTATGTCTGCTTCTGTAAAGGAGAAGATTTCAAACGGTTTAAGGATGCAAAGCAGGCCTGCCCGCACAGGGATACCAGTCCTGAAGAAAACCTTATGCATTGGGAAAAGATGCTTGCCGGTGAATACGAAGATCAGCAGGCAGTGCTGAGAATCAAGACCGACATTAAACATAAGGATCCTGCGTTGAGGGACTGGGGAGCCTTCAGGATAAGAAAGATGTCGCATCCGCGCCCTGAAATTGGGAATAAATATGTTGTCTGGCCGCTTCTGGATTTTGCAGGCGCAATCGAAGACCACGAGCTGGGCATGACCCATATTATCCGGGGTAAAGACCTTATAGACAGTGAAAAGCGGCAGGGCTACATATACAAATACTTCGGTTGGAAATACCCGAGAACAACTCACTGGGGTAGGGTCAAGATCCATGAATTTGGAAAGTTTAGCACGAGTACCCTGAGAAAAGCCATAGAAGCAGGGGAATATAGTGGCTGGGACGACCCGAGGCTTCCCACAATCCGGGCAATCCGACGCCGTGGAATCCAGGCCGAAGCTCTGAAGAAGTTCATGATAGAGATGGGAGTCGGAATGACTGACGTGAGTATAAGCATGGAGTCTCTCTACGCCGAAAACCGCAAAATCGTGGACCCTATTGCAAACCGTTATTTCTTTGTCTGGGACCCTGTAGAACTGGAAATTACAGATTCGAAACCGACAGTTGCTAAGCTTCCTCTTCATCCCACAGACCATGCAAGGGGATTCAGGGAAATTGCTGTAGGAAATAAGGTTCTTGTCTGCACGGAGGATGTCGAAAAGCTGGAAGTGGGTTCTGTTATCCGCTTAAAAGATTTCTGCAATATAGAGATTACTTCCCTTTCCCCACTTCAGGCAAAGCTCTCCGATGTTTCTCTTGAAGCTCTTAAAAAAGCAAAGGCAAAAATCATCCACTGGGTCCCACTTGAAGGAATAAATGTGAAAGTACGCGGTCCCGAAGGTGATCTAAAAGGTATCGGTGAGCAGGGGATTGCAACCGAGCTTGACAACATTGTACAGTTTGAGCGCTTCGGTTTTTGCAGGATAGATACCGTAAGTGAAGAAGAAATTGTGGCTTACTTTGCCCACAAATAATATGCCTAGAAGAAGGTGAACAGGAAACTGTTCTCTTTTCTTTTGCTCACTCTTTTTATTCATTTTTCATTGTTTCTTATTTCTTATCTGAAAGTGAACCGGCACCAATACCTCCTGCCGCAAACTTTTCTGTTTCTCCAATTTCTGGGAAAGCACCATTAAACGTTAAATTTACTGACACAAGTACAGGAACGCCAACTGCATGGAAATGGAATTTCGGAAACGGAACAACTTCAACAGCCAAAAATCCAACGCATAAGTACTCCAAAGTAGGAAAATACAAAGTAACACTTACAGTAACTAACTCTGCGGGTAGCAATACAGCAACAAAATCAAATTATATAACAGTAACAACAGCTGCGACAAAACCAGTCGCTGCATTCTCTGCATCTCCAACATCAGGAAAAGTTCCATTAAATGTTAAATTTACCGATGCAAGCACAGGAACACCAAAGAAATGGAAATGGGATTTTGGAGACGGAACAATTTCAACCAAGCAGAATCCAACGCATAAGTATTCCAAAACAGGGAAATATACTGTTAAACTTACAGTAACAAATGCGGCAGGCATCAACACGGTGACAAAATCAAATTATATAACCGTGACAGGAACTTCGCAAGCTCCGACTGCAGATTTCTGGGGATCGCCACTCTCAGGAAAAGCGCCACTAAAGGTAACATTTACTGAGACAAGCAAAGGATCGCCAACCTCATGGAAATGGAATTTCGGAGATGGAAAATCTTCAACAGAAAAGAGTCCAACACACACATATTCAGCCGCAGGAACCTACACGGTTAAACTTACAGCAACAAATGCAGCAGGAAGTAGTACAAAAACAAAATGGAATTATATAAAAGTGGCAAAGTGACTGCAATTTCGAAAATGATCGTAAATCTTCTGGGGCTCTATAAGATTAGATTTACAGTAAGTAATGTGGAAGGCAACAGTACTGTAACGAAGACAAACTTCATAAAGGTGACAACAAACACAAGGCTGGGAATATACTCCGAAAGTAAATAAAACTGAATTGGAAAAAGAAAAAGATCAAGGAGAAAGGGCGTGATAGTATCATTGATAATATATGATAAACACGCCCTTTGACCTTATTTTAAAATAATTGAAAGCCACCCTCATACTCTCAATTCTTCATACTCTCAATTTTTCAATAACCGGCTCCCAAGATATAATTTCTTAACTTTTTTAGCTAATGTGAAATTCTTAATGTTTTTGTCTCATGCTTTTGTGCCGAAATACTTGTGTTTCTACACTGATCCGCTTCAATCAGATACTTTTACATAAATCTTAGAAATGTGGATATAATTAGAGTCAGTCATTCTCCAATAAATCATATTATTATATATTGTATACTTTCCAAATTTTTTTTGAAAAATGCAAAAATATTTTATAATATAACCTGTATAAACCTAGATGTCAACTTAGCAGTTAAACAACAGAAAGTGAAAAACCTTTCAGAAGAGTTGACCCGGCTAGAGGCCGTGTTAGTAAAAAAAGTAACTATTGACCAGAAGGAATAACATCCTATGGTGGTCAGTAGCAGGTTTTGAGTGATAGAAGCCAAAACTTCTAATATCCGACCCCACCTCCAATGACTGATCCCTATAATGTAATTGGAGAGTGAGACTCTGTGTGCAACGTGTCCGCCCCACATAAATCGCAGAGAACTGAATTAGATAGATTCAAAAATATTACGCAGACGTAATAATAATCTTTGAATTACCGTATAGACCCGGCATAATTAGATATTGATATACTCGGTCTAATTAGATAGTTCGGAAAAAACATTACGAGTACGTAATATGGAATTTTGAGAAATATCTGGGAAAGAGTATGCGATTATCCTGGAATTTTTGAGTTGCTCAAATTCGAATTCCAACCTAGAGGCGATACGATGCTAAAAATAAAGCAGGAAACCCTATTCCCGAAACCATGTCTTATTTTAACAGCCGTATCAACTGTTGGGAGAAATATAACTATCTTATAGTTTTTTGAGTTTACGCAGATTCCAAATCCAACCCAAAGGTGATACGATGCTAAAAGTAGAGCAGGAAACCCTATTCCTGATACCATGTCTTAGTTTAACGGCCGTATGTGCTTTTGGGAAGATATACTAGTCCCTATAAGGTTTTTTTGAGTTTACTCAAATTCCAAATCCAACCCAAAGGTGATACGATGCTAAAAAGACAACTAGGAACCCTATTCCTGGTAACATGCCTTATTTTAACAACCGTACCTGCTGCGTTAGGCGCACAAAATGCAATAACTGTTAATCCGACGTCTGGATCAGATGCCCAGACTGCAATTAATAAAGCAATTAATTCTGTTGCATCAGGAGCAACATCAAGCAACCCTGGATATGTTATCCTTGGTGCTGGCACTTATCAGATAAGTGCACCTATAATTTTGAAATCTAATGTGGTACTGAAAGGTGCAGGCGACGATACAATAATCTTTGCTACCGGTTCAGTTTGTAACTCCGAAGGATCGCCTGCATATGTGTTCGGGTCAGGTGTTTCTAACGTTGAAGTATGTGACCTTCAGTTCAAAAGTACAGCAACTGGACCAAGTGACGGAGGGCACGGAAACTATCGAAACTGCATACAATTCAGATCATCGAGTGATTGTAAAGTACACGATATTTTGTTCACTCGCTATCTGTACAGTGATGGTGTCAGAGTTAGTAAAAGTTCTGGAATAGAAGTATATAATTGCAGAATGCATTCGGTAGGACATGATGGTGTAGCATTTTTATCCGGAACTAAGGATTCCAGAATGTATAACTGTGATGTTGAGGTTCAAACCAATACAGGTGTCAGGATAGACAATTGCGCAAATATTGAAGTGGATCACAATACCTTCTCAGGTAATGCTGGATCTGGCTGGTGCTGCGTTGAGCTGGAAAATTCACTGACAAATACGAATGTCCATCATAATATCATGCATGATTTCAAAGGATCAAGCAGCAGTGCAGGCATTGGAAATGTTCATGCAAGCGGATCTATTAGAGTTCATGATAACGTTATGTGGAACGTGTCACCTTACGTTACTGTAGGATCAGGCTCAAACACACTGGGACCATCTGATCACAGTGTTGAGAACTGGGTAGCGAAAGGATATGGATACGGCTCTCTGGGCAACTGATTCAACAAACACGATGGAACATATTCAATATTAAGAAGAGTCCTGCACACACTTACAGGATCGTATAGTTCGAGAGCTTCGGTTTTTGTAGGATCGATGCGGTAGAGAAAGACGAAATTATGGCGTATTTGCCCATAAGTGATTTTCGGAAATAAAAGGGGCAGATAACTGTCCTTTTTCTTTTATCTACTCTCCATTAATTTTTTTGTTTTTATCAATAATGAGAAAGTGTAGATTAATCAGTCTCTTTAAGATCTACTCGTTGGAAGTATGTTAATATTACCCGTTATCTAATTGTGGAAATAATTTAAATTTTAAGACAAGTTTAAAAAATAATTATGGATTATGAATTAACATATTTATTTTCATAAATTTTTCAGTTACGATAAGGAAAGCAAAAATATTTTTCTTTATCGATTTCTAAAAAGTTTTACTGTTGTAGTTCGAATTTTTAAAGTTAATAACAGAAGTGTTCAATTAAGTTTGGTACTTGTCTTAAAATTTAAATTATTTCCACAATTAGATTTCTCTAATAACTTATTAATATTTTACATTACTTGTTTTCAAAATTTTTCCGAAAAATAAATACTATTTTATAATATAGCCTGTATAAACCTGAAATGCCAACTTAGCAATAAAATAGCAGATAGATGAAAACTTTTCAAAAAAGTTAACTTTGCTAGAGGCCGTGGTTAGTGAAACAGGAAGTATCGACCAGAAGAATAACATCCTATGGTCAGTAACAGATTTTGAGAAATAGAAGCAAAATCTTCTAATGTCCAACCCACCTCCAATTATAGAACTTTGAGAAAATATCTAGGAAAGAGTATACGATTATCCTGAGTTTTTGAGTTTACTTAAATTTTAAATCCAACCCAAAGGTGATACGATGTTTAAAATGAAGCAGGAAGCCCTATTCCTGACAACATATCTTAGTTTAACGGCCGTATGTGCTTTGGGAAAAATAGACTCTAACCCTATGGAATTCTTTGTTTACTCAAATTCCAAATCCAACCCAAAGGTGATATGATGCTAAAAAGACAGATAGGAACCCTATTCCTAGTAACATGCCTTATTTTAACAACCGTACCTGCTGCGTTAGGCGCACAAAATACAATAACTGTAAATCCGACGTCTGAACCAGATGCCCAGACTGCAATTAATAAAGCAATTAATTCTGTTGCATCAGGAGCAACATCAAGCAACCCTGGATATGTTATCCTTGGTGCTGGCACTTATCAGATAAGTGCACCTATAATTTTGAAATCTAATGTGGTACTGAAAGGTGCAGGCGACGATACAATAATCTTTGCTACCGGTTCAGTTTGTAACTCAGTGAGATCGCCTGCATATGTGTTCGGGTCAGGTGTTTCTAACGTTGAAGTATGTGACCTTCAGTTCAAAAGTACAGCAACTGGACCAAATGATGGAGGTCATGGAGGCTATCGAAACTGCATACAATTCAGGTCATCGAGTGATTGTAAAGTACACGATATTTTATTCACTCGCTATCTGTATAGTGATGGTGTCAGAATCACTAAAAGCTCTGGAATAGATGTATACAATTGCAGAATGCATTCCGTAGGACACGACGGTGTAGGATTCTTATCCGGTACTAAGGATTCCAGAATGTATAACTGTGATGTTGAGGTTCAAACCAATACAGGTGTCAGGATAAACAATTGCACAAACATTGAAGTAGATCATAATACCTTCTCAGGTAGTGCCGAATCTGGCTGGTGTTGTGTTGAGATGGTAAATTCATTGACGAATGTGAATGTCCATCATAATATCATGCATGATTTCAAAGGATCAAGCAGCAGTGCAGGCATTGGAAATTTTAATGCAAGAGGGTCAATTAACGTTCATGATAACGTTATGTGGGCTGTGTCGCCTTACGTTATGGTAGGATCAGGTTCAAACATATTGGGGCCATCTGATCACAGTGTTGAGAATTGGGTAGCGAAAGGATATGGATATGGCTCTCTTGACAACTGATTCAACAAACACGATGGAACATATTCAACAGATGGAATGTACTCAACATTATGAGTCCTGCACAACATACAGTAAAGCGGGAAAATACACTGTCAGCTTAACAGTGAAGAACGCTAAAGGCAGTAACACTAAAACTATGGCTGGATATATTGTAGTATCCAAAAAATGAATACCTTAAATTGAAAAACGATGAAAGAGATCAAGACTAAAGGGCGTGTAGAATCAATGATCAAATCTGACAAAACCAACCCTTTAGCCTTGTATTACCAGGTTTGAGAGTCGGCATTGTGCTTGCGGTTTTCGGCAATCGACTGTCACTACATAACATCTCGACTTTTTTATATTTGGAGTTTTCAATTAGTGCTTCCAATTGAAGTACTATAAGTTTAGATATATACTCCAATTGGAAAATTAGTAATAATATTTGCTTGTTTTAATTGCTATTAGGTTAATTAAAGCATATACTTGACTTGAAAAAGCGTAGCAGAATATAATTTTTGGAGAAGATGTGGAATAAAAAGAAACATCAACAACTTTTGAAAAGATAAAACAGGCGTTGAATGTAAAATATATCTTCAAGAGAAGCAGGAATTGTGAATCAAAATAGACTTTAAAGAAATTTCAGTAGATATTCCAAGAAGAATAATATTTCTTATGTAGTACTTTTAGACAATTACTCAAAATATGCAATTATGATTGGCAGTATTTCAGTATAAATCCGACATCAAGTTTTCGTATTACATAAATGAACCTATTTTTATGTCTCAAATTTTGACTTGAAAATCTCTTAAAATTTGTAATTTAACAGAAAAAACAACACCCCAATTTATTAAATGCATTAATATTCGTACTCGGTCAAGATTCGAAAAATCAAATGAGTATCATTTTTCATGCTAATGTCTAAGATTTATCTTAAAGTTGAATTTGATTTTTACAATAAAGAAAGGACTGGAGCCCATGTTTTTCGTATAAATTAAACCGAAGTTTATTTGATATTACAAAGCCGCATCAAATAACACATAAAATAAAAGAAATAACTAAAAATTAAATTATTTAGTCAAATATTCGAAACATTTTAATATAAAATAGAGAAAGATAGAATGAATCATTGATCGTGGAACAAAAATAGCTAATTTCCTAGCATGTAAGACCTAACATACAATCTCTATAACAAGAACCCCTATAACGGTTCTTTCTTAGAGGATATGAATACGGTATAAATAAGTACCAACGGTAGACTTTAAGATTGGACAATGCCAAAATTGAACAAAATAGATTTGATGTTTGTTAATTTTGTTAGATCTACATGGAATCTATAGCTACATCCCGATTTCATGATTGTCATAAACTCCGCTTCAGTCTGTAAACAAAAAACAAAAACCACCTAGATTTTGGAACTGAGTTTTAGATAACGAAACCTGTATTCGGTAGGTCGACATTAGGATTTGGATATTTTTCATGAAGGTATCATCTTCAAACTGTACGGGAAAAAATAAGCATCACATATTTGCTGAAATTAAAAAAATTATTCAAACATAAAAATATTTAATAAATTTATTCGACTTTCAAAATATGTGATAGAATTATTGTGTTTTTGATTAGAAAATTTTCCCTTGAGATGAAGAAGGTATCAGGATAGCGCTTTTCAGAAATTAGATAAATCCGTACTGTATTTGAAACTGGATAACATATGGGCTAAATCTCATTATCGAAATATTCAGCGGACCATTTTTGCAGTTTCTTAGTACGGGATGAAATCTAAGGTTCCACAAAACGCTGTCGGTAAAAATATTTGGAAAAACGATTTACCTGCTGAATCCAGGACGAAATATAACGGAGCCAGATGATGAAAAAAAATGAAAAATTGTGTTCAGTAGTTTTAGCTTCAGCAGCGATCTTTTTAGTTTTAATTCTGATGTTATCTACTGCATCGGCAGCTACTGCACAAAGTACTTCGAACACGGCTAGATATGCATATATTACGAATAGCGGCAGTACTACTGTCTCTGTAATTGACACCTCAAGTAACACTGTTAAAGCCACGGTGAATGTAGGCTACAACCCTTACGGGGTTGCAGTTAGCCCGGATGGAACAAAGGTGTATATCGCGAGCGATGTCAGCGACGCAGTCTCTATAATTAATACAGCTACAAACAAGGTTACAGCCACGGTAAAAGTAGGATCTAATCCCTGGGGAGTTGCAGTCAACCCTAAGGGAACAAAGGTATATGTGGCGAACGAGGGCAGTGGTACTGTCTCTGTAATTGACCCTGCAGCCAACAAGGTTACAGCCACGGTAGAAGTGGGAAATTATCCCTGTGGAATTGCAGTCAGTCCAGATGGAACAAAAGTATACGTTGTGAATACCCTCGATAACAATGTCGCTGTAATTAACGCAGATACAAACAAAGTTACAGCCACGGTGAATGTAGGAAATCTCCCTACTGGAGTTGCAGTTAGTCCAGATGGAACAAAAATATATGTGACGAACGAATACAACGTCTCTGTAATTGACACAGCAACAAATAAGGTTACAGCCACGGTGACTGTAGGAAGTTATCCGTGGGGAGTTGCAGTCAACCCGACGGGAACAAAGGCATATGTAACGAACTATGGAGATAACACTGTCTCTGTGATTGATACTGCCACAAGCAAAGTTACAGCCACTATAAAAGTAGGAAGCTACCCATTAGGAATTGCCATCAACCCTGAGGGAACAAGGGTATACGTGGCAAATGAAGAAAGCAATACTGTATCCGTAATTAACACCGCCACAAACAAAGTTATAGCTACGGTGAAGGTAGGAGAAGATCCGGCTGCCTTCGGGCAGTTTATAGGTACTACTCAAGTACAAAATCCAGTAACTCCGGTTGCAAGTTTCACTAGTGATGTCACATCAGGAAAAGCACCATTAAACGTTGTGTTTACGGATACCAGCACAGGAACTCCTACTTCATGGAAATGGGATTTTGGAGATGGAACATCGTCAACCCTGCAGAATCCAACACATAAATATTCCAAAGCAGGAAAATACACAGTAACATTGACAGCAACAAATGCAGCTGGAAGTAACACGGTTAAAAAATCAAATTACATAACAGTAACAATAGCTGCAACAAAACCGGTTGCTGAGTTTTCGGCTTCTCCGACATCAGGAAGTGAACCACTAAACGTTGTGTTTACGGATACCAGCACAGGAGCTCCCACATCATGGAAATGGGATTTTGGAGACGGAACGAGCTCAACAGC
>DAKJ01000024.1:74880-172406 GCA_002496565.1 Methanosarcina sp. UBA289 | reverse complement strand
GCAACATCTCTCCACACTCAGCACGAAAACGGAGGCACAAGCAGCATAGGCGGGCTCAGAGAAGCTAGAAACGGAATCAAAATCCTGGACTCTAAAAACATAAAAATCTATAACTGTAAATTTTCCCTCCTGCTCTCCGATGGAATTAGAATATCTCGCTCTACCAATGTCCAGGTAAAAGAATGTATAATCGACTGCGCAGGACATGACAGCATAAGCTCTTACAGGTCCAACAAAATCAAAATAGATAACTGTATCATGAATCTCATGATAAACACCTGCGTGCGGGTATACAACTCTGAAGACTGCAGCATAACAAACTCTACCTTCAAACAATCTATGTCAGGAACCGGAGCCGGTTACATCGAACTCGAAGGGCAAGCAGACAACGTAGATATAAACCACAACCTCTTCACGGCCTCAACAGATCCCGTTCTATTCTCTGCCTACAGTTCAGGGGGAAAAATTACCATAAATGACAATGCCCTCTATGGAGTCGAAAACTTAAGAGCGTCCTATGCTCCCTATGATATTATTCGATCTAACAATGCCGTATTTTCTGACTCAGCCGACTTTGCAGCCCTGGGATACGGATATACCTCAAGCTCCTCTTCTCACATAATATCCCTAGACGAAGGAAAAGAAACACATGGAGAACCGGAAGAACTGGAAGAACTGCAGGAACCGGAAGAACTGGAAGAACTGCAGGAACCGGAAGAACCGGAAGAACCGGAAGAATCGGAAGAAATCGTAATTGATTGTGAAGACGAAACAAGCCCAATATACGAAAACTGTACAGAGTCAGCATACATAGACATTCGCATCTCCCAAGCTGAAACAGCTTACATGCTCACAAACGCAAGCATCCAGGATCTCAACAAAGCTAAACTCCTGCTCAATGGAACTGAAGAAGATTACTTACTTGCAGAAAAATATATGCAGGCTGGAAACCTAAAACTAAAATACGCTCAGGAACTCCTAGGCCTGAGCTCCCAAGAACTAACCACAACTACAATAGAAAGCGGAGTGCTCTAATAAGCACTCCAACTTAAAAAGGGGGGTAACATATGGCAATAAAAATTATAGGCAGAGATGGGCAGGAAAGAAAACAAGGGGATACCTCAAGCTGGAATCGTCCCTCACAGCCCGCCAGCTCTGGCTCCAGCTCAAAACCTGCAAGTCCTTCGCAAACAAACCAGCAAACACCAACATACTCTACAACTTATCAACAGCAAAACGAAAGATTACAGCAGCAAATACAGGCCGTAAAAGCAGAAAGAGCACCACAAAACACAATAACGCAGCAGCAAAGCACAAAAGACAGGCTAATAACTGCAGCAAAACAAGGATATGAAGCAGGGCAAGGAAAACCATATTCTCTAAAAGAATTACAAGCACCGAAAACACCAACAAAAGAAATGCTAACATACTCACTAGCAGAAAAAGCAAACGCTCTATCCTCAAAAATAGACGCAGCTCAAAACAACCATCTAAACAGATTACCACAGGGTACCGCAAAAGATTTTGTTACCGGTGTAACCAACATTCCAGAAATGGCAGTTTCAGCAGCCGGGAACATCCCCCTAGGCGTAGAGTCAATGATACGAAACCCTTCCACAATAAGCGACTCTATAGCATTGGGAACGGGAGTTCTAGCAGGGGCCACAGTACAAAAAGCTCAAACTCGCCCGGCAGAATTAGCGGGGGAATTGGTAGGTCCTAAGATCATCTCAAAAACCATAAAGCCAGCAGGTACAATCGCGGGAGAATCTACAGGGCTGATAAGGACTAAAACATTCGGGTCTAAAGTTGTTCCCTATAAATCAACGGCGCAAGCAGTTGAAACCGTTTTCGAAAAAGACTTTACAACCGGAGCAAGGGCTGCACCAAAAGAACATACTACGGTAGGGGGTGCAATTAGAATTCGAGATCCTGGTTCAATAAATGACGTGGGTGTAGGTGCGAAGGGTACCTTTATGACTATAGGAAATAAAAATCTTGAGCCACATGGACTATATTTCACAAACAAAGCAATACAAAGCAGAGTTACAGGAACAGGATTAAAAGCAGACGTATTAAAAAAAGTAGAATCAGTCGAAAACTCATTACCTGGCAACAAAAGGGTATTCATTCAAGAAGTCAGAAATGTAAAAATACCCGAAAGCCTAAAAAGTGAAACTTACAAATCGATAGAAACCACTGGCAACTTTGAAAAACAATACCCAGAGATTGTAAGGCTCGCAGATGAACAGAGCAGGGCATTAAACGAACCTATTGCAATACCTTCACCGAAGAGAGCTAAAGGTATTCCGGAACCCGAGAACGAAGTATTTGTAGTAATGACCGGGGAAAAAGCCGCAACCGTAACAGGAAAATCTTTTGCAGGATTCACAAAAGAAGGCGCAATAATTTTCAAACTACGTTATGGAAATCAACCCAAGCCATCCGGCACATTATCAAACCTAGCTGAAAATATTGAATATAACTATGATGTAGGTTTATCAAGAACAGGACTCTATAAAAAAGGACATTTAAACGCAATGGTTGAAGACATGAATAGAAGGCAGGCTGAACTTAACGGCGATGCCTTATCTTATCCAAAAGCTTATGAGTTTGGAAAACACGGCTTATCACATGTCAAAAACGTAGAAAAAAACCTGAACGATCTTGGAGTAAGCCAACCTGATTCAAAAATGCTCGCAGAATATCACGACATCGCTAAAGTAGGTCCACTAGAATCAGGTCCTATACCTCACGCAGAAGCCGCAGAGATCGCAATAAAAACAGGAAAATTTTCCACTCCTGAACTGGTGTCTTTGCCACAATCAAAAAGAAATGCTCTTGCTAAAGACATCGGGACACACACAAACATAAAACCTTTAAATTTACATAATATCCCATCAGGGCTACATACAATATTAATTGACCGTCCCTCTCTCACAGGTAAAGCATTAGCGACAGCAGACCGTATTGACCTAACTAGGTTCGGGATAGAAGTAGATCAATCAAAACTTTTCTTCAAACCAGGGGAGACAATAACCCAGGCCTCAACAATAGGAAAACGTAATATTTTTTCAGATACAACGGCAGAACTCTTACCTATAAAAAAAGGGACTCCGCTTCCAGCAGTCAAGCCAAAGGGTTTAGTCACAGCAGAAGAAATCTTTTCTTCCACTAGCTATGAGGTTCAAGGATCAAAAGGAATAATGCCAGAAATTAATATTCCTGTCAGTTCTTCAAGTTCAGTACCAGACCCTGTAAGGGCTTATAAAAATCCATTAAGGTCTTCAAAATCAGTAGATTTTATAGGAGCTTATAAAGGTCCATTAAGGTCTTCGACTCCCGTAAGGGCATATGAAGATCCATTAAGGTCTTCAAAATCAGTAGATTCTATAAGAGCTTATAAAGATCCATTCGAATCTTCAAATCCTAAAATATACCCACCTGGTTATATTTCAGACCGTGGTAACATTCTAGATTATAAACCGCTACCGAATAAATCAAATTACACACCAATTCCACCAAAATCTAACAATTACACTCCACCACCTCCAAACCCAGACACTTACACTCCGCCGCCTCCAAACCCAGACACTTACACTCCACCACCTCCAAACCCGGATACTTACACTCCGCCACCTCCGAACCCGGACACTTACACTCCACCGCCACCAAACCCATTTAGCCCAAACTTCAAATGGGATATCGACCCATTTGAAAACAAACAGAAACACAAAAAAACAAAAAAGAAAATGCTTGAAAACGAATACGGAGACCCATTTAAAATAAAATTCAAATTCTAAACATGGCAAAACAGACACATCTAAAGAACTTAGGTTTATCACTGTAGAACAAAATAAAAATAATATCTAAACCAGGGGAGTTCTACAGTGATAAATTTAATATTACCATCTTTCCCCATGTTTCCATTTTTGAGTATTTGTTTTAATTCTATAGTGGAAATATCCAATTTGATTTAGGAGCTCTCCCTCTTTTTGCATTGCTGTGCCAAGTGACATATTTGAATGTCCTGCAAAGTCATATACTTCATTCAGTTGATATTCTAAATCTGCAATTGAATATAAATCGTAAATAAACCCTTTATATGGTTCAAATATTAATTTTCCATCTTTATTATATGGCAAATATTTGTAAAACCACAGCCAAAGAGTATATTTTAATCTCATATCGTTTCCCATCTCCCCTTAATTCTTAATGATCTCATGTAACTATTTAAAGATTTAGAGAAGTTACCAATAAATTTCTACAGTTCTTAAACCAGTTCCAACATTTCAGATACAAAACAAACCACAAACGGGACACCCTAAAACCCAAATTATCAACTTAGCAGAAACAAATATATCTAAGGAACATAGGTTTATCACTGTAGGACAAAATTTAAAATATTGTCTGAAACAGGGGGGTTCTACAGTATGGAAAGTGAAGAAATAGAACTATGGAAAGAACATCCAAATCAAATGTTCATAAGCACTATACTTAGATGTTTAATCGCTTGTGTTGTAGCGCCTTTGCTCATGCTTATGTCAAGTATTGCCTTCGGAGAAGAAAGCTGGATTTCAATACTGGTAATCTTTGCTGCAGCTATCGCCATGATGTACTATGCCGTCATGTCATATATTGGAGCATGGAACATGTTAAAATTTAAAAACCGGAGTCAGTGGTGGATATCGTTAATGTTACTAATCGGACTAATAGGGGCTGCAATATTACTATGCCTAAAAAACAAATCCAATTACGCAAGCACAAAGACAATTCCAAACGTATAGATATATTTTAAAAAACAACCTTTTCTTTTTTTCAACAAGCAAAAACTATATTTTTATATATAAATATATTACATCACTCACAGCAGGCTTAAAACGCAAATAAAACACAATACCTTTTTTTAGTATGTATGATAACAAAATTATTTTAGATAGATGTATAACTCAGGATCTACAAGGAACAGCCTTACTATTAGATTTCTTGGACGACTGCGAAGTCAGGAACTTTTCCCCCAGAACAATACAGTCATACAAAAGCAACCTGAAATACTTCTTATCCCGGCACTCTATAGAAATCTCCCCTACGGTCCTCAAAGACTTCCTTGTTCACATCAGGGATGAAAAAGGATACGCTCCTTCAACCATTGAAAACTACTTTGCAGCTCTCTCCTCCTTCTATGACTTCCTCGAATGGGAAGGCGTCCAAAAAAACATAGTCCCACAATTTCGGAAACGGTACTTACGGTACTACAAAGAACAACGGCACGAAGAGCGCCAATTAATCAACCTGGAACAAATGAAGGACCTCATAGACTCAGCCGACTGGATAGGTTATAAAGCAATGTTCATCTTTTTTGCCAAAACTGGAATAAGAAGACAGGAACTTATAGACCTTGATCTTCAAGACCTCTTCTTATCTCAGAACTATGCAGTCTTAAAACCTCACGCCAAACGGAGCAACCGCATAGTTTTCTTTGATGAAGAATGCTCTAAGGTCCTCCAGGAATGGCTCGCCTGGCGACAGAACCAAAGGCCAAAAATCCGAAACAAAGCCCTCTTCCTTGGAGTCATGGGCGCCCGGATAACCCGAGATGCCGTATACGACGCAACAACCCAACACGCTCAGAAGCTCGGCTTCCACAACCCGCAAGGCAACCTAAACGAAAAATTTACTCCTCACTGCTTTCGACACTTCTTCACAACCTGGCTAAGGCGTGCCGGTTGTCCCAGATCAATAATTCAGGAACTCCGGGGAGATTCCAGAAAAGAAGCCATAGACATCTATGACCACATAACCCAGACAGAACTAAAAGAAAGCTATCTGAGGTATATCCCTCAGCTAAACATAAAATTATAATTCTCTCTGAGAAAGTGCCGCGACTCCTTGTCAAAATTTCATCCAGTTTCAGAAATAAAAAACGAATTTATTTTTTAAAAGAGTTGAAGAATTTGGGGATACTAGCAAGTAACGCTGAGGGGGAGATTCGAACTCCCGTAGCGCGAAGCGCTACCGGTTTTCAAGACCGGCGCCGTAGTCCGCTGGGCTACCTCAGCAGGTTGAGAGAATTATCCATACAGCTTCCGGAAATAGAATAGTTGCAGATTACTAAGATCCCGGTAAGCGTATACAACAAACCCGATTATGGTATATAAAATTTGCGAAGAGAAAGAACTCTTCGCTTTTCTGAAGAACTTAAAGCCAGAATCAGACTTCCGGCTCTGAAGATTCCTCGGCTTTGGGCTCGACCTCTGGCTCGGATTCAGCTTCAGCTTTAACTTCAGGCTCAGCTGTAACCTTTTCAATAAACTGGACTTCCTTAAAGCCAGCGTACTTGAAAAGTTCTGATGCTACTCTGTTCTTTGCCATGAGCCAGCGCTGGTTGAAGGTCAGGCCAGTGGGAGTATAAATTTTTGCAACGCCATCAACGATCTCTATTTCCAGATCCCTGATGCCGGTGTAGAGGGCGAGCAGACCCTGGGTTTTCTCAACGTCCGTCTCAAGAACATTTTCAATGGTGTACTCATAAGTAACGGTCTTACCTGCAAGAGGGCTGTTAAAGTCCACAGTGACCCTGCGGCCTATAACCCTGCTGACAATTCCTCTTCTGCCATCTACCTCAACAGCAAGGCCAGGGTGAACATTTCTATCTTTCAATTTCGTAATGGAAATAGTTTCTACAAGTTTGGGGTTGCTCGGGCCAAAAGCTTTTTCCGGAGAGATTACAACGCTTCCGCTGTAACCGACTTCCTTTCCTTCGAGATCTTCATCAAGGCCCTCAATTGTATGGCCTGCACCGACAATAACAACGTCTCCGCCGTAAAGTCCATGCGGGCTAAAGATTTCCTCTTTTTTTGCAAGCTCTTCGTCTGTTGTGTCGAAAATCCTACCGTCTTCGAACTTACCTGTGTAGTTCAACTTTATGAAATCGCCTTTCTGGATTGCCATAATATTCAACTCTTTTATTAAATTGATAACTAAGAAAAATTATTCATTGTCAGCTAAATTCAGCGTAAATGTGTTTCACGCTATAGAACTCTGCCTTTAATAAGCTTTTTGGGAATCCATAGGGTTGCTACCGATCTCAAGGATACTTATAAAAAACAGTAGTTTTAGGAATAATTTGCCGGAATCAGTATCTTCCGACCTTGAAACTTACTTTTAGCAAACAATTGGCTTGAAAATATGAGCAGGTAGAACATTTCCGCTTTATATTTACAGTGATATCCATTTTTTGTAAGAAGGCCTTTTTCCTGCAAATAGCCGGATAGAAGCGAAGGTTCGGGCAGAAATATTTCTATCCCGTTAATTTAAGCCTAATATATCTCTAAGTTCAATACACTTTCTCATATTTCATATGTCTTTCGATTACTATTTATGCCACGAAGTTAGAATAAAATATTAGAATATAATTCTGGAAATCAATGTGGAGAATTTGGGAGTATAATATCAATATATCAACTTTTTCCTTTAGGTATCCTGTTGCATTTTTAGCCACCAGGCTTGTGGAAGGGTACTTAGCAGAAAATTTCAGTTTTCAGGAGGGGTATATGGAAAAGAAGCTTATGAGAATAGGAATTTCCCTGCCAAAGGAACTTCTCAACAAATTTGACAAGACTCTTATGAAGAGAGGTTACTCCTCTCGGTCCGAGGGAATAAGGGATGCCATAAGGACATATAACCAACACTATGAGTGGATGCAGCAGATCAGGGGAAAAAGAGCTGCAACGATTTCTGCCGTATATGATTGCTCAAAAAAAGGGGTATCAAGCACTCTGGCAAATATTCAGCATGAATATACTGATCTAATAAATTCCTCAGTACGTTTCCATATTAATCCAGATTCATGTTTTGAAGTAGTAATTCTGCAAGGAGAAGGGGAGAAAATCATAGAGATAGCTGAAAAAATTCTAAGTTTAAAGGGAGTCAAACACTCAAGGTTAACAACAATTTCTGAAGAGAAGATAGGAAAGTCGACTTAAAAAGGACTTAAAAGCTTTTTAATCTTGGAGAATACCTTGGAATCTGCTTACTCTCAATTTTGGGTCTCAGTTCTACTTTAAAAGCTGTGGGTATTCTGAAGGGCACGAAATAGAAAATATCCTTATATTTTTTCGATATATAGGAGACTTAATTCGTCAAGCATGGAATCTAAAGAACTACTCAGAAGTAAATTCACCAATTATTATACTCACTTAAAAGTGATCTGCATGGATATGACAAAAGTTCAGGTTACATTAAATGTATATTTAGTAAGCTTTGAGAGACTGGTACGGGATATAATTACTGCTCTATATATAAGAAGATGGAGACAGGCAGAGAAAGAAAACGTTGTATCCATAGAGGATTCTATGCTTCCTGAAATAATCCGAATTCAATCCGAAGCTTTGAAACTAAAAGCCGAAACGGTATTAGACGGTACTCGAGAAGAATGAGAAAAATCTTCTATGTAATAAAAAGCTAGGACCAAGTTGTAGGTTACTGTATATATTATATAAAGCCTGTTCTGTCTCTAGAAGGTTTTAAGAAAAAATCAGTAATCTATTCAATTAGAATAGACAAGAATTACAGAAGAAAAAATTATGGGGAGAAACTATTAAAAGAAAGTATCAAAGAAATGAAATTAAATGGAATATCCTCAATTCTTTTATATGTAAATACAAAAAACCTTCCTGCAATAAGGTTGTACGAAAAAATGGGCTTCAAAAGAAATGTAGAAATAAAAGATATATGTGGCACAAAAGAGATATGTTATGAAATGGAACTAAAAATTCTTTAATATTAGGTTTATTAATCATTCCTTAACTCTATCATTCCTTACATCTCTATCCGTTCCTTATATTTCTATCATTCTTTCAGAATAACTCTCGAACTTCTTGCTACAAACCATCAAAAAAACAAAGCATTTCTTAAAAAAGCTGATTATTTTAAACGCTCTTTGCACCATAATAAGCTGGTTTTACTTAGCTTTTTTCTAATGTTATTTACTAATCTTTTGTTAAAAGATATGTTTAAATAAATATTGAATATTCTAAGGTGCGTTTAATTACCAGGCTGGGGGAGACTTCTGTCATTATAAAGTCGTAAGTTTTTAATGGTTTGAAATTATAAACTGTTCAAAGATAGATTCACTAACAGCCTTCCTTAAGAGTGATTTTTATGGGGATTACAAGAATTCACACCCAGTCAGTTGGATATTTAATGAGTCTTAAGAAATTGCTGCGAGATACCACTAGTAATCTAATGGTAAAAAAATGGAAATCAATAGAAAAAGAAGATATTGTTTCTATAGAGGACTCCATGCTTCCTGAGGTTCTTAGGATCCAGGCTGAAGGATTTAAAAACGCAAGCCCGAAAAAACTTATAAGATATTCAAAGAATTCCAGAAATATTTTTTACGTTATGAAGAGTAAGAGTAAAATCGTGGGCTACTGCATCTACTACCTGAAACCCACACTTTCCCTCAAAGGCTTTGAGAAAAACTCAGTAGTATCTTCAATCGCAACTGACAGAAACTTCAGAGGCATGGGTTTTGCTGAGAGGTTATTAAGGAGTAGTATCGAAGAAATGAAAATAAATGGAATATCAGCCGTTCTCTTATATGTCAATGTAAACAATCTCCCTGCTATAAAGTTATACAAAAAAATAGGTTTTCGGGAAATTAAACAGGTAAAAAATATATGCGGCCAGAATGAAAGCTGTTATGAGATGGAATTGAGGCTTGTTTGAAGCGTTTCTCTATATAATCTATTTTTGATGTGTTTCCCTTTGATATGTTTAAATATAATATTTCTCAGGATAATAATTTTATGTCAATTTATATAAATAGTTATATTTAAATAACTTTCAGGTTCTCAATTCAATGTGCCTGTAATTAATATTCTCATATTTCTTGGCGGGCTCGTGTTGCTCGTAAAAGGAGCAGACTTCTTCGTATTGTCCTCATCCAGGATTGCAAGAAAGTTTGGAGTATCCGAGCTTGTAATAGGATTGACTCTTGTGTCCGTGGGTACGTCAGTACCTGAACTTGCGTCCTCTTTGGCAGCATCTTTCCAGCAAGCAAGTGGAATAGTTATGGGCAATATACTTGGGTCAAACATTGCCAATATAGGGCTGATTGCAAGTGCGGCTGCTCTTCTGACAAATATCAGGACAGAAGAAGTTATGTTGAAAAGAGACGGATATATAATGTTATTTTCCTCATTTCTTCTTTTCCTTTTTATACTTGACTTTAGAATTTCGAGATTAGAAGCCTTAATTTTTATTTTATTTTATTTTATTTTATTTTATTTTATTTTATTTTATCTTGCCTACATTTTATTCCTGATTGATAAAGTGAGAAAACATGAAGGAGACATATATTTTAAACATTTTATGATTTATTTTTTCAAATTTGAGTACCTTTCCAATTTAAAATCGAGGATAAACCTCCATATCCAGAAGTACGAAAGAGGAAATAAAGGCTTAGGAAATACGAAAAAAAGCATCTTGGAAACCGGAAAAAGCACTCAAAAAAGAAACGAAGGTGAATTCGAGACTAAAAAGAGAACTGAAGCTGAATTCGAAACCGAGTTTGAATACGAAGATGCTGACCTCGATGTTATAGAAGAGAACCTTTCAGAAGCAAATATATTAATAGAATTTTTTAAGCTTATTGCAAGCGGAGCTGCAATTATAATTGGGGCGAAATATTTTGTAGAACAAGCAATCTTCTTCGCTCGGCTGCTGGAAGTTCCGGAGACGCTTGTAGGAATAACCCTTGTTGCAGTTGGGACTTCAGTTCCCGAACTCATGGTAACCGTCTCAGCAGCCCGAAGTAATTATGGTGGCATTGCTATTGGAAATGTCATAGGATCAAATATTGCGAACATATCTTTGATACTAGGCTGTTCAGGGCTTGTCCACCCTATCACGACAAACTACCTCGTTGTTTACTATATAGCACCTTTTATGCTGATAATAAGCGCCTTGCTCCTCCTTTTTATACGAACCAGCTGGAAAATCAAAAAGCTTGAAGGACTTATCCTGCTCCTTCTCTATCTAGGCTTTATGATCCCAATCACTAGCCTCGTGTAATTAGTGCTTGATTATGTAACAATAAGTTGAGTTTTCCTAATAAACCCTATAAACTGAGAGAAATGCTTATTTTCTTTATCTGTTAACGAATACATCGTCAACCTTAAAATATGTACAAATACGCACTATCGAGTCAGGCATGTAATTTAAACGAAGCCGAAAAAAAGTTTTACAAAAATCCAGTAAGTAAATATACAACAAGGCAAGTATATTTAGAAGTTAGATTTTAGAAGTTAGATAGCGATAAAACGGCGGGAGTAAAAGGATGACAAGTGAGATGATTACTGGAAATATCGGGTTTCTCATCTTCACATTCACATCTGTCTTTGTTGTTGTCAGCCCAATCAGCGGAGTAGTAACTTTCATCTCCCTGACCAGCAAGATGACACATGAAGAAAAAAATCAAATTGCGAAAAAATCTGTCACACTTGCGTGTCTAATCGCTCTTTTTTTTGCTATAACTGGCAGTATAATACTTGACTTGTTCAGTATTAGTGTGGATTCATTGCGGGTTGCCGGAGGGCTCCTACTTTTCAGCATTGCCTTCGATATGATGCATGCCAAAGTCTCAAGAGAGAGTATTACTGAAGAGGAAATTTCGCAGTCCCTAGAACGTGAAGATATCTGGGTCTTTCCTATAGGCCTTCCCCTTCTTACAGGCCCCGGTGCAATCAGTACGGTAATTGTCCTGATGGGAAGCACAGAAAGTATTCAGCAAAAAATAATAATTCTAATATCAATCATAATGACCTTCGTTGTCTGCCTGTACATCTTCCTCTTCTCAAGAAGAATTCATAAATTCATAGGGTATAATGGGATGCTGGTCTTTACAAGGCTCATGGGACTTCTGCTTGCAGCTCTTGCAGTAGATCTTACCTCAACAGGTATAATAAACATCTTTTATTTAACAAAATGAATTTCCAACTATAAGAAAGCTAAATGATAAATTTAAAGCAAAACTGGCCGGTCCAATACACTAGTTAATTGACCAAACTGATCTTGCTGGAAGTCTCTGATTTTGAAAATTATTGAAAGTTATTTATAGATTCAAATCTTTCAAAAATTAATTATCGGCCGAGTTACACGTTGAGAAGATACACTGGAAGAAACAGCCGAAGAAGTACACCCACATTTTCTACAGTAATAAAATACATTTAAACCAATTACCTGTTTTTTAAGAGGTGTACCGCATCGGGTACACTCTACAGAAGATTCAAACATTTCGATCTCACTCCATGATTATGAATGGCTCCAGTCTTACAGTTTCCTTTTTTGTCCAGTATCCACATATAGGACAATACTGAAACTTCTCAAAGAGCTTATTTTCGAGTTTAGAATGGCATTCCGGACAATATTTTAAGAAAGGCATTCGAATTTCTCCTATTATAATAAATATAAAATCTCAATTAAGTCATTATTTAGAGACGTTTTCACTATATTAGTCTTGTTCCTTCCAGCTAACTTCATCATCTTCCCAATTTTTTAAGTTTCTTTTTATGTTATTTTATTACCTATCCAATTCTTTTTCAATCTCCAGAACCTTAAGGGTAATTTTCATGACTGAACCGGGATTAAGTGAAATGGGATTTATTCCCTGTTTTACCAGAAACTCCATAATTTAGGAAAGTCGCTTGGAGCCTGCCCGCAAGTCCCATTATATCTTCCATTCCGTTTTGCTCCCTGCACAGTCATTGCCATAATCTTCATAACCCCTGGATCTCACTTATCAAATCCTGTGGCAAGAAGTTCAGAATCCCTGTCAACCCCAAGGAAAGTATTCTTCCCACCCATCAGCAGTACATCATCAATTGTGGTTTCTTCAAACCAGCTGATGTACTTGCTTTTGTTTTCAGACATTTCTCAGTAAATCCCTTTTGAAATTATTTTCTATAATACAAAGGTGCAGCAACACATTTAAAGTTTCATGTAGAATTTAGTGAGTCCCCCATTATCTGGATGGAAAACTCTTATTGTGAATCTAGCCCCGATTATAATTATACGCCAATGAAAGAAATGGGTTTCCCGCTAAATAAAAATCAGAAAAAGGTTAGCCTGCAAATAAAAGCAGGAAGCTTAAGTTTTGTGGAATAAATATCAGTAAATAAAGCTTCCTTCAGAAGAATATTTATAGAAAAACTTTTGATATTAAAATTTACACCCGATAGAATTTACTGTCGGATTTGATTATTGATTTGTTCTTGATTTTAAGTCTTAGTTTTAGCTCTTTAGTACTCTATTTTATTTTCGGATTCTTCCCAAGCCTTAAATGCCTTCAAGGCCTCTTCTCTGAAGAGCTGGCGGAACTCTATATTTCGCTCTTGGGGAGGGAGGGAGATTTCCTTATAAATAAGAGAATCCGCAAAACCAATTTTTTGAGCGTCAGAAGCTGTATTAGCAAAAACAACTTTATCGATTCTGGCCCAGTAAATGGCTCCAAGACACATTGGACAAGGCTCGCAGGAAGAGTAGATAACACAGCCGCTGAGATCAAAGGTCTCGAGTTTCCTGGCTGCCTCTCTTATTACATTTATCTCAGCATGGGCTGTTGGGTCATTAAGTGCAGTAACCAAGTTGCAGCTCTCTGAAAGGATTTCCCCTTTTCTGACGATTACTGCCCCAAACGGGCCTCCCCCTTTTTTCACATTTTCAAGGGAAAGTTCGATTGCCCGTTTCATAAATAAAGAATCATTATCTGACATTTTTCTCTCTCTTATTGTATCGTTTGCTTTTGTTAGAGACCTTTTTATTCAAAACGAAAACCTCTATTTTCAGTAAGAGATTATACTTCAAAGCAAGAAATAACTGTATAGCTGAGCCTTTACAGGAAAATCCTTTAAGTACAGGTCTATCTTAAACAATTGTAGAACTATTATAAAACTATTAGTCAAAGATTGAATAATCATAAGAAGTAATAGTTATTGGGTCCCGTGGACTATTGAAAATCACTCGCCTTTCGGAGCCATATCTCACTATCTTCATATACCGGGTTGTGCCAATAGCCAGAGTATATGGCGAGCTACAAAGCCCTTGTAAAAGATGTTATCAAAAAAGCTGATGTCCTTCTTGAAGTAATCGATGCCAGGTTTCCTGATGAGACCCGAAATAGCGAAGTCGAACACGAGATTACCCGCTTAAACAAACCCTTTATAATAGTAATCAATAAGTCCGATCTTGTATCAAGAGAAAAACTCGAAAAAACTAAAGCCCGCCTTTCGAGAACTGCACCTGTAATTTTTGTTTCCAGCAAGGATAGGTCAGGAACGACAATGCTGAGGCACCAGATCCTTGCATCGGCCGCTACAAAAGCCGGTATAAAAGAGCAGGATATTCTGGTCGGCACCTTGGGCTATCCCAATGTTGGCAAATCCTCGGTAATCAATGGCGTTACAGGCAGGCACCGGGCCAGCACATCTTCTGTATCGGGCCACACAAAAGGCGTCCAGCATATAGATGCAGGCTCTCGCATCATGTTCATAGATACGCCTGGAGTGATTCCTTTTGATGAGAAAGATGAGTATCTCCAAGGCTTGCTCGGAATCAAGGATGTAACCCACCTTAAGGATAAAATTGGAGTCGCCCTGAAGATGATTGAAAAAATGCTTGCCGAAAATAAAACAGCCCTTGAATCCTTCTACAATATCACAATCGAAGATGAGACATCCTATGATGTACTTGAACTGATAGGCAAACAGTGTAATTTTCTGCAAAAGAAAGGCGAGGTGGATGAAACAAGGACTGCTACCAAAATTATCAATGACTGGCAAAACGGGCTACTTCTTTTATAAAAATTTGATTAAGCTTTTGATGAAGGAATAAATTTTTGGCCAGGGACCAGGTTACGGTTTTTTCAGAGAGCTAGATAAATAGGAAGGCTCTGCTTATCCGAGAAGCTTACTTTATTCGAGCAACTTATTTATCTTAGTAGTTTACTTTTCTTTGATCAGATAGGAAACTCTGAAGTGCACCCTGAACTCGGACGAGATTGTTCCGTAAATATTTCCGGTACAGAATACGATACTTTCTGTTAATAGCGACAGGCGGGACGAGGAGGATCAGTTTCATCACATTTCCCTGAAGCAGTTTGCTATTTTTTCGGGCAGTTCATCCCGGTTTTCCTCATTAACCATCAAAACCTCGAATTCTTTCCTCATCCTCTGAGCCAGCTGGTGACTGCTTGACCGATGCAGCACTGCAAGAACCGGTTTATCGGATTCCAGGACTTTTTCAACTGCCGAAACGAAAGCTTCGGATTTGAGCTCCATCGGCCCGACCTCATCGATAACTATCAGGTCACAGTCCAGGGCATTCCTGAGAGCATTTGCCCCGATCTTTTCAAGTTCTTCCAGGTTGACATGATATTTTCCAACTCTCTGTCCACTTCCTCTGACGCTGCTCAGGACTCCGGTTTTTCCGGTAGCAAGGTCCCTGATTGAAAAACCTTCCCTCTGCCCTTCTTTCCGGATTTCGGCAGTCCGGATGCCGCCTATTTTGAAGCCCGGCTTGTCGGCAAGTTTTTCAGCAGCTTTTGCCACAACTGTTGATTTTCCAATACCCGGACTGCCGGTTATTGCAATTCTCAGCATGGTTTTTTGTCCCCCTTTATATTCCCATTATCCAGAAAAATGTACCTTTATTTTACTTAAATCAGCCAGCGGTGAGTTTTTACGTTGACTATAAAATGATTGCAGAATATACACTGGAATACACATCAAAAGCTTCTATTAAACTAAATTGTAAAAAATACATGGGATTGAAATTATGACTACAGACCAGGAAATTCTTGCTAGAATCGAGGAAATTGAAAAGAGGATGGAAAGGATGGAAGCCACGCTTGAAAACATTAATAATATCCTGAAGAAAGTAGAGCAAAATACCTATTTTGGGTGCTATATGCCAGAGGGGAAGCTGGAGTGAAGAGATAAAGAGAGACAAATTTCCAGATTATCCAGATTTTACTTTTTTCGACGCTCCCTTCTTAACCTGTTGACATTATCACGGAACAACCAGAAAAGTATATCCAGACCGTTCTTGTCCCGCACCGAGGCGCGGCTGGAACTGATCGGCTTTGATTGAATGGGAGATCAAATCTCTCCCGCCCTGGAAAGAATTGAGGTAAAATATCCAGCTCTTCTTTAGCAGTGGGCAGCTCGTTTTTCTGATATTACTGTTAATTTGTTTTTATCACCATTAATTTATTTATCCTAGATTTTTTAATAGATATTTTGTTTTTTGTATTTATATTCTAACCAGACAATAAAAACAAAGTTATATATTGACAATTTCCTATAGATGATAGTTTCTGATTTTTGTTACTGAGGAGGAGTTTCTTCTGGACTATTATTCCCTCGATCTGCAAAATATCAAAAGTACTGTAGATTTCCGCAGTCTGTACCAGGCTTCAATTCTGGAAAATGGGGAAATTAAAGCCAGCCGGGATTTTGAGCTCAGAATCCTGGAAGGGAAATATCGGCTTATACGGCGGATATACGGTTTGTTTTTGATCCTCAGCTTTGTAGCACTTACCATTGCTCTCCTGCATTATTTGGGAATTCTTTCGTACCACACATTTGAGATGTGGCAGAATTCTTCAGCGTAATTTTTCCAAAAATAATTCCTTCTCTTTTGGGTTTACATATTTTCATTCGTTTTTCGGAAAAGCCGATCGCTTGCGACAGGTGAGAGTCCGGGGCTAAGAAGAGCAGCAATTAACTAAATCCAGAAAAAGGGAATAAATCACTCAATTGTTTTCCCTGTTGTGGATGATCTCATAGCTTACTTTTCCTCTACCTATGCAGTCCCTGACAAGCTTTTCTCTCGGGGAAAGAGTTCCGGTTTTTCCGGATTTGACCTCGACAAAAACCACCTTATTCATTTCTCCCTCTGAAAGGCCGTCAAAAACAATGAAATCCACAGGAGTACCGAGGAAACGTGCATCCTTGGGATTGTACTCAAAATCCGGGAAATAAGGGATAAGGTGTTCTGTAACCTTGCCCCGGATAACGGCTTCACTTTTCTTTACGGCATCCTGGCGAATCTTTTTCTCCTCATCAAGCTTCCAGGCCCTGAAGAGATTTTCGGCTTTTTCGGAAACCTGGCGTTCCATCTCCTTCGCCTGCCAGGTTTCGTACAGCTCTCTGGCACGGGACTCGGTTCGGCCTTTGAGAGCAATATATTTAAAAAGTAGATAAGCTGCAAGAAGGCCAAGGAAAAGAATAAGGGTTAAAATAATCCAGTCATCCACTGTTATTTCTCCAAAAAGGTTTGAGGGATTAGAACGGAATTAAGTTAGAATCTGTGAGAATCTAAGTGAGAATCAATATAAATTATTGAGAACTTACAGAGATTATCAGGAAATTATTAAGAAATAAATCCTAAAAGAATAAATGAATGGGCTAACAATTTCAGGCTCTATAAATAGCTATAAATATTTAAAAGTTCCAGCAGAACTTTCTTTTTATCCGAAGACTCCTTTTCTGGAAGATTTCATATCTACCCATGGGCAGACTGAAAATTCATTTTCCCGGAAGTAATTCTATACTGGCAAAAGATATATATGAGAAATATAATTCCTGTTTTTCATTTTTCAAAAGGAATTATGGCACGGGTAGCAGAAGATAGATAGCATGGTCAGAAACTGGAAAGACAAAAAGGAAGCAGGCAAGCAAAATAAAGATCTTTTCATCATCGCCTTCAAGACCACAGTTCCTGTGCTTCTTGGATACATACCCCTCGGAATGGCTTTCGGGTTTCTGCTTGACGGAGCAGGATACCATTGGATCTATGCTTTTATTATGAGCCTCTTTGTCTATGCAGGCTCGGGTCAATTTCTGGCAGTAGCTTTACTTGCTGCCGGCGCAGGACTAACTGAGTTTGCCATAGCCACGCTGCTCCTCAATTTCAGGCACGCTTTTTACGGGCTGTCACTGCTTGAGAAGTTTTCCGGAGTCGGCAGGGTCAAACCTTACCTGATCTTTGCTTTAACCGACGAAACGTATGCTCTCCTGACCACAACAGATGTCCTGCAGGGCAGCTCAAAGTCAAGATTTTATTTTTATATTGCAGCCCTTGACCACCTCTACTGGATTGCAGGTTCCGTGCTAGGAGCTACACTTGGTTCTGTCCTGGACCTTAATCTTGAAGGAATGAGTTTTGTTCTGACTGCGCTATTCGTGGTGCTTACCATAGAGCAATATTTCAACTCAGAGGCACGTTTTCCCTTCATAGCTGCCGTGAGTGCAGGAACACTTTCCCTTATTCTTTTCAACCCTGACAATATGCTGCTTGCCTCAATTGTTCTTGGAACTCTGATCCTGATTGGCAGGGAAAAGTCAATGCAGAAAGTCCAGAAAGCGCAGAAGACCCAGAAAACACAGGGAACTTCTGAAAAGGAAATTAGGCCGATCAATTCATCTTCACAACCTGTTGAAGGCAAAATAAAGGAGAAAAGCTAATGCTGGACACCCTTCAAATGTTCATAACTATTGCGGTTATAGCTCTTGCGACTTTTGCAACGCGGGCTCTCCCGTTCATTTGTTTTGGCTCAAGGGAACCTCCTGCGATGCTTTCGGTTATTGAAAAAAATCTGCCTCCTATGATCCTCCTGCTACTTGTGATCTACTGCTTAAAGGACGTGCAATGGCTGACAGCTCCGTATGGGATTCCTGAATTATTAACCATAGGTGTCGTTGCCGGGCTGCACTTCTGGAAACGAAATGCCATGCTCAGCATCTTTACAGGGACTACGCTTTATATGGTACTCGTGCAGTTCAACGCCTTTTCTTTCCTTTGACTTTTTCTCCCATATTCAACGATCAAGTTATCTTGTCTTACCTGATCCAAATCTCTTGTTTTCTCGGGTATAGATCCACGTCCCAATTTTTCAAATTATCAAAGTCGGGTAAATGATTAAATATATTAATAAAGATGGATAATATACAATAAATATATATACATCAAGAATATTTGTTTTTTAAACGAGTGATCTTATATGAGTGAAAAAAAAATAGATGTGTCTTTACTTAAAAGTAAAGGATTTCTACCCCAGAGACAGGAAAATATGTTTTCAATGCGGCTGAAGGTTGTAAGTGGAAACCTGGACGCCGAAAATTTGCGGGCAATTGCAGATGCAGCCGAGAAATATGGATCTGGCTATATCCACATAACCTCAAGGCAGCAGATTGAGGTTCCTTTTGTTAAACTTGAAGATGCGGAAGCAGCAAACAATGAACTTGAAAAGCAGGGTATTTCAGGAGGCTCTGCAGGAAAAAGGGTAAGAGCCGTGGTCGCCTGTCAGGGAGATAGGGTCTGCAGAAACGGGTTGATCAACTGCGAGAGCATAGCATGCAAGATCGATGAGAAATACTTCGGGGAAGCTGTCCCTAAAAAACTCAAGATTGCAGTAACAGGTTGCCCTTCGGCCTGCGTAAGGCCTCAGGAAAACGATTTCGGGATCATGGGCAATGTAAGGCCTGAAACTATCGAGGAAAATTGTGTGGGCTGCAAGCGCTGTGAAAAGGCATGTAAGGTGGGAGCAATAAAAGTCCTGGAAGATAAAGCCTGTATAGATACAGAAAAATGCATACTCTGCGGAGCATGTATTGCAGCCTGCCGGAAAGATGCCCTGAGAGCAGAAAAAACCGGATGCACGATCTTTGTCGGAGGCAAGGCAGGGCGCCAGCCTATGCAAGGGATAAAGCTTCTTGAACTTGCAGACGAGGAGCAGCTTTTCTCAGTCCTTGAAAAAACCTTTGAGTATTACAGGAGAGAAGGCCTTGACGGAGAGAGGTTCGGAGAACTTCTTGAAAGAATGGGATTCGAGAAATACAGGGAAGAAGTTCTTTCCTGAAATTTTCCTCCCTTTTTCAGTTTTTCTCCAACTCCCAGGTAGTCTTCAAACTTCCAGATTTTTTCCAAATTTTCTCAGAATTTTCTCCAAATTTTCAAATTAGCTCTAAATTTTCAGATTTTTTAATTAATTCAAGATATGCCTTAAAGCCAAATGGACAGAAAAAATTGAAATTTTTGCCACTTGTAAAGCCTGCCTGCTTAACTTGTCGGTCTTGCTCGAATTGCAAGCCAGGCTACTATTGCCCCTAATCCTATGACGAGTGCAATAAAACGTATAAGTCCTCCCAATAAGGGAATTTCATATGCAATTGCAAATATAACTGCTCCGACAAGATAGTATACCATTTTTCCGGCGTCCTTTTTTAAGATTTTATTATAGATTACCTTGCCTGCAAGCAGTTTCACAGGTACTGTAGCAATAAGAAGCACAAGTATCAGGAGCAGAATAATCAGAACTGAAAGACTCCACCCAAAGAAAGTAAAAAGTAGAATTACCGAGATTACTGGAAGGAAAATTAGAGCCAGAAAGCCCAATATTCCCGTCTTCAAAGGCGAATCTTTTAGAATCTCTGCAAGCCCGCTTACAAAATTCGGGAAAAGATAGATAAGGATCAGACCCAGAACCAGGGACGCGAGCAGCCCGAAGATGAAAGAGAAGATGCTAAACCCTTCGGAAACACTTTCATATTGTTCTTCCTTCACATTTACCTGTGTAATATTCAGGTTTCCCCCAACCTTATCTTTTAGATTGGATGGGTAATTATCGGCTTGAAGTGAAAGATTTCCTTTAAGCTTGAAGCCATCTCCGGTTTTGAGGGTGCCTGTTGAGACCTCCCCATTTCCGTTAACAATCCCATCAAGCGTTACTTCTCCTCCGCCCAGGAGGATATCCCCTTCAACCACGCTGTCCCGAGAAAGAAAAATCTGGCCGCCGAATGCTGCAACATCTTCACCTACATTTCCATTTACCCGAATAGAGCCTCCGGCTGCGATAATGTTTCCTGAAACGTTTCCATTAACAATTATCTCCCCGCCTGCACCCAGGAAATCGTCTCCCGTGTTCCCGTTTATTTCGAGCCTGGACCCTGCAAGCACCAGGTCTCCCTGAATATCCTGGTCAATCTGAAGATTTTCTCCGCCTCCAAAAGCGTTTCCGGAGCTTGTATATTTAAGAAGATTTTCATTGGCAGCTCCGGCTGAATAAGGCAGTGCAGCAAAAAGAATTATAAGAAAAATAAGACTTGATATCAACTTCTTTTTCATAAACCAGTCCTCTTTTGCACTACTACTTAAGATTTCACACTTAATCTACATTATTTTTTAATTTTACACTTAATTATCTCCTTAAATTAATGAATGTTTCTAAAAAATTTCTAATAATTAATATTAAAGTTCAATTCGGAGAATAAAAAGTAAATGAGGTTCAGCAAAAATAATAAAGGTATAAGTTACATCAATAAAGTACATACCTTCAGGAATTTAGCTTGAGGCCAGCATGATTCCAGTCAGTATTATTCTGGCTTCGGCAGATTCGGAAATTTACCAGGAGTTACTATGGATTCTGGAAGTATCGTACCTCATTCTACCTGATTTTTCCTCTGCTGGATAGCCCATTGCAATAATAGAAAACGGAGTTACATGTGCCGGAATATTTAACAAACCTCTTAATTCAAGGATCATCTTTTCAACAGGATAAACTCCGATCCAGACGGCTCCAAGCCCTAGATCGTGAGCGGCAAGCAGCATGTTTTGGCTTGCAGCCGAGCAATCCTGAATCCAGAAATCTTTGAATTTAGGAGCGCGCTGATCCCCACACACAAGCACTGCAGCCGGAGTATTCTTCAGCATTTTTGCATATGGATGTAACTCTGAGATTTTATCAAGCAGATCGTATTGATCAATTATAATGAAATGCCAGGGCTGTTCGTCTCCTGCAGACGGTGCGTTCATTCCGGCTTTTATAACGTTCTCAATCATATTCCGATTTACCGAGTCTGATAAGTATTTGCGGATACTTCTCCTGGTAAAAATTGCGTCCATTGTTTCCATAAAAATTCCCCCGATCTCTAATCTTTTTTATAATGGATAAATGTTATTGTTGGAGAGTCTAATTTTCACATAAATTATATACATTTATAAAAGTATAATTATATATCTGAAAAATTCCAGGGGAATATCTTATTAAAAAATCTCTGGATCAACTTAATTGTCGCATAAAGATAGAATAAAATAAGAAAGTTCAACAAGAGTAGTTCAGCAAGAGTTATACTTTATTCGATTTAGATATTGGGAAGACTATATTGAGAATATTGAAGAAGAAACTTCCAGACTAGGATTCACTAAGAGAATAGATTATTGGCAAAATCGATAGGATGAGAAAGGTTACGAAGGTTTACTTCCCAAATTTGGTGCAGTGAAGAACAAAGAAACCCGAGAACAATGGAATACTAAATCGAAGTAGAGGCCATTAGATGGAAGTAGCTCATTTGTTTGATATTTTCTTGGAAGCTTTAACAGACAGCGCAAAAATGATTCCATTACTTTTTATTATTTTCGTTGGAATTGAGTTAGTTGAATATAAATATGCAAACAATATCAGAGAAGCGGTACAAAAGGCTGGAATATTTGGACCTGCTATAGGAGCGGTGACAGGTAGTTTCCCTCAGTGTGGAATATCTGTTGTCGCTTCGGCTCTATACACGCAAAGGCTAATCACTATTGGTACTTTACTTGCTGTTTATTTGTCCACTTCAGACGAGGCAATTCCGATAATTCTTTCTCAACCAGAAAAGGCTAAAATTATTGTGCCTCTGATAATTACAAAAATTATTATCGCTTTAATCGGTGGATATGCTGTTGATTTTGCTTTTAGAAAATCGAACAGGGAGATCTTAGCCCATATAAAGGCATATGCAGAAGGATATGATGACGAATATCATGATCATGAAACAATCCTAGAAGAAAAAGCTTGCTGTGGTCACAGCGCAAGCCCTTCTTCATTAAAATTTAATCCAAAAGAGGTTATCCTTCACCCAATAATCCATACAGTCAATGTTTTTATTTTTATTTTTAGTGTTTCGTTTGCAATAAATTTTGCTTTTGCTCAAATGGGTGAAGAAACTTTCAAAGAAATATTTTTAGTAAATAGTGTTTTCCAACCGTTTTTAGTGGCGTTATTCGGACTTATTCCAAATTGTGCTGCTTCTGTCGCGATAACGATGTTGTATCTCAAAGGTGTTATTACTTATGGCTCAGTGATTGCTGGACTCTGCGCTAGTGGCGGTGTAGGATTATTAGTCTTGTTTAAAGAAGAAAAAGATAAGAAGGATGTATTGATCATATTGCTTCTATTATTTGTTATAAGTGTTTCAGCGGGATATATTATCCAATATGAGTTATAAAAGAAGGAAGTCCGTTTTGCCTGGTCAAGCTAAACGAAACGGACATAATTTATAAAAATAGGACTTTTTGAGTTAACCTGATATTAGTATCTGTTTTCTCTGGGTTTCCTGTGGTTAGGAAGACAGTCTCTGCAGTAGACTGGTCTGTCAGGGTCAGGCCTGAAAGGTACTTCGGTTTCAGCGCCACAATCAGAACAGATAGCGGTGTGCATTTCCCTGGGAGCTCCGAAACCTCCACGGTTGCTGTCTCTGCCCCTGAAGGAATTTCCTCTGTCATTAAAAGCCATTTTCTTTTCACCTCCGCTTACAGCGGATAGTCAATAGTTTAAAAATAAGGCTGTATATTACTCTTTGATTAAAAACAGAAACTAGTTTTTAATAACAGATTATACATCTCTTTATTTTTAATGCTATTAGTATACAGTCAAATTATATAAGTTTTACTCATAAAAATCAAGATCATACCTAAAGTGATGCTACATTAGAGATGCCTTATTTAACCCAATTTTTGAAATTTTCCAGACAATCTCTTGAGGACAGAGATTAAAATTGCAAGTTGAATTCTATTGTATATATAAAGGAAAATTGAGAAATAAAATAATAAGTTAGAGGGATTAAAGGAAGGAAAGTTAAAAAAACAAATATTTGAAGGAATTAAAGCAAGCTAGAAAAAATTAAGAGATATTGGAAAAAATTAAAATTAAGTTGAGGGCTTAAAGGTAAGCTGAGGAAATTAAAAATAAATATTTGAAGGGAATATGTAAGAGAAGAGAGGTTTAACCGAAAACTGGTTAAAACCAGAGTAGTAAGAGCAAACTAATTTTATAAAATTTTACTGTGGGGTCGGGTACTTATTTGAGGTACCCTCTTCTCTCAAGCCATTCTACCTGGGGTCTTGTATATTTCCAGATCACATCGGCTTTGGAATCCTGAATTTCCCAGGGAGCGACAATTACTACATCTCCCTCGTGAATCCACATTTTTTTGTTTTTGGATCCGGGAATACGGCCCATTCGGACTATACCATCCATACACTGCAATGTAACTCTTTTTGAGCCAAGTAAACTTGATACTGTTGCTAGAACTTCGTGGTTCTCTTTACGTGGTGTGCGTACTCTTGTTACTTCCTGAGTAGTGGGTACGTTACGTCCAGTTCCTGCTTTTCTTTTTCTTATATTACTTCGATAATTTGCCAGGTTAATTCCTCTTGGTATTACTCGTCTATTTTTTGTTAGGATTTGCTTTATTTTGTTGAAGTTTCCAACCTTCTGTGTCTGTGGCTGCTTCACATACTTTGAGTTGAGGCTCGTAAATAGACAGGTATTAAAGAAATCCTTGGAAATCTAGAATCTCTGAAAAGCCCTGAACCTCAGGAAACTTTCATATTCCAAAGATCCTTAAAGATCCTTCAGTTACTGTTTGACTTACATGCTGAGAAGTTCTTCAAAACCCTTTAGAGCATTTTTTATACAATAATTCTCTATAAAAATACGTGCAAACGAGATGATATCCCACTAAACGAACAAGTGCTAAATTGATAAAAGTTCAGAGTTCTAATGCACTTTACCAGCCATATGGTAAAACACATAATAAAAAGTGAAGCAAATGCTGATAGTTAATAATCAACACTTTACTTTAATATTATGTTAAGAAGTTTTGTTTAAAACTTTCTGTGGTTAGGCAGGCAATCCCTGCAATAAACCGGTCGTCCTTCTGTCGGTTTGAATGGAACTTCAGTCTCAACACCGCAGTCAGAACAGATAACCTTGTGCATTTCTCTGGGACCGCTGTTGCCGCCTCTGAAACCCCCGCGGCCACTATTTCGGTTGCCTCCACGGTAAGAATTTCCTCTGTCATTAAAACCCATTTTCGTTTCACCTCCACCTATTGCGGATACATGTATTAGATAAAAACATGATCAGATATAACTTATTATTTAAAAACAAAAACGGAGTTTTTAATAACAGATTATATGTCTCATTATTTTTACAAAATATATAACTATTTCCATACTATATAAGATTAATCCACTAAAACCAAAAAAATAGAAGCTGCTTCTTCAAAGAGAAAAACCATGTCGTGTAAGATTATACATTAGAATAAAAGGAGTTTGGAAACCCCTGTTACAGGAGGTTTTCCAGTGATATGATAAAAAGAGAAAATTCTGGAATTTCTGGAATTAGAACTTTCTGTGGTTTGGTAGGCAGTCTCTGCAGTAAACTGGTCTTCCTTCAGCTGGCTTGAATGGAACCTGTGTCTCTACACCACAGTCAGAACAAACTGCGGAATGCATTTCTCTGGGGCCACTGTTGCCACCTCTGAAACCTCCACGGTTGTTATCTCTGTTTCCCCGGTTGTTGTCTCTTCCCCTGAAAGAGTTCCCTCTGTCATTAAAACTCATTTTCGTTTCACCTCCGCTTATAGCGGATTCGTGTAGGTTGCTATAAAAATAAGATCTATACATTCTTTTATTAAAAACAAAAATAAGTTTTTAATAACAGATTATATGACTCTTTATTTTTACTACCACTATTTCCCAAGCATTTATCATATATAAATATATCTGCAAAGAATTTAGAATTCTAAAAATAAAGACCTGCAAACGAAAGAAAGCTTTCTGGATCTTATATTGCTGATTTTATTGGAAAAAAATTAAATATAACAATTTTGACGAAAATTCGGATATATTAGCCTTTTTTCGGGCTATGGAAAGGTATAACTCTGTAAAATATAAGTAAAAATTTGCCGATTGATCCTAACAAGCAGGTGATAAATAATGAATATGAGAGAGATATAAGAAAAAAATAAAAAATAAAGAGATAAGAAATAATAAAATGACAAACTCTTATTACCTGCTTTTACTGGCAATTTTATTTGAGGTCTGCGGAACTACCTGTATGGAACTTTCACAAGGTTTTTTAAGATTACTGCCTTCAATTTTGATTTTTGCGTTTTATGCGATCAGTTTCTTCTTATTTACTCTGGTCATTAAAGGCATGGATATCAGCATTGCATACGCAGTCTGGGCAAGGCTCGTGACAGCGCTTATCACTGTGATCGGAATTTTCGGGTTCAGGAGCCTGTAAATGCTTTAAAAAGTTGTTTCTCTTTTTGTTGTCGTAGTAGGGATAATTGGGCTTAATCTAAGTACAAAATGATCTAAATAATCCTAAAAAAACATAATATTATTCTGAAAGCATATTTCTTTATATCATCTTATCCTGAAAAAATTACCTAAAAATAAGAAAGATATTTCAGATGGCCCCTGAAACCGCCCTCAGGAACTGTCTGAAAAATTCTTTGATGTAAGGAACATAACCCTCATTGACACAGTACTTGACACCGCCTCGCAACCGTTTCATTTTGGGTTTTCAGTCCTACAGTCGATCCTTGCGGTTTGACCTGCATGTCTAAGCCCCTACAATAAAATACGGCAACCGTAATTTTACTGTCGTACAACCGCTTAAATATATAAGGGCCGCTGACGGGTTGCCTGCAAGGGATTATTAGCGATTCCTGTTTCAGGGACTCCAAAAGGAATCCGAGGCAGTCATGGTGTTATGAAAAACAGCAGGTGCCGCGTATTTGTATGAACTTCCCTAAAGTTCACTTTTTTCAACTTTTCGAAGTATTCAACGTTTTTGGAATTTTTCTTCTTAAGAAAGATCTTTAAAATATAAAGGATAAAGATCTTTAAATTCTCATTTTATCGCCTATCAACTTTTACCTTCATTTTAGAAAGGCAAGCTGGGACTAAATATTATATTGCAAAATTAAAATATAAGTATACTTTTATTCAATAATCTAGATTTTTATTCAATAATCTAGATATTACTCTAAACCGAGGCTTTAAAACTTGATGATACTTTATTTTCCTTTATAAAAGGTGAAGAAAATTCATGATTAAAAAATAATATACAGGAACTAGAATAATAGTTAAAAAAGGGCACGGGAATTCAAAATAAGAATTTCAATTATTAGTTCTCCTTATATTATCGGTTATATTTGTTAGAATAACTGAAAAAATAAATGAATCGATAAATCTTCTCCGATAGACTTAATTATTAGTCTACGGCCTCAAAGTTCCATAAAGAGCCCCGAATAAGCTGTCTGCAGTTAACACAGCTGAGAGTCACAATTAGGGCACATTTCTCCTTAAAATTACTCTCTCCTAGAAGATAATTACTATCTTCAAGAAGAAACATTAAAAAGATAATATTAAAAAGATAATATTAAAAAGATAATATTAAAAAGATAATATTAAAAAGATAATATTAAAAAGGTAATATTAAAAAAGTGCGAATTCAACAATATTTTTAAAAGGGAGAAATACTTTTGTTATTTTGTTCTGTGTGCAATCCATTCATAGGGAATAGATTTCATAATAGAAAAGAATCTGGTACTTCTAAAAGAGCAGGGTACTTTTCTTTTAGTGGTATTAAGATCTCTTCGTCTAATTTTGCATTATAAAGGGTTTTCACTTTAGAAAGCTGGTCAACTGATACATTTTTTGCATGACATAAATTAGCTCCTTCAAGGTTAGTCTCTTGGAAGTTAGTATCTAGAAGATCAGCTCCGTAAAGATTAGCCTTAATAAGGCTAGCCCCCTGAAGATTAGCTTTTGTAAGATTGGTATCCTGAAGGTCAGCTCCATAAAGGTCAGCATCTTGAAGATTGGCACCGTGAAGATCAGCCCTTTGGAGGTTAGCCACCTGAAGATTAGCCCCTCGAAGGTCAGCCCCTCCAAGATTAGCCAAATGAATGTTGGCCAATTGAAGGTTAGCCTCTTCAAGGTCAGCAGCTTGAAGGTTTGCCTTTATAAGGTCAGTACCTTCAAGGTTAGCTTTTACAAGGTTAGCTTTTACAAGGTTAGCCTTTTCAAGGTCAGCTCCTTTTCCGCCCAGGAGATGAGCATTTGAAAGGTTAGCCCCTCGAAGATCAGCCCCTCGAAGATTAGCGCCTCTGAGATCTGCTCCTTCAAGGTTAGCCTTTATGAGATTAGCCTCTTCAAGATTAGCCTCTCGAAGGTCAGCCCCTATAAGGTTAGCTCCCCTAAGATATTTTCTTTCAGGAATATTCATTTATAATTAATTGGCTTTGAACTAAAATAAACATTACTATACCAAGATATCTTTTGTTCAAAATTTATTTTTAAAATTATATAGATATATAGTCTAGATATATCAAGCCATAAGAAATGATAACTATCTTTTGGTTATGATACTACTTAGGATGGTTTTTCAGTGATTTTAGAAAACATTGAAAAGAGAGTTTGCCACGGAGAAGATTTATATTTATATTTCCTTATTTTGTATTTATTGGTGTATTTATTCGTTTACTTATCTTTGCCTTTTTTAGCTCTAACTGCGTTTTTGTAACTGCTGGAATTTTGATCCCACATTATGCAGTAAAATATGGTGTATTTAGAGATCAAAAACAATGTCATTCAATTTTCGCCAAGTTCCAGCATATGTTAAAATTAATTTAATCGGTTTCAAAAATCCTATTAGGAAAAAATATTGGTTTTCGAAAAACCACTGCAGAATGTGGGTTTTATAGTCATATATTTAATTATATACTACTATATGAATGCTGGTGCTGATGAAAGCACCTGGAGAATAATGAAAAATAGCAACTCAGGATGAGACATTTAAATCTTACAAAAGTATAATGGAAAACGCCTTAGCTCTCTTGCTTATTTTTTCAATATGGATCTTCCGGATTAAACTTTAAATCGGTTATCTTTACATCAATGTATTCCAGATCGCCCTCTCTTAAATTCCAGACGCCCGAACCCTGTATGGGAAGCCTAAGTCCCTCAAATTCACCGTATCCTCTGATCGGAGTAGACCAGTTTTCCAATTCAAACTTACCGTTGCCCATGTCCCTGTAGCGTGGAGCCATGAAATTTGTCAATTTTCCCTCATCGTCAAAGTACATAGTTGCGGTTATATTTTTACCCATATCCTTCAACGTTACTTTTGCTGAACTGGCATCGATGGGTTCGAAAGAAATGTTTTTTCCCAGATAAGCCGATGGGAACCACATCATTTCGTTAAGGTAACGAGTCATAGCTCCCTGATCCATTTTCTCGCCTCCTGAATCTGCAACTGTGAATAATGAAAGCGCCTTCACCAGAATATTGCCCCTGCCCTCGAGGTAATAATCTCTCACTCGCATCAGTGGCAAACCAAAAGTTTTCATATATGCAATCCAGACGAAACCCGGCTGGCTTACGGAATAATATTGTTTTGCCTCAAAGTTCATCCACGGTTGTGTGATATCTTTCCGGATTTTTCCGACTTGCTTGAGCCTTACCGTTTGTACTATTGGCTTGCCAACCACCCCTGTATAATTAAGATATCTTTTTACCGGATCCGGCAGTTTTCGCAGCATCTCTTCAGTGACGATGACCGGCTTCTGCTGCTGATGCTGTGTAAATATTTTCTTGATTTCCCTGCCAAGTTTCGTACCGGCAATAAAAAGCATATCTGAAGCAATAAATTTTAGCATGTTTTTATCTCATTGTCATTTTTTCCATTAAATATTGGGTGCATGTTCAACATAAGATTTTCAACATAAGATTAATAGATATATGGTTGTTGGCGGTTCCTCCTTACCATTGGCCACATGTCAATTTCCGAAAACACTTATCCTGCAACTTTTAATAAATTTCCTTAACTCTTCCAACATGGTCATTTGTTAACTGGACTTTTATTCCGTGTGGATGCGTTGAAGAATTGGTTAAAATTCTCTTTACGACGCCCCGAGTAATTTTTCCGGTTTTCTGGTCTGCTTTTAATACAATTCCGACACTCATTCCTTCTTTAATGTTTGCTCTAATAGTACCATTGCTCATGGCAGAAGGTAAGTTAGGGATTATATAAAGATGTAGGTTTCCAGAAAATAATAAATTTTAATGACGATAGAATATAAGAATAATCCGAGAAGAGACTCCTTTTGGTAAGTCCGATGCTTAAAACACTTTTCAAGAAGAATATCTCTGCGGAAGTAGCCAGCATTTCTTTACTGATTTTTACTACTTGGTGGGTCAAATTGTTTCACTCTTATATACAGAGATACCTTTATACATTCTATCATACCTTTTACATTCAACTTATTACTCAACAATTATTCAACAGCTATTCAACAATTGAGAATTGCCATTGCAGCACCTAAAAAGCTAAGAGAGGAATCAAGCGCAAAAAGAGTTTGAATGAGAGAGGAATTAACGAGCCGAAGGACTTAAAACAGAAGGGAGAACAAAAAGAGCTGGATTTGAAAGATCGGATTTGAAAGAGAATTAAAAAGGGCTGAAGGGAAAATTAAAGAGAATTTAAGAAAAATTTCAGGAAAATTTAAAGAAAATAAGGAAATTAAAGAGCATTAAGGCGCTTCCTGCTTAGATTCGGGTGAAAATATGGAAAAATACGATTACAGTGAACTTGGGCTGAAAGCCGGGCTTGAAATTCACCAGCAGCTTGATTCGAAGGAGAAGCTGTTCTGTAGGTGTCCGACCATTATAAGGGATGTCAAGGATTCGGACTTTGAGTTCTTCAGGTATCTCAGGGCTACGGAAAGTGAGATGGGAGAAAAGGACAGGGCTGCAGTGGAGCAGACCAAGATCCGGAGGAAGTATGTCTATAAGGCATATGACACTACCTGCCTTGTAGAAAATGATGAAGAGCCTCCAAGAGAACTCAATAAGGAAGCCCTGGATATTTCCCTCGAGGTTGCAAAACTCTTCAACATGAAACCTGTCGACCAGATGCACGTTATGAGGAAGATTGTGGTCGACGGGTCAAACACGAGCGGGTTTCAGAGGACTGCTTTTCTTGCAAGCGACGGATATATCGAGACCTCTGACGGGCGCTGCGGAATTGACAGCCTCTGCGTAGAAGAAGAAGCTGCCCAGAAAGTAGAGGAAATCGGAGACTCGATAATTTATTCCCTGGATAGGCTGGGAATTCCACTTGTGGAGATCGCAACTGCGCCAGATATTACTTCCCCTAGCCAGGCAAGAGAGGTTGCCGAGCAGATAGGAATGTTCCTCAGGTCTACAGGAAAAGTAAAGAGAGGGCTTGGCACGATCAGGCAGGATGTAAACATCTCAATTGCCGAAGGTGCAAGAGTCGAAATTAAAGGCGTGCAGGCACTTGACCTCATAGAAGATATTGTTCGCAGGGAAGTTGAAAGACAGTTAAATCTCCTTTTTATCAGGCAGGAGCTTATGGAAAGAAAAGCCTTCGTCTGCGAAGAAATCTATGACGTAACAGGACTTTTCGTAGATACAAAATCCAAGGTCTTGCAAAAAGGCGTGAAAAAAGGAGCAGTCCTTGCAGCCCTTCTCAGGAAATTCGATGGGCTCGTAGGCAAAGAAGTACAGCCAGGAAGAAGACTCGGAACCGAATTTTCAGACCGGGCAAAGACTGCGGGTGTAGGAGGGATTTTCCACACCGACGAACTTCCCAACTACGGGATAACCGAAAAAGAAGTCAAGACTGTCCGAGACGCAATAGGTGCATCTGTAGGGGATGCCGTAATAATGGTTGCGGACGAGCCCGAAAAAGCTAGGCTCGCAATCGAAGCGGTTATTGCTAGGGCAAAAGAAGCCATAGAAGGAATTCCGGAGGAGACTCGAAAAGCCCTTCCCGATGGAAATACCGCCTATATGCGGCCCCTTCCTGGCGCTGCAAGGATGTACCCTGAAACCGATGTGCCTCAAATCGAAATCTCGCAGGAATATTTCGATTCGATTGAGACTCCCGAACTCCTTACTGAAAGGGCGAAACGTTTTATCTCCGAAAACGGCCTGAATAAAGAGCTTGCCGAAAAAATAGCTTATTCAAAGCATCTTCCTCTCTTTGAAGATCTAATAGAGATTTACAGGAAAGATGCAAACGTAAACTCAACTCTCATTGCGAGAACTCTTGTCGGGATCGTTCCGGAAATCCGGAGAAATGGGGTAGAGACCGAAAACCTTACAGATGAGCATTTCAAAGGGCTTTTTGTAGCAATTTCAAATCAGGAAATCGCAAAAGAAGCCATCCAAGACCTTTTATCCGCTCTTGCAAAAGAGCCTGAACTGAGCACTCCGGAAGCGATTTCAAAACTTGGGCTCAGTGCTTTTGACCCCGAAGAAATCGAAACCTTCATCAAAAAAACCGTCATGGAAAGAGGAGACTTTATCAAGGAAAAAGGTCCGGCAGCTCTTGGTCCCCTCATGGGTATTGTCATGAAGGAATACAGGGGCATGGTCGATGGAAAAATCCTTAGCCAGATGCTGAAAAAAGAACTGGATAGTTTCATAAATCAGGGATAAATCCTTTCTTTATCCCTTATTCTTTATTTCTTATTCATTATTTCTTACTCATTATTTCTTACTCATTATTTCTTATTCATTATTTCTTATTCATTATTTCTTATTCATTATTTCTTATTCATGATCTTCTGAAGAAATACTATTTATTTCATTATCTATCGTCACTTCAGATATGTAGAAACTCCAATATATGAAGGAAAGAAGATAACTTTTTATATTAATTAAGACATTTGTATTGATAGAAGTAGTTGTGGGTGAGATTTCTGTACATATTTCTAGGAGATGGTGAATTGTGTAATGAACCACACTAAGGTTATAAAATAATAACCTAAGGAGAGATCCAATGAAAGTACTGCTTGTAGACGATGACCCCTTGTTTTTGGAGTTATCAAAGACCTTCTTAGAAGTTTTCCATGACATAACTTCGGATACTGTAAACTCTGCAAGAGAAGCCCTTCAAAGGCTGGAGAAATACTCCTATGATGTGGTAGTATCAGACTATGATATGCCTTTAATGGATGGCATCACGTTTTTGAAAACAATCCGTGACAAAAGGATTAATACTCCCTTCATCCTGTTCACAGGTGTAGGCAGAGACGAACTGATGCACCAGGCAATAGAAAATGGCGCAAATTCCTTTATAGAGAAAATAGGAGATCCAAAGGCTCAGTACTCCGAGTTGTCAAAGAGAATCTGGCAGGCTGTCAGCAACAGTGCAAGCTTCTAAAAAGAACAAAGGAAAAACATTGTGCCATGAGGTAATTCTTAACCAGATTTAGAGTAACCAGATTTAGAGTAACCAGATTTAGAGTGTGTTTAAAATTGTCAATAACTGTTGCTAATTCAGTTTTTGAATATTTTTCTTTACAGGCTTTTAAGGAGCTTGAAACCAGCTTTATTTAGTTGCCTTTATTAATTCTCTTCCTACTTAATAAGAAGCAGGGTTATCCTGCAGGCCTGGAAAACCTTCTGTAAGAAAAAATTGCTGGAATATATTTATTTCCTCGTATATTCATCCTTTTAGGGGGATTGTATGGTTCAGGAGTACAAGCTGTTTATAGGGGGAGAGTTTAAAGACTCGTCAACCGGAGAGGTTTTTGAGGATATAAATCCGTCTACTCTGGAAAGCCTGGCAACAGTACAGGTAGCTGGAGCTGAGGACGTGGACAAGGCAGTTGAGGCTGCCGAAGCAGGGTTCAGGCTCTGGAGTAAGGTCCCGACTCCAAAAAGAGCTGAGGTACTCTTCAGAGCAGCCCGGATTCTGCAGGAAAGAAAGGAAGAACTTGCTGTCCTTATGACAAAAGAGATGGGAAAGATTCTGCCTGAAACAAGGGGAGATGTACAGGAAGCTATCGATATCACAAATTATGCCGCTGGGGAAGGAAGGAGGATGCTTGGGGAAACAACGACTTCCGAACTCAAGGAAAAATTCTGCATGACAGTGCTGAGACCGATAGGTGTCGTTGGTCTAATTACGCCTTGGAACTTTCCAATTGCAATTCCTGCCTGGAAGATAATGCCGGCCATTGTAGCTGGAAACGCAATCGTTTTCAAACCTGCAAGTGATACTCCCTTACTTTCCCTCAAATTGATAGAGGCGCTTATTGAAGCAGGCTTGCCTCCCGGAGTAATAAATCTGGTAACAGGACCAGGAGGAACTGTGGGAAAAGCTTTAGTCCAGCACCCTCGAATAAAAGCTATTTCCTTTACAGGCAGCCTTGATACCGGGAAATGGATAATGGAAGAATGTGCAAAAACCATGAAACGGGTCTCTTTGGAACTTGGAGGCAAAAACCCGGTAATTGTCATGGATGATGCTGATCTTGAACTGGCTCTTGAAGGAGTATTGTGGGGAGCTTTCGGGACTACCGGACAGCGCTGTACTGCGACAAGTAGACTAATTCTTCATGAGGAGATAAAGGACGAATTTATAAAAAGGCTACTTGCAAAAACAAAAGCTCTCAGGATAGGTGACGGGCTCCTGCCTGAGACGGATATCGGACCTGTAATCAACAAAGCACAGCTTGAGAAGATCGAAAGATACGTGAAAATAGGAAAAGAAGAAGGGGCAGTTCTTCTTACAGGGGGAAATAGAATAGATCCCGGACTTCCGGGTTATTTCTTTGAATCCACAATATTTACGGATGTTAGGCCGGAAATGAGGATTGCACAGGAAGAGATTTTCGGGCCAGTACTCGGGATCTTTACGGTTTCAGGCCTTGAAGAAGCAATCGAGCTTGCCAATAATACTAAATACGGGCTTTCTTCGGCAATCTATACAGGAAATATTGGAAATGCTTTCAGGGCAATAGAAAAAATCGAAGCCGGAATCACATATATTAATGCCCCTACAATAGGGGCTGAAGTACATCTCCCCTTTGGGGGAGTGAAAGGGACAGGAAACGGTTTTCGGGAAGCTGGAACCGAGGCTATCAAGGAGTTCTCCGAGGTAAAAGCCGTATACATCGACTATAGCGGCAGGCTGCAAAAAGCCCAGATCGATTCAGCGGAATGAAGTCTAGAACATGGAAAAAATAAAGGAGGAAGGTGTTCTGGCTCAGAAGAAAACTGAAAAATTTGAAAAGGCTCAAAGGACTGAGAAGTCGGGAAAAAATTCATCACAAAATGTGGGTCGCGGTCTTGATTTTACTGAAGAAAAAACCGAACTAAAAGAAACCGAACTTTTTGATATCGTCGGCCCGAAAGCCAGGGAGATTATCAAGCAAGATTGCAATATGATATCGGCCTGTGCAGCCCGTCCCTATCCCCTGGTTGTGGACAGAGCAAAGGGCTCTATAATCATGGATGTTGATGGAAGAGAGTACATTGACCTGGTTGCAGGAATCGCTGTCATGAATGCAGGCTACTCCAATCCTCATATTAACACTGCAATCTCAACCCAGCTTGAGAAAATGACTCACTGTGGGTACGGGGATTTCTTTGCCGAGCCTCCGGTGAAGCTTGCAAAAAAACTAGAAGAACTTTCAGGCTATTCAAAGGTCTTCTATTGCAATAGTGGGACTGAAGCTGTGGAAGCTGCAATCAAACTTGCCATATGGAAAACAAAGCGGCAGGGCCTTATCTCTTTTTACAATTCCTTTCACGGCCGGACTCTAGGTTCCCTCTCCCTTACCTGCTCAAAAGCCAGGCAAAAAGAACATTTTCCCGCGATTCACACAGCTCATTCCCATTATGCCTACTGTTATCGCTGTCCTCTTAGACTCGAGTATCCTTCCTGCGGAATTGAGTGTGCAAAAGAACTTGAAAATCTGATTTTCAGGCGAGAATTAAGCCCAAAGGATACAGCTGCTGTTTTTGTGGAACCGGTCCAAGGAGAAGGCGGGTACATTGTTCCCCCTCCTGAGTTTCACAGGGAAGTAAGGAAAATCTGTACAGACAATGATGTCCTCCTTGTAGCTGACGAAGTCCAGACAGGCTGCTTTAGGACAGGCCCCTTCCTTGCAATGGAAAACTTTGGGGTCAGAGCTGAAATTTCATGCCTTGCAAAAGCCCTTGGAGGAGGGCTTCCAATGGGAGCAATACTTGCAGACCATGAGCTTATGGACTGGCCGCCAGGTGTCCATTCGAACACCTTTGGAGGAAATCTTCTGGCTTCAGCCGCGTCTCTTGCGTCTCTCGAATTTCTGGAAAAAGAAAATACGGAGAATCGAGTAAAGGAACGCGGTTTCCAGATGAAGCAACGCCTGATGGAGCTTCAGGAAAACTTTCCCTGTATAGGGGATGTACGCGGTTTAGGCCTGATGATCGGAGTCGAGATTGTAAAACCCGATAATTCAATAGATACGGTACGGAGGGATAGAATTCTTAGGGAAGCCTTTAAAGAAGGAATTCTGCTTCTCCCCTGCGGGGATTCAGTAATTCGTATTTCTCCTCCTCTAGTGATTACAGCTGAAGAGGTTGACCTCGGGCTCGAGAAATTTGAAAAAACTCTGAAAAAAACAAGGAGTTAAGTTTCCGAAAAAATAGGATATATTAGGAGATATTCAATCTTAAAGATATTAATGAGCCTAGGAGATATTCAATCTTAAAGATGTTAATGAGCCCCTAGAATATGTAAAAAAAATAATAAGGGTAAGTACATGAATTTTGCGGTCTCTATGAATAAATTAAAGGCTCTTACGGGATGTTTCTGTATAATTAATTTTGCAAAACCTGCGAAGGTTTTTAAGTAAATATCGCATATATAATAATATGGATTATAAGAACAATGATCCTTTTGAGAACGATGGTTCGGCTTTGTTAATTTTTATAACTTTAGTTGCTGTGGCAGTAAGTATCTTAGGGATAGTTATGTGCATCACCTGATCAATCTCTATAAAATAGTAAAAACGGTCTTTTTTTTCATTAGATGAGTATAGTTAATTTTTAAGTAAATAGAATAATAAAGAATATAAATTACTATATCCTTTCTAGCCTTTCTCGTTCTTTATTTTCATCGTTCGTTACTTTTATATTTTATTGTTACCGTCTATTAATTTTATCGTTCTTTATTTTCACTGTGCTTTATTTCCTATTCTCTTTGACTTCCTTCAACCCTTCTTCAGCCGGCCTGAGAGTTAAAAACCTGCTCGCAAGAGGAGCCATAGGAAGGTCTGAACTAAGCGTTAGAGAGCAGATTCTTGATCCTGTCAACGTTCTTCCCGGCAGGTCAGGCATGATCTCAAACCCTTTCCCTGCAGGCAGCTTAGGGCTTTCGAATAGGGACCCCGGAAAACCAGCAGATCTGATTCCGGCACAGGAGCTGGAAACAAGTCTCGGAAGAGTTTCCGGACTCAAACGAAGATGATCAGAAGTGGAGAGTCTCAGATCCCTGTCAGGCGAGAGACGTTTATTGAAATCGGGCATAAGGTCCTTGAACTGGTCAAGAACCGGATTTGAAAATGTTGCGGATTCGTAAGTAGGAGTGAGATTTCCGGCAAGTGCCTTTTCGCAGGCTGCACGGTCAGTTAAGTGAGAAGATGAAGCTGAATTTTCGGATTTACTGTCATTCATAGCAATAGGAATTGTCACGATGGTATATCAATTATACGAAGGCTTTGTCTGTTTTCTTCATCGTAATCCAAAACTTAGAGAGGCTATGCTTTTGAGACCGATATTTAGATATCTGCAATCTGATTATTAGCCCTTTACAACTTATTAGTGGCTCTCTGTATATTCGCCATCCTGTGATGGCTTCCAGAGAAAATCAGGATCTGAAACTTGCACCACTTTCAAGAAGCAAATCAACAATCTCGTTAAACTCCATTTCTTCCGCAATATCCATAGCAGTATTGCCATTCTCGTCCTGAATGTTAAGATCTGCTCCACCTTTAATAAGCAAATCAACAATATCCATATGCCCCACTTGTGCCGATAACATCAAAGCAGTAAGCCCGTTTTCTTCCTGAATATTGAGATTGGCACCACTTTCAAGAAGCAACTCTACAATTTCCCTGTACCCTCTATCTGCCGCATAAATCAAAGCAGTATTGCCATTTTTGTCCTGAATGTTAAGATCGGCACCGGCATTAACAAGTAGCTCAACAATACCCTTATGTCCAATCTTGGCTGCAGCATTCAAAGCTGTGTTACGATTTTTGTCTTGAAGATTTAAGTCTGCACCACTTTTAATGAGCAACTCTACAATATCCTTATGCCCTCGATCTGCGGCAGAAATCAAAGCCGTCTCACCGTTCCTGTCCGGAATATTAGGATCGGCACCGCCCTCAAGAAGCAGATCAACAATACTCTTATATCCTACTTTTACCGCAAATTTCAAAGCAGTCTCGCAGTTTCCATCCTGAATATTGAGGTCGGCACCACATTTGATGAGCAGATCAACAATATCCCCACGTTCGATCTTTGCCGCAGAAATTAAAGCGGTATCCCCGTTCTCATCCTGAATATTAAGATCGACACCGCCTTTAATAAGCAATTCTACGATGTCCCTGTGCTCTTTATTTACTGCGTAAATTAAAGCAGTTTTACCATATGTGTCCTGCGAGTTAATATCTACTTTATCGTTTTTCAAAAGTTTCTCTACATTTTCTACCTGACCTAATTTACATGCCTCGAAAAAATTTTGAGTTTTATTTTTTCCAAATAAATTAGATATAAAATTCATAACATTTTCTCCTCAAATATCAAGTGTTTTGTATCTACCATATTGTAGCCATCTTGGAATTTTTGATTGAAGCATAGAATTAAAAATAAATTTATATTACTCGGAGAAAATATAACTTTTATCACTCAGCATCATGAAGTATGTAAAAATACATTATTTAGGGGTATCAATTGTTCTTTTTGGAAGAGAAAAATGAGTACCTTAGTGATAAAAAATATCAAGAATGATGCCAAGTGCAATACCGAATAATAATCATTCATCAATTTTCTCTTCACAAAACTCTTTTCCCTTCTCAGCAGCTTCATTTCCAGGGCTGAGTTTCAGAACCCGTACGTAGCACTTGAAAGCCTCGCCGTATTCGGCAAACTCGCAAAGCAAATCCCCTCCGCTGAGAAGAGAGTTAAGATGGTCGGGATTGCTTTCAAGAGCCATCCTGAAGGCATTGAGAGCTTTTTCCTTTTCGCCGAGTTCAAGAAGCACATTACCTTTCCAGTACCAGGTCTCAGCATTATCAGGCTTCATTATGGGAGCCTTATTTCGTGAGAAAAAACTAAATCTTGGAATTTTACAGGCCCAGTCTGAAGCTTTCCTGGGCTCTATTTCCAGAGCGCAGTCGAAAGTCTCAAGAGCTTTTTTCATGAGACCCATCCTAAAATATACTATGCCCTTATTGGTCAGGATTTTGGAGGATTTCGGGTCAAACACAAGTGCTTTTTCGAAAGCTTCAAGGGCTTCTTCGTTCTGTCCCAGGGCTGAGAGCACGAAACCCCGATTAGACCACTCGGTAGGGCTTTCAGGCTTAAGCTAAAGGGCAGAATTCACAATTTCCAGGGCTTCAGTATATTTTCCGAGCTTGAACAAACACATCCCGATGTGAGACTGGGTTTCCTTAGCCTTTTCAAGGAACTCTTTTCCGTGGTTTCCCTTCCCTTTTTCGAAAAGCAATTCTGCCATTTTTTTCCAGGCTTTGTCTGATTCTCCATAAGCAGCCAGAGCATCTTCATATTTGCCCATCTGGAAGAAAACCCTGGCTTTGCTGTAGTCCGCCTTGGCCAATCTATCAAGGTCTTTTAGTGCATTTGCCATTTTTGTCATCTGCCTCTTATACAGTAAGAATAACCAAAATTCTCATATTCAGAATTTTAACTGACATGACCCGCATTCTGAAGTAGTATTCTAAAACAACTATCTCTAGACCTGAAAAATAATTATGATAAAGAATTGATATTTATAATATATAATGTTTTAAACTCGCCCGGCAGCAGAAGATAATACGAATGGCGATTTTATACCGTACTGAGGCACCGTGGTATTAAGGTTATACATGTTGAAAGGCACAGTGGTACTAAGGTTATACATGTTGAAAGATTATACATATTGAGTGAAAATAAAACAAAGACCAGAAAGTAAAGAAAAAATGATGAAAAAATATAAAAAGAGAAAGACGAAAATTAAAAACTGTGTAAAAAATTAGGGAAGAAGAAACTTACTTTTGCCCTATCCACTCGTTAACTTTTTCCGGGTTGTTTTTAACCCATTTTGCTGCGGCTGCTTCAGGCGTCATTCCGTTTTCAATATCCATCATGACAGTCTGGATATCATCATGGGTCCACTTGAAGCGGGTCAGGATGCCGTAGAGATTTGGCTTTTCTTCTTTAAGGCCGAGCTTTGCCAGGGTTTCAACATGGTCAGCCTCGCCGAACACACCCTTTGTGTCGCTGAGGTACTTTAGGTCCCAGCGGTTGAAAGCCCAGTGAGGGGACCAGAGGGTCACAACTGCCCATTCTTTGGAGTCAATGGCTTTTTTTAGGGAGGTAGTCATTGCTGCGCCGCTGCCTGGGACAAGCTCCATTTCCAGGTCATACTCGGAAATTGCAGATTCTGATATCTGCATAGTGCCTGATCCGGGGTCGATCCCGATTATTCTGCCGTTAAATTTTTCCTTTTCGGAATTTAGCTCCTCGATCGAATCGATAGTTACATAAGCTGGCACAACAAGCCCAATTTTGCAGTCTTCCAGGTTTGTCTGGACAGAGTCGATCTGGTCACCGTAAGCTTTCCAGTAGTTCTGTTGGGTATGGGGTAGCCAGGCGGTAGTGGTGAAATCAAACTGCCCGCTAGCAAGTCCCTGGTAAAGGGGGCCTACATCAACTGCAGTGATCTCCACATCTTCATACCCTGCCTGTTTAAGAACTTGTTGTATCACATTGGTGCTTGCAATCTCACCGTCCCATAAGACGTATCCTATCTTCACAGGTTCGCTGAACTCCGATGTCCCTGCCGCTGGGGAAGCAGCTTCTATGCCTTCTACGACTTCATCTTCTTTTTCCGCACAGCCTGCTGAAAACAGGGTAAGGCCTATGACCAGGCCAATTGCCAGAACTGATCCAAGTTTTTTTACATTCGAATTAAATTTTGTATCAATCAAAATATCTACTACCTGTTTAAATTTTTTTCAACTTATCCAGTCTTTTTTGAGTCTTTCTTTTCTCTTATCCCTAGTTTTTCAAGAGTTGAAAATAAGTGAGCGCCTTCTTTTGGGGATGCATAAGGCTGCCCTGTAAAGTGAATATCCTATTCAGAACACCCTTTTAAGGAAAGATCTGGAAATAGCGCTTTTATCTAGGGCTTTTATCTGGGGCTAAGGTACTGAGTAATCCGGTCCAAGAAGATCGCGATTATGACAATAGCAAGTCCTGCTTCAAAGCCCATGCCAATGTCCACACGCTGTATCCCGAAAAGAACCTGATATCCAAGCCCTCGGACTCCTATCATGGCTGCAACTACAACCATCGAAAGGGAGAGCATAATGCACTGGTTGACCCCGGCCATTATAGTAGGGAGTGCCACAGGCAGTTCAACCTTGGAAAGTTTCTGCCAGCCCGTGGAACCAAAGGCGTCTGCAACCTCAGTAAGCTCTTTTGGGACCTGTCTTATCCCGAGGTTTGTGAGTCTTATTGCAGGAGGCATTGCAAAAACAACAGTTGCGATCATGCCAGGAACATTTCCGAGCCCAAAGAATATGAGAGCAGGAATTAAGTACACAAAAGATGGCATAGTCTGCATGAAGTCGAGTGCAGGCTTTACAACATGGAAAAGTATATTATTTTTTGCAGAAAGGATCCCAAGTGGAATCCCAATAATAAGAGCAAGCAGAGCAGACGAAAGTACAAGGGCAAGCGTCTCCATTGAGAGCTCCCAGAGTTCCATGTTCTCGATAAGGAAAAAACCAAACGCAGTCCCTGCTGCAAGTTTGATGTTGCGCTTTCCTGCAAAGTATGAGAGTAGAGAAATTCCAGGGATAAAGAATTCAGGAGGCAGGAAAAGAAGCGCATCTTTTAAACCCGAAATAAGGAGATCAAGCTGCTTGCTTGTGAGGTCAAGAAACAGACCGAAATTGCCTTCGATCCAGTCCACAGCAAATTCAACTGTGTCTCCGACAGGGATCCGGGGGATCAGCATGTTTTCGCCTCTTGACCAGACCCGGAGTCAGACCTTAAAGGTACTTTGGCAGTCGCCTTGGCAGGAGCCCCGCTGTCAATTCCATCATTAATTATATCACCCTTGCCATCCGTAACACCTGAGTCTTCAGAAGAGTGTCCGACTTCTCCTTTATTTTTGCCAATGAAGACAATTTTCTCGGGAGGCTTATATTCAAAAAATTTCCCTGCAGATTTTCTTTCTTCTGAAGTCTTTTCTTCTGGATTCTTTTCTTCGGGAGTCTCAGTCCGCCCGTTCTCTCCAGACACTGCAAGGGCGCCAAGTACAGTGCCCCGGACTATAATTCCGAGCAATTTCCCGGAATCATTGACCACAGCAAGGGGGTACTGGCTTTCCGCAATCAGCGGGATCACCTCGTTAAGAGGCAAATCTGGAGCCACACGGGGCGAATCCGGAAACATTGCTACCTCAAGGCTCTTTCCAGTTTTAAGGGCTTCAAGGGCATCGCCTATCATAAGTATGCCTTTCAGGTGCCTGTTCTTTCCCTCAACTACATAAATCGATGAGATCCCATGATTTTTCATTAACTGGATAGCTACCCTGGGTCCTGAATTGATGGATACGAGCGGTTCAGGCCGTTTCATGACCGATTCAGCTGTGAGGACTTTAGATCTATCAACACCTTCAACGAACTTTGAGACATAGGAATCTGCAGGTTCGGTCAGGATCTCTTCAGGGGTCCCTATTTGGACTACTTCCCCGTCTTTCATGAGGGCAATGCGGTCCCCGAGTTTCAGAGCTTCGTCCAGATCATGGGAGACAAAGATAATTGTCTTTTGCACCCTGTCCTCAAGGGCAAGCAGCTCGTCCTGCATATCGCTCCTGATAAGAGGATCAAGGGCACTGAAAGCCTCGTCCATGAGAAGGATATCAGGGTTATTGGCAAGCGCCCTTGCAAGTCCTACCCTCTGCTTCATGCCTCCGCTCAGCTGGGTTATCTTGCTGTGCTCATAGCCTTTGAGCCCTACGGATTCTATAGCTGCGAGAGCCTTAGAATAACGTTTTTCTTTAGGAATCCCCTGGATCTCAAGCCCATAAGCCACATTATCAAGTACAGTCCTGTGGGGAAGCAGGGCAAAGTTCTGGAACACCATCCCGATTTTGGTCCTGCGTATATCTCGCAGTTCTTTCGCATTCATCTGCGTGATATCCTGCCCATCTATCAGGATTTTTCCAGCAGTTGGCTCGATTAGGCGATTTAGACAGCGTAAAAGAGTGGATTTCCCTGAACCAGAAAGCCCCATTATGACGAAGATCTCTCCATCGTAGACTTTGAAATTGACGTTGTTAAGCCCGACAGTCTGTTTTGTTTTTTTAAAAATTTCACTTTTGGATAACCCTTCATTTAGAAGGGAAATCACTTTCGGGGGATTTTTACCAAAAATCTTTGTAATGTTTCGTAATTCGAGTTTTATATTTTTATCCATATGACTTGTCCATGTAATACCACGGTTTGACTAAGTGGCTTTTAAAAAATAACCAATAATCTTTACAAAAGGTAAAAACGTTGTAAAAAATTGCCACAAAAATTCAGTTAATAAAAACCAAATATTATTCGAGCTAATTAGCCCTTTTACAATTACTTCAACCGGTTGAAGATTTTAATTTAAGAAAATTCTCTATTTTTTGCAGCTTAAACAACTTATTTTCCTGACTAGTATTTCTTTCCCACTTATATATAATTTTTTTGCGAAAATATAATATAGCAAAAGTCTACCCTTAAAAAATGCATATAAATTGGTATAACTTTTCGGTCAAAAAGTATGAAAGTTTATTTTACTTTAGCATATATGGATTTCAGATTATTATTTTGCTGTACTAAAGAAATTTACTCTACTTCAACAAATTAGTAATTTTTACCAATTACTCGGTTTTTAATTAATATGTTAAAAAATATTACAATGAATACCTGGTCTTTCAAAAATAACGTTTCACTTTATAGTTTGAAAGGCAGATTTCCGAAAAAAATTATATAATTGAAAGATTTATATATTAAAAGACTGAAAAAAATAGGGCAAATTCGAGAATCGGGAAAGTCATCGTAACACTTATACATGTCTTATGACATTTACTCGCAGGTTCAGATGATGAAAGCAGTATTAGGTTTAGAAGATGGAACAGTTATTAAGGGCACCGGTTTTGGTGCCGAAGGCACAGCTTGCGGCGAACTTGTTTTTACCACTCAATTCACGGGATATGAGGAGGCTCTAACAGATCCTTCTTACAAGGGTCAGATTTTAATGTTCACTTACCCCCTTATCGGAAACTACGGTGTCAGTGGGGAGCGTGTCCAGTCCGATAATATGCATGCAGAGGGGCTTGTTGTGAGGGAAGCCTGCAAAAAACCCTATCATTATAAATCAACTCGTTCTATCCACAGGTTTTTGGAGGACGAAGGAAAACCAGGAATTGAAGGCGTGGATACTCGGATGCTCACAATAGGAGCAAGGGAGCGTGGAACCATGAGGGCAGCCCTTATCACGGGCAGCGACGACGGGGAGGAGGCTGTTGATGTAGCAAGAAACTCTCCACAGCTCACGGACGAGGAACTTATATCTCTTGTAACCTGTAAAAAGCCACATTTCATTCCCGGAGCAGAAGGCGCCTGGAAAGGCAGCAGCAAACGCAAACATGCAGTTGTAGTTGACCTTGGTGTAAAGCGGAATATAATAAATGATCTGCATAAGCGTGGAATTGACCTTACACTGGTTCCTGCAACCACAAAACCCTCGGAAATTGCAGATTACGAACCGGATCTCCTTTTTATCTCAAACGGGCCAGGAGACCCTGAAAAAGCAAAGGATGCGATCAATGCCGTAAAGGCTTTTGCAGGCACAATTCCGGTCTGCGGGATTTGTTTCGGTCACCAGATTATCTCTCTTGCTATGGGAGCAAAGACCTATAAGTTGAAATTCGGGCATAGGGGAGGAAACCAACCAGTAAAGGATCTCATTGAAAACAAGATTTTCATAACCTCCCAGAATCACGGGTATGCCGTTGATGCGGACTCTCTTGATGGCACAGGGTTATATGTGAAGTACCTGAATGCAAACGACAAAACCGTAGAAGGGGTTTCCCACAAGGACTTGGATATTTTCAGTGTGCAGTTCCATCCTGAAGCCCAAGCAGGGCCGATGGATACCGAGGAAATGTTCTTTGACAGGATTGTAAAAGTCCTCGGAGGTGAGATTTAATGCCTAAACGCGAGGACATAAAGAAAGTGTTGCTTATAGGCTCAGGGCCAATCACTATCGGACAAGCTGCAGAATTTGACTTCTCAGGCAGCCAGGCCTGCAGGTCCTTAAAAGAAGAAGGGGTAAAGGTAGTACTTGTAAACTCAAACCCTGCAACCATAATGACCGATCCTGAAATGGCAGATTCGGTTTATATCGAGCCCCTTGATGCCAGAGTTGTAGAAAGGATTATTGAAAAAGAGCGCCCTGATGGGATTATTGCAGGAATTGGAGGGCAAACGGGCCTTAATATTACCAGTGAACTTGCAGAAAAGGGCGTCTTTGAGAAATATGGAGTTCAGATTCTCGGAACCCCTGTTGAAGCCATTAAAAACACCGAAGATAGGGAACTCTTTAAAGAGACCATGCTCAGGATAGGGGAGAAGGTTCCTTTAAGCCGGGCAGTTAATACTTTAAAAGAAGCCGAAGACGTTGTCGAAGAACTTGGCCTTCCTCTCATCGTCCGTCCGGCTTACACCCTCGGCGGAGCAGGAGGCGGAATTGCCCGCACAAAAGAGGAACTGCTTGAAATCACAGAGCGCGGGCTCAGGCGCAGCCGCATCAACCAGGTACTCATAGAAGAAAGCGTGCTTGGCTGGGCAGAAGTCGAGTACGAGGTCATGAGAGATGAAAACGATACCTGCATCGTTATCTGTAACATGGAAAATATTGACCCCATGGGTGTACACACAGGTGAATCGGCAGTTGTTGCCCCTTCCCAGACCTTAAGTGATGCCGAACACCAGATGCTAAGGAGTGCCTCAATTAAGATCATCCGTGCCCTAAAGATCGAAGGCGGGTGTAATATTCAGTACGCCTTGAAAGAAGGCGATTACCGTATTGTCGAGGTAAATCCCAGGGTTTCGAGGTCATCAGCCCTTGCATCAAAGGCTACAGGCTACCCAATTGCCCGCGTAACCGCAAAGATCGCAATCGGAATGACACTTGATGAGATCATAAACAGTGTTACCAAAAACACGCCAGCTTCTTTTGAACCTGCTCTGGACTACGTAATTACGAAAATTCCCAGGTGGCCTTTTGACAAGTTTACAACCGCAGACAAGACCCTGACCACAGCCATGAAAAGTACGGGAGAGGTCATGGCAATTGGCAGGACCGTTGAAGAATCTTTGCTAAAGGCTTTCAAATCCTTGGATATCGACAGCCAGTTAGGAATAAAAAAATGGGAAGAGCCTGAAATTAAAACTCTCCTCAAGACCCCTACAAGCGAACGCCTTTTTGTGATCTTCAATGCCCTTGAGCGGGGAATGTCGGTAAAGGAAATTGCCGAACTTTCAAGTATCAATCCTTTCTTCATCTCAAAGATAAAGAGGATCGTGGACATGGAAAAGCGCATCAGGAAAGAAGAGCTTACTCCTGAACTTCTGCGCGAAGCAAAAAGGATGGGCTTCCCGGACACCCGCCTTGCCGAACTGACTGGCAGGACAAGGCAGGAAATAAGCGACCTCAGGCACAAAGCCGGAATTTTAGCCACTTTCAAGATGGTCGATACCTGTGCAGCCGAGTTTGAAGCAGCTACTCCTTATTATTATTCAACCTATGAAGATTCCTGTGAGACAAATCCCACAGACAGAAAGAAGATTCTCATCCTTGGAGCAGGCCCAATAAGGATAGGACAGGGAATCGAGTTCGATTACTGTACTGTCCATGCAGTCACTGCGCTTCGGGAAGAAGGCATCGAGACTCATATTATCAATAATAACCCAGAAACCGTATCTACAGACTTCGATACTTCGGACAAGCTCTTTTTTGAACCTCTGACCCTAGAATATGTGATGAATGTAATCGAGCGCGAAAGGCCTGATGGAGTCCTGGTGCAGTTCGGAGGGCAGACCTCAGTGAACCTTGCTATTCCTCTCAAGCAGGAACTGGAGCACAGGACTGACCTTAATACCGTGATTCTTGGAACTGACCCTGATGATATGGACCTTGCCGAAGATAGGGAAAAGTTCTATCTTCTTATGCAGGAGCTTGGCATTCCGCAGCCTGAAGGTGGGTATGCAACTTCCCAGAAGGAAGCAATCGAGGTTGCAAAGCGGATCGGCTTCCCTGTACTTGTGCGCCCCTCCTATGTGCTCGGTGGAAGGGCAATGGAAATAGTATATGATGAAATCGACCTTGAACGTTACATGAAAGAAGCGGTCAGGGTTTCTCCCGAGCACCCGATCCTTATCGACGATTTCCTGGAAGCAGCCGCGGAAATCGATGTGGATGCAGTCTGTGACCAGAAGGACGTACTTATCGGCGCAATCATGGAACACATAGAGGAAGCGGGTGTTCATTCAGGAGATTCAGCATGTGTGATTCCACCCCAGACTCTCTCGCCTGAAGTACTTTCCCAGGTAAGGGATTATACCCGCAAGATAGCGCTTGGACTTAAGGTCAAAGGGCTAATCAACATCCAGATGGCAGAAAAAGGTGGAAAGGTCTATGTGCTTGAGGCAAACCCACGTTCAAGCAGGACAATTCCCTTTGTTTCAAAAGCTGTTGGAGTCTCACTTGCAAAGATCGCAGCTAAAGTTATTGTCGGGCACAGCTTAAAAAGCCTGGGATGCATGGAAGAACCAAAGCCCAAGCATGTTTCGATTAAGGAAGTACTCCTGCCTTTTGATAAATTACCAGGCGCAGATCCTGTACTTGGCCCGGAAATGAAAAGCACCGGCGAGGTCATGGGTGTTGACTACGACTTCGGAAGGGCATACTATAAAGCCGAGCTTGCAGCCGACAATGTGCTGCCCCTTACGGGAAAAGTTTTCCTTTCCATAAGGAATGCAGACAAAACCAAACTTGTGGACGTTGCAAGGAAACTCCAGGCAGCAGGCCTCGAACTTATGGGCACTGAAGGCACTGTAAACTATCTTGCACAAAACGGGGTATTTATGGACGTCGTGAAGAAGGTTCGTGACGGAAGCCCGAATGTCATAGATATGATGCGCAGGGATGAGGTTGACCTTATCATCAACACCCCGACAAGCAAACAGTCTCGCAGGGACGGCTCAAAGATCAGGCGTGCAGCCGTGGATTTCAAGGTCCCGTACATAACCACAATGCAGGCAGCAATAGCCGCAGCCGATGCCATAGAAACTATGAAGAAAGGACAGGGCCTTACCATAAAATCAATCAACGAATATCATAAAGAGATGGAACAGGAAAGCAAATGAGCCGGCTAAACCCGGATAAAAGCCAGAAAGTTCCGGCTCGAAGTTCTACTTAAATACACTGAATCGAAAAAGATGGCCTGTCTGCCATCTTTATATATTTTTAGACTATCAATCATATTCAATTCTCTTATCTGTTTCAAGTTAGATCTATTTCAAATTAGATCTATTTCAAATTAGATCTATTTCAAGTCAAACATGACTCTTATTTGTTTTAATCCAAAGTTAAAGGGGTAGTAAAAGCATGGCAAAGAAAGTTGCACTTGCATATTCAGGAGGGCTTGACACATCAGTGTGCATCCCCATCCTCAAGGAAAAGTACGGGTACGACGAAGTAATTACAATCTCGGTCGATGTAGGCCAACCTGAAGAGGAAATCAAGCGGGCTGACGTAAAAGCCGAAAAGATCAGCGACAAGCATTACACGATCGATGCAAAGGAAGAGTTCGTTAAAGATTACATCTTCCCCCTGATCAAAGCCAATGGAAGTTATGAAGGCTATGTAATGGGAACTTCGATTGCCCGTCCCCTGATCGCGAAAAAAGTGGTCGAGGCTGCCAAGAAAGAAGGAGCAGTAGCCCTTGCGCACGGTTGCACAGGAAAAGGTAATGACCAGCTCCGTTTCGAAGCCGTTTTCCGCCAGACCGACATGGACGTTATTGCCCCTATGCGGGAAATGAACCTGACCCGCGAGTGGGAAATCGAGTACGCAAAAGAGCACGGAATCCCGGTGGAAGCCACAAAATCCAAGCCCTGGAGCGTTGACGAAAATATCTGGAGCCGCAGCATCGAAGGCGGCAGGCTTGAAGACCCTTCATTTGTCCCACCGGAAGAGATCTACGAGTGGACAACTTCACCTGAAAAAGCCCCTGACCAACCCAGGATTGTTGACATCGGTTTTGAAGCAGGAGTCCCTGTCTCCCTTGACGGCGAAAAACTCAGCGGCTATGCCCTTGTGAAGAAAATGAATGAAATCGCAGGCGAAAACGGCGTCGGCCGAACCGACATGATCGAAGACCGCGTGCTCGGCTTAAAAGCCCGTGAGAACTACGAGCACCCGGCTGCAACCGTTCTTTTGGCAGTCCACGCCGACCTTGAGAAACTCGTCCTGACCCGCAGCGAACTCAAGTTCAAGAAGATCGTGGACGACCAGTGGTCCGAACTTGCCTACTACGGGCTTGTTGACGAGCCGCTTTATGCCGACCTGAATGCTTTTATTGACAAGTCTCAGGAAAGGGTTACAGGTACAGTAAAAGTCAGGCTCTACAAAGGCGCTCTCACAATCCTTGCCCGCAGCTCACCGAATGCACTCTATTCCGAGGACCTGGTTTCGTTTGACAGCCAGACCATTGACCAGAAGGATGCAGAAGGGTTTGCGAAGTACCACGGGTTCCAGGCAAGGATGTACAGGAAAGTTATGGATAAGCAGTGAATTTGTTAGTAATTTCTTCCCTGCCTTTTGCTTTTTGAAGAAGGCAGGATGACCTTTCTCTTTTTTGATTTTTTTTCGGGCTGGTTTCGGATTTTTGACTGCTTTTATATCCCAAGGTTCCGGAGTAACTGATAGATGTAGCTTTTCCGGAGTTGCAGGAATAGGCGTCTCAGATCGTTCCTATCACCGTGCGCAACATGGGACTTTCCATGAGAATGCAAGAAGGAAAATCCTAAATTCCCCTATCAAAATCGATACTAGCGTATCGATTCCAAAATAAATCCCTTATTTAATGGGGAAATTCGCTAATCAATAGATAAATTCAAAAACATAGGATTATGGTGAGATATACGAGATAAAAAGTTGTAACTAATTTGATGAGTAGTATGAATTCGTTTTTAAATCCCTTTGATATTTTTTTCGACCACTGCGTGATTTGCTTACTTTGTGAAATAAAATAGAAAATTATAATATATACTGAGCCACTTTTACTCTTATGAGTCAGGATGCAATAAAATTAGAAAACGGCGTAAATGAAAAGTCATCTGATAAGCAGGAATCTGTGGATAATGGAACTGCGAATTCAGGAAGTGATTTAAAAGCAAATAAAGGTGATGGATTTAAGTTTGCCGTGACGATAATTGTTGCTTTCTCGACTGCTGGATATAATATTTATGAATACATGCAAAATAATCCAATGAGTGAATTTTGGACTGATTTACTCTGGATTTTTTTTATGCCCCTATCGTTTGTTGCTGTGGGCTTGATAATTTACATGATTATAAAGGGGGTGTCCTTGGAAACTAATAACTCCTTTAGTAAAGATAAATTAGATAAATCGTCTTGTTTAGTATATATTTGTACGTTTGAAGTGGGATTGTTTCTTTTTTGTATATATGGTCCAACGCGGTTTTTACTCAATTTCTTTCATTTAGCACCTTATACTTCAGTTAATGATATAGATTTGTTACTATTATCTTTGTATTCTATTTTCTTACTAGTTACTTGGATCATTCTTTTTCCAAAATATTTACGTATTGTTTTAGTCAGTATAAAACTTTCTACGCATTTTACAACATTAATTAAATTAAAAGAGAAGTTAAATAAAATAGATGTGAGTACTTCGAAGAAGTTCTTCACGCTAATTAAAATTGTGTTTCTATACTCATTACCATCGTTAGTTTTATTTATTATACCTGTATCACTGTTGCTAGCTTTTATTGGAAAAAAACAAAACCTTAATATCCCAGATACCTTTTTTTACTTTGTTTTATTAATTGAATTTATATATTTGATATTTCTAAGCTTTTATGCTTGGAGAAAATTGAGACCCAAATTATTTGAAAAATCGTTAAATACTGATATATTAGATAATTGGCACTTATATTTTGGAATAACTTTAATAATAGCTCTTAGTAGTTTTATATTTCCTTATTTTACTTTAGGGGACATTACAGTTACAATGGACGATGTAAGAGACTACTCTATTACACATTTTCCAATTCAGGTAGTTACAGCAGGAAATTGTGGTAATATGACAATTAACCTAACCCAAATAAACGTTAACGGCAATTCGTCTCTTCTAGATTCCATTGTAGTAAATCCTACATTTAGCTCAAATCATGTTTTTGGCAAGTATTTGCAAAGTAGTTCTTTAGACTATGGAAAATATAGGATATTTATAGAAACTACAAACTTGACGCAAGGGTATTATGAATTATCGTTCTCTGAAGATATTCGAGGGGGGATAAAATTGTTACCTTTTAAGAAAAAAACATTTAGTAGCTTTTATTTGACAAAATAAAGCTACTAAAACGATTTTTTTGCCGTTTTTAGAATGGTATTCTGGTTGTCTTTCTCAGTTCTTTAGTGAAGAACTCAAAAATTATAGTGCTACAGGATATGTTTTCATAGACTCAAGTGAAGAATTGATGCTGGAATACACAATGAGGCTATCCTGAAACTCAAAATTACTTCTCTAAACTTTGAATTCCAAATAAACCAATAGAGTTTCCAATTATGGAAATAATCATGAAACCACTTTTTAATGTGAAGATAAAAATGGTTTTGGGATGAGCTCCTTAACAGACGTATTCGTGGAAGATTTAAGCAGACCACCGGCAGGAAAAATATATTTAAAATGAACTGGTTATAGGGGAAGATTCCAGTGTCCGCCGGCCGGAGAAATATATTTTAATTGAATTGAAAGACATGAATTACTGCTTTTATTAATTGTCTCAAGTAGCTCTAAAGAAAAAAAGTGATTTAGTTTTCTGATATTATTTTACCTAAAACAAACTAAATTTTTTATATCAGTGTAGCTAATTCTTATAGGAGGTTTAACATATGACAGGCAATATGTGTCCACTGTTACAGTCAGAATGTGATGAGCAATGTAAGTGGTATATTAATGACGCTAAAGATTGCGCCATAGTTTCCTTAGCAAATAACCTTTGGATGGTCACTTATCCACAATTTGGTGGTGGCTCACTTAAAGTTGTTAAGGGTTAAACACTTTCAGGCAGCTTTCCTTGATCATAATTCACCTGAAAAATGTCACTTTCAATCAGAAAATCCCTTCCCCAAAGGGAAAGATCACTTTGAGCAAAAAGGCCCTGCGAAGGGCTCCTTCTAAACTCCTTTAAATCCAGAAAACTCGTGGTTTTTCAATCTCACTTTGATTTTACAAACATATTTTGGGAAGATTGAGCAGACTCTCCGGCCGGGGAAATATATTTCAATTGAAATAAAAATGAAGAGAAGATTACTTAAATTGGAAAGTTCTCCCCAAAAGGAAAAGATCACTTTTATCAAAAAGGCCTGTGAAGGGCTCTTAATAAACTCTTTTAAATTTAGAAAACTCACAGGTATTAGGTTTTCAATATCTACAAACGTATTCGGGGAAGATTAAAGCAGACCGCCGGCAGGAAAAATATATTTAATGTGACTTAAAAGAGGTTTGAAGTAAAAAATAAAATTATACAACTTCAGAACTTGTAGAAGGTTTTTCGGCAATAGCCACGTACTCGGCAAAGGACTCTGATTCAGGAATAGGCAAATTGTCCTCAAGAAGTCCCTGCACGTGCATTTCAATGGCTTCATAGATGTTTTTCTCTACCTCTTCTCTGGTGGAACCGGTAGCTACACAGCCCGGTAGGTCAGGAGAATATGCCGAGTAGTTATTATTTGCTTTTTCGATTACAACGAGGAAACGGTGCATGATTCAGTCCTCTATTTTTAATTGAGCCTGTTTTAATATGCTGTTCAATGTTCCTGGAGCAAGATCATCTCCACTATGCCCTGCAATTGTTACCCTGCCTGGTTTAGTTGGATGCTTATATTGCCGGTGGCTACCTTTTGTTGCAACCAGATACCAGTCATCGGCTTCAAGAAGTTTTATGACCTCACGTACTTTCATTTCAATCTGTCTTCATGTATATTTAAATGTAATTCGAAAACTCAGCTTTTTCTAACAGGAAGCTTATTTCAAAAAGGGTTATGCAGTTCATCTTCTGCGAGAGATTCCAGACAAACCTGAATCGCTTCTTTAATATTCTCAATAGCTTCTTCTACAGTATCTCCCTGTGAAAAACAGCCCGGTAAACCGGAGCAGCTGGCAATAAATCCCCCTACTTCTTCGTCTTCTTCAAGGATAATTTTGAACCGCATAAAACCGATTATGAGGTTTTTACTTAAATTTGTATTGGTGAAAAGATTTGACATTTGGTTTATTCAATAAATATAACACCTGAAAAATTCCACTTGAATCATAAAAAACCTCCCTCACAGGAAAAGAATCGCTTAATCTAAAGAAGCCCTGCAAAGTGCTCTTTATAAAGCTGCAAAAATCATGGGTTCTTCAATTTCGCTTTTCTTCACTTATCTTAACAACCGTACTCGGGGAAGATTCCAGCAAACAGCCGGCGAGAGAAATATATTTCAACTGAATTGAATATGAAGAAGATTTAACCCTCCTCCTTTAGTAATTATAAATACTACAACCGCAAAATACTATGATATCTCAAAAAGAAACCAAATAGAGCCTGAAAAAATGCCGGAAAACCAAAAAGAAGCTGACATTTACATTCGGAAACTCCATGAAATGTTCCCTGAGCTTAAAGAAAAGTACCATGTCAGCTACCTGGGGATTTTTGGGTCTTACATAAGGGGAGAGCAAAAATCAGAAAGTGATCTTGACATACTCGTTGAGTTCAGCAAGACCCCTACTATTTTTAAATTTGTCAATCTCGAAAATTACCTTTCGGATGTTCTGGGTATTAAGGTAGACCTTGTTATGAAAGATGCCTTGAAGCCGAACATAGGCAAACACATCCTGAGTGAAGTTGAGGCTGTCTGAAGAGGGATTAAAAATTCGTGAAGTAAAAGACTGTATCCAGGATATCTATGACGCAATGGAAGCCGCAGAAGAATTATCAACGGCTGGACATTTGAAGAATTTACCGAAGATCGTAAAACGCAGTTTGCAGTAGTTAGGGCTCTAGAGATCATTGGTGAAGCAACAAAGAATGTCCCATTTGAAAATACGTGAAAAATACCGTTCCGTGGAAGGATCTGGCAGGGATACGGGACAAATTGATTCATGCTTACTTCGGAGTGAACCTTAAAGTAGTATGGCTATCTGTTAAAGAAGGTATTCCCGAAGCAAAACCGGATCTCAAACAAATACTGGACGAGATGTAAATGATCATAAAAACCGTCCCAAAAAGGGAAAGATCACTTTGAGCAAAAAGGCCCTGCGGAGGGCTCCTTTTAAACTCCTTTAAATCTGCAAAAATCGCGGTTTTTCAATTCTCTTTTCTTAATAACCGTATTCGGGGAAAACTTCATCCAATACTCTGCGCCCCCACAGAAGATGGATTCATTGTGAATAGATAAGTTCCCTTACTTATTTTTGAGTTATAAAATATCTTAAATCTTCCGTATATAAACTATTTAAGGTATAATTAGCTAAAGTAAATAAAAAGATCTCTATACCAATTTGTTAAAGTAAATGCTGAATTCAGTCCCATTATTCCTTTTAAGTTCAATATAACCTTCTATTTGTTCAACAAGAATGTTCACAATCTGGAGACCGAGAGAATTCGTATTCTGATGATCGATCTCCTCCGGAAATCCATTACCATTATCGGATACTATCAAAATAAACTGAAATTTTTCTTTATTTATACAGTTTTGTTCTGTTCCTGAGTTTCTGACACTTTTATATCTTTTTTCGCATTTTTCTGTTTTATGAAGGCTTACATGGATTTTTCCGCCTTTTTGGGCTGGAAAAGCATGCTTCAGAGCATTTGAGATCAGTTCATTGACAATAATTCCGAGTGGGATTGCGGTATTCATGTCCAAGTATATCTTTTCAAGTTCAAGCTTCAGGCTGATTTCCTCATTTCTTAATCTGTATGAATGAAAAAGATTATTCGTGAGTTTTCGGAGATAATCTGCAAAGTCAAGATTATTTACTTCATCTCCTTTGTAGAGTTCTTCATGAATCAGAGCCATGGAAGTAACCCGATTCTGGCTTTCCCGAAATGCTTCAAGCATTTTTGCATCGGTAGATCTGTCAGCTTCGAGGCTGAGAAGAGACGAGATTACTTGCAAGTTATTTTTTATCCTGTGGTGGGTCTCTTTTATACGAGCTTCATACGTTTTTTTAAGAGTAAAGTCTGCAGCTTTTCTTTTTGTAATATCGCGAATTAAACCTTGTACACATCCTTGTGATCTGGAGCCTGCTGGAAGTTTCTGGAGAATTTGCAGAACCCATCTTGTTTCCCCGTCCTTTCTTAATATTCTGTACTCTATTTCGGTAGAGACATCTGACGTATACAGAGCTTTTTTTAAATTTTCACAAGCTAATAAACGATCTTCAGGTGTAATTATTTCTACCCACTTAATTTTACCTGAAAGAAAATCTTCTTTATTGTAACCTGTGACGCCTTCTAGATCTCCATCTATGAATATTGGTATAAAGTTTTCTTTTACTCTGAATCCTATAAGACCTTCAATATTTTGTTCTAAAAGACAATTTTTTTCTCTTGAATAATTGATTTTTTTAGTTTCGATCTCATAAACAGATTTAAGCCATTCTTGACCTTCTTTAGTTTTCATTAGGACTTCAAGCAAATCAGGAATTCTAGTCTCATGTTCCTTTAATTCCTTGGTCTTTATATACTCGTATTTTCCAAAAAATTCAGATAATGCTAGAGATACTACATCGGAAACGCTAGAAAATTCGGGAGTTTTAGCTAGTTCCAGACACTGTTTTTTGATCCACGGAGATACTGTGGCATTAATTTGTTCTTTTTTCTTTACGACTTTGGCCATTTATAATCTCCGTTTATTAACTCGATATATAGTTCTTTAAAAATGTATATATAATGTAGTGAAGTTTTTACTACACTATATAGCAATTACTCCATAAAACGAAAAAAAATATTTTGGAAATCAATTGAGGTTAATTTTCTATTATGATTCTTTTTAGATTGATGATTCTTTTTAGATCGGAAAATCTAAACCATATTGATATTTATTATAATTTAGTTCGTCGCATTTGGTGAATAATTCATACTATATGATGAATAATTCACTTAAATAGTTTTGTATTGGGCTTAAAATCATAGAATTGTTTATATTAGAGGCAACAGTATGATTTAGTAATGAAAGAACGATTTACTATTTCGATGGACAATGATCTTGCACAATGGCTTGATAAATTATGTGACGAAAAAATATTCAGCAGCCGAAGTCACGGGATTGAATTTTGTGTTAAACAAATAAAAAAAATGAATATCGAGAAAGTTGTACTTTTACACTGGGGTAAAACAGAGGTAGAACCTGTTTTTTTATCGAAAAAAAACGCTCAAATACTTACCAAAATATCTGAAGAATTAAACCTCAGTCCCGAAGATACGCTGGGTATTCTTTTGTATAAAGAGTTAGAGAACATAAGTAAAAATACAGGATTAGAAAAAGATGTCAATGCCAGTAAATAATTCCTCATTTTAGCCGGATTTAAATTTCCCAATTTCTAATCCTCGAGAAAAGATTGAGGATCATAAATAATGCTGAAAAAGGAAGAATGGTTATTGATACAAGTGTTGCATTCAAAAGGCTTCTGTATCAGTGAAATCGCCAGACAAATAGATCACGATAGGAAAACTGTGAGGAAAGATCTAAATCTGAAGACGCAACCCGAATCTTACAAACGTCTAACAAGACCCAGTAAACTTGACTCATATAAACCTTACATACTAAAAAGGATTAATGACGATTCCTGTGCCTCTGCTTGTCTCTATTGTGAAATCCAGAATATGAGCTTTGATGGAGGAGAAACTATAGTAAAGGATTTTGTAAAAGAAGCAAAATTAGATGAAAATCCCTGAATTACTTCTCTAAGAGCTAAAATATAACTTTTTAAGCTTTTAAAGGGTTCCTTCTAACTCTGATCTCTTTAAACATAAAAAACGTTTTTTCAACTTCGTTTCAATTTTACAACAATTTTAGGAGAAGATTTTAGTAGCCCGCTGGAGAAATATTAAAACTGAATTAAGCGTGAAGAAGATTTTACTCTCCTTCTTTAGTAATTATAAATACTACAACTGCAAAATACTATGTTATCTCAAAAATGAACCAAATAGAGCCTGAAATAATGTCGGAAAACCGAAAAGAAGCTGACACTTATATTCGAAAACTCCATGAAATGCTCCCTGAGCTTAAAGAAAAGTACCATGTCAGCTACCTGGGGATTTTTGGGTCTTACATAAGGGGAGAGCAGAGATCCGGAAGCGATCTTGACATACTCGTCGAGTTCAGCAAGACCCCTACTATTTTTAAATTTGTCAACCTTGAAAATTACCTTTCGGATGTTTTGGGCGTTAAGGTAGACCTTGTTATGAAAGATGCCTTGAAGCCGAACATAGGCAAACACATCCTGAGTGAAGTTGAGGCTGTCTGAAGAGGGATTAAAAATTCGTGAAGTAAAAGACTGTATCCAGGATATCTATGACGCAATGGAAGCAGCAGAAGAATTTATCAACGGCTGGACATTTGAAGAGTTTACCGAAGATCGTAAAACCCAGTTTGCAGTCGTTAGGGCTCTGGAGATCATTGGCGAAGCAACAAAGAATGTCCCATTTGAAATACGTGAAAAATACCCTTCCGTTCCGTGGAAAGATCTGGCAGGGATACGGGACAAATTGATTCATGCTTACTTCGGAGTGAACCTTAAAGTAGTCTGGCTATCTGTTAAAGAAGGTATTCCCGAAGCAAAACCGGATATCAAACGAATACTGAATGAAATGTGATAAAATAGCCTTTCCAAAGGAAAAGATCATTTTATTAAAAAGGCCATGTGGAGGGCTCCTTATAAATATGCAATTTTACTGAATTAATAGTCTCCTAGGGTTTCAAATTCATATATTATATAGCGGTGTTTTTATTCAAGAAAAGAGAATCAAGAGTATGGACTTCACAGGGCCATGGTACATTTATGAGATGGAATTATGGGATGAAGACTATTTCAATATGGAAGTTCAGGCTTATATTGTGATAGAGCCAGACAATATGGGACATTTTCAATTTGATTTAGTTTCTGGTGATATAGACGGAAGGATCGTTGATTATGCTGGTGGCAAAAGGTTTGAATTCACCTGGGAAGGAAATGATGAGTGCGACCATGTCTTTGGTAGTGGCTGGGTCAGGATAAAAGAAAAAGACATACTGGAAGGCGAGTTTAGATTTCATCGCGGAGACAGCTCTACTTTTCTAGCAAGAAAAGCAAAGTAATAAACTCAAGTTTTTATCTTTTCATAACAGATGTACTCGGGCAAGATTTCAGCAGACTTCCCAAAATTTATTAAAACTGAATTAAAGCGGGAAAATATTGCCATTTTGTATTTAAGAGTCCGTTTTCGGATATATCTCCTGACTTCAGGATACACACGAAAAAATGGCTGAACCCACAAAGATTTTATTTCAAAAGAGCTTCAAATTCTTCCACTGTCAGTCCTGAAGCTTTTATCAAATTTCTTAAGAGGCCTGGTTTCAGTTCTTTGTGCTTCGGAACAGTCAGCGTAACTTTTGAGCCTTCTTTTCTCAGGACAACATGACTTCCTACCTGCCGATGAGGGAGCCAGCCAGCTTTAGAAAAGGCCTTAATCGCCTGCATTCCGGAAATTACAGGAAGTCCAGACATTAAGCAACCACATCAACGACTCTGCAGGAAGATTTCCCAATACATTCCTGCAGTTCGTCTTCTGCCAGGGATTCCAAACAAGCCTGGATTGCTTCTTTAATATTTTCAATAGCTTCTTCTACCGTATCTCCCTGCGAAAAACAACCTGTTAAGGCCGGACAACTGGCAATAAAGCCTCCCACTTCTTCATCTTCCTCAAGGATAATTTTGAACCGCATAAATATCAGTTATAGGCTTTTTGCTTAAATTACTATGGGTAAAAGGGTTTGCTTTCTGATTTATTTAGAGTACATAATAGGTTAACAGTTTTTCACGGCAATCAGACAAAGCCCTCCAAAGGAAAAGATCACTTTTATCAAAAAGGCCCTTCGAAGGGTTCCTTATAAACTCTTTTAAATTTTGGAAATTTACAAATTTTTGATTTCTCTTTTAGTGACAAACGTGTTCGGGGAAGGTTTAAGTAAACCGCCAGCAGGAAAAATATATTTAGAACTGATCCTAAAATCAATTATTGAGTTTGTTCAAAATTTTACTCTGCATCGCATATGTAACATTCTTCGCAGTTGTCACAGTTGCCAGTGAATGTGTTTTGTATTATGAAAGTTTTACCTGCACTGTCAGCTTTGAAATCAATGCTACCGTCAGGAAAACCAACCGCCACTTTCGGTGCCATGACAATCTTGATACCATTATTCTCCGTGATTACATCAAATTCATTTATATCATCAGCAAGTGCTAATCCATAGTGAACATCTGCACTTGACTCAGTTATATAGATCCGTATCGCTGGTTGCTCGATCCCTTCTTTCTCGAATAATGATTTAAGCTCTGCAGCAGCTCTGTTTGTAATTTCTATCATTTATGTACCCCCAATTTCCATATATAATTGTCCATTTCTTTCCAGATGTAAATTGACAATTTATATAGCATTATTTATTGAAGCTGATATATAAATGCCTTGTTTTCTAATTGAGTTATCCAAAACCAGTTTTACTACTACATCGTTACATGATCCATAATTGACTTGAAATTAGTCACTTTCAATCAGAAAAACAGTCCCCAAAAGGGAAAGATCACTTTTATCATAAGGCCCTGCGGAGGGCTCCTTATAAATCTGTAATATCTATGGGGATAAAAAAACTAGTTTTTAATAATAAAATATTCAAAAAAAGCAAAAACGTAAGTCCGCTTGAGAGAAGCGAAACGGACCACGTATCGTCGAGCCGCAACTCGACCGAAACGAATATCGTGTTCCCGAAGCGAAATTCGGGCTTAGTATCTACGGTTTTCCCTTGGCGTCCTGTGGTTAGGAAGACATTCTCTACAGTAAACTGGTCTTTCTGGATCAGGTTTGAAAGGCACTTCGGTTTCAGCACCGCAATCAGAACAGGTTGTCTTGTGCATTTCTCTGGGAGCGCCGAAATTAGAATTTCCTCTGAACATATTTCTGTCGTTAAAAGCCATTTTTGTTTCACCTTTGTTTTAGTTTTTGTTAATTGTTTAAAATAAGATTGTATAGAACTCTTTGTTTAAAATCAAAAATTGGTTTTTAACAACAGATGATTATACGGATCTTTATTTATCAACGTATGTACAAGAGGATTATAACATATAAATGTATCTATAAAAATGAGGTCACGCTTCCTCAAATGAGAAAATACCTTATGTCCAGGGCTTATGAGACAGATAAAAGTGACCAAGATATGGATTTAAGGCGTCTTTTGCAGACACCTTTATTTCAGTTACCTATCTATACTAGGCATCTTTATTCGATAATTCAAATCAGTACTTAATGTAGCCTTTCCGTTCAAGCCATTCGACCTGTGGCCTTGTATATTTCCAGGCAATATCGGCTTTGGAATCCTGAATTTCCCATGGGTTAGCGATAACAATATCGCCTTCACGAATCCACATTTTTTTATGTTTAGAACCCGGGATCCTACCCATTCGTACAACTCCGTCCATACACTGAAGTGTTACTCTTTTCGAACCAAGTAAACTCGCAACCTTTGCCAGGACTTCGTTTCTGTCCTTGCGAGGGGTTCGTACCCTGGATACTTCAGGTGTATCTCCTGAGTTTACTGATTTTGCGGATCCAAATCTCTTTTTTCTAATAGTGCTTCTGTAATTAGCCAGGTTAATTCCTCCTCGATAATCTTTGATTGATTTCTATATAAGTTGAGTTAAAAACTGATAAGTTGAAAATTAAATAATTAGCACCAATTATTATTCTCGATGCTGTTTTGTTCCTTCTTTTTCTTGCTTCACTAGTGGAAATAGGTAAAGAAAACAAAGAGAATAAACCAAAATAAACAAAAAGAAAAGATGAATCAGACGTTAATGAAGCTTAATTGCAAAATTAACATCTGATGTAGATTATCTTTAGAACTTCCTGTGATTTGGAAGACATTCCCTGCAGTATACTGGCCTGCCTTCAGTAGGTTTGAATGGTACTTCGGTTTCAACACCGCAGTCAGAACAGGTCACTTTTGTCATTTCCCTTGGTCCACTGTTACCGCGGAAACCTCCGGAATTTCCCCTGAAATTTCTGTTATTAAAAGCCATTTTCGTTTCACCTCCGCTTTAGCGGATAATCGTTAGTTTAAAAACAAGATTGTATAGACCCTTACATTAAAAAACAAAAATTGGTTTTTAATAACAGATTATACGTCTCTTTATTTTCAGTAACTACATTACATGGTCAAATTATATAAATGCATCTATACAAAAAGGAGCATACTCTTTCAAATGAGAGATGATTTTTAGACGTAGTTCCCAGAGAAATAACCAGATATTTTATTAATAGTTTCTGAAAGCAGGATTACTTAAAAACTTTCGCTCTAATTTGAAAGCAGCCCTCCAAAGGAAAAGATCAGTTTGATGAAAAAAGGCCCTGCAAAGTACTCTTTACAAATCCACAAAAAGTAGTTTTCAATAGTAGTTTTCAATTTATCTATTCTTATAAAACGTATTCGGGGAAGATTCCAGTAGACAGTCAGCAGGAAAAATATACTTTAACTGAAGTGAAATAAATAAAAAATATCTATATCGGATAACTATGAAAATTGCCGATACCGATATATATCAGAGGATATATATCGGAGATATTAAATTATGACACATACCGATACATCCCTGATTCAAGAAGAACTTCTTGCACGAATAAATGAAAAAATGAAACAGCTAAACTTCATGCGGCCCATCCCTGCAGATGCTTTATCAAGGCTACATGAAGAAATGAGGCTGGTTCATACCTATCACTCCAATGCAATAGAGGGAAATACACTGACGCTCCAGGAAACAAAACTTATTCTGGAGGAAGGGCTGACTATTGGCGGAAAATCGCTTAGAGAACATCTTGAAGCAAGCAACAACGCAAAAGCTTTTGACCGGATGGAAGAACTGGCAAAGAAAAAACATGCAATAGATCATGTTACAATTCAGGAAATCCATGAAATTGTAACTAGAAGCATACTAGAGGATGCCGGAAAGTACCGCACAAGAAACGTTAGAATAGCAGGTGCTGTAAAGACTCCACCTGATTGGTCGAAGATAGTTAAACTGATGGATGAACTTATTGAAAAGGTAGCTGAAAGCAAAAAACATCCAATTGAAACAGCTTCTTTCCTGCATCACAGGTTTGTTGAAATTCATCCCTTCAGTGACGGAAACGGCCGAGTGGCCCGGCTTCTCACAAATCTGTATTTGATGGCAAGATATTATCCTCCTGTCGTACTCAAAAAAGAGGATAGAGGAAAATATTACAAATCCCTTAGAGCCGCAGATTCTGGAAACTTGGGACCATTTGCCAATTTCATTGCAAAAGCCGTGGATGAAAACCTGACCCTATATCTTTCCATTTCAGGAGGAAATGACGAACTGCTGCCTCTAAAAGAGCTTGCCATCGAAACTCCTTATTCTCAAGAATATCTCAGCCTACGAGCTAGACAGGGGTTTCTAGATGCAGTAAAAATAGGGAAAACATGGTATAGCTCAAAACGTGCAGTTAAGAACTATCTATCTGAGCACGGAAAAAAGGATGTTTGATTTTTGTTTTTAATAAATGTATTCGGGGAAGATTTAAGCAGATTGCCGGCAGGGAAAATATATTTAAACTGACTTGACCATGCAGAAGATTTTTTTGTTTTTATTCTGTAGTCCAATTCCTGATGTTTTCCCTTGATCAAGAATTCGCTTGAAAAATATCGCTTGAAAAATATTGCTTGAATCAGAAAAATCCATCCCCAAAGGGAAAGATCACTTTCAGCAAAAAAGGCCCTGCGAAGGGCTCCTTTTAAATGTAAAAGGTAACGGGTTAAGAAAAAGATGTACCCCGAATTAGATTGATTTTAAAAAGTAGAAAAGAAATAAGTGTTGATGTAACTCAGTTAAACAAATAACACTTAGTATCTGTCTTCTCTGGGTTTTCTGTGCTTAGGAAGACATTCTCTGCAGTAAACAGGTCTGTCCGGGTCAGGTTTGAAAGGTACTTCGGTTTCAACACCGCAATCCGAACATCTTGTCTTGTACATTTCCCTGGGAGCGCCAAAGCCTCCACGGCTGCTGTCTTTTCCCCTGGAGGACCTTCCTCTGTCATTAAAAGCCATTTTGTTTCACCCTGATTTTGGTTGTTAGTTATTGCTGAAAAAATAAGATTGTATAAGACTCTTTAGTTAAAAACACAAATTGGTTTTTAACAACAGATGATTATACGTCTCTTTATTTTCAATACATAGTATTGCGTTTGAAATATATAAATTTGACTATATTAATGGAGTCACGTTTTATTAGATTAGGTGACAACACTTCTGAAGCTTCTAAAAATATACGTCGCCTGAAAAACCTACTACTATAATTCGGGAATGATCACTACAGGAAGAAATCTTATTGATAACTCTAAAACAGTCGCAGAATGAAATCGATAAAAAACTAACAAGCTCTGCAAAGTATTACTTCTCAGGCGAAGGGAGCTTCAAAGATTCTCAGTTCTCTGTTTTTACAAAAAGATTCGAGAAAGATTTCAGCAGACCGCCGGCAGGAAAAATATATTTTGGCTGAATTAAAAGTAAAAATTCAAGTTTCCATCCTTAGTAATTATAAATACCACTACAGCAGATTAATATGCGGGTTACTATAAAAAGCATTGAAAAAATAATTATTTTGGAAATGTTGGGGTAATAATATGAAAGGATTTGCAATGCTTGGAATTGGAAAAGTGGGCTGGATTGATGCTGAAAGACCTTCAGCAGGACCATATGATGCAATCGTGAGGCCTCTTGCGGTCGCGCCGTGTACATCAGATGTTCATACTGTCTGGGAAGGTGCGCTTGGAGACCGTAAAAACTTGATTTTGGGACACGAAGCTGTAGGTGTCATAGATGAAATCGGATCAGAGGTCAAAGACTTCAAACCAGGCGATAAAGTAATTGTCCCTGCAATTACACCTGACTGGCGATCCATGGCGGCACAGGATGGAGTACCTATGCACTCAAATGGAATGCTTGGTGGATGGAAATTTTCAAACTCCAAAAATGGAGTCTTTGCAGAATTTTTCCATGTAAATGATGCAGACATGAATTTAGCTCATCTTCCAAAAGGAATGCCCCGCGAACAAGCTGTCATGCTATCAGATATGGCAACTACTGGAATACAGGGTGCAGAAATGGCAAAAATTAAAACGGGCTCCACAGTTGCAGTCATAGGAATCGGTCCTGTTGGTCTGATGGCAGTGGCAGGTGCATCTATTCTTGGTGCTGGTAGGCTCTTTGCAGTAGGAAGTCGGAAAGCCTCTGTTGATCTTGCTCTGGAATACGGAGCATCTGAAATTATTAATTACAGGACTGGTGGACTTGTTGAACAGATTCTTGAAAAGACGGATGGAAAAGGTGTGGATTCTGTAATCATAGCAGGAGGAAATGAAAACACAATTTCAGATGCAGTAAAAATTGCAAAACCTGGAGGCACGGTGTCAAACATCAGCTATTACGGAACAGGAGACATACTTCCCATTCCACGTATTGCATGGGGGATGGGTATGTCTCAAAAAGACATACGTGGTGGTCTGACAAACGGAGGTCGTCTGAGAATGGAAAGAATGGCAGACCTATGTATCTACGGAAGAATAAAACCAGAAAAAATGGCCACCCACATATTCGAAGGATTCGATAAAATTGAAGAGGCTCTCATGCTCATGAAAGAAAAACCAAGAGATCTGATCAAACCTGTTGTTCTTCTGGATGAATAAGCGAGTCAAATACCTCTCCCTAAACTCTTCGCAAAGCTTAGAGTTTTGAGGAAGGGGTATTTTCAACTCATGGGATAAAAGTTAGAGTTAAAGTTCCTAAATTATAGGAATATAAAGATATCAGCCGATTTTGCGATCTTTTTTTAGGATATATATTAAGGAAATATGTTTCAATATTGTTTAATTATTATATATTTATATTAATAATAATGAGGTTTTATCTTCTGAGTAAATTCATTTTTTGAGCAGAAATGTAAAATCTAAAAGGAGCTCAATTATGCAGGCTTTCAGAGATCTTGATTATATGATACAGGATGATGTTGGAACTATAAGTGGAAACATAGGTTACTACCAGCAAACGTTTGCGGCAATTGAACAAGTTTGGGTTGAGCACAATGTTTGGGAAGATTTACTTGGAATGAGAATCCATATTGGGTTTAATACATACAATCTTAAGGACAAAAGTTGTGAAATTGCTGCATATTTCCACTATGGATCTGGTGAACCATTAAGGGATTTTAACCAGAAATACTGTACAGTTAGCGGTGAAGTTTCCACAGGCCATGAGTTTACCCCAATGTACGAGAGCACAAACTTTAGAGACGTTACCCTATTTTTGCCATACGACGAATTACATATGGCCCAGGGTGATTACAGTTTAAAATTCAATTTAATAATATGGATTAAGAACAAAGTATTAGCTCAGTCAGATTGGATATATTTTGACTATCATCAACACTAAGTTTTAAAATTGTCTCAGCCTGGTTTCAGCCTGGCCTGGTTTCAGCCTGTATAGAATTTGAAAATATCGTAAAGTGGTGGCAATAGTGTTTGGTTAACAAATTATAACGTTAATCAGAAGACAGCCCTCCAACAGTAAAGATCACTTCGAGCAAAAAGGCTCTTAGAAGGACTCCTTTTAAATCTTTACCTTTTAAATCTGGAAAAATTGCGGGTTTTTTGCTCTTTTGTAACTCGTATAAGGATAATGTGAATTTTAATTTTATAGCTGCATTTCATAAAACAAAATTTTAGACTGAAAGTTTTAGACTAAGAGGGTAGTTTTTATAAATCATGCACTGTCCGGCTTGAACAGAAAACAGAATATAGTCTAGACTCCTTGGCTCTACGGGAACCTAGAATTACAGATCTTCCGTGTTCGGTTAAATCGTGACTGGAACTCTCAGTCCCTCACGCCGTCGATCTCAACAAAGAGATGTCGTGGTCCGCGTAGAGTGGCACTTTGCCGATATGTAGGCGGTTCATTCATAAGCCTAGGGTTTTCGAGACGTCTTACAAGTTCTGTTAGTGCGATCTGCGTTTCCAACCTTGCAAGTGGGGCACCGTAACAATAATGGATGCCGCTGCCAAAGCCAAGGTGCATATTATCCCTCCGATCAGGGTCAAATTTATCGGGGTCGGGAAAGCGGGCAGAATCACGGTTTCCAGAAGCAAGCAGCAGGATCACAGGCGAGCCTTTCAAAATTGTAGTACCTCCAATATTAATATCGGCGAGAGCCACGCGGTTTGGCAGAATTTGGACGGGAGGCTCGTAACGTAGCAACTCCTCTACCAGGCGAATAACCAGATTTGGTTCGTGCTGCAACCGCTCAAGGACATCAGGGTGCCTCAAAAGTGTGAGCATCCCGTTGGTGATCAGATTCACTGTGGTCTCATGGCCGGCAATAAGCAACAAGCTTGCAGTGCTCACAATGTCTGCCTGGGACATCGGCCCATCGGGACCGTAGTCTATAACTAGTCCAGAAAGCAGATCGGAACCAGGCTTCTTTCGATGGCGCTCGATCAATGTCTCCATATAATTTTCGAGCTCCTTAAAGGTCTGACCAGACTGTTCTTGTCGCCGCTTCCGTTCCTCCGGGCTTTCCTGAGGATCCAGGTCAATTCCTTCGATAATAGCTTCTGATAAAGCATGAAGGTGTGGCTGATCCTCGTATGGTACCCCAAGCAGCTCACTGATCATCGTCACCGGGATTGGATAGGCGAAGTCCTCAACGATGTCAATCGACGCCTTGCCTTTCATAGTATCTATCTGCTGATTTGCAAGACGGATCAGCTGGGGTTCCATCTCAGCCACTCTTCCCGGCGTGTGCGGAGGGCCAAAAGGCCATGTAGCCTGCCGGCGCAGTCGATCGTGCTCAGGCGGATCTAGACCGATGAAGCTTGGAACTACTTCCGTTTCTGAACCTTGGTTGGGTGAGGATACTTCCGCCCCTGCTTCTTGTGCTTGATTTTCAGAAACAGGCTCCTGATTGATCTGACTGCCTGCGGGATTACGCTCGCGCACGGAACGCTTGCGGAAATCCGAACCGATCCGAGGATCATGGAGTAATGAGACGATCTCCCGGTAGGTGCTGACAACGTAGCTACCATCTGTCTGTCGTGTGATTGGTGTCTGGCGTAGCTGAGCATAGAGCGGATAGGGGTTGGCACGGTTGGCGTAGTCAAGAACTTGCTCATACAAGGATTGCTGTATCATAATCTGCCTCCTGTCATTTAGGCTGAAATCCTGGCGGCACATGCGGATCCTTCACTCTGGTGCTTGTAGACGATTCCTTAGGACGAAGTGTACTCGGGCCAGAACCGGCCTGAGTAGAGCTATGGGTGCGAGGCGGAAATCCAGCAGGAACTGGCCCATGCTCGGCTAGCCCATAAAGAGCATGAATTACAGGCGGAAACGGTGCACGGGCTTCGATCATTGCTTTGTAAGCAGGCAGCCAGCGGGCCATATTTACGGTGAGCGCTGCGACAATTCTACCCTTGTAGCCATAAACCGCAACTAACCTGCGCTCTGCGATCGAGCCCTGTGTGAACACAACCTCATCGGCAAAGCTTGGAAGGCCGACTGTCTTCAGGTTGACGCCAAACTGACGGGACCAGAAGGCAGGCAGAGTTTTGTATGCCCAGCGATCTGCCGGATTACATACCATGTTGTGTGCTGCCGTCCTAGCCTGCTCAACAGCGTTCCCCCAGTGCTCGACTGCCAGAAGTTCCCCCTCATAAAGCGGGTGAGGCCAGCGGGCTACGTCTCCGGCGACAAAAATATTGTCTGTAACCATTCCATTGGTATCGAAAGCACGACAAGCGGCATCACAAACTATCCCACGAGAGTCAAATACCAGCCCGGAATCACGCAACCATTCGACGTTTCGTACTGCTCCAAGAGCGACCACAGCCACATCGATGTCGAGTATATCACCATCTGAGAGGTAGGCACGGCGCAGCCTCCCGTTCTCATCTCCCTCCAGCGCCATAACCGTGACGTTGCAGCGTAGGTCGACTCCATAAGCGCGCTGGAGCTGGCCAGCAAGCGTACCCACGGCCGAACCGATAGCGCCGATGAGAGGTGTAGCGCTGCGTTCTGTGACCGTGACAACCAGATCCAGCTCTCTGCAGACTGAAGCAACCTCGGAGCCGGTGAAACCGCCGCCAATCACAAGCACCCGCTTTGGTCTATCGGCTAACCGAGCTCGTAGCTGGGCAGCATCATTGCGGGTGCGCAGCAGGTATACCCCATCAAGGGAAGCCTGTGCCGAATCTGGCCACGGCCGAGCGCGAGTCCCGGTGGCGATCAACAGACGGTCAAAACTAAACCGCATTCCGTCGGCAAGCTCGACTTTATGGTTTCTCAGATCAAGCCCTATGGCGGGCACATCAAGCAACCACTCGGCATGGAGATCAGCCCTCTGTGGCAGGGTTGTATGGTCTACTGGTAGCCAGCCTGTGAGGACAGTTTTAGACAGAGGAGGGCGATCATAGGGAACGTACGGTTCATCGCCTATCACAGTTAGTGTTCCTGAAAATCCCTCGGAACGTAGTGCCTCTGCAGCACTCAAGCCAGCCAGCGAGGCACCGACGATGACTATTCTTTGTATAGAGGAGACCATCTTCTCGGTATCACTGCTGCTCATCGTGACTTTCTCCCTGCTGCCCCAATTGTTTATCCAACCAGCAAATAGTGATCGCCTGTACCGGGCAAGCTGCAGCGGCCCTCTCTACCTGCACTCGTAGTGAATCATCTGGCGCATAATCATATTCTAGCGATTCTTCATCCTTCATCCAGAACACTGTCGGTGCGGCAAACACGCACTGAGCGTAGCTCTCACATCGGTTTAGGTCGACCACGATTCGAAGCATTGCGAAACCTCCAGTTCCAGAAACTTAAAGAGCAGCTTCAGATCTTTTCGATCTTCGGAGCATGCTATGCCTCCAGATTGTTTCGTACGGCGAAAATAGAATGATCAGACTGATCATGAGCCTACAGTGTATGTCTCCCACTGTCATTAACGCAATTGGAGCTTTCTTCGCCTTCTTCCCCCCCAAGGTTCATTCAAGAATTATAATTGCCAACTGCATAAATCTGCAAAAACAGGACTCTTTTTTGTTTATTTAGCCTGCTATCGATCCATTTATAGTTAAACAAATCGTCTTCTGCAACACCCTCTAGTAAGCGACTTCATAACCCCGTAATAATCAAAAATTTATCATTTCAGCGTTTGGAATCATTCTAATTGTACAACGCTTTCAATGTAACCCTGATAAACTAAAGAAGAGCCCGGGAAAAAACTTGTACGATAATAATTAGGGAATTTTTATATATTTAAGCATTTGGCTTGTTAAAAATCTATCTAGATCATTTTCAAAAGGCTAAAATAAGCAAAATATATCCTGCTATTTAGTTCAAATATTAACTTGGAAATCTTCTTTGGGGAAAAGTAAGACTGTTTATCTAATTAAAGGACAATTATTGGATTGAGCAATGCTGGTAGGTATTAGAGCTTTTGGGTAAGATATTTTTATCATTATTATTTTTAGAGGTAGAATGTAGGCAATACGTTTTAATCTGTTACCTGTGACCCGCGTCTCAACGATCATGTACATGCGAAGTCACAGAAAGAAGGGAAGAAATATCAGAAGCTCTTGCAGTTGCAATGTGTGTTAGTGCTGGATCACAAATAGCGTTGACTAAAAATAAGGTATGGGTAAGGAAATATTTGAGAAACGTAATAGAAGATAACTGTGATGTTGCTGCAAAGGTTTAAAGCCAACTTTTATCTTCGTTTAGTTTTTTGTGTAATAAGCATCGATTTAACCCGAGTCTGTATCTTCGTCCTTATTAAGTCTGTATTTTCGCTTATTTTTGCATCATTACCAGATACAGTTTTCTTGGAAGCTCTCCTTCTTCGAATTCTTCGACTTCAAGCCCCTTGTACCCTTTTGCTAGGCGCTCAACCTTTTCTCTACTGAAGAAGTGCACTATAAAACCGCCAGCAATCTCGTACAGATCTTCTCCTCTATGAATTCCAGTCTTATATTGTGCATCTCCAGTATGCCTGGCTGTGTAAATATTAAGCCCTCCTGGCTTTAGCACTCTTTTTATTTCACTAGTGAGGAATTCCAGTTCAGATGTCGTCAGTGCCATGCAGTAGAGCATATGGGAATAACAAGCGTCAAAAGTTTCATTTTCGAATGGGAGAGGATTTCTGACATCATGCTTTAGAGTAACTATAGAATCTGAAAGCCCCATGTTCCTGACTTTTTCCTCTACTGTCTTTAGTCCACCTTCAGTGTAATCAAGAGAATATATATGAAAGCCTTTACTGACAAAAAAACAAGTATCTCTGCCCTGACCACATCCCAATTCGAGGATTTTATTCTTTCCTTCTTTCTCAAGAATAGCTGCTGCTTTTCTAGCAGGATAACTCGGTTCATCTCCAAACCTAGAACATGTACTTCCAAACACCTTCTCCCAGTGAGGTTGTTGCATATTAATTACGTTTTTTTCCACACCAGCTTCGGTCTCAGTAATATCCCTATTTCCACCTTTCATTTGATTTACTTCCTTTTAGATTTAAAATACTATAACTAACAGAGATTTTAAATATATAATTTAGATAGATTTTATCTACAATAGCGTTGCGTTTTTTAGGTTACCCATAAACCCAAAGTTTAGTGCGAGGGTAGGATTCGAACCCAGGAAATCCTTTTCGATACCAGATCTTGAGTTCAGATCCTTTACGTATCTTCTTGCCGCAACTCCATAAAAAGCAAACGAGTTAGAATAATTGAGCAAAGACGAAAATAAAAGACAGGTCTAAACTTGGCGCGTTTGACCTAGCTGGGCAACTCTCGCATGTTGGTTAATCTACTTCTAAAAATATAATCCTCTATGTTATACTCTGAATAGTGAGAACTAAAATCAACGGTTTTTATATACTGAATTATTATAAAATTTCAGCTTTTTGGGATCAGATGTACCGATAACGTGTATCATTATCAGAATTATTAAGATTAGACAGGTATGTGTTTATGGCTGCTTATCCATCGAACAGTATAAATTAAAAGATGGTGTTAGTAAATTAAAAGAAATGATATTATGTGGGACTGAATATGCTTTCTTCCAATACTCTAAAGATCATTGTTGCTGGCGACGTTACTGTTGATTGGTATTATTGGCCAAGAGTTTCTAATTCAAAAATTGAAGATGAAACTATAAACTGGAAATTGTATGATGGATTGAACGTTTGCCCTAAAATTACAGGTCCAATTCTCATATCTAGAATGTTAAGTAAATGCTACCCAGATCGTGAAGTTGTTTCAATATTTGATCAAAAGCCCAAGCTTTTTGATGATTCAAAATCCGAATATTGGTGTTCGTTACAATTTCCTAATGAAGTTCTTCATGTGAATATAAAACTAGATCAGTTCCCAATTTCGGAATCGGATTTGGAAAATAAAGTATATAGAGTTAGGAATTATGGAGGAGTTATAACTCCTCCTTATCAACTATATCCGCCTGCTTTTGTTATACAAAACGATGACGAAGATGCTAAATTAGTTGTGATTCATGATATTGGAAATGGATTTCGTGATACAGAGAAAGTATGGCCAGATGCGATAAAAAAGGATAAAAACCCAATAATTATCTACTATATGAACATTCCTCTTTTTGAAGGGGAATTATGGAAGAAAGTACATAAAAATAAAAGATTAATCTTAGTTTTAAATGCAGAGGACTTAAGAAAATTGGGAGCAAATATAAGTCGCTCTATTTCATGGGAAAAAACTGCTCTTGAATTTGTATGGGAAGTAAATACAAACGAAAAGCTAAAGTGCATTAAGAATTTACCAAATGTAATTGTTCGCTTTGGTACTGAAGGAGTTATTCATTATTCTGGTAATCATGTGCAGAATAATTGTAGACGAGGGATCGAGAGTTCAAATTTGTATTTCGATGTATCTTCAATTGAAGAATCTTGGGATACTAAAAAGTTTGGTTCGATGAGAGGAAGTTCGGCAATTTTCATTTCCTCATTGACCTCTAACCTAATTTCTAAATTGATTAGTGAAGATAATCTTTCTGATGAAGCTCTAAAGGAAGGTATAAAAAAAGGTATAGGAGAAGGTTTGTTTAACTCGCAAGAATTTATAAAGAACGGGCATGGGAGTGTCAAGAAGAACCTTAAAAAAGTAATTTCTGAGAGTAATGAAAACACGTATGAAGCAAGATCAGTTGATAATGAAAACGACTCTAATCAAAAGAATAAAAGTAAAGGAAACGATTGCTCTGAACAGCTAGAACCCCCTAATATATTTGATCAAACTATTGAAAAATTATTTGGCTCTAGTCAAAAAAATGGAAGAGAACTTGATAATCGTTTCGAATGTATTGAGTTACCGAATATGGATTATTTTGAAGAGAGACATCCTATTTTTTGGAGTATTTTGGAAGAGAAAACAAAAGATAAAGAACAAAATTTATTAAATGTAGCTGAAAGAATTGTAATAGACGGATCATCTGCTCTTAAACATTTCCCTGTAGGATTTTTTGGGAAGCTAACTGCTGTAGATAGAGCAGAAATAGAAAGTTTTCGAAGTATAATGAGTATAATGAAAGAATATATTTACTCTGAAAAAAAGTCAAGGCCTTTATCAATTGCTGTTTTTGGGTATCCTGGATCTGGAAAATCCTTTGGAATAACAGAAGTTTCAAAAATTATTGATTCTGAAAACATACAGATTATAGGTTTTAATGTTTCACAGTTTACGTCTACAGCAGACTTAGCAAGTGCTTTTCATAGAGTTAGAGATATTTCACTAAATGGAAAAATTCCACTTGTATTTTTTGATGAATTTGATTGCACATTTGAAAATAGGCCTCTTGGATGGTTAAGATATTTTTTAGTACCTATGCAAGATGGAGAATTCATGGACCAAGGAAGTATGCATCCTATTGGGAGATCGATATTTGTTTTTGCAGGAGGAATTTATAAAGATTTTCAGCAGTTCTGCGAGAACATAGGTATTCGTTCTAATAAACAAAACGATCCAAGAGAAAATCTAACTTTTGCAACAGAAAAATCTTCTGCAGAAAAGTGCCCTGATTTTGTAAGTCGTTTAAGAGGTTACGTGAATATTCTTGGACCTAATAAAATAGATGAAAGTGACGGTGCGTACATAATTCGTCGAGCAATTATATTGCGCTCTTTAATTGAAGAAAAGGCCCCAAATATAATTGTAAAATGTGAGAAGGGACCTAAATACAGGGTAAATGGGACGGCGATAATTGATCCCAAATTATTAACAATTCTCCTGACAGTTCCAGAATATAAACATGGAGCACGTTCAATGGAAGCGATAATAGATATGAGTGTGCTTGGAAAGTACAAGTCTTGGCAAAAAGCTTCTTTACCCCCTAAGGACCAACTGGAACTTCATATTAATGGAACTGAGTCTATTGATCTTTTGGATAAAATTTAAGACATTCATATTTATTACGAGTTAGGCGATAGATGTTGAAATAAAGAATAGACGGCTTGGCCTCATAGTCATTGTTGAGATCTAATCTATAAACTATCTAATATTTAAGACATCCAATTTCTATTTTTATGAGTTCCACGATTTGAGATGAGAACTAAGTCGAGAAGGCTAAATAATAAAAGAAACAAAGAGAAAAATAGAGAGTACAATTTTTTATTGCTTACAGGAAAAAGGAATTGGTGCGAGAGGTTGGATTCGAACCCACGAACCGTTGACCGCTTGGTTACTCCCGCTTGTTGTCCTATTATTATATTAGTCTAAATATTATCTAGTCTTCCTGATAATATCTTGAGTATAGTGTCTTTAACATAGAACAATGAAAGTTTATCATTATTAAGCCACACGTTTTCTTTAGTAAAGAAGAGATTAAGCAGAAAATATTGGCATTAACCCCTTGAAGAAGCAAAAAAGTTGGGGGTAAAGCATAGCAGTACATTAAAGAAATTTAAAAGATGTGTAGATTGATATTCTTGATTTATATTCCCTTTCTCCCTTTCTTAAATAAGAAAATATAAAGGATAGGTAAAATACCAGCTGTATTTAAAATGAGTATAGCGATAAACCAGTATCTCTGAGATTCTCGTGCTGCCTTCCATAGAGCTATACCCTTCCAGAAAAACTCCCATAGTACCAGAATTAAAATCAGGACTGAAAGTTGTGGATTTGTTTGAAGCAATGAGAAAGAAGTGTCTACCATTTTCCTCTTTGAATACACGTTGTTTAAATTTAAATAGCTTTGCACTTATTAACATTACCATAAAGTATGATATGTGAAACTTGAGATAAAAGGAAAGTAAAATATCTGAAGTATGGCTAGAGGTCACTAGCGTAAAAGATGCTGGATAATCGGTGGCCTCAGCCGGATTTGTTGACGTGCTATTTTTTGATCTTGTGAACTGCAGGAGAAGAGATGCCTGCAGCCCGTATAAGATCTGTCTGGGGTATCAGTTCTCGATTGAGAAAGAGGTTACTTTTTTGAGAGATGATGCCCTTTTGCGGAAAATAAGAGATTGTGCGTATCGGGGAACATTTTTTGAATCGATCATCTGATACCTCAAAATTATAAATAAAACAAGTTTATTATATATTTATTGGATATATTCTACATAGTTTAATTTTAGCTATATATCCCTAATTTTATGGTGTTGATATGCGAGGTGAGACTATACTGAATAAAACATTTGCATGTTACACTGACAGATCGAATATCGGTAAGTAGACAGACTGTCGACAGGCTTAGTAATGCAAACAAATCCTTATGTATGAACTACATGAAGAACATATGTCATCCAGCTACTTAAAAATACGAGGCGGAATAAATATGATAAAAAGAAATCCTCTGTTCATTCCTATACTTTTGGTTCTTATAATTGTGGGCATATTTGGCTCTGTAGAAATCCTGTAGCTGGAAGAATCTCAAATACCTTTGACAAGGCGTGAACTGGATTTTTATAATTGAATCTGATCCGTTTCTGTTGATTTGAATAGAATTTCTACAAAGCCCTATAATAAATGTCTGCACCGATAACGAGTAACGGAAAAGCTCCTGTGATGCTCCAGATTTTCAGAGTGACTATTCTTTTTTCTCAACAAATACAACTGTATTGTATGCAGGAGGTTCGGGTTTGATTCGCTTATATTCTCTGTAACCTTCGGGCAAATCAAGCAAAAAGTCCCGGTTTACCAGCCTCATCAAGCCTTTCTCGTAGATCCTATAAGAAATCCTGCACCCTGGAGGTATTACTTTTAATAAATGATCGAGAATTTCTCTTTTAGGCTCAGCCTGGGCAGCTATTATGAGAGCCTTTGACCCGGCATCAGGATCCAGGAAATCAATTGGATTCATGGAGAGATGGCTTCCGTTAATAATAGTGATGTCTTTCGAAAGCCCGAGCTTGTCAAGCGTTTCTATTGAAAGCCTTGTCCTTTCAGGGTTTTGCTCTATCCCTGTACCTTTTACCGCATGATATTTGAAGAAAACAATAAGGGTAAGGGGAAGTGGCCCGCTCCCGAGGAAAAAAATCCTGTCTCCGGATTTTAATCCGAAACCTTCATATTCTGTCCTGATTAGCCTGAGATAATTTTTGTAAAAGGGATAATTTTCAAGCACATTCCAGGGTGATTGGCTTGCAAGGATTTCATTTGAGTACATGGTTTCCAGTCTCACTGTATATAAGTTCCTGAATCGGTTAATGTGAGCGAAAATTGGTTCCAGACCCTTTTTGTCCAGGAGAATAGAAACTACATCACTTTCTAAATTTTGTGTAATTAAAGCATCCAGTTTCAGAAATAATTTTTTGGGCCTTTCTGAAGAGCAGGAAAGGATCTCGTCATCAGAAAGAGCCTTTATTTCTTGATACAAACTGAAAATTTCTTTAAGAATAGATTCCGAGAATTTCAGATTCTCATTAATCACATTAACCACACCAATCCCCGAAGAGTATTATGGTGCACACGAATATATTTCTGTTGAAAAACCCAATGTAGAAACTCTCAACTCCGCAAAAGTCGACTCCGGCTATTTGGTTAACAAGACTGATTATCCAAGGAATGGAAATTCTGAAAATCCTTCTTCTTCAGGAAATCGTACTTCAGAGAACTCTTCATTTTCCGGCATTTATTCTGCCCTTGGATATTCAAACTCGATTAGTATAATTATTTACAGATATCTGAGTATAAGCAATACAGGAAACACATATAAGCCGGCTTGCCAGATATATATTGGAGAGAATATGAAAATTTTAGAGTGCAACACCATTGATATTGCCCCTACGATCTCGAGACTGCTGAAAATCCCTATGGTTCCGCCCACTGGCAGGCCAATTCCTGAAGTAGAGAGCTACGCTAAGGAAAGAGGCTGCAAAAGAGCAGTAATTATTGTCGTAGACAGTCTGGGTTATTCTCTTTATAAATATTTTTCTCCGATAATGAAAAACTTGACTAAAATTGCCGAAAAAGGACTCCTCTTTAGATGCAAATCCCCGGCAACTATAACATCCCCTGCGATTGCTTCAATATTTACAGGATATCTGCCAGAAGAGCATAATATTTACTCAACTGCGGACATTTATACCGAAAGGACAAAAGACTCGGAAAATCCGAAACTGAAAAGCATCATGGAATGGGCTTACAGATCAGGCATGAAAGCATCCGCAGTCATAGAGTCAGAAGGTGCGGAAAGTTTCAGGGGGAGAATAAAAGATTTTTATGGGGTGCCGGATTCCGAAGATATCCTGGATTATGACCTTCATATCACGAATTATGCACTACGTGCTCTTGAAGAAAATCCTGATATCCTGGCAGTTCACCTCAGAACCCTTGACCGTTTTTCCCACAGGGCAGAAAGCTGGAAAGAACTGGAAAAGGCTGCAAAATTCGTGGATGAAAACCTTGGCGAGATTTACAGGCATGCGGAAAAAGGAACGACTTTCTTCATCTGTGGAGATCACACAATTCACGGTGGGAAAAAGTGGTTAAAGAGTGCGGAAGGAGAACATATCAAAAACTATAGGCAAAATTTTGTGGCTCTTATTGTAGCCTGCAATAAGGAAACCTAATTTTTCTGTTTTTCCCTATAAAATTATTTCCTGTATAATTAGCAGATCAGAACTTTTGCTCGACTTCAAGCACTTTGCTGAAACACCGAATTGTCCGGCTGGTGTTCTTATGCAGAATTCCGATACCTCCTGCTTCTTTCCACTCGCGAATGTTTTCGGAGTTATCATCAATAAGAACCCTTGAAATCCCTGATTGTAAAGCTTTTTCCGGGCGGTAACAGAGAATTGCGGCCTCTGCATAAGATGACCCGAGTTCTTTCCTGAGCCATTTGATTTTTCCCTCTCTCGCATTGAATAAGGCTTTTTTCCTCTCAGGCCCGGGAAGCGCAGAAAGAATTGTTGGACAAAGTCCCGAGCTTCTAAGGAAACTGTGTAGCTCCTGCCCTCCGGGCATCCAGGACATCTCAGACCAGAACTCGATTCCTGCAGATGTGATCTTTTTCCAGAAGAGTTCTCTATCGTTGCTGTACAAGAACATCATATTGCCACCGAGCTTTTCGCAGGCGGCAGTGAAATCCGTAAGGACTCCATCCATATCAAGAAAGAGTTTTATTTCTTCCACGGGTTTTGGAGAAAAAGAGATATCAAGCGAATGATTTGAGATAGATCTCTGAAAGCTTACCGGATTGTTCTGGATCAAATTGTGCTGATTGAAAGAAATAGGCATAATAAACTTCCCTTAACTGCTCTGGCAGCAAATGACTTCCCATTTATCATAAAGATATCATAATAAAAAAACGTACTCGTTGTAAAAAAACTGATACAAAGGAAAGTGAGACGAAAAAAGTAAAAAGTAATAAATCAGTCCTCCTGAACAAATACCACGGTCTTTGCCATGATATCGTGAAAAGCCTGCTTTTTTGAAGTAAAAAGAATCAGCAAAAATCCTGTAAATAAAGGAATTGCAGCGAGAATTTTCATAATAAAGCGCTTTGTTGCCTGAATGAAGGAAATCCTGTTTCCGTTGAGGTCAGTAACAATAATGTTCATAGCTTGCTTGCCCACTGTTGACTTTAGGGTTGAACTCTCCTGAAAGACAAAATAAACCCACGTCGAGAGGAAGAACAGGACACAAAAAAGGGTCTTATTCATGGTTTCTGTAATTAGCTCTAGAAACATAAAAAGGAAAATAATTACAAAAATATCGATTATCGAGGCTATAAGCCTTCTGGAAATTCCGGAGTATGATTGCATTCTGTTCTCTCCAATTTAATTTATACAGATGCAGTGCTGAATAATAAAGTTAACTCTTTAAATAAAATACAAAAACGAAAAACATTGAAAATATGGAGTCATAAATGATTCAATGAATGTACATTGGGAAGCAAAACCGATAATAAAAGAGAAGGTAGAGAAGAGATTTACCTTCTAATCTGGAAGATTCCTATCTTCTTATCTGTCAATTTATAGCTTTCATTTTTTCTTTGAGATCGGGATTTCGATCTTATCTACGAGTTTCTTTACATCAGCCTTGATCTCGGAGGCAAGTTTTTTTGCACTATCGCCTGTTGTATCAACAAGTTTGTCAACTCTAGCAGTGATACTCTTTACCTCATTCTTTACGTCAATTGATTTTATTTCCTCTGATAGGGATTTTATTTCTGTGTTTATACCCTTTGCAAGTTTAGAGGCTTCATCCCCTGTCTTCTTTGCAAGAGTGTCAATGTCATTTCCAAGCTTTCCAACTTTTTCCTGTATTTTGGAACTCTTTTTTTCAGCTTCGGTTCCTTTACTTTCATTTTCCATTGTTTGTGCCATATAAACCCCTGTTTATTTTTGATATAAATAATGAATTTCTCTCAAAAAGAGAGACTATTTTTGTAGATATTTACTTATGGAATTTCCAAATTATAAAATTATCTTTAAAGGTAAAGAGTAAATTCTATTTTAAAATACCGTAAAACTCCTCACTGTCAAAACCACTGTTGAAACAAACACTGTTACGTTACAAGCTTATAAAGTATAAATTAAAATAGTATGCTTGTAAAAAGTAAAGCAACTTAACTGATTAAAAGAGTTTATGTAAAACTCCGGCAGGAAAGATGTAGCAGCCGAATCAGGATATCGTATTCAGGAAAAATCAGCTCTCTGCGATAGAGTAAGCCATTGAAGGTTATAGAGGAGATATGCAGACCTTAGTTATATGCATAGATAGAGATAACGATCTAGGCGAAAAAGCAAAACTCGAAACCCCAATAATAGGACGGGAGGCAAATGTTCACGCTGCTGTCGCACTTGGGATCGCAGACCCGGAGGATTCTGATACCAATACGATTTTCGGTGGGATCAAAATTCTTGATGAATTGCGGGCAAAAGGAGCCGACGCTGAAATAGTTTCTTTTGCAGGAGACAAAAACGTTGGAGTTATCTCAGACCAGAAAATTGCCGAGCAGCTCGAAATATTTCTCAATACGAATGATGTGAAGAGAGCGATATTTGTCTCGGATGGGGCAGAGGACGAAACGCTTGTGCCTATTGTCCAATCACGCATGAAAATTGACTCCGTAAAAAGAATCGTAGTAATGCAGAGTGAAAATCTGGAAAGTACCTATTATATCCTGAAACATGTCTTTAGCGACCCAAAGATTTCACAGACTTTCTTTGTACCTTTAGGGCTTGCTTTTCTCATTTATGCAATATTCCTGCTTGCCCACTATCCAGAAGGTGCAATTATAGGAATTCTTGCAGCTGTAGGGCTTTACATGCTGTATAGGGGTTTTGGGCTGGACGACCTTGTCGCTCTTGAAAAAGAAAGGCTTTGGGACGCTTTTCTGGAACAGAGAATGGTTTTTATCAGCTATACGGCTGCTCTGATTACAATCCTTGTAGCAACTTCATACGGAGCTATGGAAGTATGGAAGCTTTATTCCGCAGAAGGAATATGGTATCAAGGAATCCTTACGCTTGTCTCAGTATTCATCAATGCTTCAGTCTGGTGGTACGCAGGAGCCCTGCTGCTTGCTAATCTCGGAAAAATCTTCGATTTAAGGATGGATGATAAACCCATTTATAGAAATGTCGCGATTTCCCTGTTCGTGATTGCAACCGGGCTGCTCTTCTGGGGCGCAAGCACATATATTTTAGCGACAGCTTCCCTTTCGGACGGCATTGCCAATAATCCATCCCTTGCCCTCCAGTACTTTGTATATTCGGTCGCAGTTGCAATTCTTATCGCCCTTGCAGGCATAAAATACAGCGTATCAAACCAGGCTTCCGAAAACGGAAATAAAGGAAGAGATAGAAGAAAGAAAAAACTTACCTGATCGCAGGCGGCCTGCAAAAGGATTTAAGGCATGATAAGGCTAGAAGAGATCGAAAATCAGGGTAAAAACCCCATCAGGAAGATAAAAAAATGGAAAAAGCGGATGGAAATGTTGAAGTTGCAGTGCTCGGTGGCGTTGGTTTTAATTCATACCAGGAGTTTGAAAGCCAGTCAATACAGACTCCATATGGGGAAGTTACAGCATATCTCACTACTATAAGAGGGAAGAAAGTTGCAGTAATCCCCAGGCACGCAGGAGAAAACCATATTCCTCCTCACAAAATAAATTACAGGGCAAATATCTGGGCTGTACATTCCACTGGGGCAAAGCGTGTAATCTCTACGAATTCCGTGGGGTCTATGCGAGGACATCCAGTGGGCAGCTTTGTAGTTCTTGATGATTTTATAGATTTTACCCGGAACAGACCTTCTACCTTTTATGATAACAGGACCGTACATGTCGATGTGTCTGAACCTTATTGCCCTGAACTCAGGACAGCTCTCAGGGATGCTCTGGAAAAGCACGGGCTTCCCTATGCCGAGGGAATTTATGCCTGTACGGAAGGCCCACGTTTTGAGACCAGAGCCGAAATCCGCATGATGAACCAGTTTGCAGATGTTGTGGGCATGACCGGTGTACCTGAAGTAAGTCTTGCAAAAGAACTCAGTCTCTGTTATGCTTCTCTTGCCATCATCACAAATCAGGCCTGTGGAATGACCACACAGAAACTGACCGCTGATGAAGTCACCGAGGTTGTGGGAAAAGCTCAGGAAGCTATCTTTGAGATTATTTCGGACACGATAGAAAATATTCCGGAAACTCGAAACTGCAGGTGCAGGTTTGCGAAAGAAGGAGCCTGCTTGTGAGCTAACTTTGAGTCAAAATATATTCTGGACAAAAATATTCCCTGGACTACAGACTCAGGGATTTTACCCTTCGTTCTGTAAAACCATATTCAAATATGCAACAGGGAAGTTGCTTTTATATAAAGAATTTCTACTCTGGTATTTTCGATTAAGATTTTCATAAAATATTTTAATTAAATACTGCCATTAAACATTTTCATTAAATGTTTTCTTGATGTTATTTTCCAGATAATTTCTTCTCAAATAATTTCTTAAAATAATTTCTTAAAACAATTTCTTATAATAGCTTATTCAATACTATCGATACTAGATCCAATAGGCGACGATTGTATTTATATAAAAAATAAGTAATAAAATATTTATATAATAGTTGCCTATAAGGTGAGGTAGCAAATGTGATAAAATTATAAATAAGGAAGATACATAAGGTTTGCTTAGGAAGAGAAAATAGAGCAATGCATACCGAAAAATGACCTAAATGTAAATAATCGCTCGAAGTGTATTATAAAATTGCATAGAATTTAAGAGACTTGAATAGACTTTCACCTGTAAACGCAAATTATGCTGCCGGAAGCAAAAAAAGACAGCATAACATTAACTTTTAAAACTTCGAAGTTTAAGACTTTGGTAATTACAGGCTTTAAGAGAAAGCTTACTTACACCATTCATATATCAGGATAAAAAATCATGCTTTGGGTCCTAGGCTACGCTGAAAAATCGAAGATAAGAGTTATGGCTATAAAGGACCGGATGAAACAGCCGATTTATATGGCTGAGCTCCTTATAAAGGATAGTTACAAAGGACCTCGTCCTCATAAAATAAGGCTTCTCACCGGCAAGAAAAAAGAAGAATTCATTCCTCCCCAGCAGTTCATAGAGCTCCTACGCAGTGCAAACCGGATAATGCTCGCAGAAGGAGGAGATGCTGCAAATGAGGCTGCTTTTCTGGAAATGCTAAAAGGTTTCCAACTCAACGCGGACAAAGTTAAGATCTGCAAACACTGCTGGATAAAGAAACGTTTCAACTTTATAAATAGTAAATCTATCAAATACCATGATGAACTTATCTGCCTGGACTGTGCAAAAGAAGAACTTTTGCGTGCAGTACATACAGCTGATGTTAAGTATGGGGAAAAGTCCATAGATTTCTTGGAGCAGGTGCTCTCGAAAACCAGAGATCTGGGACGGACTATCAGGATGCTGAGCCCTGAAAGGCTAGATCCTGAGTTCACACGTTACGATACTATAAGAACAAATCCTACAAGTGCCACAGTTAGAGTAAAGAGCCTTCCTCTCCAAAAGAAATTTAAGGAAATGCTGCTCGAGAAATCCGAGACCCTGCTACCTGTCCAGGCGTTATCGGTAGAAGCCGGTCTTCTGGAAGGAAAAAACCAGTTTGTAGTCTCGGCAACAGCAACTGGAAAGACCCTTATAGGGGAGATGGCAGGCATCCAGAACCTTCTTGAAAAAAAAGGAAAAATGCTCTACCTCGTTCCCCTAGTTGCACTTGCAAACCAGAAGTATGATCAGTTCAAAGAGCGATATTCAAAACTCGGGCTTACCACTTCCATAAAGATAGGGGCAATTCTCATAAAAACATCTCAGCGCGTGAAAATGCAGACCAGCCCGAGTGCGGATATCATTGTAGGGACTTACGAGGGCATAGACCATATGCTGAGGTCGGGAAATGCCGATTTTCTGGGTAAGATAGGAACTGTGGTAGTAGACGAAGTCCATACTCTAGAAGACCAGGAAAGAGGTCACAGACTTGACGGGCTTATAGGAAGGCTGAGATACGTGGCTCCCGAAGCTCAATTCATCTATCTTTCGGCAACTGTTGCAAATCCTGCAGCCTATGCAAAGAAACTCGGAGCCAGGCTTGTCCGTTATGAGCACAGACCTGTCCCTATTGACAGGCATCTCCTATTCTGCCAGGAAAACGAAAAGTCAAAGTTGATTTCCCATCTTGCGAAAGAAGAATACTCAATGTTCTCTTCCAAAAAGCATAGAGGACAGACAATTGTCTTTACAAACTCTCGCCGAAACTGTCACAAGCTTGCAGGGGCTCTTTCGATTCAGGCGGCGCCCTATCATGCCGGGCTTTCCCAGTATGAAAGAAAGAGGGTTGAGACTCGTTTCGCAAAAGGAGAACTCCCAGTAATTGTGACCACGGCTGCTCTCGCGGCAGGTGTGGATTTTCCGGCTTCCCAGGTAATTTTTGAGTCCCTAGCAATGGGAATAGATTGGATTTCAGTCCAGGATTTTCTGCAGATGAGCGGGAGGGCAGGAAGACCTGATTACCACGACAGAGGAATTGTCGTGCTTATGCCCGTACCTGGAAAATCGTATTCAGGTTCCCAATCCGATACAGAAGAAGAAATTGCAATTAAATTACTCCAGGGAGAAATGCTCTCAGCAGGCGTACATTACGGAGAAGCTGAACAGCTTGAGGAAGTACTTGCATCAGTTGCAGTTACCTCCTCGGTGCAGGATCTTAGGATGATCCATAACCTGATGTTCGGAAGTTACGACCTTGACAAACTAATTTTGCGCCTCCAGAGTTATCGCTTTGTGGAAAGAAAAGGAAACCGAATAACGCTTACGCGTTTTGGAAAAATTATTACGGCTCATTTCCTTCCGGTATCAAAAGCTTTTCTGATCAGGGATGCAGTGCTTGGAGAGAATGAACCCCTGAAAATTGCAACGAACCTGGAGTTTTTCGATGCAGCTTATTTTAAGTACGCAAACCAGATAGGAAGCTCCCTGCATGTGAATATGCCTTCAAGGATTTTTCAGGGAGCTACCCTTGATATAATCTTTGATGGGGAGTCCCTTTCCCAGCTTGATGCAAAAATTCGGGAGCTCCTGTTAAACTTTGCTTCGGATTTTTTAACATGTTTATGCAAAGATTCGCCTTACTGCGGCTGCGCAGAACAGAAATTTTCGGAAAAAATAATTAAGCTGCGTACAGAAGCGCTTGACCCTTCAGAGATTGTAAAGAAACTTGAAGATAAGTACGGGATCTCGGCATACCAGGGTGACGTTTTCGGATACCTGGATAATGCAGTCAGAAACCTTGATGCCGTAGAGTTGATAGCAAAGGTACACTCCAAAAAGGGAGTTGCAGAAGAAGCAAAAAGACTTAAAAAGAAAGTCCAGGGTTAAAAGATCAAAAACGTTTTTGCAGATAATACTGTATAATGAGTTTACTGTATAATGAGTTTACTGTATAATGAGTTGAAGATGTTCCTGCTTATGCAGGACTGCATTGTTTATATGATAGAACCGCCGGCTTTTCAATAGCTGGCAGCACATGAGATCTAACCTGATCAGATGCTCTGAGAGCAAAAGTAGAGGTAATTCTATGACCGAGGATATTGAATCCAGGGAAAATATCGAAAGTGTAGCTCCTAAAAAGGCTAAAAAAGGCATTACAATCGAATTTGTGAAACCTGAAAACTTCAGGCAGATATATGCTATAGGAGCTGCAGGTGGGCACAGCCCTTATGATTTTAGGATCGGTTTTTACAATGACACTCCAAAGCTGTTCGGGGATGCCTCAGAGTCAAGGGTTATCCAGAGACGTATAGAAACCGAAGTAATACTCTCTCCGGTAGCTGCACTTGAGCTTTCCCGCTGGCTGACCCAGCATATAAATGAATACGAATCCGTTTTCGGACCCATTGCAAGAGCAATCCCGAGGCAGAGAAAGGAATCTGCAAAGCTTGTTGATGAAAGTACAGACCTCCAGGGTTACATTTGATATTCTCTCTGGCCCTTATGTATATGACTTTTACATTTATCCGGATAGATGTCCTGTAAGCCACACAAGCTTTTTTTAAAAAGCTTGACCAAAAACCAGTTATTAGGAGCAGTTATTAGGATAAGTGTCCTGTAAATCCTGGTACTCGGAAGCTTGATGTGGCTTCTGGAAGAATCTAGTTGATCTTGGGGATCTTTTAAGAGCTCTGGAGATCGATGGTTATATATCTCTGTAAAGGGTATGTAATTTTTAGTTTTTCTTAAAAGCCGGTGGAGTGACGATATAGAAAAATTTTTCGGTTACTGGCAGTAAGCGACTGATAAAGGCAACAAGCGGACTGCAGGCGTGAATGTGGCTCTGATACGGCTTGTCCCGCACCGGCTTGGGATGTAAAAACATAAACCCGGGAGTACGGGGAAGATTGAGAATAAATCAGCGAGGGTTTAAATTTGTTCCCAAATAAAAAAGTTCAGAAAATCGTTGGATCAAGGATCCAGGTAGAGATGAAAGGCGACCTTAATCTGCTTGAAGGTACCCTTAAGAGTGTGGATGACTACATGAACCTTCATCTTGTAGATACCATGGAGATTGTAAAGGGAGAAAAAGTTCGTTCTCTTGGTTCAGTAGTGCTTCGGGGTAATAACATCATACTGATCACTCCTGTAGAAGAATAAACTTCATAAGGAACTTTATTAGTGTGGAATCATGGATCTTGAAGAAGAAGCCTATAATATAATAAGAAGACATAAAGAAGGCGTTTTCCAGAACGTTATCTGGAAAGAGCTGGATATCGATAGCAGAAAATGCTCCAGGATCATAAAAAAGCTTCTGGATAAAGACCTAATTATACGAGAGGTTGGAGTCTCAAACGGGGCAAGAACATACCTACTGAAAGCAAAGGAAGAGGTTAAGGAAAAATACGACCTCTTGCTTGCAGGATCATTGTTTTCGGCTTGTACAGGCTGCACCGGCGATTGTCAACCCGAATATTGCGGAAGACTCGGTGAATGGATTGGCAATCTCATGGAAGAAGCTGAAAGATCGAAAGAGACCGGTGAAATTAAAGCTGATATCGAAGATGATGATGGAGATGAAGATATTTAAGAGAGATTTAGAATCCAACAGCCAATAACATTCTCGAAAGTGCCGACAGCCGCTAAATATATATAGAAGAACCCCTTATTGAAGAACCCCTTCAATAAGGGAAAATAAGACACAACAAAAGCTCCGGTAGTGTAGTCCGGCCAATCATTCCGGCCTTTCGAGCCGAAGACTCGGGTTCGAATCCCGGCCGGAGCACCATATTCTTTTTTGTAATAAATTTTTCATGATGTACTTTTTCATTGCGTATTTTTATACTGCGTTGGCTAAATTGTTCTTTTGACTTCCTTAAGATAATTACGGTTTTCTCTTAACATGCAACTTTGCAGAATTAACGCTGTCAATTGCCTATACAGAGGTTGAGCGCGAAAGTTCATGACCTATAGCCTGGCCGCCCAAATTCCTTAGTATTGACCATCTTTTTTAGAAAATCCTGTGAAACTTAAGAAATTATTTACAGTAAGTTGCGTTTTATATATAAATATGACATAAAATTATTTCAACAGTCGTTGCATAAAAAGTTATCTGGATAATAGATTACGCCAGAAGAGATAGGTAAGGGACAGATTTATATAATACTAAGTCTATTGAAGGTTTCGCTGTGAGATGCGATGTGCTCCGGTAGTGTAGTCCGGCCAATCATTCCGGCCTTTCGAGCCGAAGACTCGGGTTCGAATCCCGGCCGGAGCACCATATTCAATTTCTTACATTAAACTTCTTCTTACATTAAACTTCTTTTATATAATGACTTTTTCTAAAGAGACTTTTATGTAATGTTTTTTCTACAATGGTTTTTTATATTGACTTCTTTCTTTTGGTCATTTTTATTTAAATGTAGAAAAGATATATTTTTCAGGCTCTACTTCCGGTTTGTTAAAGATCTTAAGTGTTCAACCCTCCAGATCTGCTTCATTAACTCTAGCTTTCCCCAATTGCTTATTTAACTTTTTTAAGAATAAAAGAATGAAATTCCTTAATTTCCCTGATTTTTTCCAGATTCTGTTCTGCATCAAGCAGACCTGCCGTGTTAACGGATTCAAGCGCAGCCTTGGCGGCAAAGCAAGCTCCTTTCAAGCCCCGTTCCAAAGTGAGCACCCGGATAGTTTCCAAAGACCATGCTATCTGGATAAGGATGTTTTTCAGACTGTGTTTAGAGACCGCAGTGCCCATGTTTTCAAGTGATTCAATCACTGCCTTTGCATAAGGTTCATTGTTTCCCCTTACAGCGGCATTGCCCAGATCTTCAAGAATAACTGCAGCTTCCAGAGCACTAGTTTCTATTGCCTGTTCTACCGAAGTAACTCCAATCTCTCCAAGGAAGCCTATAGAAGCAATACCAGCACCATGAGATTTTTTTTTGAGGGATTTCAGGGACAACTGCATAAGGTAAATCTCAGAAAGACTTGTCAGGGTTTCCATATTCTGTCTTGAAAAGGTCTTCCCGCAAGTTCCAAGCGACTCAACTACACCTCTGGCTGCTGCATCCAAGCCTTTTTCCGTAAACTCCAAGGCAAGACTCCCGACAATAGACAAAGCCTTTATAGCAAGTGGTTCCCTTTTCTCACCAGCAGCTTCAAGTGCTATATCTCCAAGAACACGCCCTGACACTGAACATGCCTGCTCCATTTTCATTTCAGCAGTTACCCTCGCTATATCCCCTATCGAGACAATAAGTGTTTTTATATCCAACTCGTTTTCAGCATCAGCATTTAAATGAATCAACTGGAATACAAAACCCTTGAGTTTTTCAAGAGCTTCTACTGTTCCTCTCAGATCCCCACTGTACGCTTTTTTGAATCCGTCTTCAATAGTCCTGACTTCATCAAGCTCATTTTCATTAAATGGCGAAATACCAACCCCACAATAATTCTTGTTAATCCTATGTCCCCTTACTCCAGATTAGGTTTCCTATAGAAATCAATCTCCTGCCCTTTAAATTTCTTATATTAATCCGGAATTCTGCCACATTTATGCCTATTAGGTAGCAAACCATTCCTGATTTATCCAAAGCTTAGGAATTCATTATCTAGCTCCTAAAAAATTAATGATCCGGATGTTAAGCCAGTATTACTAAATAAGAAGATTATTTTATCGCCGGATAGCGATAAAAAGGTAAAAATCTCACTTAATGTATCATAAGCTGGCTAATATAAACTATCTGATATTTCGGATTCAATAATAGAAATTTAATTTTTGGCAGGCAGCAGTATAAAACTTAATCAGCTTATCCGAAGTAAATCCGGATTATAGAAGAAACAATAGTAGTAATCTTTGTACTAATAAAAGCATTAACTAACAAAGAAATTATTAAGAGACCAAAACTCCTTAATTGGTCTGTTTCGCGGAGATTGGTATAAAAAATTTTAGAAACAAAAATCCATACAATTAAAGAATAAATTACTTTTGTTAGTATTCATACAAACAGAAGTGCCTCATAAAAGTGACTCATCAAAGGACTTAAATAGAATAGGGCAGTTATAGATTGTTTGAAAGATTTATTGAAGGTAAGGGTTGGGGATAATTCAAAAGCTGAACTTCTAAAATTAGAAGAATTAGATTGTTAATACAATTTATTCCAGAATAATAAACTATGTTATTTTATAATGACGCTAAAAGATCATAAGTATATTTTATATAAATGTTAAAAATATAATTAAGTTAAAAATTAAGTTAAAAATTAAGTTAAAAATTAAGTTAAAAATTAAGTTAAAAATTAAGTTAAAATTAAGTTAAAATTAAGTTAAAATTAAGTTAAAATTAAGTTAAAGGTTGGTAATTGATTGAGAGCTCTGTTTGATGACCCTAGAACTCTCAATCGGTGAAACCCCCTTGAAGAATACTCCCCAATATTCTTCTCATAGCTGTAAGAGAAACAGTGCAGACATTCAATTGGTTGTTAATTGGTTGTGATTGATGTGGTGATTGATTGAGAGCTCCTAATGTGATCCCTGAGCTCTCAATCGGATGAAACCCCTACAAAAAACTCCCCATACGCTATGCACAAAGGTGCACTATTGCGCTTCTCTTACAACTACATCCTTCTAATGCTGAAATTGTATATATAATAAATTACGTCAAATATTCAATTGCCTATCGTTTTTGTAGTATCATAAACTTTTGGATAGAAGAACAATTTCCAATATGCTCCAAAAATAAGATCAATCCTTAAAATTTGCTGACATCTAATTTTTTGATGGCTTTAAATTTTAAAGCAAAAGAATTAAGGAATTAAATCAGAATGAAAAATAAAAATCGACCTGAATGGCCGATAGCACTACCAATTAGGAAAATAATATTTGATAAACTATTTTTCAATAGCTGTCGTTTTAATCAATTGTTGTTTTCATCCTGCTTATTAAGAAGTTCGACAGCAAGTTCCCTTAGCCTGTACTTTTGAATCTTACCGCTTGCTGTCAGCGGGAATTCATCTACAATGAATACATGTTTTGGAGCCTTATAACGGGCGATCTTTCTTTTGGCATAGTCTCTGATATCGGCTTCTGTAAGATCTGCACCTTTATTAAGAATCACAAAGGCACCTACGATTTCCCCATACTTTTTGTCAGGGATACCCACAACCTGGACGTCTGTAACTCCGGGAATGGTAAGCAGGAATTCCTCGATCTCCCTTGGATAGATGTTTTCCCCTCCCCGAATAATCATGTCCTTAATTCTGCCTGTGATTCTGTAATAGCCGTTTTCATCGCAGGTTCCCAGGTCTCCACTATGAAGCCAGCCATCTTCATCAATTACCTTTTTCGTTTCTTCGGACATCTTATAGTAGCCTTTCATCACATTATACCCGCGGCAGCAGAGTTCCCCAACGGTGTTCGTAGGCACGGGTTCATTGGTATCCGGATCAACTACCCTGACTTCAACGCCCGGGAAAGACTTCCCTACGGTTTCAACTCTCAGCTCTACAGGATCATCCACAGTGGTCTGGGTCATGCCTGGAGATGCTTCCGTAAGCCCGTAAACACTCGTAATCTGAGAACAATGCATGTCTTTTACGACCTTTTTCATGGCTTCGATAGGGCAGGTTGAACCAGCCATGATCCCTGTCCTTAGGGACGAAAGATCAAACATATCAAACATCGGGTGTGTATACTCTGCAATAAACATTGTAGGCACGCCGTAGAGTGCCGTACATTTCTCTTTCTGGACTGCTGCAAGCGCAAGCAGGGGATCGAAAACTTCGAGCATAACAACCGTTGCCCTGTGAGTCAAAATTGCCATAATTCCGAGCACGGTCCCAAAGCAGTGGAAAAGAGGCACAGGCAAACAGATCCGGTCCTTATAGGTAAATTTCTGACGGTCGCCTATTGAGAGCCCATTGTTGAGGATATTTTTGCTGGTCAGCATAACCCCTTTTGGAAAACCAGTGGTTCCCGACGTATACTGCATATTGACCACGTCATCACCAGTGACACTTTCCATAATCTCTTTAAGCTCGTCATCAGGGTAATGGCTGCCAAGAAGTAGAAGCTCGTTGGTGCTATAAATTCCCCTGTGCTTTTCCTGTCCTACATAGATTATGCTCTTAAGACATGGAAACTTCTTGCTTTTCAGACGCCCTCTTTCCGAGTTCTTGAGCTCAGGAACCAGCTCATTCATTATTTCAAGATAATCAACGTCTCTGAAGCTATCAATCAAAGCCAGGGCCCTCATATCGGACTGTTTTAATACATATTCTACCTCATGGCTTTTGTAGGCGGTATTTACAGTAACAAGCACTGCTCCGATTTTCGCAGTTGCAAACATGAAGGTAAGCCAGTCAGGGACATTTTTTGCCCAGATCCCCACATGGTCTCCTTTTTTTATTCCGATAGCGAGCAGCCCTTTTGCAAGGTTATTAACTCTTTCATTGAACTGCCCATAAGTAAAACGAAGGTTACGGTCTGGATAAATTATAAACTCATGGTCAGGATCTATAGCCACTTGTTTTTCAAAGAATTTACCCAGGGAGTCTTCTATAAGATGCATGGTTTCAGCCTCTCACATTCATTACATATTTTTAGAAACTGTTGGCTTGCGAGCAGCTATGTCTCGTATACTCCAAAGCCCGGTTTGCGGGCGGTCAGTCAAGTACATTCAAATAGAGCAAGGGGAATCAATCCGTATCCGTTTTAGCATTATCCATCACAGGAAGCATATGCTCTGTCAGAATTTTGCGGATTGAATCAGGAAGAGGCATTGCTTTCTGGAGCTTGAAATCGTAATAAACCAGCACTGCCTGGCCCTTTACCTTGAGTTCGCCTTCCTGCCACGCCTCGTGTCCGACAGTAAAGGAGCTGTTTCCTATCTTTGCAATAAAAGTTCTTATTTCCACATCAGACCTGAAATACATCTGGCGTAGAAAATCAAACTCAGTCCTGACAAGAATCAGATGCCATACATCAGGGCTAAGATCAAGGTCCGGTGAAAAAAGCCGGAATATAGAGTTTCTTCCAATTTCGAACCAGACAGGGAGGACAGTATTATTCACATGCCCAAGCCCATCTATGTCCCCAAAGCGCGGACTAACGATTGTACTGAACATTTTTGATTCCTTAACTCTCAAGTACTTGTATTTAATTTCTTAAATCTGGAGTTTTCAGCCAGTTAAAATTAAGTTCTTACTTTCTCCTCTACCTGACTGCGACTTTACAGAGGAGCATAGACTACAGCTAGAATTTTTGCGTCCTCTTTTCCTGCTGCATGGACGTCATGCGGGATAATAGAGTCGTAGTAAATGCTGTCTCCAGCATTTAGCCGATGAGTATCCTTTCCGTAAAAGATTTCGATTTCCCCGGACAAGACATAAATGAACTCCTCTCCTTCGTGAGAAGAGAGCTGGTGGCTTTCCTCGGGGGAAGGATGAATATCAATAATGAAAGGCTCCATGTTGCGGTCTGCTTTGTCCGAGGCAAGGGAATAAAACTCAAGAGCACTCTTCTTGGGCCTCTCAGTCTTCCCCGAAAAACGGACTACGTTCTCTGACAGTCCTGCCCTGACAATAACAGGTCCGCTCTGAGGCATATCGTCCAGAAAAGTACCGAGACGTACGCCTAAAGCCCGGGCAATTTTTAAGAGAGGTGTTAAGGACGGAACCAGGGCTCCGTTTTCTAGCTGCTGGATTAATTCCTCGCTGCTCTGACTGGCTTCAGCCAGCTCTTCAACAGTCATTTCCCTAGCTTCTCTAAGCTGGCGTATTTTACTACCGACACGGTTCTCTTCTGACATTATTACTTTCCTCACAAATGTTTTAAGGTAGCGGACTCCGTAAAAAATAAACCGGAATCCGATTGATAGCCTTGAAGGCTTATCTCTTTTGCATCAATCTATTATAAAAATTATACGTTAAAGTTTGAGTTTAAATATTCCATGAAATCCAAATGTAAAGTAGGACAGTAAAACAGGTAGGGGAGATACAGTACTACAGGCAGATACAGCCCGGTGAGATATAGTAGAGCTTAAATGGCAAAGGAAAAAGAAAATTCAGGATTTTACTCAAACCTAAAGTTGAATCCAATCCTTTACTCAAAACTAAAATTTATCTGATAACTAAAATTTATCCGATTCTTTACTCAAACTGGAAATTGCAATTTATGCCCTCAGGATCAAAACAGAGATTACAGGAGACACATCTTGCTTTTTTAACCTCTCCGGATTTGAATTTCAAGACAATGTCAGGTTCGCTAATAAAGACCCTGCTCATAGAAATCATATCTGCAAACCCGTTTTCAAGCAGATCATTAATAACTGAAAGCGACCTGATACCGCCTACAAGAATTACTGGAATACTTACTGCATTTTTTATTGCTTTAGAACAATCTCTGAAATACGCTTCTTTGGCAGGACTGTTGATTGCGGTCCTTATAGTTACCCCACCTGCCTCACCTATTCCTCCGCTAACTTCAATTGCACATACTCCTGCCTTTTCCAGAAACTTTGCAATTTCTACCGCCTGCGAAATATCAAGTCCCTTTTCAGCTTTTGAACAACCAGGCTGGAAGCCATCGGTTGAATTTAGTTTGACCAGAACGGGAAAAGAATCTCCGGCCTCCTCTTTTATGCGCCTGACAATTTCCGTGATAATCCTTGCTCGGTTTTCTATCGAGCCTCCCCAGCGATCCGTCCGCCTGTTAGTATAGGGAGAAATGAAATTACTTAAAAGGAAGCCATGGGCACAGTGAAGCTGCACACCGTCAAAACCTGCCTTTTGTGCTCGAATAGCCGCCTTTGTAAAAGCTTCAATTATTTCCTGAATTTCCTGTTCGGTCATTTCCCTCGGTACAACTGCCGAATGACTGTCTTTTACTTCCGAAGGAGCCATAGGAACCGGATATTCGTCCGAAATGTTCGCCTGCCGCCCTCCGTGCACGATCTGGAGCACGATTTTGCTTTTGTATCTATGCACCCTTTCAGTTATCTTCCTGTAGGGTTCAATAAAACGATCATCATAAATGCCCTGCTGGTAGATATCACTCTGCCCGCCCGGAAGAACATAGGAATAGCCGGTTATAATCAGCCCGACATCGTTTTTTGCAAGCTCTTCATAAAGGTCTCCAAGCCGGGAAGTGGGCGTTCCGTCTTCCTCAGCCAGAAATTCGTGAGTTGCGGACCTTACAAAGCGGTTCTGGAGTTCCAGGTTGCAGACAGTTATAGGGTCAAAAATCATGAGGAAAAATAGGATCAGGAAGGTAAATAATTATCCAGGATTCCTGGATGAAGGAAATCTTGCGTTAGGCTTAAAGTTCTTTTCAACTGCGACAAGAAAGGAGAAAAGAATTTAATCAGGCAATTTCACTTGCGAACTCAATGGGGTTATCTGGATCATCAATGATATTAATATGCAGTTTTTCTGAACCACCTAAATTAGCAGCGTAACTTGCCGTTACTCTTTGTCCAAATGTAGATTTATTATCCAGAATAATTTCATACTTATATTGCCCCAACTCGGCATTTATTTTCGGCGAAGAGATCGTATCTCCGGGGTTAATTGTATATTTTTCTTTGAATACGGACTTATTATTAAAATCAAAAATCTCAATAGACATTACATGCTTTTTGGAATCACTATTTCTGAGGGAAAATTGTAGAGGATCAATTCCCATTTTTTCCAGTCTTTCCTTTTCTTTTTCCCAATCTTGCATAAATATAACGTGAACTATTTTTCCTTTATATCTTTTATCAGTATGGGCAATATTGTATGTAACATTCCACGGCTCCCCGGGTTCAACAGACCCATATAAATATTCTCCGTCTATATATAAGTCAGCTTTTCCCTGTTTACTTCCGATAATATGTCCTGTATAATAATAGTAGTACCCGTTTTCACCACTTTTTCTTGAAACATCCTGTATTCTAATCTTAAAATTTTCCCCCATTAATTTAAGAGTCACATTTCCTTTATCTGCATCCTTCCTGAGTTTATCAGTGTTTATGACTACTGCTTCAAAGCCATCCCAATCTTCCGAAACCTCAAAGAAATTGCTGTTGTTAACTTCTATTTTTTGAATTATACCGTTGTCGTCCGGAATGTCTTCGTTGCTGGAGCCAGAATAAACAGAAAAAACGGCAATCCCTAATAAAATTAGTATTACAGCGGCTAGAATTTTAAAATTCATAACATTGCCTCAAAAATTAATAAGTTAATATCTGTATTAGGTAGAACGTTTATCAAATTATCCAACAAAATTAAAAGAGCTAGAAAAACAGAAAATATGCTATAAAGTAATAGGAGCACCAGTTAAGCGCTGTTCCGCTAAAGGGCTTTTTAAAGATTACTTTATCAATTTAAATTCTTATAAGGCTTTTGTCTTTAGGAATTATTTCTTCAAGCTTCTGAGAACATTCTGCAGAAAGCCCTTCTTTTCAAAATACTGCTGGTGATACTCCTCAGCCATATAAAACTCGGAAACCGGCACAATCTCGGTCACTATGGGGTTTTTGAAAGCCCCTGATTTTTCAAGTTTTTCTTTTGAAGATAACGCAGCAGCTTTTTGCTTCTCGTCATGGTAAAAGATAACTGAACGGTATTGTTTTCCGACATCAAAACCCTGTCTATCCTTTGTAGTGGGATCATGAATTTTCCAGAAGACATCAAGTAAGGTTTCATAAGACACCACTTTTGGGTCGAAGATCACCCGAACTGCTTCGGCATGCCCGGTATCAAGAGTACAGACCTGCTCGTATGTAGGGCGTTCAAAATGCCCGCCGCTGAAGCCAACGGCAGTTGCAACCACACCTTTAACTTGGCGGAAAGCTTCTTCAATGCCCCAGAAGCAACCTGCAGCAAAGGTTGCTTTTTCCAGGTTGCCCCCAGGATTTTCGAAGAAATCTGGATTCATTTCAGACATTCGATTTTCCTCCACTCTCCACATCTCAAAAATTATTTCTTACTGTATTTTCCCATCAACTCCCCTTCGGCAATAATATGTCCTATCATTCCCTTTTCAAGGTCTTTTCGTCCTGCCCCTGCTTTAAGATCGAGCTGCCTGTCCAGAGCATAGACCCGGAAGAAGTATCTGTGTGTGCCCGAGGGAGGACATGGCCCACCGTATCCTATCTTTTTGAAATCGTTCATTCCCTCGACCCCGGGTATACTGTCTTCTTCTATTTTCGCTACAGGCTCTATGTTCCAGACAATCCAGTGAGTAAAAGTTTTCATTGGAGCGTCAGGGTCGTCTACAATTAGCACTAAACTTTCGGCCTCTTCAGGAATCCCTTCGAATTCCAGAGGCGGGTTTACATTCGTTCCGTTACATGTATACTTTACTGGAATACTGCCGTTTGCTGCAAATGCGCTGCTAAAAACCTTTATATTCTGAATATTCATGTTTTCATCCCCTTTGCCGGCTTCGGGAGATTCGTTACTTACAGGTGTCCCTGTATTCTCTTTTTCAAAACATCCCGAAATCAAAAGTATTCCTGCAAGTAAGAATATCAAAACAACTCCACCGGCCTGTCTGTTCATGTACAGCACCACCTCGTGACAGCAGGAAAACTGCCCAACAATGTAATATTAAAGTTAAAGAGATATAACCTTAAGGCCTTGGTTATGGTATGTACTAAAATTAATCCTAAAAGACTGAGCCTTATAACGCACTTAGAGATTTGACTTAAGGTTTAACTCAGATACATTTACCCCCAACTGGATATCCGGCAGGCAACAGACAAACTCCTTCGCTAACCTGTTTGCCTGCCGAAACATTAGAAGAAAAGGCCCTTACAGCCGTTTTCAGAAGCCTCAGACTGAAATCCTGAAAGAAAAAAGCAAGTTCAGTCTTCCACATCAAAAGATTGGATAATATCGTGGACTGTAAGTTCTCCTTTAGCCACGCGCTGAACAAGCGGATAGATAAATGAACAATCATCGATTGCAGCCCAGCGTGCTTCTCCTACCCGTCTTACAACTTCGTCCATTATGTCGCCACATGTCTTGCAATACCTTCCTTCACTCTCTGCTCCACAGCTTTCACATTTCATTGAAAACCCCTCATAATCCTATGGGAAAGTCGACAATAAATAAATTATGGTGGTATGTGAGCATATTTTCACAGTATTGAAAAAGGGAATATAAAAAG
>DAKJ01000024.1:0-74636 GCA_002496565.1 Methanosarcina sp. UBA289 | reverse complement strand
GAATATAAAAAGGGAATATAAAAGAGATATTAGAAAATCCAATGAAATCAAGTTTCTCCAAGTTTCCGTAAGATAGCTGTAAATTGCCAGGCCCTGTTAACTTTATATATTAGGACTTTTTACTGAAAAATCCATTTATGAGGATTTTCTATCCGAGAATTTTCTTATTTTGAAAACATCTACATAAGGTTTTTCAAATTGAAGAAATGAAAGTTTTTAAATTAGAAAGCCAGAAAATCAGGCTTCCTGAGATATGTTATTCACATTTTTCTGCCTTTAAAAGCTTTCCAAAGTGCCTTCAAGCAAGATTGGCGAGAATTTCTCCAATTTCGTCTATCCCTAAGCTTTTTACAGTTATCTCTTCCTTGTCGCGTATCCCCAATCCGAGTTCTACCGCTCTTTTGATCTGAGGCTGAGCCCAAACCGAATGTTCCTGGATTTTCGGAACCGTGCCAAGAGTTTTCAGTAGAGCAAGGCCTACAGCATCGTTTGCGACCACATCCGAGCTTGCCAGTACAATGCCAGGCTCTCTCAAGGTTCCAATGTCAGGACCTCCGGTCACAAAGCATTTCGTAGCGTCCGAGATATAAAAATCAGGTCTGTAAACAAGATTTGACTCGGCAATCATATCTCCGAAAAGCACATCCTTGTGCTGGCCGTGAGGAAGCTGTCTTCTATCCCGGTCTGCAGTTATGCTGATCTGCGATTTTAAACCCATGGTAAAGGTTGCAGTCCAATGAGTCTTAATTACAGGAAGCGCGATTACGTAGTCTACCGAAGACAGAAATTCTGGAACATAAAATCCTTCAGGCCAGGAGGAAGCGCCATCGGGTTTCATATGAGAGCGTTTCATATGGTCAAAGATAAGAATTTCATCCACTCCTTCGGCTTCAGCAGCCTGCCAGAGTCCAAGCTTCCTGAGCACCATTTCAGTATCCAGCGTGGTCATCGACTTCTCAGCAACGATAATTCTTTCCGGATTGCATCTTCTTGCTTCCTGTATAGCCCCCTTCAGGATCTCAGGATTTGTCGAGCCAGGAGGCAGATCTGCAGTATTTGCATTCGGCCGGATCAGTACAGTAGATCCTTCTTTGATCCCAAGCCCTCCTGCAAGCTCTACTGCCAATCTTACGGATTCCAGAGTGTCTTTGTTTCTTGAAAGCCCAATAACTGCCATACTCAAAACTCCCACATAATAGTATGTAGATAAATATATAAAAGTCAGGAAGCTCGTGAGTTTCAAAAAAAGTAATAAAATGAAAAACTATAAAATTGAAGAATTATAAAAGGTATAAAATTATTTGGAATATTCATTCCAAATTATACTTCCCATAAATAAGTTTATACCAGCCCCTTAGAATAAGTTTCTTTAGGAAATTGTACATAAAGGGATTACTGGTTCAACTTACACTCACACATCTCTATAAGCGCCCCTTCTCCGATCCTTGAGCCACGTGCAATAAGCATATCTCCTGCCTGAACAACTGTATTGCCTTTCGGAGCATAAACCCAACGATCAGCCCTTTTGATTGCCATTACGTGCAGCCCGGTTTCAGTTTCAAGCTTCAATTCAAAGAAAGTTTTTCCGACTATAGGGGAGCATTTCTCAACCTGGAGTCTGGTTATAACCTCTTCGGAATTCCTGACTGCGAGGGTGATAATGGGGTGAAGTTCAATATCCCTGAGCACGGTATCTGCAATACCATAGGCAGCATCGGAGATAGCTTCAGAGGCACTTGCAAGGTGTAGGATCCCCCTGAGCATATTCACATCCTCAACGTGCTTTGCTGTTTCAAGCACCCAGTGCTGAAGTTCATATTTCATCGAATCCATTTCTGACTCTAGGGCACTAACCTCATACGCAATATCCTCGTTGTCAAAAAGGATAGCAGAATATGCAAGCCCTACAGAAAGTTCGGACATGTTCTTCATATCAACGATGATATCCACAGCATGTTCAAGGTCTTTTAAAAGCTTATTGTGCTCGATTTCCCTTGGTATGAATTTCCTTGTCGTTACCATCTCGAAAAACGGTGTGACTCCCTCATCATGCCCTCTGGCGATCAAAACATCTCCCTGCCGGAGGCGAGTTTCCCTGTCAGGATCATAAATCCAGTCCTCATTTCTCCGGATAGCAATAATCCACATACCAGTCTCGATATCAAGTTCGAGGTCACCAAGCGTGCGTCCTGCCATTGAAGATTCTGCGGCGACTGTTGCCCTGACTATGGTCTCTTCCGCTTCCCTGAGAGCGACTTTAAGCTCCATCGGGATTCCCATATTCATAAGAACTATTTTGGCAATGTCGCCTGCGGCGTTAGCGATGTTTTCCGAACACGCAGCAACCTGTAAAACTCCGAGGAGGCCTTCAGCCTCGTCAACCCTGCGTGTGCTTAACATCGCGGCCATCTTAATGTGGTAATCGAGAGTATCCATCTTGTCTTCAAGATTGAGTACCTCTTCTGCAACATCCTCATCGTCATAGATCATTGCAGAATATGCAAGGTCTACCATGAGTTCGGAAGTGTCCTTCATCTCAGTCAAAAGATCCTTGAGGTTCTTTGGACTGTATCTGAATTCTTTAGGGAACATGGTCTCTAGATCAACTCTACCTTATGCTGGTGTGTATGAGTATATACTTCATAGTAATTATTAATTTTTGAATTATTCAAGTTTTAACAGCCTAGCTGGAATATTATAAATTGAATAATATAGAACTAATTTTTGATTAAATGTTATTTATAACATATAAATGATCTTTTATAAATTATAAAATATGGGTTGTAAAATAGGAGTTATAGAATCTCCAACAGGTACAGAGCTATGAAAATTCCTGTAACCCCAACGAGGTCTCCAAGGCTTGCTATGAAAGGGATTACCGTATCATCTGGATCCATCCCGAGCCTGTGGGAAACAAAGGCAATGGCAACTGTTGCAGAATATACAACAAAAAGCTCTATGATAACGGCAATGACACTAATTTCCAGAAGAGTGAGAAAAGGCATCCCGAATCCCAAGAAACTGCTTGCCAGGAAAACCAGTATACTGACCGAAATTGACGAAACAAACCCTACGATTGAAGCCGCAATAACGCTGTTATGTACGACTGGGTTACTCCGGAGATTATCTCCAAGCCCCATATGGAAAGCTGACGAAAGCCTGGCTCCAAGCATGCTACCGGTATCCCCTCCGATTTTGATAAGAGAAGGGATAAGAATCAGTATCGCTGGCATAGATATAAGACTTTCTTCTTTTGAGTTCAGAAGCTGCCCTACAAGAATTCCCATAACACATGTGATTATAAGTACCGGTAGCCCGCGCTGAATGATACCACTGATTGTGTAGTAAGGAGTCTGATGCCCTGTTTTCCTCAAAGCATCACCACCAGTTTTGCCGAGAGGAAAAGCATGAGCATAGATACAATATCACCGATAGTTGCAATCGAAGGCGTGACAACATTATCAGGATCAAAACCAAATCTGAACATTCCTACAGCCAGCAAAGCTGCAACAAATGAGAGAATTACTCCGGACGTAAAGGCTGAAATCACGCAGATAAGTGTAAGTTCAAAGATCCCAGCACTTTCAAAGCCCAGAGCCAGAGTTACATAATGCCCGAGGATTCCGAGAATAAAAGCGGTAATTACACTCAGAATCAGGGAACCGGAGATGTTATTCATAAGTTCGGGATTATGCCTGTCAAGGTCTGTAATCAGTCCGAGGTGAATTGCACTGCCAAGCCGTGAGCCGAGGGTAGATGAAATATTTCCCCGAAGCCCCAGTACGCCGGGATAAATCACAAGCAATCCCGGGATCATTCCAAGTTCATTTGTCATACCCGAAAGTATAATCCCTGCAACTACCCCTCCAACAGTAGCAATAAGTTCAAAAGGCAACGCCTCACGTACTATTGACGAAACACTTGCGTACTCGCTCAGGTATTTATCAATATACTGGGACTCGAAAAGATCTTCATCCCTGTGAGACTCTGGGGGCATGCGCTTGTATTATACACTGATAATATTAAAATAATCGCTAACCTTAGAAAGTAGAAGCTGTCTAAGAATTCTTACTCCTGAGAGTCCTGAATTATACTAAAATAAGATAAAGAGTGGGGAAAATCAGCGATTTCAACCAGTTTTTCGATTCCCGGATAAAAGATAAATAACTTGCAGCCGTTACCTAATACAGGAATCCATGGTAATAAAAATCACAATGATAATCATGGATATCTAAGGAAGCATAACAATTATAATTTGCGAAATATAACGAGAAGTAATCATGTCAAATAAAGAATATAGTTAAAAGACATCGGCTTTTTGTGACAATAATATGTGAGTATATAAATTCAGTATAAAACATATTGTCTTGCTATACAAGCTTTTAAAGTATCAGTGAGGTAAACGTCAAAAATAGACGAATTTAAGGTTCAACTTTGACTCATCAAATAGGCACATTTTTATGTACATAGGCTACTAAGTTTTTTAATGACCCAACCTGTCGCCACAATATATAGTTATAAGTCTTGATTTTTATCCTTGTACTTTGGAAAATCACAGCATTTAATATATATTTTGCGTGAAATATTCCTTAAATATTAAATTTTTATGGATTATGGCAATAATTTCCATTATACATATGTATATTTTAAAAACAGTTGGGGATGACTTCTTTATTTTTACAATAAAAGTTAAATATGGTCAGGATATTTATAATGTGATGTAACAAAAATCCAAAAAGTAACTTAAGTAAAATATTTACCAGAGACCTTGCTAAACTCTGCCAAGATGCCTACAGGGTCTCTTATCGACAAAGCAGAACTTTGAATTGTAGTTGTATACTACGGTATACTACAATATACTACAGTACTACAAATACTTATCGCCAATACCTTATATAGTTTTGGCAAAAAGTGGCTTTGCACCTAAAGTATACTTTGATTAAGATTTCCGATATCGGTAAATTTATTGGAATGCATAATTTCATATTCAGCTTACACTTTAAAGTGCAAAGCCGCCAAAGATAAAAGGATCTGTTTTGGATGATTCTTAGAGTAAATTAAATCTGAACAGAGAACATGATATTAATAAACATTCTCTTTGGCATACAAAACATTACGCTAAGCGACATCGCTTTAACACTATCGATTTTTAAACACTTGATTGGAATTATCTTAGCCATACTGACATACCAGAAACGGTATGAAAATCGATAATTCAGAGATCTTACCCAAGGTCTTTTAATTTTTTTTCGAGTTTTCACTAATTGATGTCTGGATGAATTCACGAATTGGTAAGAATAGAATTTGTAAGATCAGCTCCTTCGAGGTGTGCTTTTTCAAGGTCAGCTTTGCGTAGGAAAGTATTTTTCAGATTCAGTGTTCTAGATTCTTCTAAAACTAGTTGATTGTGTTTTCCAATTACAGTAAGGATTGCCTGAATATCCTCTAATACTTCACTTTGTTCTTTAACTTTCTGATCCTTATATATGGATTCTTTCTAACATGAGCTGTTAGAATTTTCATTATTGGCCAGTAATCCTTCTTGAAATTAGTAAAACATTGAGACTAATAAGACACTAAAACTAGTAAAACATTGAAACAGTAAAATGTTAAATAGTAAAAAACTAAAGCAGTAGAACGTTAAGTATTGCATTGCATGTAAGGCAGAAACTCCTGCTTTGGATATTTGTAAAAGAATATTTAAAGCAATATAAAGTTACATTGATTTTTCAACCTGAGGTAAATTTTCATGGAATTCACCATTGCAGAAGAACTTGCCAAAAATCAAAAGTCAATAAGTGTTGCAGAATTTTTTGAAAAAAACAGGCAGATCCTGGGTTTTGATTCGGCACCCCGAAGCCTTATAACAACCGTAAAAGAAGCTGTTGACAATGCCCTGGACGCCTGCGAAGAAGCAGGCATTCTGCCTGATATTCTTGTCCAGATCGAAAGAACCGGACAGGATTATGTAACTGTTATTATAGAAGATAACGGGCCCGGAATTATAAAAGAGCAGATTCCCAAAGTTTTCGCAAAGCTTCTCTATGGTTCCAGATTCCATGCCCTCAAGCAAAGCCGAGGACAGCAGGGAATAGGAATTTCCGCAGCTGTACTCTATTCCCAGATGACTGCGGGAAGGCAGACTAAAATTCTTTCCAAAACCGGTCCTGGTCAACCTGCCCATTATTACGAGCTTATGATCAATACCAGTACGAATGAGCCTGACATCCTGAAAGACGAGATAAGAGACTGGTTCCGCCCACATGGGACTCAGATCGAGCTGGAAATGAAAGCTTCCTACGTAAAAGGAAGAAGGCAATCCATTTATGAATACCTCAAGGCTACGGCAATTGTAAATCCCCACGCAAGAATTACCCTTATAGAACCTGACGGCAATGAGGAGGTCTTTGAAAGAGCCACGGATAAAATGCCTAAGCCAGCTGAAGAAATCCTACCTCATCCAGAGGGTATAGAACTTGGCACTCTTATGAAGATGCTTCATTACACTGAGCGCCAGAAACTTGCTCCGTTCCTTCGTTACTCTTTTTGCAAAATAGGCCTGTTAACTGCCGAGGAAATCTGCAAAGCTTCAGGGCTTGATCCCGAGATAGACCCAAAAACCCTTGGTCGACATGAAGCAAGAAAGCTAATAGAAGCTTTTGATAAGGTAAAGATCATGGCTCCTCCTACGGACTGTCTTTCTCCTATAGGAGAAGAGCTGATTTACAGGGGACTTGAAAAAGAAACAAATGTGGATTTTATTGCTACAAGTACTCGAAAACCCGCAGTATATTCCGGAAATCCTTTTGTAGTGGAAGTGGGGCTTGCCTATGGGGGAAACCTTCCGAAAGAAGAAAAAGTCAGCATAATGCGTTTTGCTAACCGGGTGCCTTTGCTTTACCAGCAGGGAGGCTGTGTGACCACACATGCCGTAGAAGACGTCAAATGGAAACAGTATGGCTTAAACCAGCCAGGAGGGGGAATTCCTGTAGGCCCTGTTATTCTTCTTATCCACGTTGCTTCTATTAACGTACCTTTTACTTCAGAATCAAAAGATGCTATTGCTGACATTCCTGTAATCAAGGAGGAGATTGACCTCGCGATCAAAGATGTTGCACGAAAACTCAAGCACTACCTGAGCAAGCAGAGCAACCTTAAGAAGCGTCGGGAAAAAGAAATCATCATTACAAAAGTACTTCCTAAAATGGCTGTAAAGGTTGCGAATATCCTGGAAAAAGATGTTCCTGACATCAATCCTGTTGTTGCGAGGATTATGGGAAACCTGCTTGTACACAGGAAAGTGAAAAAGAACGAGGACGGAACTGCGGACATTGCAATAAAGGTTAAGAATTTTGGAACCTCTTCCTATGCTTTCCGAGTTCATGAAATGCTTCCCTGGAAAATCAGTGGGGCAAAACCCGAACCAAAGATTGTGACTCTGGGCAATGATTATGATTATATATGGGATATCTCCGCAGCAGTTGGGTCTTCAAAGGTGCTCAGTTATAGGATAGAGTATGTAACCGACAGCGAACTTGGGAAGTTTCCGGACCTTGTTGTGGAAGGGCTTGAAGAAGAGCTTGTAACCGGAGCAAAAGCTTTTAAGGGGGCGTAAAATGGCCAACGAAACTGATAGTAAAATAACTCCAGGAGATATCCTGACAAAGGAAAAGCTGTTTGAGATTATAGAAAGGATTTACAGCCAGTTCGAAAATGAAGTTGTCCCAAGCGTTAGCCTTCCAAGCCGGACAAAGGCAAATATAGAATACTCTGATGAAAGCGATGTTTGGGTCTATGGAGACCGGGAAAGCGAAAGGAGCGCAAAAACCGTAAAAGGAGCATTTCAGCTCCTGAAAACTACTTACGCAACCGAATTCCTTATAAACGAGCATCTGGCCCATAATCGTGGTTCAACGCTTCGAGAACTTTACTATATATCAGAAGGCTGGGAAGCTGCAAAATTTAAAGAGCAGGCTGAGAGCGATCGCCTGATAGAAGACCTTGAACTCTTAACTAATCTTCAGAGAGAATATTTCCACATGCGCCCTGAAGAAGACGGAGCTACGATGTTCGGGCCTATTGAAATTACAGAGCAGACAAAGCGTGGAGATCGGATTATCCACTGTCAGAAGGATGTGGGGGAAGGAGGATATCAGATCCCCTTCAATGTTGAAAATATTGAATTCAAAGCCCATGATGCAAGCATGATCATTGCCATAGAAACCGGCGGTATGTATGCACGTTTGATGGAAAATGGGTTTGATGAAGCTTATAACGCAATCCTTGTCCACCTTAAAGGCCAGCCTGCAAGGTCAACCCGCCGGATTATTAAGCGCATGAACGAGGAATTAGGTATTCCTGTAGCTGTTTTTACGGACGGCGACCCATGGTCCTACAGAATCTATGCATCGGTTGCCTATGGGGCTATAAAAAGTGCCCATCTGTCCGAATTCATGGCAACTCCTGGAGCCAAATTCCTTGGCCTCCAGCCTTCGGACATAGTCGAATACGAACTCTCTACCGACAAGCTTACAGAACAGGATATAAACGCACTGCGTAGCGAACTTTCCGACCCACGTTTCGAATCAGACTATTGGAAAGAACAAATCAAGCTCCAGCTTGACATAGGGAAAAAGGCCGAACAGCAGGCTTTTGCAGGCAAAGGCCTTGATTTCGTAACCGAGGTTTATCTTCCAAACCGACTGAAAGAACTGGGTATGCTGTAATGGCAGAGTTCCGTCACCCGAGTTCCATCACCCGAGTCCCGTCACCCGAGTTCCGCCACCCGAGTTCCGTCTCGGGAGGACGGCCCGGATTTCACATTGGGATCACAGAAAACTCCTATTTTTTGGCTGTTAAGGTGTAATCGTAACATCACAAAGCCCTTTTCGCTACGCTACGCTTCGCTCAAGAGGGCCGAACTACGGACAATAATAGTTATTTTAATTCGCTCACGGATTGATTTGCACAAGTCATATCTCGGTAGGGGGGACCTTTATCCCTGCTTGACCAAAGTCCCAATAAGCGTGGTCAAAAGGTTTTCGTTACGCCTTTTGAGAAATGGATTGATCGAAAACGGCGTAAAAGCATGATTAGACGGTGCAACTGTTGCTGCCCAATGATTGCTGGTTAAATTTATATAGAAACGTTATAAATTAATATACAAAGATTCGACTTTAAAGTAAAATGTGAGCAAATCCGATCGGGGATGATACAGCAGGATCTCCAGGCAGTATACCATGATAACCAGGAAACATTTCGAATTAGTTATTTTATTCTGGACTTGATTTTCGAGTTGGAAAAATACCTGGAACTGTATATACAAAAATCTGATGATAAACCGGCTAAATGCCGCGACTCTTTCTTGGATACCTTATGAGATACGAATTTTTACGAGAGAAACAGCAAATATTAATTTAAACTACAGATGTATTAAAAAATTAGTATGAAAAGCTCATATTTGGGCGCAAAATTATGCTAAAAAGTCCTGTTCTGAGAGGATTGATACTGAAAAATCTTGTGCAATTTTTAGGGAATCTAAAGGCTTAAAATCTATGAGCGCATATTGAATCTGGTTCGTGGAAGAAAAGATGAAAATAAAATATAAAAATCTTTTAATAAAAAATTGAAGGCTTACAAAACAGACACGAATTCTAAAACCTATTTTGATAAAAGTTTTCCCGCGAATTTTAAAAAAAGATAAGGATGTTATAGGATTCAGATAACTTTACTAGATTTTTATGGAGAATAAACCAAGATGAGTGATAAACAGGTTTACGATGCTTCGCACATCCAGGTGCTGGAAGGCCTGGAAGCTGTCCGGAAACGCCCTAGCATGTATATAGGAAGCACGGATAGCCGCGGGCTACATCACCTAGTCTATGAGGTAGTAGACAACAGTATTGATGAAGCCCTTGCAGGCTTCTGTACCAGGATAAGTGTCACAATCAATCCAGACGGAAGTGTGACAGTCCTGGACAACGGGAGAGGTATTCCTATCGATCCCCATCCAATTCACAAGAAATCAGCTCTTGAAGTTGTAATGACTATTTTGCATGCAGGAGGGAAGTTTGACAAGAACACTTATAAGGTCTCAGGGGGCCTGCATGGGGTAGGGGTTTCTGTCGTAAATGCACTTTCGGAATGGCTGGAAGTAGAAGTAGCAAGAGACGGTAAGAAGTATTTCCAACGCTACACCCGTGGAAAGCCTGAAGCTGACGTCCAGGAAATTGGAACCTCGGATGTTACTGGCACTAAAACTACTTTTAAGCCGGACGCAAAAATTTTTGAGACCCTGGATTTTGATTATGAAACCCTCTCAAACCGATTAAGAGAACTAGCTTTCCTGAATAAGGGCCTTACCATCAGCCTCAGGGATTTAAGAACTCCAGAAGGTCAGGCTGAAACTTTCACCTATGAAGGGGGAATTGTAGAGTTCGTCAAGTACCTGAATAATAAAAAGCAGCCCCTCCACCCCGATCCAATTTATTTTGAGCGGCAAAGAGACGATATGGTAGTGGAAATTGCGATGCAGTACACTAATAGCTATACAGAAAACGTGTACTCTTTCGCAAACAATATCAATACCCACGAAGGCGGAACCCACATCATCGGTTTCAAGACTGCACTTACAAGGGTTGCAAACGACTACATTAAAGCTAACAAGCTTTCCAAAGAGGACGCAAAGCTCACAGGCGACGATGTAAGAGAAGGGCTGACTGCAATCATCAGTGTCAAACTCATGGAGCCCCAGTTTGAGGGGCAGACTAAAACAAGGCTTGGAAACAGTGATGTCAAAGGAATTGTGGATTCACTTGTAACTGACGGACTTGCAGAATACTTTGAGGAAAACCCCAAGGTTGCAAACATTATTCTCGAAAAAGCTCTCCTTGCCCAGAAAGCCAGGGAGGCTGCAAAAAAAGCAAGAGAACTTACCCGGAGAAAGAATGCCCTCGAAGTAAGCACTCTTCCCGGAAAACTTGCGGACTGCTCGGAAAAGAATCCTGCAGCCTGCGAGATTTACATTGTGGAGGGTAATTCAGCAGGCGGTTCGGCAAAACAGGGTAGAGACCGGAGTTTCCAGGCTATTTTACCTCTCAGAGGCAAGATTCTGAACGTGGAAAAATCCAGACTTGCAAAGATCCTGAAAAACGAGGAGATTATTTCCCTGATCACTGCCATTGGAACAGGAGTCAGCGAGGACTTCACCTTGGAAAGTGCCCGCTACCATAAGGTCATTATCATGACTGATGCCGATGTGGATGGAGAACACATCAGGACTCTTCTTCTCACGCTGTTCTTCCGCTATATGAGGCCTCTAATTGACGAGGGATACGTATACATTGCCCAGCCTCCTCTCTACCGCATAAAGAAAGGCAAAGCTGAGTACTACATACATTCTGACAGGGAACTCGAAGAAAAGAAGAAAGAACTCGGGGAAAAAGGGCTCGCTATCCAGCGCTATAAAGGTCTTGGAGAAATGAACCCCGAACAGCTATGGGGAACCACGATGAATCCTGAGAGCCGGACCCTTTTACAAGTGACCCTGGAAGATGCGATTCGGGCTGATGAGATCTTCAGAATTCTCATGGGAGATGAGGTTGAGCCACGCCGGAACTTCATACAAATGCATGCAAAAGAGGTAGTAAACCTGGATATATGAGGTGGCTAAAAATGGTAAAATATGAAGGCGAAAAGAAATCAGAAGATGAATTGAAAAAATCTTATCAGGCTACCCTTATCCCCGAAGAGAAAGATGAAGAGACGGAAAATAAGGACGGTTCAGCCGCCCTTACACAGGAAGATTCGAGCAAAAAACTGGAATTAAATGTATCCGATCCTGCTTCAGAAGAGCCAGAGGACGAAGGTCCAGAGCCAGAAAGGAGAGGGATTACTACCATCCTTCTCGAAAATGAGATGAAACGCTCTTACATCAACTATGCAATGAGTGTAATCATAGGAAGGGCACTTCCCGATGCTCGGGATGGCTTAAAACCGGTTCACCGTAGAATCCTTTTTGCAATGAAAGAGGCAGGGATTACGCATGACAAAGCCTACAAGAAGTCAGCCCGTGTTGTGGGAGATGTGCTTGGTAAATACCATCCGCACGGAGACACTGCCGTTTATGACAGTATTGTGCGTATGGTCCAGCCGTTCTCACTTCGTTATCCTTTAATTGACGGACAGGGAAACTTTGGGTCGATTGATGGAGACTCGGCTGCTGCCATGCGATATACCGAAGTCCGCATGGACAGAATTGCAGAGGAGATGCTGGCAGACATTGAGAAGGAAACTGTTCCCTTCATGCCAAACTATGACGGGTCACTGGAGGAGCCCGAGGTTCTTCCTGCAAAACTTCCGAATCTCCTTATTAATGGATCCACAGGCATTGCAGTCGGGATGGCAACAAACATGGCTACCCATAATATAGGGGAGGTAATTGACGGAACCCTCATGCTTATCGAGAATCCTGCAGCTACGATTCCCGAGCTCATGACTGTAATCAAAGGGCCTGACTTCCCTACAGGTGCACATATTATCGGGACTGCAGGTATTAAATCAGCATACATGACCGGAAGGGGTCCTGTAAAGATCCGGGCAGTTGCCGAAATCCAGGAGTTAAAGAAAGACAGGCAGCAGATAATCGTAACAGAGCTTCCCTATCAGGTAAATAAAGCCCGAATGATTGAAAACATTGCCCAGCTTGCCAGGGATAAGATAATTGTCGGAATTTCCGATCTTCGGGACGAGTCAGACAGGGATGGAATCAGGGTTGTTGTCGAGCTCTCTCGAGGCACAAATCCAAAGGTTGTCTTAAACCAGCTTTATAAGCACACGCAAATGGAGACAACTTTCGGGATAATCAATCTGGCTCTTGTTGACGGAAAGCCAAAAGAGCTGAACCTGAAGGAACTTCTTGAGATCTACCTGGAATACAGGATGGAAATTATCCAGAAGCGGACGCTTTATGACCTCAGGAAGAGCGAGGAAAGAGCCCATATCCTTGAAGGACTCAGGATTGCTCTGGATAACATAGACGAAATAATCGCTCTAATAAAAGGCTCGGCAAATGCCGATGAAGCAAAGCAGGGCCTGATGGGAAATTTCGCCCTTGACGAGCTCCAGTCAAAAGCTATCCTTGATATGCGCCTGCAGCGCCTAACAGGACTTGAGACCCAGAAGGTACTTGAGGAGCTGGAAGGACTTGTAAAACTGATAGGAGAACTCAGGAAAATCCTTGAAAGCGATGAGCTCAAGTACGAGATAATCAGGAATGAACTTCTGGAGCTCAAGGAAAAGTATGGAGATACCCGCAGGACAAAAATTGTGCCGGCTACTGCTGAGGTCAGGGAAGAAGATCTGATTCACGAAGAGAATGTCGTTGTCACGATTACAAACGGAGGCTATATAAAGCGCCTTCCTCTCAGCACTTACACCATGCAGCGCCGTGGTGGTAGGGGTATAATTGGCATGGAGATGAAGGATGAAGACTTCGTGGAAAATCTCTTCATTTCCTCAACTCACAATTATATCCTATTCTTTACGAATCTTGGCAGGCTGTACTGGCAGAAAGTTTATGAGATCCCTGAAGGCTCCCGGCAATCCAGAGGCAAAGCCATAGTAAATCTCCTGGAGCTTCAGGAAGGCGAAATGATCAGTGCCATGATTCCGGTCAAGGAGTTTGACGAAAATCACTACCTGCTTATGACAACAAGGGCAGGTACAATCAAGAAGACTCCTCTATCGGAGTTCAAGAACCCGAGGAAATCCGGCATAATTGCAGTCACCCTTGATGAAGGCGACGAGCTTGTAAGAGTCCTCCTTACTGACGGGAAAAAGGAAGTTTTGATGGTTTCAAAGAGAGGCAAAGCTATCCGCTTCTCTGAAGAAGATGTCCGCCCTATGGGCCGAACTGCAAGAGGGGTCCGTGGTATGACTCTTGACGGCCCGGACGACGAAGTTGTCAGTATGGATATTGTTGACGAGACCACAACCCTCCTGACCGTGACTGAAAACGGCTTTGGCAAGAGAACCGAGTATTCTCAGTATCCCACGCACCGCCGTGGCGGAAAAGGCGTGATAACAATCGTTACGAATGAGAGGAATGGCCCTGTTTCGAGAGTCCGATCCGTAGCCGATGATGACGAGCTTATTTTCACGAGTGCCGAGGGTATAATTATCCGTATCCCGGCTAAAGATATCTCGATCCAGGGAAGAAACACCCAGGGCGTAAGAATAATTAATCTGAAACCCGGCGACAAAGTCGCAGGTATAGCCAGGATCGAAAGCGGAAAAGCCGAAAAAGACCTGAAACTCACAGCCTTTAAAGGTAAAGAAGCAAAAGAAGCAACTGGAGCCGCTGAAATAGCAGAAGAAGCCGAGGTTCCAGAGGACGAAGCCGAAGAACTTGAAGATCTTGACGACTTCGAAGACCTCGAAGCTCCCGACAAAGCCGAGGAAAGCAAAGAATTCGATGAAGCCGAAGAACTTGAAGAAGACTGAATAATGTATCGGGTGAAGAAAGATAATTCTTCACTCAAACTGCTGCCGGAATAAAGATTTTTTTGGGGGGCTGGACTCCGGCGGCGGGCTTATTTATTGAGCGAGTTTTTTGAATCAATTTTTTGAAGAATTGATACCGGTAGTTATGTTTATTAGGAATTTTCAGAATTTTGTGAGATGATCTGAAAGTTTATATATTAAGTGCGGGTTGACATTTTATAAATGTATGTAATGAATGTTAAATTAGGATGTAAAGTTTAGAAAGTGGAAATGACTTTTGATTGCTCATAAATGTTATGGATTTTTTGTAATTCTAGGCTGATTTGAGTTCTAATTTTCTTAAAAATGAGCTATACAATACCTGAGCTCAAAAATGAATAAAAAGAAACCCTGGATGATTCTATACTATAATTTCTATAACAACTTGAGTATGTTTTTAAGAAAAAGTATTAAGTGTATTATTTTACAATCATAGTGAATAATGTTAGAAAGTTGTATATACTTGGACTGACATTCTAACTAATAACTCAATCACTCAGATAAATTGTCCAAAGTGTTTATATAAACAACGATTTCGAAAATAATGGTGAGAGAGTTAACATAAAGGGGGTATAAAAGAATGCAAAAATTAGAGTTATTGCCACCTATAAATGCAAAAATTGGAGACATATTCGAAATATCAATACCGTCTAATCCTGCTTCGACCGGCTACAACTGCTTACTGTCAGAAATGCCACATTGCGTTTATTTTGTAGAGTCAACGTATGTACCCGATGAGCCTATCAGACCAGGAAGCGGGGGAACTAGCAAGTTCAAGTTCCTTGCAGTTAAGAAAGGTGACGGCAAGATTATTTTCCATAGTGTGAGATTCTCTCACCCTCCGGAAATACTGGAACCTACTCCTATGCAACAAAGGTTTGTCATAGTAGAGTGATGAAATGGCTTTATTTGCCATTTCTCTTTCCTTTTTTTGACATGACTATTCATTCTGTTTTACGCTAAATTTCAGTCAGTTACTACTCTTCAACCTTTTTTTGAGAATTTTTGAATCGACTTTTTTAGTGAACCACGCCTGTAAGCACAATTTTGAAGCATTTCTGAATTCAGGGACAGTTTGAGTTTCGATGAATCTTAAAACAGGGTACCATATGACTGCGAAGCAGGCGGCGAAGACCGGAAAAAATTATTTATGAGACTTTCCTAATGAATAGTAGTCATCAGGTTTTCTCCTTCTTTTCTCCTTGCGTGATTACGTTGCTATATATTTATGGAAAATAAGTAAATAAAAATAGAGTTTTAGAAATCAGTTTCTATTTTTGCCTTATTGCTCGGCTTCTTTTTCACTTGAACATCTGGAAGCTACTTTCCAGAGATAACATAGACTCAATGTAAGCCACCAGAGGTATCTAATCTCAAGAGAAAATTTATACTCATTATAATCAATAAGCCCGTGTGCCATTCTATTTCTCAAGTTTGAGCCATAACGTTCAATTAGTAAACCTCTTAAATCAAAGACAATGTCTTCAGGCATTATTTCGTTCAGTTCTTTCATTTTTAAAGTGATATTAAGATCGTACTCGTTTTGAGTTCCATTTTGATCCAAACCTGATACAATTATCCCATTATTGGTAAGAATGTATCTAATGGAATTCTCCAGTTGGGGAATAAGTAAATGTATACTTGTTAAGAAATCTCCATTTAATCCGGCAAAAAGACCAGAAGCATATATAAATTCTCTTCCTACAGGAACGAATGGATTGTTAAAAACAAGTGGGAACAAGTCTTGGGTTGTGATTAAATCGTGATCTTGTATTATTTGCTGTTTCGCAGGTTCAATTATACCCAAGTATATAAATTGATGATGAATTTTTGCATGCTTGAACATATTGTTGTTAGTGGCTACCTCTCTTTCATGTGGGTTACTTGAAAGAATTGATCCACCACTACCTATTTGTTTTCCTTCCTCGTTTACTAATTTGTTATAAAAAAGATTAGCCATTGGGTATTCGATTGTTGTTTTCTCAACATCTTCCTTAAGTTTGGAGATTTCAGGTGGATGTGTTATTGATGAAAGTGTAAAAATTGCATCTTGGAGTGTTTTTCCCCTGACAAATTCCTTTGCCTTCTTAATTTGTTCTTCAGGAATGGATATCTCCAATGGAATTGGGAACATTTGTAATGTAGACTTAGGCTGATATTCAAGAAGAAGTTTGTGCAAATTCTCAATGCGTTTTTCTTCGTTTCCTATTTTCCTATATTCTTGAATCGCATTTTCAATACGTCCACAGGCGTTAATGTAATCAGGAGGATTTTTGTTTACGTCATCTTCTGCGTTTTTTACGTAGGTTTCTACCCTACGTATTAAGGCTTCCCTTTCTTGATCAATTTCTCCAGCAAGTCTATGCCATTTTGCTTTTGTTTTCCATGCATGTTCGGCTTTCCACCAGTCGTGATAATTTTCTGCTTTTAAAGCTATTTTTTCTGAAAGCAATGAGTACTTTTCAGTATCTCCCTTCTTATATTCTTGAAGCAGTTCCATTATCTTTATAGATAGGAATTTTGGGTCTTCACCATTATAAGTCTCAAGAATAGCCTCCATATATTTAATAGTAGTTTCAAACTTCTCTGATTTCTTCCCAAGCGATGCAGCTAAATCAACTGCTCTCCTAATTCGATAAAAAGATGATGTCCAGCTTTCAGGATCTTCCAATATCTTCGATGACTCTATATAAGAATCAATTGCATTGAGTGCGCATTTGTAATCCTTCTTTTTTATCCAAAGTAGATCTGAGATCCTTGCTCTCATTTCTGCGTCAAAAATGTCGGGAGTAAGATCTACTAGAATTCCAAGATATAGATCTTTGATATTATCAAAATTTTCTTCTAAGACGAATGGTTTTTCCTTGCTTTCCCTCAAAATTGGAGAAGTAATGAGTCCTAAGATCTGGAATATTGTTTTATTTTTTGAGTCACCATTTGATTCCGCTTCTTTTGCTCGATTAAAGAATATTGTGCTATATTGCAAGCATTCTTTTTTATCACAACTTGAAATAACTTCCTGCCAGTTAGATTTATTAAAATCACTTTTATCTAAGATTATATCCTCCAAAGCATCATCTCCTTGATACTACACACTTGTTAAAAATAAATAAATTGTTACATTCATCATCTTGATTTCGATTTGTTATCAAAAAGTGAAAATGAATAATAAATTTTTGGAAGATGTGACGAAATCAAACTAAACTGATTTTTAAACTAATTTTAAAATAATCCAAAATTTACTCAAACCAGTTATCTTCCAACCTCCCTTCCCTTCTCCCCTGCTCACTCGCATAAGCCGCATACTTCCCGCTCTTCGTATCAAAAATGAACCTATAAACCGTTTTGAAATAAGCCCAATATTTAACATACTTATCTCTCGCATCGCTCAGCGTAACAGTTACCGAGCCATTTTCTTCCGAAACGCTGTAGACAGGATAATCGATTTCCTGAGGAAGGGCTGTGCTGTAAAGTTTTCTGGCTCTTTCAACATATGCGGAGGCATTGGGAGCGGCGCCGGTCACGTTGGTTTTTTCGATATAATCACTTTTTTCGATTCCAGACCAGTAGCTCACTTCCATAATCTTGTAATAGGTAGAATTATAAGGATAAGCAGCAAGAAACTTCCCGAAGGACGAGGGATATGTATCCTGATAGCTGATTTTTGCGCCTTCAGCGCCGGAAATATAATTCACAAGAAATATTTTAGCCACCGGCAGGACTGCAAGCCAGACCACAAGCACAATTAAAAGGGCAGGATAGAGTTTGCTCCGGTTATTCGTGACAAAAGAACAGAAATTATTGAATTTTCCATTCCATTTACCATGGCTTTTCATATAGGCTACAAGTAAAACGAAAACAGGCAGCAAAGGAAGAATATTTGCCAGAGGATCGAAGAAATAAACGGCTCCGAGAGTGGATGTTTCTGTGCTGAAAGGATAAAGGGGACGCATTTTCCAGCTTGTCACATAGTCAAGGTAGACATGAGAAAAAATAGCTGTAAATCCGGCTGCTGTAAACAGGAGGTCTTTGGTTTTAAGCCAGATAAAAAGCGTGACAAGCAGAACGAAAAGGATCGAGTGCATGAATTCCCTGTGGCCAAGCAGATAAAAAAGCTGATTTCTAGCCTCATGGCTTACGCTGCCGCTGACGAGAGCAAACAGGATGTATGGGATAAAATCCAGGTCAGGAAGGATTGCTAGAAATCCCAGAGTGTTTCGCTTTTTTCCCCTAAAGCCTAAAGTCAGCGCAATCAGAAGACCGATTCCCAAGTGAGAAAGTGAATTTACCATTTGCTTTATCCCTGAATAACCTTTTATTTTTATTTTTGATGAAACGCAAATCTTCTGACGAATAACCTGAACGAATTTTTGCAAAATTTATTATAGTTTGCATCTTTTACCTTTAAATAGATGGGGTGTATAACTATATTCTGCATTTAGAATTGCCATATGGCAATCTAATATGTAATTGAAAAGATAAAACAACAGAGTCACTTTAGATTCACCTTAAAATCGCCAGGCAGGATCATATAAGTGACAAATTTCTGTTAATATTGTTAAGGGGAAACTGGTTAGCAGAATTTGTAATTGAATTTTCTTGAACCGAAGCTTAAATCTTGAGTCCGATACATGAACTCTATGTTGAGTAAATAACGGCCAAGCAAATAACGGGGGCAAGTTTCAAACAAATTTGGCAAAACCAGCAACCAGGAATAGGGGAAAACAACATGGCTAAAGGGTTATACAAACTACCGGATTTGAAATATGGCTATTCAGACCTTGAACCTTACATTTCCGAAGAACAGCTACGCATTCACCACGACAAGCATCATCAGGCTTATGTGACCAATGCAAACTCACTTATAGAGATGATGGACAAGGCGAGGAAAGAAGGGACTGACTTCGATTATAAGGCCAGTGCAAAAGCTCTGACTTTTAACCTTGGTGGGCATGTCCTTCATGACTATTTCTGGTGGGAGATGACTCCTGAAAGCAATGCAAGCAAAGAAGCTGTGGGTGAACTGTCTGAGATGATTAAAGATAACTTTGGAAGTTTTGAGAGATTTAAGAAGGAGTTTACCCAGGTCGCATCCAGTGTTGAAGGTTCCGGCTGGGCAGCCTTAACTTTCTGTAATGATACAAAGAGACTTATGATCATGCAGATAGAAAAGCACAATGTGAATATAGTTCCGGATTACCCGATACTTATGGCTCTTGATGTATGGGAGCATGCTTATTATATTGATTACAAGAACGATAGGGGTAAGTTCATAGGAGGATTCTGGAATATAATTAACTGGGAAGAAATCGACAAATATTTCAAGAAAATCCAGAAATAACCAGAAAGTCATTTTTTAAAGGTTTCACGCTAGTCCGATTACAGTTTACCAGCTATGGAAAAATAAGTAATCGGACTAACAACTATTTATTAGGGACAGTTTAAGGATATGTAGGAAATTTCGGAAAATTTTTTTGTTGGACTTAACTCATTTTTATTGAATTGAGCTTCGTCTTATCAAAATAAAATCAATTGATCTCGAAAGCCAATCAAAGTAAGATCATCCAAACCAGTTTCTGCCTAATCTCTCCTCCTGTCCTCCGTGCATACTTGCATAAACTTCATATTCCTCTCCGTTTTTCCTGTCAAAAACGAACCTATAAAATGATTTAAAATAAGCCAGTTCTCTAATGTAAGGATTTCTGGCATCACTGAGAATAACAGTTACAGAATCGTTCGTTTCGGAAACCACGTAGACCGGATAATCAATTTCCTGAGGAACACCTGCCCTGTATAAGTTTTCTGCTCTTTTAACATAAGCAGCATCATCAGAGACATTTCCTTTTACAGAAACTTTTTCAACATACGAACTTTTCTCTATTCCTGAAAGATAACTTATTTCTAGGACTTTATAATGAGTGGAATTATAAGAGTACGCCGTCAGGAATTTATTCATAGATTCTGGATAGGTATTTTGATAGCTTATTTCAGCTTCTTCGGTCCAAGAAATCTGCTTGATCAGGAAAGCTTTTGAGACCGGTATGAAGGTAAGCCAGACAAGTAACAAAAGAATAAGCGAGGCATAGAGCTTATCGTCAATGTTTGATATGTAAGTGCAAAAGCCCTTTATTTTTCCGTTTATCTTTCCTCTATGACTCAAATTTACTATAATCACAATGAAGGGAGGCAAGAGAGGAAGCAGATTTAGCAAAGGGTCAAAGAAATAAGCCGCACTCATAATGGAAGCATCTGTACTGAACGGGTAGAAGGGACGCATTTTCCAGCTTGTAACATAATCCAGGTACGAATGAAAGAAGAGGGATTGGAACCCTCCAACCGTAAAAAGCCAATCTTTAGTCTTAAACCAGAGAATAAAAGTAATCAGAAAAATGAAAAGAATAGAATGCATAAACTCTCTGTGTCCGATCAGGTAAAAAAGCTGGTTTCTTACCTCAGGGCTCAGGCTGTCATTGGCATAGATAAATGTTGAGTACAGGACATAATCCAGATCAGGTAGTGTGGATAATAAGGCCACAACTCTCAGTTTGTTTTCTTTCAAGCCTAAAGCCAGAGCAATGAGAAAACCTACTCCGAGGTGGGAAATTACATTTACCATGATACTGTATTCCTGAGGGGAGATTTTGTGTTTGACTTTTATAATTAATAATATAGAGAATTAAGGATATATTTCTTCTTTTTAAAAAACGTGTTCGGGAGTTGCAAAGTTGTATTTACTTCAGAAAATGATAAAAAATAAAAGTAAACGTTAAAAACAAATCCCCAGGCTCTCGGGTAAAAGTAATACCATTTTTAAAAACTCTATCTTTATATTAAAAAGAAAACGGACTAATTAGAAAATAATATCCTCTCAACTTACCGGGTTGAAGAGCTAAATATCCTTACAAGGCCTAATTTTTCAATGTCCTGTCAAAAAAGCAATCATCTTGTCATATGCATCCTGTGCAATAAACTTTCAGAAAATTTTCAGTTTTTTAATCATGAACCCGTTAGGTTTACTTAGGCAACCCCTGTTTATAAATAAATTAATACAGTGTAGATTTGAGAAATATATAAGTTTTTCTTTATTGTGCTAACAGCATTCAGTTAAATATTCAAAAGTTCATATTAATAGATGTAAATGTAAAAACTGTGGGCTCTTACACAAAAAAGGATAGTTTTCTTATATATTTCAGGGACTCGGAAAAAACTTGCAAAAGGGCTCGTGAAAACAAGACATTTCAGGCTTTTACCTGACAACAGATCACTACTTCTTTTACCCTGTGGGTGGCATTCAAAAACGAATTCTTTGGTGATCTGACTGCAAAGTCAAACATATTAATATATAATTTAAAGTATATTAGATGCAGATTAAAAGGAGATGTATAGCATGGTAAGTGAAATGACTCCAACCCGAAGAGTTCTGGCAGCAGTGCTTGGAGGCAGGGTTGACTATGTACCCCCTGCAAATCCCCTCGCTCAGACCACAACCGAACTGATGCAGGTATGCAACGCCTCCTGGCCAAAAGCCCACTTTGACAGCAAGATGATGGCAGACCTTGCAGCCTCTCCTTATGAGGTTTGCGGCATTGAGGCTGCACGTCCCCAGTTTGATATTTCTCTTGAGGCGGAAGTTCTTGGGTGCAAACTTGACTGGGACAAACCGGACAGGCCTCCCGTAACTGGCCCTGCTTATACAGACCCCTCAGATATAACCTGGCCAGATAACCTGGAAGAAGCCGGAAGAATACCAGTAGTGCTCGGAGCAATTGAAGAACTGAGGAAGCGCTACGACGGCATGCTCCCTATCATCCCGGTACTTACATCACCATTTACGGTAGCAGGTCACATAGCAGGTGTTGAGAATATGGCCAGGTGGACAAAGACCGACCCGGAAAAAGCCCATGCCTTCATTGAAGCAGCAACTGATTTCGTGATAGCTTACGGGAAGTTGCAGATTATTTACGGGGGACATATCATCTTCCTCGCTGATCCTTCGGCTTCCGGTGATCTGATTTCATCGGAAACATACAGGGAGTTCATACTTCCTTCCCATAAAAGAATAGCACAGGAAATCAGCTGTCCCCAGATCCTACACATCTGCGGAGATACCAGTAAACTCCTGCCTTATATAAAACAGAGTGGAATTGACTGTTTCTCCTTTGATGCCGTTCCAGTCTGGTACTGCCGTCAGGTAATGGGCAACGATATGTCCATTCTAGGAAGCCTGGACGTCATAAACCTGATGCCAAACGGCACTCCCGAACAGGTTTATAACAGAACCCGGGAATGCATCTTGCAGGGAACTGATATTGTAGGAACTTCATGTGGGGTCTCATTTGGAACCTCCCTTGAAAATCTCAGAGCATATGTAAGGGCCTGTAAAGAGACCCCAATTCCGAAATACGACGATGTTGAAGATCTTGTCAGGCAGATTGGAGTCGGTATTGGTAGGAATATGAAAGAAAATGTGCTCGGAGGGATGCAGGAATGATCAGGCACATCGACGTTGCAGTTCAGAAGATATTCGAAATGAAAGAAAAAGAACCTGCAAAGTTTAAAAGACTCATTGAAGAAGGGATCATGATCGGCCTCGGGGTTGACCTTGGAGATAGAAACAAACAAATGACTGTCGCTGACCAGATAAAGAAACAGAACAAGCCGAAAGACCCCGAATACACAGCTGTGGCAGAAGCAGTGATAGCGGGAGACCGCGCCGAAACAATAAACCTCACAGTTACCCTGCTTGGAAAAGGAAAAGATCCTACAGACCTGGTCTTAAATGCTCTTATGCCCGGAATTCAGACCGTATGTGAGCTTTACGACATGGGAGAGAGCTACGTGCCTGAAATCCTGCTGGCAAACGAAGCCCTTATAGGAGGAGTGGAACTCTGCCAGGAAAGAATAGGAGAAGTCCCCTCCCAGGGTAAGGTAGTATCCCTCGTTATCGAAGGAGATGTACATGACATAGGCAAGAATATTGTAGCTGCTATTCTCAGGGCAAACGGTTTCGAAGTAGTTGATCTTGGAAGAGACATAACAGTGGAAGCAGCCGTTAGAGCTGTAAAAGCAACAAACGCTGACCTTGTTACCGGAACGACCCTTATGAGCACAACCAAAGGAGGCCTTAAAGACCTTGCAGAGATTCTGGACTCTGAGGACGTTCCTGTAGCCTGTGGCGGGGCTGCCATAGACAGGCATTTTGTCGACACCTTTGGCAACTCGATATATGGAAAAACCCCGCTTGACGCAGTAAAAATTGCAAAGAAAATCTGTGCAGGAAAGAGCTGGAAAGAAGCCCGCAAGGAACTATACTGATTTTATTCTACTTTCCAGTTCTCTTTTTATTTTTCTTCTTCGAGCTTTATCTCTCATATTAAATCATAAATTGTGAAATAAATGCTGGTCAGAAAATAAGTGCTGTAAGGTAAACAAATAAGGAATGATGAAAAGTGAAAAGAAGGATCAGGAATAGAAAATGAAAACGAAAAAACAAGAAAAGTAAGAAAGCATAAACTGTAAAGGGATGAACAAAAACTTCATAAAAAATCCTGGGATAAAATATGGATCAGGCAATAAATATCGATATTGGTACCAGCGGGATTAGAGCCCAGCTCCTAAATCTTACGGATTCTTCCGTTCTCAGGACTGCAATTTTGTCCAGAAACCCGCTCCCTGGCGCAAATGTCGTTGACCATATGGACTTTGCGATTAGTTATGGGCAGGGTATAGCCCATGAGATTCTTATTTCAGCCATAAACTCCCTGGTAAGTAACCTTAAGCCAGAAAACCTCAGGCGTATAGCCGTTTGTGGAAATCCGATCCAATTGTCGCTATTTGAAGGAATAGAAATCAGGGACCTTGCATTTGCGGGAAAAAACGCCCTCGAGAAAATACATGTAAAGCCTCTGGAAAGGAACGGGCATATAGTTTCAGGAAATGAGATCGGGCTTTATGCCGATGTTGATGTGATTATCCCGCCTTCGGTAAGGCATGAAATCGGAGCTGATGCCCTTGCTATGATGATAAAGAGCGGGTTTCTGGACACTCCCGAAACGTGTATGGTCACGGATTACGGGACAAATGCCGAGATGGCCCTGAGAGTAGGCGACAGAATATACACAGGATCGGCTGCTGCAGGCCCTGTTATCGAAGGACAGCAGATCAGCAAAGGGATGCTGGCAACGCCTGGAGCGATTGCCGACCTGAAGCTTTCCGGAGGCTGGCAAGCGCTTGTCCTTGATGAAAAACTCAGGCTGGTAGAAGGGCCAAGAATAGATCTGCGCAACAGGACTTTTAAAGCCACCGGATATCCTACAAAGGGAATTACAGGTACGGGTGTAATTGCCCTTATGTATGCAGGGCTTGTAACTGGCATAATAAAGCCTCCTCATATTGAAGGCGGTATAATTCGGCTAGGAAAGGGAATTACGTTTACAGAGGAAGATGTAATAGAAGCCGGAAAAGCCTTCGGAGCCCTGAGAGCAGGTCAACTGACCCTGATGCATGAGGCAGGGATAGCATACGAAGATCTGGAAACAATGTACATATGCGGGGCAAGTGGAACGTATGTGGACCCTCTAAAAGCCCGCTTTACAGGCATTGTGCCTGCAACACCGAAACGGATTATCCAGTGCGGAAATACTTCCCTGGAACTTGCAAAAGACCTTGCCCTCGACCCTGACTACCTCTCCTACCTTAATGAAATGAAGAAATCGGTACTTTCAAATCATGTAATGTTTGCCTCATCCCCAACCTTTGAAGCTATCTACGTCCAGGAAATAGCCCTCTGGAATGAAGGGATGCCGCTTGAAAAGTATAACTCAAACCTCGAAAGATCAGGCATCCAGCCTGTTCCGCAAAAATATCATGAAGTCATTATTGAAAAAAAATCTGAAACGGATATCCACGAACTTGGAAAAAGCCTGGAGATCGTGGAGTCAAAATATGGTTTTACCGCTACCATTCAGTGCAGCGGTTGTGATACCTGTGTGAAAGAATGCCCAGAAGAGGCACTTTCAAGAGAATCTGAGAGTTTTAAGATCAACAACGAAAGATGTCTCGGTACTGCCTGCAGAAGATGTGAAGAAAGGTGCCCTGAAAAGAGGTTCTCGATCAGTGACTTTAAGCTGGAACTTCCAGAGTCCATAGAGATAGGACAGTAAAATGAAACAGAAGAGCGGAACAGTAATATTACAAGAGTAATTTTACTTAGATCTTACAAGAGTAGTTTTACTCAGATCTTACAGGTAATTATACTCAGTAAATTAAATAATAAGTATCCAACCCTGAAGAGGATTCCAGCTATACATAGGTACAAAACAATATAAATATAAAATAGTTTTCTAGAATACATCGTCATAAACTCAATTATACGAAATAGAACTAGATTTTTTACTGATTCCAGATATGCAGTTTAACCCGAGACTTTTTGGATAAAACTGAGCATATCTGCAGGCAAATGTTTAAATAAGGAGTCAGAGCCCTTGTTTCAGACTGAACCTATACTCTATCTGCAATCACTTGGAAACGATTGGCTTACATCCCTCATGATTTTGATAACTTCAATGGGATCGTCGGCTTTTTTAGCTGCCATAGTAATTATCGTAACTTTCGGGATTAATTTCCGGAAAGGTTTTCTTCTGTTCCAGCTCTTAATCTGGACAGGTCTGATTACCGAAATCATTAAGACAGTGGTCGCCTTTCCAAGGCCGGATTATGTAGATAATAAAGTCCTTAACCTTGAATATGGAGTGAAAAATACCTCGCCTTTCAGTGGGGAAGGATCTGAAGGTATATTTAAACTTCCCGACAAAGAAGTCCTTGAGACCTTCCGCCTTCAAGAAACGCTTAACCATTCTCCTTTCGGTTTCCCTTCCGGGCATGTCGCAATTACAACTGCACTTTGGGGAGGAAGCTCCGAGATTTTCAACAGACGGATAATTAAATTGATGGCTCCTGTTATGATATTTCTTGTAGCTTTGTCGAGGATGTACCTGGGAAGACATTTTCTGGGAGACATAATGGGAGGAGCTATTATAGGCTTATTTTTACTGATTACTTTTACTCTCTTTCTCAAAAGCTCCCTGAAAGAAGAATTTTTCAAGAAAGAGAATTTTGAACTCGCATTCAGGCATAAGAACCTAATTTTGTACTTCATTCTGTTTGTTATCCCTCCTGTTCTGACAGCCTTATCTCTGATAAGTGCTGATGTAGCAGGTTTCTTCCTTGGCACGAATGCGGCATACGTTCTGATTATACGAAAAGGGCTTCCTAATGATGAGGGAAGTGTTGAACAGAGAGTTTTGAGAATAGCTACTGCACTTCTACTCTTTGGAGTCTCCAGTTTTATTCTTGGTGTCGGGTTCGAGACTCTCGAAACTACAGCTTATTTCAGTTTTAAACTCATCGAATTCTTAGAAGCTTTCATACCTGCATCTACGATCTGGGTATCTGTAGTCGTCTGCACAAAGCTCAACCTGTATAGAAGAGAAGAGCTCCTAAGCAGCCAGAACACAGAATGGAGTAGAAATACATTAAAAAAGAACGGAATGGAGTAGAAATTCAACAAAAAAGAATAAAGTAGAAATTCAACCAGATTCCCCCAAATAATAAAAAAAATCAATAAATTCTAAAATCCAGAAGTTATTCCCGGAAAAAATCCCCTGTGAATGTAATGATCCAGATACTCCTTATAACTATATTCTCAGATAGTATCTGTCAAATCCTGGCTGAAACCTATAGAATTTAATAAATCAATGGTTTTGATATCAGGAACTAACTTAGAGGATTTTTCAAGTCCTGTTTGCCTTATGTCCCAGGAAAACTATATATTTCAGAACCTGAAAGAAGATCATATATATTATATGAAGACAGAAATAGTGATAATAAGTTTCAGGCAAGCATATAGAGGCAGACAAATAAACCACAGTAAGGCTCTATATTGCATTATCTAAAGAGGCAAGATGAAACATATAAAATTAAAAAATAAAAATTGTTGAAGGAAAAACATTAAATCATTAGAAATTAATTTGCTTTGTGTTTATTCATAAGGAATAACTTAAATAATGCTTTTGACTATTGAGCGTATTCATAATTCACCGGAGAAACAACTAACTGAAAACCGCAACCTGTCGGTTGTAATCAATGGAAAAGACCTTAAGGTCTTTTCAGCGTGGACAGGGTTTCCCACGGCATAGAGCTTATAATCATATCAAAACAGAGAGGACGACATTCATGGACTTTGAAAAATTAAGACACGGGACAGAACTTATCAAGAGGGGCTTTGCAAGAATGCAGAAAGGGGGTGTGATCATGGATGTTACAAATCCAGAACAGGCCAGGATCGCAGAAGAAGCTGGAGCAGTTGCTGTTATGGCCCTCCAGGCTGTTCCTGCAGATATCAGAAAGGCGGGTGGGGTTGCCCGGATGGCCGACCCTGAGATTGTCCAGCAGATTATTGATACGGTTACAATTCCTGTGATGGCAAAAGCCAGGATCGGGCACTTCGTCGAAGCCGAAATTTTAGAAGCCCTGGGCGTTGACATGGTGGACGAATCTGAAGTCCTGACCCCTGCTGATCCCTACTTCCATATAGACAAAACACAGTTTACCGTGCCTTTTGTCTGCGGAGCCCGAAACCTCGGAGAAGCCCTCAGGAGAATTAACGAAGGGGCAGCCATGATCCGAACAAAAGGAGAGGCTGGAACAGGGGACGTCAGCCAGGCAGTCAAGCACATGAAACAGATTCAGGGCGAAATCCGTGCCCTTGCCGGGAAGACAAAAGAAGAACTGATTCTGGTTTCCAGGGAAATAGAAGCTCCAATCGAACTTGTAGTCGAAACCTCAAAAATGCAGCGTCTGCCTGTAGTAAACTTTGCAGCCGGCGGAGTTGCAACCCCTGCAGATGCAGCGCTTATGATGCGCCTCGGGGCAGACGGGGTCTTTGTAGGTTCAGGTATATTCAAAGCCGAAAATCCTGAGAAAATGGCAAAAGCCGTTGTTGAAGCCGTAAACAACTTTGACAACCCTGCAAAGCTCGCAGAAATCTCAAAAGGCGTCGGTGCCGGCATGAAAGGCATCAGCGCAGACATGATCCCTGCCCAAGAAGCCCTTCAGGAACGCGGGTGGTAAAACCTGCCTGAGTTCCGTCTCCCGAGTCCCGTCTCGGGAGGACGGTGCCCTTTTCGCTCCACGAATTTCGCTTCGGGAGCACGAAGCCCTTTTCGCTTCGCTCAAGAGGGCTGAATCATGATGAAGATACTGAGCTGAGTCAAGAGCTGATGGGCAAGAAAGGCTATATTTTCAACCCTCTCAGGAGGGCTGATTTACCAGAATTTCGTTTCGTGTCAGTATAGGATGTGATCACAAACATTTTTAAATATGATTGCTCACAAGCCTTTTCAAAAAAGGCTTGATCGCAAACGTTTTAGAAAAAAGTTTGATCAAAAACGATGTGAACGACGTGATAAACCGGCGCAAAGGTTGCAGCTCACCGGTTGAAGTTTAATTTTTAAAAATGGATTCTTTCTTACGGGCCTGTAAGAATAAATCACTTCAATTTTTTATTTTCGGATTAACAGGTAATGAATTAATTCTGGAAAATGGTGTTTTTCATGAAAATAGGTGTAATCGCTATTCAGGGAGCGGTTTCTGAGCATATTAATGCTTTAAGGAGAGCCCTTAAGGAAAGAGGAGTGGATGCAGAAGTAGTTGCAATAAAGCATAAGGGTATTGTCCCGGAATGCAGTGGGATTGTGATTCCTGGCGGGGAGAGTACCACACTTTGCAGACTTCTTGCCCGCGAGGGGATTGCAGAGGAAATTAAAGCTGCGGCTGCAAGAGGAGTTCCGATTCTTGGGACTTGTGCAGGTTTGATTGTAATTGCAAAGGAAGGCGACGAGCAAGTTGAGAAAACCAACCAGGAACTGCTCGGAATTATGGATACGAAGGTCAACAGAAACGCTTTCGGAAGGCAGAGGAATTCTTTTGAGGCCGAACTTGAGCTAGAGATCCTTGATTCTCCTTTTACCGGCGTGTTTATAAGGGCTCCTGGAATCTTGAGCTGTGGGCCTGGGGTTCGCGTACTTTCTAGGCTTGATAACCTGATTATTGCTGCAGAACAGGGAAATGTGCTGGCTCTTGCTTTCCATCCGGAATTAACCGAAGATTTACGAATTCACCAGTACTTCCTGGATAAAGTGTTCAACTGTTGAAACTCAAATGGGGAGCCAATTATATTTCCGGCTCTTTTCCTTGGGCTTTTTTTCTTTATCACATTTTTGTTTATCGTACTTTTTCTCTAAAGCTTCCATTCATTTTTACTTTCTGGCACCTTCTTTATCTAATCTTTAATCCTCTTTATTTTCGGTATAGATTTCTTTCTATTCTTAGTATTCTCTTTATTTTCGGCTTATCATCCTTCTTATCTCTATCTATATTCTTTTTATATGGATTACCCAATAAGAAAAAAGATAGAACGCAGTTCTTGACTTTTTATATTTTTGAAACATTCAAAGTTATATAAGGATTACAGCCATATTAGTAAAAACCAATTCAATAAGGGGTAAAATAAATGGTGAAATTAACTGACGAAATGAAAGAAGACTTTGCAAAAATGAAAATATTCCCATTTGCAACGGCGTCTAAAGGCGGAGATCCAAATGTAATCCCAATAGGCATGTGTAATTTGCAGGAAGACGGGGAAACAATCTGGATTGCAGACAATTATTTTCATAAAACCCGCAACAATCTTGATGAAAACCCGAGGGGAGCAATCTATGTCTGGGGCCCGGAAATAAGAGACTGTTACCAGATAAAGGGAGATATTGAGATTAAGACTGAAGGGGATGATTACGAAAAGATGTACAAAATGGTCAAGAGCAGAGGAGACAGGTTCCCTGCAAAAGCCCTTGTAGTTATGAAAATTACTGAAGTTTATGAGTGCAAACCCGGGGCCGGGACCGAGCCTGGAGAGAGGCTGCTTTGACCGCGTTCAAAGCTTAGTCCATAAGTTAGTCAAATCTATAGTTCATTATTTTCTTCGAGCCTTGAAGATGAAAAATCTTCACAATTTATTTTAGATGCTGTATAATGGGGTCGTAGCCTTTGAAAAAGGCTGTCAGAGTTCGAAAAACTCATTACTAGCTTGTAGGTCTCTTCATTGAAAGAGACTAGATTGTAACCCCATCAGCGGAAGAGAAGAGCGCAAAAACACGTACTTGCAGAGATATTTTTGCTATGGTGAACTGCCACATAAAAGCTTTGAGAAGATCAAAATGGAGAGATTGCAAGATGATCGAAGAAGCGGAAAGAAAATCAAATGTATCAAATAACTCCAAGATCACTGTGCTTATAAATGGTCCCTATAAAGTGACCGGTAGAGTTCCCCTTATCACCATGGAGATTTGCAAAGATAAAGAAACTGACCGCCTAATATGGCGTGAAGTCAAGAAATACCCTATAAAGGAACAGTATGCTCTATGCCGATGTGGCCACTCAGGGAATAAACCATTCTGTGACGGGACGCATGCAAATTCTCATTTTGATGGAACCGAAGCAGGGGACTTTGAGCCCTTCAGCGCAGGTGCAAACGTTATCCCTGGCACTTTACTGACTCTCATTGACAATAAGCATCTATGTGTCCACGCGGGATTCTGCACACGGGCAGGAAGAATATGGAACCTTGTCCAGCAATCCGAGAACCCGGAAGCTCGAGACATTGCTATCGAAGAAGCATGTAACTGCCCTTCAGGAAGGTTGGTAATCATTGACAATGCCACAGGAAAAGAGATTGAGCCTGAACTTGAGAAGTCTATTGTCGTCGAGGAAGGACCTCGCCACGGCGAGCACGGTCCTCTCTGGGTACGTGGTGGCATCCCGATAAAATCCGCCGATAGCAAAGAGTATGAGATCAGGAATCGAGTCACTCTCTGCAGGTGCGGAAAATCCAGAAATAAACCATTCTGCGATGGAAGTCATGTGGAGATTGAGAGAGATTGAGAAAATAGATACAAGTGAAAAAGGCTAGATTTGGATTTTACGTCATTGAATCTATTTGTAATAATTTCTCTGTAATAACCCTCTGGCTTTTACTTTTATTCATTGGAGATTTTCCTATGGTTTTAGGCAATTAGTGATTTTTCCCTGATATTTAGGATGGAAAACACCCTCGCAACTTCTCTTTTTTGAAGGAACATTCTTGGCAAAGGATGCCTTTATTCTCGCTTTTAGGTAATATATGTAATTTTATATCAACCACTTTGTAACAGCCGTTCATAAAACTGTAAAGTGATTGTTGAAACTTGAGATAAAAATATATATGTTTTAACCTCATACATATTTTTTGAATATAATAAGGAGATGGTAAATATGGAAAAATCTCTAATGAAAGAGCGATTTTTACATTTCACTACGGCCTTTATTGTATGCATGTTATTGGGATACTTGTCTCATGACTTAATGAATGGAATACGCACTGGAACTCTCATTGGAATTGGGTTCGTTATAGGGGAGGAGATAATAGAAAAAAGACGAGGAAAAAGGAAACAAGAAGTAGAAAAACATTAAAACCAATAGCAGATGAAAAAAGTCAAACCAAAATCAAAATAAAAACAAAATAAAATCAAACTAAAATCAAAAACTAAATAAAAAGTGTTTAAAGCCCGCCCGCAGGCGGAACTTGAAAAATCACTCTGCTGCTGGAGCTTCTTCTGCGGCTTCAAGACCAAGAAGAGCTTTCATGGATTTGCTTCCATACTCAACGACTTTTGCATTAACCTGGACGACGTCAGAGGTAATTTCCTTGCCGCGTACCATCTTTCTCCTGCGCTGTCCTGGAAGCTTGGGGGTGTATCCCACACCTACTGCCATCAGAATTCTCTGCCTTCTGGAGCCCGGAAGGTCGGGTTTCATAACAAAACCACTACCATCACAGCCGCCGGTGATCTTGACTTTGTAGCCGGCCAGTCCGAAAATTGAACCGTCAACAACATCGCCTATTGACTTTCCGATTAATGCGTTTGCTCCAGCATCTTTTAAATCGATCTGGTAAGCACGCCCTTCCTTTGGGTCAGAAACTACAACTTTGAAATTAGCCATGTGAAATCCTCCAATATCAGATTTATTTTAAATATATTCCTTTGCCTTTCCATCCGAAACTCTACCCGGATTTTTCCTGAATTCTTACCTGAACCTTCCATAAATTCTGAACATAATTCTGAATATAGTTATCATATAAGCATTATTTTGCCCAGAAAGGATTATCTTTTCGTTTCAGGGAGAGGAAAATCTCAAGAGTTTCCTTTTCATCAGTTGAAAGGGAATCATAGATCTCGTGCTCAAGAATTTTGGCATGCCTCTCAGGCACATTGATATAGAGCACGTCCTCTTCTTTGATCTGCCTGCCTACGGTTGCGCCTTCAATTGCCATTGCAACCTCTTTGCCTACCCTTGCAGACGGAATATTTTCTCCTTCAATCTGCAGACCTTTGATCTTGCCTACAACGTTTCCGTTTTCAAGCATAACATCCGCGTTTGTCCGCACGACTCCACCAAGTACTCTTATGCCGACAACTGCGGGTTTACTCTGGCGAAATACACATCCGGGAAGGATTTTGAACTTTCCAGGACGGATTATTGTTTCGAAAATCTTCTTTTCAGCCTGTTCCTGCTGCTCTTTTACATACTCCTGGTAATCTTCAACCAGGCGGTAAATCACATCGCTGGTGAATACCTTCACACTGCTTTTCTGCAGGAAATCTCTAGCGTCAGGATGAACTTTGACATTGAAACCTATAATCACAGAATATAACGGGTCTTCAACCGTAGAAGCCTCTATTACATCCCGATGTGAGATATCCCCAACTTCTGCTTTCCTGATAGGGACATCATCTTTCTGGAACTCATAGACAAGGGCTTCAAGAGAGCCAAGGGTATCGGCTTTGATCATGATTCCTACTGAGCCCGTATCAATTCTGACCTCATCGACCTCGGATTTTACCTGGGCTACAACCTCGTCAAGGGTTTCTTCGGTAGCAACCCTTATTGGAGAGCCTGCAAGAGCACCTTCTAGACCAGGAGCCGAAATCTTTACACCAGCGGCGGCAGTAACCTTATTCACCTGTTTGAACTTGCTCTCGTAACGCATCTCAGAGAGTTCTCTTGGCTTTAAGAGAGCCCGGACCTTTGTTTGGATTGGTTTTCCGAGGCTTCCGATAACAACGGTATCGCCCTTTTTCAAAGTGCCGTCATAGAGAATAACGTCAAGAGTTGCACCAAGACCTTTTTCTTCCTTGACCTCAAGCACAGTTCCGACTCCTGGACCTTTGGCACTGTACTGTAGGTTTGCTTCAAGGAATTTCTGGGCCAGGCCAAGGAGTACCATCAAGACATCAGGAATTCCTTCGCCTGTCATAGCACTTACAGGCACTACGCCCAGGGTTTTCTGGAAGTTTGTAACCCTGTCGTACCGTTCTGCTGCAAAACCTTGGTTGTATAATTCACCGATTACTTCGTAGAGTTTTGTCTCAAGCTTGCCCTGGACGTCTTCTGACTGTTTTTTGAAAGTAGCTGCAAAAGGCAGGTCTTTTTGTGAGACCCAGCCGCCAATCCTGTCGATCTTATTAGCAACAACAACAAAAGGAGTTTTGAACCGCTTTAAGATTTGCAGGCTTTCGTAGGTCTGAGGCTTAAAGCCTTCGTTTATGTCAACTACAACAATTGCAAGATCGGCAAGGGCACCTCCCCTGCTTCTTAAAGTTGTAAAGGCATGATGTCCAGGAGTATCAATAAAGAGCAGCCCTGGAACTATGAATCTGTCCCGAAGCCTTGGATCTCCAAGTTTGTTGATAATCACATCTATTGGAACTTCGGTTGCCCCGATATGCTGAGTGATTGCGCCAGCTTCTCCACTGACAATTGCAGTACCCCTGATCTTGTCTAGCAGAGTCGTTTTCCCGTGGTCAACGTGCCCCATCACGCAGACTATAGGAGTCCTCAAATTTTTCTTGTCGGCCATATGCAAAACCTCTCTCATTCCCGCGTCTTATTTGCTGCAGGTCCAGAAGGGTCCGGGTTTACCCTGACGGACCCATAATTGCAGGTCGGATAAACAAAGGCCTGGAATCGTGTCCTGAAATTCCAGGAACACAAAAAGGCTTTGATGCACCTGCTTTATTCGTACAGACAGACCTCATCGACCCTGGAATAGTTTCCAATTTCGGAGTCCTTAAAGTGAATTGCAATTTCCCTTGCTGCAGCTTCTGGAGAGTCGGAGGCATGAACTACATTTCTGCCTACATCAAGAGCAAAATCCCCACGGATTGTTCCGGGAGCTGCATCTACAGGGTTTGTAGCCCCATTTATAGCCCTCATAACCCGGATTGCATCTTTTCCTGCAACTACCATTGAGACTGAAGGTCCCGAAGTGATGAATTCGACAAGGCCTGGGAAGAAAGGCTTGGCTGCATGTTCACCGTAATGCTCTTTTGCAGTGGCTTCACTGATAACGTTCATCCTGAGGGCAACGAGCTTCAGACCTCGCTTCTCGATTCTGGAAATTATCTCTCCGACTAGCCCGCGCTGGACTCCGTCAGGCTTTACCATAACGTATGTCTGTTCCATGTGCACACCTTAATAATCCGAACAAATAAAACTGGCAATTCTACTTTTATGCTTTCTTCAACTGGATTCTGCCCTTCTCGGTCCATTCGGTACGCCTTGGAAGTCTGCCTAATTTGAAGTTGCTCATACACTTGGAAGAGTGCATGTAATAGGTAGAACCGTCTTTCTTGACATAGAGCTTACCAGTTCCGGGCTCCAGCATCTTCCCGCAGAAATAGCATTTTCTCTGTTCCATCAATCTCACCGCTTTCTTATCTGGTGGTCAGTTTCTTTGCTTCTCTTGAGGTCTCAAGAAGCATCAGGATATCGCCTACGCGGACAGGGCCCACACAGTTTCTTGTGATAACACGGCCCTTATCCCTGCCTTCCAGAACCCTACACTGGATCTGGCTGGCTTCACCATGCATACCTGTATTCCCGATAACGTCAATAACCTCAGCAGCAAAGCCGCCGGTTATGCTTTCATCAGCCATAATTAGCACCTCTTGTTATCAGGATTATTTAAGAGCTTCAAGCTTCTGAGCAATGTCCTGGACGATTTCAGCTGCTTTTCCTGCATCTACGATTGCGACAGTTGCGCAGGACACACCAAGCCCACTGGCTGCACCGAGTTCTTTCTGGTTTTTGATGAAGATATAAGGTGCTTTCTTTTCTTCGGAAAGAGGAGCGATGTGAGCGACAATCTCGGCAGGCTCGATGTCTTCTGCGATCAGAACGAGCTTTGCATTGCCTCTTTCTATTGCTTTTGTGGCTTCATTGGTGCCTTTTTTAATCTTTCCAGTGTCTCTGGCAAGCTCCAGAGCTTCAAGTGCTTTGTTTGTAAGTTCTTCTGGAACGTCGAATTTAGCTAATTGTGCCATATAAGATTCTCCTTCGAAATTGCGAGTGTCGCAATTTTTCATCAATCATAGGTTTTTTAACACACATCTGTCAACATTGAAATCAGATATTTAATTGAAACATGAGAGACTTCAATGCGGAGAGTAAATGAGTTGAAACATAGATACTGCTAGCTAAATGCTGCAGATCGAACCTTAGAAGTACATGATCACCTATAAACTTTCTGCTTGAAAACGCAAGTCATAACCGAAAAGCAGAAGTAAATTGATAAGAGGTTCGTATATATAAAGCTGTTTTCAGCTCCCGGATAAAAACGGAATAAATACGTCATGGTTATAAGGAATGTGAGAAATTTTGATTTCATGGACACGGTCTACTATGAAGCTCACAAAAATCTTTATATTAACCTTACAAACCGCTGCAGTGCAGATTGCGTTTTTTGCATCCGTAATTTTGCAGACGGGGTTTACGGATATGACTTGAGGCTTTCAAGAGAACCGACAACAGAGGAAGTTATCGGAGCCCTTGAAGGACTGGATCTTTCAAAATATAGAGAAATAGTATTCACAGGCCTTGGAGAACCAACCCTCAGATTTGATGTGGTGCTAGCAGTAACCCGCTGGCTGAAAAACCGGAATATTCGAGTCAGGCTAGATACCAATGGACAGGCAGCCCTGATAAACCCGGGAAGAGATGTGGTCTCAGAACTGAAAACTGCAGGATTAGACTCTGTTTCCGTAAGCTTGAATGCCGAGTCCGAAGAAAAATATAACAAACTTTGCAGGCCTATTCATAAAAATGCTTATTCTGCAGTACTTGATTTTGTTAAGGGAGCAAGGAAGGCAGGAATCAGTACAAGAGTTACAGTAGTTAATGTGCCCGAAATTGACCTGGAAAAATGTAAAAGGCTTGCAGAGGAGCTTGATTCTGGTTTTCATATAAGGGTTTTATCCGAAGCTGCAAGCAAAGAAATCTGAAAGCTGTTAAAAGTAAAATATTTAATAAATTTTCAGCAATATGACTAGAATTAGCAGGAGGTAACAAGTAGATTATACTTACAGAACGCGAGTATAAAAACGAAAAGACCTATACTGAGTAAATTATATTTCTGTTTGATTCAACATAAGAAAACATAATGGATTTAGTTATCTAAAAATTTATTATAAAAATAAGGTTACCAAACGACTGTACAAAATATTGAATAAATACAAAAGTTCTTTTTCATTTTTTTGTTACTTATTTTAATTACTTATTTTAATTATACTACAAAAATATGAAAATCAACAGTCAAGATTTCCCTTTTTTATTTTGGAATTTAAGATTGAAAAGACTCAATGTATACAGTAAAGATGTTTTCATTCATTTCAAGTTCGCTTACATACTTATCCGCGCGTTCTTCAGAAATCCCACTCAAAGGATGCTCTCCAAATCGAATATGGCAATAGACGAACGTTTTTACTTGAAGGTTATGTTTATTTAATATCTTAATAAAATTCTTATCATTAATAGTTTGATCAGGTACCGTAATTATACAATAATTTCCTTTTTCGATAGATGTTGTATAATTAGTCCAACTTTCTATTTTTTCCAATTCATTCCTAACATCCACCACTTTGTCTTTATCTACCACTATGTAATACGTGTCTGGCATTGCATAATAATTATAATCTACATAATACATAGTCAAGTTGTAGTTCTCAAGGATATTTTTTGCTTCTGTTTTGGTAACCCCCTCTCTAAATTGAACGACTAAGCCACCTATATTGCCTTCATGTGGGGTTATTGTTGGAGTAAAAATTGTCATCTTTACAAATAATCCAATAAGGACTATGGAAATCAGAAAAACGATAAAGAATGTGATTTTTTTATTTCCTTTATTCATAACTACCACTGCAAAAATATTATGATATCAGTTCCGTAATATATCCCACATTCCGCAGTATTTTTTCGAAAACCAATATTTTTTCTGATAACGTTTTTGAAACAGATATAAATAATTTTGACTCTTTAAAAGATTTGGTGAAAATTGAATGATATCGTTTTTTGGTTTCTAAATACACCATATAGTTGCTTTCACCTCCTGCATAAAAGTCCAAGAAATTCATGTTGGATTAAAAATCGATAGCAGGAAAAATTATGAAATGTGAAATATTACTGCGGAAAGTGGGATATATAGTAATTTTCTCTACATATTACAGAAATGGAAGTTTACGTCTCTAGAGCTGAAATTTCAGATTTCCGAATTTTTGTGTTAATTTCCAGACCTGTGTTTTTCATCATCAAGGTTCTCAAAGTCTTCCAAGTTTTCCTCTCTTGGCCGTTTTTTGAAGGTTTGATTCTTCAGGTAAATCGCTACTATAAAAACCGCCAGTAAAAGGAATATTGGATATTTAAAGAAATTAAGCAGTCCCGAAAACCTTGGTGAACTTTCTGTGGAGGCGGAGTTTTCTGTTGCAGGATTGCCTTCACTTTTTACACTATCTGAATCCTTGGAGGCCGAAGCAATCTCAACCACATTTTCAATGCCTACAACTGCTGCCATATCTTCTTTTAACGGCAGTCCGAGTCCTTCTTCTAAAAGGAAACGATCCCCAAAGAGCCGTGCAAAAACTGTCGAGTTCCGCTCAAAAAGATACGCTGCTCCATCATCGCTCGCTGCGGCAATGACCGAGCTATCACGAGAAATGTATACGTCATTAATATTTCCTCCGCAACTGCAGTTCCAGAACTCATTCCCATCGAGATCGAGCACATAAAGCGTATCATCCCAGCTTCCGGCTGCAATGAATGAAGAATCCGGCGAAATGACAACACTGTAGATGTCGTCTTTTGCCTTGTAGTCCCAGAGTTTTGTGCCTGTGCTGTTAAACAAGTAAATTTTATCGTCAAAGCTTCCTGCTGCCAGATAGGAGCCATTGTTTGTCAGAGAAACACTGCTAATCCAGTAAGCAGGATGGTGTATCCAGGAAAACTCCCCTTTCTGATTAAGAAGATAAACGTTATAATTGGAACCTCCGGCAGCCACATAATTGGCCTGTGGAGTGATGCACACACTATTGATTACACTGCCTGTCCTCTGTTCCCACATTTTATTTCCTTCACTGTCAAAGAGGTAAATGCAGTGATTGGACCCTCCGGCTGTAACATAAGAGCCGTCCTTGGAAATGGCTATACTGCGGATGGAATTTCCGGAATCAAAATTCCATAAAAGCTTGCCTTCTCGATTAAAGAAGTAAATCTTGCCGTCTTCACTGCCCGCTGCCACATATGAACCATCGGAGGAGATCATAACACTGTTCACACTTCCCCCTGTTTCGTAACTCCAGAGTAATTTTTCCTCCCTGTTAAAAAAATAGACTTTCTTATCGTTGCTTCCTGCAGCTACACGAGTTCCATCGGAAGAGATTGATACGGTGTAAACAATATCTCCAGTGGTATAATTCCAGAGTTTCTCCCCATCGGAACTAAAAAGAGAAACATTATGATTAAAATCCCCGACTGCAAGACAATTCCCACTGGAAGAAAGAGAAACCGTATTAACTATGCATCCTGTTTCACATTTACAGAGCAGGTCAAAAGCCCTGAATTCCGAAAGATTTACTTCCTCGCTACCCAGAGTAACGGTCTCATCTGCAGCTCCCAAATCTGCAAACAGGCCGAAGAGCAGACCCAGTGCTATAAATAACCATATTCCCGCTGACTGTCTCATAATAGCTATAAATAGGAGTTAATTCCACATGAATTTTTTGTAAGAGTGCAATAAGAGTATAGTATTTAGAAAGAGTATTAAGAAGGAGGGGAAAAATCCTGAACGATGGGATCTTCATGTCCCAAAGCACCGATTGAGAGAAACTGAAAGAGGTAGACAATCAAGATTTTCATGACCGACAACCTCATATTGCGTGGTTTTGTTCAAAAGAACTTACTAATCTTTCTCTTAAGACTCACTAATCTTTTTTATTCATTAATCAGTTAGAGGGTCAGTTACTGAATACTGCAAACCAAAATATAACCCTGAGATCTGACAAGATTTATTAAATCTTGTCCGTTTTTTAGGTTTGGTTAATAATTTATTACTATATTTCAGCCTTGACGGTTTTCGTTACTCTTAAAGCACAACTGTCTCACTATTTTAGACACTTTACTTGCCTTTTACTGTAATATAGCCCTGTCTGGTTATCGAACTACTGCCAGCGGCATTAGTTACATTTAAAGTAACGTTATAAGTTCCAGGATTTGTAAAGGTGTGCGTCGCATTCATTGCATGTTTTGAATTAATTCCATCCCCAAAGTCCCACAGCCAGGAAGTAGGTGCACCTGTACTATTGTCAGTGAACAATACTTTTAACGGTGCTGTTCCTGAATTTGGAAATGCAGAAAAGTCTGCATCAGGTCTTTTTGATCCGGATTCCTTCTTCGAAATAGTGCACATGTAGATATCCGAGTTTTCAAGTCCATTGCGAGAATCTGCCCATACAATCCTGTCCCCGTAGATTGCACGACCCGACGCTGATCCGCTGGTAGTGATCTGAGTCTCCTTTCCAGTGGGTAGATCGTACATATAGATATCAGTTTTCCAATTGCGAGTATCGGTATATACTATTCTGTTACCATAAATGGCAGGCCAGCCTACTCGTCCGCTAGTGATTTGAGTTTCCTTTTTAGTGGAAAGATCATACATGTGGATATCGAAATACCCATTGTGTTCATCCTGCCATACAATTCTGTCCCCGTGAATTACAGGCTTCTGCTTCCATGATTCAGTGGAAGTTATCTGTGTCTCTTTGGAAGTAGACAGATTGTACATGTAAATATCTCCATCTACCCATACTACTCTATCATCGTATATACTAGGAAAATACTTATGGTCGGATTCACTGGTAGTAATCTGAATCTCTCTGGAAGTAGAAAGATTATACATGTATACATCGGATTTTCCATTGCGGAAATCAATCCATGCAGCCTTATCCTTATAGATAGCAGGAAGCCACTTAAATGATTTGTTAGTGATTATCTGAGTTTCCTTAGAAGCGGAGGCATTGTATACGTAGATCTCACTTTGATTTCCATTACGCAGATTATACCACACTATATTGCCACTGCCAATATCAAGATCGTACTGACTAGTTTCACCGGTGATTATTTTCATTTCCTTGCGAGTGTTGAGATCATGCATATAGATATCCCGGTTTCCATTGCGGTTATCCTGCCATACTATCCAGTCATTGTAGATAGCAGGGCCACCCGTGATTGATTTGTTTGTTGTAATCAGATATTCGGTGAGAATAAGCTCCCCATCTATGCGTTGTGCAGGAGATACTGTTACAATAGACGATTTTGAGGAAGTGCCCTTTATATTATCTACTGTTAGGTTAACAGTATAGGTTCCAGGATAAGCATATACATAAACCGGATTTTTTTCTATAGAATCAGCAGTTCCATCATTGTTGAAATCCCATACCCATGATGTTGCGTTTTCCGAGAGTTGTGTAAATTTAACTGAAAGAGGAACCTGGCCAGCTGTGGCATTAGTTTTGAAGTCTGCTAACGGAGGAACTTCAGCTTCCTGTAAAACTACTTCCATATTTTTTGATGACCTATCTTTTCCGTTACTCACGGTTAAATTGACAATATAAGTTCCAGGGGTCGTGTATGTATAAGCTGGATTTTGGTTTGTAGAGTCAGATATTCCATCACTGTCAAAATCCCACTCCCATAAAATTGCATTTTTCGAGAGATCTGTAAACTGGACAGCAACTGGGGCAAGGTCCTGTGTTATATTGGTGCTGAAGTTTGCGATGGGAATTATTGATTCCTGTGATGTTGATACAGATGCGAGTGGGAGATAGTCCGTATAATTCTCATTAATTTTATAGGGTAAGTCTCCAATTCCATCTTCATCCGAATCTACACAGTTCTGGGAAAATCCAGTTCCATTAGGTTTTGCCCAGTAATTACCACCAAGGTAAGGGCCGCATACAATATTAGTACCTGAGACTTTTGTGGTATTCCAGGTAGCAAAAAATATTCCGGTTTTATTGCTTATTGTCTTTGCAGTATAATAGTTGCTCTTGTAGTTGCCGTCACCGTTAAAGAAATTGACAGTATTGTTGAATATATTATTATAAAACCAATTAGTCCCATTATATGGAACCTCATAGCTGACATCTTCGACATAGACTCCATATTGATTGTTTAGCTCCACCCTGTTACTAGCTACCAGATTGCCAGACGAATCGCTTTCGAAAAATATACCTATATTGTTGTTTGAAATATTATTATTTAATAGTGAGTTTCCTTCATTTAAAAGTGAGTCTCCTCCTGTCGAATCTCCAATATAAGCGGGAACATAAGCTGGACCGCTCAAGAATATCCCTATATTGTTATTTAAGATTGTATTATTTAAAAATGAGTTCCCCTTTAGCGATGACCCAGCCATAATTCCTTGACCATTATCAGTCAGGGTATTATTACTAATTGTACAAGACCCTGACATCATATGCATACCTGAACTACAATTTACAATTGTATTATTTTCTATTTTAGTAGAATTAGATCCATAAAGGGCAATTCCCATACCTCCCGAGCCAGCATTCGGATCATTTGAAATATAATTCTCGAGAATTTTGTAGCCGCAGCAGTTATTCAACGCTATCATACCTTTTAAAATAGTATTATTAAGCAAAATAAAATTACCTGAATTAAGTAAAAAACAACTACCTCGCTGTTGAGAAACATCAATACTTCCGTCAACAATTAGATTGTCAGAAATTCTAAGATTAGAAATCACGGCGCCTTCAGGGGCAGATATAAGGATACCTGAATTATCAATACTTCCGTCAACAATTAGATTGTCAGAAATTCTAAGATTAGAAATCACGGCGTCTTCAGGGGCAGATATAAGGATACCTGAATTCAAAATTACATTTTTCACAACTGTGAAATTATGACACACCTTAGCATCAATGCCCAGTTTTAAAATGTTATTTTTAACAGTACAGTTTTCAATGGGGTCTTGATAACTATAACCAGTAGAGGCACCAGTAGGTATATATTTCCGTAAAATTAAACCTTCCTGTATACTAAATCCACTTATAGTAGTATTGTTTGCACCCATTTTAAATGCCCGAACAATAGTGTTCTCAGGATCCTCAGATTCAGAAAGAATGCTTATATTTTCTTTCGTTACATCCACACTTTCGTTATAATTTCCTGGACAAACTAAAATTACATCTCCATGATACGAATTCTTCACTGCTTCCTGAATCGATTTGAAATCTGCACCTGAGCCATTACTATCTACTGTAATCTCCCTGGCGGATGCAGGGCTATAAGCCAAAATTATAAGAAAAATAGCAACCGCTAAAAAAATTGTGAATTTATTTACCCACACCCATACTTCCCCCTTTAAACCAGAAATATCAAATTATAGAGCTCTTACAAAGACCTAAAAATTTAGCTATTTAAGAGTCAATAGTCCTTATTTTAGGACCTATATATAATCTTAATCATTTCTCCAAAGAATGTACAGCATGTTGAGAATTTATTTTACATTTAAAAGGTTAAAATCCATTAGTTTTGGGTTTCAACGGTTTTTAATTCTTATTTTTATATTAATTAAAAGAACTAAACATTGAAAGTTCTCTCATGACACTACTGTTGACTTTCACGATTAATGGTGAGCTTCAATAAGTTGTGGACAAAGAGAAATCCGCTGCAGCTGTTTTTACCCAGCTTACTCTTCCAAAGGAATAATATATAAAAATCCGCTGCAGAATCATCGCAACTGGAAAAGTGCCAGAAAATGGAAGAAATATAGAGGCCTTCAGGGAAAACCGAACCTGAAGAATTACTAAATTCAGCGGAAACACTGACATTACTTTTTCCTGTGTCCCTTACTTTCAAAACCTGAGGTTTACTTGCCTGTCATGTTGACTGCCCTGAGAGCAGGGCTCCAAAATAAATAAAATTGAGGGGATCCATATCAATCTCAAGAAATGTGATAAATATTGTTTGCTTCAGGCATTTCGACTGTTGACCGTAAGGTCCAGCTCGGTTGAGGAAGGAGGTTTGGCAAGCGGAAGATAATCGAAGTCACTTCCATTAATCTTGAACGGAGAATCGCAGATCCCATCGGAGTTTGAATCGTTCGAGACCTGAGAGAAGCCTGTTCCTTTTAGATTTGCCCAGAAATTCCCTCCCAAGTTTGGCCCTCCTATGATACTTGTCCCTGGTGACTGTGTAGTATTCCAAATATTTCCTTCGGAATTCTCGGCTATCACGTTTAAGTTATTATTGAAGTAATTATTATAAATACGGTTATCTGCGCTGTAATCCTGCAGACAAATTCCAGATTCGTTACTCTCTATTATTGTATTATTAGATAACTCGTTGTTTTGACAGTTCTCTCTCAGAAATATGCCTGTGCTGCCGTTTGAAATTGTGTTATTATAAACCCTGGAATCGAAGACAAAAGTTAGATAGATCCCATTTTCGCAGTTAGAGATCCGGTTGTCACGCAGGATAGTTCTTGCCTGAACATCATAAATGTCAATGCCGGTACTGCAATTTATAATTTCATTCCTTGACACGAGATTGTTTCCACCGCAGCAAGCAATACTTATTCCTTCACCGTTCGAAAGCCGGTTCTGGAACATTATATTGTCCCAGCAATGAGCCCCAAGAACTAGATTACTCTCTTCTATAGTATTATTTATCATTAGGTTCTCACCGCACCCTTCATCAAGCCATATTCCGTTGCGGAAAAAAGTATTCTTTAAGAGTGTACTGTTCCTGGATGCCTGCAGGTAAATCCCGTACCTGTTATCAAAAAATGTATTGTTCTCGATTGTGCAGTTGTTAACCTGCTCAAGGCAAACTCCTGCTGCAGGACAACCGAACTCATCCCATTGGGTAGACATACTCGGCCCTGAACTGGAAACCTGCTCTAGATCTGCATTCTCGGAATCACTGGAATTATTGCCGACATCGGAAGAGTTTGTAGAGCTTGAAGCGTTAAATACACTGGAAACCTCCCCTAATCCGGTTATATTGAAGCCGCTGAGAGTTACATTACCGGCCTTAACCCGGAATACGCTGGAATTTATATCTCTGGCCCTTACAAGCACATTTTCAGGGTTCTCAAATTCCGAACTGATCTTTATTCCTGAAACGTTGACAACAATATTCTCCTGATATTCTCCGGCTTTCACAATGACGAGATCTCCGGCCGTAGAATTATTTACTGCAGCCTGGATCGAATTACCGGGTTCTACATAAATAACCTCTGCACTTCCGATGCCTGCCGAAAGCAAAGATAAAACAACAATCAAAATGACAATCAGCGCGGTACTGAACCTCCGCCTACTGCTACAATCTCCGATAAGCACGAATCTCAGAACCAAACCCCCCAGAAACTTTACATAGCCCCTCCGGCTTAGAATAGGATAACTTCGAGCCGACAATTATCGCGTATAATGAACATAATTTGTTAATATGCGATTAATTTGTTAATATACAGATGAAATTAATAATTTATATATCAATTGTTTTCTCGTTTTTAAATATCTCTTTGTCTCTACAAGAAACCTAAAAGATTTCGTATAGAGATTCTCACCTGGCCGGGTTCAGAAATCTACCTGTCTATATGTGAAGAAGCAGACCTTAGAGGCCTGAAGAATTCCTGAGTGAAAGACTGGAAGATTATGAGGAAGAAAGACTGGAAGATTATGAGGAATTCAGAGTTGTGCTGGAGTATGTTGAGAAATAAGAAACCAATTTTTAGAAAATGAAATTTGATTAAAGTTAAAACTGGTAAAGTCGAAAATTTCCCTTAAAGAGGCAGATTTTCCTATATTACTCCTAATAAGAAGTTACTTCACAAAAACTTTCACTAGCGGATTTTTTCCCATTTTACGAATTCAAAATTTTTTTCGCCATCGGTAGAGTTATATGAAACCATTTTCTGTATCCAGAGTAAGTTTTCAAGCAACAAAACTATGAGGCATCTACTTGAAAGTGACTTCAATCTCCTTAAACAATAATAGAACCATAAATTTAGAAAAATAAATCAATTACTCAAGGATACCAGTAAAAATAGATAGATATCGAGATATCGGCTCGAGGTAAAGTGAATCTATAGGATCAGATGTTAATCTTGAGAGATATCTATAGATATATTTTTTTCAAGCTGTTTAGAAAAGATCATTTGAAATTGCTTTGAGTCTCTGGCAGACAGCATAAGAAATTATTGATATACTCAGTTTTTCCTTTCTCCAAGCTTATACTATTTTTTGTATGTTTTTCATTTTATGCAGCCGCCAGCTCAAAATATAACGGATCTATGGAACTGTCAATTAATTTTAAAGACAACTCTTATGATTCGTTATCCATCCCACACTACTACACCATTCTTAATTACTTGGAAATCCCGGCTGCAGCGAATGTCAAAGTTGCCAATATTGCCAATATACATTTTATTTTCCTCCACTCGTTTAGTAGATTTCATATTTTTCTTTGCGTACTCTTTCTTCTTTGCGTACTCTTACGCAGTCACCGGTTTAGAACAAAACGAATTAAAGATAGTTGTCCATAACTTTTCCAAAGGTGGCTATGCCAGTGAGTACAAATAGTCATATAATTTTAAAATATATAAAAGTATTAGAATAAAATTTCCTAATTATCAATATATATCAACATCTAGGTGATTGTTAGTTAAAAATGTAGATAATTATATTAAGCCTGTTTTATAGTTTGTGAGCTTTTGTTTTCTTTATGAGGCCTGAATTATTTAACCTATAATTAATTAGTTAAGCAAAATCAGAGTTACTAATGGTAAAATTGATTCTATTTTGGATCTAAACCCATTAAATGCTTCAAAATGTTGAATTTTATAGAGATCAAACATACTTGGATAAAAAGTTACCCTTATCAAGAAATATTTATTGAAGCTAATAATATAGAAAAAAGAATCGAAATAAAGTCGCAAAATGCAGCTTTACTTAAACTCAATGCTTGTAAACGCTCTTATGCCCGTGGATATGGCCCTCTTCGTGGGATTGCTCGATATGTTCTCTTTTGAACCTGATATACGCCTCATTGATTTCATCCAGGCAAACTGGGCAGACGTTTGCTTCTTTTTTCACGATTCCTTTTGAAAAAGCGGGAACCTGCAGTTCCACAAGATAAACCCTGCCTTTTCTTCCGCACAAAGCGAATTTGTTTCTCCTGCAGGAGATTTTGTTTTTATTGATGCTTAAATAATTTTTCTGGGTGGAATCCAGGCAGGTCCCACAAATACCTTTCCAGACACCGTTGGGGTAGAATAATTAATGGAAGAGGGAAAAACTCTATAAGTATACAATCCGATTTTTGATTTAGAAGTTACAGTTAAAATAATCAAAATAGATAATATATTAAAAATAATATAGTAGATAAGTAGGTTTTGCGAGAAATTCTGTTGATTAAAACATATCTGCGAATGTTAGTGCTATGGCAATTAATTCTGGAATATATTTTGGGAAATTAGATTAACATAAAAGGTTTCAAAGTCTATAAGTGATCTAAAATTAAATTACCGATTCGCTAAGTTAAATAGTAATCTTTGACAAAAAAACTGGCTATTTTGTCTTCTAATATGTTGCTTGCCTTCAAGTGTGTTATTTGTGCTCTCTGGGCCAGATGATACTCTAATTTCAGCCATAAAGCCTGCACTGTTACCTTGCAAAGTATTATTATGAGATTTCCCCAGCGTAATATCAAATGAATATCCAATTGATCTGACGGTATTATCAATAAGTTTATTATTATTTGAATCTCTAAGACTAATACAGAAATAGTCATCTATAACTGCATTTTTGCTCAGTTCATTGTTTGAAGAATTTTCGAGGCATATACCATCCCAATTTCTTGATATATTGTTATCTGTTAGCTTATTATTACTTGAATTTTTGAGAAGAACCCCGTTTCTATATTTTCCCCACTTGAACCAATTATAATTTACTTCATTATTTACCAGTTTATTTTTTCTGCAGTTTTTCAAGTAAATTCCACACCCATTTTGAGATGCATTGTTGTTTTCAATTGTAATGTTTTCAGCTTTTTCCAGATAAATTCCATATTTGTCAGAAACCAGTTTATTGCCAGCGATAGTGCCATCCGATCCAGTGTAATATATGCCTGACTTGTTTGTTCCTGTTACATTGAACCCGCTAATTGTTACATTGTCGGCAGTTACATGGAAGACATGATCGCCAGGATTAAGAGCTTGAACGATTGTGTCTTCCGGATTTCCCGACTTTGAGATTATTGCTAATTTTTTATTTACGACCACGTTTTCTACGTAAACTCCTTTATTAACAAGTAATGTATCTCCATCAACAGAGTTGTTTACAGCTTGCTTTATGGAAGTATAATCTCCTTCTCCACTGTTATCGACAGTAATCGTACTCGCTGCAGCAGTAACTGTATTTATAATCAAAAGAGAACATATTATAACGAGATAAATTTTAATTCTCAGCTATATCACCTTCCTGACGATTCACTCTTATATTTTTATATTTTTCAAAAACACCTACTTTACCTTCGGGTCTATATGGAAGTTCTGTAAGGGCCTCAATTTCTTGAAGCTCCCATGTAGTAAGAAAAATTTGATTTTCTTTGTACTGTATAAATTTTTTGATATAAAATATTTATGACAAAATTAAGTAATTACTTAGTGGAACTTGAGCCTTAAATCAAAAGAGATACAATAAGAGACAGACAAAAAAGATATTATTCAACCTACCCAAAATTAGCTTATTGACATTGACTTTGACATGGTATGAGTATAACTACTAAATTACAAAAAAGAAAAAATCTCAACAACCGACAATTATAGAATTCAACACAGAAGTTTTTCTATTGAATTTTAAGTAGTTATTTCAAAAAAGAATAAAAAATAGAGTAGTAACCACAAAAGCAGCTTTATCCTAATTCAATGCTCATGAACGTGCTCATGCCCGTCCCCACAACCCGGACTCTCTATCTGCTCTCTTTTAAACCTGATATAAGTCTCATTTATGGATTCCAGGCAGTTTGTGCAGACATTTACTTTTCTTTTTATAACTCCTTTTGAAAAATTGGGAATCTGAATTTCCACAGGGTAAACTCTGCCTTTCTTACCGCACAGAACGCATTTGTTTCTCCTGCAGGATATTTCGTCTTTGTTAATGCTTAAATAGGTTTTCTGGGCGGAATCGAGGCAGATCTCGCAAAGGCCCTTTCCAGACACTCTTTCAGATAATCCTGTCGTAAGTACCACTGCGTTGATCCATGTAAAATGGGAGATAAACAAGTCTCCAGCCTTTTAAATCAAACTTATATTTTATCCATTGGAGGGTCCCGGATGCATCAAATTCGTTCTTCAGGAATATATAGTGTGCATGCTGGTATGCTGTCTCTTCATCCATGATGACAGGAAGTTTGTTGAAATCTTCCCTGAAAATATCGCTGATTATGGAATCTGCTGGAAGGTTATTTATTGAGTAATGTTTACTCAATTCATCCACATTTTTTTCAGGAAGATTGGCAGCACAGACGTACATAGTACTATCACCACTTAGAAGCTTCTGACCAGTGATAAATCTCCAGACACCTCCCCCCCTAATTTTCCGGTCAGATACATCAATGAACAGATTAAAGACCCAGAATGGAAGAAACACCAGCTTTCTTTTTGGATCAACCTGATTCGGTTTTACAAGTTGTGCTGGAACTGAATAGACATTGTGCGTATCCACTTTGACGCCAACATAATGGTTATTTGTACATCCGAGGACTAGGCCGTTTCCAGCCTCTCCTTTCAATGCTTCCCCACATTCGGGGCAGCTAAGCGGTTTTAACCCCATTCAGTTCACCTCATTTGCTGTGACAACTTCAGTAATCTGATCACCTGTTCTCACTTCAGACCCATACTGCAGTATGTGGAGACTCTTCTCATAATAAGAGTATCCCCATGCGGCAAGGATTCCTCCAACAATTAACCCGATGATGGCTCCCAGAACACTGCCACTGATAATAAAAACAATAGCTACTCCAGCACCGACTCCCATAACCGCACTACCTGCACCAAGCCGGAATCCAAATCCGTTTGCCTGACGACCTCTGTCACCAGGCATATTACCGACTTCGATATTGCCTGAGATACCATTCATCACGACAGAATACTCCTTTCCTTTGTAGTTGTAACTGACTTGCAGGTAGGGAAGGTAAATCAGTTTAAAGGATTTTATTTTCAGGAAAACCTGACAGAACGTACACTCATCCATTTTTGACATGGCATCGTCTTTGGCTCGTCCGGTAACATCTTCATAACTGATATCTTTTGCATCGGTTTCAGAGAGAGTGACAGGAACAAGCGGGATAGATCTCTCCAGTTCAAGGATTGGCTTCGCATCCACGTCGGTATCATAAGTGAATAGACCATATTCGGATTGGTCGCAGGCTATGCTATTCCAGGGATAAGAGTTTTTGTACATATACTTGACGAGATCATGACTCTCGTTGCCATCACTATCCGTTCTTACGTTGTAACCACAAACAACGACACGGACCTCAGTAACAGTCTTCCAAAAAGGAATGTAGACAGTCTGTAGTGCAGAAAGTTTCGCATGGGTTTCCAGATCTTTTGCTCCGCCTTTATGCCGAAACCAGCGCTTTATCTTCTCCCATGCTTCATCATCAGATATTTTTGCGGGAGCAACATACTTTTCCACTCCATAGAATGTGGTGGAGACGTATGCTCCTCTACAATGACCGCAATAAATAACCGGCTCATAGATATCTAGAACAAGTTTAGCGCCACAAAATTGACAGCTGTACTCCTCCAAGTTCTTATGCATCTCAGGAGAAGCATATTTAATGCTTTCTGTATTCATTTTGAAACCTCTCTGGGCAGATCTGCAGCTCTGAGTTTTTCTAAATCTATCAGTAGTTCCAGCCCATCCTGGCGTGACTTATAAAAGACTCCTCCAATGGTTGCAATGAAAATGATAAAGGCAACAGTAAACCCATGTTCAGGCAAAAGCAGGCTTAAACCCGCAACAATACCGCCTGCTATACCAGCATGAAGCCATTTTTTTGCACATTGAGTATAGATTTCACTGGTTTCGCCGGCGAAATCTGTGGCATAAACTGAACCGGTGATCCCATTAACTACCAGAGAGTAGGTTTGATCTCTGTATTGATACAGAAAATGATGGACAGGAACATATACAATCGCTTGTTCTTTTGGTTTACCAGGGAACTTATCCCGAATACCCTCAAGAACATAATCGTCTAAGGGAACCACTTCTCCTGACATTTCTTCTTCATTGTAGAATTCCATATCTCCAGAAGGAATGTTCTCAAGTTTCAAATCCGGGTTTATTTTATTATCCTCTATTAATGAAAATATGGAGACCTTTTCCTCACCATCTACAAGGCGGACAATCTTTGCAACAGGCAAATAATATATCTTCCGCGTCTTTTCAGTGAGATTTTTTAGAAGATCTGGTGCTTTCCCAGGCCCTGTAGCCCACCTTTTAAATATATCTTCAGCACGTAGAGCTGTGATCTTAATAGGCATGAAGTAGATGTAGAGCTTGTCTGCTTTGTTCAGGCTTGTAGTTGTGCCACAATATATACAGGTAAACTTATCTATAGCATGACTGACTTTTATTTCTCTACCACACCCTGTACACTCTACTTTCATATGCCATCAATCCCTCTTATAAACTGATGTAACTCCGGGTTTTCATTGTCATTGATTTTGACCGCGGACTCGGTACAAAAATAAAAAGGTGAGAGAAAGAGGGAAAGATTTTGGTTTTTCTCACCGTATAAGTAGAGAACTCCTCCTCTTGATCCGCCACCATACGAATCAGTTTTTATTATTGGCATAATGACTTCCCACCTCAGTCCATCTTTTTCCCGCAATATGGGCAGAATAGAGCACCAGCAGGGCCTTCCTTATCACACGATGGGCATGTCTTGGCGGCTGGTGTTCCACAGGCAGGACAGAATGCTGAACCTGCAGGAACGATGCCCCCACAGTTTAGACAAGCAGTACTCTGTGGTGTCTGGTTTGGTACCTGCTGGTCCTGCATTATGCTCTGTGTCAGAAGACCAAGACCTACGGCCACCTCAGCTCCCAAGCCTGCCACGCCACTGCTGCCAGTTGCTGCGCCTTGTGCAATTCCATGGAGAACATTGGCCTGACCCAGCATCTGCTTATTCTTTACTGCCTGTGGGTCGAGGCCTGCCATCAGGTTAGTAGAGTCAACATCTGCCTGCCTGACCTGCAGCTTCTTTCTATTTGCTACATACTCGGGATCGACGCGTACATTGAAATTGTTATAGTCAATAATGTTAATCCCGAATTTTTCAACACAGTTTGCATCGGATGCCGCTGCGAAAGCATTAGATAGCCTGTCACGATGCGAATCTATAGAAAAGACGGACATTCGGCGGTGACCGTTCTCATCTTTTGCTTCCAGTTCCTTTGTCAATAACAGCTTAATCTGAGATGAAGTGTTTTTATTTAAGACTTCCTCGACCTCGCGTTGTGAGATATCTCCCGCATAACCAAAATGACTGAAGAATGTCTGGATACTAATTTCATCGGGTTTAAGAGCAAATGTGTAATCAAAATTTATGCCGATCTCAACTGGGGCATCCCCGCCCTTTAATGTTGGGTCCAAAAACGTACCCTTTTCGCCATAGCGGGCAAGGAATCTCCTTGTATTTACCATATATACGTCAATCACACTGATAGCACCAGTGATTTCTTTGATAATACCAACATTATCACTATTAAGTATCACTTTCTCCTGACCGATAAAGACCTGTTTGACGGCGCCATTGTGGACAACTACAGCTGCTTCGGTAGGGCCTATAACAATCTCATCATTAAAATTGAAACTTTTACCTTTGGGATATACTCTCTTTACCACAGTTATGGGTTTGTCGATGTCATCCCATACATAGACATCTTTAAAAAGACCAAAGAATCCCATATTACATCATTCCTTCATCTGCGAATACTTTCTTATTCAGAATAATGTCCATTCTTTCAATCAACGCCTTTTCAAAGCTACTCACATTCTTGCGTATCTCTCGTAAATCTGTCCCCATTTGCGAGAGGTCGCCAATTCTGGCACTATCTTGAATTTTTTCTGCAATAACTGCGAGATTTTCAACAATCTCAATCAACCTTCTGTCATAATCGTATAATGAAAACATTCGTTGATACGTCATGTAGAAGTTTTGAGTTACTCCATAACCCCAGCCTCCAGTTTGTTGTTTGGAGATTGCATTCTGGAGTCTACGGACCGGATCAATTGCTGCTTTAATATCACCTGCAAGCAGAAACCCATGTTCTTGGATAAGGTCCGCTTGTGCTTCACCTAGTCTTGCCAGAACCCTTGTTTCGATCTCTTTTCCAAGCTGTTTACGCAGTTCGATATCAGATGCACGCGCATCCTCTTCAAGCCGGTAACCACGATAAAAAGGAATCGCGAGTTGAATTTTCTTGAGCAATCCACGCTCCCTTTCAATCTGTTCTCTTACGTCAACCACAGTCAACAACTCCAGTTTACGTTACTTCATTCCGCTTTTCTTTCTATACAAGAGACCAATGATGCCTGCGAGTGCAACTGAGATTACTATGCCCGCGACAACCAAGGTCAGCGAGGCCTCGGTGAAGGTTACGAGCAATATTGCGACTCCTATTATCATGAGAAATAGACCAAAACCTGCAAGGGTAGTCTCTTTTTTTCCAACAAAATAAGCCAGTATGCTGCACGTAAGACCAACGCCGAGTAAGAAAGTACCCACCGATGGGATTAACTCCAGACCAAAATATCGTAAGAGCATTGCTATCCCGATAAAGAGAAAGACCGATAACCACCCTAAGCGGTACCTTGTATTGTCAACTTGATACATGAGAATCACCATAGTTTCTAAAGGTTTCAGCAATGGAGTGATACCCACCTGATCGAGGAAGTTTTCATGGAAAAAAACGGTATGGAAATCAGAAGATATGCCTCAAATCGGCGCGAGTGATTTGGGTAGTTTAGATCACTTTTACGTATATCAGAAATTTATTTGCTGAAACTCATCTAGTGACTTCACTCTCATCCTTTTATTTTTATGAATCGTGCAAACTATAGACATATATAAAATATGTCTATAAATATAGAAATTATTTTATATAGTTAAAAAGTTAGAAGGATAGATAAATGTTTCGGTTTTTAAAAACTAAATATACTTCGAGAAAATACCTGTGAACTAAATATGATGACCAAGTTTTCAAAATCTATTCATGCATATAGTTTCGAAAGGAAGATTATCTCAAATAAAGTGGGATAAAACTGCTCGTAGGAAACAAAATAAACAGTAACAAGAAAAAGTAAAACTCAGTGAAAGTGCCTTCCCACTGAAAAAAAGCAATCTGCCAAAGAAACCAAAAGAGTAAAAATAAAGCCACAAAACGCAGCTTTACTCAAATTCAATGCTCATGCCCGTGCCCACAACCCGAACGCTCTATCTGTTCTCTTTTGAACCAGGTATAAGCCTCATTTATGGATTCCAGGCAGTTTGTGCAGACGTTTACCTGTCTTTTTATGACTCCTTTTGAAAAATCGGGAATTTGAATTTCCACAGGGTAAACTCTGCCTTTCTTACCGCACAGAACGCATTTGTTTCTCCTGCAGGATATTTCGTCTTTGTTAATGCTTAAATAGGTTTTCTGGGCGGAATCGAGGCAGATCTCGCAAAGTCCTTTCCATAGACCCTCGGGATAGGCGAATTTGAGAAGGGGAGGAAAGGTCCTAATCGGAATAACGATCGGGAGTGCACGTCCGCAAAGATCACAGTCTGTCATTTTCTCGTTCCTCCTTATATAAGTACATGTGCCGCATCCATTGCCCACTGTAAAAAGGGTTCGGGCCAGAGTCCCATTGCCAGTACGCCTGCAGCTGCAAGCAGGAGGGCTGCTGCGTATGGGAAAGGCAAACTAATCTTTTTGCCTTCAGGGGGAAGGAAGTACATATACCTTACAAGCCGTGCATAATAAAACAATGAAAGGGCACTGTTCAGGATTGCAATTACCGCAAGCCAGGTCATGCCTGCCTGAATGGCTGAAGAGAAAAGCACGATCTTGGCCATGAAACCGGAAGTCAGGGGAATCCCTGCAAGGGCAAAGACAAAAACCGTCATGCAAAGGGCTGCCAGCGGCATTCTCTTTCCAAGGCCCCTGAAGTTATTCAGGTGGTCGGGAACTTCCAGATCCCCTGTTCTTTGAGTAGTTATCATCCAGACAACTGCAGCGGCTGCAATAAAGGCTCCTCCTTTCATAAAGGCATGGGCAAGGGTATAGAAGATTCCGCCTGTAAGCGCCATTGGGGTCATTACTACAAAAGCCATTGCAATATATCCTGCCTGAGCCAGGGAAGAGTAAGCAAGCATACGTTTTACGCTAGTTTGGGATACTGCAACCACGTTTCCGAAAGTCATGGTTACAACTGCCAGGAGCGCAAAAGCGAATTGCCAGTCAGGCTGAAGGGCAGCAAGGGCTATGAGGAAAACCCTGAAAGCTGCCACAAAACCCATCTTCTTTGACCCGGCTGCAAGCAGAGAAGAAACAACTGAAGGGGAACCCTGATAGGCATCCGGAGCCCACATATGAAAAGGCACAAGAGCCATCTTGAAGCCGAAGCCTGCAATAAGCAACACGACTGCAACAAGCCCTATCGGGTTTGCTGCCAGGAGGGAGGCATTTTCAGCAATCAAGGGAATACTGGTAGTGCCTGTTGCTCCGTACACAAAAGAGATCCCAAAGAGCATAAGCGCTGAAGAAACCGCGCCTATTACAAAGTATTTCATGGCTCCTTCGAGAGACTTTGGATTCTGTTTCTCAAAGCCCGCAAGGGCATAGGTAGCAAAACTTGCCAGCTCAAAGGCGCAGAAAAGCAGAATAAAGTCATTTGAAGATGCAACAACCATCATCCCGAGGGTTGCGAAAAGCACAAGGGCATAGAACTCTTCAGTATGGTCACTGTTTTCATTATACTTGATTGAAGCAAGCGAAACGATCAGGGAAACTGCCAGGAAGACCAATTTGAAGAACTGGGAAAGGGCATCAATGCTGACCGTGCCGGAAAACATTGTAGCTTCGATCCCGAAACTCTGTACTGTCAGGCCCAGGGCTGCAAGGATTCCCAGAGTTGCCAGGTAACCCAGCGTGTTCTTGGCCCGAGGGGACATGAAGACCCCTATAAACAGTATGATCAGGCCGGTTGCAGCGACTGTGATTTCAGGTGCAAGGAACATTAAATTCTCCATTTCTTACACCCCCAGGGCAGCCGCGAGGCTTACTATTGCTTCCGAATTCGTAATCATCATATTAAGCACCGGATTCGGGTTCCAGCCAAAATAGACCACAAGCAGGGCAATTATTCCCATCGAAAAGACCTGAAGAGAATTGATGTCCCTGACATCTCCAAGCTTCTCATTATAAACTCCGAACATTGCCCGCTGCATTGCCCAGAGGTGGTAACCTGCAGTAATCACTATTGCTAGCAGGGCAAGCAGGACAAACTGTGGCAGGTTAACGTAGCTGAAGGCGAGCACCAGGAATTCAGCAATAAAGCCGGTTAGTCCTGGCAGGCCAAGGGATGCCATAAACCCGAGCATCATAATCACAGCCAGGTTCGGCATCTTCTTTGCAAGCCCGCCAAGGTTATTGATTATCCTTGTACCCGTGTTTGTCTGGATTGCTCCTGCGGACATGAACAGAATGCTCATAATAAGCCCGTGGGAAAACTGCTGGAACATAGCGCCTGAAACAGACAGAGTAACAAGGCCTGCTGAACCCAGTATTACAAATCCCATATGGCTCAAGCTGGAATAAGCGATCATGCGCTTGAGGTCTTTCTGTCTCAGAGCCACAAGAGCCCCATAAAGGATGCTGAAAGCCCCAAGGAAGCCCAACAGCATAATTATCAGCCTGGGACTGCCAGTGTTTGGGAGCATTGGAAGTGAGATTCTGAAAAGCCCGTATCCTCCGATCTTAAGCAGGATAAAGAGTACACTGCCTGCTGTAGGGGCTTCGGTATAGGCATCCGGCAGCCAGGAATGGAAGGGAAAGGTAGGCAGCTTTGTCAGGAATCCGAAGATTATTGAAAGGAAGATTGCATCCCTTAGCAGACCTGATTCGAAGAACTGGAACTGTGAGACCAGCTCTCTGATATCAAAAGTGGGAATCCCGGTCTGTTGCCAGGAGGCATAGAAGAGTCCAAAGATCCCAAGCAGCATTACCAGAGAGGCAACATGTGTGTAAATGAAGAATTTGTAAGATGCATGGACCCGTTTTTCTCCTCCCCAGATATTCACCATGAAGAAGAGAGGAATGAGAGTAAGCTCCCAGAAAATATAGAAGACCAGGAAATCAAGGGCTACAAAGACCCCTATAACGGCAGCCTGCATGGTAAGGATCAGACCGTAAAACCTGTTAGGAGCTTCCCTGTCTTCATTCCAGCTGTAAAGGATCAGGAACGGGATAACTATCGCGTTCAGGAGAATTAGAGGCATGGAAATGCCATCAATTCCAACGGAATATTTGGCGCCTAGCGATGGAATCCATTCTATCGACTCAAAGAACTGCATGGCAGCCGTACTGCTGTCAAATTTCAGGTAGGCATATAGAGTAAGCCCGAGAGTTGCAAGGGACCCTAAAAAGGCCAGTCCTGCAGCCTGCGTTTTCGTTTTTGTGAAAAAGGTCACTGCTGCGAAAATAAGCGGCACCAGAATCAACAGTGATGCGACCGGCAGCATCAGAGCACCTCCAGAATTAACTTAATAAGTATTATCAGCAGGCTTACACCCACAATTACTCCAGTAGCATAAGTCTGGATAACCCCGGTCTGAACTCTCCGGAGCTCCTCACTTACCCCAACTGTAAGGATTCCGATTCCTTCCACGATGCTGTCAATGATCACATCAAACACCTGCGAAAGGAAAGCAATGATTCCGTATACGATTCCGAGAGAGAAGAACTCAGTATAGATTTCATGCTGGTAATAGCGCTTGTAAAGCAGCCTGTAAACCGGATTCTTCATGGAAGCAAGCGACCCGAGTTTAATTATCCTCAAATAATAGATAACGAAAGAAATTGCAAGACCTACAACAGCGACCAATAACGGAAGCCACAGGACAAAGAGCGGTTCGTGCCCTGCTGCCTCTACAAGCTTGTTTCCGCCTATGCCGGCAAGGTCTCCTATATCCAAGTTTACAAAGCTGTTGGCAAAGGTTTCCTCAAGGAAATTCATGAAACCGGTTCTTGTCAGTGAGCCGAAAGCAAGGGCAAAAAGTGCAAGAATGGACAGGGGTATAGTCATAATGGCAGGAGATTCGTGCCCGTGATAGTTGCTTCTCGGCTCTCCTGTAAAGGTCATGAAGATCAGCCTGAAGATGTAAATGGATGTCAGAAGAGCGGCTGCAATTGAGAATATATAGGGGATCCAGTTGCTGCTGTGTTCTCCAAAAAGATATGCAGCTTCAATAATCGGGTCCTTTGACATGAAACCGCTTGTTCCTATTGAGGTTCCGGGAATCCCGAATCCTGCAAGTGCAAGGGCTGCAACTGTCATGGTAACTGCAGTAATTGGCATTACCTTTCCTACGCCTCCGAGTTCTCTCATATCCTGGGTGCCAACTGCATGAATTACACTACCTGCACAGAGGAAAAGGAGCGCCTTAAAGAAAGCATGGTTAACAAGGTGGAAAATGGAGATTCCAACAGCTTCAAGTCCTATTGCCGAACCAAGGCCAAGGCCAAGCATCATGTATCCGAGCTGGCCTATGGTTGAGTAAGCAAGCACACGCTTGAGGTCGTTCATTACGATGCCCATTGTGCCTGCAAAGAGCGCGGTAAAGCCTCCGAGGTAGGCGACTACCATAAGGGAGTCAGGGGCCGCAATAAACATCGGGAAGGTTCTTGTGACCAGATAGACCCCGGCAGTAACCATTGTCGCAGCATGGATAAGGGCTGAAACCGTTGTCGGGCCTTCCATTGCATCAGGCAGCCATACATGCAGAGGAAACTGACCGGACTTTCCTATGGCTCCTCCGAAGAAGAGCAGGGTGATAATAGTAAGGTGGCTTACTTCAAAACCGAAAATGTTTGCCTGAAGTGTAGACAGCTGAGGGATATAGCTGAAGATTTCATCAAAGCGGAGCAGGTACGTTCCGTCCGAAAATCCTCCTGCAAGTTTCAAGAGATCGGAAGTCAGTACGATTATTCCGGTAAGAAACATTACGTCTCCTACCCTGGTTGTCAGGAAAGCTTTCTTAGCAGCCGCTGCAGCCGAGGGTCTTTCGTACCAGAAGCCGATCAGAAGATAAGAACACAGTCCTACAAGTTCCCAGGAAACAAAGAGCTGAAGGATGTTGTCCGAAAGCGCCAGGGAAAGCATTGCCGCAGTAAAGAGTGCGGTTTCTGCAAAATACCTGGACTCTCCCGGGTCACCGGACATATAGCTAACCGCGTAGATATGGATCAGCAGGCTCACGAAAGAAACCATTGACAGCATTACCGCAGCCAGAGGATCAATTAATATTCCGATGTTGAGCACTGCAAACCAGGAATAGGACTGGCTTATAACCTCGCTGGGGTTTGCCAGCAACCTGAGAGTAATTATTAAAGAGATTACGAAAGAGGTGGCAATTGCCAGTATAGGGACTATTGCCCCACCCGAAGGCATTTTCCTACCGAAGAAGAAGGTGATCACAAAAGCCAGTGCCGGAAGCAGTGGAATTAATAATGCAAATTCTTCCAGAGCCGTTTTTACCACCTCAGGATCTTGAGCTCATCAAGGTTAATCTTATCATGCATTCTGTAGATTGCCATCAGGATTGCAAACCCGACCGCTGCTTCGGCGGCTGCAAGGGCAATTGAAAAGATGGCGAAAACCTGACCGTCAAGTGTGTTCGTGTAACTTGAGAAAGCTACAAGGTTTAGGTTTGCGGAGTTGAGCATGAGCTCAATGCACATAATCATCCTGATGCCGTTTTTGTGTGTCATTACGCCATAGAGCCCGATTGAGAAGAGTAGGGCTGCAAGCCCCAAGTAAAAGTTTAAAGGAATCACCGGTTACCCTCCCCTTTTGCCATGTAAATCGCTCCTATGAGGGAGGCGAGCAGGACAATTGAAAGGACCTCAAAAGGCGCTACGTAATGAGTAAAAATCAGCATGCCTATGCCCTCTATATTACTCTGGTCAGCCGGGTTTTGGGGGAGTTCGGAAACTGTGTTCCAGGAGGTCCCAAAAGCCCCGACTACCACAACCGCTGTAAAGAGCAGAGCTACGAAAAAGGCTAAAGGTTGATTAATCCTCACCGGGTTCACCTCCTATCTCGTGCTTTGTCAGCATAACCGCAAAGAGAATGAGCACTCCAATTGCTCCGATGTAAACGAGCACCTGAATAACTCCCAGGAACTGGGCATTCAAAAGGATGTAGAGAGCTGCAATTCCAAACATGCACATGATTAGGGCAAGCCCGGCCCGCACAATATCTTTTGCAATTACCACGAAGATTGCAAAGAATACCGTAGCGATAGCAAGAATCCCGAATACGGCCATTTCCAGAGCTAATCCGATTGTTTCAAGTCCGATCATCTCTCGTCACCTTTCTCAAGATCGACTTCCCTGGCGAGTTTTTCAGGGGTCATAAGCATGTCTTTGTGGTGCCATTTAACGAGACCTTTTGTGTATTCCTTACCGCTTGAAAGTGCGCCTTTCGGACATTGGTCGATACATAGCCCACAGAAAAGGCAGTGCCCTATGTCAATCTGAGGGAACCAACGCTGTTTCTCACTGCCTGGCCCAATCGGAGCTTTTACGATCTTGATTGCGGCATTGGGGCAGGTATTGGCGCAGATACCACAGCCTATGCATTTACTTTTGTCAAGTATCTGAAGCCCCCTGAACCGGTCGGAAAGTTCGCTGGGTTTTTCCGGATACATTCTGGTTACGGGAGGCCTTGAAATGTTTCTGATAGCATATTTAATGTTTTTAAGAACCATGATTTCACGCTCCCAGGTAAAGTCCAAGTCCAACTGCCCAGACAAGGTTTAAAAGAGCAAGCGGAAACATCTTCTTCCAGCTCAGGTCAACAACCTGATCGATCCTGAATCTCGGAACAACCCACCTGATCCCTACAATTACCATAAGCACGAAGATAGTTTTTATAAGCAGGAAACCTGTCGGGGCAATAAGGCCAAGGAAAGAATTGTTTGCAATAAAGCCCGGTACGTTCCAGCCGCCAAGGAAAAGAAGGGCTACGAGGAAAGAACCAAGCACCATATGCATATATTCGGCAAAGAAACCGAGTCCGAAACGCATTCCACTGTATTCCGTAATCCAGCCTGCTATGATCTCTTCTTCGGACTCGTTCTGGTCAAAGGGAAGTCTTCCCATATCAGCCATAAGGGATACGAAGAATACAAAGCACCCAAGGGGCTGGAGGAAAATATTCCAGTACAAGCCCTGCGCACTCGTAATATCTACTATGTTAAGGGAGCCTGTCATGACAGCCACACTTATGATGGAGATTCCGAGAGGCACTTCATACCCTACCATCCTGGCGAAGTTTCGAAAAGCCCCAAGCAGGGAATATTTACTGTTCGAGCCGTAACCAACCATGAAAATTCCGAAAATGGATAATGCAGATACTGCTTCGATGTAAAGTACGCTGATGTCCATCTCGGTGACCGCAAGCGGATACTCAACCCCATTAATGAAGACCGCACCCACTGGAAGAGCAACAAGCACAAGAAAAACAGAGCCTATCATGAAAATGTTAGCATTATTAAAAAGTAAACTATCAGCATTTTGTGGCTTTATGTCTTCTTTAGTAAAGAGTTTGATTGCATCGGCTACAAGCTGAAAAATCCCGTATTTTCCTACGCGGCAGGGGCCCACCCTTGACTGGATATCGGCAGAAAGCTTTCTCTCGATCCAGACAGCTCCCATTGCTGCGATGAAGATAGCTCCGATGAGAACAAGGCCGATTATTCCACGGACCCAGGGAATTAAAGGAGCTATATAATCAGGAATTACTACTGTCATAAGAATCACCTGTCCGCTTCACTGGTACAGCCGTCCATGCTGCCCGAGATTGATGCTACATCGGCAACAGTCGTGCCTATGATAAGTGGAGGCAGAGCTTGAAGGGTGGGATAGTAAGGGCCCCGGATTTTTACCCTGTAAGGCCTATCCGAACCGTCAGATACCATGTACATCCCCATTTCTCCCCTGGGGTCTTCCACTCTATGGAAGACTTCTCCTGCTGGAACTCTCATTACAGGTGTTCTCCTGCCATACAGACTATTTTCCGGGAAGAGAGGGCCTTCTGGAATCTGGTCTAGGCACTGTTCCAGGATATAGATACTTTCCCGGATCTCGTTAAGCCTGACTTGAACTCTTGCAAAACAGTCTCCTGCGGTTTCGGTGCAGACCTTGAAATCCAGATCTTTGTAAACCAGATAAGGCTCGTTTTTCCGGATATCGAAGGGTACGCCGGTTGCACGTAAAACAGGCCCTGAAACCCCGAGATTCTTTGCGGCATCTGCAGTCAGAACCCCGACTCCTACAGTACGTTCCCTGTAGATCCTGTCAGTGTGGAACATTTGCTCGAAGTTATCGATTTCTTTTTTAAGGCCATTCAGGACAGAGAGGGTTTTTTCTTTAAATCCATCCGGAAGATCGTCGCGTACTCCTCCGAACTTCAGGTAGCTGTGAGTAATCCTTGCCCCTGTTACCATATCGATCAGGCCCACGACATTTTCTCTTTCCCTGATCGCGTACATGAACATAGAGACAAAACCGATAAATTCTGCAAATTCCCCTATACCCAGCAGGTGGCTCTGAATCCTTGTAAGTTCTTCAAGAATAACCCTGATATATTTAGACCTCTCAGGCGGTTCTATATCCAGTAATTTCTCGACACAGCCTACAAAACACTCTTCGTTTACAAGAGCTACAAGGTAGCAGATCCTGTCCACGATTGTGATTCCCTGGAGGTAAGTCTTGTTCTCCAGAATCTTTTCAATGCCTTTATGAATGTAACCCAGTTCGATGTCAGCATCAACGACTGTTTCCCCTTTTAACCTCAGGTTTAGCCTGAATGGACCGGGCTGCATGGGATGCTGAGGCCCCAGGTGTATTATCATCTCGTTTGGTTCAAGACGTTCTTCCATTTTTCACCCTCACACCAAGTTTCTGGCCGTTTTATTCGGAAAGCCCTTGTAGTCTTTCCTGAGGGGCCATTCTCCAAGCATATCTTCCGGAAGTATCAGTGGCTTTAGGTTCGGGTGGTTTTTGAATACAATCCCATAAAGTTCGTAAGTTTCCCTTTCGTACCAGTTTGAGTTCCAGTACACCGATACAATGGATTCGATCTCCGGATTTTCCCTCGGAAGTATGGCTTTCAGCATCAGAACGACAGGATGATTGTATGAAGCGATATGATAGACAACCTCGATCTCATTCCTTTTTATGTAGTCAACCCCGCAGACTACGCAGAGATGATCAAATTGAAGAGAATCCTTCAGGTACTGGCAGACTTCTTTTACTCCGTCCTTATCCACGTATGCCCTGGCGCGGATTTCGGATTCGACAATTGCTTCGGAAATTGCCTCAGGAAATCTACCTGTTAATGACTTGAGAATTTCTGTGACATCCATAATTTTCCCCCAAATAATTCTGAAATTTAATTCTGAAATTTCAGAAAAAACCCAATAACCTTAATTCAATGACCTTAATACTCCGTGCCAAGGTCTTTTTTGGCCTTTATTTTTTCCTGGAGTTCCACAAAGCCCTGGAGCATGGCTTCGGGCCTTGGAGGGCATCCTGGAACGAAAACATCGATTGGAAATATCTCATCAATGTTCTGAACCGTACTGTAAGACTCATAAAACGGGCCACCACTAATCGAACAATCTCCAATAGCGATGACCCACTTGGGAGAAGGCATCTGTTCCCAGAGTCTCTTCAGAGCGGGCAGGTATTTCTTTGTCACGTAACCGCTGATGAGCATGACATCGGCCTGTCTTGGAGAGTTTCTCGGAATAATCCCGAAACGGTCAGTATCATAGTGGGCACAGCCCATAGCAATCATCTCTACCCCGCAGCAGCCCATAGGCTGGGTCATGAACCACATTGAGTTTTTCCTTCCCCAATTGATAAGATCCTGAGCCTTAGTTTTCTTGAGGAAGTCACTGATCGCACTCGCCGTCGTTGTGATAACACCAGGGACTTCTTCTACAGAGGTCTCATCTGATGTACTCGTTTTTTGCTCCTTCACTTCACCCACGTAAGGGCCCCCTTCTTCCAGAGATAAATATATCCAAATAGTAGTATAAAAATAAAGGCAAACATCTCAACTAATGCAATTGAGGTGATCCCGTGCCCCTTATAGACTGTAGCCCAGGGATAAAGGAAAAGCACCTCTACGTCAAAGAGCACAAAAGCAATCGCATAAAGGTAGTACTCAACATTGAACTGGATCCTTGCAGTTCCTGTGGGAACCGAGCCCGATTCGTATGTAGTATATTTGCTAGCTGCCTTGCTCCTCGGGCTCAGTTTCTTTACCATAAACATTGTCATTGGTGGCATGAGAATTGCAATGACCAGAAATATTGCAACTGGTATGTAGCTATCAATTATTCCAGACATTAGTATCACCTGTCAAAGTGTGGCAACCTGAATTGAAGCGTTACATGACATGGATTGTGGGTTTGGACAAAAAACTGTGTCCGAGCACCCTGGTTTGAGGAAAATCGTTTTCAGTCCAGACACAGGCCCTTAGAAATGTCTGAATCCACAGATCCTCATTTTTAATGAACAGGATTCCTGCGTACAGACATTTGCTTCCGGGCTCTGAAAATATAGGTTCATTTGCCCGGAAATTATGGAATAAATTGCCAGAAGTGCAGGAGAGATCCTGCATCAGGCAGCATAGGTATAATTGAGTGAAATTAATATGATTAATAATTAAGATTACAGAACTCCATATTTAGTCCTGCAAATGAGTAAGGCGTTGTCTACAGATATTTGCTAGATAATGAATAATATATAAATATATAAATATTAAGTATAAATAATTAAAAATTCGTCTTTAAAAATATAGATATGTTTAAAAAATTGGAGCAAAATCACTGTCCGCTTACTAAGTTAGATATTAATTACAGAAATGCTACTCCCTCCGAGACATCCAAAACATCAATAATATAACAGATAAAATATAATTCATAGTAAAATATAATATATAGTAGATATAAGTGGGCTCCATGTGTGTACAATTAAATATATATACATTATAATTATTTTAAATTGAATAAAGCATTCGTAATATAATAAGAATAATCGTGAGAATTCCTAGAATAAAAAGCTTTTCAGGCCTCGCCAAAAACAAAAATAATAAAAGGTTGAAAAATAGTCGAGATTCTCTTGCCACAGAATCTGAAATGAAAGAGTCCATTTTTACTTATTGCGAGATATAATTAAAATTGATAGCAAAGTCCGCAGCAACATAGTATAAAAACAGAAAAAATTATGTTACCGAGTACGAAATAAGTCGCCGCACTTACGGCAAAGAGAATATAACACTTCTTAATATAATCTGCTGAGTATAATCCTGAGAACACACAGTACCAATACATTATAATAAGTCCTTTCATGATAGAAAAGCTGGTGGAATCGCATGAAGATTAATGATAATTGTGTAGGGTGCGGCCAGTGTGTTTCTTTTTGCAAAAAAGGAGCAATAGAGGTAAAAGGAAAGGCACGAGCTACTGACGCCTGCGTAGACTGCGGAATCTGCGTTCTCTACTGTCCTGTTAAGGCCATAGAGGTGTCAGCGTGAAAGCGATTGTAATTGGTGCGGGACTTGGAGGGCTTTTAAGTGCTGCCAGGCTCTCAAAGGCAGGATACCAGGTAGACGTTTTTGAAAGGCTTCCTATAACCGGAGGAAGATTTACAAACCTCAGTTACAAAGGCTTCCAGCTTTCAAGCGGAGCTTTCCATATCCTACCTCACGGACCTTCAGGCCCTCTGGCCCAGTTTCTTAAGGAGGTTGGGGCTGATGTGAAGATCGTGAGATCAGACTTAACAACCGTGCGCGTACCCCTGAAAAAGGGTAGTCTAGATTATGCTAAAGGCTTCAAAGATATTTCTTTTTCTGATTTTTCCACACTTCTCTCACACAAAGACCGCCTGAAGATCGCCCTTCTTATAGTAAGTACACGAAAGAACCACCCGACAGGAAGCAGTCTGCAGGCCTGGATCAAAACCCAGTTTAAGGACGAATGGCTTGTAAAATTTGCAGATTCGTTCTGCGGCTGGGCATTGAGCATGAGAAGTGATGAAGTCCCTGTAGAGGAAATCTTCGAGATTATCGAAAACATGTACAGATTCGGTGGTCCAGGCATTCCTATTGGAGGATGCAAAGGAGTGATCGATGCTCTGGAAAGTGTAATTACTGCAAACGGCGGAGAGATTCATACTAAAACTGAGGTTTCAAAAATCCTTTTGGAAAACGGCAAAGCTGCAGGCGTGCTCATTGGGGAGGAAGCCTATAAAGCAGATCTGGTCATCAGCAATCTGGGACATGTTGCAACAGCCTGTCTTTGCAGGGAAGCTCTTGCAGTAGAGAAAGACTCAGAATACCTCAAAAAGCTTGAAACCCTGAAACCCTCGGCCGGCATAAAGATTTGCCTTTCTGCAGACGAACCGCTAGTAGGGCACTCGGGTGTCCTTCTGACCCCATACGCAAGAAGGGTAAATGGGATCGATGAGGTTACGCATGTTGATCCTAAACTCGCTCCACCTGGCAAGCACCTTACAATGTCCCATCAATACGTAGCTCCAGAGAATGTGAAAAATCTCGAAGCCGAAATAGAATTAGGGCTTCAGGATCTTAAAGAAATCTTTCCCGACAAAAAATACGAAGTTCTGCTCATTCAGTCATACCATGACAACTGGCCGGTAAACAGGGCAGCCTCAGGTACCGACCCTGGCAATGAAACTCCGATTCCCGGGCTCTACGTTGTAGGGGACGGAGCCAAAGGTAGAGGAGGCATCGAAGTCGAAGGTTTAACTCTCGGTGTAGCTTCAACCATGAAGAAAGTCTTAGGCTGAAATTTCAGAAACAAACCCCAGCAGGTGTTTTACCATTCCACCAAAAAATTCCAGTTTTGTAACCTACTCGAAAAATGTTTTCATCCCTGTAACCAACATCTGCAGGAACCATTGTGGGTACTGCGGCTTCAGGCGGGAACCCGGACAACCGGGTGCCAGGCTCATGAAGCCCAGAGAAATCCTTCCTGTGCTTGAAAATGGGGTAAAGGCGGGGTGCACTGAAGCCCTTTTCACCTTCGGAGAGGATGCTGAGGAAGTTCCAGAATACAGGAAGTGGCTTGAAGAACTTGGTTATTCTTCCACCCTGGAATACTTTTGTTTTCTCTGTGAAACTGCAATCGAGATAGGAATCCTCCCTCATACGAATGCAGGAATCATGACGCGTTCGGAGCTGAAGGCTTTAAAGCCTCTCAACGCAAGCATGGGCCTCATGCTTGAAAGCACGGCAATCCTGGACGCCCATAAAGACTGCCCTGGTAAAGTTCCAGAACTCAGGCTTGAGACCATCCGTGAAGCCGGAAAACTCCAGATTCCCTATACTACAGGCCTCCTTGTAGGGATTGGGGAGAAAAGGGAGGACAGAATAGAGTCCCTTAAGGCTATTGCGGACCTCCACATGGAATACGGGCATATCCAAGAGGTTATAATCCAGAATTTTGCCCCAAAACCCGGAACGGCAATGGAAAACTTTCCCGCACCTACGGTAGAGCAGATGATTGATACTATAGTCCTGGCAAGGCAGATTCTCCCTCCTGATGTGGCAGTGCAGGTTGCCCCAAACCTTATAGATCCAAAAGCCCTTATCGCAAAAGGGGTAGGTGATCTGGGAGGTATATCCCCACTGACAATTGACTGGATTAACCCTGAAGCCGAATGGCCGGATGTAAAGAACCTGAAAGAGAAACTTGGTCCTATTTTGCTCAGGGAACGCCTGCCAATTTATCCTCAGTATGTAAAAAAAGGGTGGTATATGGGTAGAATAGGCGAGCTTATAGAACTACTCGCGGATACTGACGGTTACAGGAAACAACCCTGAAAAGGGCACGCGGAGAAATTGAAAAATGAATAACAGGATTCCCGAAGATCTCATAGAACGTGCATACCAGGGGAAAAGCACAAAAGAAGATGGGCTTCTGCTCCTGGAGCTCCCTCCTTTAGAACTCTTCAGGTTTGCGGACGAACTCCGCTCCCTTGCAACAGGAAATATAGTTACTTACGTAGTAAACCGGAACATTAACTTTACCAGCCGATGTGTAGGAACCTGTAGATTCTGTGCATTCCGGACAAATACAGGCCGGGTTCTCAGCCTTGAGGAAATTCTGGGAAAGGTCAGAGAGGCAGAACAGGCAAATGCTACAGAAGTATGTATTCAGGGCGGGCTTCTTCCTGAGGTAGGCCTGGATTTTTACCTTGGGATTGTAGAAGCTATAAAAGCCGAGTTTCCTGAAATGCATATTCACTCTTTTTCACCAATGGAAGTATACCACGCTGCCCGTAATAGTGGAATCACGGTAAAAGAAGCCCTTTTCAGGCTCAAGAAAAGTGGGCTTGACACAATGCCAGGAACTGCAGCCGAAATTCTTTCAGACAGGGTGCGGGAGATAATCTGCCCCTCGAAACTAAAGACAGCAGAATGGATTGAGGTAGTTAGGCAGGCACATGCTGCAGGCATTCCAACAACTGCAACAATGATGTATGGGCATATCGAGACCCTAGAGGAGAGAATCGATCATATGTTGATTATAAGGGAAATCCAGAAAGAAACAGGCGGGATTACTGAATTTGTGCCCCTGCCTTTTATGCCCTATAATAATCCAGTAGGGGAAAAGATGATTAAAGAAGGTCGATATGCCACTCCTGGACTTGAGGATCTGAAAACTTATGCAATTTCTCGTATTCTACTCTACGGACATGTAGATAATATTCAAGCAAGCTGGGTGAAGTTAGGGAAAAAGTTTGCTCAATTCGCCCTTCACTGCGGCGCTAACGATCTTGGGGGTACGCTTATGGAAGAAAGCATTTCCAGATCTGCAGGAGCTTCTAATGGAGAACAGATATCTGTAGAAGAACTTGAATGGATGATCTATGGAGCCGGTAGAGTTCCAAAAGAGAGAAACACTCTGTACGGAAGAGTTAATGAGCTGGTCTCACGAAATCCGAAGAGATCAGGGTGCAGAGCCAAATGAGAATTTATCCATTGGGGTAGAAATATTAGCTTAAACAGGAATGATCGGGATGTACATGAAAAAACCGACAGCAATACCCGATGATGTCCTTGAGAGGGCATATGAGGGAAACTGTACCAAAGAGGATGCGCTTATCCTGCTCAAAGGAAGCCCATTTGAGTTATTCGAACTTGCCGACACCCTGCGAGCCCATGCCGTAGGCGATACCGTCAGTTATGTCACCAACCAAAATATTTACATCACAAATAAATGCGTAGGAAACTGCGGATTCTGTGCTTACAGAACTGAAAAAGGGTACATACTGAGTGTGGAAGAAATCCTGGAAAAGGTATGTGAGGCCAGAAAAGCCGGGGTTGTCGAGGTTTGTATCCAGGGAGGATATATCCCTGAAATCGACATGGAGTTCTATCTTGAGATTGTAGAGTCAATAAAAGCCGAGTTTCCTGAAATCTGCATTCATGCTCTGTCCCCGATGGAAGTAAACTATGCGGCGGGAATTTCAGGCATGCCCGTAAAAGAGGCTCTGCGTAAACTTAAAGAAAGCGGTCTTGATTCGCTTACCGGAACCTCGGCCGAGATTCTATCAGATAGGGTGAGAAAGATAATCTGTCCAGGAAAAATAAATACTCAGCAATGGATAGATACTATAAAAACCGCTCATAAAACCGGAATTTCCACGAATGCAACTATTATGTATGGTCATGTGGAGACGCTCGAAGAACGTCTGGATCATGTATTCACTATTCGAGAAATCCAGAAAGAAACAAGAGGATTCACAGAACTTATTCCGATGTCCTTTTTGCCCTATAATAACAGGATAGGAGAAAAACTACTGGCATCCGGAAAGTTTGCAAGCACAGGACTTGAAGACCTGCAGCTCATTGCCATTTCCCGGATAATCCTCCACACTTATGTAAACAATATTCAGGCCACCTGGGTTAAGCTCGGTAAAAAACTTGCTCAATTCGCCCTGCACTGCGGAGCAAATGATCTGGGAGGCACGCTTATGGAAGACCAGATCTCAACAGCGTCCGGAGGAAATCACGGAGAATATGTGTCTCCCGCCGAATTCGAATGGATGATAAAAGGGGCAGGAAGAATCCCTATGCATAGAGATACTCTCTACAGAAAGGTAGAACCAGACTTCCCTAATAGAGTAGGCACCCTTCCCAGTTTAGGAAAAACAAAGATAGGCAGTAAAGAGTAACCTACCCGAGTTGCCGCCCGAGTTCCGTCACCCGAGTCCCGTCTCGGGAGGACGGAGCCCTTTTCGCTCACTTCGTTCGCTCAAGAGGGCTGAACTATAATGAAAAGATACTAAGCTGAGCCAAGAAGGCTGACATATAGAATAAGGTTAATTTGCCTGAGATGGCAAGTTTTGTAAAGTTACTGACTTTTCATGTTCCCTTTTCAGTAAACTTAATGATCTAAAATGAGCCAGAGCCAGTAAAATCGCCTGCAAGCCGGAACCAGAAGAAAAATGAATTTTCGGCCACAGGGGTTTTAATCAATTATATAAATTTCAGTGAATTAAATTTAAGGTTTATGTTTACTTATTCTAACTTAGATTTTCAGGAGTTCAGATGAAAGCTGTAATCCCCTATAAAAAATCCAGTGCAAAATCCAGATTGTCCCCTGTCTTGACTCGGAAAGAGCGAGAAGAGTTCGTGGAACTGATGCTGAATCAGGTAATAGACACCCTTAAGGAAGCCGGTATAGAAAAAATCGATATTCTCAGTCCTTCGATGTATGGACTTGAGAATATGAAGAAAGCCAATGTGCTTCTTGACAAAGACGATCTGAACGAGGCTCTTAACAGGTATCTTGAGCAGGCTGAAGAGCCGGTTATGATTGTTATGGCTGATCTTCCCCTTCTTTCTTCTGAGCACGTAAAAGAAATAATTTCGACTAAAAAGGATATCTGTATCGTCCCTGGGAAAGGGGGAGGTACCAATGCTCTTTTTATAAAGAATCCCTCGAGCTATAGGGTAAGGTATTATGGTTCGAGTTTTCTGAATCATTGTTCAATTGCAGCCGAATTCGAGCAGAACTTTGAGATATATGACTCTTTCTTCGCAGGTACCGATATCGATGAGCCCGAAGATCTGGTAGAACTTCTCATACATGGAAAAGGACCTGCAAAAGAATATATAAACAAAAAATTCAGGCTTGAAATAAGCAGGGGAAGGGTAAGATTGGCTCCAATTTGAAGTTACCAGCGCAACAATAGTTGAATGATTGGAAAACTTGTTAAGTAAGACCTATTTGTAATTAGTTTATCTTTTTCCCATACCACCTATAAAAATATAAGAAATTTGAATTCTATCTTGATTGGTTTATATACCATCACATATACTCTTTTAATTTTTTGTTTTTAAACTATTTGTCAAAAACTCAGTATGGGTTTAAAAAATAATTTAAAGATACTTGCTCTCGAATGCAGATTAACAACTATTCTTAGGCAAGTTTCTACTCACAGCAAACTGCAGGTATTCAGCTTAAGTAAACTCACAGCATCAAGCTTGAATTACTCATTTTGGTATTTTATTCTGATGATGTGTCAAAGAAAATATATAATGTACCATTATGAATTATGAAATATTCTCCCGATTTTGCATCATGAATTACCCTTTCATTCATATCTACAGCAGCATCCACAAGGTCCTTAAGTGAAGAAATCTTAATCTGAAGAAAAGATTTCCTGTCTTCTGGGAGTTCTCCTTTGCTGATGAACTCTTTAAAAGACGAATTTTTGCTTTCTTTTTCTAATTTTTCTATGTATGCCCGATCAATTTTATTCATTTTCCGGATAGGAATGAGCATGCCCTCTAAAATTGCGCTTAACAAAAATAAAAACAGAGGAAATTTGATCTTTGATAGTGAAGGAGGTTTTTTAATCATGATACTTTTATACTTATCTTCGCTGAAACTTAGATTTTCAGGCATCTGATAGTATGTGGAACTGATATTGACAGGTATAGCAAAATTTTTCACACCTTTAACGTTTTCTTCGTTTATTTTCCCTTCATACTGGATAATGGTAACAATTTCTGTCGTTGGACTTGAGGAATAGTTCAACTGATCCTGCACTTCCTTTACCATTAATTGGATTTCAGGCACGTCAATGGTAAAATGCGAGGTCAGAGAATCTCCATTTTTCATCTTAGTGGTTATTGAATCGCCAACCTGGAAATTTTTCTGCCAGAAAATTTCCTGCTCTTCTCCGAACCCTTCCCCACATTTTGCCACAATCATTGTCTTAGCTTTTACATTGAGATCGGCAGAATCTTCGGCTTCAATGCTGTATACGAAAGAAATGTCTGCGGTAGGAGATACTGAATAAAAATAAGCCGGATTTCCCATTTCAAGCCTAGTACCTTTCGGGTAGAGAGGGTTGGACTTTGTTACAGGGGCTGAATATGTATAACTGCCAAGCTGCGTATAGGAAGTTACATTCTTTTCTTCATATGATGCCCTGGTATATTCCTCATGCATCCAGAGACCAGAAAGAATCATTCCCAAAAAAGATATAAAGATGAGCATATTCGCATTGTCTATTAAAATGTTTTTTAATTTAAAGAGTACAGTTTCTACCGTTTTACCACCATCTTCTAGTGATTATTCCATATGTGTTATGCAGATATTCCATCATTGATAGGCGACATTTTCCATACACTTGAAAACTTTCGTTACTCGATACCTTAGTTTTACAGTGTACACGTTTTGATTCCTGCAGACAGGTAAGTTTATATTACTCACAAGGCTATAAGCGTCAAATTCCATTAGAGCATGGATTCCATAGGTTTATTCCAGATGGAATGCCATCTTCCACTGTGCGACCAAACGGCGGAGCTTTCTCTTTTTACTTTTTTTGCCAATACTCGATTTTTGGTACCAGAGGGGAACTAAAAGTAGTGTAGATAGAAAAGTATATAATCCAACCCCTGTAATAGCAGGAAAGTAAGGGTTTATTTCTGCAAGCTTAACTATCCAGAAGACCGGCAAAACATAAGGTACCGAGCTGATCGTTGAAGGTGTGTTTTCCGGCGCGATAACCTGAGTCTCATTATCCGGAGTAACCACTCCGTACCAGGAATTAATCGCAATTCTCTGTCCCGAATCTTCAGGTGTGAAAACGTATACCATAGGAAGAGATCTGGAATTCTCTATAGTGTTTTCTCTCTCAAGAATTATAGATCCATTCGTTCCCAGATTGGGTATGACTATCCCTGTAGAAATAAGCCCGGTTATAAGAATGATTGCTGCCAGTCTTTTCCCTTTTATCATATAATAGATTCTCCTGGCCATTTTCTTCTGTTCGATTTCGAATTTTCTAGCACGTGCAGGGTTGCTGTACAGAATCAAATTTCTTATTTCCTCGATGACGAGCAAACTTGCAGGCATTATGATTGTCAAGAGAAAAATATGATTATTTTTTGAGATCTCGGGAAGATAGCCTACAAATGGGATAACAAATGTTAGTCTTCCCACAACATCTGATGCAGGCACCTTAAAATCGTCTTTTACATTGTTTGCATCCCCTTTTGTCTGGAAGATACGCTTTTTTCCTTCTTCTAAGGAAATTATTCGGTGAGTGATGAAACTATTGGGTTTATCCCCTGGATCTTTAAAGGCTATAACGTCCCCGACAACAAGGTCATTTGGATCTACGGATCTTATAATAACCATATCTCCAGGTAGCATTATCGGGGTCATGCTTCCACTCAATACAATCATGGGTTTCTCTGACCCTGTAAAGAATGGAATTAAAGCACTGACTAAAAAAACTATAATGAGCAGAAAAATTGCTATCTGGAGAATTTTTATTTCTTTCATTATTCTGTTTCCGTTCTAGAGTTATTATCCCCATTTTTATCTAGAGGTTTAGATACAGAAATCTCACCTGTTTTTACATTCTGATCATCTACATTGAACGCAGTCAGAGTAATAGTATAATTTCCTGCTGTAGAGTAAATGTGCACAGGATTTTGCTCAGTTGAGGTTGATCCATCTCCAAAGTCCCAGTTCCATTCTGATGCATTTTCGGAGAAATCAATAAACTGCACTGTTAATGGAGCCGAACCGAGTGTGAGGTTAGTTGTAAAGTTTGCTGCAGGAGGAGACGGTGGCAGGACAGTGATTGAAGAGAAAGTTGAATTCGTATTATGTACATTGCTTACTGTAAGCCTGACCGTGTAATTTCCTGCTGTAGAGTAAATGTGCACAGGATTTTGCTC
>DAKJ01000011.1 GCA_002496565.1 Methanosarcina sp. UBA289 | reverse complement strand
CAAATAACCAGATGGCATGGAACGCGTACGAAAAAGCAATTGAATTTAAACCAGGCGATTATGAGTCATGGTTGAAAAAAGGTAATTTTCTTGACGAATTGGGCCGAAAGGAAGAAGCACTAAAAGCGTACCAAAAAGCGATTGAACTTAAACCAAATGACCAGCGTGCATGGTTCAACACAGGTAATGTTTTTGACGATCTTGGCAAGTATGAGGATGCTATAAAGTGTTACAAAAAACTGAGAGAGCTTGATCCAGAGGCAAAAAATGTTGAGGAAAAATTGCAAGATGCAGAGAGAAAATACATAGAATCTTCCCTGAAAACATTGAAACTCGAGATTGAAGACGCCAAAAAGTACATATTTATTCCACAGGAAATTTCAGAGATTGCGGAAAAAGGAGTTTCTCAGAAGTTTGATTATGCTAGAGATAGCCTTAAAAAACTCTTATCTGAAGCAAAACCCGTTCTGTCCGTAGAACTTGATAAAACTTCCTTGAATCTAAATGAGTGGTATAGATCAAGGATAAAAATTGAAAATAAAGGGAGTGCTCATGCATTTGATGTAGTCCTGTTTTTTCCAGATGATTTTGAAATCAGGCGTATAAAGCCGGTTTCAGTAAGTGCAAATGATAAGAAATACCTTGAAATTGCCCTGAAACCTGTTGTAAAAGGGACCGTACCTTTAGAAATAACAACTAAATGCCGAGATGGTAGAGGAGAAAACTATGAAAGTAGAAATGCTTTCTGGATAAACGTTGAAGAGTTTCAAGAACCAGAGAAGGCACGTGAGTTGAATCATTCTTTAACACCTGGTGCTCCCAGGGCGGTTCCAAGCCCCTTCCCGGAGGAACTTGCTGCATTTTATAAGGATATAGAATATATAGGCGGAGGCGGATTTGCCAGAGTATTTAAAGCAAAAAGGCAGGACGAAAGACAGGTTGCAATCAAACTCCCACGTTCATCGGATACAGTTACAGGGAAGTCTTTTATGAGCGAACTCATGAACTGGACTGGCCTTGAACACGAAAATATCGTGAAGGTCTATGATTTCAATATCCTTCCAATCCCTTACTTTGAGATAGAGCTCTGTGACTGTTCACTTTCAGAAAAACAGCTTCCAATAGATGATAATTCTTCTGCATGGATACTTTTCAACATTTGTGAGGGCCTTAAATACGCTCATTCAAAATCCATTATTCACCAGGACCTGAAACCACAGAACATTTTACTAAAAGAAGGCATTCTAAAGATTTCGGACTGGGGTCTTTCAAAGGTTTCAACAATCTCTGGAACATCTTTGTTAGGAGGTTATACACCTCTTTATGCAGCTCCGGAACAGATCTCAAAAAAATTCGGTAAAAAAGATGCTCGGACAGATATCTGGCAGTTAGGCGTAATTTTCTATGAGATTGTTACGGGAAAAACTCCCTTTGAGGGAGATGACCCTGTAATGGTAATGTCCAGCATAATGATGGAAGATCCTGAACCTCCTTCCTCGATAAACCCAGAGGCAGAGAAACTTGATCCAATTATAATGAAATGTCTCGAAAAAAAGCAGGAAAAGCGATATCAGTCAGTTTCAGAACTACAAAAAGATATTGCTGGATTTTTAAGGATCGATTATACAGAATCCTTAAGAATAAGCATATCCCGAAATGATGTAAGAAGGTCAGCGTTTTATTGCGGTGAGCTTTTTATAGTTCATCTGAAGCTTGGAGAAATGGAAACCGCATATAAATATGCAAGTGACCTACTATATTATGCTCAAGGTGAGGTCAGAGACATCACAAACGAGCTTTGTACACAGCTTGAAGTAAGGATTGACAATGGAATATGCGATATGCCGGATGAATTGATGAAAAAAGCAGAAAATATAGTTCATAAAGTAGGCCTTGGTTTTAGGGAGTAGTGATAGGGATTATAAGTTTTCGCCGGCATTAGTCCATTTTCTCGCTTTCATAAAGGACTCGCTGTTTTTGGATTCTTAAAATTCATTTCTCTCCGTTCCCATGCACCAGAGATGAAAAATAAGCTTCTTCAATGTAATTGCATAACTTCATAATTCTTATTTGATGCGTCTCCTCCAGTTTGTGGAACGGATCATTATAAACAGCATCCAGCATTTTGCCAATATTTTCCAGATACCCAAGGGATTTTTCGTCCTTTACCTTGTTCTTCAGGACTTCCACCGTAACCTTGACAGCAAAAGCTTCATCGTTTACGCACTGGCCCCGGAGTTCATTCAGAGTTCTTGCAAGGTCAAGGGCATAAAGCTCTCCTTCTCTTCTTTCTCCAGTTTTCTGAGTTTCTTTTATCATCAATTCGATTTTTGCATCTACCATTTTAGCTTCGTTTTCGATATGCTGATACCCAGCTTTATCTTCTCTTTTGATGGATTTGAGCTGGCGGAGGAGTTCGAGACCTTCACGAGCTTCTTCCATATCGGACTTGAGTTCGGCGGCGTTTTCGGCCCCTACATCATCAAGAGTCTGGCCACCTATGATTACGGAATCTTTTATTGTGATCGATCTAGAAGATTTCATACTCTTTGTTTATTTTCTCAACTATTTAACTTATCGCAGTAAATTGACGTGTTAAAATACAAATATCTTTATAGGTGAAGATTATAAAAAGTTTAGGTGTGTGTAAATGGCGGATATAGAAATTAAACGCGGGTATGAAGTTCTTCCTGACAATAAGGTTAGGTTTGGTATCCGCGTGATCAACAACGGAGATTCTGCCATTTCTGACGTTGAAGTAATTCTTGATTACAGTCATTCTCTTTTTGAACTCGAAAGCAGTAAGATAGAGGAACTTGGAAACATTCCTCCTTCCATTCCCAGGACCGCAAAATTCATACTCAAACCTCTCAGCTGTGTTCATAAGGAAGAAATCGGGGCGACGGTACGCTATAGAGACTATAAGTGGGAAAAACACATCATTGATATGCGTCCCAAAGAAGTTCACTGCGTCTACCCATTCCTGAAGGAAAAAGCTATTACAAGGTCCGAATTTCTGAGACTCTCGGAGGAGAGTTATTCGGCTGAACACGGCGTAAATTTTGAAAATATAGCTCCTGAAAAGCTTATTGATTTTCTTACCCACACCTGCAAAAACCGACTGTACAAAGTTGATGAGTTTTCAATCGAAAACGGCAAAGTCCTGTACCTCTCCAGCGAGTCCCTGGGCGAAAAAGCATACTATCTGCTCACGGTGGTCGTCAGAGAGCGGGAGAATATAGTCCAAGTCCTCCTGCATGCAAGTTCTGATAAACTGTTTGGACTCCAGGGTTTTTTAAATGAAATTCTTGAAAACCTGCGTCACCTTGTGCGGAGCGTAAGCTCTGCCAAGGAAATAGGAATTATCAAAAATGAGCAGGTCATCACTATTATAGATTCTGTGGTGCAACATACTGACTTTTCTGGGAAAAATGATTCATCATCGGTTAATATTCAGGACAGTATTGTGCAGCGTACTAATTTTGGATCCTCTCAAGATGAAAATCGGAAAAAAGAAGCTGAAGAGAAACTCCACAGACAGCAGGAAGAAAATGAACGCCTGAGAAAAGAAAGAGAAGAACAGGAGAGGCTACGCAAACAGCAAGAAGAAGAGGCAAAGAGATTACAAGAGATAAAAATAAAGGCTCAGGAAGAGGCCGATAGAAGGAAAAATGAGCAGGAAAGACAGCAGCAGGAAGACCTTCGACGACAAAGAGAAGAAGAGGAAAGGAAGAAAAGAGAAGCTCTTGAAATAAAACATCGGGAAGAACAGGAACGAAAGCGTAGAAATGAGAAGGAAAAAGCCATAAGAGGATGGGAAGAAGAGCAGCAAAGACTCATAAAACATAGTGTAGATCCCATAGATGTAGATTCCGTTTCATACTCGATCACTTGGCTTGTCTTATTTATAATTCGCTCAATACCTCCATTATTTTTTATAACGTTTTTTGGGGTAGCAGGAGAAATAGAAGCTGCAATAGTCATGTGTGTCATAACTATTCCTTGGTTTATGGAAAAATTATTAAAGATAAAAATGTCCGAACCTTTAAAAGCTATTTATCCTTGGGGAATGATGTTTATTATATTAATTATAGGTGATATGCTGGGCTTTTGAAAGTTATTTATATTTGGGGGATAATATTTATTTTATTAATTATATTTGATATACTTTGAGAAAGATTGTGCAAACTTATCATAAAACTGCTTATTCATATTCATTAATTATTAAAGATTTAAATAAGTTTGTCTAGTTTTTCATAATTTTTTAGTTCTGTAGAATACCTATCTAAACAGGTTCGCTTATCTAAATCAGGATTTAGAGACTGAAAATAGACAACTAAATCTAGATTACTTTCATTCGGCAGGTCGTTAATTTTTTATCAATTTCGCTAATTGCGATTTTGAAATGACACTCCACAATTGTATGTATTTTTTAGGTTTACATATGGCCAATTACTGATCTCTCATACTATATTTTAATGAAAAAAATGGTTCTATGTTTATGTCGCAGGAGTTGAACCTCAGGTTAACCAACTTTAAGCCATACATCAAATTAGCTAATGATCTAACCTATATTCCGCAGTATTTTTTCGAAAACCAATATTTTCCCGCTAGTGTTTTTTAAAAGATCTTCAAATAATATAGACTCAATTGAAACTTGGTGAAATTGAATGCTATTATTTTTGGTCTCTAAATATGGTCATCTCGCTGTTTTTAACTCCTGCACAGAAATCTAATAAATTCATGTTAGATTGAAAATAGATAACAGGAAAAATTATGAATATACTAAAATTTACTGCGGAAAGTGGGATCTAAAACAGTATTGAGTAAAATATTCTAATTTTTAATCTCGACCTTCCGAAAGTAAGAATTAAACTCGATTCTATGATTGAGACAAAATATTCGACTATAAGGGCAATATGTGCCTGATATTTGGAGAAATATCTTACCTATATTTAAAGTAAACATTGCCCACTATCCAATTATAGAAATGGCTTGAGTTTTGAGACGGCCTGTTTTAATTTCTTTTGTTACAATAATCTATCGTATATGGATGAATCACTATTTCACTTCAACTTCGAATTTGTTTCATTTTATAGGATCATTCTACATTACCGAAGTGGAGCTTAAATATGCTCAAATTTTAACTTATTTAGCTGCTAGCTGCTGTATAGCATATTGAGCCTTTGAATATTCTGGATCTATGGTCAATCTAGAAGATTTCATACTCTTTGTTTATTTTCTCAACTATTTAGCCCATCCCAGGAAATTCGTATGCTAAAATACAAATATCTTTATAGGTGAAGATTATAAAAAAGTTTAGGTGTGTGCAAATGGCGGATATAGAAATTAAACGCGGGTATGAAGTTCTTCCTGATAATAAGGTTAGATTCGGTATCCGCGTGATCAACAACGGAGATTCCGCCATTTCTGACGTTGAAGTAATTCTTGATTACAGTTATTCTCTTTTTGAACTTGAAAACAGCAAAATAGAAGAACTTGGAAATATTCCTCCGTCCATTCCCAGGACCGCAAAATTCATACTCAAACCTCTCAGCTGTGTTCATAAGGAAGAAATCGGGGCGACAGTTCGCTATAGAGACCATAATTGGGAAAAACACATCATTGATATGCGTCCCAAAGAAGTTCACTGCGTCTGTCCTTTCCTGAAAGAAAAAACTATTATGAGAAATGATTTTCTCACGCTTTTCAATGAAGGCTACCCTGCAGAACGTGGTTTGAATTTTGAAAACATCCAGCCTGAAAAGTAGTTGAATTCGTTACCCATAATTGCAAAAACAGGCTGTATAAAGTTGATGAATTTTCCGTGGAAAATGGGAAAATTCTTTACCTTGCAGGTGACTCTTTAGGAGAAAAAGCCTATTATCTGCTTACGGCTGTTATCATAGAGCGCTAGGGAATAACACAGGTTCTTTTTCAAGCAAAGTCAGATAAGGAATTTGGAATTAATGGCTTTTTAAATGAGATTGTGGAAAATCTCCGGCATCTTGTACAGAGTTCGAGTGCCGCAAAGGAAATTGGGGTTATCAAAAGGGAACAGGTTATCAATATAATCGATTCCGTAGTACAGCATACAATTTTTTCCGATGGAGAAGGCTCATCATTAGTTAAGATTGATGGTGGTGTTGCGCAGAGGACTAATTTTGGACCTTCTCAAGATGAAATCCGAAAAAAAGAAGCTGAAGAGAAACTACGCAGACAGCAGGAAGAAAAGGAACGCCTGAAAAAAGAAAAAAAAGAACAGGAGAGGCTACGCAAACAGCAAGAAGAAGAGGAACGCTTAAAGAAAGCCGAAGCGGAAAAGTTGCGCAGGGAAAAGGAAAAAGAAGAACTTGAAATAAAATTGCGGGAAGAAAAGGAACGAAAACGCAGAGAAGAAGAGAAAAAAACCAGAAGGGAATGGGAAGAAGAGCAGCAAAGACTCAGAGAACATAGAGAAGAAGCTAAAAGGAAAGATTGGGAAGAACTCAAAAGAAAAAACCTTGAGGCAGCAAGAATATTCCACGATGTAAAACAAACAACATCTCCTTCTCCTAAAAAATCAGATCTGTCTTCCGGAAAGAGCATCCTTCGTGGGATAAAAATTGTCATGACTCTGGGAATTCTTTTGATTATCGCAACCGCGTTCTTAGATTCAAATAGCAGCGATCCTTACCAATCAGTCGAAAATAATGAAGCTGGGATGTTACAAAAACCGGATACTTCTGAAGATACTTATCAAATAGCCAAAATTTCTGTTAAAGAGAATGAGAGAACAGCTGATGATATACTATTGACACCAACAGAAGAACAGAAAAAAAATGAGAAAACTGGGCTACTCCCTACTCAACTTACGAATGTAGAGAGACGTTCTTTTCAACAGGTTGAATACCGATCTGATGCTTGGAAGAATCAGAAATACTCTATAATCAAAATGTTTGGAGAGGAGTACGTCCCTTTGAAATCTTATTCAAAAAACAAACTTGCACCACTGATTCTTGACTTGCCATTAGAAATCGAGTACTATAATGTAAGGCCAGGCGAATTACTCGACTTAGATGAAGGCTACTATCTTGAAGTCAAGCAGGTCGATGACGGTGAGAAAGTGTGGCTCGAATTCACCAAAGATGGAGAACTCGTAGATGACGATATCATCTCAATCGATGATGGCAGCGGTGGCATATGGGAAGTCGAACGTGATGGCATCCAGGGCGAAAATGATGTTGTTGTCTTCAGAGTGCATGTCAACCAGATCTTTCAGGGAGCAGTCGACAGTATTGTTCAGATCGATGGTCTATGGCTGATTGATTATGAAAATGCTTTTACTGTTAAATCGGGTGATGAGTTGAATGGATATGAAATAATGGAAATTAATGGTGAGTATATCTCATATAGATCACCAGATTAATGGCTTTGTAAGAATCCTCCATTTGGATTCGGTTAAGATACGAATTGTCCCAAACATGTTATTTTATCTATGGTGCTTTTTTTCTTAACTCTCAGCCAAGTGTTGTAATCCCTTCTTGTCACTAATAAAGAACGCAGTAATTGTCCCTGTCAAAAATACGGCTAAAGAACAATACTTTTTTACAGAACGCATCGTATATCGGTGTAAATTCTCCATATTGCACGTTTTTTTGGCTAATTTAAATACGTCCTCAATGAGAGATCTAATAGGTTTAAGTCCTCCCCAATTTTCCATCAAAGCTTTAAATTTTGCTACAAGTCTATTATATATTTTCTTTTCTTCTTCCGTGTTTCTTTTTGAATCAAATATGTTCAAAGGATAGCTTAGCATGTCGAAAAGTTTATTATAACCTTAGTTTGACAG
>DAKJ01000025.1:60501-119553 GCA_002496565.1 Methanosarcina sp. UBA289 | reverse complement strand
TATTCTTCTATTTCTAAATCAATCTTGATACTTTTATTGATCTTTTATATTGTTATTCTTACAATATTATTTTTCCAACACTGATTCTATGACTTGTTATACTTCATTAAGAATATATTTTTTTGAAACTGTTGAACCTATTTTAAAAGCCGTTAAAAACAGTTTTATCTTATTTAGTTTAATATCTAGTCTATTTTCTTTCTTTGCCTCTCTTGAGCTAATAACGAAATCCACTTATCTTATGGGTAGAATTGAAATTACAATAAATGTAACTCTGAGCAAAAAATTACTTGTCAAAAATTAGCCTCTTGAGCGTAGCATAGAGGAGTGAAAAGAACTCTGTGTTCTCAAAACGGAACTCTAAAACGGAACTCTGGGACAGTAATTACTAAGTTTATAAAAAAAGATTCAGGCAGAAGAAAGTGCCACAATGGCTTCTGCCAGGTCTCCATTTGAGTCTTTAAGAGCTGTCCGAGCTTCCTCTTCAGAAACACCGGTTTGCTCCATTACAAGCTTTATATCGTCAGCGGGAATCTCCAGCTCTTTTGGGACTTCCTTTACGTCACCTACGATCTGGTATGTTTCCGAACCCTGGACTTTCATGATAGTAACACTTGCATTCTCTATAATGATATTAGAGTCCGCAGTCTTTATAACTACTTCCTGAACATCCTTAAGCTCTTTAACATCAATTCCCATCTGTTTCATCATCTGCTTCATTTTAGCCGGGTTCATTCCCCGGCCTCCCACACCTCCCATTCCTGGGAACATAGACTTGCTTCTCCTTTATTTTTTGTTTATTTTTTTCAGGTTCGGGTTCAATACCTTCAGCACAATTTTACTTTTCTTAATGGCATCCGCCACAGGTGCCGCATCCACCAGCATTTGGATTGCGGATAAGGAATCCCTTCCCGCTTTCGTCCTCAATAAAGTCAATGCTGCCCTCAGAGAAGCTTCTTTCAATGTCTTTTGCCATAACGAGTTTAATTCCGTTACTTTCCATAGTCACGTCGTCTTCCTTCAGTTCATCGTCAAAGGCTAATCCATACTGAACTCCGCTGCAGGCAACCCCGGCAACAAAAATTCTGAGAGCAAGTTCAGGTTTCTCTTCCTGCTCAATCAATGTTTTCAATTCAGCAGCAGCTCTGTCTGTTACTTCTATCATTTACGCACCTCTTTTTATTTTCCATACTTTTTTGAAATAATTCTACGTTTTATTTCCTATAAGATGCCATCCGTTACAGCTTACAGATAATTTCCAAAGGTTATATACTCTTTCATTGGGCAAATATAACGTTTATCGTAAAATTGCGCTTTTTCCTGAAAAAGATCTTTTTTCACAGGAATCTGGAAGGTAGGGTGGGATTCTTTTTCGAGGGATCCTGTTATTCTGCCAATATCTATAAATATATTTTCTATTTAATATATTTTTCTTCCAATACTTTTTCACGTTTTAAATTCACAGAAATTCGGCATCTTCATCAACAGGCTCCTCAAGAACCTTTGCATTATAAGCGTTGATCTCTAGCGAGTTACGTTTCCCCTTTACTTCCCAGACAGGGATATAAACGAGCTCCATATCGAGCTGTATGTCTTCATGCCTAGGGCTGAGACACCTGTGCTCATATATAACTGCCTGTCCTTCCGTATTGTTAAAATGTATTTCGCGTGTGTTTTCCTCTATAATTAAGTCTAGAAGAATCTTCTCTGCCTGTTTTTTATCCACATTCGGTCTTTTTAACTCATACTGCACGGCTGGGATCCTTGTAGGCGCGCCAAGCCCCTCAATTTCCATCTCTTCTTTTGATTTGTTTAAAGCGTTAAGAAATCCCTTTCCCTTTTCGTCAATACTTAAGACTTTTGACCTGAAGCGTTTTTCAACTTCTACGCTATATCTATATTTCCAGAAAGGTACAAATTTTAAAATTGCATCCTTAGGGTTGCTTATGTATGGTTTCGAAATAATAATCGCCTGATTTTTAGAAATCCTTGGCTCTACAGACTGTATGTTTAGTATCTCGTACGATTTGGTCTCTGGAGCCTCAACCTGCTCCGGTTTACTTAAGCTTTTTCTCTCCTCAAAGCTTCGTGTTGGAGGTTGAGTTTCAAAAGAATCTTTTTCAACCTCTGAGTGTTGGTTCTGAAGAGGCAAGAGTTCTCCGTTAAAGTAGGGTTCTTCTCTGAACTTTTCTTTTAGCCCACAGTTTTCGACAGGTAATTCGGAAGTTGCTTGTCTGTGCTGATCTCGTGTCTCATTCTCTGCTTGAATTTCCGGTTCAGCATACGAGATCTTTAACTTCTTTTCCAGATTTACAAGAATCGCTCTTCCAATTTGAAGAGCCAGCTCGTTCCTGTCCCAAATATAGATCCCAAGTTCAGTTGCATAATTGATTATTTCTTCAGACCCTTTACGGGTCATTACGTAGATTCCTGTACAGTCCCCTATCTTTTCGGAAAAAGCTTTTATTTCCTCATAATCTGGCTGCAGGGCACACCTGATGTAAGCCTGATGCCCGTTTTTCTCCACAAGGATGTCACACTGGCTGGATATTGTGACATTGTATCCAGAGGATTTGAAGATGTCAACAAGGATTTCTAAAAGGTCTTGCTTCATGATTCTCACCTTCTTATATCCTACACAGCTAAAATAGTTTATGTTCACACCTTAAATTAAATAATTTGACATTTTTTTACTATAAGCCGGCTTTTCTCCTTTTTATATTTCCCCAATTCTTTTTTCTAAGGGTACAAATATTTAAGAAATTAAATCCTAACCAGATATTTATGAGTGGTATCAGGTTTGGAGCAGATTCCTTTTCCACATATGAAGAAGGAATAAAGAAAGAGTGGATCGTAGGAAATGGACTCGGGGGATATGCCTCATCTACAGTAATAGGGGCAGGCACAAGAACCTATCATGGACTGCTAGTAGCAGCTCCAGAAAACTCTCCAGGAAGGTTTGTATTGCTTTCCTCTCTTGATGAGGAAATCTCAATTAAAGATGAAGTTTATCGGCTTGCAACCCATAAGTATCCTGGTACTGTTTTTCCTTCAGGCTTCAATTACCTCTCCAAATTCGTCCTTGCTCCTTTTCCTCTCTGGGTTTATCGCCCTGGCGATTTTACCATAAAGAAAAAGGTCTTCATGATTCACAACAGCAACACAACCTGCATTCTCTATGACATCAGATCCAGAAGAGAAGGAGCTATGCTAAGAATTTTCCCATTGGTAAATTCCAGAAATTTCCATTACACCGTTCGCTCAGGAGAGCTTTCCTTCACTCAGAAAGCTAATCCTGCTGGAGTAAAACTTGAAAGCTCAAATGGTTTTACTTTTTCACTCTCATCCAATCTCCAGTACCATTCTGACCCCAAATGGTACTATAACTTTGAGTATGATATTGAGAGACAGAGGGGGCTCAACTTCCAGGAAGATAATTTCAACCCAGGTTATTTCGAAAGCAAACTCAAGCTGGGAACCTCACATTTCTTTATTGTTTCTTCAACCGAAGATGTTTCTTCTCTGAATCTCGAGCAAGTTAAGGAATTTTATACAAGGGAAGTCTATCGACAAAATCTCCTTGCCTTTAATTCAAGGCTTACCGAGCCCTTTGCTCTTAAGCTTCTCAGGGCAGCGGACCCTTTTATAGTAAAAAATCCTTCTTCGGGTGAAAACACGGTGATTGCAGGATATCACTGGTTTTCAGACTGGGGGAGGGACACCATGATCTCTATGCCTGGCCTGCTTTTAATCCCCCGGCGCTTTGAAGAGGCAAGATATATTCTCAAAAACTTTTCCAGGCATTGTAAGAGAGGTCTGATTCCTAATGCTTTCCTGTCGCTTGGAGGAGAACCAATTTATAACACTGTGGATGCTTCTCTCTGGTTTATTCACACTGTAGGCCGATATTTCGCATATACTAAGGACTTCCTTTTCCTTTCGGATGTCTGGGATACAATGGATAGTATCATAGATAATTACCGTAAGGGTACGGACTTTGGAATCGGTATGGATTCCGATTATCTTATCAGGCAGGGACCTCAGTTAACCTGGATGGATGCGAAAATTGGGGAGCAGGCGGTAACCCCAAGAGCAGGTAAAGCCTGCGAAATCAATGCCCTCTGGTACAATGCTCTGAAAACGGCTTCTAATCTTGGTAGTCTCTTAGGGAAAAACATTTCCTCATATGAAACTCTTGCAGCCGGAGTAGCTTCTAATTTTGAGAATGTTTTCTGGAACCCGGAGACTAATTGTCTCTTTGACCTTGTATCTCAGGACGAAGCAGGAAATCAGGTTAAAGATCCGGCAATCCGCCCTAATCAGATCTTTTCAGTGGCTCTACCTTATACCATGCTCTCTTCTGATAAAGAAAAAGCGATTGTAGACCGAGTTGAAAAAGACCTTTTGACACCATTTGGGCTTAGAAGCCTCTCGACTGATCATCCTTTATATAAGGGACATTATTGTGGAGACGCAGTAACAAGAGATGCGGCTTATCATAATGGGACCGCCTGGCCCTGGCTCCTTGGCGCTTACGTGAAAGCTTATCGGAAGGTTCACAACTATTCTAAAGAAAGTCTTGAAGATATGCGGGCTCTCCTTCAGGGTTTTGATGTGCACCTTGAAACAGCAGGTTTAGGTACTATTTCCGAAGTATTTGATGGCGACTATCCTTACTCTCCAGGTGGCTGCATTGCTCAGGCTTGGAGCGTTGCGGAAATTCTCAGGGCATACGTTGAGGATGTACTTGGAATAAAGCCTTGAAAAAGTACCAGGCTTACTGTTGTCTCTTCAGCAGCTTTTAAATCTAATTCCCTCCCTTTTTTATACTAGTTTTGCAATCTATCTCCCATGATTGATTTTGATACCTTAAAATCCGAGAAAGGTCTAATCCTTGCTGTCGTTCAGGACCAGCTTAGCAGGGAGGTGCTGATGTGTGCTTATATGAATCGAGAAGCTCTTGAGAAGACTGTAGAGACAGGAATTGCACACTTCTGGAGTCGAAGCAGACGACAATTATGGAAAAAAGGAGAAACCTCAGGACATATACAAAAAGTAAAAGATATCAGGGTTGACTGTGATATGGATTCTCTTCTCCTGCTGGTAGAACAGGTTGGTGGAGCCTGTCATATGGGGTACAGGTCCTGTTTTTATAGAAATCTTGATGGAGAGATTGTGGGAGAGAAAGTCTTCGAGCCGGATAATGTATATTAATCTAAAAATTTGGTAAATTTTTATTCATTTCTTTTTTCCTTTTGTATTCTTTATATCTTTATACTATTATGAATAGGACTTACGCAGTTAAATTGAAAAAAGATGGTGAAAAGATGGTATGGAACGTTATGTTTCCTTTAAAATATTTGCTACAGACCTATCTACGCTTCATTTTAGCTCTCTTCCTACGTAAGTCCTATCAGTAAAGACTCTTTAGTTAATTTTAAGAGTCTCGCTGCTTCTAATCAAATGTGGAATTTACAAATGGGTCGTTATTGGTATGGACTTATGACTAATTTGATCGTTGGCTGAATTTGTCAACATTAACAATCCCAACAGTCGTTGAACCAACCGTTGTCACAATATCTCTCGCCGCGTTCTGTGAAACAGCCACCGACGTTAAATAACTTTATTTTGAAATTGTCACGGAAGTCGCCCTTCCAACCGCCACCGAACCATTTATTTTCTGCAAAGCCTAAAACTTTGTTTTCCACTTTCTCTTTAACTACTTCTTTAACTACTACTTTTTCTTTAGCTACCTTCTTAACTACTTTCTCTTTAGCTACCTTCTTAACTACTTTCTCTTTAGCTACCTTTTCTTTAACGCACTTTTCTTTAGCTACTTTTTCTTTAGCGATCTTTTCATGAGGAGTGCTTTTACATTTTTCGTTGCTAGTCTTTGAGTACCACGCACTTGCTGATGCAGCTGTCAAAGATATTACAAGAAAGACAGCCAACAAAACAATAACAGTCTTTTTTATTTTGCTAAACCTTTTCTCTCCCATCTATTGCCTCCATCATTCTGGTTAATTAGATACAATTTCACTTTATTCGGCTTTTCAATCTCATATCATTAGACAAATATACTTACTCTCTGAATAAATGATCTAAGTATATTTTAAGAAGACAAATTAAATAGTATATTCCATTTATTCCTTATTTGCCGATAAAAAAGATTCTCCATTGTATCACTAGTGTATTATTATTCCAGAAATATAATAATTAGAGAAATATAAATTAGAAACCAATATTAATTAAAATTAGATCTTTTATGTCCAAAACTGTGATTAATATTTATTTAGTTACTATATTTTAGAATAAATCCTGATAAAAAAATCACGTTTCTATTATTATCAAAAATTTGTGTATTTAATTAATCATCTTTATTTTTATTAGTCAAAATTTAGCTTTCCCAAATCTTTATTCTTACTCTGCACCACTTTCTGGTTTCTTTCTTATAAAATAAATTGCCAGAAGTTTTATTATATACTTTCTAACTCTATATTTCCTTATATGGCTGATGAGAAGCGGATATGGAGAATTGTTCCGGATACAAGCGTGATTATTGACGGGAGACTTTCATCCCGAATTAAAAGTGGTGAGTTCGGGAGCGTTGAGGTTATCATTCCCGAAGCTGTAGTCTCGGAACTTGAGGCTCAGGCAAATAAGGGCAGAGAAATAGGTTTCAAAGGGCTTGAAGAACTTTCAGAACTTCGCAAGCTGGCAGACAGGGGAGAGATTCAACTTAAATTCAGCGGGGTTCAACCCACTCTTGAGGAGATAAAGCTCTCAAAAGAAGGTAGAGTGGATGCTCTTATCCGAAGTACTGCTATTGAGGTCGGAGGGTTGTTTTTGAGCGAAGACAGGGTACAGTCTCTTATAGCTAAAGCAAAGGGACTTAATGTTGAGTATATACATCCCAAAACCCTGGATCCCTCAGAGTTTACGTCTCTCAAAGTAGAGCATTTTTTCACTGATGATACTATGTCTGTACATCTCAAAAACGGAGTTTCTCCTATGGCCAAGAAGGGGCCTGTAGGGGATATACATTACGTAAGGATTCGTGATGAACCTGTTACTTCGTTGGAACTTTCCAGTATCTCGAAAGAACTTATTGAAAGGGCGAGACTGGACCCGGAATCTTTTATCGAGATGTCTTCAAGTGGAGCTACTGTCCTGCAAATCCGAAATATGCGAATTGCAATTGCTCACCCTCCCTTTTCCGATGATATGGAAATTACGGTTGTGAGGCCAACAGTTATTGTGGATCTTGAGCATTACCGGCTAAGTGATAAGCTCAAAGAACGGATTGTAAGTCAGCGTGGTATTCTTATTGCCGGTCCTCCAGGAGCCGGAAAGTCTACTTTTGCCGCCGGAGTTGCCCGATACCTGAATGACCAAGGGCAGGTGGTAAAAACTATGGAATCCCCAAGAGACCTCCAGGTGCCTCCTGAAATTACCCAGTATTCACCTCTGAATGGCAGGATGGAAAATACGGCGGATCTTTTGCTACTGGTCAGGCCTGATTATACGATATATGATGAGGTTCGGAAAACAAGCGATTTCTTAATTTTCGCGGATATGCGGCTTGCAGGCGTGGGAATGATTGGGGTAGTACATGCAACCAGGGCAGTGGATGCAATTCAACGCCTGATAGGAAGGGTTGAATTAGGTGTGATCCCTCAGGTAGTGGATACCGTTATTTTTATTGATAAAGGAGAAGTGGCAAAGGTTCTGGTACTTGAATTTACGGTTAAGGTTCCGCATGGAATGACCGAACAGGACCTTGCAAGGCCGGTAATTGTTATTTCAGACTTTGAGACCCGAAGAGTCGAATATGAGATCTATACCTATGGGGAACAGGTTGTTGTTATGCCAGTTGGGCCTTCTACCGAACTCAGGAAACCTGCCTGGAAGCTTGCGGAGGAGGAGATCGGAAATGTTATTGGCAGGTATGCCTCCGGTCCTGTTGAAGTAAAAGTGACTTCAGATGACAGCGCAATCGTAAAGGTCCGGGAAGATGAGGTGCGGAAAGTTATTGGCAAAGGAGGAAACGTCATTGACCGCATTGAAGATATCCTTGGGTTGCACATCGATGTAAGAGAACTGGAGGTTGGAGCTCCAAAAGCTGAAGAAAAAGGCAGGCGGAAATACGGAGCTGAAAGCAGAGCTCCCAAAGAGAAAAGAAGAACATCTAGCTTTGAGGAAGTGCCTGCTGTTTCTTCCGTTCATCCTTTTATCGAAAGAGATAAGAAGCATCTTATTCTTGGGGCTCCGGAGCTTGCAGGAAAGGATGTGGAAATATATATTGAAGACCAGTACCTTTTCAGTGCAACCGTAAGCCGGCATGGAGACGTTAAACTCAGGGCAAACTCAGACCTTGCATCCGATATTCTGGAAGCCCAGGATAAGGGAGAAACGATCGAGATCAGACTAATCTGACCTCTCCCAATTACCTTTTTTCGAGCTATTCTCTCTCTTTCCCACTATTTCTTAGTTTTTCTCCCCTTATTTTTCTATTTTACTGTTATTCATTCTTTATTTATTAATTCCTTTTTCCTCTCTCTCCTTCTTCTTCTCTTCCTTTTAGTATTCTGTTTTTCCTGTCCTTCTTCTCTTTTGTTCTTCTTTTTTGCTGCTTGCTTCATTCTATTAATTTAACAATCTCTAAACCTCAAAAATCTTATATAGTGTTTGACATAATTCTGTATTATTAAATTTCAGGGGTTGTGGTCAGATTGAGTAAATTACATCACGCAGAGCCAAAAGTCAGGGAGAATTTACAGTGTAGAATTGAGGTTTTTGACCAAAATTAATTTCAAATCCTTATGTTTGTGTATCTAGAAATGTGGAAATATGCTTAAAACCTTAATCTTTCTATTTTCTCTCTGCTATCTAAAACTATAATCTAGGAATGCGTTTTTCACTCATAATTGATGTTTACAAAATATGGGGGAGTTTAAAAGATGAATGATGACCTAGCTGGGATAATAGAATCATGCCCTTTACAACAACAGATTCTTTGTTTCATCGAAAGTGTAGGATTTGCAACAAGTACTGACTTATCTAAAACATTTGGGAAGGGAGAATATACTTTATCTGACCCTGAGCAACGAAATGTTTTACATGCTTTTGGACTTTCGGAATCAGTATGCATAGCATTAAATGCATTAATTGAAATGAGAGAACTTATTCCAGTGCCTTGCATGAGTATTCTTTTCGAACACTTCTCAGGTAATATTCCAGATTTGCCACTCTCTTGGGATCTTTCTGAAAGTGATACTCAAACTAAGTGTTGGCTTCCTGTGATCTTTGTAACTGTTGGCGAGTTCAAGAAGTTTGCAGATAAAGTATTTTCAGATAAAACTGAAGCTGAAGCTATAATCACTGAAATAACATCGGAACAACAAAACTGCAACATTAACAAAGCTTATAGTGAATGCATATTGAAAGTGCATTCTTCTGATATCGTCGTTTTGCAAGTCCCTTACGAACACTTTGATGAAGCAAGTAATAGATTAAAATTAGGAGGGGTGAACTACAGTATACATAAAGGCTGTGTACGTTTTGGTAAAAGAGAATTGTTTGTTGTGAAGAATACCGATGTGCCAATAATAGCCAAGTTGTTTATATCGGGGCGTTTAAACGAAAATTGTATGTATGCATAATTGATGACTGTCTTAAAATTCAATCAATTTATACAATTTTAGAGCTTACACACTTATGATTCAAAATTAAGTACAATAAACTCATAATTTTCTAAAACTCAAATTTTCTCTATAATGGTTAGTATACTCGATTTTGAATCATAAGTGCGTAAGTCCTAATTTTTGCATGATTGGAGAAAAAGGAAAACCAGAAAATAATAAAAAGTCTCTAATTTCGGGAGTAAAATATTGTGGCAAAAGCAGCAGCTAAAACAGGAGTAAGTCCAACAGTGCTAATCGCTATTGAGCAATATTTTCCAGAAAAGCAACGCATTATAGAGGATAACTTGGCATATCGTGTATTGCCATTCAGCGCAAGAGTGTTAGTATGATTGATGCGACCCAACTGGGTCAGAAGCTGTCTGATCCATGTGACCGAGAAAGATTTTCCCGGCATCTGGGATGGCTTGGCGTGTAAAAAGCGGTATATAGACGATAAACTAACGAGAAACTAATTAGACGAGAAACTAATCTATTCGAGCAATCAGATTGGAGCGGTAGTGAAGCTGGGTGCAGGATTTGATACCCGAGCATATCGTTTACCTGCTCTATATGACATACCTGTTTGGGAGGTCAATCAACTTGAAAACATCAAAGCCAAGCAGGGCCGACTTTGTAAGGTGCTTGGAAAAATTCCTTCACATATCAAACTTGTTGCAATAAACCTCGACCTCGAAGATCCTGGTACCATACTGGAATCACACGGTTATTCTACGAAACAAGCGGACCTTTTTCATATTTGAAGCTGTCACTCAATATCTGACAGAAAAAGGCATCAGGTCAACCTTTGATTTTCTGGCTAAGGCTGCACGGGGCAGCCGCCTTGTTTTTACGTATATTTGCAAGGACTTTCTTGATGGTCGATTCATGCATGGTTGGGAGAATTTCTACAAAAAGTACGTGGTAAAAAATAAAATCTGACTTTTCGAGATGGGGCCAGACGCATGGCCAAACTTTCTAAAAGAGTATGGTTGGCAGGCAATCGAGGACGTGGGTTACGACGAAATGGCCGAGAGATATATCAAACATACTGGTCGGATACTTGCCTCGACACCGATAGAGCGAATGGTCTACGCGGAAAATTGTAATAACTTTTTAAGACAATGCCGATTTTTATGATAAACGACATAATCTATGTTTTGTTGTTTCAATCATTACAACCTGATTTTTTTCCATATTTTATCCCTTTTAAATTTGTTAAATTATTCATGCTAAAGTTTCTTATATCTTTATGTTTATTTTTTCTCTTTTATTTTTAATCAAGCATTGTTTTATATAAATCAACTTTTTGATATCCTCATTGAAAACTATATATTTATATAGTTCTTTTACCCATAATTTTCTTATTATTGTAGAATAACCTTAACAATCAGAAACGAGGGGAAACAGTTTTTTGACTCAGGAATGCTCTGATGACTCAGACGAATCGGATCGTAACCGTAGTTTCTTGTGTTTTTTAGGACTGCATGAATGGAAACGAAAAAGCGGGGCATTGTGCTTTTTGCCAACAGTGCTCGAAAAACGCTATGAATGCATACATTGTGGCAAATACAAGGTGATTTTTGAAAGGGAGAAAAGCTCTTGCAGCCTTCCTGCTGGCAGGTCTTGACCGTAAAAGATTTACAATCTCCTTTATTTTTCGTCTTATTTTTCTTTCTTTTAATTATTTCCCTGCTATCTTTTTTCTTGCTCGTAAAGTTAATCTATCTTAACTTTGTTTGTTAAAGCTATGAAAAGAATTGTGATTCTCGATTACGGGCTTGGAAATCTCCGCAGTGTTCAAAAAGGGCTCGAACACGTCGGATCAAGTCCCGTAATCTCCGGGGATCCTGAGGAGATTCTTGCCGCAGACGGTTTAATTCTCCCTGGTGTCGGCGCTTTTGTGGATGCGATGAAGTGTCTTGACCCCATCAAAGGGATTATAGAAGAATATGTACGGTCAGGCAAGCCGATGCTCGGGATATGTCTCGGGCAGCAAGTTCTAATGAGTTCTTCGGAGGAAGGAAAGCTTACTGGCGGGCTTGACCTAATTTCCGGCAAGGTACTGCGCTTTCCAAAATCCGATTTAAAGGTACCTCACATTGGTTGGAACAATATTAAAATCAAGCAGGATCACCCCCTGTTTGAAGGGATTCCTGACAACTCTTTCGTATATTTCGTGCATTCCTACTACGTGGACACATCTTCTGAAAATACCCTTGCAGCTTGCAATTACGGGCTGGATTTTTCAGCTTCGGTTGTAAACTCTAAAGGCAATGTTATGGGCACCCAGTTCCATCCTGAGAAGAGTGGAGCTATTGGGTTGAAAATCCTGAAAAACTTCGTAGATATGTGCTAAAAGGAATTCTTTTGGGAATTTGCCCTCGTGCTCGAAATTTGTTTTTTCATTTTCTTTTGGTTGCTGAATTCTGATTCCTACTTATCTTATACTGAAGCATCTGAAATTAACAGACTACTTGAAATTAATAAACGATACCTGAATGCCAAATTATCCTGCCCTATACCTTTCAGGGCAGAAATATCTGCAAGAGATGGTGACTATGGATATAGAAGGCTACGCAAAACGGGCTCTCAGGGAGGACCCTTCAAACGAAGCAGGGCTTGAGGAAAAGCTAGCTTCAAGAATTCTTGAAATTAAGCATATAAGCTTGGAAAGAGCTCATGAGATAGCGGCTGCGGTCGTTTGTGAGGCAAAAGCAACAATTGATGTGGAAGGAGACGTGTTAAGTCCAACTTTCTCAGGAGTTTCTATGGGAGAATTCGGGGTAGGTTCCAGAGGTACAGGGGATTTCTACGTTCACTCCAAGCTTGGAGAAGTTATAGGTAAGACTGGTGCAGTTGTGGACAGCTCCCAGCTTGACGACTCCGGAGTTGTCAAAATTGGGGAAGATTACCTTGTAGTTACTATTGATGGGATTCACTCTCGCCTTAGCGACTTTCCTTTTCTCTCGGGCTTTCACGTAGCCCGGGCAGCTCTGCGTGATATATACGCTATGGGAGCTCGACCCCTCGCAATGCTCTCCGATATTCATGTAGCTGACGACGGAGATGTAGCAAAGATCTTCGACCATATTGCAGGAATAACCACGGTCTCGGAACTTACCGGGATACCTCTTATTACTGGAAGCACGCTTCGAATCGGCGGGGATATGGTTATAGGTGAACGCATGACAGGTGGAGTTGGGGCTGTAGGTATAACCTCTTTGCTTACCTCGCGCAACCGCACCAAAGCAGGAGACCTTATTCTTATGACTGAAGGTGCAGGCGGGGGCACGATTTCTACAACTGCGCTTTATTACGGGATGCATGAGGTTGTAGAGGAAACCATTAATATCCGTTTCCTGGAAGCCTGTGAGGCTCTGTTGCAGTCCGGGCTGCATGAAAAGGTTCATTCGATGACAGATGTTACTAATGGCGGAATCCGGGGTGATGCCAAGGAAATTTCAAAGACCGCACGTGTAAAACTGGTCTTTGAAGAGGAAAAGATAAGGGCTCTTGTGAACCCAAAGGTACTTTCAATGCTTGAGCATCTAAAAATCGACTATCTGGGAGTCTCTCTCGATGCCCTGCTTATAATTGTCCCCCCTATATATGCTAACGAGATCCTCGATAATATCAGGGCTGCAGGTATTAAGATTGACATTATAGGGCGTGTTGAGGAAGGAAATGGAGCTGAAATCTTCTTAAATGGAGAATGTAGGGACTTCACACCAAGATTTAGGGAGTCCGCCTACACACCAGTGAAAAAAGTACATGGGGAAGAAAATCCCAGGGACTTTGAAGAAATGAAAGCAGCAATTGATAAGGCTGCGCATGAAGCTATCGAAAAGAAACAAAAAGTCCTTGAAAAAATAAGAAGTAGATAAAGCTTTTTAAAAAAAGCCTTTTCAAAAAAGGCTTTAGCGAAAACTGCTTAAATTACCTAGTTCAGGTTAAGCTAAAGCCTTTTAAAAAATACTTTAGCGAAAAATTGCTTAATTCAGGGCTTAACCATGAATTATTAACTTCGTAATTAAAGTAAAGTCAAAAAGTAATTAAACTGGAGAAGAAGGAATAATTACACTTTTCTTTTTACTAAGAGTACTTCCCTTACTTTTCCAGTGATTTCTACTTCTACCTTCGGTTCAATTTTCTCTTCTGATTTGGCTTTCCAGTATTCGCCTTTATAACGAACAAAACCTGTTTTTCCAGGTCCGAGAGGATCTATGGTTTGCGCAGTATCTCCTATAAACTCTCCAATGACCGGTTTTTTCTTTCTTATCTCGTTTACTTTGTATATTGCAAAAACCAGAAACAGCCCAAAAACAATCGTTGGAGCAACAACTGTCAAGGTAAGAAGTCTCCTGAACTCGGGGGTGTAAATATTTTCGCTTCCCATGGGTACAAGAAGTATACTTCCTATTATGAGACTGATGAGTCCCGCAAGCCCGAATATTCCAAAACCAGGTACTTTGATTTCAATAATAAGAAGTCCTATTCCTAAAAGAATAAGAAAAATTGCCCCGATATTGATATCAAAGCCTGTACCTATCAATCCCAGTGCAATTGAGATGATTCCAAAAACCTCTGCTCCAGCTCCTGGACTTGCGATTCCAAAAATTAGACCATAAATCCCTAGGGTCAAAAGAAGGGAGGAAATTATCGGATTTGAAATAAGCCTTAAAAGGGATAGAGAAAGAGGAGGTTCATAGTTTTCGATCTCTGCATTTTCGGTTTGCAGGATTCTTCTTTTTACTTGTTGCCCGTCAATCTGTACTAATAGGTCTGGAATAGAAGGAGCTACATATTCTATTACGCCGGCCTTCAGGGCTTCCTGCGCGTCAAGATTTTTGTTTTTAGTTATTACTTCTTCTGCAAAGGTCTCGTTTCTCCCATGTTTACTGGCTGTTGCAACCGAAAATTTGACAAGAGCGTTTATTATTTTCTCGTCTTTAATGGGTTTTGTCCCTTCAGCCGACATCTGAACAGGCTGAGCTGATCCGATGACCGTAAAGGGCGCCATTGCAGCAATATCTGTTCCCATAAGGATAAGAGTGCCGGCTGACCAGGCTTTTCCGCTCTCAGGCACATACCCAATAACAGGCACGCTCGCATTCTCAATTGAACTTATGATTTTTTGGGTTTCATCCAGTCCTCCCCCTGGGGTATTCAAACTGATTACTAAAGCCTCAAAATTTTCGTTTTCAGCTCTTTCTATTGCATCCGCTATAATGTCATCCGAAGCTGGTGTAATAGCCTCAGATATCTCAAGCACAAGCACTTTCTGTTGAGGCCCGGCATCCACAGACGGTATATAAGCGGCTGTGAGGATGAAACACAGGAAGAAGATAAGGAGAAAATGGTGAATCCCTTTTACAGGCATTTTTATCAGTCCTTTCTTACTTATCCATCTCCTTCAGTTCTTTTTTGCATTATCATCCTTTTCTTCAGTTTTTTCCTTCATTGCTCTTTTCTGTCGGCAATAGCCTTAGATAAAGCCGCTATATTTCCGGTTTCAAGAGACTGGGACTGTGTTACTACTATGAGATTCTTTTCCCTGGCAATCTCGGCTAAAGTTTGTAGTTCTCTCAATTTAATCGCTGAGAGTGTTCCCTCATAAAAGGTTGCAGCTTCTTTCATTTTCTGTGCAGCCTGAGACTCTCCTTCCGCAAGGATAATCCTGGCACGCTTTTCCCTTTCGGCTTCAGCCTGTTTTGCAATTGCTCTTTTCATTGTTTCTGGCAGGGCAACATCCCTGATTGTAACGCCTGTAACTTTGATCCCCCACGGATCAGTATATGCGTCCAGAAGCTCTTGAATTTGTTTGTTGATATGTTCTCTTTCCGAAAGCAGTTCGTCAAGCTCCATCTGGCCCATTACGTCTCTCAGGGTAGTCTGTGAAAGGGTAGAAGTTGCAAACATATAATTTTCAACCTGAGTTATGGCAGCTCCAGGTTCCACGACTTTATAATAAACAACTGCATCCACTTCAACCGTGACATTATCCCTGGTGATTACGGCTTGCTTGGGCACATCGATGGCAACAACTCTCAGATCGATTTTTATAGCTTTATCAACAATCGGTATGATCAGGAAAACCCCTGGCCCTTTTACACCACTTAGGCGGCCCAGCCTAAAAATGACTACTCTTTCATATTCGTTAACTACTTTTATTGATTGTGAGAGTATTAATATTAAAACTAACAATACAGGAAGATATATTTGACTTGCAAAAATACTCATAATTGTTATGCCCTCTCATTCCATTAATGTTTAAATCATATCTAATAATAATTAAGTATTCTTTGTTAGGATTATTGATAATAAAAGTTTCTATAGAGTAAGTATTCATCATTCAAAAACTTTGCACCCTGAATTCTCAAAATAACTGAAAAACTATATTATACTATATTATCTATTCTTAATTTCTTCTCTAGATTTTCTATTGACTTCAATTTTTCAGATTTTGAGCGAGATCGGAGAAGGAAATGCGAGATCGGAGAAGGAAATAAGTGTTAGAAATGCAGATACCTGATTGTACAAAATTATGAAGTGGCTGCTTGAGAGACTCATTCTGAGAAATAGTTATCTCTGAAAATACTTATATTTGAAACATAGAAAATATAAAACAGGGAAAAGTGAGTTGACAGGGAAGAGAGCAGAATGGAATTAGTTTTCGGTCTGGGTAGGGCTGTATAGTTAGATCAACGTACTTAAAAGCTGACAATAAAAACGAGAAACACTGTCCAGGTTCAGGAACATGTTCTGGGCCGCAACAGTAGTTCAAGAAAACGCGGGTTCGGAAGAACCATTGGTGTTGGTATTATATGAGTAAGGAATGTCCAGACTGCCACGGACGTGGCTATGAAGTTGTTTCAACTGAAATCTGCCCTCAATGTAAGGGCAAAGGTAAATCAAAATCAATTGATTTCATGAAAATGTCAGAAAAAAATCTTGACAGTTTTCTAAAAAATGGTACTGCATGTGATAAGTGTAAAGGCACTGGAAGTATCGACATAACTACCCCCTGCAAAACCTGCGAAGGACTGGGAAAGATATACACATGCAAGGCTTGTGGAGCGCGTATTGAGAACCCTCAGGATCCTGATGAAGAACTATGTGATTCCTGTGTCCGTTCTCAGTATGTTTATGCCCTTGATGAATCCTGCGACCTTAAGGACGTGGAGGCAGGAAAGCTTTACCATGGGATAGTGAGCAGTAAAGCTTCTTTTGGGGTCTTTGTGGATCTTAACTCTCACGTAAGAGGGCTTATGCACTCTAGCAATGTCGGGGTTCCTCCTGAAGTCGGGGAAGCCGTAATTGTTCTGGTAAAAAGCGTCAAGGCAGGAGGAAAGCTGGATCTGATCCCGAAAACCCTTAAAAAATACGAAACTATCGAGCTTGAAAAAGAACTTCCACTCAAGAACTCAGCTGAAATTGACTCCAGTATGAAGGGCAGGCTACTAAGAATCGAAGGGGAAGTAATTCAGGTAAAACAGACTAGCGGGCCCACGATTTTTACCATCGGCGATGAGGGAGGTTTTGTGCCCTGTGCAGCTTTTGAGAGTGCTGGGAAAAGATCCTATCCACACATTGATGTAGGAATGATAGTTTCCATTACTGGAGAAGTGACTCTGCGAGATGACCAGATTCAGATCGAGGTCATGAGTATGAAAAAGCTGACAGGTGAGAAGGAAGCAGTTGTCAAGGGCAGAGTTGAAAGTGTAATTAACGAAAAAGCAGCTCCTGCGGATATTCCTTTCCTTGTCAAAAGCGAGATTATGGAGAAACTTAAACCTAAGATGCTCCATGTAGCCAGAGAGATAAAAAAAGCTATTCTCCATTCAACCCCAATTATTCTCAGGCATCATGCTGATGCGGATGGAATTACCTCGGCAATTGCACTTGAGAGAGCGATCCTACCCCTTATTACAGAAATAGGGGGAGCAGATGCGGAATATTACTTCTACAAACGCGCTCCTTCTAAAGCTCCTTTTTATGAGCTTGCTGACGTTACGAGAGATATTTCGTTTGCGCTTGAAGATCTTTCCAGGCATGGGCAGAAAATGCCGCTTGTGATTCTTGTTGACAATGGATCTACCGAAGAAGATGTTCCTTCAATGCGGCAAGCCAGTGTTTATGGAATCGATATGCTTGTAATTGACCATCACCATCCCGATGAGATCGTTGATCAATATCTTATAGGGCACGTAAATCCTGCGCATGTGGGAGGGGATTTCGGGGTTACTGCCGGAATGCTCTGCGCTGAAGTTGCTCGTATGATCAATCCCGACATTAGCGATACAATAAAGCATCTTCCAGCGGTTTCGGCAGTTGGAGACCGTTCAGAGGCTCCGGAAGCTGAAAGGTACATAGCTCTTGCCTCGGATTGTTATACCCTTGAAGAATTGAAAGAAATGGCTCTGGCTCTGGACTATGAACAGTTCTGGTTGAAATTTAGTAGTGGAAAGGGCCTTATCGATGACATTCTGGATCTTGGGGATCACGAGACTCATAAAAACTTGGTTTCCCTGCTCTGCGAACAAGCAAATTCCATGATACAGGAACAGCTTGAGACCTGCCTCTTTAATGTCAAGTCTCAAAAACTGGCAAATGGGGCTATTATGAATGTGATAGACGTTGAAAACTACGCCCAGAAATTCACCTTCCCGCCACCAGGAAAGACCTCCGGAGAAGTTCATGACGTGCTTACTAAAAAGTATCTGGATAATCCCGTGGTAACCATCGGATATGGTCCTGACTTTGCAGTTATCCGCTCCAAGGGCGTGCTTATGAATATTCCGAAAATCGTTCGGGAACTCCGGGAAGAAATGAAAGGTGCCGGCGTCAGCGGAGGAGGACATCTTGTTGTGGGCAGTATCAAGTTTGTAGAAGGAATGAGGACTGAGGTGCTATCAAGGCTTGCCGAGAAGATTGCATCCGCAGACGTCGAGTATTAAAGGGCTTTAATAGCCTCTTTCCTTCCTTTGCTTCTATTCTGGATAAAAAAATACTATTCTTAATTAGTTTATTTTAAGAAATTCTATTTTTACAAAAGCTCTGTTTTTTCAGATTTTTCCTTCAAAAAAGACTATCAAGCTTATTTTTATTCTAAAATTATGCAGATGATTTTAGTTATTAAAAATTTTAAAGATAGCTGCAGATTTTGGGAAATTTTTAGCTAGTAAACGAAAACGAGAAGAGAACTTCTTATTTATTTTGCTTGAAATCTCTAGACTATTTATTTTTAAAATTTGTGGTTCTAAGTAGTAAATTAAGTTATTGAAAAATATGTGCATAAGACTTTCCCTACACTTCTCTCAAATTTATACCAGCTTTTTCTCAATCCTAGTAAGTTGATCTTGTAGTCCTGCATCAGTTAGGGGTAAATAGTTAACTCATATAAAAGAAAGAAAATTAAGTTAAAAAGCTTGCCTTTCCTATTTATTTCACCAGGAAAGGCTTTCTGCGCAAAAAAGTTTTAACAATTTGTCCTTACTTTGCCTTTTAGTCCAAGCGTACAATCCTTACAAGAGACTGGATCGGGACATTAGCAATCATGTCTGCGCCTTTTTTGTCTACAAGAACCACTACGGCTCTAGGTTTCGCGCCCATTTCCCTAAGTTGCTCTATAACTTCCATCGTTGTAGAGCCTGTAGTAATGACGTCATCCACGATCACGCAGTTCTTGCCGGCAACGCTTCCGAAATTCCTGCTTATTGTTCCTTTCTGGCCTGGCTGAACCACGTCTTGTCCTTTACGGGAATGATAGAGGGCAAAGTCAGCTCCTAGCTCATTTGCCATCATGCTTGCTAGAGGAATTCCACTGGCAGCGACACCGACAACTACGTCGACTTCGGCGTTTGTTTTTTCCAGAGTCTCAAGCACCATGTCGCAGAGCGCAAGCGAGATGTAGTGGAGCCGCGTAGCACTTTTTCCTATACTGCTCCAGTTCACGGAAATATCCTTCGGAGCGGGGACTGCTACTTCTTTTTTTGAACGGGTTAAAAGCCAGGTAACCGTTTCCCTTGAAACGTTGAGTTCGTCAGCAATCTGGCCGGTTACAAGCCCGTTGCTTTGCAGTTCCACAGCTTTCTGGATTAAGTCTTCTATATTCTTCATGCCTCCATTCCCACCTGAGTTTTTTTATCTGGCTGTATTTTTCGACACATTTTACAACTTACTTATAATCTGCCTGGAATACTGCCTGGAAAACTATATTCAAATGTATATTCTCTCAATTAAAGACACTATTACATTATCAAGCATTATATCTTTTTCTTCAGCTCAAGAGTAACTCTTCTCTTTTCTACTTTTTTTTCTTTTTTTCTTAAGGGGTGAACCGCATATAGGGCAAACATCCCCCTTGTCAAAAGTTTTTTTGCAGCCAATACACTGTTTTTGCCAGATAATAATATCCTTTATTTTTTTCTGGGCAATGGGTTTTACCTGAATCCCAAGTTGTACGGCAACGTTTTGGACTGCATAATCATCCGTAAGCAATATGCCTTTGTCCCTGTATTCAAGAGCTTTTGCAAGGATTTCAAGGTCAGTTTTTGAGAGTTCCTCGGAGTCCCGGGTGTGCTCAGCCATTTCCCTAACTTCTTTTACCATTTTGGGATCTGGCCATTCCACACGTAACCCTCCTTCTTTTGCAAGATCAAAACGAAGTGCGGAGTCCCTACTTTTCAATTCTTCTGCAACCGAAGGGACGGTAATTATCAGGGAACTGTCCAGGTCACAGTTTCCCATTATAAAAACCGCTGAGTCTGCTATGTAATAGGTCATTTTTCTTCTCTTTTCTCTTTTAGTATATAATTGATTCCCGCCCCGAGTCCCGTCTCGGGAGGACGGGGTCCGTTTCGCTCACTTCGTTCGCTCAAGCGGACTAATTTACATAAAGATGCAATTCACTCAAAAAGGTTGACTCACGGGCAAAGGAAATTGTTTTTAAATTTGCTGAAGAAGGTTAGTTTGGATAAGCTCTTTTGGCTTTCGCTCGGTTAATGAATTAATTTATACAGTTAAATCTTTCCCGCATGTTCATTTTCTCTTGTAGGTACTGAATCAATGGTGAAACTTAAGTTAAAGCGGGTGCCCGTGTAAGAATTTGAATGATATGTTCTGTGCTTTTGGAGGAATTAATAACAAAATTGAGTCAAAAGAATGAGTTAAATATGTCTATTTAAGGGGTATTGAGATTTCTTAATGTGCATATCATAAGCTCTTGCCCTTTCATGGAATTTCTTATTTGGAGATTTCTTGAAAGGGCTTGAGCACGAATAAATTTTTTATTTGAAAGGCAGATACTCTTTCTGGGGTTTACTTAGCGCAAATTTCCTTGAGGCCAGCGGCTACATCGGCAAGAAGTTCGATAGGAATCCCCATAATCATTTCTTCATCTGCAATCTTGGTGTATGTCCTGCTGCCGCTGCAGCCGACTGTAACTCCGACTTTGCCTTCTTTATACGCCTGTACAACCCCGTCCGAGCACAAGCTCTGCTTTCCTGCAAAACTTGCTTCGACTCTGCCTCCCGTTTTATACATTAAGGCCTGTGTAAGTAACATAACCTGTTTGGGGGTGCAGATAACCACAACAACATCCGGAGTAAACGTAGCTTTTTCCAGGGGAGAATACAGGATAGCTTCTGTTGAATTCGCGGGAAGCTTGGGGACCCTTTCAAGAGTACGCCTTGCAGCCCCCTGCGTGCTGAACTGTTTGAGTTTATTAAAATAAAATTCTCCACTTGCAACTTTTGGAGGCATTTCGCCAAGGCCCATCGCGCCAGCTCCACCTTTACACATTTGATCTTCTCCCAGAGTATAGAACTCTTCTCCTGTTCTTCTCACTCTGTCAACCAGCTGGCAATGTCTCATAGTCTCATCTACTTTCTTAACTCCCTCCGGAACTTCTCCTCCCTTTGGGATCAGTTTTACTGCAACAGGGGAAGTCTTGAGTTTCAGGCAGTCTACAAGTTCTTGTCCGTACTTGTTTATCTCTTTTACATCCATGTTTTCAACTCGGGTTTTGAGATTATTGTTAGTTCTGAAAATAATGTTTTAGTAGTTCTCAAGTATTTTATAAGCGATTTGTCTAGTGTCTATTTATAAGTAAATTTATATATGATCAGGTTTTTATCAAACTTTTTCCTAAAAAAGTTTGAGACTTGTCTTGTCCACTTTTGGGCAAATTATACATGACAAGATTCGATATAAGCATTCCCGAGTTTATATGTATGCAGGCAATTTCCCACAGTACTACCATTTTCTGCTGGTTTCCTTCCGTACTGTCCATCTTTCCAAAGGAAATAAAGGGGTTGTTTGGGGAGTTGTTTGAAATTTAGAAAATTCACTCCAACTTATCAAAGATAATCTCCATCTTTCCCATTCCTCGAGCAAGATTCTTTGAAATCATGCCGTTTTCGAGCCAGCAAGCATTCATTACTGCTGCCGGAACAAGACAAGTAGGTGTAAGGGGCGCTTCAGTCATTTTTTGGTCAAGTACGCTTTCGGGGCCTCCCATAAGATCTTTCATTTCCACATCAAAATGTGTGCCCCACTTACTGAGCTTTTCGCATGTGGTCTTAATATGTATGTGAGTTGTCTTCCCTTCTTTTGTGGCAATTATTTTTGTTGTATGTCCACATATTGTATTCAATGAAATCTCTGTAGCCATTATTTTTCTCCCCTGGGTACTACATTTAAGATCCTGTAATCTATATTTACAACTCTCTAATTTTACAACTCTCTAATCTTATCTCCTTTTACAGGCGCAGGCATGATGCAAGATCAAGTTTTTTCTGAATGCCTGATCGCAAAGTTCTTATACGATTCTATTTGTATTGAATAGTCCATAGCAAATATGCTAGTTAAGCACTCCTGCTAATATAATTAATATATAATCAGAGCAATTAAGCAATAGGTATGCCTATGCCCTGACACGATCACCATATCAGGATCATCAGGATTATAGTATCTATAATCAGAAGTACAGAATTATAATAGGAATATAAATAATCATTAAAGAAGCATTGATTCTAATTTCAATACACGATGAGGTTTTAATATGAGATGGCAAGGTAGCTCCAAAAGAAAAGTGACCGGTGGGAAAGTTATTGCTGCCCGCGGGAAGCGCAAGTTTGAAATGGGCCGCGAATCTGCGGAAACCCGTATCAGTGATATAAAGAGGAAAAATGTTCACACAATGGGAGGCAACAGGAAGGTAAGACTTCTTCAGTGCAATATTGCAAATGTAACTAATCCCAAAGATGGAAAGACAACTTCTGCCCCCATTGAGAGAGTTCTCGACAACACTGCAAACAAGCACTATATCAGGCGTAACATTCTTACAAAAGGCTCCGTAATAAGGACCCCTCTTGGGACTGCTAGAGTTACGAGCAGACCGGGGCAGGATGGAGTCGTAAATGCTGTATTAATTGAATAAATTATATATAATATACCCCGGAAACGGGATTCTTTGTCAAATTCCCTTACCTTTGTGCCGGTGACCAATATGGATGAAAAGATTCGACATATACTGGAAATTCTTGAAACTGATGCACGAACGAGTCCAGAGGAAATCGCATCCCTTACAGATATGTCTGCACAGGAGGTTTCCCAGGCAATTGTAAAACTTGAAGAGACGGGCGTAATCCGGCACTACAAAACCATAGTTGATTGGGACTTAGTTGGGGAGAACTATGTTTATGCCGTTATTGAGCTGAAGGTTACTCTTGAACGCAATCAGGGCTATCAGGCAATTGCAGAAAGAATCTATAAGTTCCCAGAAGTCAGGTCAGTCAGGCTCTTATCAGGGAATTATGACATATCCCTTACTGTCCGGGGGAAATCAATGAAGGACGTGGCATTTTTCGTAGCAGAGAAAATTGCAACTCTTGATCAGGTACAGAGCACATCAACCCACTTCGTACTGAAAACCTATAAAGAAGACGGGGTCATCCTCCGTGAACCTGAAACAATTGAGAGGCTACCAGTATCATTTTAATACGAGCCAGTTCAAATTCTGATCTCCCTATTCAATTTTACATTTTATATAATTTATATGGTTTTTACAGGGTGTTTTGCTTGAGACCTTCATGCAATCCTTCTAAGTTTGTTGCCGACGCTGTGAAAGAAATTCCCCCTTCAGGAATACGCCGTTTTTTTGATCTGGTTTCCGGGCTTGAGGATGTAATCTCCCTTGGTGTGGGAGAGCCTGACTTTATTACTCCGTGGCACATCCGTGAGATGTGTATTCATTCTCTGGAAAAAGGGCAAACTTCATATACCTCAAACTACGGGCTTCCGGAACTAAGAGACGAACTTACCAGAACCTATTACAGACGTTACGGTCTGGACTATGATCCTTCATCCGAGATACTCATCACAACAGGTGTGAGTGAAGCTCTGGATATAGCAGTAAGGACCGTGGTTAATCCTGGTGATGAGGTTATTATCGTCCAGCCCTCTTACGTGGCATATATGCCTTCGGTTGTTCTTGCAGGAGGCAAGCCAGTTATCGTTTCCACCCACAGGGACGATGAATTTAGCCTGACTGCAGAAGCTCTCAAACCTGCAATCACTGACAAGACGAAAGCAATAATTCTCAACTTCCCTAACAACCCTACGGGAGCGATCATGGAACAGGAAGACCTCGAGGGTATTGCCGACCTTGTTGTGGAGAATGATCTGTTTGTTATCTCAGATGAGGTTTATGAGTGTCTGACCTATGGAGGCAAGCATGTTCCGTTCTCTTCCCTTGATGGCATGAAAGAACGGACTGTCATGCTCAACGGGTTCTCAAAGGCTTATGCAATGACAGGACTAAGGCTTGGTTTTGCAATGGGCTCTCCTGAGATTATACATTCAATGATGATGATCCATCAGTACTGCATGATGTGTGCTCCCACAACGGCTCAAATTGGAGCAATCGAAGCACTCCGTCATGGTAAAGAGGAAATGGAGAGGATGGTCAGGGAATATGACCGGCGCAGACACCTTATTGTCAGAGGCTTTAACAGGATAGGACTCGAATGCTGTAACCCTAAAGGGGCATTTTACGCCTTCCCTTATATAGGAAATACCGGTCTTTCTTCCTCGGAGTTTGCGGAGCGCCTTCTGGATGAAAAGAAAGTTGTTACAATTCCCGGAGACGTTTTTGGGGAGTCAGGCGAAGGGTTCCTACGCTGTTCTTATGCCGCATCCGTAAATGATATTAAAAAGGCATTGGAGAGAATGGAAGACTTTGTGGATGGATTAAAGCAGTAAACTTAACCGAGTTTCTCGGACATCTTTTAAATTTTTTTATTAAACTTTATTTTCTAAACCTTATTTTCTAAATTTTGTTTTCTAAACCTTTTGTGCTCCCTTGTAATTAGTTGACATTTTAATGTACTTACAACTTAGTAAGTCATTAAAATTGTAATATTCAAATCTAATGTATGAAATCAAATAAATATAAAATAGTACTTAAACTTTCGAAAAATAAATTAAAGTTATAGGATTTCCATATTACTATACAAAAATTTTATAAACGTTCGGCTTTAATTTATTTTTAGAGTTGGTTATACTTTCCAAAGTTATCTGAACTCTACTATACAAGGAGTAAATAAGTATGATAACAAATAAAAGACTTGGTATAAGAATGATGCTTTTTTCAATGCTACTGGTAAGTATATTTTTTTGTCAGTAGTAAGCGCAACATCTGATAATATAAAAGAAGCAAACGAAAAGTGTACTGTTGGCAGTAAGGAAATTATATTTAGCAATCATCCAGATTCAAATAGCGCTACTTTGATGAAACATCAAACAATTCTACAATTTTCTATACTGTGAACGTCGATAAATTAGATAATACATATAGAGCAAAAATATATAATATTGATAAAAATTAATAAAGACAAAATCTTATTCTTCAAATCCATTGCTTTCGTCTGATGGTCGTGCTCCTGCAATAATAGATTCGATTATTGTAGAAGCAAGTGTGGATATTTATCCAGACAAGTACTTGTATACTAAAGGATCTGAAGGAACTGTCAATCTTGTTGTTGACATTATGCTCTTCCAGACGGATTTACTATTATTATTTAAGAATACCATTACCAGCTAAATACATAAATGTATATGATGGCTTGAGTCCAGACTATGTATACAACCTTTCAACAAGTAGTAGCTATGCCTTTATACAGAAACTATGAAGGTTAAAGTTAAATATGATAATACAGGAAGCTTCAACTTCTATGCATATGACCATGAACAAGAGGTAGCTAGTGGCCTTCCTGCATGGGATAATGATAGTTCCACTGTAACAGTGTCTTAAATATTTTAAAGGGGGATAGTAATGTCGCTAAAAATATCGAGGGATTTTTTAACAATGATATTTTTAATGATATTACTATTTATTACACTATTTTATTATATTTTCCCAATGTGTACTAATTTGTTGACAAATTTAAGTACTTTTATAGGTACCGTTGCTTATATTTTTACCATGATTGCTATAATAAGTATAATTATTGTAATTGTTAAATCTGTTAGTAAGTATATTAAATTTTGGTAATTTTGAAATGTAAAGTATTTCAAAATCGACAGGTGAACCATCAACAATATCTAGTATATTTTCCAATTAATTACCCTTTTTAAACTTTATATTGGCATTTTGTGGATATAGTTTTATATGTGCAATTATAGCCTTTATTCTGTAAACAAAAAATTAGTTCTCCTCCATTAATTAACTGATATTTTAATATATTTACAACGTAGTAATTCTTTTAATATTTGTTTCTTTTTCGTAATTCCAGATCTTCTGTGTCTTTTTTCTTGAATTTCTACGTTCTATTCCTTTTTTAACCTCTCTACGATACCTATAAAAGTTAAAATGGATGCAATAAAGTCTCATTTGGTTGTAAGTGTTCTAAATTTCTTTGAAAATCCGATTGTTTTTCTTGAGGTTCTATTATTATCCTATCTAAAAGTTAGATTTTATCTTTCAAGTGAACTCGTTAAGATTTCACTTTGATCTATATTTTGACCAAAGATAATCATTTTTTCAACATAAACTTTATTTATTAAATTTTTTTGTTTGATTCTACTCATGATTTGTTTTTGGGACGAGAACGATTATTTTAATGAGGAAACTTATTTTTACCGTCCATTATCTCGATTAACTCCTTTTTTGTTTGATTCATTTTTGAAATATTTCTCAAACCTATGACTTCTGAGGCTGCCGATTCAGTTAATTATATATACAATTTCCAGGCTCAATTAGTGAAGTCTATGAAACCAATTATTCCTGAGGAAGAGCGCTCTAAAGAACCTCTTGACACTGATAGGGTAATTTATCACCCGGATATGATAAGGGCTAATGAATGGGTACTTAATGAGTATGAAGCTCCTTATAGGGAACTCTGTATTTTTGTTCCCTGCGCCAAAAGAAAACCCTATCATGAAAGCCCTTCCCATAAAAAATTCGACAGGGTGATCTTCGGGATTGTAAAACCTGAGGATGTACATATAGTAACCTTCGGAACCTGTGGAATTACTCCCAGGGAACTTGATACGCAATATCCTTTCATGCATTACAGTTTTATGATGGGCAAATGCAATGTGGCAAAGATTAAACGAGATTTCATAAAAATGGAAAGCGAAAGACTTGCCGCTTATCTTGAAAAGACAAGGGATAATTACAAACACAGAATCGCTTACTGTATAGGGGATTTCCGGACTGCGATGGAAAAAGCCGTGGAAATGGTTGACATAAAAGTTGATATCGTGCCCAGGGAATCAACAATTCAGAAAATGATCCAGCCAGATAAGCCTTTTATCTATAACAGCCTCTCCTCAAAAGAATACCTTCAGGACTTTTCAGACGCAATTACGGATGCTCTTAAGCTCCCAAGGAGAAAAGTAGGACTTAAAGAAAGTTTATCGGTTGATGATACTGACTGGTATCTCCTTTAAAATTTAACTCTAGTTTCTCTTTTTTAATCAAATAGCGCTTAAGTTCCACTCTTTTTGGCTTTGTAGAAATTCACAGGAACAGCTAATCTCTATTAACTTAAACTCATATCATAACATCTTTTTGTCGATTATTACCTCTTGAAGCTTGATAGAGAGGTTTCTACAAAGCCTTTTTTCGATTTAAGATCTTATTTATTAACTACTATATATCTGGACCTAGTTTCAGTACTGCTGCTTTCTGGATTATCTACGGTTAAACTAACAGTATATCGTCCTGTCTCATTGTATACATATACAAGATTCTTTTCTGTTGAATTATTTCCATCTCCAAATGCCCATTTCCATGAAGTTGGTGATCCGGTGCTGTTGTCAGTAAAACTGACATTAAGCGGTGCAGGCCCCGATATCGGAAATGCAGTAAAAGAAGCTACAAGGGAGTTTGAAACCGCAATATAGCCGGTTTTCGTCAGCACATTACTGCCGTTTGCATTACTTGCTGTCAATGTAACAGAGTATAGTCCTGATTTATTGTATGTGTGTACTGGATTCTTTTCTGTTGAAGTGTTCCCATCTCCAAAAGTCCATGTCCACGCAGTTGGTGATCCTGTGCTCTGGTCAGTAAAACTAACATTAAGAGGCACTTTTCCCGATGTAGAGGACGCAGAAAAGCTGGTAGCAGGAGTGTTTAAAACTCCTGAGACAGCAATATAGCTCTTTTTTGTCAATGCATTACTGCCGTTTGCATTACTTGCTGTCAATGTAACAGAATATAGTCCTGATTTATTGTATTTATGTACCGGATTCTTTTCTGTTGAATTATTTCCATCTCCAAAAGTCCATTTCCATGATGTTGGCAATCCTGTGCTCTGATCTGTAAAATCAACAGTTAGTGGGGCTTTTCCTGAAGTTGAAGATGCGGAGAAACTTGTAACAGGAGCAGCTAAAACGCTTGAAACAACAATGTTGCTGGATTTTGTCAATACATCACTGCCATTTGCATTACTCGCTGTCAATGTAACCGTGTATCGCCCTGATTTATTGTATTTATGTACCGGATTTTTTTCTGTTGAAGTGTTTCCATCTCCAAAAGTCCATCTCCATGCAATTGGTAACTCTGTGCTCTGATCCGTAAAACTAACAGTCAGAGGCATGCTTCCTGAAGTAGGGGATGCAGAGAAACTTGTAACAGGAGCAGCTAAAGTATTTGACACATAAATATAGCTGGTTTTTGTCAACGCATCACTGCCGTTTGCATTACTTGCTGTCAATGCAACAGAATATAGTCCTGACTTACTGTATTTATGTACCGGATTTTTATCTGTTGAATTACTTCCATCTCCAAAATTCCATCTCCATGCAGTTGGTGATCCTGTGCTCTGGTCAGTAAAACTAACAGTCAGAGGCGTACTCCCTACAGTTGGAGTTCCTGAAAAGGCAGTGGTAGGAACAATATAATCTGGATTCGATGCCACACTGTCGTTTTCAGAAATTACATTTATATACCTTGACTTTTGCACCTTATCACTGCCTCCCGCATTAGTTGTCGTTAAAGCAACAGTATAATTTCCTGACTTATTGTATGTGTGTACTGGATTCGTTTCTGTCGAATTACTTCCATCTCCAAAATTCCATTTCCATAGCATTGGCGATCCTATGCTCTGATCAGTAAAACTAACATTAAGAGGCGCTTTTCCTGAAGTAGGAGATGCAGTGAAGCTGGTAGCAGAAGTATTTAAAACTCCTGAGACAGCAATATAGCTGGTTTTTGTCAACGCATCACTGCCGTTTGCATTATTTGCTGTCAATTTAACTGCATATAGCCCTGATTCATTGTATGTGTGTACCGGATTTTTATCTGTTGAATTACTTCCATCTCCAAAATTCCATTTCCATGACGTTGGTGACCCTGTGCTCTGGTCTGTAAAATCAACAGTTATTGGGGCTTTTCCTGAAGTAGGGGATGCAGAGAAGCTGGTAGTAGGAGTATTTAAAACTCCTGAGACAGCAATATAGCCGGATTTTGTTAACGCATTACTACCTTTTTCATTACTTGCTGTCAATGTTACAGAATAAAGTCCTGACTTATTGTATATATGTACTGGATTTTTATCTGTCGAATTACTTCCATCTCCAAAATTCCATTTCCATGACGTTGGTGACCCTGTGCTCTGGTCTGTGAAACCAACTGCAAGAGGCACTTTTCCTGATGTAGGTGACGCAGAGAAGTTGGTGGCAGGAGCATTTAGAATGCTTGAAACTATGATATAGCTGGATTTTGTTAATCTATTGCTGCCGTCCTCGTTACTTGCTGTTAATGTAACAGAATATAATCCTGGTTTACTATACGTATGTACAGGATTCTTCCCGGTTGAATAAGCTCCGTCTCCAAAATTCCATTTCCATGATGTTGGTGATCCTGTACTCTGGTCAGTAAAAGTAACTGTATGAGGCGTTTTTCCTGAAGCTGAAGATGCAGAGAAAGCAGCAACGGGAGCTTCATACCCATTTGAAGCAATAATATAGCTGGATTTTGTTACTGTACTACTGTTCCCTGTTTCGTTTAATATCAATGTAACGGAGTATTTTCCTGATTTTTTATATATATGCACAGGATTTTTTTCCGTTGAATAACTTCCATCTCCAAAAGTCCAGTTCCATGAGGTTGGAGATCCTATGCTCTGGTCAGTAAAACTAACGCTAAGTGGAGTTTTTCCTGAAGTCGGGGATGCAGAAAATTTTGGTTGTGCTAGAACAGTTACTGTGGCGAATCTCGAATTAGTGCCGTTTGCATTGTTTACTTTAAGCGTTACATTGTAATTCCCTGCACTAGAATAAGTGTGTACTGAATTCTGCTGTGTTGAACTGGATTTATCTCCAAAGTTCCAGTCCCACTCATCCGCATTCTTCGATAAATCCATAAACTGGACCGAAAGAGGAGCATAACCGAATGTGAGGTTGCTGCTGAAGTTTGCAGTAGGATAAACTGGTTGTGCTGGGAGAGGACTAATAAATTGACCGAAAGCAACAGGACTGAAACCTGTATTTACCGTGGCTGTAACCTTGTTTGTGGCTGTATCAATTACCGAGACTGTTTTTCCGAGATTATCATTGTCGCCGGAGTTCGCTACATATGCCTTTGTTCCATCCGGTGTTACTGAAATTCCGTATGGATTTTTTCCGACTTTTACAGTAGCTATAACAGTTTTTGTTTCTGTGTCAATTACCGAGACATCGTTACTGCCTTCATTTGCCACATATACTACTTCTCCGTCCGGGCTGACTGCAATTCCCATGGGCCATTTTCCTACAGTTACTGTGGAAGTAACAGTGTTTGAACTCGTGTTAATTACAGAAATCGTGTTACTTTCGCAATTTGCCACATATAGTTCTGTTCCATTCTGGTTACCTGTAACCCCACAAGGGCCAAGTTCAACCTTCACAGTCGCTATAACGGTGTTAGTGGTGGTATCAATTACAGAAACATTGTTGCTATAACGGTTCGTCACATATACTTTCGTTCCATCCGGTATGATTGCAACCCCTAATGGATTAGTTCCTACAGGCACTGTGGCTGTAACAGTGTTTGTAGATGTATCAATTACAGAGACACCTTTAACATCACGATCCGCCACATAGAGTTTTTTCCCATCTTGGGTGATTGCAATTCCACAGGGACTGTATTTATATCCTATATCCACGGTAGCTGTAACCTTGTTTATTGCCGTGTCAATTACCGAGACAGTCCCACGGTCGCCGTACTTGGTATTAGTCACATATGTCCTTGCTCCATCCGGGCTGACTGCAACTCCCATAGGATTGGTTCCTACAGGTACCGTGGCTGTAACATTGTTGTTTCCTGTGTTAATTACAGAAACAGTATTGCTGTTGAGATTCGTAATAAATGCGTATGAAGGTGCAGGAGAGCCTTTTGGTACAACATTTACTGTAGCCAACTTTGAATCTGTGCCATTTGAATTGCTTACTGTCAGGCTAACAGTATAGATTCCTGCTGAAGAATAGGTATGCGTGGGATTCTGCTTTGTTGAACCAGACCCATCTCCAAAGTCCCAAACCCATTTGGTTGCATTCTTTGAGAGATCTGTAAACTGGACAGGTACAGAAGGAAAAACGTAATCTGATGTGATGTTGCTGCTGAAGTTCGCTGAAGGATAAGATGGTTGTACCGGGATAGAACCTATAAATTGGCCAGAAGCATAAGGACTGTTTCCTACACGCACTGTGGCTGTAACAGTGTTAGTCGTAGTGTCAATTACAGATACGGTATTATAGAAGTTGATCGCGACATATACTTTTTTTCCGTCCGGTGTGACTGCAACTCCCATAGGATTTGATCCTACAGGTATTGTGGCTGTAACTTCATTTGTTGCCGTGTCAATTACCGAGACAGTGCTGAAATATTCATCGTTATTAGTCACATATACTTTTTTTCCATCTGGATTGACTGCAACTCCAAAAGGAACTCCTCCCCCAACCTTCATTGTGTTTGTTACACTGTTTGTTGCCGTGTCAACTACAGATATACTCTTACTGTCGGAGTTCGCTACATACACCCTTGTTCCATCTGGTGTGACCGCAATTTCCTTTGGACCTTTTCCTACGGATACCGTAGCTATAACAGCTTTTGTGGCAGTGTCAATTACCGAGACAGTATTATCCCCATAATTTGTAACATATATCTTTTTTCCATCTGGACTTACCGCTACTCCTTCAGGGTATTTTCCTGTGTTCAACGTACTTACAACAGTATTTGCACCGGTATCAATTACCGAAACATTTTTGCTGTTACGATTTACCACATATACCTTTTTTCCATTAGGGCTGACTGCAACCCCTTGAGGATAACTGCCTACAGGCACTGTTGCTGTAATTTTGTTTGTTGCCGTGTCAATTATAGATACATCGTTGCTGTAAGCATTTACCACGTATATCTTTGTTCCATTGGGATCAATTACAACTCCTATAGGATTGGACCCTACAGATATCGTGGCTGTAACTTTGTTTGTGGCTGTGTCAATTACAGAGATATCATCACTCTCTGCGTTTGTAATGTATGCAAATGGTGAGGCACCTGCGATGCTCACCAACATTAAAAAAGTAAGTGCTATTATTCCCAAAATTTTATTGAAGCTCTGCCCCCTAAATCTTCTATTACAATTCGTTCCTTTCATTTAAGATCCCTGAGTATATGTATTTTTAAATTTATTGAAAACTTCAAAGAACCTTAAAACTTGACCAGTTTTCATAAGGTAATATAACAATTCGTTGAAGTCATAGTTTTTTAGATTACATTGGTTACTGCAACAAGGTACGGCTATAAAAACGACGATGTGAAGAGAAAATCACAAAACATTATTGAATAGTTGTAAATTAATGGATAATAATCTTTCTTTTATTAGCCGGTTTAATAAATATATGTTCTTTTTTTAATATATATATTTATTTTTTAATATTACTCTTCCTCAAAAATACCTTCTGAATGAAAAATTCCTAGAGAAAAAATCTTTGTTATAGGAGACACCGTTAATTGATGAGACCAAACAGAATTAAATTTCAGTATAAAAACAAGGAAAAATTCGAAGATATTAGGAAGATTTTACTATAAGAACTATAAGAAGACAGATACAATAAATCAATCATTTTCAATGCTTACGGTCTCTCCTACAGAAAGCATGAGTTCTCCGTAGAGCAGCTTTTCCAGAGTTTCTGCTACATATTTCCTTTGCTGGTATTTCTGGATATCCTCATGCATTCTGAGGTCAGAATCTACTTGTACTCTCACGAGGGCGAAATGAAAGGCTTTTTCGTTCTTAATAGGTGCGGTATAGAAAGTTTCCAGCAGGTAAGGGAGTTTGAGGGGATCTTCTATAACTTCGCTTAAAAGCAGCATCTCTTCAGGAATATCCTGATAGTGTGAGGATATATCTTTTCTCCCTGTAATAAGTTGCAGGTTTTTTTCGGAATACTTTTTTTCGAGGATAATAATTTCGCCAATTATGCTTTTCACCTCTTGTTCAGATTAAGTTTCCCTATACAGGCTTTAGGGTAAGTTGTCAGTATTCTCTGAATTTCCCTGAATGATACTGAAGCGGTAATTCTACCTACTCTTTGTAAAAGGGAATAAAAAGGCTTCAAGCCAGCATTCCCTTTACTATAGTGTCAATAGCGTCGTCTTCTTCAAGACCGCGAGCCATGAGGGTTTCAACTTCTTTTTTGTCCACACACCCGATTGCAGCCTCGTGGGTTACCTTGGCAAGAGGATTATCGACCCGTACAATGGGGATAGCTTCGGCTTTTGCATTGCCCTGGATAACCTCCATGCAGTCTACATGACCTCTTGCTCTTGGGGCATGGCCTTCGGTAATTCCCCTGAACTCTGATTCTGCGTTATCGGTAATGGCTAATCGGCTTTTGATTACGCTTCTGGCATTTTCCCCATTAAGGGATACTTTTTCTATGACTTTTATTTTATCGTCTTTTTTCCCATAAACCTTGGTAACCATCTCACAGACGGAGTCTTTCTCGGCATCTACGCTGTAATCAAACTCCAGATAACCTACCCTACCCGAAACCAGAGAGAAATTAGTACAGTAACTGCCTCCTTCCTCTATCTTTATATGGGCCCTCGGAACCACCTGAATTCCTCCATGGGGGCCGTGAAAGTGGGTTTCTATATACTTTAATGAGGCGTTTTTTCCTATATGCATCTGAGCGTCCATTCTATGAATAATCTTTACGGCATTAGGAAATGTACAATGGGCAATGAGTTCAACAGCCGAGTCTTCTTCGGCCACGAAATTCATATTTATTTCTTGGAGTCCGTCTTCAGGAATAAGCCCGAAGCAAAGGTGGACAGGAAGTGGAATCTTGTACCCTTTTTTGATGGTCATTTTAACATCCACTCCATGTTTGGTCTCCTGGGTTTCTAGCACGATTCCTTCTGTCCCATTCGCATTGAGTACCTTATTTCCGCTAATCACAAGGCTTGCAAGTTCGTGCTGATGCAGGACTGCAGCATCTCCCCCGGCTGCCGAATAAGCTGCATCCATACTTTCAATTTCATTGGAAAGCGTATTAATAGTTATTTGAGTCATTTTTCAGGCCGCCTTTGGTGGGGATACTCTGCTGTCACACGGTATGCACCTGTTTTTGAAAAATTCACTAATTTCCAGAGGGTCTCCGCTTCTGAGGATAACTCCTTCACACATAAGGGATGCTTTATCGGAAGCGGCTGCAATTTCTTTCCGATGGGTAATTACAAGTACCGAGGAGCCGTTTTCCTTGAAAGTCTGGATCAGGTTTACGATTTCCTTTAAGGAAACAACATCAATTCCGGAGTCGGGTTCATCGAGAATTGCAAGCTTCGGTTTCATTGTAATTATGGAAGCAAGTTCTATGCGTTTTCTTTCGCCTCCGCTGAGCGCCTCGCCAACTTCCCTATCAAGGTATTTTTCGGGTTTAAGGTCGACTTTCCTCAGGGCATCTTTCAGTTCCTCTTCAGTAATGCCTCCCTTATTTTTTGCCCCGATTGCCAGGTAATCTCTGACCTTGAGCCCTTCAAAACGGGCTGGTTCCTGCCAGGCAAGGGTAATGCCCTTTCTTGCGCGTTCGGTTATTGAAAGTTTTGTAATATCTTCCCCATCAAAGATGAGGCTGCCTTCTTCGTGTTCATAACCCTGGAGTCCCATCAGGGTGTAGGCAAGGGTACTTTTTCCTGCACCATTTGCACCGATAATGCTGTGAATTTCCTGGTCGCCGACCTCAAGATTGACCCCTCGTAGGATTTTCTTCCCATCACGGCTCAGCACCAGGTTTTTTAAAGATAGAATCTACGACACCTCTATAATTTTTTAGTTTTTGCCCTGCAGCAGATCCTTGCAGTGCTGCAAATCCTTTACGGTATTTACATTTATTGCTAGTTCGGGATTATCAAGTATCAGATTAAAGTCTTCCTGTTCTTGTCGGATTTGAGAACTGTCCAGAATATTAACTCCGGCAGGTACTATCAGCTTTCCATCCTTGTTAAATACCGTATCCGGCCTGATTCCGGCTCCTTTGCAGATATTGATAGGAACATAGACAGAAAGCGCCGGCTTTCCTTCTTCCTTATATTTTTCGATTACCGAATCGATCAGCTCAGGGGTTATCAGGGGAAGGTCTGACATAATAATCATTACAGGGCCAACTGTTTCCGCAGTTTCAACCGCATGGATCATATCCCCGACATAATTTCCGCCAAAAGTCCTGATTACACGGACTTCTCCTTTGTAGCGTTCCTGGATCATAATTTCGGTCTTGGGGGTAACAGGAGAGACCGCTACAAAAACCCTGTCTATATTCTTTGAGGCCCTGAGGGTATCTATCACGTAGGCTATAAGCGGTTTTCCAAGTAACTCTACACAAGGCTTTTCCCCCATCCCAAGCCTCTGTCCGAATCCCCCTGCCATTACAATAGCGTCCATTTTAAACCTCCCATATATCCGTTAAATGAAAGTTTCAGGAGAACTGCGAGAACAATGAGCGCAGTTACCCGACCAATTTCGTTAGCAGTACCTATTCCGTCGCCATTTAAGCCTCCGAAATGGGCATAGCTTCGGTTAAGAATTACCAGAGCCGAGATACAGGCTCCCAGATAAGGCAACAGTCCTATCCACCCGAAAGGCAGAAAGCAAACAATGGCCCCGAATACAAATCCTATCAGGAAATTCTTTCTGGTTGCCCCGCTTATAGTCATGGCTCCCAGGCCAGGATAGGCCTGTTTTTCCTGCGGAGGTATGGGCTTTCCAAAGGCCGCGATAGTTAGCATTGACTGCTTTGCACTGACCTCTGCAATAAACATTGATGCAAACATTAAAACCGGAAGGTTAGCCCCGAAAACAGCGGAGCCTCCTTCATGGACTGCCCTTATAGAACTGTATAGAGTAAGTAACAACAGAATGCAGAAGGACACGCCTCCTGTCCCGATGGTTGTATCTTTCAGGGCCTTAATCTTCTTCTCAATAGACCCATGGGCCATAAAACCGTCCCCTATATCCGTGACTCCATCGAGGTGGTTAAAGCCAGTAAGATAATATATGAATCCCATGATAAGGACTGCAAGTACAGGCCCGGGAAATATTACCTGTCCTATGTATGCAACTGTCCCTATCAGAAGCCCAAGTACGGCTCCAACAACGGGATAGAAATAGATTTTCTTCATGAGTTCGTCAATTCCTTCCATGCTGATCCCCACAGGGATCGTGGACAGGAAGCCAAACCCCGATTTAAAAGCAAGCAAATATGAATTCATTGTGAACCGCCTGTTTTTCAATCCTTTCTGTCTTTCAGTCCTTCCCTACAAATTCTGCCATTCCTCTTGAATACATATTTGAAGACACGCCTCCTATAAGACCTCCGATCACGTCATCCATAAAAGGCCCGAGCTTTGCAAGTATTCCAGGCTTTTGTTTATCAAACCTGACAAACTCAAAAGCGCCCTTGGAGCCGCTGATATAGGTTGCAATACTTGTACCGAGCACTTCATCCGCAATTATAAAAGTAAGGTCCTTTTCATAGGAACTTTTGCTGAGGTTCGGAAGGGTTCCTGCCCTTCCTTCTCTCTCCAGCAGGATTCCGGAATAGATCAGAAGGCAGAGGTTTGGATCCGAAAGTGCGTACTTGAGTTCCCTTTTAAATAAAGCATCGGCTTTCTCACTGGTCTCAATCCCTGGATGGGGGACATACATTTCCAGAGCAGTATCAGCAAGGTCCTGAACACTGATGCCTTCTTCAGCAAGGACATCGAGGATGTCGACTGTAGCTTTTTCTTCTACTTTCTCAGGCTGCCCTTTTTTAAGGTCTCTTTCCTCAATATCGGATAACTTCATATGATCACTTCGGGGTTGTTAAAACGGTTCTATTAATTTTTGAAAATCTTTAACATTATAAGCCGACTTTTCACAGAGTCCCTGTTTCCGTAGAATACAGATTATCTCAGGAACCGGGCTTCTGGCAGGTAAAGGAAGGGTCATGGGTGCAGGTATGTCCCTGCTAACTGAATTACTGCAGCACAGGCAGCAAGCGAGAAGCCTGAAGCAACTGCTATTAATTGGGATACCCTTTTTATATCTTTTACTTCGGTCGGGGGATATAAGGCCCCAAGTATATAAGTACCAGGTTTTTCGAGTTTGACTCCGAGCGCTCCTGCAGTAGCTGCCATGGGATAGCCGGAATTAGGGGACGGAGTTTTCATTCCATCTTCAAGAGCACTCTTTATGCTGTTGAAGGGGGAAGTTTTTCCCTGTTTTTTCGAGAGCAGACTCACTGTGAAGGCTGCCACAAGAATAAATATGACTGAGATGCGGGCAGGAATCCAGTTCAATACGTCATCGGATTTCGCTGAGAAGTATCCGAGTTCCCTGTAGGGTTCGGTTTTGTACCCAACCATTGAATCCAAGGTACTTATGGCTTTAAATGCATATGCCGCCACAAGCCCAAATTCTCCGAAAAGGGCATAATAGAAAATGGGACTCAGGATGCCGTCAACATAGTTTTCTGATACGGATTCAATAACTGCGGAAGACATCTGGGTTCTGGTAAGTTTGGAAGTGTTCCGGCTTACGTATATTGGGAGGAGTTCCCGAACTTTATCAAGCCTGTTTGCTTCAAGATGCCCATAAATTTCCCTTGCAGGGCTGAGCAGGCAGTTAACAGCAAAAGTGGCTTTCAGGAAATAAGCTTCGAGAAGAAGGGCAAGCACTCTGGGAATTCCCGGAAGGGTGGCAATGTAAAGCACGGAGTACCCCAGCAAAGCTGCGAAAAAGACACAGCAGAGAGCCATTGCAACTCCGTAGGCTTTCCTGTGGGTTTGAGGAGCCGCATTTTTTAATACATTAATTAATTTTCCTATCCACACAACAGGGTGTACGGCAGCAGGCGGCTCCCCAAAAAATATATCTATAGCGGCTGCTAGCAAAAGCACAAGGGCAAGGTGCCCGCTGTCCGGCACAATCATAGGATAGGCTCCATTACTTTCTTCCAGGCGACTTTCACAAGTTCATCCGTATTTCCTTCCTGCATAAGGCAGTCAAGGATCTTCTGCGCGGTTTCCGTATTGTGAACCAGATGACAGTCAACGCAGCTCCAGACTTTTCCGCCTCTTGAGCTCTGGATCCATTTTCCTCCTGTGCGCTCGTCTTCACAGGGATAGAACGGACAGAAGCAGAAGGTACAGTTCTGGCCTTCAAAGTGACAGGGATAGTATTCACAGGTTTTCCTACCTCCTATGCCTTCTTCAGAGGCTTTTTCAATCACATTCTGGAGCTCTTGTTTTGCCTGTTCTTTGCCCCACTGGGTAATTACATCCCCGATTGCAGCAATTAGCCTGTCATTTTCTTCTGCAGTCCGAACTGCAAGCCTTATGTAATCCTTTCCAAGGCCATGGAGGGAAGAACAGTCCCTTATAAGTACTCCACGTGCTGCCAGACGTGCAGTTAATTCCGTTGAATCAAGCATGAATTTGCTGATATTGACTAAGATAAAGTTTACATTCACTTCCCCGGCTTTAAAACCCCTGATCCTGTCGAGTTTGGCTTTAAACTTCTCTCCTTCTTCTTTGATCATATCCCTTGCTTTTTTGAGGTACGGATTTTCAATTCCGCCTTCAACATTAAGAAGAGCAATCCCAATAGCGTTTGCCACAGTTCCTAAGTTCCAGGAGAGCCTGGCAGTATCCAGGATTTCAGCCACTTCAGGGGAAGCTATTCCAAAACCCATCCTGATTCCCGGGATTGCAAAGTCCTTTGTAAGGGAACGCATGACAAAAACGTAATTATTGCTTGCTGCAAGGTCTGCAACGCTTTGTGTAGGATCAGAGAGCTCAATAAAAGCCTCATCTACGAAGAGGAGGGTTTTGTGCTTAGTGCAGCGTTCTGCAAGGGTTTTAATTTCTTCTCGAGTACGGAGTTTCCCGGTTGGGTTATTAGGGTTGCAAATAAACAGGATTTTTGCTTTTTCCAGAAGCTCGTCAGGAAGCGTTTCAACTTCGTCCTGGCTTGGGTACTGCAGTTCTGCTCCCATAATCCGGCACTGCATTTCGTATTCTCCGAAAGTGGGCCAGGGCAGAAGGACAATATCTCCTTTTTCAACCACGCATTCCACTACAAGCCTGATAATTTCCGTTGAGCCGTTACCCGGAATTATATTCTGCGGGCTTACTCCAAGTCCTACGAACTTTGCAGCCGCCTCTCGAAACTCAGGATATCTGTTGTCAGGATATTCGGTAAGTTTCTTAAAACCGGTTTTAAGAATTTCATCGAGGTTCAATCCGGTTTCCGGATGCTCAAAAGGGTTTCCCAGGGGATTAAAGTTTGCACTGAAGTCAAGAATTTCGCTTTCAGGAATCCCATAAGTCTCAGATGTTTCCTGAATCAGCCCTCCATGCCTGCAGGGTTTCAGGTCCAGTAGATGTTTCCTTAAAGGTACACTTCTTTGCTCGGACACGGTGATCGCAAATATTTAGTGTAAATCATGTATATTAATCTGCTTATTATATTATTCAACGTAAACTTGCCTTTATTTGCTTTACAATTGTTTGATTGCGAAAACTTTGGTTTTCGGAATCCATTCTACTTTATTTTACAGATTAACTATATTAATTCTGTCTCTAAAGCTTCCATTTCCTGCTGGTTTTAGATAGCATCGAAAAAGTAAAATAGCTTGCTTTTAACTAGTACAATCCAGAAGCGCTAAAAAGCTCCAAATTATGCCTTAAAATAATTATTTTATATCATACCTTAAAATAGTTGTTTTAAATTTGAGATTATCAGGTGCATTTAAAAATGACAGTTAATAGACCAAGAGGGACCCGGGACTTTTTACCTGCCGATACTGCCCGGAGAAGATACGTGGAAAGTGTTATGCGAGATGTTGCCCGCAAATGGGGCTACAGTGAAATCATTACGCCCACGTTTGAACATCTGGATCTTTTCACCCTGAAGTCAGGGGAAGGAATCATAGGGGAACTCTACAACTTTACGGACAAAGGTGGCAGGGAAATGACCCTCAGGCCTGAGCTTACTGCTCCTGTCATGCGCCTGTATGTGAACGAACTTCAGCCATTTCCTAAGCCTTTAAAATTATTCTACTTCGAAAACTGTTTCCGTTATGAGCGCCCCCAGAAAGGCCGTTTCAGGGAATTCTGGCAGTTCGGAGTTGAACTTATAGGAAGCGGAAAATCCGATTCTGATGCCGAGGTTATTGCCCTTGCCGCTGCCATGTTAAAAGCTGTCGGAGTAAAGGGCGATATGAAGCTCGGAAACCTTGCAGTCATACGCACGCTTTTGAGCGGACTTGAACCCGAAATAGTGAGCAAGGTCATGCGGCTTGTGGATAAGAAAGAGTATGCAGGTCTTGAAGCCCTGCTTGAAGAAATCGGAGCCGAAGAGCAGCTCAAATCTGACCTTTTCCACCTGATTAAGCTTGAAGGCAAGCATATCCTCCCCGAGGTAATAAAAATCGTAGGAAATATCCCTGAGCTTGTAAGCTTTGAAAAAACCCTAAAGCTTCTCGACGCATACGGAGTCGATTACTCCCTTGACTTCGGAATCGCCCGCGGGCTTGACTACTACACAGGCATGGTTTTTGAGGTCTATGCCGAGGGTCTCGGCGCCCAGAAGCAGGTCTGTGGAGGCGGCTCTTACCAGCTTATCCAGCTTTTCGGAGGCGGAGACGTGCCTTCAACCGGCTTCGGGATAGGTTTTGACCGGATTATGGAAATCTGTCCTCTTACCCCGCCTGCCCCTAAAACCCTTATGATGATCTCGAAACTCGATGTCCATCTGAAAGCAATAGGCTTTGCCAACGAATTGAGAAAATACGTGCCAGTCCATGTAGACATCATGGAACGCAATTTCAAAGCCCAGCTCTCCTATGCAAATACCATCAACGCTGACTACGTGGTCATAGTCGGGGAAAAAGAACTCGAAGCCGGAAAACTTACACTGAGAGATATGGTTTCAGGAGAACAGGAACTTTTAACGCTGGAAGAGATTATTGAGAAGGTTTGTTAAATGCGGGATTAAGACAACTCGCTTTCTATTTTTTTCAAATCTTTTGTAATTGTTCCCATTTTAATTTTTTAATTATCATATGACCTATGTGGTTGGACTGAGAAATCGATAGCATTAATCTATATTCTTACTGGATCGTAAACGAAAGTTTAATATCTACGTAAGTAATTTCCATTTATATACTTTGTTTATTGAGATAAACTTTGGTTTCAAAAACTTCATTAGAGTCTGTTATTAGGCATCTTAACTAAGTTTTATAAATTTTTAAAGAAATAAACTCAAATTTTACGCTAAATTAAAACGTATTTTTAAGGGGAGATTTAATTTAGTGGTATTTATAGAAATAAAACGCTCTGTAATGTGTTATTTTCTAAATATTTTTAAGGCCTAAAATTTTCCCTTAAATTTAAAGGGGTACAAAATTGTATTAGTGGAGGGATAGACTTGAATAAACAATATTTGTCAGGTTTTGCTGCAATCTTTATTGCGCTTCTCATAATTGCTCCGGGTATTGCAGGAGCAGCACCTAAAATTGGTTGTACTGTTCCAGATGCATATCCGAATGTTACGGCTTGTCAAGCTAAAAACATACTCGAAAATAAAGACGTATTCCTTCTGGACGTTCGTACGCCTGCAGAGTATAACTATTCTCACATTGAAGGAGCGACATTAATACCTTTAAAAAATGTACCGGCACATGATCCTATTAATCTGTCCGACGATAAGCTATTGCCTAATCGAATGAAAGAACTGCCAAAAGACAAAAACACAAAAATAGTTGTTTACTGCTATTCCGGGAAACGGGGTGGCATTGCAAGCCAAATGATAGCAGATGCCGGTTATAAGAGAGTATATAACATTCAAGGCGGTCTCACAGCATGGGTAAATGAAGGATATCCAGTTGTAATTGATTCTGCAAAATGGTCAGCTAATTATCCTCATTATCCGTAAAGAAATAATATATGCATATTCCCAGCTTTTGTAGAAATTATCTTATTTAGGAATTTCCAAATACTTATACCAAGGTACAAAGTTAGATTTCAGTGATTGAATAGAGGATTTCTACAGAGCCTAAATTATACATTTAGGACTCACGCGATTGAACTAGATACTCAATAATGTTAAGTCCTATTGTTGTTCCATATTTAATTAATTTACTTCTCATGTTATAAAGTAAGTTGCTGAAAATAATAGTACAGTAAATAAATAATAGTACAGCAAATTCTTCATATTTCGATTTTTACTTTCAGCAGATTTTCGAGATATTGTACATAACAATATCTTTAACTGTAAGTAAGTAATTACTTACTTACATGGAAGATACAGAACAAAGAATATTAGACGCAGCTTTGAGGGTATTCGCCAGCGAAGGATACACGGGTGCGACTACTCGGAGAATTGCGAAAGAGGCAAATGTTGCCGAGGTAACTTTGTTCCGAAAATTCAAGTCAAAAGAAAACCTGCTGAAAGAGGTATTAATTAATAATCGAACTATTTTTTCATCGTTGGATGACTTATCTCATTTATTCCCAAAAGAAAAAAATGTAGATCTTGAGACAGAGCTTCGTATTTTAGGGAAAAATATTGCAAAAGCTATGAGAGATAGAAAGAAGGATAGTAAACGCCGGATGTTTATGCTCATGCTGTTTGAAGAAGGGAGAAGGAGACCTGAAGTCGCTGAGGCTCTATCATCTCTTCTCCAAATGAATATAAACCCTTTAAGTGAATATTTTGAGCTACAAATTAAAAATGGGAAAATGCGAAATATCAATCCTCGATCGGCTTCAATAACTTTTGTCGGTTATTTTGTCCACACATCTTTACTCCGAGAGGTAATCGGTGACGGTTTTTTGGGTAATAATGATGAGGAGATTGATGGATTTATTGACATATTTACTAAAGGTATCCTGAAAGTTGAGGATATGAAAAATAGGTGAGTAAATGGAGCCAATTATTGAGGTCAAAAATCTTGTTAAAGTTTTTCATTCACGAAGAAGGAAAATCACTGCAGTTAATGACGTCAGCTTCGATGTATTCAAAGGAGAAATTTTTGGCATGATAGGACCAAATGGAGCTGGCAAATCCACTACGTTTTCCATGCTTACCACATTAATAAAACCTACTAGTGGCAGTATAAAAGTTGCGGGCTTTGATGTTGAGAATCATGACTACAAAATAAGACCACTTATAGGTATAGTTCCGCAGAAGCTCAGCCTTTACCCACTCCTTACAGCCAGGGAAAACCTGGAACTTATGGGGAACCTCTACCATGTTCCAAAAAAGGTCATGGAAGAAAAAATCGATTACTATCTAAAGCTTGTAGGGCTCGAAGCTAGTGCTGACCGGTATACAGGAGGCTTTTCTGGCGGTATGAAGCAGCGCTTATCAGTCATCGCCGCAGTATTACACGACCCTCAGATTCTATTCTGGGATGAACCTTCAACCGGGCTTGATCCCCAGACTAGGAATGTTATCTGGAAACTTGCTAGGAAATTCAACGAGGAAGGAAGAACCCTAGTTTTTACAACTCATTACATGGAAGAGGCGGATAATCTCTGTGACAGGGTTGCTGTAATGGACTCAGGAAAAATGGTAGCTCTTGATAACCCTGAACGTTTAAAGGAAACTACAGGGAGTACAAATCTTGAAGAAGTTTTTGTACACTTTACAGGGGAAGAGGTACGTGATTAAATGACAATAAAAACTGAGTTAAAGGATTCATTAATAGTAGCGAAAAAGGAATTCAAAATACTCTCCAGAAAAAAAGCGCTCATTTTTCCTTTGTTTTTATTTCCGATAATCATGATAGTCTTTTTCGGCTACGGCATGGGTGGCACGGTAAAAGATGCTCCTATTCTCATAATCAATGACGACGCTGGCAGGGCATCAAGTTCCCTTGTTCAGGAAATCGGAGGCTATACCCCCAAATACGATGCAAACCCAATGTTCTCGGTAACCTACACAAAGGACATGTCGCAGTCGGAAGCTGAGAGTAAAATAGATGCAGGAATTTATAAAGGCGCTCTGATTATTCCACAAAATTACAGCGATAGCATAGCCAAAAACGAAAGTACGACTTTGACGCTTCTGACTGATTCCTCAGATACTACAACAAGTGGCGCAATCATAAATGCTTTGAGGCAACTGTTGGCAAAAACCGGACTAGTATCTTTAAACATTCCCAGTATTTACGGCGATCTTGAATATCTTGACTTTATCACACCAGGTGTTATCGCTCTTACCGTGTTTATGGGTTGTATATCATCCATAGGTTCTGCGATTGCAGGAGAAAAAGAAAACGGTACCCTTGTTCGTATGTTAATGACGCCTGTGAGTAAGAGATCGGTAATTCTAGGGAAAACTATCTACCAGCTAATATTGCAATTAGCCAGAACTGTCGTCCTGATATTTGCAGCATATCTTCTTGTGGGATTTAATATGAATGGTAGCTGGCTCGCTGTCGCTCTCGTGCTTATTGTTTTCACTCTTAGTGGCGTAGGGATAGGGATAATCATGTCTTCAAGGGCAGAAGATATGGAATCTTTCATTCAATTAAACATGCTGGTTACCATGCCATCCATGTTTGTTACGGGTGTATTTTTCCCCTTGAGTTCGGTCCCTGGCTGGATGCGTTGTATAGCTTACTTTTTGCCTCTGACATATGCAATTGACGCTATGCGTACTATCATGATTAAGGGTCAGGGTTTGAGCGCCATATCTACCGATTTTATAATACTCACGCTCTTTGCAATTGTTACTTTCACTTTAGGTGTCCATCTTTTCAGGAGGGAAGCATAAAATGAAAAAAGTGATAATCATCTCTTTAATTTCTCTATTAATTGCTATGATATCATGTGCTGCAGGCGCTTCTAATACTCCGGATAATTATAATATCCCCCAAAGCTTTGATTTTGGAAAAAATTATTATAACGTATATGGTAGTCCTGATCTTAATGCCAACATTATTGGAAGTAATGAGTTTGATAGAGATCAAACGGCTACTTTGAATATTGATATAATGAACAAAGGCAAATTGTTAGGATTTAAGAATGACAAAACTCCTTATGATTCCGATGAAATCTATGCAGCTCAGACCGAAATGAAACTTGAGAGTGGGATAGTGGATGCTACAAACGTAGTAGCCTCTCTTTCAACAGATCCGGGAAGCCCAATTGAAGTTAAGTCAGTCAGTCAGCAGATAGGTTCCATAAAAAGCGGAGAGAACTCCCCAGCACCAGCAAAATTCGATATAAAAATTGATAAAAAAGCAAAGGCTGGAGAATACAACCTTTATTTGAATCTTTCTTACGATTATCAAAAAAATGTGCATATTACGAATCCGAACGTTGCTGCTCAGACCTATGACGTGAGCCACTGGTATGGAATAATGAACCAGAACCAGACATTAAAGATTAAAGTGAAAGATCAGGTCGATTTTGAGATTGTAAATACTACAGGCAGTCTTTCCCCAGGTGGGGAGAACATGATCGATATAACAATTAAAAACATTGGTGAGGAAGAAGCAAGAAACGTTAAAGCAATTATTAATCCAGCTGACCCTCTAAGTACAACCGATAGTACGGCATTTCTATATTCTGTAGCACCTGGTAGTACGGCTGTTGCAAAGATTCAGATTAAAGCAGATAGTGAAGCTGTGCCCAAAGTATATGGAGTTGACACTGTATTAAAATACGAAAATCCAGAAGGTGATATTAAGTATACCGATATCCTTGATGCTCCGGTAGAAGTAAAAGAAGCTGGATTCTTCGAGAAGCTTTTTGGGTGGATTTAATGGAAGAAACTCTTGGTTTCTTTTTATAGCTCAAGTGTAGACATTTTGCTCAGGTGAGGGACTTTATATCTTTATCTCTCATCTTACCAAAGGCTGAAGAGTTCTTATCCATTTTTATTCGACTTTTTTGTTGTCTTAAAGAAATGAATATAGAATAAGCGAAAATATGTAAAAACTTATATCTTAAAGCAGCAAAATTATTCAGAGTCATTCAAGCCTTGAGAATTTACACGATACTGGTGCTTCGATTCTGAAATAAATTCATTACTGATTGGAATCTGTGACTTATGAATTTATTCGAAATTCAAGTTTTATGAATCTGTTTTGGAATCACAATACTACTGGGTTTTTATTTCAAATAAACATCTAGAGATATTATGCTATGATTTTTCAGTTAACTGCCTAAGTCTTAAAGTAATATCGGTAGATAAACTGGGAGATCGGTAGATAAACTGGGAGTATTGAGAATGGAGAAGACTGACGAATTTATTAATTATTGTTACAGCAAGATTTTAGGTCGAGTTCCTGATCATGAAGGAAAAGAACATTATCTTAAATTATTGAGCAAAGGTGTACCAAAACATGAAGTATTAATCTCTTTTTTGGATTCTAATGAATATGCTGGTCGCCTAAAAAATTTCGTAACGAATACACCCGAAAATTCGAAAACGGAGCAGACTTTTGACGAGTTTATTAATTATTGTTACAGCAAGATTTTAGGTCGAGTTCCTGATCCTGAAGGAAAAGCACATTATACTAAATTATTAAATAAAGGTATACCAAAACACGAAATATTAATCTCTCTTTTGAATTCTGATGAATATGCTGAGCGCATAAAGTATCTTATGAGTCCTACTATAAAATTCGCTCCTCCAGGACATTTCTACTCTCCATTGCCAAATCTTGATAACATCTCAAGTTTATATCAAAAAATCGATAAATCCCGGAATCCTACTGGAATTGAGATCAACGGTGATAAGCAGATAGAATTACTCAAACAATTCCAGAAATATATCTCCATAATTCCATTTGGAGATGGTTTCAAGCAGAATAATACCAGATATTTTTTTAACGGTAATGAGTGGTACAGTTACGGAGACGCAATTGTATTATTTTGCATGATCAATTACTTTAAGCCAGAACGGCTTGTTGAAGTGGGATCGGGTTATTCGTCACTTGTTACTCTTGACACCTGCGAATTATCAAATCTTAATACGAAAATTACCTTTATTGAACCTTATCCAGATCTTATTTTAAGTCTATTGTCTGATCGAGATAATCCAGAAAAGCTTATTTTAAGAAAAGAGGTTCAAGCGGTAGATCTATCTCTTTTTGAAGATCTGAATAGTGGGGATATTCTATTCGTAGATAGCTCCCATGTTGTAAAATTTGGTAGCGATGTTCTTTTTATTCTTTCCGAAGTACTTCCCCGTCTTAAATCTGGTGTAATTATTCATTTTCACGATATCTTCTGGCCTTTTGAATATCCTCTTGAGTGGCTAGAACGTGCATGGAATGAGGCATACTTTTTAAAGACATTACTTATAAACAATAAAAATTACGAAATTTTGTATTTCAATGATTATATGGGGCAAATGCATCCAGATTTGGTGAAGCAATACATGCCGCTTGCATTGAAAAATTTCGGATGCGGAATTTGGTTAAAAAAACTTTAATCTGAGTTTTTCGTTGGTTGAATGTTTGAATAAGTGTTTATCATACCGTTTCAAAACTAGATTTAAATATATCTGGCGTTAATCTTCAATCTTCAGTTTTTCGCTTCCTGAGTGTAGAAAAACGTGTTTATCATAGAGGCTTTTCAGCCTGATCGTAGCCAGACGCCTCCATGTCCCAACACAAAGTATATATGTTATGCTGCGTTCTCTAGTGATGTTTTTACCGAAAAACTCATGCTTTTCCAGGGATTCCTGAAAAGTCACACAGCAGTTTGTTGTGGCGGATTAAAATCTCCCGATCGATGTGTTGGTCCGTTATAGTCGGTAAAGATATAACTTCAGCCCGAAGATTCTCTTCAGGGCATCGATCAATTAATATCAGGAGAAATATTATGGCAAAAATGCATACCAAAAGAAGAGGTAAGTCAGGTTCCACCAGGCCTATCAGAACCGAGCCGCCTGAGTGGTGCAAGATCAGTGCAGAAGAAGTTACTTCGATCACCCTTGATCTCTGGAAACAGGGTGTTTCCACTGCCGAAATCGGAATGATTTTAAGGGACCGCTACGGGGTTCCAGATACCAAACTTATTACAGGCAAGAAGATCACAACCATCCTCAAGGAAAACAGCGTTTCTCCAAACGTTCCGGAAGACCTCACAAACCTTATTGTTAAGGCTCTGAGACTCAGGAAGCACCTTTCTATTAACAAGAAAGATGTCCACAACAAGCGTGCCCTTAACCTGACTGAATCCAAAATTAGAAGGCTTGTTAAGTACTACCAGCAGGAAAAGGTACTTCCGAGAGACTGGTTCTACAAACCTGAAACTGCAGAAATGATGATTACCAGGTAAAAACCTGGAAATCTTTCTCTGGTCGGCTTTACCTCTCCGGCAAACCGCACCGCTATTTTAAAATCTACTTTTATTTTTTCTTTTATACTTTTTTCTCTGACGACTTTTTAATTTGTTATTTACTCTTTATCTTGTTTTTCTCTCTGCATTATCGGTTTTTATAAGTTCTGAGCGAGCACCACTTCAGGACTCCCAGGAACTACACAGCGCATACCTGCAATTTCTCCTATTATTACGGGGAGACCATACACTTCCTCGATAACCTGAGGCGTAATTACCTCGGCCCCTCCATGAGCGTGAACTTTCCCTCCTTTAAGGAAAATAAACCGGTCTGCGTACCTTAAGGCCTGATTGAGATCGTGCATTGTCATTACGGCTGCAATCCTGTGTTCAAGGACGATCTGCCTGATTATGGCCAGAATCTCAACCTGATTTCTCATATCAAGGCTGCTTGTAGGTTCGTCAAGGAGAAGGATTTTTGGCTCCTGTACGAGTGAGCGTGCGATTGCGACCTTCTGGAGTTCGCCTCCGCTCATTTCATCGATATATGCCAGGCGGAGTTTTTCCATGGAAAGTAACCTGAAAACCGAATCGACTATTCGGAGGTCTTTTTCTGTAACATCCCATTTAATATGGGGCCGCCTTCCTAGCAGGACTGCATCAAAAGCGGTCAGCCTTCCGGTTTCCACCCGCTGGGGAACATACCCGATAAGGCGTGCAATCTCCATTGTTCCAAGGTCAAAAAGGTTATTTCCATCAAGATGAACTGCTCCTCCTTTGGGGCGGAGAATCCTGTTAAGGCATTTTAAAAGTGTAGTCTTGCCAACTCCATTGGGCCCAAGGATTGCTACAACTTCCCCTTCCTCTATGGAAAAGGCGACTTCATGTAGAATTTTACGGTTGCGATACAAGAATTCAAGTTCTTCTACTGAAAGAATCATCGTTTGTACCCCTTAAGAAGTAAGTATATGAAAACAGGTGCTCCCATGAACGCAGTAAGAATAGATACGGGCAGTACATATGGCGAAATTATAAGCCTTGCCGCAGTATCGGATGCCAGAAGCAGAATTCCTCCAAACAGGATAGAACCTGGTATCAGGTAACGCTGGTCATCACCTATGACTCTTCTGACCATATGAGGACAGACCAGCCCTACAAATCCTATAACCCCAAGAAACGCAACAATCACTGCAGAGACTAGGGCTGCGACTACCATGCCTACCAACCTTGTCCTTTCCACATTGACCCCGAGGCCTTTTGCAGTTTCATCTCCAGCATCTATGGCATTGTAGTTCCAGCAGTTAGTAATGAAGAAGATAATCGCAAGCAGCACGACGGCTGTCATTATTTCAAGTTCCAGCCAGTTCACTCTTCCTACATCACCAAAAGTCCAGAAAACGACCGCTGCAAGCTGGGTATCGTCAGCAAAGTACTGGAGAAACGCCGTGCCTGCGGTAAAGAGGGAAGAAAGCGCAACTCCTGCAAGTACCATTACCTCGGGTGAAGCCCCCCGTATACTTGAGATTAGCAGAATTACTCCGGTTGCAAGGAGGCAAAAGAAAAAGGCTACTATTGTTGTCAGGTAAGGGTTGTTAATTGTTACAGCATCTGCAACTGTGGACTGTACTTTTCCGGTGCCGAGAACCACAACAGATACTGCAGCTCCGAAAGCACCGGCATTTGAAATTCCAAGCGTGAAAGGAGATGCAATGGGATTACGCAGGATAGACTGCATCACAACTCCTGCAACTGAAAGTCCGGCTCCTGCGACTATTGCAGCCAGGGCTTGAGGGAGTCGGATGTTCCATATTATTAAATCCCATTTTGTAGAAACACTGTGCCCCATTATGGTTTGCAGCACTTCATAAGGCGGTATTGTCACCGCGCCTACCGAGATTGAGTAAACAAGCATAATAAAGAGGAGCAGAAGCCCCCCCATGATCCAGAAGTATTTTCTGCGTATATACACGAGATAATCTTCCGGAACTGCTCCTTTGGCGAAATGCACCTGTTTATACCCTCCATCATAGTGGGATCTGCTTGAATCCCATGTTATTGTACTGTCCGTTCAGGTCTGAGAATACAGGTTTTCCAACAAAGAAAGTGTATATCTCGTCAGCTTTTGCTTCCGGATCGATATCTTCAAACCTGTCAGGATAGAGCACTTTTCCAACAAAATAAGCGTTTGCAAGCACGGATTCATAGTTGGTGCTGTAGAAGTTGTAAGGAATTACTCCATAGACCCTGCCATTCTTTACAGCCGAGAGCCCTGCGAGGGACGTATCATTCTTGAGCTCTCCGATCGCTCCTTCATTTCCAAGCTGGAGGGTGCCAACATCGATAAATATATAATCGGGATCCCAGTCTACAAGTGCCTCTTTGGCAATATCCGCATGCTCTGTGCCCATTCCGGCTGCAACATTCTTTGCATTCACCCAGAGGAATGGCGCATAAGCGGGCTCTGTGGAGATTATCCCGTGAGCGCCTGCCATACTCACCCCGCCAACATAGACAGTTTTTCTTTCAGATTCCGGAATGTCTGCAGTCCTGTTTTCAAGGTCCTGCATGGTAGCTTCGATATACGAGATTACTTCTTCTGCCCTTTCCTGTTTCCTCACGGCCTCGCCCATGATCCTGAGAGAGCTATACATTTCGGTTTTCTGCTCCTCATTATTCAAAGACCCGTAAGGGAAGGAAACCACGGGAATAACTGTTTTTTCCTGAAGAGCGTCGGCATCAGTGGCAGTTGATGATGATGCCTGGCCAATCATACTGCTTTTCAGGATAACCTGAGGGTTAACCTCAAGGATCTTTTCAGGGTCGTCTTCCCCTCTTGCCTCCCCTATTAGGGGATATTCTTTAAGCTGCGGATTAGCATGGACATAGGGGCGCCCCTCAATTTCGTTTTCCTTTTTCTCCATGCTGTCAACCCCTACTATATGATCCTGAGCCTGCAGGTATACAAGATAGCGGAGGCATCCGGCTCCTGAGCAAACAACCCGTTCCACATTCTCAGGTATGGTGACTTCCCTGCCGAACCCATCCGTAAGTGTAATCATTCCAGATTCTGCTGCTTTGTCAGCATCCACAGCCCCTGAAGCTTCTGCTGGAGCCGATACTTCAGGATTTTTATTAGATGCGGATTTGTCTGTGCATCCTGAAGTCATTACCAGGGCAGCAATGAGTATTCCTATTAAAATAATTTTATTTAATTTATTACTATGACCTAGTTTCATGTTACTTCCCTCTATGATCAAAGAGTAAAAGTATTACATATAATTAACTAAATTTTCTTATTTATTATCTAGACCTCAATAACTTTCCGAAAGTGATGAGCTATTGTGAATTTTAAAGCCAGACAAAGATAAACTTGCGGTGTAATCTGATCGGCTTGTTTTTTATTACTGAAAACGAGAACCTATGATTGCGGCTGTTCTTTGGTGGGTTTATGCCTGTAAAAAGTTAACTCTGTGAAAGCTGACCCGGTAAAAATATGAACTAAAAGGGAATAAAATTGTAAGAATTAGATAAAAACACCACAGTAAAAAACAACAAAAATAGAATAAATGTAGTTTAAAAAATAAACAAAAACTGTATGAAGTAATTATTGAGCGGATCCCAAAGCTCAAAATTACTTCTTTGAAGCTCGAATCTTCTCTACTAAAATCAAGTAAATGTATGAAAATGATGAGTAGAAGCTCCCATAATTAGGAAGTATTTCCTCCTTACGTAGGCTAGGTAATATTTCGTAACTGCTTAATTGCCAGAATGCACTTCTTTATATCTCTTTCATAATGGAATTGGTTTGAATCCAAGGTTGTCGTACTGTCCATTAAGATCAGAGTATAAAGGTTTGCCAAGGAAGAAGGTATAAATCTCGTTGGCTTTTGCTTCCGGATCGATATCTTCAAACCTGTCAGGATAGAGCACTTTTCCAACAAAATAAGCGTTTGCAAGCACAGATTCATAGTTGGTGCTGTAGTAGTTGTAGGGGATCACTCCATAGACCTTTTTATTCTTTACAGCTGAAAGTCCTGTAAGGGATGTATCATTTTTTAGCTCTCCAATCGCTCCTTCTTTACCAAGCTGAAGGGTGCCGATATCGATAAATATATACTCTGGATCCCAGTCTACGAGTGCTTCTTTGGCAATATCCGCATGGTCTGCACCCATTCCAGCTGCAACATTCTTTGCATTCATCCAGAGGAATGGCGGATAAGCCGGTTCCGTTGAGATAATTCCATGAGCTCCTGCGCTGCTCACTCCTCCAACATAAACAGTTTTTCTTTCGGATTCCGGAATGTCTGCAGTCCTGTTTTCAAGGTCCTGCATGGTAGCTTCGATATACGAGATTACTTCTTCTGCCCTTTCCTGTTTTCCCACAGCTTCGCCCATGATCCTGAGAGAGCCATACATTTCGGCTTTCTGCTCCTCGTTTTTTAAAGACCCATATGGGAGCATTACAACAGGAATGCCGGTTTTATCCTGAAGCGAGTCGGCGTCAGCAGTATTAGTTGCTGTCGGCTGACTGTTTGCACCGGTTTTCAGGATGACCTGGGGGCTGATGGCAATTATTTTTTCAGGATCATCCTTGCCTCGGAATTCTCCAATTAGGGGATAATCTTTAAGCTGCGGGTTTGCAAGGGCATAGGGACGACCATCGATTTCGCTCTTCTCTTTTTCTATGCTGTCAACCCCTACTACATAGTCCTGAGCTTGGAGGTATACAAGATAGCGTAGGCATCCGGCTCCTGAGCAAACAACCCGTTCCACATTCTCAGGTATGGTGACTTCCCTGCCGAACCCATCCGTAAGTGTAAACTTTCCAGATTCTGCTGCTTTGTCAGCATCCACAGCCCCTGAAGCTTCTGCTGGAGCTGATACTTCTGAACTTTTATTTGATGCTGATTTGTCTGTGCATCCTGAAGTCACTACCAGGGCAGCAATGAGTACTCCTATTAAAATAATTTTATTTAATTTATTACTATAACCTATTTTCATGTTACTTTCCTCTATGACCAAAGAGTAAAAGTATTACATATAATTATCTAAATTTTCTTATTTATTACTAAAGTCCCAAAAGTTTTCTGAAAATGACGAGTTATTATAACTTTTAAATCAAGATGAAGATAAACTTGCAGTGTAACCTGAAACCAGCTTGCTTTTAATTATTGAACGATTGTGGTTGCTTTTGGTGGAATTGATGCCTCCAAAAAGTTAACTCCATGAAAAACTGTCCGGTAAATATTTGTCAAAAACAGATATAATAAATGGTATGAGTATTATAAAAACATATAAATTTGTAAAAATTAGGTAACTATATCCTGAATAGTTACCACATCTTTTTTTAGTTTATAGGTTGCTCACTTTAGCTTCCTTAATTAGGCTTTAACTAACCTTAATTAGGCTTTAACTAATTATCTCCAGGCTCATATCTATCCATCTCGATTTATGGATAAGGGAACCCATAGATATGACATCTACTTCCGTTTTTGCATAATCTTCAAGGTTTTCTTGGGAAATTCCTCCGGAAGCCTCCACAATAACTGAGTTTCTAATCCCTTTTCCTTTAAGTATTTCAAGGGTTTTTTGGACGGCTTCGGGCTGCATATTGTCCAGCATTATAATATCAGATCCCATTTCTGCGGCGAGAACAGCATTTTCTGCAGACTCTACCTCGACTTCTATTTTCCTTGTGAAGCTGGTTTTTTTTGCGGCTTCAATTGCGGCTTCTATTCCCATAAGTTTGATGTGATTGTCTTTAATCATAACTGAGTCCGAGAGGTTGAATCTATGAGTGTCTCCTCCGCCTGCAGCTACAGCCAGCTTTTCAAACTTCCTTATGCCTGGAGTGGTTTTTCTGGTACAGGCCACTCTTGTAGTCTCGGAAAACTTCCTTACCGTATCCACGCAGGTTCTGGTAAGGGTTGCAATCCCGCTAAGGTGCCCGAGGAAATTTAGGGCAAGCCTCTCTGCCCTGAGAAGGGATACTGCTCCCCCCTTTAGCCTGAAAATTATCTCTCCTTCTTTGAGACAGTCTCCGTCTTTTAGAGTGGTTTCGGCCTGAATTCCAAGATAGCAAAAAATTGATTCGGCTTCTTTTATCCCTGCAACGGTACAGGCTTCTTTTGTAAAAATAATGGCTTCGGCTGGTTTGTCAGGTACAACAGTGCACGAAACGTCATCGTATCCCAGATCTTCTTCTATAAAGCTTTCAACCTCTTTGATAAGCATAATTTTTACCCGCTGTTTTTATGTTGCCCGGATTTATAAGAGGTACGGGCGTTTTTTATTTTCCTCTCATTTAAAAAATAATCTCAACAGAAGGTTTTAAGAGAGGGAAATGAATACAGTACCCCGGTTCTTAGGCTTTTAAAGCCGAGTACTAATATCTAAAGATCAAGGTTTATTGATTATTTATAGGAGCCTGGAATTCTGAAAATAGGAGTTATTGGTTGCGGATTTATTGGTGGACAGATTTGCAGGGCTATTGATAAAGGAGTTATTAAGGCCGAGTTGTATGCCCTCTGCGACTCTTCTGAGCGCAAAGTTAAGGAACTCAAAGCATCTCTTGAAAGATACAGCCCTGCCTCAATGACAATTGATGAGCTACTGCAAAATGTGGATCTTGTTGTAGAAAGCGCCTCTCAAAAAGCTGTCAGGTTGATGGTACCGCAGGCTCTTGAAGCAGGGCGTGATGTGATGGTTCTAAGTGTAGGCGCTCTTGCGGATGAAGAACTCAGAGAAAGACTCTTCAGACTTGCAAAACAAAATAACTGCAAGCTCTATTTCCCTTCAGGCGCAGTTGCTGGTATTGATGGGATAAATTCGGCTTCAGCAGCGGAAATCTCCTCAGTTACCCTTACTACCAGAAAACCGCCTATGGGCCTTGCAGGCGCTCCCCATGTTGAAGCTCTGGGAATTAAGCTTGAAAAAATCGAAAAAGAAACCCTTCTTTTCGAGGGGCCAGCCTCGGAAGCAGTTAAAGCCTTCCCTGCAAATGTAAATGTTGCAGCCACAATAAGTCTGGCAGGCATAGGCTTTGAGCGGACTAAAGTAAGAGTAATTGCCGATCCTACTTTGTCCAGAAACGTACACGAGATAACTGTAGAAGGTGAATTCGGGAAACTTACAACAAGAGTCGAAAACCTTCCCTCTCCTGAAAACCCGAAAACCAGTTACCTTGCAGCCCTTTCTGCAATTTCCACCCTGAAAAAGATCCTCAGCCCTGTCCAGATCGGCACCTGAATTGACAAACAAAGGCGTGAAATTAACATCCCTTCTCATCTTCTTTTTACAGCAACCGTTGAGCTGCAACCGTTAGGCCGCAACCGTTGCGCCGGTTGATCACGCCGAATAGGGTTTGGGGATAAGGCTAGCAAACTCAAACGTAGCTAGGGGGGTTTCGATCAAGCCTTTTTTGAAAAGACTTGTGGGCAAGCAGTTTTTTAAAAAGGTTTGCGGGACTCGGACAGCGACTCGAAGGTTCACAAAAATACAATTCCAAATATTATTCACAAATATTATATAGTGCGGGAGAGTTAAGCACGTAAGCTCTCAGGAGCAAATGGCATGCGTGCAAAAAGAGCGCGCTGGATGAAATATCCATCGTTGCACTCCTTTTTACGTTCACTCGCCTGTTAAAATTCCTTTATGTCTAAACTGATTGTTTTAAGCTTGATCTTCAATTTCAGCCCCGGATTTATTTTCCGGATTTTGTTTCAAAAACTTATGGTGGTCCCATGCAGCAAGCAGAGCTAATAGAAAGGATCAAAAAACTGAAAATAAAACGAAATGCAGTTATTCTTGCTCATTATTATTCCCGTCCTGAGGTTCAGGATATTGCAGATTTTGTCGGAGACTCTCTAGGACTTAGTCAGGAAGCTGTCCGTCAGACTGCTGACGTTATCGTTTTCTGCGGCGTCCATTTCATGGGAGAAAGTGCTGCAATTCTTTGTCCTGACAAAACTGTCCTCCTGCCAGAAATCGATGCCACTTGCCCTATGGCAGACATGGTGGATATCGAAGGTCTTAGGAGAGAAAAAGAAAAGCATCCTGATGCCCCTGTGGTCTGCTATGTTAACAGCTCGGCTGCAATCAAGGCTGAATCTTATATCTGTTGCACGTCTGCCAATGCTGTTGAGGTGGTAAACTCTCTGGAAGCCGATGAGGTTATTTTCGTGCCTGATAAAAATCTGGCTGCCTACGTTGAAGCCCGGACTGACAAAAAAATCATTCCCTGGGAAGGGCATTGTCCCACGCACCACCAGATCCTAAGAGAGGATGTCCTGAAAATGAAGGAGAAGCATCCTAAAGCTAAGTTCATTGCACATCCTGAGTGTCGCCCCGAGGTTTTGGAACTTGCAGACCATATCGCAAGCACTCGAGGAATGATAATGTATGCAAAGAACTCTCCTGCACAGGAGTTCATTATAGGTACGGAATGTGGACTTCTTCACGGGCTCTATAAGGCAGCTCCCGAAAAGAAATACTACTGCATCTCCGAATTTGCCTGCTGCCCAAGCATGAAAATGGTTAATCTTGAAAAAGTCCTAGTCTCTCTTGAAAAAATACAGCATATCGTAACTGTCCCATACGATGTAAGAATCAAAGCAAAAGAGGCGCTTGACCGAATGCTTGCGGTAAAAATTCGATAAATACTTGGTGTTTTAAACTTCTTTTTAGATTCACTTGATTTCAAATAAGGGAAAAATATAAGGAGTAGGTGGGAAGAGAAATTTCACCTATTATTTCACCTACTTCATTTAAGGCATAAATGTACATTTTTCTCAGATCTTTTTCTTTAATATACAATATCCAATAAGAAGCATGAAAAGCGGTAAGGAGAGTGCCATAAATATCCTAGCTGCTCCCATCGGATTCTTTATTTTACTGTTTTTTTCTGTATCTCCATTAAGACTTCCTCCGCTTCCCAAACTTCTCAGGGTTTCCTTTATTTTTCCTGCCCCACTGACTTCTTTTACAGTTTGTCCGGTATATTCTGTTATTGCAAAGGAAGAATAGCCAGGAGTTTCCGATTTAAAGTAGACGTAATTCTCGTCTTCTCCAGTTTTTTCCGTATTAAGGGGCTGCCACTCTTCATCGTATCGTTGAAGTATTACGCGAGCATCACTGATATTGTTATCTTTGATCCATGTCTTCTCAACCTTGAACTCTACAAATCCACTTCTAATGGAACTAGGAAGCCCTGCTCCCTTATCTCCTACCCAGATATTCACATATTCATATACCGTACCTTCAGGAGAGATCGGGACGAGTGTGGATCTGTTTTTAAGTTCCTCTACAATGGTTGTTGTTTTTCTGAACGTCTTCTTCGGATCAAATTCAATCTTTGTAATGCATGTGACATTTTCTATAAATTCGAATCGAACAGGATAACCACCCATGACACTCCTAGTAGAAAGTTCCTTAACTGCAATGTTGGTCGCTTTCTCGCTGGAAACAAGATTCATACCTGAACCGCTAGAAGAATCCGAATCCTCATCTTCAGTATCGGAATTTCCGCTATCTGAGTTTTTAGTATCTGGACTTTTGGTATCTGAACTTGTTCTATCCGAGTCTTGAGTATCAGAATCCCCACTATCTGATTTTACGGTATCCGATTTTTTGGTATCCGATTTTTTGGTATCTGATTTTTTGGTTCCTGAATTTCCATTGTCTGGACTTGTGCCTGAGTCTCCACTACCTGAGTTTGAATCTCCTTTGCCAGAATCTCCCTCATCCGAGCCGGGAGTTGAGCTTCCATCATTCGAGTCCGAATCTGATTTTCCATCATCTGATCCAGAATCTGAATCCCCATTATTTGAATCGGGATTTGAATTTCCATTATCCGAGTCTGAGTCTGAGTTCTTATCATCTGATCCTGAATCTGAGTTCCCTTTATCTGAATCCTCATTATTTGAATCGGGATTTGAATTTCCATTATCCGAGTCTGAGTCTGAGTTCTTATCATCTGATCCTGAATCTGAGCTTCCATTATCCGAGTCTGAGTCTGAGTTCTTATCATCT
>DAKJ01000025.1:0-60253 GCA_002496565.1 Methanosarcina sp. UBA289 | reverse complement strand
GAGTCTCCATTATTTGATCCTGAATCTGAGTCTCCATTATTTGATCCTGAATCCGAGCTTCCAGTACCTGTGTTTGAGTCCTTTGTGTCCGTGTCTGAACTTCCACTATCTGAGACTGAATCTCCTGTATCTGAACTTCCGCTATTTGATACTGAATTTTCATTGTCTCCGGGATTTTCCTTTATAGCAGATGCCATGCCGGGAGTCATTCCAAGAATTATTAGCATTATTAATAATATATAAACTAAAGAATTAAAAAAACCGACTTTCATTTTTTATTTACTCCTCCCACATGTCCGTAAACAGAAATGTCTGTACACCAGTAGGTCATCGACGAGTAATCATGTAATTTATAGAAATATTATCCAGAAATTTACTTACAGTAAATTTTTCCCAATTTAAGTTGTAGTCTAAGATGTATTCTTTGTTCTAAGCGCCAGTGTTACGAATCTCATTACGACACAAGGAGACTCTGATTTAAGGCTCAGAGAGCAAATTCGTTTATATATGCCTGTCTTTAAACTGGCTAATCTTTAATAGATATCAAAGGTAAGAATGTTAAGACATAAAACTTTGTTTTACTTAATATTATCCTTTCTTTATATATATCTAATATAATATGTATAACAAGTTATATAATTAAACCATCATCCCTAAATGAAAATTGAGCAGATAAGTCTTATCGAGTATTGCTTTGCCTCATTATCCATATATCAGTAGATTTGAGCTCAATGTTTGCGCCAATTGATCGGTTCGGCTATTTTATTGCTGGAACTTTCGGTCAAGCCTTTTTTGAAAAGGCTTGTGATCAAACCTTTTCAAAAAATGTTTATGGAACTTTGGCGGCGGTTTTGCAGACAAAATCCGATACCTTTAATACTTTATATTACTGCTTTGTTGTGATGTCTGCAGGCGTACGCACATATCTGGAAATTATGAGATACGGAAACTGCCTCATGGCGGGTTTTGCAGCCGTAATTGGAACACTGATAGCTTTTAATATCCTGGCCTCTAATGCCCCGAGTGCTTATAGCCCTGAAAAATTTCCTTTATTTTTTTCAGGACTTATATTCCTGGCCGTTTTTTTTATTGCGGGCGCAGGAAATACCATTAACGACTATTTTGATATCAGAATAGACTCAATCAATCGCCCTGAGAGGCCTATTCCGTCAGGCAGGATAAAGTTAAAAGAAGCTCTTTATTTCTCTTATATTCTGTTCGCTCTGGGAGCGATTCTGGCTTTCTCAATTAACCAGATTTGCGGATTTATTGCCTTATTTAATTCCCTGCTGCTAATCTTCTATGCAAAAACCCTCAAAAGCACGCCTTTTCTGGGAAACCTGAGTATAGGCTACCTTACAGGCTCAAGTTTCCTATTTGGGGCCTCGATTTTCGGGTTTGAAGGACTCAAAGCCCTTTTTGTGCTTTTCCTGCTGGCAGCCCTTGCGATAACTGCCAGAGAAATTGTAAAGGATATTGAGGACATGGAAGGCGATAAACTGGAAGGAGCAGATACCCTGCCTCTGCGGGTTGGTGCGAAAAAAGCAAGTTACCTTGCAGTACTTATAGGGTTCTTGGCTGTGTTTTTGAGCCCTCTTCCTTACCGTATGTCGGTACTTGGTATACGGTATCTTTACCTTGTCCTTCTGGCAGACTTGGGATTTCTTGCAGCCATTTACCAGATTCTTGCTCGGAACAATCCTACGAAATCTTCAAAAATGTTTAAGATCGCAATGTTCTTTGCCCTCATTGCTTTCATTGCCGGAGTGTAATTTTCCCGGCCAAAGCGATTTTCAGCAAATAGGACATTTTCCTGCAACTAATTCCATGGAAAAGGCCTGTATATTCTCTAGCTCTTTCTCCATTACCTCGATTGCCTCTTTTTCTACGTCGCTAACTGACCCTTTCTTCATTATCAGTTGGGCAGTTGCAATCTGAGGCTGGTCGATTGGAGTCCCGATTTCACTCAAAAGCCAAACATAAACTTCGGAAATATCAGGTACCTCGTTGTAGATTCGCGCTGCAATCCTGTGGGAAAGAAGGTTGTAAATCTTCCCTGTATGGCTTACAGGATTTTTACCTGCGGCTGCTTCACTGCTAACAGGACGGTTTAGCGGAATTATTCCGTTAACACGGTTTCCACGTCCTACTTGCCCACCGTCTGCATCTTCTGCAGAAGTGCCGGTTACTGTGGTATAAATTCCCTTTATCCCCCTACCCGGAATGTCTAGAGTATTTAGAGAAACCGTCGGTTTTACACAAATACAGGCCTTGAGTTCAGCCCTGGCTTTTTCTGCAAACCCGGCAGTAAATTCTTCAATTCGTTCATGTAGCTCGATTTTCTTCTTAAAGTAATCCTCTTCCGATTCAACAAAACTGTCCACAAGCGGCATTGCAACAGTCAGGTGCATATCTTCCTTATGCCTTAGTCCCATAACTTTTACATCTTCTCCAGATTCCGGATATTCTTTTTTGAACTTTCTTGAGTTCAGATATCGCTCGCATTCGAAAACAAGCTTTTCAGTGGGGCTGAGAGGTGCATATCCAACTGCTGCAGAAGTGTCGTTTGCTCCAAGAATTTCTTTTCCCCTGCTAAAGATATCCGTAAGTTCTGCAGAACCTCTTTTTAGCTCAATCTGGTAAATAAGATTTTCAGGGTCCACAAAACGGAGATTCTCCTGGAGCCATTGCTGGGCCGTACTGACCGCAAGCTCGGGAACATCAATTTCTATTCCCTGCGCTTCAAAAGTCGCCCTGTCCCCGATTATAAGTCTCATAGGGCTTACAATTTTTCCTCCGCCTAATTTTCCTTCCACTTCTCCTGCAACGAGCATTCCTTTGTCTATATTATAGTGCAGGATAGTCCCGAAAGTTTCAAGGTATTTCTGGCTAAGGTTTACTGAAATTTGTTCCATTATGGCATCACAGATATAGTCCGGATGTCCCAGTCCTTTTCTCTCGACAACCTCAACTCTCTGGCGGTAAACTTCAGGTGCTTTTAATTCTTCTATAACTATATTTCTCAAACTCTTACCCCCAACTATCTTAGGCACAGTTTCTTGAATCTACAATTTCATAAGGCTTGATGATGAAGTCATCTACTTTTCACTGAGATTCACAGCTTTAGTACAAGCCTGAAGATAATTCCCCTAATTAAACCCCAAATTATTATCTGATTTAATAAGCCTCTAATCTCATTAAATCTCAGACTTTTTATATTATCATAGCTTCCAAAAAATAGAAACATTTAGATAAATTCTATTTCTTCTGATGATCCTTCTTTGCCTTTGTCTCTGCTTTCTGACTCTGGCTCTTTTTCACTTTCCGGAAGATGCTTCAGGTACTCCTGTATCATCATGGGAAAAACATTTGCAGGCACAAAGCGGACCCCAAGCTGTTCGGCCCACTTTTCAATCCCATAATCACTTGCAATAACTGCGGCATCAAGCTCCTTGGCAAGGATGAGAACATCAATATCCGGAGCACTATCAAGAATTCCATATCTCAGGGCAGCCCTATATTTATTCCTGAATTTACCAATGATTCCCCCGATTACTTCCCTTTCAACCTCTTCCTTATATTCTTTTTTCTTGTTTTGTGGATTCTCCATAAAGAGACATTCAGTAGCAGCCTCCCATATCGCATCTTCTGCTACTCCCATTCCCCTGTTAATTCTATCCCGCATATAAGCAACATATTCATGAAATATTTGAGAAGTTACGCTAACTCTATACCTATCCGGAGATTTTTTAACAAGCCAGGTATCTATTTTAGCCACAACTTCTCTGTCACAGCCATTACGGCTAGCAAATTCATACATCTCTTTATATACTGACGGATAGGGCACATAACAACTTATCCCGAAATGCAGACGAGCATCGGCTATTAGGTCAAGGATAGCTTTCATTCCTTCGCAAAGAGAAGAATAGCCCATAACCTCACGCGTCTGCAGGTCCGTTAATGCTGTAGTATCCAGCACAAATCTCTGCTTGAGCATTTTTTTCGAACCCTTTTGTATAATCTTCTTTATCGTCTTATGTATTGATCAAGGATAAATAAGATTCTTTGTTTTATTTTCTTTATTCCCTCATATTTTATTTACTCAGTAACTTACATTTTGTTTATACCAGCTTTCATTCAGTTTACTCCTAACTTTTTTCTGGTTATTTGCTAGCTTTTATTCTGAGTATTTACTAGTTTTTCATCTTTTTTATATTTATTTAGTAATCTTTTATCTATTATTCACTTAGTTATTCACTTAGTTTTTGATCAAAATCAATAACTGTATATAGTTTTAAGGCATATATTTCCATAGGGAAGTTAAAACCAGAGACTAGAAAGCGATTTAAAACGTATTTTTGTAATGTATCTTCTAATATTGTTTCGACTTAAATGCGGAAAGTATTTTTAAGAACACTTTAATAAAAACATTATTATGTTCCTTCGCATTGTTTGCTTTTTCAGCTCTGGGCCGATCTTCTCGGATTGAGAAGCTGGCATTAGGCTGTCAGCAGGTAAAACACAGCTCAATGGTGTAAAAAACTGAGCCGGATTGGACACCTCAAAATAGCCCGATTCGGTATGAGTATGGGTAATAAGCTGAAAATGGGGAATATGATTTGAGTGCAAACACGGAGATATTGAGGCCTTGTGTAGGCTCAGCACAGGGATTGGTGAGAAATCCTCTGAACAATGGAGGCGACACAATGAAGGAGTATTGTAATATTTGTGGTCGGGAACTGCTGGAAGACGTACTGGTTGTGGACACCAGCCTGGATATGAAACCAATAAAGTTCAAAGAGGTTCACGGGGATAAGTCCGATCTGATATGTATTGAGTGTGCAATTGACTCGGTTGAAAATCCACCTTTCGTATGTTCGAGATGCGGCCAGCCAATCGAATTTAACGAAAAATTCTATGTATTCAGAGAAGCAACCACAAAACCGGGCGGCCCTAAAGTTAACTTTAAAGAAACGTGCCTTGATGACAAATACGTTTGCAGCACATGCTTTTGTGAAATAATGAGCCCTGAGAGTGAAGAAGAAAGGGTCTAAATGAAAAACCTTTCTGTAAACTTAACCTCCTCTACCTGAATTTTTTAGTCAATTAGCAGGAATTGGATAACAGTTCCTGAGAATATCATCCGCGCAGTACAGAACTGAAAACTCAGTTCTGTCACTTTTTTCTAATTATTCTCAGATTTTTTGTTTTCTTCACTACTTTTTAAACTTCCTGGCTTGAAACAAAGTAATATTTTAAAATACTTTTTCAAGGAACCTATCCGCAGATGCATGAATTTTAATTTCATTAAGCATAAATATTAATCTTATAAAAGTAGAGTATAACTAGTCTGATGAATAGTCTAGTAAATGGCTGACTTCGACAGGCCTGAAATTCTATTAATTCTTTCTGTTGAATTATTCAAAACTTCGGGGGTAGTTAATTGAACGGAAGCAATGTGATCGAAATTGAAGATGTGACATGGGGAGAAGTGGTAGAAAGCTCTAAAAAGCCAGTTATTGTTATGTTCTACAGCCCTACCTGCCCCTATTGCAGAGCTATGGAACCCTATTTTATGAACTATGCAACGGAATTCAAAAATTCGGCAGTCTTTGCCCGCATAAATATTGAAACAAGTCCCTGGACTGCTGAACGGTACGGAGTTCAGGGCACGCCTACGTTTAAGTTTTTCTGTCACGGAAGGCCTGTATGGGAGCAGGTAGGCCAGATATATCCTTCTATTCTGAAAACTGCAGTTGAAGATATGATCAATTATGGAGAGGAATGCATAAGAAAAAGCACTCCAATTGGACAGGATATCACAGGATACGCGTGAATCACCCTATCTGAAGTATGGGCATTTTCAACTTTTTTAGCTCTCAATGGGTATTTTCAAGCTTTTGCACCCTCAAGTGGGTGTTCTCAAATTCTTGCATTTTTCAGTTACCATTTTTCATGAACTTTTCTCGTATAGCTCTTTATTTACGAGTCCGTAATCGTCAAAGGCTGTACCGAAGCTTGTGAGAATGCTGAGAGTTGTACTCAGGAGGGTTGAGACATAGATTGCGACCATAATAGTAATCTGATACTTAATGGCAATCAGAGGACTTGCTCCTCCAAGGATTTGTCCTGTCATCATTCCAGGCAAAGAGACAATCCCAATAGAATAGATGTTTGCAAGAGTAGGCTTGATTGCAGCCCTTAGACTTTTTCGTAGGTATGGGATAACTGCCTCATACCTGCCTGCTCCAATAGATAAGCTGTAAAGGTAACGATTTTCGTTTCGCTTTATATCGTTATAAAAGTCACCTATCCCTACCACGTTTCCTCTAAGAGCATTTCCAAGCAACATTCCCGCTATAGGGATTAGATAGCGTGCGTCAAGGAGATTCTCCAGATTAATCACGAATTTATTGACATATAAGAGAATCACCAAGTTTGAAAATGCAATGGATATAATAATGGGTAAAAAGAGTTTTTTTACATTCAGGTCTGCACTTTTTATTGCCGTATAGGACGCAAAGAAAATCATTAAACCTACCCAGGCCAGGTTCAAAAGCCCATTATTCAGGTTAAAAATAAAGTTCAGAAAAAGTCCTGCAAAAAAGAGCTGGATTGACATCCTGAAGACAGCTTCCAGAGTGCTTTTTTCGAGTTCAAGCCGAATTTTTCGGCTTATGAAAATCGGAATTATTAGTAAGAAAAAACAGAAAATTAATGACGTATAGCTTATATCATAAATCGGCATTTTTCAGTCTTCTTGGGTTTTGTTTTTTGTTTATTGTTTTATTTATTGTTTCGTTTATCACTTTGTCTGTCATTTCTTTCATCATTTGTTTATTGTTTCGTTATCATTTGTTTGCTGTCTCGTTATTATTTTATTTCTTATTTTGTTTGAGTGTTGGTTCTGGAAGTTTACCAGGATTGGGTTTCAAGATCTATTATTCTCATCCAGTCGCGTTCCCACTCCTTATCATGGGAGACGATCAGAAGGGTCCAGTCTTCTCGCGCAAGGAAATAATCTGCAACCTTCTTTTTTAATTTCGCGTCGAGAGCAGAAGTAGCTTCATCAAGCAAGTATATGTTCCTGTTCAGGAGAAGGGCAATGAGGATTCCTACCCGCTGTTTTTCTCCCCCAGACAGCTCTTGGAAATTCTTCTCAAGAATATTGTCTTCCAGCTCCAGCTCCCGCATAAAAGTCCACAATTTTTCAGAGTCAAGTTTCTCTTTATTTGCTCTGTAAGAAAAGATTTCGCCTAACAGGTTTTTAACCTTTCCTTCCCCAAGATCGGTATCCTGTACTACATAAGCGATTTCCTTTCGAGCCTCCCAGCAGGTTTTGGAATCGATTACCCGGTTCCGGAAATAGAGGGTTCCTTCCGAAGGTTTTGTAAAGCCAAGCAGCATTTTTAAAAGGGTGGTTTTTCCTACTCCGGATTTTCCCCTTAAGAGGATTTTTTGATTTTTCTTTACGGTCAGGTTGAAACCTGAAAGTACCTTTCTATTACCAAACGAAATCCCTATACTCTCGTATTTTATCAGTTCGTTATTTATCAGTTCGTTATTTAATGGCTCAACAGACATGTTCTTAAATATTAATCCTGGGAGATATTAATATTACATGGTTATATCTGGCCTGAGGTTTCTACTTATTAATCCGATATCATATGTTTTATTATTTTTTAAATGCTTAAGAATTTTTAGAATACCTAACAATTTTTCCGAATATTTAAAATTCTCAGAACGCTTAATTTCCGGTAGGATTTTATTCCAGACAGGTACTCTTGATTATTGCATTTTCACTTTAGGCCGGGATGTGTAAAGAGAAAGTTTATCATATACTATGTGTTTCAAGTAAACCTACATCGGTTCAAAATAATCTAAAATTGAAAATTATCAAAAATAGGTCCTATCAGGTCCTATCATATCTTTTCATGAGGGAAATCGAATGGATTGCAATACTCCAAACAAAAAACTTTCGACCCCAATCAAAGCTGCAAAGATCAATCCCGGCATGAGTGTTGACGATCTTGTCAGGGAATACAGAGGCTGTGCCTTCGGAGCAGGCAGGCTTGCTGAGGCCGTAGATATTTATTATGAGATGCTGGCTTCCGAAAAAACTACGAAATTTTTCGGGCTTGCAGGTGCCATGACTCCTGCAGGTATGAGGAACATTGTTGCGGATTTGATACGCGACGGCTATATCGACGTGCTTGTCACAACCGGAGCCAACATGGTTCACGACACGGTTGAGGCTCTAGGTCTTCACCACTATAAGGGCACGGATTGTGCAAATGATATCCAGCTACGGAACGAATGCATAGACAGGATTTACGATGTTTATCTTCCTGACCAGCACTTTACAGACCTTGAAGAATTTCTACAGAGTGTCTATGCCGGGCTCCCGAAAGAAAAGCTCTCGATCCGGCAGGTGCTTACCGAGATTGGGAAAAACCTTGATGATGACTCCTCTATCCTGAAAACCGCAGCAGACATGGGTGTACCTGTGTATTGCCCTGCCCTTCCTGATTCGGTAATAGGGCTTCAGGCCTGGTTATATAAGGAAGGAAATCCTATGCATGTGGATGCCTTTGGGGATATGCACGAATTTATGGAAATTTGTTATGCGGCTGAGAGTGCAGGCGCCCTGCTTCTTGGGGGCGGAGTTCCGAAAAATTATATTCTGCAGTCCATGCTTGTGACTCCCAGATCCTTTGACTACGCAATTCAGTTGACAATGGACCGCCCTGAGACCGGCGGTCTGAGTGGTGCAACGCTTGACGAAGCTCAGTCCTGGGGAAAGGTAGGAGAAAACGCAAAATCCGTAACTGTCTACGCAGATGCAACTATTACTCTCCCGCTCATGGTTGCAGCTGTGCGTACACGCCTTTCAAAGAGGTGATTTTATGGAAAGGAAAACTTGTATGATTCTTGCTCTGGATGTTTCCGATAGGGAAGAAGCTCTTAAAATTGCAGAAGATGTCTCGGAATTCGTGGACGCTATAAAGATAGGTTATCCTCTCGTGCTTGCTACCGGGCTTGGAATTATCAGGGAACTTGCCGAATTTGCCCCTATAATAGCCGATTTCAAGGTTGCCGATATTCCCAATACCAATCGCCTCATCTGCGAGCAGGTATTTGAAGCAGGAGCTGACGCCGTCATTGTTCAGGGCTTCACAGGTCGGGACAGCCTTGATGCCTGTATAGAGGTTGCTTCCGAGTATAGAAAAGATGTGTTCGTGGTAAGTGAAATGAGCCACCCGGGCGGAGCCGAATTCCTCCAGCCTGTCGGAGAAGCAATTGCAAGGATGGCAGCCAAAGCAGGAGCTTTCGGCCTTGTTGCCCCGGCGACCAGACCTGAAAGAGTAAGAAAGATCCGAAAAATTATCGGCGACAAACTAACTATCATCTCGCCTGGAGTTGGCGCTCAGGGAGGAAAAGCGTCTGATGTGATTGCTGCAGGAGCAGACTGGGTAATTGTAGGAAGAAGCATCTACAAGGCGGAATTCCCAAAAGAAGCTGCCCAGCAAATTGCTAAGGAAATTCAGGCTGAGCTCCGGGGAGAATACTAAAAGAATATTTTTCTCTGGAAGAGGTAGCTATTTTAAAATACACTTCTAATCTCAACTACGTGCCTGTGATGAAAAATCTGGCTGATTTCATGATGAGCCCTATGAGTTCTGAGGCACAAAAATTGAATATCTCGTTAATTACTATCCTCATTGAGTTGGTACTGAGTCTATTACAAAACCAGCTTTTTCTAAAACAGTAAGAATTCCAGAATTATTTTTCATGATCTACAGCTTGCTTGACTATTCCGAATACAAGATTTTGGAAACAAGATTGAGTTCTGGGATCTGCTCAATAACAAGCATTTGATGTAGAAATGAGTTTGTCACGATAGAAAATTCATCGTCGTTTGTGAAAATAGATAAAAACATTCTATCCTCCAACTAAAAAATGTAGTTGGTCAAGACAGGAGTTACAATAGTTTGAGTAGGTAATACTTTTATATGATAAGCTCAAGTTTATTCAAAAATACTATATTTACTGATAAAACTAAATACTTATCCAATTTTTATTAAAAATTCACTGAGGATAATTAATGAATACTCCAAGTCTATGTTCAGATTTAATATTCTTACTTAAAATGTCCGGTCACTTAAATACCTCTGCTCCGGCTCCAGAGGAGTAAAATAAATGGTAGAATCTTTACTGGCATATCTCGATGTTCTTATTGGCTTTGGCATTTTAATTCTTACTATTTTCTACAGATTTGACTTTCCTCCTGTGCTGGGTTATCTTGTAATTGGTATGCTATTAGGGCCTTATGGAATCGGCATTCTAAGTGGGGGAGAGCTTGCAGACTTAAACTCTGATCTTGGTGTAATCTTTCTTCTTTTTACAATAGGAGTTGACCTTTCCTTAGGGGAACTCTGGAAAATGAAAAAGGATGTAATGGTCGGGGGAACTCTCCATCTGCTCTTTACAACAGCAATGGTTTATGTTGTATGTTCATCTCTAGGATTTAGTTCAGCGACCTCTACCTTTCTCGGTTTATTAATTTCACTTAGCAGTACCGCGATAGTAATTAAAGTATTTCAGGACAGAAATGAAGTCAATACTCCTCATGGGAAAACTTCGCTTGCAATTCTGATATTTCAGGATCTTGCGATTGTACCTCTGATGTTGATCACTCCGATACTTGCAGGAAATTCAGTGAGTTTTGACGGAGCCCTTCCAAGTATGCTGTTCAAAGGCTTGCTCATTATTCTGGTTTTTGTTCTGAGCGACAAATTTCTGTTTCCCTGGATATTTTACCACGTAGGTAAGACTGGAAGCAAACAACTCTTTCTAGCCAGTGTTGTATTTATATGTTTATCAGCAGCAGTTTTTACCTCGAGTATCGGACTGTCGACAGCTTTAGGAGCTCTTTTAGCCGGGATTATTATGTCTGGCTCCGAGTACAGCCGGCAGGCAATGGGTAATATTTTACCCTTGAAAGACACATTTATGTGTTTCTTTTTCGTGTCTGTAGGCATGCTTCTGGACATTAATTATTTACTTGACAACCTCCCGATTCTTGTGCTTGCAACAATCGTCCTGATTGTCCTAAAATCAATAGCTGGAGTTGTTGTAAATTTCATTCTGGGAGCTCCTCTCCGTACAACTATATTGACCGGACTTGCACTTTCACAGGTAGGAGAATTCTCTTTTGTCCTTTCCAGTTTAGGAATGGGATATTCACTCCTGACAGAAGAGATTTACCAGGCATTTCTGGCGGTTTCAATCCTTACCATGGGTGCTACGCCCTTTTTAATTAACGCTTCTTACAAGCCTGCTGATTTCATTGTCAGAAAGGCTTCAGAGACGGCTTTCGGCATGAAACTTGTAAATGGTTTTTGCTCAAGTTCTCTTCAAGAGAAGACAGATGTCGAACCTGAGATTAAAGACCACATTATAGTCGTAGGTTTCGGTTTTTCCGGAAAGACAATTTCAAAGGCTGCAAAAACCGCAGGTATCCCATATATTATCATAGAATCAGACCCTGAAACGGTCAAGCAGGAAAAAATGAAAGGGGAAAATATACAATATGGAGATGCGGTGCTTGGGGCTGTACTGGAGCATGCGGGAATAAAGAATGCAAGGGTTCTTGTAATCGGGATCTCGGACGAGGCTGCTACAAGGAGAATAGTCAAGAAGGCAAAAGAATTGAACCCTAACGTCTGCATTATTACCAGAGTACGGGACTTACAGGAAATGAAATATCTCAATACCCTTGGTGCAGATGAAATTATTCCCGAAGAGTACGAAACCTCAATAGAGATCTTTTTCCGCATACTGAAAAAGTATCTCGTTCCACAGGAAGATATCGAAAAGCTGGTTAACGATTTGCGAGCTAATGGCTACTTGATGATACGAAAACTGACTGTCGATACAGGTGTTAATAGCGGATTCAATCTAACGGATGGACTTCCAGGAGTCGATATTCAGGTTGTTAAAGTAGGAGAAGGATCATGTTTCGACGGAAAAAGCCTGTCAGATCTAGAATTAAGGAAAAAATATGGAGTGACAGTCCTTTCTATTCGTAGTAATTCGAAAATGATCTATGTTCCTGATGGAAACTCCCTCCTCTATGCAAGAGATGCCTGCGTTCTTTTAGGAAAACCCGAGGACCTTTATATTGTCAGAAAGCTCTTTGAAAATATTCACGAATAAATATCATTTTCTTTTCATTTTTTCTTTGGTATGAAAGTTGTTTTTATTGAACCGGGAGCGCAGAGAGGCACAAATCCATTCTTTACAGGCTGTCCGACAATAACTACTGGTAATTATCCAATTCCTTATTTTTTTGATTTAAAGGCTCTATATACCCTATTTTTTACATGTTTTTGACCTGAAATTGAATTGTCGGACAGCCTGTTTAGGGTGGGGTGGCCGCCCACAATTTGATTTTGCATTTTATATGTTTAAATCCTATTAAAGGAAGTATTTTTAATTCAGCAGAGTAAATTACTGGGATAGGTGAACTGGATATGAGAATCGCAGTGTGCGGGAAAGGAGGAAGCGGAAAAAGCACAATTTCGGCTCTCCTGGCAAAAGAATTGGCAAAAACGAAAAATGTGCTTGTGCTTGATATTGACGAATCCAATTATGGGCTGCACAGCCAGCTAGGAATGGCAGCTCCACGTGACCTTATGGAGTATTTTGGAGGGAAGAAAGGCTTTAAAGAAAAGCAGAAGGCCCCGAAAACCACTCAATTCTGGGGGCTTGCAGCTAATGGGGGTAATGAGGGACAGCCAACGCAGCAGAAATCCCGGTTTTTTAAAAATAGGTGGAGTTTCTCCGACCTGCCGCAGGAATTTGTTGAAGAAAAGGACGGCATCAGGCTAATGGCGGTTGGCAAAATCCATGATTTCGGAGAGGGCTGTGCCTGTCCAATGGGAGTTCTGACCAGAGAGTTTCTTGAAAACCTTGACCTGGGAAAGGACGATCTCGTAATTGTGGATACCGAAGCCGGAACTGAGCATTTCGGGCGCGGGGTCGATAAGGACTTTGACATTATCCTTGTGGTTGTTGACCCTTCCTACGAATCTCTCAAGCTTTCAAAAAAATTCGATGAATTTGGCGCTCAATGTGGATGTAGGGTTTATTTTGTGCTTAATAAGGTTGAACCCGATATAAGGGAAGATATGCTGGCGTCGGTGAATTGCGTGAATGTCGTGGCTGAAATTCCGGAAAGAAGAGAGATTTTTAAAGCATCTCTTAAAGGCGAAGAGCTTGATTTCGAGCTGGATGAAATTAAAAAGCTTGCAGAATTTCTCAGGAAAAATTGAGTTCTTTATTTATTAGTCGGACTAGTTAGCCGACTTTTCTATTTTTCCCTTATTTGTTAACTGATCGTGCAAGAAAAACTTCAGGGTACTTATCCGAAAGTATATTATTGATCGTGTTATTTGAATAATACAGAAAGGACAGCATATTTCGTTTGCTAAGCTGTACTTATAGAACTTCGAATCTGCTGTCACTAATCGATAAGAATATTCAAATTTGCTGATATCTCTCAATAAGAATATGTTTAATCTGTTATTATAACGGTATTTTTTTCCTGTATGAATACTGGAGACAATAATTATGACAATGCGTGAGTACATGCTTGGAAACGTAGCAATCGCCCGCGGGCTTCTTGAAGGCGGCGTGCAGGTTATTGCAGGCTATCCCGGAACTCCGTCTTCGGAAATTATAGATACGCTTGCAGCCCGAGAAGACCGGGATTACCATATAGAATGGTCAGTTAACGAAAAGGTTGCAATGGAAGTCGCAGTAGGAGCTGCCTGGACAGGCGTCCGTTCTGTGGTGACAATGAAGCATGTCGGACTGAATGTTGCAGCCGATCCTTTTATGACACTTGCATATGCAGGGACAAAGGGCGGGCTGATTGTAATCGCTGCTGATGACCCGTCATGCCATTCCTCCCAGAATGAGCAGGATACGCGGCGCTACGCCCAGTTTGCCCTTGTGCCATGTTTTGATCCCTCAACCCCACAGGAAGCCAAGGATATGCTGCCCTATGCTTTTGAGTTTTCCGAAAAGTTCGAGGTTCCTGTGATCTTCAGGCCAACAACCAGGATTTCGCATGGAAAATCTGATATTGAGCTCGGAGAAATCCCCGTCGAAAAAGCGGCTCCTAATTTTGAAAAACTTCTGGACCGCTGGGTCATGCTCCCAAAGAACGCTCGTCTGCGCCATACGCATGTCCTTTCTATCCAGCAGCCCATTGAGGATGCCCTTGCTGAATCCCCCTGGAACTCCCTTGAGCTGAAACCCGATGCAAAATTCGGAGTAATAGGTGCAGGTATTGCCTCAGTGTATGCAAAAGAAGCACTTGTGGAGCTTGGACTTGAAGTTTCTTATCTTAAAATCGGAGCTTATCCGGTTCCAAGAAAGCTTATTCTCGAGCTGCTTGAAACCGTAGATGCCGTGCTTGTGTTCGAGGAACTTGAGCCCATCGTGGAAGAACAGGTAAAGATGATTGCACAGGAAGCCGGAATTGAGGTTTCGGTGCTAGGAAAAACTAATGGTTTTGTACCGAGAGAAGGGGAACTAAATGTAAGTGCCTTCCTTGAGACTCTAATGAAAACTTTCGACCTTGAGATCGAAACCGAACCTTCAGATATGGCTCTTGAGCTTGCTTCCCGTCCGCCTGCTCTCTGTGCAGGTTGCTCTCACAGGGCAACTTTCTACTCCATGAAAAAGGTCTTTGGAAACGATGCGATTTACCCAAGTGACATTGGCTGTTATACCCTTGGGATCCAGAATGGGACAGTTGAGACAACACTCTGTATGGGCTCAAGTATCAGTGTTGCCTCAGGGCTTTATCATGCAGGGGAAAAGCGGCCTATCTGCTGCTCTATAGGGGATTCAACCTTTTTCCATTCAGGCATGAACTCGCTCTTGAATGCGATTGTTAATAAGGCGAATATCACGGTTACTATTCTAGACAACCGTATTACAGCCATGACCGGGCACCAGCCAAATCCGGGAGTCGGCTATACGGCAACAGGCGAGCCAACTGTACAGGTCTCACTTGAAGAACTCTGCAAAGCAATGGGTGCAGGATTTGTGTCTGTTGTCGATCCTTACAGGCTTGAGGAAACCCAGGAAGCTTTTAAGGCTGCAAAGGAATTTGAAGGCGTAGCTGTGGTTATTGCCAGGCAGCCCTGCGTGATTTCAGGTAAAAGGGCAGGTATACGTAGAGTCCCGTATGTTGTTGATCCTGAAAAATGCGAAGGCTGTAAGCAGTGTGTGAAGTTCGGCTGCCCTGCAATTGAGTTTAACGAAGAAAACAAATGTGCTGTGATCACAGCCCTTTGCAGTGGGTGCGGGGTCTGTGCCCAGATCTGCAAGTTTGAGGCTATTCAGGAGGTGAAGAAATGAGCCAGGCTGAACGAAAGAGCTTTGACCTTCTTATTACAGGGGTAGGTGGACAGGGTGCAATCCTTGCTTCGGACATCATCGGAAAAGCCGCAGTTACTGCAGGGTTACCCATTCGGGCTGCGGAAACTCACGGCATGGCCCAGCGCGGAGGCTCGGTTGTAAATCATATCCGAGTTGGGAAAGATTATGGATCAATGATCCCGAAAAAAGGTGCAGATCTTCTACTAGCTCTTGAGCCGATGGAAGCAATCCGGTATCTGGATTTTCTGAAGGATGGCGGAATTATTATAGTAAATACGCATCCCATAATTCCTGTAACTGTTACTGCAGGCCTTACAAAATACCCGGAAGTCTCAGATATTCTTGACGTCCTTTCTGAAAAGTACATAGTCAAAGCCTTCAATGCCGATGAGCTGGCTTTTGAAGCCGGGAACAGGCTTGCAATGAATGTTGTGATGGTTGGGGCAGTCTCGGGCTATCTACCTATCTCAAAAGAAACTTTGCTTGACAGTGTTAAAGCCCTTGTGCCACAGAAAACAATTGAAATAAATCTCAGGGCTTTTGAAGCAGGAAGGCAAAAAGTAGAGGAAAGCTAAGCCTTTCCTCTTACTCCTTTGTAGTGATGAATGCACTTCCTACGGAATTTACGTCATTTTGATGGGTGCGTTAATTGCAAAGTCATCTTTTTGTAAATCTCTTTAATTTTCTTCATACATTCAAGCAAATTCCTAATGGATTTGTGAATCCCGTTTCAGAACTAAAGTTTCCCACATATGATATAATATACAAACCTGCGATACAGACTTAATATACAAACCTGTGGTACAGACCTGTATTTTCGAAAACCCTGTTAATTAATCTGGAAGATGGAAAATATAATTTAGTAATCTTAATAAATATGTCCTAGAAGAAAACTTTTTTATACTATTGTGGTATTGTACTTTTCTAATATAACATTATTTTAATTGATTTGCAATACCTACAAGCAGGTATCTTCATCATTTAGAAAAAGTGTTTTATCGGTAGAGGGTGTTACTATGTTACTAAGCAGTATGTCATCTAGCATGATTTCTTCAAGCGCTGCCGCTTCAAGTGCAATTTCAATGATAACAACTCCTGGACTTCCTCATTATGGGGCTGCAGTAGTTGTTGGACTTATAGCTCTCCTTTCTCTCAAAGAGGTTCTTTCAGCATCTGAGAAATGGAACAAGTATCTTAATAACTCTTTTAATCTGGCAATTTTTCCTTTGCTTCTGAGCTTTGCGGCAATTGTCTATTTCAAGGTTAATGCTATCATCTGATTGCAACTTTACAGAGTATGATATTTACTTTTCCTTTTTGTAGAAATCGGCAGTTTTAATGCTTTTATTCTTTTCTGAGAGGTTTCCTCTCAAAAAACTTGTTTGACTTCTAATTCTAATAATTCTTCGATTGGTATTACAATTGTTCTCATTCTCAGACTTATCTTTGATTTACAGGGTCGGCAACTCTTCAGATTTGTTTGCATCTTAGATGTCTAAGTTTAAAAAAATTGACTTTGTAAAAATAATAAACTATCATGCCCTGACTCCAGGAAGTTTTGATAATACCAGAAATCAAGGCTGTAAAAGTACCTCTAATCAACTTAAAATTGATTTTTGAATATCTCAAAACCCTATCCAGCCATTCAGGTAGTAATGGGGCAGAATCCCGAAAAGGAAGACATTGATAAAGCCGTGAAGGATAGCAACAAAGGGCAGACTTCTTGTTTTGTAGAAAGCAAAGCCTATAAAAATTCCTATGAAACCTGTATATAAAACTTCGTAAAAGGTTCCGTATCCTGAGTGCATGAACCCGAAAAGAATACCTGTAATTATCAATCCTTCTCTTATACCGAGCACATCTTCAAGTCTGGTCTGAAGAATTGACCTGAAAATAAGTTCTTCGGTTAAGCCTACAAAAAAGACCATTATAAAGGCGAGTTTTAGCAGGTTTCCGATGGAAAGGTCAGGGATCAGGTAGCCTGAATGGATGGTCATGTATTCTCCAAGCCCAAGCAGAAGGCCCAGCGGAATCGAAAGGATCGTATAAGCTAGGAGATTTTTTGAAGTAATCCCTATATGCTCAAAGGAGTTTCGCTGATGCATTACTATGATTGCCAGGGGTATCAAAAGAGGACCGTAGGCGAAAACGAAGGTATAAAGTGTGGTTTCAAAAAATACAGGCATAGATAGATTTACCAATCTCAGGATTGGGAGAAGCATTAGTGCCTCATAAATCCTGTATACTTTGATGTCCTTTATAACTGTATTTGAAAGAGAGAAAGCAATCAAAATTCCAATATGCATCCCTATAGCAAGTTCTATTCTGCCTTCAAAGATAAGAAGTTCGGCTAGGACTATACACACAACAGGTATTGCAGTTAAGAGCCTGATCCTTGTAATCTCGTATTTTTCCTGGTTTGTTTCTTCAAGCCCTAATTTTTTCCAGATTTTATGCGGATAAAGATCTTTCGGAGGATTTTCTATCAATTCTTTCTCTTTTGAAGCCATATGTCGATACATTAAAATAATCAGAACTGCTGCCCCGATTCCTCCAAATGTGTAAAAAAGATCGACATATTGTTCTATTTTCTGGAGAGCCCCTGAATTTTCATCAGATAAGACAAATTTAGAAAACCCTGGTTCTCCCGTATTGTTGGCAGGTATCAGTTTCAGAACAGGCTTCGCCTGTGAAGATGAGAAATTATTTGAATCATTACAATATGCAGGAGAAACTGTTAGTAAAGCTAAACTAAGCACTGAAATAATTATTAGAAGATTCAGTTTTTTTTGTTTTTTATGAATGATTCTTTTTTTCATAGAAATTTCTCCTTTCAGGGCTAATTTACACCTATTTGTGCAGACCTGCCTGGTATTCCACAAGTTCTTATTGTAAATAATATATAAAGTTTTATTTATAGTTCACTACTTCTTTATTCCTACAAGCCTTTTATGATATTGCTTGATCACAATCTTTTAAAATAAATTTTTTAAAATAAGTTGATCGCCCCCTTTCCAGGGGAAAGCTTGACCACAAACCTTTTGAGAAAAGGTTTGATTGAAAACTTCAATCAGCGGTGTGATTAACAGGCGTAACGCTTTTATCACAACCTTTTAAAAATGCTTGACTTAGAAGGTAACATTGACTTAGAAGGTAACATTACAATATTTCAAAATTAGATAATTAGTTGGTGAATTTTATCTTTCTCATCTCTACACAATTTTCTATGTAAAATTTAAGCATTGAGTATCATTTATCCTTGTGGGGGATGAAAAAAGATACAGAGTTAATTATATTTTACAGAATTTTCGGTACATTATATTTTCCTTCTTTTTATTCTTCATAAGTTGCGGCAAATCTACTCAAACTTTAGGTATGTAGAAAGAATTCTTCCAGATATAATTATATATTAATGAGTATGCGCTAGAACCGTTTTAAGTTCTCCAATTATCTCTTTTGAGATTCTACTTTTATATTCTTATAAAAAGTATTTTTTTAGACTTTTATATTTATATATATATAAATATAAATATTTAAAAATCTTTTATTTAATTATCTCAAATATATAATAATATCATAATAAGTCTACCAATTGTATTAAATCATTATTTATTACTACTCTATTTAATTATTCATCAACTTCTTTATTTTATATAAATACTCGACTACCAAAAGTTAATATAGTATAATCTATACACAGTTATATTGTCTTTCAGCTGATTTCAAAACCTAAATTAGTATTTCTGAATTTTTAAATTCCGAGTGACTAATCAAGTTTCTTATCACGATAATGGTTCATGTAACTTTTATTGATATGAATCTAAATATTGGTTTTGGGATGAGCTAAGTTAAATCAGATGCCTTTTAAGGCCTAATTCAAGTTTCACTCTAAATATTTCACTATGTTTAGGGGTCATCCAAATTGAACAACGAAATCCTTGTGGGTAAGAGTACCCAGCGCACAGCACAGAAGCAAAATCCATGTGTTCAGGGGACCTCTCCGCAAAATGTCACGGTGATCCTTCCTGCCTTTAATGAAGAAGTATCCATCGGAAGTGTAGTCCTACTTACCAGATATTATGCCGATAGCGTAATCGTGGTCGATGATGGGAGTTCAGACCGGACGGCTGAGATTGCCAGGAAAGCAGGAGCCGAGGTAATTGTTCATGAAGTAAATAAAGGAAAAGGAGCTGCCCTCAAAACCGGATTTGCAGCCGCTGACGACCTGGGTGCAGATATAATAGTTACCATGGATTCCGACGGTCAGCACAACCCTGCAGAGATACCTAAACTCATCGAGCCAATTATTAAAGGCGAAGCAGATATGGTCAACGGCAGCCGATACTTAAACGGCCTGGACAAGAATACTCCTGCCTACCGTCGCGTTGGACAAACTATTCTGGACGAAGTTACCAACCTAAATTCAGGGCTTCATATTACCGATTCCCAGAGCGGCTTTCGCGCATTTTCAGCCTCAACAAAAGATATTTTCCGCTTTAAAGCCCAGGGCATGGCTATAGAAAGCGAAATGCTTGCAGATGCTGGTAAATCCGGCCTCCGCATAGCTGAGGTTGAAATTGGTGTTCGATATGATGTTGACTGTTCAACCGAACACCCGATAAAACATGGTTTTGGGGTTCTTCTAATGATTTTAAAAGATATTGAATTCAACAAGCCCCTTTACTACCTGACAGTGCCTGGAGCAGCTCTTGGAATAGGCGGTATTATTATGGGAGCTCTTTTCCTGCGAGAATTCGTTATCGGAAAAAATCTGTACTTCGGCCCTACTATTCTAATGGTTCTATTTATTATTGTAGGTAGTTTCATGGCTTTAACAGGTATCTTGCTGCATTCGATATCTGCAATTTTGAGGGATTCGAGAATTAATTAAATGAAAAATAGAGTAAAGTGGGGACTTTTTCTTGAAAATATTACGAGTTACATTTGATATTTACCTAAATATGATCGGTGAGTTTGATATCTGTATTTGTAAGTGTCTAAAAAGCAAAATAATTAAGATATAATGTATCAGTGTATACATCTTCGAAAAAATATGAATATTCATTAGATCTCTTGCTGACGGTTCTTCTACTCTTACTTCTTATATATACATATATATTTGTAAGGTTCACGAGGATCACGATACGTCTAATAGCAGGACAACTCAAAAGTATGGAAACGTCAAGTAACGCCTCAGTTTTATTACTAATCCATGGCTATGACGGTATAGCTTGAGATATTCATTTGATGAATATAATTAAATAATATATTTATTACTAAATATGGAGTTTCTATGACACATAATAAGTTATGGATTGATATGATAAATCCATCTGACGTTCAATTTTTCAACTCACTCCTCAAGGATTTGTATGAATATGAAATAATTTCAACCACAAGAAATCGTGCAGAAACAGTGGACTTGGCAGATTACTTTAAAATAAATAATACGGTTGTTGGCAGAGATTATACTAATCCCGCAAAAAAAATACTAGGTATGATTTTTAGAACTCTGGATCTATCTCTTATTACACCAAGATTTGATTGTTCTCTTTCCTTCGAGAATGGGATGTCTGTTTTTGTTTCTAAGCTTCGAAGAAAAAAATCTATAATGTATTGTGATAATGATTTGAAATTTATTCAAAAAAAAAGCTCTATCCAAGATTTTGAAACAAAACTAAAATCGCTTGCAGATTTTACAATAGTGCCTAAGGTCTGTTATGATAATTTTAAGAATTATTATGATGAATCTAAATTACTAGCTTTTGATGGAATTAAAGAAGATATTTATATTGCAGATTACATTCCTAACAGTTCTTTCTTAGATACTCTTCCTTTTGAAAATTTCATTGTTGTAAGGCCTGAGGCATTAGCATCAATATATGTTAAAGATAAGGAAAGTATAGTTCCAGAGCTATTGAATGCATTTACAAAAGAAAACATTAATGTAGTTTACATTCCTCGGGATGAAGGTGATGCTCGATATGCAGAGGGTACCAATGTTTTTATTCCCGAAAGAGCATTCAATGGTCTTGACCTTTGTTATTATGCAGACGCTATTTTAACAGGATCTGGCACACTTGCAAGAGAGGCTGCATGCATGGGTACAACATCAATTTCTTTTTTCCCTAGCAGTATATTGCTATCTCCTGATCAGTATTTAGTAGATGAGGGAAGAATATTTCACTCTAGGAATGTGGAGAATATTGTAGATTATGTTATATCTAGAAAGAATAATCAACCTGTTGATCTTTCAAAATCTAAGAAAGCAAAAGATTCCGTTGTATCGATGACCAAGGAAATATTAGAAGGAGATCAGTAAAAATGCATGTCTGTATTGTGTTTTCTACACCTTTTCCTCCTAGAGAGGGTATAGGTAATTATGTTTATAATCTTTCCAAACAATTAATTTTGAAAGGTCACAAAGTTACTCTAATAACTAGAGGTGATTTAACTTTTAAAAAATATAAATATGAAGATATGAATATATTAAAACCGACCTTTATTCCTATCTATCCTTTTCATGTACATTTCCATAAAATTTTCACGGATAAACTATTTAAAAAACTAGAATCTTCATTTGATATTGTTCATATTCATTCTCCTCTTGCACCGGTAATATCAACTAACTTACCAATAATTAGTACCTTCCATACTCCAATGAAAACAGACACTATTAATTTTGAGTCGGTAGGACTCTTTTCTTATGCTGCAAAAGCTCAAAGTATAGTTAGTTATCATATAGAAAAAGAACTACTTGAAAGATCTAGAATTATCACTACTGTCTCCTCTACTGTAACTCAAGAATTGGCTAATGAATATAGAATTAATTATAACAATCTACATATAATTTACAATGGTGTCGATGAAAATACTTTCGTGCCAATTGATAAAAAATGCAATAAGAAATATATTTTATATGTAGGAAGTCTTGCCTATCGAAAAGGTCTATTTGATTTAGTTGAATGTGGAAAATACATTTGTAACAAATATCCAGATATTAATTTTGTTATTGTTGGAGACGGAGTTCTTAAAAATAAAATCGTGAATAAAGTAAAGCAACTAAATTTGGAAGATCGATTTTTGTTTAAGGGACATGTTTCAAAACAAAAATTAATCCATTATTACCAAAATGCATTCATACATGTTGTTCCTTCTCACTATGAGGGCCTACCAACCGTTTTATTAGAAGCAATGTCTTGTGGATTGCCCGTTGTTGCAACCAGTGTAAGTGGAAATCTCGATGTTATTTCTTCTGGGGAAAATGGTATCTTAGTTCCTCCAAAAGCACCAAAAGAGATGGCTGAGAAAATCTCTTTTTTAATTCAAAACGACGATTTGAGAATAACATTAGGAATGAAAGCGAGAGAAACAATTGAAGATCGATTTACATGGAATTCGATCTCAAATAATATAATTTCTCTTTATAACTCTTTAATAGGTGAGAACTAAATGCGAGTTGCAGTCGTATGCTTTGATTTTAAGTTGTCAAACATTAGATTACAACCCTGGAGATATATTTATGAAATCTCAAAAGGCATTACTTCAAAAAACATCGATCTTCTTATTATATCTGATGGTTCCTCTACATCACCTACTGAGGATAATATAGATGGTATAAACATCACTCGCTTAGACACACTTCGTTCCTTACCCTTTAGAAAAAACGATCATTTAATTTCCGTTATCGAAAAGTATTCTCCAGATATCATTTTGTGGTCATTAAATAATACAAGCTTTTATTTTTATGAAACAATTAAGACAATAAATAAACCAATAGTTGTTCTATGGCAAAGTACATTTTATGATTTAAGTTATATTTTAAGTTTAGGTTTAAGTGAACTCATTCGTAATTTTAATTCTCTTCTTCTTTACGTAATTAATTCTTTCATCCCTAATTTATTTATTAAGAAGGTCTTGATGTTGCCTTCAATAAAAAAAGTTATAACATTAAACGAAAACAGTAAAAAATCTTTAATGAAATACGGTCTTTTAGATAATGATATTTTCGTAATTCCACCTGGAATTCATGATTATGATTTAGAATTACCTGATATGGTTAGTGTGGAAAACAAAAAACTTGAGATTATAGACAAAAATAATTTTATTATACTATATTTAGGTTCTCCTCTTTCGCTGAGAGGCATAGATACTTTGATTGAGGCTGTTTCTAATGTCAAGGAGACAGTTCCTTCTTTACAGTTGGTAATACTTTCTAGACGTCGTTCTAATAATTTAATTAAAGAAGATGACTATATTAAAGATTTATGTTGCAAAAAAGGTATTCAAAATAACACTATTATCATATCTAAATTTCTAGAACGCAATGATATTAAAGAATTTATAGTGCTGGCAGATGTAATTGCTTTGCCTTTCAAAATTGTTCAATCCGATACTCCTACTAGTATTTTAGAAGTAATGTCTCTAGGAAAAACTGTAATATCAACAAAAGTTGACGGAATTCCTGAATTATTGGCTGAAAGTAGAGGGTATTTAGTAAATCCTAACGATTCCGTTGCTCTTGCTAAATCAATACTTTATCTTTACTCTAACTCGAGTATAAGAGAAAAAATAGGCGTGACAGCAAGAGAATATATGTTAGAATATCCAAAGTGGGATCAAATAACTCAAAATTTCTTAAAACTTTTTGAGCAGATTATAGTATAACTCAATTATCTGAGTTTTTGTAGTTAAAGAGGGCTGATGATGGAAAAAAAACCTTCACTTCTTTGTATTATAGGAGTAGATGGTGTTGGAAAAACAACACATGCGCATAAATTGCTTAATTTATTAAGAAATAAAAACATAACTTGTAAATACACATGGTTTCGTTTTTTCCATTTTTTTTCTCTCCCATTACTTGCAGTTTGTCGATTAACTGGTTTAACTGTTTATGAAGGAGAGGGAACTAAAAGAGTTGGGAAACATGAATTCTATAAATCTAAGATTGTTTCTTTTATATATCCTTGGATTCTCTTCATTGATATATTACCAATGTATTTCATTAAAATATATATCCCACTCAAATTTTTGGGTTACACAATTATTTCTGACAGATTTATATATGACACTCTCGTAGATTTAATGATTGACACAAATGATTTTAAGTTATACAATAAGTTAATTGGGAAGCTATTCCTTCGATTAATACCTCAAGACACTCAGACTATTTTGATTGATTTAGATGAATCAATTATCCGTAACCGAAGGACTGACTTATTGCATGATAAATCCTTAAGACTTCGTAGAGATGTCTATTTCATGATATCTAAAGAATTTGGAATCCCTACTATAAAGAATAATTTAGACATTGAGATGATTCATATTAATATTGCTAAAAACTTTGGGGTATACTAATGGATATTTGTGCTGTTTATCAAAATATATTACCTAAGTTTCCTGAGAAAATTGCTTTCTTCATACTGAGATTGGTAAATTGGTTTTTTCAAGGTTTGCTTTTTGCTTCAAAAACCGAATTAATTATTAAGATTTTAATAGATCTCGTCTTAACTTTAGCCTTCACTATCTTTTTTATAAATTATTATTCTACACCAATCAGTTTTTTAATTTCATTCATTGTGGCTCATTCACTAAACTGGATTTTTGCCACAAATATTTGGAGCACTAGAATTAAAAAATATCGTAATCCTCATGAAAATAATGAACAATTTTATATAGATTCTTTATATAAATTGCAAAAAAGAGTCAAAAATTATGAATTTATTCTTGGTGTCGCAATTTATGGAAGTTTAACTGCTGGAAAATTCCATCTAGGATCTGATGTTGACGTAAAAATTGTCTCAAAACCTGGATTCAAAAATATAATTTGCTCTTATCTATTATTGTTTTCACTTCGAACAAATGCAAATTTCAAAAAATTTCCCCTCGATATTTATGTTATAAATGATATCAAAGATTATGATCTAAAAAAGAACGAAATTCCAATTATACTCTATGAAGTTGATAAAACTATGAGTTTATATTATAAAAATGTTGAATCTTTTGGAAGCCTAACAAATATGTTCGCATCTCTTTAATGGTTATAAATTAGGGGCACATATTAAAAGAACATCTCTTCAAATTTGATATATAGTCAGTATGCGGATATTCTGTAAATTATACTCTCAAAACTATGGATCAAAGAAAAGTCTTTTGAAGGCGCTAAATTTTTGGAATATTTATTGTATTAAAATGAAGAAGGTGAATTATTCCTGCTTCAGGAAAATAAGAAGACTAGGGCAATATAAACTCTCACTTAATAAAGATTTAAAGTATGCTATAGTTATTAAAAATAAATAATGATTAAGCTCCTAAATGCTGAAGAAAGATTTATCTTTGGTAAACATTGACTAAGGTAAATCTCTATAAGCTAATTAGGAGGTATATCCAACTCTTAGACAGATAATTATAGAACTTTGATCTTAGAATATCTATCTAAATAGTTCCAAGAGACTGAACGGACGAGTAATAATGTATCAGGCTTCTTCATTTTCACTCTGGTTTAGTTTTTAGAGATTTTTGAAAGTTGGTAAAAGAAATGATAATGGAATTTGAAGATGAAAATCCCTGCAAAAGAAGGCGGATTTATTAAAAAGCTCATCTTACTACTATATTATATTTTTAAATCTCAGATTTAAAATAAATAACTGATCCTTTTATTAGGAAAAGAATTTTTAAGCTCTTATTGATGCAGAAATAAAATCAGTTTTGGGATGAGCTCTAAATAAATGGATTGACGGATTTGATAAATTAAATATTTGACCGAATTGCCAAAGTCAGGTATTACCGTGAAATTTGAAGAGGGTATAAAATGAAAATTAATTCGGCTACTTTATTATATTTTACTTTAATTTTGATCGCAACTCTTCTACTTTTGCCTAAATCACTTTTGGGTTTTTATCATGTTCAAGTATTTTCTGCAATCTATTTGCCTAATTTAAAGGGCGATGCACCATTTATCTATTTGCCTAATTTAACGAATACGCCATTCAAATCAATTATAGCATATCCAATATTCATGCAAATTTTGTCCATTTTACTTAGGGGAAATGCTATATTTATTAGCAATATTACTGGTATTGCTTCTATTTTATCTATTATTTTTTCATACATCTTATTCTTTCGTATTATGGACGGCAATCATAAAATAAAGTCTATCGCTTCATTTTTATATCCAATTATACTTATATGCACAAATCCTTCAAGCATATTAGCAGGATATGTTTTAGGGTTTTCAACAATTTTATGTTTCATGATCTCTTTCTCTTTCTTAGATGAAAGAAGAAAATCTAATTATATATCTTTATTTTTTGTTGCATTTATTTCATGGATTACATTAGGATTACTTTGGCATTCAGAATATTCAATGATTTATCTTATATTAATTATTTATATAATAATCTCTAATCTGTATAATGTTTCTTACAATAAAATATTTTCTCTATGGAACATTTTAATCTTATACACTGTATCATTTTTATTTACTTGGTTCTATTTAAGAGAAAATACGATCAATAATATCTTAAACTCGGAACAATTTAGATCTATTAGTATTTCATCAATTTTCAACAAAGGTTCATTTACGGGGGCTTTTACTTATAACCATAGCTTACAGATCTATTTAGAATATGTTGATATAATACGATACTTGGGAGATCTATTGGCATATATAATTATGTTGATATTTGCAATAGAATTTGCAATTAATATTTTTAGAAAAAAAAATGTTTCGAAGAATCACATGTTTTTGACATCTCTTTTTATCTCTGATATTTTATTTATCTCTATATATTTTATTTCTACAGGGACTCTTGGAACTAGAATTCTATCAACATTTTCTTATCTACTTATTTTAATAATGCTCAACAGTGATCAACAATTTAGTATAAAATGTTTAAATAATTCTAATCTAAGAGTGCTTATTACATTATTTCTAATAATGCCGCTTATACTTACATCTATATTTTCATTTTATAATTATCTTATAGAAAGCCCCGAACAAAACGTAGATATCGATACATATAATAGTAGTTTTAGATGGATTTCTGAGTATACTGATTCCGATATGATTAATTCAGATGCTCATACTAGCGGGCACTATCAACTATTTTATACATTAGGAGATGTTTTTGACAAAAAACAAATGAATTTTAATAGCTTAAGTTATGCTAAATATAAAAAAATAGTCGATTCTACATATAATCCTTCAGATAATAGTTTATTAGTTATCAATGAGATTCTATATGAAAAACACCTTCAATTCCAAACTTTAGAAGCTTGGAATACTTTTGAACCATTATCTTCTAAATATCTGAAGCAGAATATAAATTTAAACGAGATATACAATGACGGTTATGTGTCAATTGCCCAGTGAATTTTTGCAACCTATTAATACTATTTATAATAATGTGATATTCTGTGTGCAATGGATATTTTCCCAATATTCATTCAACTCTTCCTTTAACCTACATTCTGCAGTATTTTTGACACCCAATTTTCTCTCGCTAGCGTTTTTAAAATATATTAAAATAATAGAGGGTCAAATAGGAACTTGGTGAAATTGGAAGATATCGTTTTTGGCATCTAAATATGGCCATCTCGCTGTTTTTAACTCCTGCACAGCAATTCAATAAATTAGTGTTTGATTGAAAATCGTAATAGGAATATTGTGAATATACTAAAATTTACTGCGGAAAGTGGCTTTAATAATAATATTTTTTAAAGATGTTGGCGTTAAGTTTTTCCAGCAGTAAATCTACTTTTTGCAAAAGTTTGCCTCTATTCAAACACCTCTCTTCAGAGCAATTTTTAATATCTTCCAGCAATTCTGTAGAACTCATATTGTAGGCATATTTTTTCATTGACAAATGTAATTATACTAAAGTATGGTAATGTTATATTGTATTTAGATGTGACCATATTTACTTGGATATGTCGAAAGTAAGTTGGAGTATTTATACATGAAATATGTATTTACTAAAACGGTAAAAACCAATGATATAGATGTTGCACTGGCTGCTCCAACAAGTCCAAATTTTGGTATTAATATTATATTCATTATTGTATTCATAGTAGCACAAAGAATATTTATTCTAAATGATACTTTTATTTTCCCAATACTATAAAAAATAGCTCCTATAGCACTCCATGGAGCATAAATTGAATAACCAATTAAAAGAATCAATAAAGGAACGTAAGCAGGTAAATACTCAACGGTAAACAAAAAACTAATTAAATGCTTTCCTAAAAGTGCGAGTGATAATGATAAGAAAACTACTAATGTAAATGTCTTAAGAGTAACATCTTTAATTAATTTTTTAATAGAACTATAATCTTTTTGTCCATAATACCTTGATATGATTGGGGTTGTTATTCTTTGTATGGAACTAGGAAGTAGAGTAATTCCTTGAATAAATATTACTGCAACTGTGTAAATACCTACCTGGACGTCAGTCATGAAATGTCCTATTAGCCATGTATCTATTTGTGTATTTATCATTGAAATTGAATTCCCAAGCACAGTGTAATATCCAAACCAAAATAACTTTCCTACCAACTGCTTATTGAAGTGTCCACTGTGTAAGCTTGGGTATATACTTATATATTCTTTAATACTATATACCGATAATAATCCAGTAATTATTGTTGGGGCTACAAAACCAATCACTGCCCCGATAACATTCATGTTAAAATAAAAGACTAAAAATACACTTAAAAAAACAATAGCTATATTTTGAATTACATTAATAAAAGCAAACTGTTTCATCTCACGCAATCCATTTAAAACACCCAAAGTTGCTTTTTGTATTGCTATAAAGGGATAACATAATGCAGTAATTTTTAATAAAATAATCATTTCAGGATTATGAAAAAAAGAGAGTGAAATTCTATTTGATAATAAATATAGAAAAGTTCCCATAAGCAGACCACTGGCAAGTGAACCTATAATCCCAGAGTTTACAGAATCTTTTATTCTATCTAAATTGTCTACATATCGTGATATATACTGTGTCATCGCTGCTTCAATGCCGAAAGATGCAAAAATCGTTCCGAACATATATATTGAGAATATTAACGTATAAAGTCCAAGTCCAGAGGGACCTAATTCTTTACCTAATATTATTCTTAAGAATAATTGAACAAATGATGACGCCAGCAAACTAATAAAAGACCATTGGACATCCGCTATTATCTTGTTTTTTTTTACCCTAAACATAATCCCACTTTTCGCACAAGCTTTAAAATTCCAAACTCCGAATTATCTGTTAGTACTACAATAAAATCATATCCGTCTATACATTACTTCTTCAAATCCCTATCTGGAAATTCATTGGCAAGGTCAATATTGACATTGAGAAAGGGTTTTCCATCAGTTTGATCTTCTCTGTAGTTGTGCTGGCTGTGAGATGGAGATCGCTTTTTAAGAAAATTAGGTCGATTGTAAACTGGATGGATTTTTTTGTCGATAAAGCCAATGAAACTTTGGTTGTAGACAGTTTCGTGGAGGGATTTTTCTGGGATTGATTCTTCCGGATAGTGGAAGAGACAGAATTTTTGTACTTTTATTATACCCAGCTTTTCCCGAATGAGTTTTACCTGCTTGTCATAAGTATTGAATAGAATAATGGATTCTATAAATACAAGATAGCTATTTTTAAATCATCATCGTTTTCTTTGATAAGAGGTTAGCTCTTTATTCTCTGGCAATAGTGCAGTCCAGTAGTTCCTGAAAACCTTTTCCTCAAAGGGCATTTTGACTTCTTTAAAGGTATCTATAGTACGTTTGTTTACGTCAATGCCTACAACTTCATGACCGCTGTTTGCAAAAAGAATCGCAGTTGGGAGGCCAATATATCCCTGACCGAACACGCAAATTTTTGACATTCCTTGTTTCACCTTTTGAAAATATTTTAAAAACAAAACTTTCAATATTAGTCTGACTTCTTCAGTACTGGACTTCTTCAGGATCTTATGTATCATCACTGTATTCAGTACTATAATCAGTTATCATACTTTGGAGGACTAGTTCTGCAGCGTTTCCGTATCCGTATGGATTTTCCCATTCAGGATCGGATTCAAGCATCTTTTTTGTGCATTCTATGATATTTTCTCCGCTTCCAGCAATCAGATTTGCACCTACTTCCACCGTTTCAGGTCTCTCTGTGTTGTCCCGGAGTGTTACACAGGGAACTTTCAGGATACAGCTTTCTTCCTGCACACCTCCGCTGTCGGTCAGGATCATTCTTGCCCCGCTTTCGAGCTGTAAAAATTCCAAGTAGCCAAGAGGTTCAATCAGCCTTGTTCCTTTAGGACTTTTAAAACCAAATTTCTTGATCATTTTCACGGCCCTGGGGTGAGCCGGGAAAATTATGGGAAGGCCGAATTCTTTGTATATCTGCAAAAAGCCAGAAAGGATTCTTCCGAGGCGTTCTTTATTATCCACGTTTTCTGCACGGTGGGCTGTGGCTACAAAATATTCTTTTTCCTTTAAGCTGAGTTCTTCAAGGACGTTGGCTCTATTTTTAGAGATCTCAAGATTCTGATAGGCTGCATCAACCACCGTATTTCCTGTAACAAAGATTTTTTCTTCGGAAATACCTTCGTTTAGCAGGTACTTTTTTGAAGTCTCAGTAGGGGCGAAGAGGTAATCTGAAATATGATCTGTTATAATTCTGTTTGTCTCTTCGGGCATTGTCCGGTCAAAAGATCTCAAGCCTGCCTCAACATGTCCAATTTTAATCTGAAGTTTAGTAGCTGCAAGACTCCCTGCAAGGACAGTGTTTGTATCTCCCTGGACAAGCACGATATCTGGTCTGTCTTTAATCAGAATTTCTTCGATGGCTACAAGCATTTTTCCGGTTTGCTCCCCATGCTTGCCAGAGCCTACATCCAGATTATATTTTGCCTGCGGGAGTTTTAACTGCTCAAAAAAGATTTTATCCATTTCGTAACTATAATGCTGACCTGTGTGGAGAATATAATAGTTAATGCCCTGTTTTTCACATTGCCTTATAATAGGGCTCATTTTTATAATCTCAGGCCTTGTGCCGAGAATGATTGCAATCTTCATAATTTTGCCTCGTCTTCGAATGAGAATCCCGCTGTCTCTCTTAATTTTTAGTGAACTACACTTCGTAATTATTTAAATTAATCGGTTGCTTTTATTATTCATAAATCTACCTTTTATAATCATATATCACTATTCTAATTCTATTCTTTTATGATATTTTCAATTTTTATAGCTATCTATCTAATATGTTCCTTTATATATATTTACGTTTAGAAAACGAAAAAAATTTCTATATCATCTTAAACATTGCTATTTTACGTCAAAAATTTCTCTCTTTTATTTATTGCTTCTCCTTGAGTTATGGTAAGTGATCTCAAGCCTAGGGAATATAAGATGATCCTTTCTCTATATGTAAAAATAGTCTGTGTTATATATAAAAATATAATTTAATTTCCTTTAATAGCTTTTTAAAAATATAACTTTTTACAATTCGGGGTAAACATCTTCTAATATTTATATTTGCAGAGATACTTTATCCAAGATTTTCTATTTAATTATATGAATCCATATTTTAATTACCATTGAGGTGAAAAATAATATAAGATGTAAATTTATAATATTGATAATCAATTACTGATCTAACTTTCTGTTATTTACAGTAAATTTATATAATAGTTTTTCATATTTGACTTTAAAAAATTAATATTATAAGGACTATGAAGTAGTTCTAGTGTCATTACAATAAAAATATTTTTGACATGTGTGCAGTCCATTTTACGTATATAAGGTATTCGGGGACCTTCAAATTGAGCGACAAAATACTTTGTGGGTAAGAATACCTATCAGCATAGCCTAGGAACAATACCGTGCTTTAAAGGGACAGTTCCGTAGAATCTCACATTAATCTTCCTGCCTTTAATGAAGAGGTGCCCATTGAAAAATATAATCCAACGTGCCAGATTTTATGCCGACAACACAAATTTGTGGTGATGATAGTCTAGTTGTTCGAGCTTTCCAGCTATAATCCCATATTAATTCAACTGGCCATCGAAATTGTTGTCGATATAATAAGTGATAGCTCGAAAGAAGCACCCCTCAACCCCATCTCCTGAGTGGTTCGTATGAGAATCCAGGAATAAACCCCCCAAATTCACTTTTTGATCTGGTGATTTTATGAAATTAGTAGTAATGATCCCTGCTTACAATGAAGAAAAAACAATTGCCTCTGTTATACAAGAAATTCCCCGCGACTGTTGTGAAGAGGTTAAAGTTCTTGTTATAAACGATGGTTCTATCGACAAGACAGTACAGGAAGCTGAAAAGGCAGGCGCAGATAAAATTATCAGCTTCAAAAAGAACAAAGGGCTTGCTCCTGCTTTCAGGGCAGGCCTTCAGACAGCTCTTGAAATGGGTGCAGATATAATCGTAAACACCGATGGAGATGGGCAATACAACGGAAATGAAATCCGTAAACTCATAGAGCCTATCCTTGTAGGTAGAGCTGATTTTGTCCTGGGTTCTCGTACAAATGGTCGTATCGAGTATATGCCAATCGAGAAGAAAATTGGCAATAGAATCGCAACCTTCATCACCAGAATTGTTTCAGGGTTTCCTGTCTCTGACGCTCAATCTGGTTTCAGAGCCTTTACCAGGGACTGTGCTTTACGCCTGAATGTCATGGCTGATTACACCTATGTCCAGGAAACCCTTATCCAAGCCTCTCACTACGGGCTTGTGATCGAAGAAGTCCCCATCGAATTCAGAAGAAGGGATGGACATTCCCGTCTCATCTCAAGTATCTGGAAATATGCCAAGAGGGCAGGAGGGACAATTGCGAGGGGTTACCGGGATTTCCATCCTCTTTCAACCTTTTTTGGTCTGGGTCTCTTCTTTGTTTTAGCAGGTCTTATTTTTGGGAGTAAAGTGTTGCTTGCATATTTGAAAACAGGAATAGTGGCAGGAAATTTGCCTTCAGCTGTGCTAACCGTATTGCTAATACTCATTGGAGTCTCCACAATGACTCTTGGAATTATAGCTGATATCCTGAAAACCCAGAGGAAGGTTCAGGACGAGATCTTGTATAGGTTGAAAAAACTGGAGTACGAGATCAGAAGTGACAACAAACTGTAAATCGTGGAAGATGATCTATGAAAATACTGGTTGATATTGTACATCCAGCTGATGTCCATGTTATCAAGAATTTTATCTGGGAAATGGAAAAAAGAGGTCATGAGATTCTTGTAACTGCGAGAAATAAAGATGTTGCAATTAATCTTCTTGATGCTTACAATATAAAGTATACAATTATAAGTGAAGCTAGAAAAGGTTTGTTAAATCTTGGAATGGAATTGATTACTAGAGACTTAAAGTTACTAAATATTGCAAGAAAATTTAGGCCGGATATACTTATTGGGCTAATGAATCCTTCAGTTACACATGTCGCCCTGCTCTTGAACAGAAAGAGTATCATGTTTACTGACACGGAGCATGAAAAGCTTATTAATTATGCCTCTTTTCCCTTTGCATCTCTTATTTGCACTCCTAAATGTTATACTAAAAATCTGGGCAAGAAGCAGGTTCGGTACGACAGTTATCATGAAGTTGCATATTTGCATCCCAATTATTTCACACCCAATCCAGCAGTTCTTGAGAAAATCGGGCTGAGTGAAAATGATATTTTTATCGTTATGCGTTTTGTTTCCTGGGGTGCTAGCCATGATGTCGGACAAAGTGGTCTTACTATGGAAGACAAAAGAAATGCGGTAAAAGCTTTTGAGAAGTATGGTCGAGTTCTCATAACTTCTGAAGGTCCATTGCCTCCTGAATTTGAAAAATATCGAATTACTGTCTCCCCTGAAAATATTCATGATCTGTTATATTATGCAACCCTTCTTTATGGCGAAAGTTCAACAATGGCGTCCGAATGTGCTGTGCTAGGTACGCATGCTATTTTCGTGAATACTCTCAGATTAGGGTATACTGATGAAGAAGAAGAGAAATATGATCTTGTCTATAACTTTAATGATGAAATGACAATGGGTAAGGAATCTTTAAAAAAAGCGCTTGAATTACTGAATAGTTCCAATCTAAGGCAAAAGGGAAAGAAAAAAGGCGAACTTTTGCTGCGAGACAAGATTGACGTAACAGCATTTATGGTGAATTTTGTAGAAAATCAATTAAGAATTTGATCTTTTATAAACTCTATGAATATTTTATTTCCAATTTTGTATTATTTGGTGATTATATGAATATACTAATCATATCTCCTTTTAGAATATACCCTATATATTCTGGTTTTTCAACTAGAGTTTATAATTTGACTAAACAACTCTCTAATTCTAACTCTGTTTTTTTGTTTTATAGCGATTATTATAAAAAATACTCTGCTCAAGATGATTGCGATTTTCTCCCAAATGTAAAAAAGATTTGTTTTAAAGTATCAACTAAGTTTATGCAGCTCTTACACCCTTATTTAATTTTGAGAGGTATTGATGTAATAAAAGAAGAGAAAATTGATTTAATCATTGCTGAAGGTATCTGGGCAGGACTTCACGCAATGATTTTTCGAGCTCTAACAAAAGTTCCATATTGTCTCACTGAGCACAACGTTGAATATGTAAGATGGAAGCGGATGGGAATGAAGTATCCCGGTCTATTACGGATGTTCGAAAAATATTGCTGCAAATTTTCAAAGAAAGTATTTTGTATGTCTGAGGATGATCGAAAACAAATAAATGAGCTTGGAGTGAATATTAATAAAATTATTACTGTCCCAAATGGAGTAGACATTCTACAGTTTAGGCCTGAACCTTCCAAGAAATACGAAATTGCAAATAAACTTAATATTAATGTTGAATCGCCGATTATTATTTTTTCAGGGAGTTTAAATTATACTCCAAATTTACAAGCTGTACAGATAATTTATGAAAAGATAATCGATCCTGTTTTAGAAGCAGTTCCTGATGCAAAGTTTGTAATAGTTGGTTCCAATCCCCCTTTACAGTTTAAACATGAATCAATTATATTCACAGGATATGTTGAAAAAATTGAAGATTATATTAATGCCTCTGATCTTATAATTGCTCCATTAATTAGTGGTGGTGGAACAAAATTAAAAATTGTAGAAGCAATATCATGTGGAAAGACTGTAATAACAACAAGTGTTGGTGCAGAAGGACTTATTGGTGAAAATACTGAGGGTTTTTTAAAAGTTGCTGATAATTGGAATGATTTTATAATAAAAATGATTAATTCTTTGAAAAGTCCTCAATCCAAGGAGTTGCCAAGAGGCTTTATAAAGATGTATTCGTGGGATTCTATAGGCAACAAGCTATGTAAGGAAATTACTATTGATTGAAATACTTCCCAAAAGAGGGCTTTTTATGAAAATCGGCATTATCACAGATTTTGTAGATGGTAACTTGGGTGGTATAGGGACATATACTCATAATTTAATTCAGCAATTAAATGAAATTGATGAGTTTAACCAATATTATTTAATTCATGGAGAATCAAAGGACATTCAAGTCTATAAAACTAATGAAGAAATTTTAATTAAAAAATATTCTTTCTCTAAAGGATCTAGATCTATTTGGAGGTATTTTAGTACACCTTTAAAATTAAAAAGCATGAAACAACTAGATATTGTACATGATACTTATGAGATTGGCCCTCTCTCTTTTAAAATGCCATTTAAAAGAATTATTACTGTTCATGATTTATCTCCCTTTCTTTTTCCAGATACATTCAGCTCGTCAACTGTGCTACTTCATAAAATCCTCTTCTCAAAAACGTTACGGTCTGTTGACAAAATAATCACAGTGTCCGAAAGTTCTAAATATGACTTAGTAACACATTTTAATGTTTCAGAGGATAAAATAAAAGTAATTTTTAATGGAGTAGATACAAAATTTAGGCCGCTTACTAAAGATATTATAAATGAATTCCTCAGAACCTATAATATAAATTTCCATTTTATACTGTATGTTGGAACGCTGGAGCCTAGAAAAAACCTACCTACTCTTCTTAAGGCATATCATCAGCTCAAAAAGAGAAATATCAATCACAAATTAGTCATTGCAGGTAAAAAAGGATGGAAATATCAAGAAATATTTGAAACAATAGATAAATTAAATCTAAAAGATGATATTATTTTTACTGGTTATGTTCCAGAAAACTATCTCCCTGCTCTGTACAACGCTGCTGATGTATTTGTTTACCCGTCTATATATGAAGGGTTTGGTTTACCCCCTCTTGAAGCGATGGCTTGTGGAACTCCAGTAATTACATCTAATACGTCCTCGTTGCCTGAAGTTGTTGGAAACGCAGGAATTATGGTTGATCCAAATAACATAGATATGTTAGCAACTGCAATGTATGAAGTTTTAACTGATGATTCTTTAATGAAAGAAATGACTAAAAAAGGTTTGGATAGAGCGAAATTATTTGGCTGGAAGTCTTGTGCAGTTGAGACTTTAAAAGTTTATGAAGAATTCAGTTCCAATAATTCATGAGAATATCACAATAACACTAAATTTACATATACAGTCCTAAATTCCATGAGAATCCAATAATGAAGTTTTGATTTGTAGGTAAGATTGTTATGAAGATACTTAATCCACTTCAAATGAATGATTGGGATATTAAAGAAACTCTTATACTAGTTATTTCAATTCAGTTAGGATTATTGGGTTCAATAGGACTAGATTTTATTGGATTCAATATTCCAATTTTAAGACAGTTACTCGGGTTTATTTATCTCATATTTATCCCAGGCATGCTTATTTTAAGAATTCTAAAATTACACGATATGGGTAGCATTAAAACTGTTTTATTTTCTATTGGACTTAGCCTTTCAACTCTTATGGCTACAGGTTTTTTTATCAACCTTGCCTTTTCATCTTTATCATTTGATTATTTAATTTTCTCCTTAAATCTAGTTTCGCTAATTTTATGTCTTCTTTGCTATTTAATAGATGGTGATTACTCTAAGCCAACTTATATCGATCTAAATGAACTATTCTCTGCACCTATTTTGTTTTTATGTATAATTCCATTTATGTCAATATTTGGAACCTATTCAGTTAATTTCAAAGACTCAAATCTTATTTTGATGTTAATGATTCTTATAATTGCAATAGTAGTTTTATTAATTTGTTTTGATACATTTCTTTCTCCTAAATACTATCCTTTAGCAATATGGATAGTTGCAATTTCTCTAATATGGCATAATACTTTAATATCTTCCTATATTATTGTGGGCGATTCAGTAGAAGAATATTTCTTCTCAAATTTAGCAATTAAATCTTCATTTTGGAATTGGACGATTAAAGGAACTTATAATTCTGTGTTATGTAATGTTATTCTAGCTCCAATTTTTTATCATATATTAAATCTCGACTTAACATGGATTTTTAAAATTGTATACCCTTTGTTATTTTCGTTCGTATCTATTGGAGTATATTATATAACTCTACAAAGTATTAAAAATACTAAATTCTCGTTCCTTTCATCCTTTTTATTTATATCAGTTAGTCCATTTTATGAAACAATTCCACTTATTACAAAACAGTCTATAGCAGAAATTTTTTTAGTCTCTTTGGTGATGTTACTAACAGAAAACAATAACGCTATTAACAAAACGAGTAAATCTATACTATATATTATTTTTTCAATGTCATTAATTGTTTCTCATTACGGGACTTCTTACCTTTTTATGTTTTCATTAGTATTTGTTTCTTTCTTCTTGCTTTTCGAAAAAAGTCCAAAAATAAATAAGTTAGTGGAAAGATTCTTTCCCATCTCTAATAATATGAGTACTACTCATAATGATACAATTAGTACTCACTCACATAGAAAATATGATATTATTTCCCCAAATTTTATATTACTATTTATCACGTTTACATTAGCATGGTTTATATATATATCAAACTCTTCTGTATTTTCTATAATTATGCATCTTGGGAAAAATATAGTAAACACAATTTTTATTGATTTTTTCAGTCCTGAAAGTTCTAGAGGATTATATCTTATAACTAGAAATGAGACTTCATTATTACGCACACTCAATAAGATTTTGTATTTCACTATCCAATTTTTTATAATTATTGGTTATATCCATACTATTAAACATTATAATAAGTCACGATATTCTACTACTTATATGTGCTTATCATTGTTTTGGCTGATAATTCTTTTCTCTGCGATCGCGATATCTGGTTTTGCTGTAATGGATCCACATAGATTATTCCATTTATCCCTCATATTATTGTCACCATTTAGTGTTATTGGAGGCATAACGGTTTGTAAGTTATTCTTCAATTATTTTACAAATATAAAGTCCTCTGTACGTGTACGTTACTCATTTAATTTATTATCTGTGTTTTTTGTGATTTTTCTATTGTTTAATACTGGATTTGTCTATGAAGTTGCGAAAGATCACCCAAGCTCTATTTCGATAAGCCAGAGAACAACTCAACATGGTGATATTATTGATAAAGCTAGTTTTTATGGACAATACATTGTTACTCAAGACGTTTTCAGTGGAAAATGGCTGGGTGAAAATATAGTAAATGGTTCCTATATTTATAAAGGGGATAGGGTCCAGGGTAGTCCGTCATTAACAATTTATAGTAATGTTGATAAGTCTTCTATTAAATTTTTTGATAACTCTACTGCAGCAATAGGAGATGGATACATCTACTTGTCATATTTAAATTTAGTAGAAGGAACTGGATTCAACTTCAATAATACCCTTCAACAAAAAACTGTATATGAGTTTACAGATGTTCGCGATCTTTTGAAAGATAAAAATGCAATCTATAATAATGGTGGAAGTAAAATTTTATTAAGTTAATTTTATTCATTTTTAATAAACGTTGGGGAACATCCATGAAAAAAATACTCATATTAAACATCGGAAATGGATTAAACAAAGGTAATCTTGCATTATTATATTCTGCAATAGATACGATTAAGATCTATTCACCTACTGTCGAATTTTATTTGATGTACTATGGGAATGATGGGAGTCATAGCAATCTGGATATAAAAGAGCAACATCTTATAGCCAAAGTGAAGATTCCAACTAACATAGAAAAGGTAAAGGATATACTAGTTTCTTTATTTTATTTATCTAAATGTTATTTTATTTACTTCTTTGGCAAATTTGGTGTAAGGATACCAATTTCAAGTAGCTCACGGCTGTTCTATTATCATGAAAGTGATTTAGTACTTGTGATTGGGGGAGATACTATGAGTCCAAGTGGGAGATACGGATTGAATATCTTAACCCCTTTTACAAATATTTTATATGGTATTTTACTTAATAAACCAGTTGTTCTTTATGGAGAAAGTATAGGCTACTATAATAATAGAGTTTTTAGTTCTATTGCGAAATTTATATTTAATAGAGTAAGATTAATTCTTGTTAGAGAGGAAATATCAAAAAAATATCTTGATGAGAATAGTATAGACATTCCCGAAATTCATGTTACTGCGGACTCTGCATTCCTTTTAGAGCCATCGCCCGAAAAGCAGGTTCTTGAGATTTTATCTTCTGAAGGTGCCCGTTATAGTATTGAAAGACCACTCATAGGCGTCAATACAAGTAAATTGATTAGTAATTATAAAGGAGGAGAAGATCGCAGTAAAGATGAAGAAGAGACATTTAATGTGATGGTAAAAATTATAGATAACTTAGTTGAAAATCTTAATGCAAATATCATTATGATACCTCATGTATATTCAGATGGAAATAACACAGATGATAGAGATGCGATGTTTGCTATTTTTGAAAAAGTAAAAAATAAATCAAATATTTCTATGATTAAAAATGAATATTCTCCACAGGAACTAAAGGGAATAATAGGAAAATGTGATCTGTTTATAGGCGGAAGAATGCACTCAACAATCGCATCGACATCTATGCTGGTTCCAACAGTGGGTATTGCATACAGCCATAAAATGTATGGAATAATTGGTAACATGCTTGGGCAAGAAAAGTATATCGTAGATATTAAAGATTTAAGTTATGAAAAATTAATTTCAACGGTATATGATGCTTGGAATAACAGATCTGAAATTAAAGAAGAATTGGAATCGATAATCCCAGTCGTGAAAGAAAGAGCTATGCTAAATGGAAAATACGTTAGTGAACTGCTAAATAAATTAAATTAAAGACTATTTCTTCTTAATCTCTATCTTTTTCTTTTTTCTTAGTATATGACTTTATGCATTTAAAGAACTTTTCTATTATATTTTATCTGAATTTTTTCCAATCTTCCTTATTTTTTCCTTGCTCTCTTTTTCTTTTCAATAATAAATTATTAAAGATTTTCTGAGGATCAGATTTGCTAAATAGAAATATAATCTGTTTATAATTGTTTCCTTTAGTCTATTATTATATTAAATAATATTATATATTATAATGTAAATTCACTAACTTTTTATATTTGTTTATCTATTTATCTATAGAAGTAAATGTTCTTTAACTCCTAAAGAGAACCCGAATGAAGTTGTATCATTTTTGTTTAACGTATTGTTTCAATTTTTACTGTTGCTGTCTGTCTATCTAAACCTTAATTAACATTTTGTATATTTATATTACATACTTTTATTAATTTTATATTTATCTTTCGTGTAAGATTATCAGTAGAAATCTTAAAATCTGAGGTTACACCCTTACAGGAGTAAGGTACTGCTTGCATATTTGAAAACAGGAATTGTGGCAGGAAATTTGCCTTCAGCTGTGCTAACCGTATTGCTAATACTCATTGGAGTCTCCACAATGACTCTTGGAATTATAGCTGATATCCTGTATCCTGAAAACCCAGAGGAAGGTTAAGGATGAGATCTTGTATCGGTGAAGGAATCAGAGTATGAGAGAGATTTAAATGATTAGCATATTTGTTTTGTATTTTCTTTCTTTTCTTGTAGTATGGCAGTTTGGGGGTTACCAGCTGTTTATGTTATTTATATCCATTATCTCAAGACCAAAACGAAAAAATTATGATTTTCAGCCTTTTGTATCACTAATTATTCCTGCTTATAATGAAGAAAAAGATATTGAAAATAGAATAAACAATCTGTTAGGATTAGATTATCCAAATGATAAATATGAAATTTTAGTCGTTGAGTCTGGGTCAACTGATAAAACGTATCAAATAGTGGACAATATTTTAAAAAATAGAGATGACTATAGTCTTCCCATTATAAAATTGCTTCAAGAAGAAAAAAGAAATGGTAAAGCTTCAGCTATTAATTTTGGACAAAAGAACGCAAATGGAGAAATTATAATAGGTACCGATGCAAATACAGTATTTGATAAATTCGTAATTAAAGAAGTGGTGCCACATTTTTATGATCCTATTGTATGTGCGGTTGATGGAAGATATATTGTATCTAATCCAGATAACTCATTAACTTCATCTGAATCTTTTTATTGGTTATTAGAATCTATTATGCGTACTGGAGAATCTTGTTTAGATTCTGTATGTTCACTTCATGGGAAAATAAACGCATGGAGAAAGAACATAGTTTACGCGGATCCTAGTGTTTTAGCAGAAGACCTGGATATGGCGATTCAAGTTAAAAGAAAAGGATATAAAATAGTATATGAGCCAAATGCTATAGCTTACGAGCCTGCTGCAATAACCTATAATGACCAGATAGTTCAAAAAAAGCGTATAATAATAGGAAGAATACAGTGCTTTTTAAAGCATTGGAACTATTTGTTGTTGCCAATTGATTTATACAGATTGCTTATATTTCCATCTCGCAGAACTTTGTCCATATTTTCTCCGTTTGTTTTCATGTTAATCCCAATTTTATATTTATTTATTGGTAATCTTCAAATTGTAATTACTAATATAATCGCTACACTGGTCGTTTTTGCATTTGTTTTTGGATCATTACTTATTTTAAAATTTAAAACAACTAATCATATAACTACTCAATTAAAATGCAGAATTTCCTTGGTTTCCATCCCAAAGGTTACATATTATGTGTTATTTAATGAATACATTATTTTGTTAGCATGGAAGGATTTTCTCTTTGGAAAATATTCTGTATTGTGGGATAAGGCTAACTCTACAAGAACTCAGGAGTAGATTTACTAAAATATTTATTCAGTGAGCCAAAACATGAAGATACTTTTAGTTCAGCTAATTGGCAAGGGAGGGGTTCAGGTTTATACTTCTCAACTTGCAAATGCTTTGTCCCAAACAAACAATGAGGTAGTAGTTTTACTTGGCCAATATCTTATAAACGACAGATATTACTCAAAACTCAATGCGAAAATTATTCCAGTGAAAACCTATCCTTCTTATATTAAAATGGGGCTGAAAATGATTAATCCTTTTACTTATTATAATTTGATGAAAATTATTAATAGGGAAAGGCCTGATGTAATTCATATTCTTTTTGAAGATATTTTGTTAAGTACAACTATTCTATTCCTCAAAAACAAATATCCTGTTGTTTTTACAGATCACGATCCATCTTTTCATGAAGGAGAACGATTTTTTTCAAAATTTAATCATGGATTAGCCAAAGTAATTACAAGGAAGTCTGATGCAATAATCGTTCATGGAGAGAGAATGAAAGAAATTTTAGTAAATGCCAATGTTCCAAAAGACAATATTTTTTGTATTCATCATGGTGAATACTCCTATTATACTCAATGGGAAAAAGGGAGGATAAAAGAAGAAAAATCTGTGCTTTTTTTTGGAAGAGTTGAAGAATATAAAGGGATACGGTATCTTATCGAGGCTGAACCATTAATTACAGCCAGGGTTCCGAAGTCAAAAATAATTGTAGCAGGATCAGGAAATTTCGAGCAGTATAAAAAATTAATAATAAATATAGATAACTTTGAGATTCACAATAGGTTCATTCCAGATGAAGAAGTTGCAGATTTATTCAAAAGAGCATCAGTTGTAGTATTACCCTATATTGATGGAACACAAACCGGTGTAATCCCAATTGCTTATTCATTTAAAAGACCAGTTGTTGTAACTGATGTTGGGAGCATCCCAGAAGTAGTAGATAATGGAAAAACAGGATATGTTGTACCATCCAAAGATCCAGTTTCTTTAGCAAATGCAATAATAAAGATACTAACAGACGACAGACTCAGAGCAGAAATGGGCGAAAACGCTTTCCAAAAAACAAAAAATGAAATGTCATGGGAAAATATTTCCAAAAATACAATCGAAATCTATAAAACGGTGTTAAATAAGTGAGGATTGGAATTGCCATAAACTTTGTGGAAGGTAAATTAGCGGTAATAAGCACATATATAATTTAATATAAAGCTTAACAATAGTTGATGGCCGAGATATTGAGTCTATTCCAAAGCAACTGTAATTAGAAATCTTAGAAAAAGCTGATCCCAAAACTCAAGATTGTTTCTCAAATATGTTATACTACGGATAATGGATTGAGCTTCGGATCTGAAATCATCTAAAAACCTTATTGACACATTAAAATTAGTTTTGGAATGAGTCCTTTAACAATAATGATGCCTGGAATAATAGACCAGAATTTAAAAAGAATTGGAGTCGATAATTCCAATTGTAAAAGAAGAATCTATACTAAGCGGAAAATATGTTAGCGAGTTATTGGAAAATTAAATTAAAAGTCGTATTGACTTTTAATATCTTTCCTTGCCTTTTTTGACGCAAATTTATTGAAAATTGCACAATATACCTTAATAATTTTCAATGGCATATACTGTATTATAATCTTGAAATATGGATTTGAGGATAAGGAGACATTGAAGTAAAACCATAAAGCTATTGAGTTGTCTATAAAATCTGAACGTAATAATTTGCTGTAGGGATATACTTTCAATAAACTCTTTTTAACAGTAAAATTTTTCTTTTTTAAGTAGATCATTAATGTTTGAGACTGAATTACTTCTATTGAACTTACATTGTTTAATTCAATATGACTTTCTTTACTCATTTTTCGTAATACATTTTCACCAATTTTACTTTTGGATACAATAATTGATCTGCCGGTACTATCATCCTTAAATTTTGGTAACCACGCATCTCCAAACGAAATATCTGCGAGTTCGCAGACCCCGTCTCCGCACATCAAACATCTCTTTGGATAAAAAAAATGCGATCCAATGAAGCCCCAATAATCGGAGAGTTTATTTGTATGTGTATGTTTAGATGTAATTATTTTCATTAAACCTGGCCAGCCCTCTCCTCTATAATCTAATCTTATAATTTCATCTTCTTTGATCTTTAATTTTTTTAAGTATAACTCTGTACCAACAAAAGTTGGCATATGATTGCAGAAAATACCTAGATGTAAGACAATTTTATCTTTTAATTTTTTGTTTTTATTTTCTGCTTTTCTTATTCCATTGATATGGCATGGCAAACCCACAACTGCAAATTTCTCATTTTTCTCGGATTTCAAAATCTCTTTTAATGCGATATTTACAGGCACCGGGCAGTATTTTGATTTTGAAGCTTCAATGATTTCTTCTTTTGTTCGTGCAATAAAAGGCTCTGGTTCTAATGGCTTACTTTTGTTCATTCTTGTAACCAGAGCCCCATTAATTATTCCGTTTTCTAATGCATATATAAGTAGTTGAGTGATAAGTCCTCCGGATGACGAATTGTACCGGATTTTAGTATCCTTGGAGTATGCTGTGTAACAGTCCTGATAATTTCCAATAAGTATATTTTCCGGCTCTTTTTCAAATATTTCATGATTTAATTTTTCATAATCAACTTTATTTCCTGGACAAATATCATAACAAAATCCACAGTTATTGCAAATGTCTTTGTTTATTCTTGGAATGTATATACCTTTTGTTTCATCTATTGAAAGTTTTATTGCATTTTTTGGGCATAAAGCATCACACGTTCCACAACCGGTGCATAATTCTCTATTAACAACCAGTTCAATTGTATTACTTCCCGGATTTTCAATCATCTCTCATCTCTCATCTCTAATATTGAAATTCTTTGATCCCTTTTGTGTTATCAGGGGTAGTTTAATTTCTCTCTATTCTACTCGATTTTTGATATGAAAATTCCTAAAAAAGTTTAAGTGCTTTAAAAATCCTCAGATTCGACAAGAATATCAATTTTTATATTCCTTGATCACATTGGTTTTACTATGTAATGCACTCCTTATTTTTAATGGTATAAATGACTCTACTGTTTTCTTTTCTGACTGTTTTAGGCAAAATCCCCACATTACATACATATATGCTGCAGTTAAGATAAGGCCACAAAACAACAGAGATACAAACCCTGAGATGTTCAGATAATACGCAATTATGTAAGATGCTCCCGCAGTTATGATCATAGCAAACACTCCTGGGATCATAGAGTTCACAAATGTAGTTCTGGAGATTCCAAGTACCTTAGTTGCATACCAAGGTGTAAAAAATGCATTTTTAAGCGTTAGCATAATAGCCCCTGCCAATGCAACTCCATAATAATTCCAACCTGTGATATAGGGAATTATTACTGCCAGCAAAAAATTCCCTATTCCCATAAAAAATGTGACAATACCCGGAAGGCGCACTTTGTTATATGCAACATTAATCGCAAAAAGGGGCATTACTGGAAGATTAATTATAAGATGGGATAACATTAAGACCATCAATAGAGAGAGTTTTGCGAACTCCGGGCCTACCCATAGCGTAAGAAGTTGGGAGGCGAAACCACATATGTAACCTATCGGTAGTGCCATAGCAAGCCCTGTAAGCTTTACAGTACTTTTTGATATACTTATGAGTTCCTCGATTTTTCCCTTTGCATAATAAGTGAGAATTACCGGTGTAATAACTCCTATAAGCATTCCTGCGACAGTACGTAGCATCATACTCCATGTCAGTACAACCGAATATTCTCCCCCCACAACAGTACCAAATAATTTGTTCACAACTATTAGATCTATCTGGAGAAACAATAGTGAGCCTATCTGGTTAATTATTATCCAACCGCCCATTTCCGTAATCTCATTTACTTTTGATCTACGAAAATTTTTTATATTCACCTTTAAATTGGGATTGATCTTGCGTGAGAAAACTACAGTTAGAACGAGAGCAGCTACAGCTCCCATTAAATAAGCCAATCCAATATAAATTAAATTTGGAGAATACAACTTAAATAATATTACTATTAAGCCTGTCTGAACAAGAATATTTACAGTATTCACAAGGTACTGGAGATCAAGCCTATTGTAGGCAAAGAGGGAAACTCCAAAATTACTTCCCCACGCCCTCAACAAGAATGAACTTATTACTCCAAGAAAAAGTATTCTTGCAGCATTTTCCTGACTGGTTGGAATTTCAAAAAATAAAGGCGTATAGTAGGAAATTAAAACCACAAAAGGAAGCATTAGTAGTATAATTCCAAGAGTTCCAAAGAGAGCAGTATTAAATGTTATATTGGCTTTTCTGAATTCTTGTTTCTGTAAATCTATGGTCAAATACCTTGACACGGATGTATTGAGTGACTGTACAACTAAATTTACATAACCTGTCATAGAGGTAGCTAAAGGAATAAGTGCATAACTTGCTACACCAAGAGAATCTATAAAAAATGGTACTAAAAACAGGCCAATTAGGACATTAAGCATAAAATACAAAATATTGGCTAGTAAGTTTTTAGGTATCTGCTTACTAAAAGTTTCCTGTTTTTCATTTAAATTAAGCAAACTTTTTCTCCTCAAATTTATTGACCTTTTAATTCAATCCTTTTATTCGGTATCAAAATTCCATTTTATAAATTGCGCTATAATAGGGCTCATTTTGTAATCTATAGTTTGATACCAAGAAATACGAGCTTATTTTCAATTAAATTCTTACTATATTTTTGAATAATAATCTTTAATTTTTATGAAAAGCATTTTACAATTATTTAAAATCTTTGGTTTCCATCTTTAATTTATTTTACTGATTTTCCGACAAAACACTCTAATTTATGAATTTTTATAAATATCCTGGCACTTGCGTTATTATCAATATTTTATAAAATGTAACTAATAATACATCATGTTGAGAGAATATTCTCAGATTAAGTATACTTTCATAATTATTCCGTCTACCAAAAACCAGTTAATTGGCACTTATCTTGATATTCTTGAATAATAAGTAAGTGTAATTCTTAATAACCTACAAAAGAAGAATACAATCAGCAGTCAACAATTAATGAAATTAGTTATAATAAATTTGTCCATTAAAATCCATAGGAAATATATTTAATGAGCTCATCACAAAACCAATTTCACCTTCATATCGATAAAGTCTCAGAACTATTATTCCATTATCATAAACTCGTTAGATTATTCGGAGTCAGAGAAGTAATTTTGAGTTTTGATCAGCTCAATTATTATTTTATCCTGTAGTATGGCTACATACTTTCAGATGTAAAAAAAATTGTCCATGAAAAAGAAGAGTTTCAGTAAGGAATATTTTGAGGATATCATATTTCTTGAAATTGTAGGTTTACATATTTAGGAGAACAACTCGAAAAAGGTTAAAAGGTTATATCTTCTTTCCCTCTTTTCTATATTTTTACATGGATTTAAGATACACACAATTCCCGCAGTCTATTCATAGTCTCATCAGTCATATTGACAAGTATACACGTACTTCTATGTGTATACTTATGCCTTTTTTACATGACACTACTATTTAAGCTCAGTTTCGAGCTTGTCTCTTCTATCCATTTCACCTGCTATACTCAGGTCAATTGGATTTCTTGAACTGCTATGCTCAATTCCCTGCTATCTTCGTTTTTTAACTCTGGAATATCACACGGTCTGTCAAAACCCTCTGGAACATGCAGACTAATGAGATTTTCGCCTTTCTTTAAGTTTATTGAAATAGATATACTGGAAGAATCTATACTGATTATTTGTCTATCTTGAAGAGTTTCGTCATTATAAATCTCCAGTGTTCTTGGACGGTAGAAACTGGATGCCTCAATATTTAATGTAGCATTTCTACCATTATCTGAATGAATTAGTATTGTAGCGTTATTTGATATCCATCTGGTAGGTTCTCCATTCATTTCTTCCAGCGGATTCCATCCATCTTTTAAAACCATAAATGACTTTAAAGGTTCTTTTTTGACATGATATACAATTAGAGAATCTTTTTCGTACGTTTTTCTTTCTGTGCTGAGTGCTTTCTGTATCAGCTTTTCGGCCAAGTTAATTTCACTATCGTTCATATAATCTGTATGCAAAACAATATACGATATGTTATAATAATTTAAAATCGACGTTCCGATTTGATCTACATCCTGGTCTAGGATATCAGCAGTAAATGGTTGCAGGTAGGTTAATTCTCTTACCACAGGTGTATTTAATTCAAAATCTCTTGCAGTAGATGGGTATCTGGCAGCCCAGTTACCTACGACAGGCTTTCCATGTATTGTCTGGTAGTAAATGATAGTTACACCTGCTTCATAATCCTGAGTTCCAGGTATTTCAAGTAGTGCGTAATTGTCTTTATCTTGTGAGATCTCTTTGTAAAACGATGGTTCGTTGACTTCTGACATCGGTATCGGAATTGCCAGATACTCAAAAATTATTAAACTGCTTATTACAACTGCAGTCACCTTTTTCTTACTTTTGTTAGTCTTTAGTAATTCTGAAACTCCATACCCTGTCAAAACTGCGAATGAGAGAGACGCGATTACAAAAAATCTTCCAGTTGTTCTGCAATTGTCCAGAAATGGAATCAAATAATACAAAACCATATGTGGAAGAGGGACACTAGTATTGAATTCCGTAAATGATGTATTACCATTTATATGAAGAAGTGGGCCAAGACTGATTAATGAAAAAAACAATGCAGATATCGACCAGAATTTTACATTTTTGTTTCCCTTCAGTCTGTGAGCTGCAAATAAAGAGAGTAAGATTACCGTGTATCCAATAAAAGTTGTATTTTCACTGGTATTTCCTGAAAAATTGCTGTAAATGTCTGTCGTAAAACTACCAAACACTGGATGTAAAACCGATGGAAGAAAAAAGCTCAGTAAATCAGCTGAGTACATTACAGCTTCAATCGGGTCTAATCTCAAAAAATTTTCACCAGATGTTGCTGTTAAAATGTTTTCAAGTGTGAGTGGTATTAAACCTATGAAAGAGATAACTCCAAATAAAGTGTACTTGTAAAAGATTCGCCTCAGTATCTCTTTATAATCCCTTTTTTCTTTTCTTAAGCAAATATACGTTTCATATACAAATAATAACATCACAAAAATTCCCATGAATACCATGTATTGAAGGTCGCTCATGGCTACGAGAATAAAGAATATCCCTGCAAAAAAACTGTTTCTAGTTCCTCCTTCTTTAAACATTTTCATTAAATATAGGGCACAGAAAGGTATCCACTCAATACTAGTTGCCCCAAAATGACCAAAAGAATGTACAAAATGATACGGTGAAAATGCAAATACAAGTCCGGCTATTAATGAAGAAGTTCTGTCTTTAGTTAAATATTTCACAAGTAAGTATGTACCGTATGCACCAAAAATGAACGAGGATAACCATAGTATATTGTATACTATATGAATGTCTATCAGACTGGATAATACCCATGTAAGTATCTGATTAAACGCTGACTGGAAAGGGGACGCTGGTATCCCATCTGGATAGAATATCAAGTAGTCATGTGTTAATCTTGTAAGATCATGGTTGAATATGGCTACTGGCATGTACCAGAGTATTCTTATCCAGTGAAATGCATCTCCCCCTCCCGGGATATGTGTGGTTATTTTAAAGACCACAGGATAGGTGAGTATAGAGGTTATTAAAGTGTATAGTATTAAGACTCCAGCATGTTCTTTCAAATCTTTTTTCTGAAAATTAAATATTTGGCTATTAATTAAACCTTTTTTTAGCCACTTCTGCGTACCAAATGTCATTGTACCTCGCAAGGGTAAAAATTTATTATTTCTAATTATCTTTCTGATCAGCCTCTAACTAGCTACTTCAGAAATTAATATTATTATATAGTTTATAGATCTTGCTTATAAATCTTTTTTACAACACTTTCTTTTATAATCTTTTTTATAGTACTCATTTTTATATTTCTGAGTTTTGTAAAGATTTTAATTATGCTGTTAAATGAGTTATGTTGTTAGATAAGTTATGTTGTTAGATAAGTTATGCTGTTAAATGAATTAATATTTTGAATCCTGCTGAAAGTCTTAAGTAATTTTATTCTTATCTTTTTAAGTGAATCTATAGTTTTTTCTATCTGTTATTTTTTATTTTCTGCACAATACCATTGTCCATGGAAATGGTTTTTTTAACTCCACCACATCAAACTGTGTTTCTATTAATTTTACAAACTCTCCTGAGCTCCAATTCTGTACATGTTCAATATCATTCCCAAAACGCGTGAGGTTTTTACCTCTTAAGAAGTTCATTATGCGGAAGTAAGGCTCGTTGGGTACACTGAGTATGCAGTAATCTTTAGATATTCTTTTGATTTCCTTAAGAGCTCTATCAGGATTTTCAAGGTGCTCCAGGACTTCTGTTGCAATTACAAGGTCAAAACTGTTTTTTTTGAATGATAGGTCATATATGCTTCCTGTGCAAAAATTGCATCCGGGATTTTTTTGTTTTGCGATACTCAGTGCCTTCTTTGAGATATCCACACCTGTAATATCTGGCCGGTTTAAATTATTAACAATAAATCCTTCTCCACAGCCTATGTCGATGATGCGTTTTAAATCTTCTAATGGAGCTATAGTTTCATTCAAATCTTTCATAAATTTGGATATGACTATCCCCATTAGTGGATTTTTTGAAGTATACTTTTTATAATTCCCACTGTCTGAATTTTGATTCATCTCAATCCCATATATAACTATTTTTGAAATCCTGATATTGATCTTTAGTAAGCGAGTTACTTTTTAACTCGTTTATTTTTCTGTCAACTCGCTGTATTGTTCGAAGAATTTTTAATCTTTAAAACCTGATTTTTTAATATTTTTTCCTCAAAGTAAGTAGAAATCCAAGTAGTGCAGGTGATAGGGATGTTAAAAAGTAAAGAATTATAGGACATGAGAATCCATAGGCTGAGTTCTCATTTAACATCTTAAAGATAATAACACTTGCAAACTCCCTTATCCCAAATCCTGATATGGATATTGGAACGTTCCCTAAAACTACAATTATTGGCAGGGAAAACGTAAGAATATTACTTAAATCTGGACTTAGCGATCTTATTACTATCCAATATACTATTAGGTTTAAGATATAATATCCAAAAGTTAATGAAAAAACAAAAAACAATGCTTTTCTGTTTCCTGTAATTTCTCTAATTGTTTTCATATAATTTTCTGTGTATTCCTTCCTTTTGGATAAGCTCTTAAATACAAAGTTTACTATTCTCTCGTTCATTATGAAAGTTATTCCTGCAGTAAAGAGCAGAGCGACTAGTATCATTAAATAAATCAGATTTCTGTCTTTAAAAAAGAGGGCAATTGATATAATACTCAATATTATCAGGCAGATAATGTCTATTACCCTGTCTATTATTACAGTGGGAATACTCCTTGATTTTTCAGTATCCAGATAGAATGATCTTGAAACCTCTCCTGCCCTTCCCGGAGTAAGCGCCCCATAGAACGTACCTATCAAGATTATCTCAAGTGACCGTTTTAAGGGGATTTGGACATTTATACAATCAAGCAGTTCCTGCCATTTTCTTGCTTTTATCAAGTACATCAGCGCAATAAAGGGCAGTGAAAGGGAAAGTAATGCCAGATCCATTTGAGTAAAGGTTTCATAAATTGCCTTCAGGTCAAGTTTGCTTATCAGGTAAAGCATTAAACCTGAAGTAACTGCAATTTTACCTGCCGTTTTCCAGTTCATAACTATCGTACTTTATAATATAATCATCGTTATTTCTCGAGTTTGTTATCAGTTCTCCTATCAGACCAAGGGAAATAAACTGAGCTCCAATGACTATGAGTAAGATTCCGAGCATGAGAAGAGGCCGATCTCCTATTTTTATTCCTGTTACCCATAAAGTCATCAAGTATATGGATATGATCACTCCAGATAATCCGAGAAGAATTCCTATGCCTCCAAAAACATGCAGAGGCCTTTTTTTGTACATCATCAGAAATGTGACTGTTATGAGGTCCAGAAATCCTTTCAATAGCCTTTCGGCCCCATACTTTGATTCTCCATGTATTCTCGGGTGATGTTCGACTTCAATCTCTCCTACAGTATAACCTTTCCAGTAAGCAAGAGCCGGGATGTAACGATGAAGCTCTCCATATAAATTTATATTTTTTACAACATACTTATTGTACGCTTTATACCCGCAGTTGAAGTCGTTAATTTTGACCCCTGTTATAAGTCGAGTTAACCAGTTAAAGAATCTGGAAGGCACAGTTTTTGAAATAGGGTCATGTCTTTTGCTTTTCCAGCCGGAAACCATATCATATTTTTTCAGTTCTTCTAGAAATCTGGGAATCTCTTTAGGATCGTCCTGCAGATCTCCATCAAGGGTGATGACAATATCTCCTTTTGCTTTTTTAAATCCGCAGGAAAGAGCTGCAGCCTTTCCATAATTTCTCTGAAATCTTACAACTTTAACTTTAGAATCTTTAATATTTTTTATTTTTTCAAAGGTATTATCTGTAGATCCATCGTCAACAAAAATTAGTTCATATGTTTTTTCAATCATTAAAAGAGTATTGTATAATTTCTCGTATAACTCTAGTATATTTTCCTCTTCATTATGGACTGGGACTATAATTGATAGATGGGGTTTATTAGACATACATAATCCTCTGGAATAATGCACTCCTGCAAGAATGTTGGAGTTTCTACTGCATAAATTACTTCAGTTTCATGAATTTCTAGGATTTTTAACTGATTTTTCGAGATGTATATATTTAAGATGTATATACATGTCCATTACTCATAAAAAATATAATTGTGTTGATTACTGCTTATGAGTTACTTAATTGGGAGCGCTGTCCAGTAATCCTTATTATATAATTCCAGAATAGTGCATCAGCAGAGCAATCTAAACTATCTGTTCTCAGGATATCAAAATATAATTACAAAATTTACCTATTCTCCCCTATCCCTACTAAATAACATAGATAGGAATTTAATTATTTTTCTGACTCTCGCTGTTTTTCATAGGTTGAAAATAATTACTCCAGTAAAATATGTTTAATTAAGTAGATAAATATAGTCTTAAACATAATTTTCAAACAAAGACTTTTCAAATCTTAATCTATTTAGAACTTAAACATAATATCAGCTATTCAAATAAAGATATAACCGAAATGTAACAGAAATGTCCTAAAATACAGAAATGTCCTAAAATAGAAAACTTCTAAGTTTATTTGAACAATTTGTTTGTGTTAGAACTCACTTGCGTTAGAGGTGCTTGAATCAGAACCACTGATGTCCCTATTTAAACAAGAAACCTCCTACCTTTTTATGCAGAGAAACTCAGTGTTAATTTCTTCTTACACAGGCTTCAAACACCAATTGAATATTTTTAACTATTTCTTCCCAGTCGTGGTTTTCAGCTTTCCGCAATGCGGCTTCTGAAGTTTTTGTGTTCCCTGAGGGCTTCCCAATCGTTTTTACCACGGCTTTTGCAATCTCCCCTTCATCAAGCTCTACAATAAACCCGTCAACTCCATCTTCAACAAGTCCCTGTGCGGCATTATACTTTGCCTTTACCGTAACCACAGGTACCCCGCAGGCAAAAGCCTCGATAACTACCATCCCGAATCCTTCCCGGCTTGAAGGAAGAACAAGCACTTTTGAAGCCTTGATTTTCCCGATTAATGCTCCATATTCCTGAAAGCCTGCAAACTCGACACTCTCGTAAGCCCCGATTTTCTTTGCGAGTTCCACCAGTGCTGTCTTTTCAGGTCCGTCCCCTACAATGCAGCACCTGATGTCTGGAAAATCGGCTTTAAGAAGAGCTACAGCTTTAATCAGTAGGTCAACATTTTTCTCCTTTATAAGCCTGCCTGCAAAAATTATATCATAAATTTTACTTTCAAGACCTACAGGAGATTTTCCTCCCTCGGTTTCAATCTCGGAAATCTTTTTAAGGTCTATCCCGTTAGGGATAACTGTAATTCTTTTTCCAGGCACCCCGAGTCCCTCAAGCCTATCCTTTGTCCAGCTCGAAACCGCAATATTATTCTCTGATAACTTCGAGACCGCTTTCTCGACCAATTGCCCAAAAATTCCTGCCCCTCCTAAATACTCGTACCAGTAATCATCCCATACCTCGTGCCAGGTAAATACTGAAGGTATTTTTTCCAGAATTGAGATTGCTTTTACTGTAAAACAGGAAAAATAGGGAAAGACACTCACGTCTATGAGGTCAAAGTTTTCTTTCCTTAGCCTCGGAAACAATTTCGCAGCGAAGATTATTGCCTCGGAGATTGAACGCCTGCCGTTTACATACAGGTCTCGAGCTTTGCAGACACCGTGAAGGGTCATGCCTTCATAATCGAAGGTATCTTTCCCCTCCCACCATTTGACTCCGAAAATGTGTACTTCATGTCCTTGGTCTGAGAGTCGTTTTCCCAGCTCATGGATGCGCATTTCTGCGCCGCCTTTGACCCATGGATATACAGCATCGTACACGAAGGCGATTTTCATTCCATCACTTACCAGTCGGTGTCCACTTCAAGGAGCATTACGCTCAGGAGAATTGCCGAAAAAATCAGCTGAAGACCGATAAAGGCAAGAATCATTGAAATAACTGCATTTCTCACTTCCGAGAGAGAGCCGTATCCTGAGCTGATCCAGGTATATACTACTTTTAGCCCGAGCAGAAGGCCTGCAGCGAGTATGATTGAACCTGCAAGTAGTTCTTTTTCAAGAGAATGGTAATCCAGCAATTTTGCAGTGTGTCCCTTATTATTGGGATACATGCCGCGGACAAGGCCATATGTTTTCAGATAGGCGCCAGTAGATAGGGTCTGTCCTCCGAGGATTAGAAGCATACAGCCTAAAATAAAGGAATGCAATCTGTTTTCTGTGGCATCTCCGTTAAGCAGGAGAGAACCTGTTATCAGGGCTCCAAGGACAAAAACCACAGCTCCAGGCAGAAAAAGAAATGGCAGAGGACGGTATAGCATCATAAACCTCATATGCCGCCAGCCGTCCTGAAATGAACGCAGTTTGGAGGGCGCTTTACGTGAGTAATAAGTAATGGGGACTTCTTTAATTCTCAGCCCAGCTTTTGCAGCTTCGATTACCATCTCTGATGCAAGTTCCATGCCGTGAGTTTTAAGGTCCATTTTTCCCAGGGCTTCTTTTGTAAAAGCTCGCATCCCGCAATGAGCATCCGAAATTTTCGTCTTGAAAAGGAAATTCAACACTGCTGTCAGGAAAGGATTGCCTATATACTGATGCAGCCAGGGCATAGCTCCTTTTTTAATGTTGCCTTTAAGCCTGGTGCCCATTATAAAATCCGCTTCTCCTGCCATAAGCGGATCCAGGAATTTATCAAGCTCAAGCAGGTCATAGGTGTTATCGGCATCGGCAATAGCAATATAATCTCCTTTTGCTTCGGCCAGTCCTTTGAGGTAAGCGTTTCCGTAACCTTTTATCGGACCTATTACCCTTGCACCCAGAGACGCTGCAATCTCTGCAGTCCTGTCTGACGAATTGTCAACAACTATTATCTCCCCTTCTATACTATATTTTTTGAATATAGACTGAGATTTCTCTATACAAATTCGGATGGTTTCTTCTTCATTCATGGAAGGCATTACGATAGAAAGAGAGGGCATGTCCAGCCTATACAGCATTTAGCCTAATAACTATTTTGATACATCTCATCTCTCAGAAATATGTAGCTCTGAAATTTATTTATTAAATAATTCTCAGAAGGATAAGAAGGTAAAACAGGGATGCAGGATCAGGAATACAAGATCAAGAAAGGAAACAGAATCGGAAATCAAGAGTAAAAGACCAAGAAACCAAGAACAGAAGACAAGAAAGAGAAAATTAACTTTTGCTAACAAGCTATATAAGGCATCAGATAATTATTTTAAGAAGGGACTGGATTTTTTCGGGAATTACCAATCCACTTTATATGTGGTTGAGAGCGCTTTACTTGCGTTTCAATTGGTTTTAATGGAGGTCTTAAACAAATGGTTAAGGTAAACGTGATATTCCATAGTATTCATGGTCACATTTACAAAATGGCAGAAGCTATAGCTGAGGGAGCAAGAGAAGTCGAAGGAGCTGAAGTAGAGATTTATCAGGTGCCTGAAACTCTGCCTTACGAAGTTTTGGAAAAAATGGGGGCAATCGAAACAAAGAATCTTTTTGCTCATATTCCTGTGGTAACCCGGAGCATGTATGAAGATGTGTTTGCAGGAGCTGATGCCCTTATTTTTGGGACACCTACACGTTATGGAAATATGACTGCCCAGATGCGTACAGTTTTTGACGGCCTTGGAGGGCTATGGAGTAGAGATGCTCTTGTTGGAAAGATAGGGAGTGTCTTTACTTCCAGTGGAACACAGCATGGAGGCCAGGAATCTACAATCCTCACGACGCATGTTACCCTACTTCATCTCGGAATGATCATTGTTGGACTTCCATATTCCGAAACTCGGCAGAGGAGGATGGATGAGATTACAGGCGGCAGTCCTTACGGAGCTTCAACGATTGCAGGAACGGATGAAAGCCGCCAGCCGTCAGAAAATGAGCTTGCAATGGCTCGGTATCAGGGTAGATATGTAACCCAGATTGCAAAAAAACTTTCTGGGCGATAAATAGTTATTAAATATAGTTGACGCAATTAGTCAAACTATATAATATTTCTTTTATATTTTTCCTTGAATAGGATGAATGTACTTGCTAGTTGATCTACAACTCTGTATATGACTAAAAATAAAAAATTGGAAAACATTTCCCTTTGTAAGGGAGTTCTCCGCAATTTTTATCTTACATACGCTCAACAAGGCTCAAGAAGGCCTACACCTCTGGATTCAAGTTTATCCTGAGCTTTTGTCAGACATGCCAGGGTACAGTAAATTGCCTTTTCCTCAGCCTTTTTAAGGACAAAGAATTCTTTCCCACAAACAGGGCATTTTTTTTTCACGTAAGACATTGTAAACACGTGCTCTCTGTATTTAAGAAATTTTTTAATATTTTTTACAAGGCATTACTAAAATAGCACAATAAAATATAAACTTTCTTATCAAGCTTGTATATATTTTTATTAAGAAATTAACATAAATTTCATTTGGTAAGTACCTGTATTGGATAAAAAACGTATACTAAGAAATACATGTTGGCTTAGAGGGATTTTAAAAATTAATAGTCTTTATATCTAAATCGTTTGTACCAAATCGATTCGAATACTTCCTTATTCCTGTGATGATTAGACAAGATCTTAGATATAAGTTACTGAAACACACAATAAGAAAAGTAAATTTCAAATCTGGCAAAATAAGGAGAATGTTCTTTTTGTCAGATTTGATCCAAATATTCACTACTGAGCTACAATTAACTGAGTTTTACCTTCTTATATAGAGAAACACTCCAAGAAGTCCTAGTATCCCGTAAATCATTTCAAACCCAGGCGCTTTTGTGCTTTCGTTGTCAGAAGTATCTGGGCTTTGAGTCTGCTCAGGTATCTGTTCAGCATTTGTTTCTGTACTTCCGTTATTTTGTTCGAGGTCCTGAGTGTCAGGTTCGGACTGTGTTTCATCTACAGCTTCTTCGGCTGCGGGTTTACCTGTTATTGAAAAGGTGGAGTATCCTGGGGTTTCGGCCGTGAAATAAAGATATTCATCATCTTCACTCGTTAGGCTTGTTGGGAGTGGATCCCATTCCATATCATTGTACATATTGAGGGTGATAGAAGGCTGGTCAATATTTTTATCCTGTATCCAGGATTTTTCAACCTTGAAAGAGACAACTGCATTTTCGATATTATCTGGAGTTGCAAATCCGCTGTTTCCTACCCAGATATTTATAGATTTGTAGACCTCGTCAGAAGGCAGCTCTGACACCAGATCGGATTTTTCTTTCAGCATCTCGGCTATAGCTGTTGTCTTTCCAACGGTCTTTTTTGAATCAAAGATAATGCCTACGACAGGAGTAGCGCTGTCTGAGAAATTGAACGTAACAGAATTTCCACTTGAGACAAACGTCTGTGATATCTGTTTAGTCTCAACATTACTTTGAGGTTCAGGAGAACCACCGACACTACCACCGCTACTGTGACTGCTTCCTCCACTACTGCTGTGGCTACTGCCGCTGGAAACACTTTCCTCCATTACATTTATTGTATCAACTGTTGAGTCATTTCCACCTTCGTTGCTCACTGTCAGTGTTACTGTATAGTCTCCTGCTAAGGAATAATTATGTATTGGATTCTGCTCGGTTGAAGTATTTCCGTCTCCAAAGTCCCAGTTCCATCCCTCAGCATCTTGCGATAGGTCAGTAAATTGGACAGAATATGGTGCACCAATCATAGTATCAACGTTGAACTCTGATTCTGGGGCACTTATTTCCGGATTCGGTTCACCCTGCGCAACTATTTCTTGAGTTTTTGTGCTCCAGCCACTTTTGTTTTTAACTATCAGAAGAGTAGTATAGTCTCCTGCTACAGAGTAATTATGCGTCGGGTTTCTCTCTTTTGATGTATTTCCATCCCCAAAGTTCCAGTACCAGGAAGTTGCGCCTGTACTGTTGTCAGTAAATGCTACTTCTAATGGTGCACTTCCGAAGGTGGGAGATGCAGAGAACTCTGCAACTGGCAGGCTTAAATTATTATTATTGGCAGTTACATAAGCTACCTTAGTAAGTATGTCACTTCCTTCAGGTCCCCATACAGACAATGTAACATTATAGACACCAGGCTTTTTAAAATTATGATGAGTTGTTAGAGGTGCAGAGCTGTAAGTAGTAGCGTCTGTTTCTACATTTTTAAATACCCAGTACCAGTTAGTGACATTCCCGGTAACATTACCAGTAAATCTAGTATAGAGTATAACACTTCCATTTGTAACGTTAGAAGAAAAATCATTAATTGTTACGTTGCCTGCCGCTAAAGCTGTAGGCATTAGAAGTATAAATAATACTAATAAAACCATAGGTAAAAGACATTTTTTCATATGTAATTCTCCTTGGACTTTGTTTTTCTTGTCTGTTGGCTATTTGCCATTTGACAGTCCCAAAATTGACTGACTTATATATAAATTTATTTTTTAGAGTCCTCAAAAAAACATCAATTTTTTAGGAGATATCTATCCTTATTTAGTAGATTAAATAGATGGATAGGAGTTTTAAGGTTAAAGCACAAATTGGAATTAGCTTATCTTTCATTTAAAAGATTATTTTTATTTAATTTTGAATCTAGGATTTTTTTATCCCTTTTTTTATGCACAAAACATTTTATATTACGAAAAACAAACCTTGAAGCCTTAATTATAAAGATTTAGTTTATAAATATTAAAGATTCAATTCATCTCAAATATCATTTTAAGACTTAATAGACATTATTTTCTTAGAAATCAAATCTTAAAGGTATAATTTTGGGAGAAGGTCTTTGGATATGTACTTATTAATTAAATAAGAAGTATAAATTCTGAATTCACACTTCTTATTCAGGGGGCACGATAACTCAGTAAAAATTCAAATAAGTTGTTCCTCAAAGATACAATACTTTTTGATTAAGTAAATATTCAACCCGCCCAAGGTAATGATGGTTCTGTCGAGATTTATGTTGTTATTTTGGTCGTGTACTTGAGTTAT
>DAKJ01000002.1:15704-20835 GCA_002496565.1 Methanosarcina sp. UBA289 | reverse complement strand
GTTATGATGGCTGCCGATGCAATGACTGCAGGAGTTACAGCTCTTAAGGATCTTATGCCTGAAGGGGCTTCCGGCTCAAAGCTCGGTGTTATTGTGAACGGTACCGTAGAAGGTGACGTCCATGATATTGGAAAAGCAATTGTTTCCACCATGCTCCAATCTGCTGGTTTTGAAGTGCACGACATCGGCCGTGATGTTCCAATCAAGAACTTTATCGCAAAGGCAAAGGAAGTCAACGCTAATATGATTGGAATTTCCGCCCTTATGACCACAACCCTTCAGGGGCAGAAGGATGTAATTGAGCTCCTCAAGGAAGAAGGTATGAGGGACAAAGTAAAGGTCATGGTAGGCGGCGCACCCGCAACCCAGGCATGGGCTGACAAGATCGGCGCAGACTGCTATGCAGAAAACGCAAGCGAGGCTGTTGCAAAAGCAAAAGAGTTGCTGGCATAAATGATTCTAATTCGGAGGTTATAAAAATGGCAAAAAATAATGCAGTTGCTGGATTTAACGCACTCAATGGTGTAGAATTAAACCTTTTTACCACTGATGAACTTAAAGCAATTCACTACGCAACCATGGAAGTTCTGATGAACCCCGGTATCCAGGTCTCTGACCCCGAGGCAAGGCAGATCTTCAAGGAAAATGGCTGTGACGTTGACGAAAAGACTAACATTGTAAAGATCCCTGAATATCTTGTAAGAAGAGCCCTTCAGCTCGCACCATCCAGATTCGTCCTCTGGGGCCGCGACAAGAAGTACAACACCGTGCAGGAATGCGGCGGCAAGGTTCACTGGACCTGCTTCGGTACCGGTGTCAAGATGTGCAAGTATCAGGACGGCAAGTACGTAACCGTTGACTCCGTCGAGCAGGACATTGCAGACATTGCAAAACTCTGTGACTGGGCTGAAAACATCGACTACTTCTCTCTGCCTGTTTCCGCAAGGGACGTTGCAGGTCAGGGTGCACAGGACGTCCACGAGACCCTCACCCCACTTGCAAGCACCTCCAAGCACTACCACCACATTGACCCTGTCGGCGAAAACGTCGAGTACTACAGAGACATCGTAAAGGCCTACTACGGCGGCGATGAAGAAGAAGCAAGGAAGAAATCTATCTTCTCCATGCTGGTCTGCCCGACAAGCCCTCTTGAGCTCAGCGTTAACGCATGTCAGGTCATCATGAAAGGCGCACGCTTTGGAATGCCTGTAAACGTCCTGAGTATGGCAATGTCCGGCGGATCTTCTCCTGTTTACCTTGCAGGAACCCTTGTTACACACAACGCAGAAGTCCTCTCCGGAATTGTGCTTGCCCAGCTTACTGTCCCCGGAACCAAAGTCTGGTACGGAAGCTCTACTACAACTTTTGACATGAAGAAGGGCACTGCCCCCGTCGGATCTCCCGAACTCGGCCTGATCAGCGCATCTGTCGCAAAACTCGCCCAGTTCTATGGCCTCCCAGCATTCGTGGCAGGCACCTAGTCTGATGCAAAGATCCCAGATGGCCAGGCCGGACACGAAAAGACAATGACCTGTCTCCTCCCAGCTCTCTCCGGAGCAAACACCCTGTACGGTGCCGGTATGCTTGAGCTCGGTATGACCTTCTCTATGGAGCAGCTCGTTATCGACAACGATATCATCAAGATGACAAAAAAAGCCCTCCAGGGAGTCCCTGTAAATGAGGAAACCCTTGCTGTCGAATCCATCCAGAAAGTAGGCATCGGAAACAACTTCCTTGCACTCAAACAGACCAGGCAGCTTGTGAACTACCCCTCTGACCCCAAGATCATAGACAGGCGCATGTTCGGAGACTGGGCAGCAGCCGGATCAAAGGACCTTGCATCCGCTGCACACGACGTAGTTGTAGACGTTCTCAAGAACCACCAGGTAACCCCAATCGACGCAGACATCCTCAAGGACATGAAGGCAATCGTGGACAAGGCTGACAAAGCCTTCAGAGGCATGTAATTACAATATTCAGATATTCAGGAGATATAAAAATGGCAAACAAAGAAGCAATCATTGCAAAAGCAAAAGAAGCAATCACTGATTTTGACGACGAACTTGCAGAAGAAGTCGCAGCTGAAGCCCTTGCAGCAAACATCGACCCTGTAGAGCTCATTGAGAAGGGCTTTACCGCAGGCATGGAAGAAGTAGGGGAAAAATTCGGCCAGGGTGAACTTTTCCTGCCCCACGTGCTCGCAGCCGCCGAGGCAATGAATGCCGGTATAAAAGTTATCACACCGGAAATGGAAAAGCGCAAAGCTAATACCAAGAGCCTTGGAACCGTTGTTCTCGGAACTATCGAAGGCGACATCCACTCCATCGGAAAGGACATTTTAGCTTCTATGCTCAAAATTGCCGGTTTCAAAGTTGTGGACCTTGGAAGAGATGTCCCAATTAAGAACTATGTCGATACTGTAAAGGAAGTCAAACCCCAGATTGTCGCATCCTCCGCACTTATGACAACCACAATGGTCAACCAGATCCAGATCGAGGAGCAGCTGAAAGAGGCAGGTGTCCGCGACCAGGTCAAGACCATGGTTGGTGGCGCTCCTGTTACCCAAGACTGGGCAGACAAGATCGGTGCAGACATCTATGGTGAAAGTGCCAACGATGCAGTCGCCAAGATCAAGGCAACCCTGAACGTCTAATAAAGCAGCCTTAGCAAACAGTTTAAACTGCAGAAAATGTATTTAAGAGTACATTTTCTGCAACACTCTATTTTGTTCAATTTTTGTGAAACTGTAGCTTAGGATATAGCTGTAAGAGCTCTTACAGATCAATACCGCTCATGGGAATATTATAAAAACGGCTTAAAACGATTGTAAAAATGGTAACTTAGATGCAATCTGAAGAGCAAATAAAAACAGCAGTTAAAAGGGAGTTTGAATCAAAAAAATTGGAAAATATTCCCAGAGGTATAAGACCCACAAAAAAGAGCTTTTAGGCTGACTTTCAGGCTGTGGAATGTGGACTGGAGATTATGTCCCGAGGGAACTCCACAGCGTTCTGAAAAATGGAGGGAGTTTTCGTGGATTTGAAAGCTTTAAAAAAACAGGAAAGTAAAAGAAAGATCAGTAAAGGGTATATGTGGGCCTTTTTCTGTGCTTTATTCTGGGGAATCTGGTATTTGCCAGGAACCGTTGTTTGGGTTCTTAACCCGTTTGATAAAATGAATAGTGCTATTGCTGAAACAAGCGGAGATGGCATAGCTCTCGTTGTGACTGCTGTACTGATTACTGCCTTTAATGCATTGACTGTCATGCTAGCGCTTATGGTCTGGAACGGAGTGCTTGGAAAATACAAAGAACTGGGCAGGACACTTAGAGAATTCCACACCTGTTCTAAATGGTTCTTCCTGGCTTCTATATGCGGTGGCCCAATGGCAATTCTTGGTTCTTTTATTGCTATGGGTTTTATCGGCGGATCGTTTGCAGCTGTTGCAGGCCTTCTTTATCCTGTCATAGGCTCGATTCTTGCCTATTACTGGTACGGAGAAAGGATCTCCAAAAGAGCAGCAATCGGTATTGCAGTTATCGTTCTTGGAGGTGTCTCAATCTATGGTGGCGGGCTTCTTAACGAACTTTCTTCAGGAAATGTCCCCTGGATAGGGTATCTTGGAGGTTTGATGGCTGCCATAGGCTGGGGTACTGAAGGTGCAATTGCAGGCAAAGGGCTAGATATTTCAGAGCCTGATGCCGGGTTGACTCTTCGCTTCCTTGGAGAAAACATAATCTGGTGGATCATAATTGTGCCAATTCTCGCGCTTGTAGGCTTTCCGATGTACTCGTTTGCAGTGCAGGCTTTCGAGCCTTTAACTCTGCTGATCCTGATCTTCGCAGGCATTACATTTGGTTTCTGTTATGTTACCTGGTACAAATCATTCCCGCTTATAGGAGTAGGAAGAGGTCAGGGCATAGGGAACCTCTATGGGTTCTGCGCGGTCATATTCATATTCCTATTCTTTGGAGACGTTCCAGATTGGACGATTATTTTGGGCGGTCTTCTCTGTATCGCAGGGAGTTTCATTATGTTTACTGAAGACACAAGTGCACTTGAAACCCTGAGAGGTGACTGAAGTGAGTGGAAAACGCCCTATCAAGTTCAAAATCTTGGAGCTTTTCCTAGACGGAAAGGAATACTGGAACTATGAAATCGTTCAGAAGATCCAGGAAGAATACGGTATGAGGAGTGATTTCCAAAGGGATAGCATTAACTTTGACATCATCGAACTGGCATCCGGAGGAATGCTGAGGGATGTGGAGCAAAAAGTTGACGACAACGGAATCTACAAAAAAGGTTTTCTACTGCACAAATACAAGATAACGGACTTTGGTATACAGCGAGGCTCTGATGCTTGCCTCAGATATGTGTGATTGGAGGATATAAAAATGACACAAACAGCAGCGGCTATGGAAGCTTATAACGCATACTGGGCAAATTCCATCATACCGGCAGCAGATGTCCTGTGGATGGTTTTTATCCTTATTTTGGCGATAGTAGCCCTCTGGCAAGCCAGAACCTTTGTTTCCAAATTCTAAACCCCAGAACATAGTTTTCAAAATCTGAAAATTAAAGATAACAAGAAAGGAGGATTAAAAAAATGGCAACTGAATATGCTTTGAGAATGGGAGACGGTAAACGCATCTTCCTTACCAAAGAACAGATAATGGCAGAGATTGAGGCTGGTACTGCAAACGCTGCCGATCTTGGTGAGATTCCTGCTCTTAATGCTAATGAACTCGACAAACTTGCAGAAATCCTTATGATGCCTGGCAAGGCTGTCAGTGTTGAACAGGGTATGGAAATTCCCGTAACGCACGATATTGGTACTATCCGACTTGACGGTGACCAGGGCAACAGCGGTGTTGGTATTCCTTCCAGCCGCCTAGTTGGCTGCATGACACACGAGCGCGCCTTTGGTGCTGACACAATGGAACTCGGGCACATTGACTACAGCTACAAGCCAGTGAAGCCTGTAGTATCAAACGAGTGCCAGACAATGGAAGTCTGCCAGCAGAACATGGTCATTCCTCTGTTCTACGGTGCAATGCCGAACATGGGACTTTATTACACCCCTGACGGACCATTCGAGAACCCTGGAGACCTTATGAAGGCTTTCAAGATCC
>DAKJ01000002.1:0-15455 GCA_002496565.1 Methanosarcina sp. UBA289 | reverse complement strand
TTTGACACAACCGGCGCAGCAGGCGACGCTGACATGTACGGTACACTCCATGCAATCGAGGCTCTCAGGAAAGAATTCCCTGATATGTACATTGAAGCAGGCATGGCTGGAGAGTGCGTACTTGGTATGCATGGAAACCTTCAGTATGACGGAGTAACCCTTGCAGGCCTCTGGCCTCACCAGCAGGCGCCTCTGGTTGCAAAGGCCGGTGCAAACGTTTTCGGTCCAGTTTGCAATACTAACACCAGCAAGACATCAGCCTGGAACCTTGCCAGAGCAGTTACCTTCATGAAGGCAGCTGTCGAAGCATCCCCAATTCCCTGTCATGTTGACATGGGTATGGGTGTCGGCGGAATCCCAATGCTTGAGACTCCTCCAATTGATGCAGTTACAAGGGCAAGCAAAGCAATGGTAGAAATTGCAGGCGTAGACGGCATATAGATCGGAGTCGGCGACCCATTGGGTATGCCGATTTCCCACATTATGGCTTCAGGTATGACAGGTATGAGAGCTGCAGGAGACCTTGTTGCAAGAATGGAGTTCTCAAAGAACATGCGCATAGGAGAAGCAAAAGAGTACGTCGCAAAGAAACTCGGAGTTGACAAGATGGACCTCGTAGACGAGCACGTTATGCGCGAGCTGCGTGAAGAACTCAATATAGGGGTCATTACATCAGTACCAGGAGCAGCAAAAGGTATTGCAGCAAAAATGAATATCGAAAAGTTGCTCGATATAAAGATAAACTCCTGCAATAAATTTAGAAAGCAGATAGCATAAAGAAAAAACTCCGAAATAACTGCAAAGATACGGAAAAGCGAGTACAGATCTTCTGTACATTTTCTCAGAATATTTTCCTGATAATGTTTCTTGAAAGCATTTCTTGAAAGCATTTCTTGAAAGCATTTCTTGAAAATATTCTGAGAATGAGCTAGATTTTGTTCGAATTTTTCCCGCTTTTTCCGTTTGCAGGCTTTTATGGATCGATTTGTGTTGTAAGAGCTGTGCGAATCGTCAATTATCATTTTATATTAATTATAGGAGTGTGCTTTAAAGTGAGCAACGAAAACAGTGAAAACGGAGGGCTCCAGCGAACAATTGATTGGAAGCAGGGACTTGCGATTGCCCTTGGTGTCCCCATGCTTATCCTCCCGTCCATAGGTTACTTTGCAAATTATGTATGGGCTGCTGCAATTATTATCTGGGCGTTATCTGTCTTTCAGGGTTTCATGCAAAATTTTGCCTACGGGGAGCTTGCTACAATGTTCCCGAAAGCATCCGGCCTTCCCGGGTATGCTCAGAGTGTTTTTGGAGGCAGCGATAAAAATAAACGATATGATCTGAGCAAATTGCTTGGAGGTTTCAGCGCCTGGAGCTACTGGTTTGCTTGGAATCCGGTTCTTGCAATTTATTCAATCCTGATCGGAAGCTATCTTAAAAGTCTGGTTCCTGCATTTGCAGGCGTGCCTGACATCGCAATTTATCTCGCGTCTGGTGCAGTTGTAGTCGTGCTTCTTATTATGGTCAATTATCGTGGGCTTTCGAACGGAGCAACGCTCGGGTATATCCTTGCAGTAATTTCCCTTGCCCCGCTTATTATAATTTCTCTGGCTCCCTTTGTAACCGGGCATTTTGAGATTAGCAATATTACCGGCGCCTGGCTTCCCACAGATTGGAGCTGGGATCTACACCATATCCTGATCCTGCTCGGGCTTTTTGCAATGGCTCAGTGGAGTGCCTGCGCTTGGGAAACTGCAGCAATTTACGGGCCTGAATATAAGCAGCCTAAATCAGATGTCCCAAAAGCCCTCTTTATCTGCGGTACTATCTGCCTCATAACCTTTATTCTTGTCCAGTCAGCTTGTACCGGAACCCTTGGAATTACAGGAATACTGGCCGAACCCTTCTCTCCTATGCTGCCTATGGCTCGGATGACCCTTGGTCCCATAGGTGGTGCTCTCACAATCTTCATGTTAATTGCGGCAATGGTCCTCATTATCCAGACTGGCTTTCTCGGAGCTTCAAGGGCTATGTACTCCATGGCTGAAGAAGGAAATCTGCCAAAGTTCTTTGGAAAAATGAATGAGCATGGAACTCCTATCAATGCAATGATTTTCATTGCACTCTTGAATACGGGCTTCATCTTCCTGGGAACCCCTTCAGCTATACTTGCTGCATCAGCAATAGGTTATGTCTGCGCTAACGGGATAAGTTTGCTTGCATATGCGAAGGCAAAAGTTGATCCAAAGTTCTCAAAACTTGAAAGACCGTTCAAAGCTCCTAGAGGCTGGCAATATGTAGCCCTTTTCTTTGGGTTATTTAACCTGCCTCTATGTCTTATTGGAATAGTATACCTGAACAGTCTTGAAGTAGGCTGGACTTCAACAATAGTTGGTTTCGTAGTGCTTGCCCTTTATGTTCCACTGTGGTATTATTCTCAGAACGAGAGAAGGGCAGCTTTAGAGATGGACAATTCCTTATCAAACGAATCCATAATATAATAGTTTTGCGTTAAAGACCTATGTTAAATGTACTAATTTAAGTTCGCGTAAATTTATGCTGTTTCCCTTTATTGAAACCCTGATCAGTCTGTGAGTCAATCAATATTTTCAAATCACGAGTTCAGATTAGGGTGCAAAAAGGGTTCGCAGGAAATGTGAGACTACAGGATGATATATCGAGATACAGATAAGTCATACAATCCTGTGGCCTCATATCGATTTTTATTCTCAAGGAATTAAAATTATTTTACTATTTTTTATTCTACAAAAAATAACCTTACCTGGCTAGATCTTACCTAGCTGGATATGAGATACAACAATTTGCAATAATACTCTATGAGGACCAAAGTAATTCTCTATATCGTGCTTGGAGCTTTCTGATCCTTGTAGCTTTCGACAGTTATTATTTTCTACGGTCAACGTTAGGAGAAAAAAGTCGCTTATCAAGTAGGCAATTTTCGTAAAATAAAACAAGTGTAGAGTCATATTAGAGACGATAACCCTGCCTGAGAATTGTTGTTTATATTTAGCATTTTTAAATTAGGGTTTCTTATTTTTGTTTTTCTTATTGATGGAAGGTTATGAAAACTTCAAAATTAACACATTTCCTTTTTTGGCAAATCTTTGAATTTTAAGTTATCTGCAGGTTGGGTTTACTAAAAGAGAGATTAAAATATAAGGAAAAAATCTAAAGTATTGAAAAAATTTCTTTTAATCTTGTGAAAAAGAAATCTGGTTTCGGAGGCACCCAAAAGCTATGGCATTTCCCACATGCCACAGCTCTGGTACCTTTTTAATGCATTTGCTGGGGTTCGGAGCAGAGAAAATTTCCAGGTATTAAGCCTGAAGTTTTTCCTTTTTAGTTTTTTCAGGTCCCGTGAGTTCCAGTCATATTTTCATATACAACTGACTTACCTCACGTAATGCTCCTTAATTTTTTATGGAGGATGCAAATAGTCTTTAACATTTTTGTTTTTTAGTTCTTTTTTGTGCCATTTTTGTTTCTATCTTTTAATTATTTTAGTGGCCACTTTTACCAGTTTTTTCGCGCCATTTTTAATTATTTTAGCGGCCACTTTAACCAATTTTTCATGCCATTTTTACTCGGTTATTTGCCCTCTTAGAAATATCTGTTATTCTTTCAGGCAATTTTCTTATATTGGATTTACTTTACTGGTAAGTGATTTATCAATGGCTTCAATAATATATAGCCCGATCCGCGTGGCTCTTGCAAAAGTTTCAGGCAAAAGAAAGAGCTGTATGTAGGTTCTAAAGTAAAGTGATTTTTTAATGCCATTAAAAATTTTCATTCGGGATTTACCAAGGCTCAAAACTTTTTCTAATATCGAGATTCTTAAATATATTTGTTATCAAACATAATCTTTTAATAAAAGTATTTCCAATAAATATGGAATAGCAATGAGTTCATCTTTATGTGACACTATCTGGCTTTCTGAAAAAAGGAAAAATCTCCTTCTCTTGCTTATGGAAGGTTCGAGGAACATTGAGCAAATAAAAACTTCTCTTAATGTGACCTCAAAGGCAATGATGCCTCAGATTAAAATCCTTAAAAAACAGGGCTTGATCCTCCAGGAAGAGGACACTTATATGCTTTCGGAGATTGGAAAGCTTGTCGTTGGAAATATGCTTCCTCTCCTGAACACACTTGAGGTTCTCGAGGAAAATAAGGAATACTGGGCAAGCCGGGATACAAGTGTCATACCGCATGAACATTTTATGAGGCTTGGAGAACTGGGGGAATGCATGGTAATCGAACCTGACCTGAACCACCTGTTCGATCTCCCAAGGGAGTTTACTGAGAACCTTCTAAAATCCAGATGCATTCTGAGTTCACTTTCTTATTATCATCCTCTTTATCCATCGCTTTACTCAAGACTTGCAAAAAACGGAGTTGAAATGGAAATCGTGCTTACGAAAGCTGTATTTGAGAGACTCAAAAATGATTGCAAGGATGAACTCGAAATCCTGCTCAATTCTGAGAACACAGTTTTTAAGGTCTGCGAGGAAAATATGCAGCTGCCGACAATTGCTGTTACTGAAAAGTTCATGTATCTCTGCCTTTTTGACAAGCATGGAAAATACGACCATAGGAAAGTAATGAGTTTCGATGTAAGCGCTCTTCACTGGGGCAGGGAGCTCTTCATGCATTATAAAGAATTATCTCAAGAAATTATTAAAATCTGAATCCTGTTAGTATTTTAAGGCAAAAAAGGAATAGGCTTCCTACCTCTCTTTTATAACTGGCTGGAGTATACTATGAGATTTAAAGACTTTCCCCTGAAATCAAAGCTAGTTATCTATATTGTTGTTGGGGTTTTTCTTGTTCTTGCAGTCTCTACGGCTGTGATCATCAGTACGGTCACTTCCCAGGAAGAAAAGCTGGCTTACCAGAAATCAATTGAAATGGCAAGCAATTATGCAAACCAGTTTGATGCCGATATGAAAGCTAACAGTGCAATTGCAAAGACTCTTACCCTTACGATGGAAAACTATGAGTCTTCTAACAGGACTGAAGTAATCGGCGTCATTGAGAACATCCTTGAAAAAAATCCGAATCTGATTGGGGTTTATGTCGCATATGAGCCAAATGCTTTTGACGGCAGAGATATGGAATATGTCAATACCTCCGGGCACGATGCAACAGGCAGATTCGTTCCTTATTGTAATAAGATCGAAGGCAATGTTAAGGTTGAATCCCTTCTTCGTTATGATTCTTCGGATTATTACCAGCTGCCCAAAGTCAGAGGAGAAGACGTCTTAACAGAGCCTTACTTTTATGAAGGCATATTCATAGTCAGCCATGTTTCCCCGATTTTCAAGGACGGGAAGTTCGTAGGGATAGGAGGAGTTGATGTTCCTCTGGAGTATATGGATGAAGTAGTGGGTAAGGTCAAGGCTTTTGATACTGGATATGCCTTCATGGTAAGCAACACAGGCGTCTTGCTTTCTCACCCTACACACAAGGAATGGATTGGGAAAAAAAGCCTATATGACTTTAACTCGAAAGAGATAGCCAGAGCCGCACATGATGTAAAAAATGGAACCGGTGGATATATTGATGTCAAGGACCCTACCACAGGCAAACCTGTTGTAATGTTCTATGAACCTGTGCAAACCGGGAATCTTGCCTTTGTGCTCGTAATTCCGAAAGAAGAAATGCTTGCAGGTATTGTTGATCTTCGGACCAAGCTTCTGGTCATTTCTGCAATTTCAATTCTCTTCATGGCTGGCCTTGCATATATGATTGCCCTTTCTATCACAAGGCCAATAGATGAAATCGTTCAGGATTTCAAGAGTATTGCCCAGAATGCAGTTAAAGGGAAGCTTGATGTCAGGGCAGATACGGATGTGGAAAGAGACTTCAGGGAAATCCCTACTGGCCTGAATGAAATCCTTAAAGCTGTAATTGTGCCTGTAAGAGAAACTATACGAGTAACCAATGCTCTTGCAGAAGGAGAATTAAAAGCCAGAGTCAATGTAGACGTACAGGGGGAGTTCAGAGAACTCGGAAATACCCTTGACAAATTCTCCGAAACTTTGAATAGTATTATCGATGATTCAAACGCAGTTCTTACTGCATTTCAACAGAACAATTTTAAGCAGCAGATCAGTATCCATGGAAAAGGCGATTTCAAGCTGCTTACGGATGGAATCGAAGAGACGCGCCAGGCTCTTGATATGATTACAACCCAGCGTAAAGAGGCGGAAAAAGCCCTTCTGGACTATGCAAAAGAACTTGAGCGATCTAACAGGCTTAAAGAGGATATGGAAAGGGTTGTTAATACAAGTCCTGTAATCGTTTTTTTATGGAAATATCAGCCCATGTGGCCTGCCGAATTTGTTTCGGAAAATATTACCCGACTGGGTTATGAGGTGGAGGATTTTACCTCGAACAGGATTCTTTACGGAAATATTGTGCACCCTGAAGACGTGGAAAAGATGGCTGCCGAACTTAAGATGAATGTTGAGGCTGGCTGCACGGATTATACCTCAGAATATCGGATTCTCACAAAATCTGGAGAAGTCCGCTGGGTCGACGAGAGGACAGTTATCCAGCGCAATGAGAACGGGGAAATCCATCTTCAGGGCATTATCCTGGACATAACCGAGCATAAAAAAGCCGAGGACGCGCTTCTCCAGATGGAGGAAATTCGCAAAAAAGAAATCCACCACCGCATCAAGAATAATTTACAGGTAATTTCCATGCTTTTATATCTTGAGTCTGGAAATTTTACGGACAGGGATGTAATTGAGGCTTTCAGGAACAGCCAGAACAGGGTCAAATCAATGGCTCTTGTCCACGAAAAACTTTACCAATCCGAGGATATGGTAAGTGTGGACTTTGCGGATTACATTAAGAATCTTGCAGATTATCTGTTTCATTCTTACTCACTGGATAGCGAAAAAGTGAGCTTGAAGCTGGATGTCGAAAAGGTTTTCTTGGGAATGGATACGGCCGTTCCCTTGGGAATAATTGTCAATGAGCTAGTCTCAAATTCCCTGAAACACGCCTTTACCGACGGAGAAAGGGAAGGAGAAATTTATATTGAGCTACGCAGAAGTAAAGAATACTTTATGTGGCAGGGAAAGGACGCTGTTACTTCTGAAAATGGAAAAGTCAGCCACCAAAATAATGAAAGTAATGACCTTAATGGTACAGATCTGAATAAAGAAGAGAGGTTAACCCTTATAGTAAAAGATAATGGTAAGGGATTCCCTGAGAAACTGGATATTTGGAATACAACTTCCCTGGGACTACAGCTGGTGACAACACTTGTGGATCAGATTGAAGGAGAAATTAAACTTGACCGAAGCAGGGGAACAGGATTCGAGATTAGTTTTTTCAGGAGATGAAATATAAATAAGGTGCGAAAATGGCGGAAGGAAGAAAAAAGGCAGAAGGCAGAATTCTGGTCGTTGAGGATGAGCATATTGTTGCAATGGGAATAAAGAAAATGTTAAAGAGTTTGGGATATACGGTTACCGGTATAGCTTCATCCGGAGAAGATGCTATAAGCAAGGCAGAGAGTACTTTCCCTGATGTCGTGCTTATGGATATCATGTTAAAAGGTGATATGGACGGCGTAGAAGCTGCAATGGAAATCAAGAAAATGTTTAATGTTCCGGTTGTTTACCTGACTGCTTATTCTGATAGCAAGATTCTTGAGAGAGCTAAGAGAACTGAGCCTTTCGGTTATATTATAAAACCCTTTGATGAGAAAGATCTGTATAGCAGCATTGAGGTAGCCCTGCAAAGGTACAGAAAAGAAAAATCGGAATCACTCAGGGAAAACGAAAATCCAGAATGATCAGCAGCGAAGAAAAAGGAAAGCAAGAAGGGTCAGAAGAAAAAGCTTCAGATCTTTTCAGGAGAAAATTGTTTTCCAAGATATTTTCTAGAAACCCTGAAAATTATCCAGAACGCCAAAGTTTACCTCTTTTTCTTTACGAGGTACAAGAAACCCCTTATTATTCCTGTTCCTTTTCCTAATTATTTCTTACCAGCCTTTTTTCCATATACTAATTTATTCATCCCAGTTTGATTTTACTGAGGTTAAGATCAGGGTATTTCAATGAATATTTAGCGAATCATTTTTTTGACAGTGCGGTTGAAATTTTCAATTGAATCAAAATATCCCTTACGCCAGGACAAAGTTCTTCCCTTTTGTCATGGACAGTGTCAGCTTTAATTTCCTATTCTTTTGTAAGCACCATATGGCGTGGGTTATATATCTTAATTTATATAGGGTTCTGTGAGGAAAGCAGCATAGAAACTTGCCTTCTCTATTGGATTTGAAAATTACCATTGAAATACAACAACTGTAAAATAACTATTAAATTTAATTTTCTTATTTAAGGATCAAATATACTTAGGGTCAAATACTCAGGGTAAAATATATTCAATTGCTTCTAGCCTGTAACTTCATTGACAGATTGGAGGAATTTAAGCTTTATATGAAGAAGAAACCTGTTTCAAACCTGCTCTTTGAGGATGAACAAAGGTGTAATAATAATGGTAAAAGGAAGAATTCTGGTTGTTGAGGACGAACATATTGTTTCAATGGGAATACGGATAATGCTGAAGAATTTAGGATATGCTGTTACAGGTATAGCTTCATCCGGGGAGGAGGCCATTAGCAAGGCTGAAAGCACTCGACCTGACCTTGTGCTTATGGATATTATGTTAAAAGGTAATCTGAATGGTATAGAAGCATCAAAAGAGATAATAACCCGGCTTGATATTCCAGTTCTTTATCTTACAGCTTGCTCAGACCGTAAAATTCTCGAACAGATCTGGAATACGGGATATGGATGTATTGTGAAACCTTTCGACGAAATGGATCTGGAAAGGGACATTGAGATCGTTCTTTCTCGGCATAGGTTGGAGAAGAATGTTATAAAAAGTCCTCTAAAGCTTCAAAACAATTCGGAAAGACTCAAGTCTGCTTCAGGTTCTCTATCTGACCTTGAAGATTCAAAGTAAAATTTTGAGTATCATATGTTAATATAAGTAACACATGTTAATATAATATTATTTTTTCAGCTCCTTTTCAAGGGCCTCAGTAGCACTTTTCAGGACTTTGATTCTAGAGTATCGTTTGTCGTTTGATTCTACAATAATCCACTGGGCATTTGTTGTACTTGTTTTCTGGAGCATCTCTTCAGCTGCTATTTTATAATCATCCCATCGGCCCCGGTTTCTCCAGTCTTCGGCTGTAATTTTCCATTTTTTTTCCGGGTCAAATTGCCTGTTGTTAAAACGCTTCAGTTGAGTTTCCTTATCAATATGAAGCCAGAATTTGAGTACAATTACTCCTGACCGTGTCAGTATTTCTTCAAATTCATTAATCTCTCTGTAAGCTCTTTTCCATTCTTCCTCATTGCAGAAACCTTCAATTCTTTCTACCATGACACGGCCATACCAGCTCCGATCGAAAATTGTTATATGACCAGCTTTAGGGATTGCTTCACAGAAGCGCCAGAGGTAATGATGGGTTCTTTCTACGTCATTTGGTGAGCCTACAGGAAATACTCTATATAGTCTGGGATTAAGATTTTCTACAAAGCGGTAGATATCTCCTCCTTTGCCGGCAGCGTCCCAGCCTTCAAAGACCACAACCAAGGCACGCTTTTTCTTGAATAAATCGTACTGTAGGGCTGCAAGTTTTTGCTGGTATAATTTTTTCGATTTCTTATACTCATCGACATCCATTTTTTTAGAAAGGTCAATGTTATCCAGAATGGAACTGTTAAGCTGCAGAGTTTCTTTTGCTTCTAGATCCAGATATTTAAGGGTTTTTTCAGATGGGGTTCTGGTTGCCTGTTCAATAGAGGCTTCAATTTCTTGGATTGCCGTCATCATGATCTTTAGAGTCGCAAAGTTTCTGTCATTAGCTTCCACGATTGTCCATGGCGCATGAGGCATGTCTGTCTTTTCCAGCAGCTTCTCGACAAACGGCAGGTACTCGTTATAATTATGGATAAAATCAAGATCCTGTCTTGCTTCCTTCTCGTATTCTTCAAATATGAATCGAAGGTCATCTTTGTCGAGATTTTTAAAACGCTCTTTATGTTCTTTTTCGCTTATATGAAGGAAAAATTTAATAATAAGATAGCCATCATCGGCAAGCTGCCGCTCAAAATAGTTTATTTCTTCCAGGCATTTTTCCATTTCTTCCTCGGATTTTTCCTTCCCTAGGCACTCTATTATTGACCTGCTATACCAACTCCTGTCAAAAATTGCAATATTTCCTTTGACAGGACTCCTGGACCAGAAACGTACAATAAAAGGCTTGAGGTGTTCTTCATAACAGGGTCTAATCATTGTGTGGAAACTATATCCTCTGGGGTCCAGCGAAAGAATAAATCGGTTTATATCTTCGGCCATTCCTGAGACGTGCCAGCCTTCGAAAACGAGAATAACAGGTATTTTTAAGTCCCAGGCTTTCCGCTGCAGTTCTCCGATCTTATATTTAAGTACTTTCTCGCTTTTATTATATTCGGAAACTGCTATTGTCTTGGAGAAGTCTACTTTTTCAAGCATAACGGAGCCCATCATTTATAATAATAAAAATTATCTTGTTAGTAGTATTGATAAATTTATGAGTATGATGCATACATTTAATGAGTTTCTAAATAACTATACTATGTAATTTGTGTTAGATTTAGTTCATTTTTTATGAATAAGTTAACTTACTCTTAATTAAGTTATATTTTAAGTTTTTTGATATAACATTTTGGCTACTTTTAGGCTTAACTAATTATATAATGAAATCAATTTCCATATTATGGAGATAGTTGTTTTATCTAGTTTTCATTATGGAGAGTCTATATGAAGCAGAGCTAGTATTATTTTATAAATATAATCAAATATTAATGGAGCATTTGTATATATAAATTAGATATTTAACATACCACGTATAGTTTTTTTCATTTGATATATTGATTATTTTTTTAAATAGTATACTATTAGTTAATAACTTTTATTTATCATATCTATAAAGTCTATATGATTAATAGATTATATAATACTTCATACTACTATTTGTTATATTATCTTTCATAGATAATATGCTAAATTCTGGGAGTTAATGTAATAATACATCCAAAATAGAATATATTTTATTCCATATTTTTATAATATGTGTTTATGATATGTTATGGCATATTATAATGTTATATCCTAAAAACTATAGATAATACCTTATATATTCTTTATAATAAAACATTTATTTATACCATCTATCAAGATAAACTAACTCATGAATATATTTTGCTGTATATTTCTTGTATAGTTAATCAATTTATCAATTAATTAATACTTTTTTACAGATCCTTAGAACTCTCTATCAAAATATATTTTATATAGTACTCATTTAGTTTATCAAAAATGTGCCATCTAATATATTATATACTTAAATTAGATATGTATATTAACAATGTCAAAAATAAATTCCTATTAAATGATATATCTTTTATAATATAACAGGTCAATATCTTTTTGTAATTCACATCCAAATATTATTGTTTATAATGTATGTAAGAAATAATCTATAAATAACAGTTACTCCAAAAACGAATTTATTCACCTAAATGATCACTTTAGTTCTAAGTACTTTTAAAAATATTTATTTATTTATTTATTTATTATATATTTGATATTATTTTCCCATAAATTCTTTTTATAGCCCTATATTTATATACTAATTTGTTAAGCAAATTGGGTAGACTAATAAATTTAATTTTTGGCAAAAACACACAGGTAAAAATTCGTCGAGGGAATAATTATTTGTTAAAGCTTTAATAAATAGAGAAAATTCCTTGTTTTTATTTAAATATTCAACTTTAATATTGGGTGCGAAAAAAGCTACATATATTCTTATATTATATATGTATGAATACTTTTTGTATTTGTCATCTTTTTTCTTTTACAACTTTATGTCTTTAATGTTGCGGTTGTCGGCCAAACATACCATATTCGTATAGTCTTTGTAATAAATGACTTGACAAAATAGGAGTCTAAATCTCATTCTGCAGAAATTCTCAAATCTATTCTTATATTATACTAGAATAAATTTGTAATTTAGATGTATTGAACCCACTTAAAAGTTCAAGAGATAAAAGAATACAATAATTTTTTATATTATGCATAAGAATTATTTAATTTTACGATTTTATTACAAACGTGATGTTTTGTTCACTCAGATAAAAATTTCCGGGCAGGAATTTTAAGAAAAACATGCCAATATGTAAAAGCTTGTCCGAACAAGTTATTTTTTATGAAATAAACTGACAATCTCTCCGCTTTTTCGAATCTATATTTTTAATTATAATTTTTGGTATATATAATATATAATATACTAATATCTGCTTGCGCTTTATAGAGCTATATTTATAAAATGTTTTTTGATCTCTCTAGTATAGACTTATCATATATTATATCACTGAAAAAATATAGGCGAATCGTTTGACAAATTTTACTCAAATGTATAATTTAATATTCATATATCTCATTTAGTCGAAGAGTTTGGTAATATATAAAATGTATGTGAAAAGTATTTGTTTATACTTCGGCTAACAAATAAATACAATTCATTTGTTATGTAATTTGTAATATATTTTAGATATTATTAAATATATATTAATAATATCTAAATTTATTATTTATCTTTTAATAAATTTCATTAAATGATATAAATTATATATAATTGGCTAAATAATATTATTTATTTATGCGTATTATTATATAGTGACGTATAACAAATCCCCAATTAAAGTCCCTAGTTATTTCAAAGGTGTTAGAGAAATGGTAATAATCTGTAACTAAATTATAATGCCAGTTCAAGATCAAATATTTCTTCAAAAAGTTTGTATTTTTTCCGGGCTCTATATAGATACTGACGGGTGGGAGTTTCATCTTTTGCCCTAGCAAAAAGAGCTTCAATTTCTCCTCTGGAGAAGACAGCTTCAAGCTTTTTCATGGGAATTGACTCAAGCCCTTTCCAGTCGTCAATTACCTGACTGCTTATAGGAATTGGAATTGGAAGCAGGGAGACCTGAATTTCATCTACCCAACTCCATTCTGAGTCATAGATATTTGCATAAAAAGCTCCACAAGAGATGCATTTTGTTACTACCACTGTTCTTTCTTCTGCAGCATGATAGCTGAGGCTCATAAGTATGGAATCACAACAGGTACAATTGCCTATCTCATTTTCTTCCAGGCTGTAAGCATGTATTTGATTTTCTCCAATGTATAAATTATTCCCTTTCAGGTCATAGCTGTATTCCATTTTATCCACTCCTGGATGAGGTTGAGAGGGTCGACTCTACTGGTTTCCTAGCCTTACCTTATTTCTAACTCTCTTTCTTTGTAAAGGATATAAACCTATTAATAATAATCCCCTTTTTATGAAAGGCTTTGCTTCAAAGAGACCTGTGTTTTAGCTCCCAGTCTTCCATCTAATCTCTTCCATTTTTATTCAGAATCTCTTTACTTCTGGCTCTGAGACTTTCTGTCTTGTTCTGAAATTTTAATACTTACAAGAAGATGCCACAAGATTTATGAAAAATAGACATTTAAAGGTCAGCAACAAAATTGTAATTATTTGAAAAATATGGAAATGAAAAAAATTATAAATCGACTAAACTTTTAGGAAGAATTTTATGGTCCGGCTAATCTGTTAATTTCAGAGCTCTAATCAAAATTCGGAAAATTGAGGTTTTTACTTTTAATTTAAGTAAAAACTAGCTGTTTTAGTGAATTAAACGTAAAGTTCATATATTGTTACAAGAAAATAATGGTGTGGTTAAGTAAATATATTGTAAAAGTATTCAAAGTTTCCCTCAGAAAATGAATATTTACTATTTATAGAAGCATAAAGATATTATTAAATATAACATTTTAAATAAAAAGGTAAAGTTTCAATGTTTACAACGAAAGATTTTAAAAAAATATTTAAAATATCTCCAGCACGTGCATAATATAAAAATCAATATATCAGAGAAAGAGTATATATGCATACAAAAAACTGGTTTTGAAGTAAAAGAAATTGTCTAATGGATATCAATTTTTTGTATCCATCCACATCAGAACGAATAAATTTAAAAATCTATATATAGAGCTATAACTTACATATTTTACTACATCAGTAAAGGTGGTAATCAATGGTATCCATCCGAGCTAAAATTAAATCCAGACTAGAAAAATTTCTTGAAGTTGATTCCAGTGGATATCGAAGGGCAATCTTGTGTATTTTTATCAAGGTGAAAAAAGCGACTATTGATGAGCTGCATGAAATGCTTACGAATAAGTATAATGTATCAAGGAATACGGTTGCATCTATGGTCGGGTATATCCATTCAAAACTTGGAATTTTAAGGGCGCATAAAGAATCCTATAAGACTCCAATGGTTTACCTCTTGAGAGAAGAATATATAGACTTGCTCATGAAGATTGTAACTTCACCCAAGACATCTGCTGAATTTACGACTTGAGAAGTTTACTACTACACCTAACTGTCTGATGAATAATGTCACTCGTTAAAAACGCCCCCAGAACGGCAACGACTATTGTCATAAGATCGGATGCCAATACCCGCATAAGCCATTCGAGAGATCCATACTATACCCTTATGCGACGTATTTTTCAAGAAGACGCTACTGCTGTTAGAGGTCAAAAGTTTCTGACAATAATAGAAGAGCGTCAGGCTGCAGGAAATTCAATACGAACTGACGAATGGAAGACTCTTCTGGAAGAACTCCAGATAGGGCGTGCCTCATTTTATGCAATGCGCAACAAACTGCTCGGAGCAGGGCTAATTACGATAAAAGATAAAGAGTACAGGCTTTCAGGTCAGTTTTCAAAAGACCTTTTAGATATGGCCCGCTGGTGGTGGACTGCAGTTCTCAATCAGCCCGAGGAAAACCTGTAAAAGTATAATTTCTCTTTTTATTTAACTTTTAATTATTCCTTTTTTTATTTAATTTTTAAATTTTCGGAGCATTTCAGCCGAAAGGTATTTATACAAAATCTTCCTTTAGAAGATACGCCTCAAGGCGAAAGAAATGCGCCCCACAGCGAAAAATCATAGAAGCCCGGTAGTGTAGTGGTCAATCATGTGGGACTCTGGATCCTGCAACCTCGGTTCGAATCCGTGCCGGGCTATATTCACTATGTAAGTAAACCTATTTTCTACTTCATGGCAGAATCATGAATACTTTGTCCTTTACAGGCTGTCCGACAATTATTACTAGTAATAACCGAATTTTGTCTTTTTCGATTTAAAGACCGTAAATGCCTTCTTTTTGTTGTCTTTTTATTACTAGTAGTATTTGTCGGGCAGCCTACAATTTGATTTCGATCTTAAAGGCTTATAGTATTCTTTATTCATGTTGTCGCTAAAATTAGTAGTTTTTTGTTTAAACGGTAAGTTT
>DAKJ01000009.1 GCA_002496565.1 Methanosarcina sp. UBA289 | reverse complement strand
AACGATTCCACCCGGCTTGCAAACCTTGTAGTTTCTCAGACTTCCGACGAGAAAAAAACATTAAAGGTAGGAGAATCCTGGGATCTCGGGAGTAATTATTCTCTGGTAGTTAATCAGGCTGATGTTGAAGGGGAGAAGGTCTGGTTCTCTTTATGTAAAAACGGGGAAGAACTCGAATCCGGGATTGTGAATACAAACGGTACGGTTAATGATAAAACCTTTACTGCAACTGCGGATCTCGGAGATAAGAAAGACCAGCCTTACTTTATCACTTACGTAGATACTGTATTCTCAAGTGCTGCAGATTCCTTTGCAGTTTTCAAGTATACCTGGCTCATAGATAAAGATAAAATCGTGCTCATCGAAAATGGAGATAAATATCAGGGTTTTGAGGTAAAGAAAGCTTCTGAGAACGAAATCGTCCTTAAGAATCCAAATTCTATCACTTTGAATCTTGACAAAGATAAAAAGACCTACTTTACAGATTCCTGGTACTTCCAGACCTCAGATGAAGGAAAGGGAAGCACTTCTCCAGAAGGCTATGTTCTCTATCCAGCAACCGACGTTACTGTAGAGGATAAAATTGCTTCAGGTACCAATAATCCTGAAAATGTCTCGAATGAGTCTGTACTCTCCGCTCCTCTCCTTCAGAGTAAGGCTGGTGATTTCAAAAATATTAACAGTAGTCTTCCTGAAGATAATAGTAGTCTTCCTGAAGAAAAAACCGGAATAGAAGCTTCTGCGAAAGCTTCTGGTTTCGAAATGCTTGCAGGAGCTTTCGGAATAGTTCTTTGTCAATCTTTTCTAAAAAGGAGGGATTAAGAGAAATATCCTGAAAATTAGATTAAAAGAGAGTGATCTCTTTAAATTTGCCTCTTCTTCTCTTCCTTTTTCTCTTCCCTTTTCTTTTTCAGCCCATTTTCTTCACATTTTTAACCTTGTGACTGCTCTTGGCCTCTGTTAACTAATTCCTTGTTAGATCAAGAGAAGCGCAATAAATCCGCTCAAAAAGATTCCATCAAAGGTTCCTGCCCCTCCTATGCTTGCAACCGGAGCTCCAAGGTTCTTAATTTTTCCTAAGTTCAGAAGATCGGCTCCAATAAGGGTTCCGAGCACTCCTCCTGCATAGGCTGTGACAACACGGCACTGGTCAACCGGGCAGTCCGGAATATGAATTATTGACGTCAATAAAATCGCAGTAAGGGCAGCTGCAAGAGGCGGGACAAGGGCCGGGGTTGCGACACCTATCCCACGAATCGGCTTTGCTACGGAATGAGTTATAACTGCAACTATTAAGATGCCGGCTCCTGCAAGCAGGAGAGAAGAAGGGAACTTTATAAGAAGGTAAGCTGAAATCAGAACTGGAATAACCGCTCCTCCTACGTTCACAGCAATTGTCGTTTCATTTCTTATCACACGCCGGAACGGAACCCTGTAAGGTACGCCAAAAACACGAACATAAGTATCTCTAACTACCGGGGTATCGGATTTGAGGGTTGCCAGAGGGATATTTATGCCGCTTCCTAGGAGAGACAGTAACAAGATAATGAGTGCATCTCCTATAGAGAAGCCAATTTTCGTAAAAGCGGAAATAACTACTCCGAAAAAGAGAAAACTAAGCCCGAAAATCACAATAAGGATCAGAAGAAGAAGAAATGTAAGGCTAAAAGGAATGTATAAAAGTTGTCTTCTCATGAAATTTCCCCATTTTCTTTATTTCCCCACATATTTAGGAATCCCCACTTTCTTTATTTCTTAATATGACTATGAATCTATTTCTCTTCATTTATGAGTCTATGTGCTGACCTTATTCTTTACACATCCTATTGGAAAGTATCTGCTCTCAGAAAGTCTGCAATTTAAAAAGGCATGTAATTAGAAATTATCTGAGGAAAAAGTCTCTTCTCCTCAGAATTAGATATATCTTACTGCCGGCTTCAGGCATTCCATGCAGATTATTTCTTTCGCGTCTTTATAGACCCTTAGAATCCCGCCAGACTCGGATACCGTAACTGCGATTGCAACCGTATCTCTGCTGATTGCGGCTGCCGAAACATGCCTGCCTCCCAGTCCTTTCTCGATATCTATGTTTTTCGCATCAACGTCAAGGTAGCGACCTGCGGCATGAATAATGCCGTTTTCATCTACCACAAAAACTCCGTCAAGCTGGGAAAATTCCTTTATGGATTCCCAGTTTTTCTTGTCAAGGATAGTCCGGTAAGTCTCATCGTGGCCTGCATAAGGATTCAGTATTAGCTGGTGAGAGCGTTTCAGAACCTCTTCGGAATCACCTATAATGAAGGCTGCTCCTATTTTCTTGCCTTCCCTGCCTGTCAGCACAATATCAAAAGAGATTTTCATAATTGCGCTTATCACTTCTGGCTTTATCCTCTCCTGGCATTCCTTCATCGCTTTTACAAAGGGATTTTCATCGAGGTTATGTACAATAATCGAACTGGAGCCGCGGGTTTCTACTACGCCTACAATAACCCCGCCTTCCTGCTCTCCAAGCACGTATTCTATGGCGGCAGCCTGCTGAAGGTGGTCAGAATTTCCTGAAGCTTCGCGGTTTATCTGGTCACCTAGCTCTTTTAAAGGGTTTTTTCCATCCTTTCCAGTGGAGACCAGATGGTCTATTATGCTTTTCGGGCGCATGGAAATGTAATATACCGGAATTCCCCCAGTTTCGATCCCTTCAAAACTCACCTCTCCGGAAACCATAATTGCGGCAGCATTAAGTTCTCTGGAAATACGGGCTGCCGTTTCTGCAATTATACGTGCTCTATCCATGTGATCCACCGCTTTTTCTTTTTGCAGCAACCGATTTGTGGCTCCACTTTTTTATCTTTAAAGTTAATATTATTTTTTGAGCTAACATTATTTTCTTAAATTACGGTTATTATTTTTTAATTTAGCGTTTTTTCTGGATTGGAATAGTTTACTTTAGGTTAACATTAAGGTCTACTTTATAAATACTTAAGCTTATTTACCACTCAGTACCTATCTCTTATATATTATAATTGCCCTCTAACTACTTCGATTTCACTTATTTCCTTTCTACTTTTTTGTACTCTTTTCCTTTATTCTTTTTTTACAAAGTCTCCATGAGGGTTTACAATTCCTTCAAATACGGGATCTAAACTCAATTTTTCAGAGAAAAGTTAACAGGAAGATTTTTCTGTTACGTTTTTCAATTAAGATTGGTGAATGTTTTGATCAGGACATTTATTGCAGTGGAATTAAACCCCGGTTTTACTGAGAAGATTCGAGAGCTTCAGGAAAGATTCTCTGGTTTTGATCTGAAGTTTGTTGATCCTGAGCTCGTTCACATAACTTTGAAGTTCCTGGGGAACGTGGAAGAATCACGAGTTTCTGCAATTTCCGCAGCTCTCGATTCTATCACATGCGAGCCTTTCGAAGCAAAAGTAGGGGGACTTGGAGTTTTCCCCAAACCTTCGAATCCCAGAGTCCTCTGGCTGGGGGCAACCGGAAATTTCAGGGCGTTACACGACAATGTAGAGAATTTACTAGAACCTTTCAAATTCGAAAAAGATGACCGGGAATTTACTGCTCATGCTACTCTTGCCAGAGTGAAATTCCTCAAGAAGGAGCAGAAAAACTCATTCATAAACATAGTAAAAGAGTTAAAGGATATAGAAATTGGTACTATGTGGGTAAATAAAGTGCTTTTAAAGAAAAGCACACTGACCCCGAAAGGACCGATCTATGAAACTCTGCATACTGTCTACATGGATTAATTTTTCTGTGTTAGATCTTTCTTCTCTTTTTTCTTCCTTAGTAGATCTTTCTTCTGTGCAGTGTGTTCTGTCGTGATACCTACTTTGAATATTTAAGTGTCAGAGCCATTTCTTTGATAGTTTTGGTTAATTCTTTTATTCTCAATTCCAGACTATCTAATATGAATGATTTTAATTAATTGTATAAGAAAATTATTTATGTATTTCATTGACATCCAATTTACTTATTCTTTGAAAGTGTAGTTGAATAACTTTTAATTTCCAAATTTTCCGTACTATTTTTAATCATAATATGTATAATTTTTAAGCTATGTTATTCTTTTATGCTTTGTTTTCTATTTACTTCAGACGAAGCATGCAATTTCTCTGAATATATGTTCTTTGAAATAAAAATCGATATCTAGTAAGAATCACAAGTATTTAATAATCACAAATATTCAAAAGTTTAAATATCATCTTCTCTAAATAAAGTGCAAGCATTAATGGAGGACTCTACGATTAAAGAAGAGATCTGGATTGAAAAATACAGGCCTGTCCGGCTGGACCAGGTTACAGGGCAGGAAGAAGCAATCGAAAGGCTGAAGTCTTATGTAGCGACAAAAAATCTCCCCCACCTCCTGTTTTCAGGACCACCCGGGGTCGGAAAAACAGCCTCTGCAGTCTCGATTGCAAGAGAGATTTTCGGGGAAGATCTCTGGCGTGAAAACTTTATAGAACTCAATGCATCGGATGAAAGAGGGATTGACGTTGTCCGGACAAAAATCAAAAACTTCGCAAAAACTGTTCCTATGGGAGGGGCGGAGTTCAAGATTATCTTCCTGGATGAAGCTGATGCACTGACTTCAGATGCTCAATCTGCACTCCGGCGGACAATGGAGCGTTTCAGCAGTAACTGTCGGTTTATTCTATCCTGTAATTACTCTTCCAGGATTATTGAGCCTATCCAGTCTCGCTGTGCAGTCTTCAGGTTCAGGCGTCTTTCTGATGAGGCTATCAGGAAACGCCTTAAATACATAGCTAAAGCTCAGGACTTGACCGTTACTGAAGACGGATATGAAGCTCTTATATACGTAGCCCAGGGTGATATGAGAAAAGCCGTGAATTCTCTCCAGGCTGCTGCTTTTGTTGAGCCGGAAAAACCTATATCCAGGGAAACCATTTATAGGACTACTGCAACTGCAAATCCGGAAGATATCAGAAACTTGATTGAAACTGCCCTGCGTGGAAATTTCAGGGCTGCTCGGAAGGAACTTAACAGGTTGCTCTATGAGGAGGGCCTTTCTGGGGAAGATATAATTGGACAGATTTACAGGTCAATCTCCGAAATGGATAACCGGATGATTTTGGATCTCGGGCTCTCTGAAAAGCGCATTGTCGAACTTGTAGACATAATAGGTGAGATCGATTTCAGGCTCACTGAAGGAGCTACTGAAAAGATCCAGCTAGAAGCTTTACTCGCGCATTTTGCGCTTTCCAATTCCGATTAAATTTTTAATGAATCGCAATAAAGCTTCTCATACCCAATCTCTCTAAAGAGATTGAAGGGGCTTGAATTCGGCCTTCTTTTATAAAATGAAGCCTACAGAATTAATAAATCCTGATTACCATGTCTGTTGAAATAGCATTAGTAGAAATGTTGGGGTCTGTTCCCCACTGGCTTGCAGTTTTGATTATAGGAGCCATACCCGTTTCCGAACTGAGAGGGGCAATTCCTGTTGCAATGGGTATTTATGGAATGGGGCCCTTCGAGGCTTTTTTCTTCTCAGTAATTGGAAACCTTCTTCCTGTAATCCCTCTTCTGCTCTTCCTTGAGCCGGTCTCGGATTATCTTAGACGCTATTCGATCTTTGACAATTTTTTCACCTGGCTCTTCTCAAGGACTCGCCGGAACAATACCGAGACTTTTGAAAAATACGGACTCCTTGCACTGACGATCTTCGTAGCCATACCTCTGCCGGCTACAGGGGCTTGGTCTGGCTGTGCAGCGGCATTTGTTTTTGGGGTCAAGTTCAAGCATGCGCTGCCTGCAATTGTTGCAGGGGTGATGATAGCAGGAATTGTAGTAACTGCCGTTACTGTAACAGGCATAGGTCTCGCTGATCTAGTCCTGGGAGTATAATTTACCTTTGACCAAACCACATTTTGTCGGTTGATCATTGCCCGCTCTGCTAGGAGTTTTCGATCAAGCCTTTTCTCAAAAGGCTTGCGAGCAAGCAATTTTTTGAAAAAGTTTATTTCGAAACCTTCATATATTTTAAAAATGCCAAATATATATCAACAAATCAAATATAAATTTTCAACTATATTTACACCCAGCTCCTGCTTTTACAACTTCTTGTAGTTTACTCCGTTGTTTGGCAGTTCTCTGGATATTTTGAGGTGACTTTTAATGGCAAAGGCAGATAAGAAAAACAAAAAAATAGTTCAGTCCAAAAAATGCATTGGGTGCGGAATATGTGCTTCTGTTTGCCCTGTAAATGCAAAACTGATTAAGAGTGATAATTTTGATCCAGATACCACTGAACTGGCGATGCGGATCCTGAACGGAGTAGCAACTATCAATGAAGAACTATGTATCCGCTGTGGAGCCTGCTCAAAGATTTGCCCTGTGGAATCCCTAACCGTAGTAATTCTGGAAACCGCAACTGCATAACTTATCTTTTCTAAAAAATAGGAAAATGCTGAGTATCAGCATTTTATTTTTTGTTTTATCCCTTAAGCAAGATACACTGTTAAATAGCATTCAAGGGATGTCCGGTATAATTATATCCGGTATAATTTACAGCATCTCTTTTGCTAATTTTATATCTTCAGCTTTTACAGTTTTCCTGCCCGCGTGTTCTGCAAGTTTTATTGCTTCTCTTGAGATCTCAAGTCCGTATTCTTCCAGAATTTCCGTAAGGGCCATTCCCGCACTCTCACTAACTCTATGAGCACCTGCGGTCCTTATTAAACGCTCAATTGGTGCGAATGGTATTACTTTTGCCATATTATCCTCCAATCTTCTTTATTTGTTAATATATATGCTTATAACCCCTGATTTTGTAATCAGATTCTATAAATAACTTTGCTTGTATTGGGGTTTTTACTTTCTTTCTCGCTTTTAATAGCTTTTTTCTCCTTTATTTTACTTTCCAGAGCTTCTCATTTGTTTTTTATTTAACCCTGAGTTCCTCTTCGGGCTTCCGTATCCATTTCGGGAGTACAGGGAATAGTAAACATTCAGTAAGTTGTGACATAATCTTAATTCCACTGGGCGCTTTCCGGCATAGTTGCGGCTCTGTAGACCGATCCAATCTAATCCAGTCCCGCCTCGGAGTTTCGGTTCAAAATGCGCTAACGATATGTAACTCTCTAGTGTGCTGCTTTTCTCACTGCGCGAGTCTCATCTGGGGAGTACGCTGTCCATTTTGTTCACGTAGTTATAACAGTTAAGTAAGTTTTTTGGTAGGCACTAGTTTTTTTTCGATTATTGGGCATGGAGCGGTTATTGGCACTGAAGTGAGTCAGGTGTAGATCTATTTTTCGAAATCTTGATATGATATTATCTGAATCTAAACAGATATGCTTTTACAGGAACTCCTTGGCATTAATGAAGAGGTCTATTTTATAGAGGATAATTATCTATCCCAGAGAACTATTGAGCGTACTCTTGACTATCTTAAAGGCGTCCAGAGGTATGCAGAGGAGCGCCGGATGAGGCTCCTTAGAGTTCGGGAAGGAGAACATACACTTGGGTTGTTGCTTTTCAATGCAGCAGATGAAGAAGTTCCTGTAGATTTCTGGTCAGTTTTTACAGGAGCTCTTGCGGAAGCTTGCTCAAAAAAAGATTTTGAGGTTCTTACAGATTCTCTCCTTACTTTTAATCTCCCTGAAAGAGATGTTGAGGTTTCTTCGGAAAGCTGGCGAGACGCCGTTAATGAGTACTATTCGATTATGCTTGTAAATCGGAATCTCTGTCAGGGTTGCACTGTCAGACCCGAGTCTTATGGGAGCGTTTTTTCTGAAAATCGTGTGAAAAAGGTGGCAGAAATTTTCGATCTTCTTCAAAAAAAAGATTTTTATCCTAAAGGCAGGATACTTGAAGTCTGCTGTGGAAACGGGATGTCCACACTTGCCCTTTACAGACTAGGGCTTAACCCGCTGGCTGTAGAAATTAACAAATGTACAGTCTGCCAGGGGCTTGAACAGGGAGTTTTGAACCCTCAACGAACGGTTGTAATGGATGCAACTGCTCTTTCCATATATTTCGAGCCAGGAAGCTTTGATGCCGTGATAGGATTTATGCTAGGGCTTGTTTATGAGTTCAATAAAGAATTGTGGATAAATATTATTAGAGAAGCGGTTGCGGTCGCAAATGAGGGCGCTCTCATACTTTTTACTGTTAGCAGCAAGCCTGAGATTGAAATTCTTGCCAGGGCCCTTCTCAGGGTAGGAGTTGAAGGTGAGGTTGTAGATAATACCGATTCTGAGGGAACTTACGATCAGTGGTTTTTTGTAGGAAGAAAACAAAAAGCTTAACTTGCAGGCTACAAATTCTAAGAAATTTATATTTCTGGTTTTTATTTTAACGCTGCAAAATATTCTTAAATTAGGATTACAATTTATTCATAAAACCAATAGAGGTCCCTTATCTCAATGAAGGGAATAGTTACGAGTTTTGAACTTTTTCTAAAAACCGTTTTCTTTAATGTTAACGGCCGAAAAGTATATACTTGTTAACAATACTATATTAAAGAATTCTTATCAGCGCAGGCCTTTCTAGTACTGCGTTTGTATCTCTAAAATTGATTTTCCTCTGGTTGTGGTTACGGAAAGTAGGCTAAACTTAACCGAAAAACCCCCTTTTCCGGTAAAACCACATGAAATTGTACCAAAATCACAATCTGAGGATTTATTCACTTTACTCAAACGGATCAAAATCTTAACCCGGAAAATTCCGGAATCTCAATGAAACCCTCGAAAAAAATTCAAAGTCTACTATCAAGAATAGTAAAACCGGTTATTTTGATTCGTTTTTAAGAGGTTCATCCATGAGTGTAAAAATTACCGAAACCATCCTCCGGGATGCACATCAGTCTCTCTTGGCAACCAGAATGCGAACAAGAGACATGCTCGAAGTGGTTGAACAACTGGACCAGATCGGGTATTTCTCCCTCGAAATGTGGGGAGGCGCCACCTTTGACAGCTGTATCCGCTATCTAAATGAAGATCCTTGGCAGCGCCTGAGGGACATTAAAAAAGAAATGCATAACACCGACGCTCAGATGCTGCTCAGGGGCCAGAATCTCGTAGGGTACAGGCATTATTCGGATGACGTGGTAGAGAAATTCATTACTAAGTCTTATCAGAATGGAATTGACATTTTCCGGATTTTTGATGCGGTCAATGATGTCCGGAACATGGAATTCTCTATCAAAGTGGCAAGAGGGCTTGGTGCTCACGTACAGGGTACGGTCTGCTATACCATAAGTCCAGTGCATACTGTTGATAAATATGTTGAACTTGCAAAACAGCTTGAAGAACTAGAGTGCGATTCCATCTGTATCAAAGATATGGCAGGTCTCCTTTCACCAAACGACGCCACCCAGATAATCAGTGCCATGAAAAAAGAGATTTCCATTCCGATTTCTCTACACTGCCACTGTACCTCCGGAATGGCTCCTATGAGCTATATGGCAGCCTGTGGCTCAGGAGTCGATATTCTTGACACTGCACTTTCTCCCTTGGCCTGGGGAACTTCTCAGCCTCCAACTGAAACAGTCGTAGCCGCCCTTAAAGGCACCCCTTACGATACCGGTCTGGATCTGAATGCTTTTGAAGAAGTCGTTAAGTATTTCAAAACTCTTAAAGAGAAATACCGGGGCATACTTGACCCTATTTCCGAACAGATCGATACTAACGTGCTTATCTACCAGATTCCAGGAGGAATGCTTTCTAACCTCGTCTCTCAGCTAAAGGAACAAAACGCTCTCGACAAGTACGATGCTGTACTTTATGAAATGCCCAGGGTTAGAGAGGAACTTGGATATCCTCCTCTTGTAACTCCAACAAGCCAGATTGTGGGCACCCAGGCGGTTCTTAATGTGCTTATGGGCGAACGTTATAAAGTTATACCTAAAGAAGTAAAGGATTACGTGCGCGGCCTTTACGGTCGTCCTCCTGCTCCCATAAGCCCGGAAATAATAGGCAAGGTAATCGGAGACGAAGAACCTATTCACTGCCGCCCTGCCGATTTACTTAAACCTGAATATGAAAAAAGGAAAAAAGAAGCCGAGGAAATGGGCATTGCTAAATCTGAAGAAGATATTCTTACCTATATTCTCTATCCAGCTATCGCCCCCAAGTTCCTGAAAGGAGAAATGGAAGAAGAAAGTCTCGCAATAGTTGCCCCTGTCCCTGCAGTTCAGCAGGAGCACACAGTCCCAACTCATTTCAAGGTCGAAGTGGATGACGAGATCTACGAGGTTAGAATTGAGCCTCTTGGGGGAGGAATTTCCGTATCTGAAGCTTCTTCCAAAAAGCCGAATGCAGAGTCTGTTAAAGGAGCTGTGAGCATCTCAATGCAGGGTATGGTTCTCTCTCTTAAGGTCAAGGTCGAAGACATTGTTTCAGAGGGCGATACAGTTGCTGTCATCGAAGCTATGAAAATGGAAAATGCTGTTCATGCTCCCCACTCAGGCATTGTAAGAGAGATTTTCGTTTCTGAAGGGGACACTGTATCCCCTGGCGACATAATTATGTCAATCGAATAAATGTAACGAGGTGGAAGGATTATGTTCAAAAAAGTACTCGTTGCAAATCGTGGTGAAATTGCAATCAGGGTTATGCGTGCATGTCGGGAGCTTGGAATTTCAACGGTTGCTGTCTGTTCGGAAGCCGATAAAAATGCTCTTTTCGCCAAATATGCAGATGAGGCCTATCTAATAGGTCCGGCTCCTTCCAGCCAGAGCTATCTGAATATGGAGGCTATCCTTGCAGTTGCAAAAAACACAGGAGCAGAAGCAATTCATCCGGGCTATGGTTTTCTCTCCGAAAACCCTGTCTTTGCAAAGCGCTGTGAGGAAGAAGGAATTGTTTTCATAGGTCCCCCCAGCCATGTAATTGCCGAGATGGGAAGTAAAATCAGGGCCAGAAACCTTATGATGAAGGCTGGCGTACCTGTTGTGCCAGGGACGAAAGATGCGGTTGAGGATGTGGACGAGGCAGTAAAAATTGCAGAAGAAATCGGTTATCCTGTTTTGATTAAAGCCTCTGCAGGAGGCGGCGGAATCGGGATGAAAGTAGTCCATTCCAGGGACGAACTCTCCACTGCACTCAGTTCTACTAGGCAAATGGCTGGCTCGGCTTTTGGGGATTCTTCGGTTTTCATTGAAAAATATGTCGAGGAACCCAGGCATATAGAGATCCAGATTCTTGCAGACGGATATGGAAACACAATTTACCTCTCGGATAGGGAATGCTCCATCCAGAGGAGACATCAGAAGCTTATTGAGGAAGCTCCTTCCCCTATCATGACCCCTGAACTCAGGGCACAGATGGGAGAAGCCGCAATCAGGGTAGCAAAGACAATTGGTTACGTAAATGCCGGTACTGTGGAGTTTCTTTATTCAAAGGGCAACTTCTACTTCCTTGAGGTCAATACTCGCTTGCAGGTTGAGCATGGGATAACTGAGATGGTCACCGGTATTGATATTGTAAGGGAGCAGCTCAGGATAGCCTGGGGAGAGAAGCTTGAGTTTAAACAGGAAGATATCGTTATCGACGGGCATTCTATTGAGTGCAGGATCAACGCGGAAGATCCGTTAAATGATTTTGCTCCTTCTCCCGGAAAGATTCGAGGATACCGGTCTGCAGGTGGGCCTGGAGTTAGAGTGGACAGTGGAGTACATACAGGCTATACGATTTCTCCTTATTACGATTCAATGATTTCAAAACTCTGTGTCTGGGCAAAAACAAGAGATGTAGCAATTGCCAGGATGGAAAGAGCTCTCTATGAATATGTCGTCGTTGGAGTTAAGACAAATATACCCTTCCATAAAGCGGTGATGCGCAACCCTGCCTTCCGCAAGGGTGATCTTACAACGGCTTTCATTGAAGACCATAAGATTCTGGAATCGGTTGAAGAGGTTGTCAAAGCAGACGCTGAAAAGGGGGCTACTCTTGCTTCGGCTCTTGAAGCAAAAGACAAAAAAGTTGCGGCCATCACTGCTGCCGTGCACGCCTATGTGAGCATGGCACAGAATACACAGCAGTGATACGTATCCTCCTAAGAAAGGGATGGGTTCTGGTCAGTCAGACATGAAACAAACTAAACTAAAAAATTATATACGGTGGAACGCATACAGTTGTATGGGGTGCACGGATGGGAGATAAAAGATCTCGAATTATCAAGGCACTTAAAGATGCACAGAAAAGTCCTGTTTCCGGAGAGGAATTGGGGCTAAAGTTAGGGATCTCAAGGACGATGGTCTGGAAGTATATCAAGTCCCTTCAGGCTGATGGTTATGAGATAGAATCATCTCCAAAAAGGGGATATGTTCTGAAATCCGTACCTCAACTCCTGTACCCGGAAGAAATCCAGATGGGGCTCAAGACAACTCTTCTAGGGAAAAAAATCCAGTATTTTGAAGAGGTAACTTCTACAAATAGCATTGCAAAAGAAATTGCAGCATCCGAAGAAGAAGGCACTCTTGTGATTGCTGAAGTCCAGAAGGGTGGTCGCGGCAGGATGGGCAGGGAATGGATCTCTCCTCATGGTGGGATCTGGATGTCTGTGATCCTAAAGCCTGGAATTCCTCTGAGGCATGCTTCAAGGCTTACTCTGGTCGCAGGGCTTGCGGTTGCAAATGTTATTCGTAGTATGGGCCTTGATGCCCGTATCAAATGGCCAAACGACGTTCGCATTAATGGAAAGAAGGTCTGTGGAATTCTTACTGAGGCAAAAGCTGAAGTGGATAGAGTGGACTATGTTGTGCTGGGAATAGGGATTAACGTAAATATGGATTTAAAAGATATCCCTGAATCTATCCGTGCAGGCTCCACAACATTAAAAACCGAGCTTGGAAGGCATATCAAAAGGGTCTCGTTCCTTCAAGATTTTCTTTTCGAGCTTGAGCAGCAGTACATAAATTTCAAGACCCAGCCTTTTTCACACATTCTCAATGACTGGCTTGCTCTTTCCGATACCATCGGAAAAGAGGTTAAGGTCACTACACCTTCACGAATTATAGAAGGTAAAGCCGTAGGAATAACCCCCGACGGAGCTCTAGTAATAAGAAAAGCCGACGATACCAAAGAAGAAATTATTGCAGGCAGATGCATTTATGCGCGTCCCAGATAAACAAGGAATAAAGGAGGTTAAAGAGACAAACCTTGTTTCTCTATTTTTCTTTTGCCTCCTTATCTCCCTATGCTTCTCAGTATTTTTTTACTCCATGTCACCTGCTTTAGCTGCTGACGATGACGAAAGGCTTTCTATTGTTGCTGACAATGAAGACAGGCTTTCCATCATTATCATCAACGGAGGAGAGATTTATGTAAGGTCGGGTGATGCTCATAACTTTTCACAGGATTATCAACTTTATATAAAGGGCACAGATACTGAAGGCAAAAGAATCTGGATTGAACTTAGCAGAAATGGAGTTCTCCTTCAGGATGATATAGTTACTGAAGGCTCTCAGTTTGTGTATTCTAAGAATTCTACCGAAATCTTTAATCTGACCGTGGATACGATATACAAGGGAGCCGATGGAGTACTTGTGAAGTTCTCACCTGTATACCAGTATCTTGATACCAAGCTTCCTGCGCCTCAAATGCCAGCCGAATCGCTTGAAAATACTTCGAATAATGCCTCTTCCATCGACCCTGAACTAGAAACTCAAGTCAAGGGTTTTGATATGCCTATTTTTCTCCTTGGGCTGGGAACCGTGCTTCTGGTGACAGGTTTCTTTGCAGGAAAAGGGAAGAAAAAATAACTTCTTAATAACTGAAAAACAGATTAATTTAAATTGAATAACAAAGGAAATCGGATAAAAGTGGTGAGAGAAAACTCATTTAAAAGGAATAAACCGGGGACATTTTTCCTGAAACTGATTTTTGTCGCCGGTTTCCCGAGTTTTCACTCATTGGAGAATTTAACGTCCCCTTTTTCGATGAGGAGTTTGAGATCTTCAAGACTCATACGAGCGTTTTTCTGAAGCTTTTCGCGGGCATCACTGTGTTTCTGGCTTACTTTGTGCTCTTCTTTTGTAAGCTGTAAATCTTTTAACCTATCCAGATATAAGGAAAGTTCTTTCCTATTATTGGCAATGCTGGTCTTGAGCGGATCAATTTTTTCTTTAATTGAGTTTATATTCGTGATTTTATCCGTAAGCTGGGCATGGTATGTATTAGCTTCTTTTCGAATTTCATCAGCAGATTTGAAATTTTCTAGCATTTCCAGGTGGCAGGCCTGAGATTCGTCTGAAAGAGCCTGGATCTTTTCATGGATTTCATCCCCTTTCTTATGGATTCCTTTTGACTCTTTATAACTATCCTGGATTTGCGCATGTAGTTTATTTGCCTTCTTTGCAGCTTGCAGGCGTTTACTGAGATCATTCAATTTCTGGAATATTTTAATTTCCACTGCTAAAGGCAGTTCTTTATTAAGAAAAGCGTCAAGCTCGGCTTCATAAGCTTTCGTGAGAGATTCCACACTTCCGTGGGAACATTTATTGCATTCGTCCCTCTGTTCCTTGAGTTCTGCAATCCCTGAAAACAGTTCTTGAGTCTTTGAATTCACATCACTTCTTTTTTCCTTGTACTCACTAATTGCTTTGTTGATCTCGTCCCTTTTATCCCTTAGTTCTTGTGCTTTTGCAACCTTTTCCTTAACCTGATGATTCAGAGAGTCTCTCTTTTCCCTTAGTCCGTCGATATCGGTCCTGTTAATCTTCAATTCCTTAAAAATCGAAGCCAACTGCCTTTCGCTTTTCTCTATCCTGCTCCTGAGCTCGTTTACCTTGCCCTTCAGCTCCCGTTCGTTAAGGTTTGAAAGGTCGGCCGTTGCAATTTCTGTGCTTGAAACGTCGTTGGTCATGTACTATCTCCAGCGTATTTTCGAAAAAGGGTTATACTTTCAACTTTTCCCAGTAATTCAGGGCTTCCTCGTGGTTTTTTATTTTGGTGCTGAGCCATTTATGCTGGGATTTGCTTTTAGAAATCTCTTCACTCTTGCTGCCGTCATCCTCTGCAAGTTGCTTTCCCGACTGTATTAGTTCATTTAGTTCCAGATTTGAATTCCTGGCTTCCTCCATTCTGGCATCGGTTTGCAGGAGGACGTTTTCTCCAAGTCCGGCTGCCCGAATAATTTCACGCAGGTTTTCCATAAATGAGTCTTTAAGTCTCTTCTCCTCTTCGGGTTCGATCTGCCCTTTGAGTTTTTTGAGTTCTTCCTTGACTTTACTTACAGTAGTCGGGTCAAGCTTAGGGAAGACATCTTTTTCAAGGAGAGCCTCGGTCTGATGGTAAAACTGCTGGCGCTTCTCCTTGAGGACTTCTTTTCTCTCCTCCATCCGGATTCTGGAATTCTTTGCGTTTTTTGCAGCTTCTTCGACCTGGTTCAGCCTGATGCCCAGTTCTCCAAATTCTTTTTTATCTTCTTCCAGAAACCGCCTGTGTTTTTCCACAACTGCGGAGATCAGCTCCTCTTCGGTCAGCACTCTGATTCCGGCTTCGTCAATGTTCTCAGTCACTGTATCACGATCTGAATTTTTATTTTATACTATGTTGCTCTATTCCGGTATATAATCAGCCCTGAAAGCCAGTGGCTTGACTTTCACTGACTCAGTCTCTCCTGGGGATCAGTCCGATAATATTGTCGGATTAAACCCTGAATATCTGGGCGTGAGGTACGCCATCAATCACTATCACTGAATCAGGATCAATTAACCCACATTTTATGGCGAACTCGATTGTTTTTTCTCCAAAAAGATTTGCAGTTGTAGCTTCTTCAAGGGCTTTCTTGAGTTCTTCTTCGGAAACGCATTCCCCTTCATAAAAGGCCCTGCTGATCTCCACTACGGTTTTACCGTGTTTCAGGGTCTTTCCGAGCACTTCCTTATCGCAGGCCGCAACAAGGACATGCTCCCCATTTTTATAAATCTTTATATACATACTCTCCCTTTTAAATAGTATTGCCCTTTTAGTATTTACAGCTTAACCGTCTTTATTTTATCTGTAGCTGATTTATCAACTTTAATGTCTTAGAAGATATTTGATATCTTGAAGCTCTTTGTGTTGTAAATTTATTTAACAGCTTTTATGTGTTCTAGATTTGGTTTGAAAAGGTCTCCTTTGGCTACCATTTTCTTTATGATATCTTCTGCATGAGTTCTATCAATTCCATGCTCTCTTTCAGCTTCTGCATATACTTCTTCCAATGGGGCTCCTTCCTTTCCCGGATATCTCTCACAGACTTTTTTAATCATATCTTTCAGAATCTTTATCTTATTTCTCTGGCTCATGCTTGTGCCAGAAGCGATTATATCTGCATCAAGAGCTCCGGTCTCGGGGTCAACACCTACGTTTTTCAGGCAATTCATAGTTATTCTGATAGTTCTTTTTGCATCCTCAAGCGTGACTGTATTGCTCAAGCGGACTCTTGCGCTTGCTTCAGAGAGGCGAACAAGTGCCTCAAGCTGTCTGGCAGTTACGGGCACAGGGGTATTTTTGCTCTCTCCTGTTTTTCTGAGATCCGTGTAGAAATTTATGAGGTAAACCCTCGCATCTTCCTCCATTACAGGAAATACGTTCTTGCGGGCGTATGCAACATATTTTCTCATGATTTCAGGCTGTATGACAGGTTCAATAACCTCCATTTCAGCGTCGACAAAATCTTCCGTAATATGGGAGCCAGGAAGTTTTTCCCGTTGCTCGAAAAGTTCTCCTGCATAATGAGATTGTAGAATATGGTTAGCAATTCTGGTATCCAAACTATGGTCAGGAGTATCAAGCAAAACAAATATAAGATCAAAACGGGAAAGCAGGGCGGGAGGCATGCTTATCTGCTCTGCAAGGCCTTCGTACCTATCAAAACGTCCATATTTCGGATTTGCAGCTCCCAGGAGAGCACAACGGGATTTAAGCGTGGCAATGATCCCTGCTTTGGCAATACTTATGGTCTGCTGTTCCATTGCCTCGTGCAGGGCGCTTTTATCCTCTGTTTTCATTTTATCCATTTCATCAACAGCAGCGATTCCCATGTCAGCCATGACAAGGGCACCGCCTTCAATTGTCCATCTGCCGTCGTTTAGGTCGTCTTTTACAGCAGCAGCAGTCAAACCGCTTGCTGACGCACTACGCCCTGAAGTAAAAACTCCTCTGGGAGAAAGTTTGACCACATAGCGCAGAAGCTGGGATTTTGCAATTCCAGGGTCTCCTACAAGCATAACATGGATATCGCCCCTTATTCTGGAACCGTCAGGAAGGTTTTTCACAACGCCCGAAAATAATTGAAGGGCGAGGGCTTCTTTTATTTCTTCGTACCCATAGATCGAAGGCGCAACAGAGCCGACAATTTTTTTGTAGATTTCAGGGTCACGGGAAAGCTCAAGAATCTGTTCCTCATCTTCAGCAGTTATTTCAAGTTCGTCGTAATCTTTATCCAGTTGCTCTATAGAATTTGCTTCAAGCACAAGGTCATAGAATGTAGATTTTCCATCTTTCAGGGTGCGCTGTCTGGATCTCAGAATTCCGTTAATTATGACCCTGTCTCCAGGAGTGACATTTCCTGTCAGATCATCTTCAGAGTCTACCTCAAGACTCTGGGGCTGTGAACCACCTTTGAGGTTTTCAGGTGATTCCTGAATCTGGAGCTTCTGAGCATCGATAAAGGTGGAATCCTCAATTATTACCTTGAAAGGCCCTTTCTTTCCACAGGTTTCTTCTTCACAGCCTGCAAAGGGCTCTTCGAATTTGAAGCTGTTTTGCTCCGCAATAGTCACATGTCCGCATCTGAGGCACTGGAAGGCAGCTTTAGTAATCCTTGGCCTCACTTCTGTTGCTTTCCTTATCATTCCCTCGATTGCGACAAATTTGGAGAGATGTTTGCTTCTGAGCTCCCTTATAGATACTCTATTCGGGATTTTTATTATCCTTACATGAGCATGTTCAAGGCTTTTCTCAACAGGAAGGTCGATTTCTTTCAGGGCAGCTTCAGCCGCCTGTATAAGTTCTCCCGGATGTTCAAGAAACTCTTTTGAGAGCTCTCTGTCAAACTTCTCGATATCTGTAAAATCCACACCAAGGCTTCGCTGATCTGGATACTCGTTTGCAAGCTGGAGAATTTCATTCCAGTAATAGTCTTTAAAAAACCTTTTTAGCCTTTCATCCCACTTGCTTTCTGTTTCAGTCATATCGTTCTCTATCTGGCTTTAGGTAAAATTTTCACTCTTCGTTACAAGATTTTCTGTTTAAAAAATATTTTAAAAAAAGTTAAAAATACGTATCATAAATCCTGATGTAAAAACAGGTTTATTCTCATATGAACTTTTCCATGCTTTCCGAAGCTTCTGTTTCATGGCTATCAGACTCTTTTAATGCATATCCCATTTTTCTTTCGGTTTTTCTTATTATGCCCCGTAAAGTCTGAACTTCCCTCGAGGTTAGTCCTGCTCTTCCGAATATTCTCCGCAGCATCAAAAAAGTTTTATCTTTTTTATGGGGGGGATAGTCGATTTCCTCCAGCAGTTCTCCTAGATGCTCGTATAGAAGCTGGAGATCAAACCCATCGGCAAGGGGATTATTTCCTCCTTCCAGATCTGAGAGTTCGTAAAGCACCACTGCAACGGCATGTGAAAGATTCATAATAGGATAAATTTCAGAAGTTGGAATCGTAAAGAGCATATCAAAACTTTTGAGCTCATCATTCCGGAAACCGGCATCTTCACGCCCAAAAAGAATTGCAATTGTCCCGCTACAATCTTTAAGTTTCTCTTTGAGTTCTCTGGAGGTATAAAGTGGAAGCCGGATGTGCTCTCCAGTTTTCAAGCTTGTTACTCCAGTAGTTCCTATTTTCAGGCTTGCGCCTTTTACGGCCTCTTCAAGCGTTGAGGTAATTCTTGCTCCTTCAAGGACGTCTCTTGCATGGGATGACATGGCTCTTGCTTCCCCTTCGAGTTTACAGGGATTTACAAGCACAAGATCAGTATATCCGAAGTTTTTCATTGCTCTTGCAACGGATCCGACATTTCCCTGGTACATAGGCTCTACAAGTATTATACGAATCTCAAGTGACAATTTTCTCAATCCTTTTTAAAATCAGTTTTCAAGTGTGATTGCATCTTCCATACAGACAGTCACACACATTTTGCAACCAAGGCAGTAGGACGGGTCCTTTAAGACACAGACCTTTCTTCCGTGCTTCTCTTCTATTGAGTAAACCCTCGGACCTTTCGGGCAGGCGGCCTTGCATTTACCACAGCCTGTACATTTCTTCTCATCAATATATATTTTCATGCAGATTATTTTTCCAAAATTATTTTTCCATATATTTCTGCCTCATTGTTGTTAGTCTATTGGGCTTGTAAGGTCTTGTTGTGATCTCTTTTTCTTGTTTCATTCCTTCCCTGTTTTAAATTTGATTTTTTAGTCCTTGTTTTCTTTTTAATTTCTTCTCTTCTTTAATTCAGAAATCTTATCTATATACTCAGATATATTAAGTCTTAAGTTGGCAGATGAGGTGGAAAAATCAAACCACAGGTTCAGTTACTATATTGGCTTCAACTGCATCTAAAGTTTAAGTTCAAAGATTGTTCTATGTTTAAATTATAAATATAGTTATTTTTAATAAGAAATGGTGATTAAATGACTCTTGAACAGATTTTAAAAAATACATTTAAAGGAGAAACGACCGAGGTTGGCTGGTATCTTGCAATGTCAAAGATTGCCGAGAGGGAAGGATTTGCTGATGTTGCAGTTTATCTCCGCCAGATCGCCATGGACGAGGCATGGCATGCTACTGAAGTAGCTGAAATTCTCGGACTTGTTAAAGAAACAACCCTTGAAAATCTGGAAATGATGCTTGAAGGAGAGAGTAAAGCCGAAGTCGAGAAAGCTGAAGCTGCAGAACTAGCTAGGAAAGAGGGCAATACAAGAGCTGCTCTTTTCTTTGAGAGAGCATCTTTGGACGAAGCCAGGCATAAAGCAGGTCTTAATGGATTCCTTGAAAGGCTGAAAAAACAGCAGTAAAGAAAAACGGATCTTTTGATCCTTCTTTTTTCCATATTTATAATTTTTAAATATAAGTTTAATAATTAGCTGCACTGCTTACCGTAATTCGGTTGGTTAATTATAAAAAGCTGGGTTGCATCAGGCATACAGTTTTATATTATTTCGAGTAATATAGTCTCTGGGTCTGAAATCTTTTCCCGGATTCTAGATATATTCAATCCGGATAAGTGGTGGAATATCGGATTCTTCACCTTCTGTATTGGGGTCTAATTTCAGGGGGAGCTGAATCAAAAACTCGCTGTGTCTGTTAATTGATTCAGTAATCGGTCAGCTCTGATCTATGAATTTAGCTTTTGCTTCCGATTTTCGACGCCGGTCTTAGGCTTAAATAATGATGTTAAATCTAAGACTAGTAACAATAAAATTGTGAAACAGACATCAAATCAAACAAATTTTGAAAATAAAATATTAAATCGAACAAATTTGAAATAAAGAGTAAACTAAACAATCTTGAAGTAAACATGGATCAATTGAGTTGGAGGAATGTATAATATGGTTAGTCGTGAGTATGTTAAAGGTGATCTTCCCGAGAAAGCTGCAATCCTGCAAAGAGATGGCGAAACGTATGCAATTGCTCCCCATATTCCTGGAGGAATCGTATATCCTGAAACGCTTAGAAAAATAGCTGATATTGCAGAAAAGTATGGGGCTGCAGCCCTTAAGATTACCTCGGCCCAGAGGATTGCAATTGTAGGATTAAAAGAAGAAGATCTGGACGCGGCATGGGGAGAACTAAATCTAAAACCCGGAGCTGCTATAGGACTCTGTGTCCGCAGTGTTAAAATTTGTCCTGGCACTACTTTCTGCAAGAGAGGCAAACAGGATTCAGTCGGTCTTGGATTAAAGCTTGATGAAAAGTACCACGGGATGCAGCTTCCTTCCAAGTTAAAAATGGGGGTTTCCGGCTGCCAGAACTCGTGCTCCGAACCTATGATTAAGGATATAGGGCTCATGGGTACGGCAAAGGGTTTTACTTTATCCGTTGGTGGCAGTGCAGGACCCCGCCCTAGACTAGGAAGTGTAGTGGCAAAAGACCTTTCCGAAGAGCAGGCTCTAGATCTTGTTGAAAGGATAATTAACTTCTACAAAGGATACCCAAGGCCAAGAAGAATCGGAGAAGTAATTGACGAGATCGGGCTTGAAAAATTCAAAGAAGAGATCGGATTGTAAAAAGTTCTCCTGGCTTTCAGAGAGCTTTTCAAACGGACCAACATCAAGCCTTTTTGAAAAGATTTGTAATTGACTTTTTCTTTTTCTTCATTTTCACTTTTTACTTTTTTGCCGCCTAATTTTTTATTTCTTCCGTCTGGAAGAATTCTATAAGATTATTTTATTATTTATTTATTATAATTTAACTATTATTTTATAATTTTCGTTTTTTTCTTTCTCGTTTGAGTACTTTCACTCCACTCATTTTTGCGACTCAGTGGGCTTTTTAATCTTCTGTTTAATAAAGATAATGTTTAAATATAATAGATACAAACACTAACAGACTATACAAACCTTATGCAGACAGTCGCTACGGCTATCATTCTGTCTTTACTATCATTGATGTTCTGTAACGTGACAATTGTAAAAGCAGTACTAGTCCCCAGTTTTTGATTCGTACATAGGAGGAATAAACTATCAGTGAGGAAATGCTTTATTTTTCTGGGCTCTCGGATGCACTAAGAATGACGTTTGTCCAGATTATGATATTCAGTGCAATAGCCCTTGTAATTTTCTTATATGGTCTGATAACTGACTTCCAGAAATGGGGGACAGGAGTCACAGGTTATGCTCTTGAACCTCAGGAAGGAAAAAAAGGAAGTGCGATCACATTCTTAAAAACCTGGTGGAAGCAGGTAACAGCAAAACCCCATAACGGACATGGAAAGCCTATTCTGGAAATTCTCATACTTGACATTCTCTTCCAGAGGAGAATTCTCAAGAGAAGCCCTATTCGCTGGATCATGCACTTATGTATTTTTGGAGGCTGGATGACCCTCTTTGCCCTGTCAGGGTTGATGTTTTCAGTCGAAATGATCGAAAAGATCGGAATCGAACTCCCGTTTACCCCCGCCGAGTTTAGAGATATGCTCGCCATTCCGAACTATATCTTTGGGTATATCCTGCTTATCGGGCTTCTTATAGCAATAGTAAGAAGGCTGTTTGTCTCTGAAGTCAGGGAAGCTTCCATTATGTATGATTGGGTCTTGCTCGGAGTCATTTTCATAGTTACGATTTCCGGTTTTCTCGCCGATGGAATCCGAACAGGATTTATCTGGAGCTTTGGGCTTGACCCCTCAGTAGCACCACCGGCAGCGCTCTTCCATTCTATATTTTCCCTGATCTTCTGTATCGCATGTATCCCATACACTAAATATATTCATGCAATCGCCATGCCACTTGCACTTCTTGCAAATAAAGGAGGCGAATAAAAATATGGCAAAACGTACCCCTTCAATCGATACGAAGAATCTTACCGCAGTTCAGCTCATGGAGCTTGACGCCTGCGTTCGCTGCGGTGAATGTGTAAAATGGTGTCCGACTTATGACGCTTCCGGTGGGAAACCAGGATTGGCCCCCAGGGATAAAATCCTGCGCTGGAGGCAGTTCATGAACAAGTCCTACGGGTTTAAAGCAAAACTCTTTGGTCCGCAGGAAATTCCTCAGTCCGAACTTGAAGAATTCAAAGACGATATCTACGGTTGTACTACGTGCGGTGTCTGTGGAACCGTTTGTGAGGCAGGTATTAACACCGTGGAACTCTGGGAAGCCATGAGGGCAAACCTTGTCAAGAAAGGAATCGGGCCTTATGGAAAGCTGGCTGGTACAACTAAAACAATAAAGCAGTACCATAATGCTTACATGCTTGACCAGAAGGACAGGCTTGCCTGGGTTCCCCCAGATGTGAAAATTGCAGATAAAGCAGATATTGTCTATTTCACTGGCTGTACTGCAGGATACAAGCAACTTTCTCTTGCCTTTGCGACCTCACGTGTGCTTAACAAGCTGGGCATTAAATTTGCCATGCTTGGGGAAGAAGAATGGTGCTGCGGTTCAAACCCTATCAGGACAGGCCAAATAGGTTACCAGGATGTAGCCCACGAAGCTGCAAAACATAACGTAGAAGCTCTTCAGAAAAAAGGTGCCAAAAAGGTTCTCTTTGCATGTGCAGGCTGCTTCCGTGCTGCAAAGGTCGACTGGCCCAGGCTTCTAGGTAAAGAACTGCCTTTTGAGGTTGTTCACATCACAGAATTCCTCGCAGGCCTGATAAAAGAGGACAAAATCAAATGGGAAAAGTCTATTAACAAGACAGTTACCTATCACGACCCCTGTCACCTTGGCCGCCATGTTGGCGTCTTTGATGCTCCCAGGTATGTGCTCTCCCATATTCCGGGCGTTAAGTTCGTTGAAATGGACAGGGTAAAAGAATTCCAGCGCTGTTGCGGAGCTGGAGGTGGTGTAAAGGCAGGAATGGGTGATCTTGCTGTGGCAATTGGAGAAGCCAGAGTTAAGGACGCCCTTGAAACCAATGCAGACATCCTCTCTAGTGCTTGTCCCTTCTGTAAGAGGAACCTCTCGGATGGTCGGGATGCCCTTAAAGCTGACATTGTTGTAGAAGATGTCATCGAGCTGGTTGCAGAGGCTCTAAACCTCAAAACTCAGTAAAACCATTTTAAAAAAGGCTTGACCTTTCAAATCTTTTAAGAAAAGGTTTGAGCAAAAGCAGAGGTTTTAGACTTCAAAACTGGTAAGCTAAAAGAGTAAAGGCTGGATCTCCAGCTTTCTTTATTTCTCTTTTCTTTCTTTTTATTTTCATATAGCAAAACTTAAATACCGATAATTGCTTTCCCATCAACATGTACATTCCTTATGAATTCCTTGGAAAAATTTTTATATATCTGGTTCTTTTTTCTCTTGTAGGAATCGGGATCGCTCTGTTCATAGGGGCATATTCAGTTAAAAAACACAGGATTATTTTTCCAGGGTTCATTCTGTTCATGCTTTACCTCTTTTATTCCCCTTCAAAATGGCTCTGCAGAGCTTTTAGGATTAGGGATACCCTTGTTGACGATATCCTCATTGACGTTCGGAATGCTGCCATGTATGATGATTTCGTGCGTGTTAAAGGAAAGAAAATTTTGCTTCTTCCTCAATGCCTGCGTCATCCGAGCTGTAAAGCTAGATGCGACCCGGTTCACGGGTATGAATGCAAAAGATGCGGATTATGTGATGTTTCAAAAATCTCCGAAGCTGCCGATAGGTGCAATTTCCAGGTTTTTGTAGTGCCTGGGGGAAGTTTTGTTAAAAAAATCTTTAAGGAATACAGGCCTGAAGCTTGTATAGGCGTTGCCTGCTATAATGAGCTTTCCGAGGATATGCAGGCTGTGTCTTTTGTTCCAGTCCAGGGTGTTCTTCTTCTAAAGGATGGCTGCTTCAATACTGAAGCCAATGTTGAGGAAATTATTCAAAAAATGGAGATGTGCAATGTATAATTTCATTGGAAAAACTCTTTTTTATTTCATCGTCACCTCCCTTATTCTCTCTGGCATAGCTCTGGTTGTCAGTAAAAGAAGTCTTACAAGAAACGTGTACCTTGCAGGCTTTTTCGCAAATGTACTTGATTTTTTTTATTTGCCTCTAAGGAACATTTTCCTTAAATTTTCCGATACACGAGTTCTGGATAAATGGATGGCATCTCTGAAAAATCGAGCCTATAAGTCTGATTTTGCAAAAACAAAAAAGAGGATTCTTCTGGCTCCACACTGCATGCGGAGTCTTGACTGCCCGGCTTATTCTACTCAGACAGGGATACAGTGTAAATCCTGCGGGAAATGCGTCTTTACTCAGTTGAAAAAAGATGCTGAGAAATATGGGTATAGATTATTCATTGTTACAGGTTCCTCCTATGTAAAGAATATCCTTAAAATGGAAAGTGCCGACGGTGTCCTTATGATCGCCTGCGATTACGAAATCAACAAGGTAATGCGTGCGCTTAAAGGTAAGGGAGTTATAAGTTACGGAATTCCTATGGAAAGGGACGGCTGCTTCGGAACAGAAGTGAATTATCAGAATGTCCTTGATGTTTTTGAAACTTTTAAAAATTGAGCTGAATCAATAAAAAAACAAATCTTCTATATTTATTTTGAAAATCAATCTTATTTCTCAGGAGAACCTTTCTTTGATTTGCCAATGATCTGTCTTATTTACCCAGAATTTCTTTTCATTTTATTTGCCTTCCCCATTCTATCGTAATTTTAAACTAATATCAACACTTTAAATGCTTCCAATTACACACATATAATATGAGGATATTTCAGGGTCTTTTGAAGGTGCTACTTGCATGTATGATGTAATCATTATCGGTGGTGGTCCTTCCGGAGCCTCGGCTGGAAGAAGGGCAGGAAAACTTGGACTAAAAACACTTCTGCTTGAGAAAGAAAATTTTCCTAGATACAAACCTTGCGGAGGTGGACTTTCAGAGCATGCGATGTCTTATCTCGATTTTGAACTTCCTCAGGATATTATTGAATGGGGTGTTACAGGGGCAAAGATCATTTTCAGGGATCAATCAATCGAGGTACACAAGGATCATCGGGTATCTGTGCTCGTATCCAGGAGCAAATTTGACAATTTCCTTCTTGAAAAGGCAAAAGAAACGGGGATCGAAGTCCATACAGGAGAAAAAGCTCTGTGCTGCAGGGAAATGCCTGACTGCATTGAAGTTGATACCAGGCAGGGGACATACCAGGCAAAATTCGCGATAATTGCAGAAGGCGCTCAAGGACTTGTCAAAACCTGTGTACGGCCCACGGATAATAAAGACGAATATGGAATTTGCCTTGTCACTGAAGTTCCTGCCGACGAGAGTGAAATTGAAAAGCGCCTGGGAAAAGCCACGGAACTGCATTTTGGGGCCGCAGGCGGCGGATACGGCTGGATTTTCCCTCATAAAACCTATTATTCCGTTGGAATTGGCGGGATTATCAAGGATTTTCCACATCCGAAAGAGTCCATGCTTGAGTTTCTGAAGGAAAATGGCTTTTCCGGAGAGTATAAACTTCACGGGCACAAGATCCCCTGGGGAGGACTTAAGCGAAAAGTAATGGGTTCAAGGGTCCTTCTAAGCGGAGATGCTGCCGGATTTGTCGATGCTTTTTCAGGTGAGGGGCTTGCCTATGCCATCAGTTCAGGGCAGTTTGCGGCTGAGACAGTTGCAGGGGTTTGCCTACAGGGCAAAAATCTGAAAGATCTAAGCAAATATGAGACTCTCTGCCGGAATGAGTTTGGAACTCACCTCAAGTATTCGCTTATGTTTTCCAAGATAATGCATCGTTTCCCTGACCGGACATTTAAGATTTTCACATCAAGTAATAAAATGCTTGATAAATATCTTGAGGTTATGGATTTCACGATTGATTATAAGGATTACCTGCGCTGGTGTCTTTTAAACTTCAAACTCAGGTAATTCAGAAGGCGTTTAGAAAACAGAGAGATTTTAAGCAAATCTCTTGATGTTATGGATTCAAGTATTGATTATAAGGGTTATCTTTATTGGTCATTAATTGCTTGCTCTCTCTTTTTCTTCATAAGGTTCAAGCTCACGTAATAAAACCAATAAGAACTTTTTAGAGTACTCTTTTTCTTTCCTTTACCTTTTTATCGCTCCAGCCATTATATCTATTTTAAGGGCAGTTTACTCCTGCCTTTATAAAGTTTCACTTATTCCGTAAGCGGGGGGCTTAGCATGTACGATTTGATTATAGTAGGGGGAGGACCCTCTGGAGCATCGGCAGGAAGGACAGCCGGGAAAAGGGGACTTTTAACCCTTTTAATCGAGAAAGAAAATTTCCCCAGATACAAACCCTGCGGGGGAGCTCTTTCTTCTTATGGTTTATCTTGCCTGGATTTCAAGCTACCTGAGTCCGTAATCGAGAGAAATATCTCAAAGGTAAGGGTTCATTTTCGAGGTCGATTTGTAGAAGGAACGAAAGAAACGGACTTAGCCGTACTGATTTCAAGAAAAATTTTTGATAATTTTTTGCTTGAGAAAGCCAGGGAAACTGGAATTGAGGTTCATACCGGGGAAAAGGTTCTGGACTTGATTGAAAAAGAAGATTGGGTTGAAGTCCGAACCACTGATAACACCTATCTGGGAAGGTTCGTCCTTATTTCAGAAGGTTCAGGTGGGACTCTTAAATATAGGGTAAGGCCGAGAGATAAAAAAACAGAATACGGGCTGGGTTTGGTGTCGGAAATTCCTGATAAAGATGAGACTATAAGGAGTCGGTTTCCAAGCACTATAAATATTCATTTCGGGATTGCACAAGGAGGATATGGATGGATCTTTCCTCATGCAGGATATTATTCTGCAGGTATTGTAGGAACAGCTCAATATCTTGGGCATCCGAAAAAGGTACTGCTGGATTTTCTGGAGGAAAACGGCTTGTCAGGTGACTTTCCAGTTCGTTCCCATATTATTCCCAAGGGAGGGATAAAAGGAAAAACTCTCAGTTCAAGGCTGCTTTTAAGCGGAGATGCTGCCGGGTTTGTCGATGCTTTCACAGGAGAAGGCATTTCATATGCTATCCGATCAGGACAGCTTGCTGCAGAGACTGTTGCCAACCTTGTTATGTACAGTCTGAAGTTAAGTAGCCTCAAAGCCTACGAGTCCGCCTGCAGGCAGGAATTCGGGAGTTACCTTGCCAGTTCTCTTAAACTGGAGAAAATAATGCATCGCTTTCCTGAGATCTCTTTTAAACTGGCTGTTAGCAACAGAGATATTTTAGATAAGTATCTGGATGAAGTGGTAGTCAATAGAAATTATAAAGATTATATCCGTTGGCTACTACTGAATTTCTGCCTGATTGAATCTGTTTCCAAAATAAAGTTTCTTAAACTGGAAGGAACCGATAAGGACTGATTTAAAAATAAAGGAAGATAATATGGGGAAAAACAAGGAAAATGAGAATACAGAAAAAATGAATAAAGAAGCAATAATAAAAAGAATAGAAAAGATAATGAAGAAACCGAGATGAGGAAAAACGAATAGAAAACTGAATAAGGAATCCGAAATAGAGAGAAAATGAATAGAAAAAGGGAAGAAAAGAAAGTAAGTTTATGCGAGTGAGGCACGTAAGCTCCCTTCTGTTCCTGCAAAGATTTCCTGCCACCAATCAGTAGAGGAAATGGTCCTTAAGACTCTTGCAGTGACGGCATTCGGCTATGCGTTTTCTAAAACAATCGGGAGAGTCCGGAATGCTCTTTCCTCCCGATTTCCAACTTGCACCCACGAGGATTCGCCGTTTCATCCACTTTCCCTGAGACCTCAGCTTTCGCATCATCGCATTTTCAGAGGGTGGTTCTCGTTTCTGTGCCAGGGCCCGGGCTCTCGCCCGACATCCTTTACAGATGTTCGTGTATCCGGAGTGGTGGGGAGACTTTCCTCAGACCTGAAGGCCCGTCAGCCATCCAGCCTCTCTCGCATATTACCTTTTGGTAGCCTCTATATATTTCCTAATTATATATATTTTTTGGAAAATCGTATCTGTGAATAACTGAATATGTTTTTCTATAAATCCGAGATGTCTCTTTTATTTTATATTTTTTTGCATTTTATATTTATAATTTTTCAAGGCAGTTATCGGTATACAATTTCTTTATTTATATAAATCTTGTGTGTTTTAGGCGCGTCAAAATATTAATATATATGCATTGTAATTCATAAGCTATGGATAGACTTTTTCCGTCTCCATGGCTTGTCCGAAAAAATCTTATCGGTACTTTAATATCGGGCAGTAGCTAATATTTTGTGTCATTTTGCAGGCTTATTTTTCAAGAGGTAAAACATGAGTGATTGTCTGTTCGATTTGCATATTGGATATGTACGTTTTAGAAACCCCATTGCACTGGCGCCTATGGCAGGAACTGTCGATAGTGCTTTTGCCAACCAGTATGCAAACAATGCCGGGCTGGTAATTCTTGGAGCCTTCAATCTGGATAAGGCTTCAATAGATGTTGCCTCAGCTCTCGTAGCCCGGGGTAGAAAAGAGTTCATTTCCGATGAACCTATGGAACTTATAAAAGAGGAGATCCGGGCAGTAACATCCGGAAGTGCCGTAGCAGTAAATGTCAGGAGTGCTACACTTGAACCCCTCATTGAAGCTGCAAAAATTGTCAAAGAAGAGGGAGCAATTCTTGAGTTAAACGCTCACTGCAGGCAGCCCGAAATGCTCAAAGTCGGGCTGGGAGAAGCTCTTCTCCATGATCTTCCAAGGCTTTCAAAGTGGATCAGGGCGATAAAGGAAACCGGAGTCGTGCTTTCAGTAAAAGTAAGGGCAAACGTGGTCGACGATATCGAACTTGCAAGGCTTATCGATAAGTCGGGTGCGGATATCATACATGTTGATGCCGGGCTGGAAGGATTTGGGACCGATCTTGATGCAATCCTCAATTACAAGGACGCCACAAGACTCTTCCTGATCGGAAACAATTCGGTCAAGGATTTTGAGGCTGCAAAGGAGATGTTTACCCGAGGAGCTGATATGGTCTCTGTTGCTAGAGGAGTACTTGAAAATTCCGGGCTTATACAGGAACTTGTAGAAAACGTTACCTCTTACCAGCGATCAATAGGCTGGTATAATGCTCCCAAGCACGTTTGCAGTGAAGGGGACTTCAGAGGGCTGGCTTTCTGCTGCCTGCCTGTAAAACCCTGTCCTGTGCATGAAAAGTTCCGAAAACTGGGATATACGGCAGAGGAGTTCGCCAGGACAAAGCTTGATTTTGCCAAAGGCACAATGCTGGAATACGGCGGAGACACATGCTTCGGAAGCCTTGTCTGGTGCTGTAAAATCACCAAGCCCTGCTGGATCAGGGATGGGGTTTTAAACACAATCGGTCTCTCTGATGTAGAATACATGAAGCTTAAACAACAACTGGCAAAATACGTACTGGACCATGCCAGAATTCCGGTAAATGAATCCCATTAATACTGGTTTCACCTGCCCGGTACCTGGACGGGCAGAAAACCCACAGATTTCAAGTTTTATTGCTCGCTGTGCCCAGCTTGCCATGCTGCTTGAGGTTTCGGCCTCTCCTAAGCCAGGAAACGTGGATAGGGAGCATAATTATCCTGATACCTGCTTTGAGCATTTCGTAGCTTCTTCGGTAAGCGTGTATCCTGTTCTCGAACTAGCTGCAAAAAGCAGGGACGGAGTAGGTGAACTTATCAGAAGCGCGGTTTGCGAAAGCTCTGCCTGGCAGAAAGGGGGAAATACCCATTTCGGTGCTTTTCTGCTACTTATCCCACTTTCAATGGCTGCAGGAGATCTCTTCAATTCCTACGAAAAAATTCCTTCTAAGCTCTTACTTGAGGAATTAGAAGCCCTTACTTCACGTGCACACGCTTTTGTTCAGGCAACGGATTGTGAGGATGCTGTTGAGTTCTACAGGGCTTTTGGAGTGGCAGGTGTCAGAGTTAACGATGTAGATGAATTCAGCCTTGGAGATCCGGATTCAACAGCCGAGCTCAGAGCAAAGGACGTCACCCTTTACGAGCTTATGGATATATCCAGGGGATATGACCTGATTGCAAATGAGTGGACTTCGGGCTTCGGACGCTGCCTTGAGGGCGCAAGAAGCATTCTTGAGTTCATGCAGGCGCGAAACTGCGGAGCAGAAGCTTTGACCAGCGGCTCAGTTTCCAACTGTTCGGGCACAGGAATCAATGAGGCTATAGTATACACTTTTCTGAAACTGCTTTCAAGGAATAGGGATACCTTTATCCAGATCAAATTTGATACCGAAACTGCAGATTACGTCTCTTCCAGAGCAGGCGAACTTCTTTCAGATTGGGAAATTTCAGGGAAGAGCGCAAAGGATTCTGCTTCCATTCTTCCTAAAGTGCAGGAATTTGATTCCGAGCTTCTGGAGAAAAGGATCAATCCGGGCTCTACGGCAGATATTATTATTGCAGGGCTTTTTATTGCCCTTCTTGGAGGACTACGTTTTTGAAAAAATTTGATGAATCCGGAGATAGCTGTAAACCAGATATTGACCTCTCTGAATATGGGATTCTGGCAGGTATCTCTGAGACAATCGTAAGTACGGGGCTTGAGACTCCCAATGCGGCCCCTATCGGGATTATCAGGAAAAACAAAAAGACCTTTGTCCGGATTTTCAAAGGCAGCCAAACCGGGGAAAACCTGGTTCGGGAAGGTTTTCTTGTAGCAAACGTGGTATATGACTCCCTGCTCCTTGTACGTTCCACCTTTTTTGATATCGAACCTTCCGAATTCGATTTTGTGGATATTGGTGGGAAAAAGTTCCCTGTCCTGAAATCAGCCATTTCTTGGGTGGCTTTCAGGTGCACCAACTTCAAGAATACGGAACAGACTGTGGTATCCGACCTCATTCCGTTCGGGGCAGGCTTTTGTGAGGCGAACAGGAGAGCAATTCCAGCTCCTAACCGCGGCTTCAATGCCGTGCTTGAGGCTACTGTCCATGCAACTCGCTACCAGCTTTCAGGAGAGGAGAAATATCTCGAACTGATCCGTCATTATGAGTCGCTGGCTTCCAGATGCGGAGGAGAAAACGAGAAAAAAGCTATGAAACTGATTTATGAAGTTCTGGGGCTGTGAATCTTTTTTTGGCTTTGATAGGGCTCCCTTTTAAAGTTTATAACTTCTCATTTTCATTATTCCGAACCTTTTTTAGAAAATTATATTATCCTCCTCGGGTATGACTATTTCTCATGAGTTTTCAGAGAATTGCGTGGGGCATTACAGGTGCCGGACATTTCCTGGACCGCAGTTACCAGGTCTTCAAGGAAATCAAGCTCCGAAACCCCGAGGTTTCCGTAAACACATTTATCTCCAGGGCTGCAGAGGAGGTGCTACGTATGTATGGGCTTGAGCAAAAGCTTGTTAAAATCTCCGGAGGAGACTACCTTGAAGAAATCTTTCGGGAAAGCGAGCAGGGTTCGAGTTCTCCAAAGGTCGGGCGTTTCGGTCTTGACAGGTACGATGCCCTCTTCGTTACGCCTGCAACCTCAAACACGGTTTCAAAGATTGCGTATGGGATTGCGGATTCCCTTGTTACCAATGCCGTTGCTCAAGCTGTGAAAGGAAGAGTGCCTGTTTACATCGTGCCCGTGGATATCGAAGGTTCAATCATCTCGGAAATGCCCTATAATATTGACCGGAAACTGTGCAGGCATTGTGAAGAATGCCCTCCGAGAGAGAACTGCCCTCAGGGAGCAATCACTGAGAAAAATGGCTCTACAGACCAGATAGAGCTCCTAAAGTGCAAGGGCTGCGGAATCTGTAAGGAACTCTGCCCTTATGGCGCTATCAAAGGCGGGCCTGTGGAAGTCCTGGTCAGGGATGTGGATATGCGCAATGTTGAGATTGTCAAAGGTTTGCAGGGGATAACCGTGCTTGAAAGCCCGGAGAAAATCCTTGAGTTTTTCACGCCTGAAATAGATTCTTAATTCTTAAGCTGATTCTTCAAGTCTCTAAATGGATTTTAAGCCTGATTGGAGTTCTTTAAATCCTGACAGGGGTTCCTCAAGTTCCGACAGAAATTCTAAGTTGGACTTTGAGAACTTCTTAAATCCTTTTCTTTTTATCTCAACTATTTTCTAGTTTTTCCCTCTTTTTTCTTGCAATAATAAGCTGCGAGGACATCTCTTTGGGAAATACGATTACAGTTTCTTCTTCAAATCCGGTATCTTCAAGGATTCCTATAATTTCTGCCCTGTCCATCATGTACATATTGCGGCCTTCCATCTTTTTATACAGGTCATGAAGAAGAGGGAGCAGAGGGCCGGTCCTATTGGCTTCAATTGCAAAGGTCTGAATTATGAAAAGTCCTCCAGGCCGCAGGGCCTTTTCCACGTTTTGAAAAAACTGCCTGGCCTGGTCCAGGTTACCTTCAAAAGAGGAGATCTCAAGGGCAAGGTCATATCCAGTCCCCAGTTCATCTGTGATGTAGTCCCCTGCTATAGTTTTTATGCGCTTTTCCATTCCATATTTCTTAATAAATTCGCTGGAAAGTTCTACTATTCCCGGGCGGTCAAAGATAACCACTTCCAGGTCCTGGTTTTCCTGGGCAAGCCCTATCCCAAAGAGACCATGCCCCCCTCCAAGGTCTATCAGGCGCCTCGATTCCTGAAATTCGGGAAGTTCGATAACGATTTTCAGGATCTTTTGCAACCTTCCGAGCAAGGCTGATCTTGCAATTAATTCCATAGATTCTCTGTCATAGAAATATTGAAAATCAGGCTTTTCCTTCTTAAAGGGGCCCTGTTTCAAGAGTTCTTTCAGGTTCAACCAGTTGCGCTGTTCTTCTTCTGACAGGAGCAACTGCTTTGAAAAATAAGGCTCTCCTGTTGCAAGAAAAGGATATAGGTCTGCCGGTATTATGTAGACTCCGTCGTTTTTGGCAAGGAGGCCAAGGGCAACGAGCACGTCCAGAAACCTGCCAGTAAGTCTCGCATCTGTATCTATTTCCCGGGATATGGCTTCTAGAGATTTTGGGGTCTTGAGTTTTGCAAAAACGTCAAGCTCAAGAGCTGTCTGAAAGACCTGCCCTTTTTTAAAATTTGCAGCAAGGTCCCTGAGAAAGGGGCTTTTGTCTTCCAGGAGAGGTTGTGCATCTGCTAATCTTTCCATGGTAAACCTTCTTTTGTTTCAGTTTTTTGTTTCAGTTTTTTGTTTCAGTTCTTCACTTTTATTGTCATTTCATTTTCCACATTCTTTTTTCTGCACTTTTTTATGGTCAACAGCTGCATCAAGCGTCCGTAATGTTCAACTGTCCATTTTTAATAATCCCATAGCTGTCGGCCATGAAGTGGACTACAGCCTCGTCATGGGAGATCAGGAGGTAGCCAATTTTTTGCTCGGCCTGAACCCTTTTTAAAAGGTGAAGAACCTGGGCCTGGACCGAGACGTCTAAGGCCGAGGTTGGCTCGTCAAGTACAATGTATTCGGGTTCAAGCAGGAGAATTCTACCGAGGGCAAGGCGCTGGAGCTGGCCGCCAGAGAGTTGGGAAGGATAACGAAAAAGCAGCTCTTCCGAGAGGCCTACAGTCTCAAGCATCTTTTTTGTCCTCAGGGCATGTTCAGTTTCTGGAGTTTTGAGCAGGTTCAGAACCTCAAAAATCGACTGCTCGATTCTCTTTCTTGGGTTAAAAGCCTCAGTTGGGTCCTGAAACATCATCTGGACACTGCGCCTAAAAGCCGCATACTCGGCTTTTTTCATCCCGGAAAGGGGCTTTCCGTTAAAACAGACAGTGCCTTCCGTAGGTTTTTCAAGCCCGGCAACAATTCTTCCAAGGGTGCTTTTGCCTTCTCCTGAAGGCCCCATGAGCCCAAAGGTTTTTCCTGACTTTAGCTCAAAAGTAACACCCCGAAAAATGCACTTTTCTTTCCAAAGGCCGGTTCTGTAAGTCCTGGCAAGGTTTTTGGCAATCAAGCCCACAGGAAACACCTCACTGCCCTTCCCTTGCTTTCTTTAAGTTCGGGATGCTCCTGCATGCAGCGTTTTTCCTTAAAAGAGCATCTCGGATGGAACCTGCAGCCTTCTGGCAGGCTGCTAAGTGAGGGAGATGAACCCGGGATAGGGATAAAACCGTTCTCTGGAAGGCTTTTTAGCAGGCCAAGCGCATAGGGATGAAATGGCTTTTCAAAAAACTGCTTCGGTTCGGCAAGTTCAACGATTTCTCCCGCATACATCACAGCAATTCTATCCGCAAGCCGACGCACAAAGCTGAGGTCATGGCTTATCAGGAGCATGGAGGTTCCACTCCTTTCTTTAAGTCCTTTCAGTTCGTTTTCCAGTTCGGCTACGCGGCTCCTGTCAAGCCCTTTACTGGGTTCGTCTGCTATGAGAAGGACTGGATCAAGCATGTTCGAGGCTGCTATTAAAAAGCGCTGGTTCATCCCGCCTGAACACCAGGAAGGGTAGTATCTCATACATTCATGTGGATTTGAAAAACCCATGGACTCAAGGGCTTTTACAACTTTTGAAAGGGCATTATTTTCTTTCTTTCCCTCCGTTTTTTTCACTTTTTTTTTCATTTTCTGCCCGTGAATTCGGAGGGGTTCTGCAAGCTGGTGCTCTATGGAATATACCGGGTTTAAAGCAAGAGAAGGGTTCTGGAAAATAATGGAAATCTCTTTTCCCCTGAGCCCGGACATCTCTTTTTCGCTCAGTTCGAGAAGGTTTTTTCCTCCGAACTTTATTGTCCCCATAACTCTTGATTCCGAAGGAAGCAGACGCACAACCGCATGTGCGACAGCGGATTTGCCGCAGCCAGTCTCCCCCACAAGGGCCAGGATTTCTTTTTCCCTGATAAAAAATGAAAGGCCGGAAACTGCATTTACAGTTTCGTTTTCATTTCCCTGAAAAGAAACGTTGAGATCTTTTACTTCCAGCAGGGTGTTCATTCTGCATCCACTCCTCTATTTCCACGTTCTTTGTCTCTTTCTTCGAAACCGAACCCTATCAGTGCAATGGACATTACACAGAGCGTGATGCAGACCCCAGGGGGTATGTACCACCACCCCATGTCTCTGATAAAACCACCCCGGGAAAAGGCAAAGGAAAGCATGATTCCCCAGCTTTTCATACTTATGTCCCCAAGCCCCAGAAAAGAAAGCGAGGCTTCGGAAATCATTGCCGAAGCCGTTGCCAGCATGAACTTGGGCAGCAGGACATGAGTGAGGTTCGGGAAGATTTCCGACCTCATGATATGAAACGAAGAAAAGCCCATGCATCGGGCACTTTTAACATAACCTGCTTCCCTTATCTGCAGGGTTTTTGAGCGTACAACCCTTGCAATGGACTCCCAGGAAAGAAGCCCAAGGACAAGAATAAGGGTCCAGATGCTCGGGTGCAGGAAAGCACCCAGGATTATGATCAGGGGGATCTTAGGAATTGTCAGGACAACGTCGGTAAAGCCCATAAGTAGTTCGTCCAGAGTCCCCCTGAAGTAACCTGAGCAAAGCCCTATCATGAGGCCTATTAAGGTTGATATGCAGGCCGAGGCAAAGCCCACCATCATCGAGATTCTGGTCCCGTAAACCAGTTCCGAGAGTATATCATTTCCGATGTCATTTGTCCCCAGGAGATGGGCAATCGATGGCGATTCATAGGAAATGAAACGTTCAGTCGGGGAGTAAGGAGCAAAAAGGGACGGAAACAGGGCAAGGACGAGGAAAAAGGCGAAGAGAAAAAGCCCTTCCCGATTTAATTTTTTTAAGGTTCTTTCATATTTCCAGATATCGAAGTTTAAATAATGGGCTATAGAATCTTTCCAACGCCGGGTACTTTCCTGCAGGTATGCTTCCTTTTGCATCATGTCGGCCTCCTAACTCTTGGGTCAGCAATCGCATATAGCAAGTCCGCGAGCATATTAGCAAGCAAGACTGCAAGGGCTATTACCAGAAAAGATCCCTGAAGAACGGGGTAATCTTTTCCGATTATTGCATCGTAGATAAGTGTCCCCATGCCGTTTAAGGAAAAAACGATCTCTGTGAAAAGGGCTCCGCTGAAGAGAAAACCAAAATCAAGGGCCAGCAGGGTAATGATAGGAAGGGAGGCATTCTTTATGACGTGCCTGAAAAGAATGGATATATCGTAAAGGCCCTTTGCCCGGGCATAGAGGGCATAAAGCTGTCCTTTTTCCTGTATGACACTCCCCCTCATTATAAGGAAGTTCCTGGAGGCGGAAAAGAGGGCCATCACAGTTACCGGTAAAAACATGTGATACATAACACTTCCAGGGGTCGGGACATCATAAAATCCCTTGAAAGGAAAAAGCCCCAGTTCAAAGGCGAAGATATCCAAGCAAATCAGGGCAAGGAAGTATGGAGGTGTGCAGGAAAGCGCAATAAAGCCGTAGCATATGAGACGGTTTGCCTTTGTTTCCGGTTTCCAGCCTGCATATGCCCCGAGCAGGGTTCCCAGGGCTGCTCCCAGAAATATGGAAACCCCCACAAAAAGGAGGGTCCAGCCAATCCTCTCCCTCAAAACCTCGGCCACTGGGCTGTGAAGGTGATATGAGTAACCCAGGTTAAACCGGAGGAGGTCTCCGATGTAAGCAGTGAACTGCTCGTAAAGCGGCCTGTTCAGCCCCATCTCGATTCTCAGCTCTTCCATTACAGCCTCTGAAACGTAGACGTCCTCTCCTATAAGATTCTTTACGGGATCCCCTGGCATGAGCCTCGGGAGTGCAAAGTTGAGGGAGATTATGAGGAGAAAGGAAGTCGCATACCTGAGTGTTTTTCTAACTACTTCACGCATCGTACCACTTACTGTTTTCAAAGTATTGCCTTCAAAGGTTGCTCCTGCCTCATACCTCATGTAAATCGAGGAAGGTATCCAGGGTGTAAATCCCATCCAAGTTGTTGTAGTGCCAGCCTTCGAACTTTTTGTTATAGGGAGTTACAACCTTTTTCCAGTAAACCGGGATTACAGGCAGTTCCTCCGCATAGTAATCTTGCAGGGAGTACGCACAAGAGCACAGAGTATCGGAATCCGTCGTATTCAGGATCTGGTCGCAAAGTCCTGTAAAGGCCGGGTCTTCAATGTAACCGTAGCGCCTGGAATCAAAGTACCCGGTGCCCAGTCCCGAATGCATGAGCATTCCCCAGGGCGTAGTTCTCGAAAAGACAAGCTCATACCTGGAAGTGTCTTTTCGGTCCATGTAGGTGTTCTGATCAACGTTTTCGACTTCAATGTCTATTCCCACGGCACGGAAGTACTCTTGGAAAAGCTCGGCATCCCTTTCGTAGCCTGGGCAGATCATGAGTTCCAGAAGAATATCTTTTCCTTTTTTGTCTTCTACGATCCCGTTTCCATTGCGGTCTTCATATCCTGCCTTTTTCAGGATTTCTCTGGCTTTTTCCGGGTCATAAGTACATTTTTCCGTAGGTTTGTAGTATTCCATGCCTGGGGGAACAAGTCCCTTGTTGGGGACGCTTCCATAGCCCAGAGTATCGAGCTGCATAAGTTCTTCGTAATTTATAGCGTAAGCCAGAGCTTCCCGAAACCGCAGGTCTGAACGGGGAGCTTCATTTAAGGTAATTCCTAGATAGCAGATCCCGGTACTGTCCTTTTCAACAAAGCTGAAATCCCCTGTTTTTTCCAGGCGCTCGATGTTTGCATATGGGTAGGAAGAGGCGTATTTGTAATAGGTATCGGCTTCTCCCTTCTCAAGGGCCAGGCAGGCTGCATCTTCACTTGCATACCAGTCCACCTCAACCTTATCAAAGGTACAGGTTTTGCCTTTCCAGTAAGGGTTTTTCTGGAAGATGAGCCGGGCGGTGTTCAGGTCTACGGATTCTATATAATAGGGCCCGCAGCCTACGTATGGGCCTTTACTTGAGTATTCCATGGGATTCTCAATTGATTCCCATATATGCCTTGGGATGATCATGTAGGTTGTAAACTCCAGGTCGATGCGGGTGTAAGGCTTGTTAAATTTGAAGGTCACGGAATTGTTGGTTTCCGAAATGGAGGAACTTTCCAGAGTATCGTTTATCCAGCGTCCGGCCGGGTCTTTTTCTCCGTAGTAGAGCATGCTGAACCGTACATCTTCGGGGGTCACCTTTACCCCATCACTCCAGTAAAGGTCATCCCGAATATAGAATGTCCATTCCTTATGGTCTTCCGAGACTTCATAATGATCGGCAAGCCTGCCAATTATCTTGCCGTCTTCGGACATTTGCATTAGGGGAAAATTGGAGAGATGGGCAAAGATGCCTAGGTAGTAATCTCCTACCAGAGATTCGGATTTTATAACGTTCGGGGTTGCAATCTTCAGGACTTTTTCAGGTTTCGCAGAAGCATTTGCGTCCGCTTCCGGAGTTTCGATTCCAAAAGCCCTTTCATCCCCTGAAGGCAGGATTACCAGGCAAATCCCGCCTAAAAATAGTATAGAAAGGGCTGCAATACCGAGCAACTTGCTCTTTGTCCACTCCATACAACTCTCTCCTTAAGCAGAGTTTCTCCTTACATTCACGAAGTTATCCAGGTTATAGATCCCGTAGAGGGGGTCCGCATACCAACCTTCGAACTGCGTGTTGAAGGGAGTGATCACTTTACTCCAATAAAGGGGGATTGCGGGCAGGTTCTCTGCATAGTAGTCCTGAAGCTCGTATGCATAGCCCTGAAGCTCTTCAGGGTCGGTAGTTGCGAGGATGTCATCGCAGAGCTGCAGGAACTCAGGATCATCAAGATTATGCATAACTCCCTGGCCTGTCCGTCTGGAATCAAAATAGCCGCTCCCCCAGCTTGCGTGCATGAGCATACCCCAGGGTGTGGTGCGGGTTACAGTCAGGTCATAGTCATAACTGTCCTTTAAGGTGAACCACGTATCTTCATCCACAGTCCTCAGGTCTGCGGCAAGGCCCACTTCCTCCAGGTATTCCTTAAGAAGCTCGCCTACGCGGGCGCTATCAGGCTTGATCAGGATTTCAAGTTTGAGGTCCTTCCCATCTTTTCCTTCACGGATTCCATTTCCGTTACTGTCCGAATATCCTGCCTTTTCCAGAATTTCCCTGGCCTTTTCTGGGCTGTACTCCAGTTTTTCTGTTTCCTTGAAACCTTCCATTGATGGAGGCACGAAACCGCAGTTAGGGACTTCCCCGTACCCGAGAGTCTCAAGCCTGATAATTTCCTCGTAATTAATGGCATAGGAAAGCGCGTTCCTGAATTTGAGGTCCGAAAATGGGGCTTTCTTTAAATTAGGGGCCAGAAAGGCAAGTCCGATGTTTGTTTTCTCAAGGAAGTCGAAATTTCCGGTCTTTTCAAGCTGTTTTATGTTGGGATAGGGGTAAGAGCTTGCGTACTTGTAATAAGTATCAACATCCCCTTTTTCAAGGGCCAGAGTGGCTACGTCCACATTTGAATAAAAGTGGATCTCCACGTTTCCGAATTCCGGAGTCTTCCCTTTCCAATATGGGTTTTTCTCAAAAACGAGTTTTCCGGCCTTAAGGTCTATCTGCTTGAGGTAGTAGGGCCCGCAGCCCACGTATGGGCCTTCGTTTATGTATTTCATGGGGTCTTCTATTGTTTCCCATACATGGGCAGGGAGGATATTGTAGGTTGCAAACTCCAGATTAATACGGGTGTAAGGCTTGTTAAATCTGAAGGTTACGGAATTGTCGGCGTCCGAAACCGTAGAACTTTCCAAGGTATCGTTAATCCAGCTTGCCCAGGGCGTCTCTTTCCCGTAGTAGCGGATTGAGAACTCAACGTCTTCGGGAGTCACTGGTTCCCCGTCGCTCCAGTAGAGGTCGTCCCTAAGGTAAAAGGTCCAGCAGGTGTTATTTTCCGAGACATTATAGCTTTCTGCAAGCTGCCCGATAAGGTGCCCTTCAGCGTCCATTTTCATAAGCGGTGGGTTTGAAAGATGGGCAAAAATCCCCAGATTTGAATCTCCAATCAAGGATGCAGATTTTATTACGTTCGGGGTTGCGATTTTCAGGATCGCTTCTTCAGAACTTGCTGATTGCTGCGTATCTGCTATTGCTGCTCCGGAGATTGCTTCTGAGTCTTGCGTTTCTCTTGTTTCTCCGGGACAAAGACTCTTTACGTATGCAATAAACCGATCAAAAAATCCTTCTTTTGAAACGGTAAGGTTACTTTCAGAATCTTCTTGCTCTGCTGTTGCAGGAAGTATATTTGAACAAAGGGTAAGAATGAGCACTACAATAACTATGTCCCGCTTCAATCCTGCCCTAAATCCTGATCCTGTAAAATACTGTTTCTGTCTCATTCCGCTGCCTTCCCGGTTTTAAGTTTTTCTGGACTCTAAAAGTATTAAATGGTCATAATTATTTTCTGAATGATCTCTGCGGCTCTGCATCTGAATCTTATGTGTATTGGTAAAGCTCACTTTTGAGCCAATTAAAAGCTCATTTTTGAGCGAGGTTTTTGGAATATTCCGGTTACCTGTTTTTTCTACAGCAACAGAGGTCGCATATAGCACTGTGCATGAAGCCATGATTAAATTACTGTGATCTCAATGTACTCTCTTCCTTCATCTCTACATATCTATTAACATTATTTTCTTTAGAAATAGGTAAAAATAACACAAAAAAATCATTTTTTATGCTAATGAATCTAAACAATTTCGTAATATAAATCTTTTGATTTTTTTCAAATTCATTCAGAAAACAGATTAAGGAAAATCTTAGTTTAGAAAATATCTAGTTTAAATTAAACTGAAAAAATAAGAAAAATGCTTTTACTCTTGTTTTTCTATTTCGATCTGTCTTTCAATCTCCCTTGCCAGATTCTCTGCAGAATGAAGGTAGAATGATGCAGGAAGCCCTGTGTTTGAGATCCTATAAAGCAGGTTCATTGCAGTTCTATTGAGTTTCGGAGAGTAACTTAACAATTCACTTCTCGAAATTCTAACCATTGTATCCAGGGATTTTATTCCCGTAAGGTAGTTCTTTATATCGCTGTTTTTCTGGCTTTTTTCAAAAATGAGATCTATCCAGGTGTTCATCTCATCGATCAAAAGCTCTCTAGTAAGGTCTTCGGGAACTATGTAACTTTTTCCCATTGCTATATTTCTGAAAAACTCTTTGAAATTATCTCCTTTTGCGAGAGTGTATACCTTCCCTAAGCTCCCTGTATGAGTGTCGGTTGTCGCAGCAATACCTTTGCCAAGGTTCTCTGCAAGAGCAATTGTAAGTTCGTTTTTTTGCTTGAGTTCGTGCATATTGTATTCCAGTACAGGAAAAAGTTTTGCCAGCCTGGGTACTGAAGATGGATTAGGTTCACTGTGAAACTCAAACCAGAAAGGGTGGTTATAAATAAAAGGAAGTTTATGCCGCTTTAGATATTTGATAAAGTTTCTCAGGTCATGTTCTATTTCCGCAATTTCCATGAGTTCAAAGAATTCCTCTCTGTTAAGCTCAAAAATATTAATATGCAGAGCGTGCCCTGCAAATCCCGGGTCATACACACTTATTTCAACCCCTGGGACGAGCTTTTCACGGTTCCACCCGAGAATTTCATATGCCTCTATTGTCTCGTGGTCTGTAAATGTAACGTAATCCATTCCCATCTTTAGAGCTTTCTCATAAAGGCTCTCAGGATGAAGGTCTCTTACAGGAAGCACGTCAAAAGAACAGGTGGTGTGAACGTGCAGGTCTGCTCGCTTCCAGCCCTCTTCCATAATCTCAGCTGCTTGTTCCGGAGTTATCAGCTTCTCCTCGTAATTTCTCGGCCCTCTCCCCATAGGCATAAACCCTGCATTTTAATTCGATTTTGATTATTTTTATTAAGTTTTAAATTTATCCCCAATATAGTATATTCTTTTTTAGATTAAGGTTTTCCGGACAGATTTCTTGGAAAAATCTGTGAAAATATTTTGGAAAGATTTGTGGGAAAATTATGGCAAAAATTGAGGGAAAATTGAGGGAAAACTTATTAGAAATCTATGTAAAAATCTGAGTCAGGATTCAGGTTTGCCTGATCCCAGTATAAAAAGCTGCTATGAGTAGTTTTCATGTTTCAGCCTACTGTGCCCACTTTTTTTCTGTTCACACCATTCCATTTATAAATATACTAAAATATTTCTCTATTTGGCATGAAAGTCCTCTCAAGTACTTTCATATTTTTGTGCCTGTTATTCGAAGAATTTCATATGCGTTTTCTTTCAGATCATCAGGTTGTCGATATGTTTTAAAACAATGAAACATAATTTATTTCTATGTACTGTTTAGGGGGTTTATTACGGGGTTTGTTGGCAAACTTAAAAGAGTAGTTGAAGTCTTGAAAGAGGACGAATCCATAGAAAAGGGAAATGATTTTGAAAAATACGTTGTGAGCCTTTTTGATGACAAATACTTCTCGATTGTGCAGTGGAGCACAGATATTACGCGGAAGCACGACAGATTTGTGGAATCGGATGCCGGTCCGGATCTTATTGTCCGTTATCTCCCGAAAGACGAAATTTTTTGTGTTGAGTGTAAGTTCAGGTCCAGCCTATTTGAGAGCAAACTCCAGTGGTCCGACCCTCAGCAATTAAAACGTTATCAGGTCTTTGCCAGGGAAAAGAGGCTTCCTTTCTTTATTGTCATAGGATTTGGCAGAGATTCGTCTTATCCGAAAAGGATGTTCTGTATGCCTCTTGGGGAAGCAAAGTATCCTGCTCTTTATCCAAGCGTATTTGAAAAGTTTGAAAGGAAGCCTGGAAAGCCCTTTTTCTGGAAAAATGGAGTGTTGAAATAATCTATACAGGACTTGTGCGGTTATTTGAATAAACAGTCAGTATTTTCCCGAAGTAGATCTCTACAATCAAGTTTCAGCTACAGTCAAGTTTCAGATATTTTTTCTCTTCTCTTTTTCCTCTTCTCTATTTTTCTCTTTTTATTTCTCCTTAATTTATAATACTGGGAATCTCAATACTAGTAATAGCTCTTTTTTGGGGGAGAGTATGAAACTTAAATCCATTAACCCTTACACGGAAGAGGTAAATTGGACCTATAATTCATTCTCTATTGGGGAATGTAGAGCCAGGATTGAAAATTGCAGGGCTGCGTTTTCCGTATGGGGCTCACTGCCTGCGGAGGAAAGGGCGAAGCATTTCAAGATTGCTGCCGGGATTCTTCGAAAAAACACCGATACTTACGCCGAAATTATCACGAAAGAGATGGGAAAACCTATCAGGCAGTCAAAGAACGAAGTTCAGAAATGCGCTCAGCTCTGTGATTATTACGTGGAAAACGCGGCCGAACTCCTGAAGGATGAAATTGTGGATACAGGAGCTGAGAAAAGTTACGTGACTTTTGAGCCTCTTGGAGTGATTTTTGGGATCATGCCCTGGAACTTTCCATTCTGGCAGGTTTTCAGGTTTGCAGTGCCTGCGATCTGTGCGGGCAACGTCTGTGTGCTCAAACATGCCTCAAACGTGCCACAGTCTGCGCTGGAAATTGAAAAAGTCTTTATTGAGGCCGGATTTCCTGAAAACGTTTTTAATACCCTGTTAATTGACTCGAAAATTGCCATGCAAATTCTTAAAGAAGAACTGGTAGACGGAGTTTCGCTTACCGGCAGCGTAGGCGCGGGCTCAAAAATTGGGAGACTTGCAGGGGGAGCTATCAAGCCTTTAGTACTTGAACTCGGAGGCTCGGACCCTTTCATTGTGCTTGAGAATGCAAACGTTGAGAAAGCTGCTCAGGCGGCTGTAAAGTCCCGTTTTCTAAATGCCGGACAGAGCTGTATCGCTGCCAAACGATTAATTGTCGTAGAAGATGTTGTTGCGGATTTTATCGAGGCATTTGAACGCCGGGTGAAGGAACTGAAGATTGGAGATCCTATGGATGAGGAGACCGATATCGGGCCTCTTGCAAAGAAGGAGTTTTTAGAGAGTCTTGAAAGAGTCCTGAAAGACGCAAAAATGAAAGGTGCAGAACTTCATGTTTATGGAGAAGGGCATAAAAAGGGATTCTTCTTCAGGCCTGCCCTCATTCCTGCTGCCAGTACGGATATGGAAGTATGCAGGACTGAGGTTTTCGGGCCAATTGCTCCGGTGATTACGGTAAAAGATGACGATGAAGCCGTGGAGATTGCAAATTCTACAGAGTATGGACTCGGGGCGAAAATCTGGTCTGGAGATCTGTATCGGGCCGAAAGTCTGGCAAAAAGAATAAAATCCGGATCTGTGTCTATCAATGGAATGATCAAATCCGACCCGAGGATTCCTTTTGGTGGGATCAAGAAATCCGGAGTAGGGAGAGAACTTTCCCACTATGGGCTCAAAGAATTTGTGAATATAAAAACTGTCGTCGTTAACAGATAAACAGGGACTTTAGTTCTTAACAACTATAGAGGGACTTTAAAATCTTACTGTTACTATAATAAATATCATCTCGTTGTAGCATTTAAGGGGGGAAGTATATTGTCTGAATTAGCTAAACAGGATATAATGTCCAGATTAACTAAGCTAGAACAGAAAATGAACGATTTGGATAGGAGTGCAGATGCTCTGATAGACGAATTAGAGAGTCTGGAAGCCGTGGCTAGAGAATTGAAAATGACAGATTCAATCGATATATTTAATGAATTTATTGAAGAAGTTGGAGTAATTAAAGAAGATTTAAGCTGCAAATTATCGGATGAGATCGAAAACGAGCAGATGAGAGAACTGGTAGAGACAAGGATGAAAACTATACCAGCAGATATCGAAAATCTAAGAAGTGAATATAATTCTGCTCGAGGTAAACTGTCAGAGATCAGAGACGAATTAAGAATTAGTAGATCAAGTAAGCTGGATTAAACATTCATGACTTAATTTATCCTACGCCAGGCTAGGCCCAGCCAGGCAGCTTCAGGACATAATTTTTTAGGATAAAAAAGATTAATATAATTATTTTTCATTGCATTTCTTTCGTTTCAACACTAACAATACCAGGGCTACAGTCACAGACGCAAATATCCAAAATATAACCGTGAATGGATTTATTGCTTTTTTGAGCGCATCTATTCTCTTTCTTAGCCATACTATGCTCATTTAGTCCAACTCCACGAAATCTTTGGCTCTGTAATCACATACTTTATTAGTATTGAATATAGTACTATTTGGAAGCGTAATAAATATTGAAACGCTCTACGATTTTCTGTTTTCATGAAATTCTCTGACTTCATCTAAACTTTGGACAAAGTTTATCTTTTAGGATTTATCTTTGTTTAGTATGACATTTACATAGTGTAACACACGTGCCTTTTATAGTGATAGAAATTTCAAATATTCGAGTAAGTTACTAATTAAAAGAACAATTATATAAATTATCACTTAAAATGACGATAATCAATATGATCTTATGAATAATTGATAAAAGTATGACAATAAATATCCAATAAGGAATCTCTTATTTTGGAGTATTCTTAATTCAGAATAGTATTGATCATCTTTTCAAGTTCATTTCTATCAACTAAATCAATAAAGTTCGCTTTAGCTAATTGTTTGGCGGAATCGGTAAAATAACTATTTGTAACTACTATACCCTCAGTGCATTTGTAAAAACCTTTTGCAGCTACGACTTCCTGTACTGCACTGTTTGAGACTTTCCCCGTGTATCTTTTTACCTGAACAGCGGTTCTTCTTTTTTTTGATGTTAGGATCAGATCTGCACCCTGATCCCCTGATCGTGGAGTTTGACAGACTGAATATCCTAACTGTTCATAAACGTACTTCACAAATTCTTCAAATCTGTATCCATCCATTTCGTCGATTTCTGCTAATGTGCTTAGTGCTGAGTTTGATGGATTTTTCTTAAGCAGTCGTTTTATAAACCTATACAGTAAGCGAATTGGAAAACTAAGCAGTAGCCATATAGGTTTAACAAGTCGTTTTGTAAACATGTACAGTAGATACATCGGGAATCTAAGCAATTGCCACATTAGTTTCAGTAAGTAAATTGAAAAACTAAATAGTAGTCTCATTGATTTTACGAAAAGATTTAACATAATATTAAGTAGTCCATTACCAGATCGACTTTGTTTTCTTTGTTTTCCTCTCTTTCCCGTTTTCATCAATGTACTTCCCTCTGTTTTTGAGAGTCTATCGACAAGTCCATAATATATGTTGAAAAGTCACAATCTGACTATGATCTCAGAGTATCTATTATGATCTTTCATCTTGCATACTGTAAGGGTTACAGTAGATACCGACTTTTAGGATAGGCTCTAAATCTCGGGGCGATTTTCTGTTTTCAGAAAATCTCAAACTTTATGTGAATTTCGGCCAAGATATTCCTTTACTTAATATGACATTTGTATGGTGTAATCCACAAATACCTCTCTAGCAAAAGACAGTTTAAGTTTTGAGAGCCGTTTGCTAATTAAAAGAATATCTTAATATAAATATACTGTCGTTTGAAATAACTGTTCTCAATACTTAACTCAATTGTTTTGTAGCAAGTAAGAATTGAATAATTGAGAAAGCAGATCGACCTGATAAACGACAAAATATGCTGGAAGGATACTAGGATTGTAATTGTCGGAGCAAATATTATCTGTTTTGATAATATTTTATGTGGACTCTTGTACCCAACATACCAATATTAATATGTATGTTCTCAATCATATTAGTTAAAGAAGTAGAATTAACATTTATAAAGTGCTAATTTGATCAATATGCTGGGATGCCATGACAAAAGATATTATTATTGTCAGTACACCGTACTTACCAGGTTATAAAATCATAAAAACCATCGGGTTTACGTGGGGATTGATTGTGAGGAGCCGTGGGCTAGGACGAAACATAACCGCTGGCCTCAGGTCAATTGTCGGTGGGGAGATCCACGAGTACACCGAACTCCTGAATCAGTCCCGCGAACAGGCACTTGACAGATTAAAAGAACATGCAGAGGCTCTTGGGGCCAATGCAGTAGTAAGTGTCGAGTTCGATTCTTCAGAGATTGGCCAGACAATGACTGAATTGCTTGCATATGGCACGGCGGTTGTGGTCGAAAAGGATGAAATTCCTTCAAACCCGGTAAGGCTTAGTTGAGGAAAGGACGATAGTCATCAGTTCTATGGGCTTATCAGAGTCACAGATATTTATGTTCCTGCAATCTTTATTAAAACCCCATTTTTAGTTCACTTCAGAACATTAGGTTTAAGGAAGTTCAAATCTTTGCTTAGTTCCTTTATATCCGCTTTCCACTCAACAAATATATAAACTCCTCAAAGTATCTTTTATCCATGACCCTTGAGCCTGTGCATATGCATAAGATCTCGGAGCTTGCAAAAAAGATTGACCGCTCGTTTGAATCTGAGGAGGTAAAAACGGCTGCGGATATCTATTCTCTACTTGAGGAGTTGGAGCTAGATGGGAAGGTCATTCTTAAAGCCATAGACAGGCTCTTTCGAGGGATTGTAAGAACTGAGCTGATGGCACAGAGCGAGGATCCGTATCCACTTACTTATGCTTGTGACAGCGGAAGTACTAACCCAAAGACTTATGACAGCGGACTTTTTGTAGATTTCTGTCACTGTGGGTTGGCTGCAACGCCTACTGATCTCGATATTCAAAGATTTCGAACAATCGTATGTGCTGCTTATTCTTCTTCTCTGAAGGTGTCCATACAGGCTACAGCAGGCTGGGAAACCTTTGATGAAGGATTTGGAAGGGCAAAACTGGTTACAATCGCACCTGATGAGTTAAAAAGAAAAGCCCCTGATATGGTGCACAGTTTTGCCATGTACCTGGCAGAATCCGAACATATTCTTTTCATGAAAGACAAGCTCGAACCTGAGAGCTTTTTCATAATGGACGGGCCGATTTATCCAAAACAGCTAATGTACTGGATGGTGCTGGACGATGAGGAAGTAAGGGTTCGGCAGAACACCGACGCCCGAAAAATCCTCCAGAATTACATTGATATCATGGATCATTTCCTTAAAAATCGGCAGCCTGTGATCGGGTTTGTAAAAAATCCTACTGACGTGCAGATTATGGACAGCATCCGGAAAAAAGGGAACGCTTTCGACCTTCCCTGGATGCTTGACTCCCAGTTTTTCAAGAATCTTCTATCCTTAGAAAAAGTTGATAATGCCTCAGGACATGAGGGGAGGAACTCGAGAAATAACAGGAAGAATGGCAAGCACAATGGTTCCAAGAATGCTTACATTACTTACACCAACTGGTTTTTGCAGCCCAAGAGGTTTTATGAAAAGTTGCTTGACGGGACTTCACCCCTTGCAGCCGCAGATCCGCTCCAGCAGGAACTCAGGCACAATTTCCCGTCTGAGGATTATGCTCTTTGTTTTTTCATGCTTTATGCACCCTCTAAAGATATTGTCTTCAAGGTAGAAGCCCCATATGGGCTTGTTAAGGACGATTTCCTCCGCATGCAAATTACCAAAAAAGTGCTCTTTGACCTTTCTTTGTATGGTTTTCCTCTTACCCTCACAAAGGCAGACCATCTGGCAAAAATCCGCAAGGTGGAGAGGCAAGAGATCGATAAATTCTTTGAAAACATGAATCCCGATACCACTTATAATGACACTCGGTGGGGTAAGATAAATGAAATATGAAGATGTCGATATTTTTACTTTTAACTCTTACAAACCGAAACAGAATCCAGTTCCTGTGGATTCAGGAACGGAAGAAACTCCAAGTTCAAAGGAAAGCCCTGACGAGATAAGTGCCGAAGGCAGCGATAAGGGCGAGCTCGTGAAATCTCTTGACCTTGAAGGAGCTTCCAACCTGGTTACTCCGATATTCACACCTGATAACGATAAAACACTGCAAGCTCCATTGTCCGATACTCTCAGGAAAGATTGTCCAGAGGAGGTACCGGATTTTATCCCAACCGAATCTGACATTATATCAGATATTGAATCCAATATTAAATCAGATATTAAACCCGATATTGGATTCGGTATTGAATCTGATATTGAATCCGATCTTTTTTCAGTTCCTGCTGAAGCAATTCTTGAATCTGCTCCTCTATCTAAGACTGCTTCTCTATCTAAGACTTCTTCTGTGTCTAAGACTTCTTCTCCGCCTTTATCAGATCTCTCTCTTGAATCTGAAGTTCTTGGGCGTTCCGTACAGGAAGCTTTCCCCTTTGAAAGCTTTGCCAGTTATAGCGATAACATCCTGAAGGCTTCTCCAGTTTCAGAGGCTTTCGGGATTGTTACTACAGGCATAGAGCCCCTTGAATTGACTCCCTCAGGAGCTGTAATCACAGGCTATATTACATCAGCCCGTCGGGATGAGATAAGGCTAGGCACATATGTAGTCGTGCCTTATGAAAATGGAGAAAAACTCTTTGCCAGGGTGGGAAAACTTCAGTACAGGCAGGAGTTTGTGGTAGACGACGCAACTGAGATTCACTCCAGGCGTATGCTCAGTGCTCTTGGAAACCCTGTAAATGAAGATGATTACAAGTTCCTTGCCTGTCTTGATCCGCTCTGTATTCTTTACCGGAAGACCGAAGGCAAACTCACTCGGCGTATGGCAGACCGGATTCCCCACCCTAATACTCCTATCCTGCCTGTTACTGACAGGCTTGAAGTCCAGACAGGGCTCAATATTCCTGAAGAAGGAATTTTTCTCGGTCACCTGAGCGTAGGCGGCGAACTTTTAAAAACTAATTCCGAGCCTGAAACGGTTGCATACTATCTCAGAAACGACTATTCAATGGGTGACCCTCTTATTTTCAGGCATATACTTATTTGCGGGAGCACAGGGACAGGAAAAACTTTTCTCTCAAAGAATATCCTCCGTCAGTTCCTGAATGAAAACAACAGATACAGGCTGCGGAGTTCTCCTGATAAGGCCCGGAAAAATCCCTGTTTGGTAATCATGGACCCTCAGGATGAATATTCCCAGCTTTTCGAGGACAACGAGACCCTGACTGAGAACGACAAATTCCGTTTCGAATCCGAAAATGTAACTTATGGTCGGGTTCTCTCTACAAAGGCTTTCGTGGCGAAAGTTGACGGGCAGAAATATCCCGGGGATAAGTCCAGAGCCGAGCAGATTGAGTTTACAATTCCCTTTTCGCTTGTAGAACACAATTCCTGGCTTATTGCAGCAGCCGGAATGTCCGAACTCCAGTACATAGGGCTTGAAGTACTTCTTGGAGATTTCTTCAAATCAAGCGTGCTTCATACTTACCAGAATTTTATCAATCATATTGACAATGAAGGTACTCGTTCCTACTACGTTGACAGTGGAAAGCTTCATGAATCCTCATATGACGGAATTGTAAGGAGAGTGAGAAATCCCTTCTTCTCGAAGGTTTTCGACCGGGATGCGACCTCAATTACTGACCTTCTGGATAAGATCTTCAAGCCAGGACAGGTTTCAGTTTTCCCGACCGAATACATAAGCGCTCCCAGAATCCGCGACCTCATAGTACTCACAATAATGAGCTTGATTGTAGACAACAAATTAAGTACCACAGGAGAAAAAGCTATTAAAGAAACTCCTATTATCCTTGCCCTGGATGAAGCCCATCGATACCTCTCGAAGGCAAACGGGGAACATTCTCGTCTTATTATTTCTCGTTTTGCAGACGCAGCCCGCCAGGGTCGAAAAGAAGGACTTGGTCTTTTCCTGATCACCCAGGACCCCCAGGATATCGATGATACGGTTTTCAAGCAAATAAATACGAAACTGATCCTTAACCTCAACAACGATACAGCTATCACCTCTCTAAAAGTCCCGAAAGAATACGAGAGGAGAATTCCATATCTTAAGAAAGGACAGATGATTATTCATTCTCCGGATAATAGTGATATCGTGGAAATAATTGGGCTTTCAAATTGTGTAGTCCGGCATAGGTGAGTTTCACCAGTTTCCAATAGGGTGGGGAATGTGCCTGATTTTCCGATTAAATAACTCTCGGACAACTAGAAATAAGATAATAAGATCAGTCACTCTAAATCACAAAGAAAATGTCAACTCTCAAATCTGGTCAAACAAGGTAAAGGTGACCTTTTTGTCAGATTTGATAAATAATTCCCCCACTACCCTTTAGCCTTGATATTTTTATCATTTTTCGATTTAGGACTTATTTGTTTTGAGAGTATATACCTGGCCTGGTATTTGTTGTCACATTTATGTAATTTGCTTTTGTTGTCGTATTGTTGCCTGCCACATTGATTACTGTAAGTGCAACCTTATATTTTCCTTCCTGTAAATACTGATGTTTTGGATTCTGTTCTGTTGAAGATGCTCCGTCTCCAAAAGTCCATTTCCATTTAGTTGGTATTCCTGTACTTTTGTCAGTAAAGGCAACCGTTAATGGCGCTTTTCCTGAGGTGGGTGTCGCAGAAAATGCAGCAACCGGCTTTGTTACCGCTTTTATATAATTTGTTTTTGTTGATGTGTTACTGCCTCCACCATTTGTTACTGTAAGTTTAACAGTATATCTCCCTACTTTAGAATACTTATGCGTTGGATTCTGCTGGGTTGAAGATGTCCCGTCTCCAAAACTCCATTTCCATGACGTGGGGTTTCCTGTACTTTTGTCAGTAAAGGCAACCGTTAATGGTGCTTTCCCTTCGGTAGGTTTTGCAGAAAAGTTTGCAACAGGTACTCCGCCGAATACTGCATCATATGCATCGATCCGGCCTGAACCATAATCATTATCCTTTCTTGCCGATCCAAGATCTACTGCTGTACTTTCTAATTTCTGCTTTACCGCAGAAGGCTTCATAGTCGGGCTCTTTTCCAGAATTAATGCTGCAGCGCCGGAAACATGCGGTGTTGCCATGGAAGTTCCGGACCAGTCTGCATATCCGCCACCTGGAAGTGTTGAAGTGACATCTACTCCGGGCGCAGATACATCGGGTTTAATGTATGTCTGCCCATCAAGAGTAACAGGACCCCGACCGCTGAAATATGCTATTACATCGGAAGAATCTGTTGCACCAACAGTACACGAATTAAGTTCATCACCGGGGCACGTGATTGAGCCAGATCCATACTCGCCGTTATTACCAGCCGCTATGATAGGAACTATACCTGCTGTAACAACATTGTTTATTGTAGTCGTAAACGCCGAACTATGTGCTGATGATCCACCGCTAAAACTTATAATACGGGCATTATTAGCAACTGCCCACTCAAAGCCAAGAATACAATCAGATAAATATCCAGAACCGTATCCATCGAATACTTTTGCTTCAATCAGCTTTGTACCTGGTGCAACTCCGGTTTGCACACCGTTAGCACCGGTTCCTGAAATGGTCCCGGATACATGAGTACCATGCCCATTATCATCATATGGAGACGACCTCGAGTTTACGTAGTCAACCCAGCCTACAACTTTCGGATCGTTTGTATTGGGATTGTCGTCAAGGTCGTTAAGGTCAGGATGTGTTGCGTCAATTCCCGTATCTATAACAGCAACGGTTATCCCTTCTCCAGTTATACCCCGCTGCCAGACTGCAGGTGCTTCGATTTTGTCTACTCCCCACGCATTTGTAGATGCCTTTATCTGCTGGGTAGTCGCTGCCTCTATTTTTTCGGAGGATGTCTCGGCATGTTCTACTATAGAAACAACTTCATCAAGTTCAATCTTCCGAACGTCGGGTCTCCCGGCAAGAGAAGCTAAAACTCCCGGTGTTACCCTAGCTGCAACAGCGTTAATAATCTTAATAGATTTTATTTTTTGTACATGGTTTTTTGATTTCTCACTCTCGAGATATTTTATCAGATCTTTCTGATTATTCTCAATTTGAGATTTCCCAGCAGCAGTCTTAAATGCGATATTCTGATCTGATAACATTATAATTACAGGAATTTGCTCAGTCTCTGGAATTTTAGTAATTTTTGAAGACAAACTTGCTGATATTTTATCAGAATTTGCCTCCTGGTTTAAATCTACATCTCCAGCTAACGCAGTAAATGAAAACAGCGATATCAACAACAATGATGTACAGATAGTAAATAATAGTTTAGAAACCGTTTTTTTTAAAAGCTTTCGACTTTTTTCCACCTATTCACACTCCTTTCCAATATTCATTCCTATTTCACTATGGGATATGGCTTTCTGTAACCAACCACTTATGTTTCCAGAGCCTGCAATCAAAAGTATTATAATACCGAGCCTTTGTCCGGTTAATGATGTTTTAAGACTAATCTGCAGGCACTCAACTTTTTTACAGATACAGAAATCATTTAATGATTGGTGTCCAGATATAAAATACTTCTGAACTTATACATTTAGTGCTTTATTATAAGGTATAATCAAGAAGAGACGCCACAAAAATAAATTCATTAGCCAGACTAGACTATAAAAAACTGCTTTATAATATAAAAAACAGAGATAAACTATTGAAACAGAATATAAAAAAAATTATAATATCAATATTTTTATTTTATGTGTCGAATGTATAGTCAATACATACTTCAATTTTTAAGATGCTTTCGCTTATCTCGAGTCCGATAATTGGATAGATTTAGATTTAGATTTAGATTTAGACTTGGACCTTACTGAAAATATACTCTACTGTTTACTTAGATAACTCGGGATATAATATTTCTTATCTGTTAATAAAAAAATATGTAATAAGGAGAATAATTGTATTTTTTGGATTAATATAAAATACTTATTCCTCTTATATATTTTTGATCTCTTAATTATTCATATTTTACCCATTCTTTATTTGATTATTCGAGCTTGGTAACCACTCAAGTTTAATTATACAAAAACTTCATAATCATCTTACTTTAATTATTTATATCTCATAATAAAGGAAAGTGTGAGAAAGAGTGGAGAAAGGAAATCCAAGGGTGTTTTTCTGCAGTTCACTTATCTTCCAAATCACGAGGAATCTATGTGCCGGAGCATAAACACTCTTCAAAAAATGGTTATCTAACTGTTTTAGATAACCTGAAATTTTTTCCAAATTTGATTACTACTCCTTCTTTATCCTTTGAAATTTACCCTTTCGTTTTTTTAATCTTAGTTATTTGTTTTTAGAGGCTATGATATAGCCAGAAATAGTTTTAGTATTACTGCCTTTAGCATTCTTCACTGTTAAGCTGACAGTGTATTTTCCTGCCTTGCTGTATGTGTGCGCAGGACTTCTGGCTGTTGAATATGTGCCATCCCCAAAGTTCCATTTCCACGAAGTTGGTGATCCTGTGCTCTTGTCGGTAAACTGCACTTTCAGTGGGGCTTTTCCGGAGGTCGGAGCAGCAGAAAAAGCAGCAACTGGAGCTTTCAAAGCGGTTGTGATAATATAGTTATTTATTGTTTTGGTGTTTGTTCCGACAGCGTTCTTTACTGTTAAGCTGACAGTATATTTTCCTGCCTTGCTGTATGTATGTACAGGATTCTTAACTGTTGAAGTTGTTCCGTCTCCAAAAGTCCATTTCCATGATGTAGGTGAGCCTGTACTCTTGTCAGTAAATGTTACTTTCAGTGGAGCATTTCCGGAGGTAGGCGCTGCAGAGAAAGCAGCAACCGGTTTTTGTGGAGCTGCTTTTACAGTTATATAATTCTCTATTGTTTTGGTATTTGTTCCGGCTGCATTCTTTACCGTTAAACTGACAGTGTAATTTCCGGCTTTACTGTAGGTATATGCAGGACTCTTGGATGTTGAAGATTTTCCATCTCCAAAGCTCCATTTCCATGAGGTGGGTGCTCCTGTGCTTTTGTCAGTAAAACTAACTTTCAGCGGTGCGTTTTCTGAAGTTGGAGATGCAGAGAAGGCAGCAATTGGCGAGTTTTCGTTTTCTATTGGCATAATGTATATACTATTTTTTCCTTCTCTATCAGACCAAAAAGCAATTTTTTTGCCATCTGGGCTCCATACCGGAAACGAATCCGATGCTGAATCTGATGTTAGCTGCGCTTTATTTTTTCCGTCGGCGTTCATAATCCATATGTCTTTACTGCCAGCCTTATTCGATACAAATACGATTTTACTTCCATCCGGTGAGAATATAGGAGAATTAGCATTTGCCGAGTCTGAGGTAATTTGAGTTTTTCCGGTCCCGTCAGCTTTTATCGTATATATCTCCGAGTTTCCACCCTCATAATAGGATTCACCTTCCCCTGCATAGTATACTATTTTTGAACCATCTGGAGACCATATCTGTGACTGCTTGGATTGAGTTTGATGAGCAATTAATCCAGGTTGAGACCTGGTCAAATCTTTACCTATCTTTCCACTATCAATATAATAGTCAATGTCAGCCGGCCCATGCGTACAAACTGCTATTTTTGATGCATCGGGTGATAGGGCAATACTGCTAGCAATACCTATGTTCCCAAGGGTATGTTTATCGAATCCATCGGAATCCATTTCCCAATAGGAGCCCCCAATCTCTTCATAAATCTCAGCGTAGAGTATTTTTGAACCTGTGGGATACCAGGTGTATATATAATAATATTTATACCACGCTGTGTCGAGCAATTGGGTTTTTCCTGTCCCGTCTGCATTCATTACCCATAAATCACTCGTCGGCCCATTAGTGTCATCGTATCTGTTTTCAATATACGAAATTTTGCTTCCATCTGGAGACCATGCATAACAGGAAGTAAAATTATCTCCCATTGTAGAGGTAAGCTTCTTTTCTCCCGAACCACCTAAAAATACCTTATACAGCCCATCTTCCCGTGAGAAAAGGATTTCTTTCCCATCTGGAGACCAAACTGGATTTGAATCAGACGCAACATTGGAGGCTACCTTTGTTAATTTCCCAGCTTCCAGGGTATCCGCAACTGTTACGTTTGATGTCATAATCATCAGAAAATTAAAGACTATTAACAGATATACCACTCTTGGACTAATTTTCACGATATTACCTCACTTTCATAAAGTACAGGTATTATTATTTTCATAAACCTCAACCGGAGAATTTTCTCCTGCTAGCGAAAGATTATTTGCCTTCCTTATATTAGGTTCATAAAAAATAACCAAGAGAACCTGCTGTCTTCCCGATAATTTGCCAGGCTAAAACCCTCTTAACAACAAAATTTCTCTTTTTTCTTCGGTTAATACAAAATGCCAAAAGTGTATTACTTGTACAGCGGTTTTCTCTAAATCATAATTTAAATATTCAAAATGTATTGTTTTTGAGTACCCGTTTTAAGGTAAAAATTTTTTACCCGAGTACAAATTAATTTATTTTATCCCCGTTTTTCCCCTACTTATACAACATCGTAATTTATACAGCTCAAATTTATATTATATGTACATCGCTATAAATGTTTTTCATAATCTGTTACTAAATATGCTCAATCAATTATTTATCTTATTCTATATTTTCTTTGAAGTATAATTTTTATATTACAGATATTCAGTTAAACGGAAACTTCAAAAAAGAAATTTGTAGAAAATGAGCCCTGAAAGTAAGTTACTGAAAGCTTGCAATAAAGGCAGCTTTCAAATCTAGTAAAACAAAGCAAATATGGCCTTTTGGAGTACTCTGGATTTTATGATGTGATTCTCACTGTTGTGGATTTTTGGTTTGGTTTGAGCTATGTGAAAACTTCGCTAAGCTGAGGAGGGTCTGGTTCTGATATTTAAGTGAAATTGTGGCTGAAAGCCATTAGGCTAAATACTATTCATTACTGGAGGATGCTTTCCATTATTCTAGACAGTGTCCAAACTAAAATTAGCAGAAGAAATATGCATACTGATAATTTGATTAATTTACCCAACTGGTACCAGAAAATATCCATTTTCTCCAAAAAATTCACTTTTCTTTCCTCCAATTTCTTAATATATTTAGTATGTTTATGTATAAAAATTTTTTTAATGTTTGGGAATGTTTTGGATTCTTCTCTGGATACCTAAATCTGCAACGTTTTCGAAAACGAATATTTACTGTGAAAAGTGGGATGGATAAATTATGAAAAATGAGCATGGTATTCTTCGAGTAACAAGCACAAATAAGTGAAAACATTTACAGGCATTTTCATGTCAAAGAAAATCTAAAACTAGATGCCTATCTCCTAATGGAAAACATAGTCATGTGTCATTTGATCAATAATCAAGTACTTATAAATGATAGCGAGAGAGAAGGAAAAAATCTCAGAGTTCGAAAATAATAATTCTAACCTAGATACAGAATAAATACATTAGAAAAATATGTAAATGGGATAGCGCGGATTTGAACCGCGGTCCAAGCGTCCCAAACGCTCGAGGATGGACCAAGCTACCCTACTATCCCAAGGGGTACTTCCTCTCAAAGGAGATTATCCTTTATATAGCTTTCGTTAGAACATAGGCCTGTGACACGATCTCTCAAAAATTTTCTTCGGAAAATCAAAATTTCTTCTGACTTATCTTTCTGGAATTCCTAATTTTTCCCTGATTCTATGAGGTTCTTTTCATTGTTTCCAGCGGTGATAGATCTCGTTTTCTATCCCGAGCAGGTCGAGTGCCCTTCCTACCATGATATCTATCAGGTCTTCAAGGGTTTTAGGTCGCGAATAGAAGCCCGGACAGGCTGGAAGAATACTCGCTCCTGCTTTTTTAGCCCGAAGCATATTTTCAATGTGTATAAGGCTAAGCGGAGTTTCCCGGGTCATCAGTATAAGTTTTCTCTCCTCTTTGAGGCAGACATCTGCAGCTCTCGTAAGGAGAGTATCGGATAGCCCATTTGCTACGGCTGCAAGGGTTTTCATGCTGCAAGGAGCGATAACCATTCCGTTTGTCCTATAAGAGCCGCTGGCAATTGGCGCTGAAAAATCCTTCTGGGCATAGCTCCAGGTTGCAAGTTTTTCCACTGCCTCTGGCGTGTAATCCGTTTCGATCCCAATAATCTGGCTTGCGGCATCCGTCAAAACCAGATGGGTTTTAATTCCTCTTTCCGCCAGTACTTCAAGAAGGCGAATTCCATACTGAACCCCTGAGGCTCCGCTGATTCCTACCGTTATCTCCATTTTATCCTGCCGTCAATTATTTCAAATCTTTATCTTGCCCTTCCAGTTCGTTTCCTTTTTCGTAAAAGGCAATGAAGCTTTCCACCATTTCTCCTGCAGTTGAGACTATATCCCTTATTTCTTCAGAGCTTATATTATCCTGGTGTATTCCGGCAACAAATACCGAAGTCCTCCTTGTGGCCTTGCTTACCTTCCTTGCCCCATCAAGGGCAAGATATTCTTCTCGATGACCGGACATTGTTATTACCGATGAACTTGCTCTCTGACTTTTTTCGTCAAAAAGCCCTACGGCAACAGCTCCCACATGTTCTTCTCCACCTGTAAGGGTCAGCAGGTAATCTTCTCCGACCTTTTTTACCTCAAGTACAATTTTGATTTTTCCCACTTTTCGTTTAATCTGGAACAAATTCCTACCTCTGCCCTTAAAGTTCCTTTTTTAAATTCTATTTTTCTTTTATTCTACCTTCAGAGATCACTTAGTTTAAACTGTTTTATGGGCTTTTTAACCTCAAAATAATCTCTGGCGGCTTTTCCTACAGCCTCACAGTGCTCTTTCGGACTATATACCCCCATTCTCCAGTTATCCATATGAGCTTCCTGCAGGATAGATACAAAATGGGAAGCTTCATTAAGAGGGATCATTTTGTGATCAGTCTTTATCATTGCCTGCATTTCCACCATTTCAGGCATCTTCGGAATATCTACAAGCACATACTCAGGATCAATTCCTGCTAGCTCTGCAATCTCTTTTTCTACCCTTCGTATCCGGTCGCGATGTCTGAGTACGGCTTTTCCTACATCTACCAGGCCTACGTATAGTGCCCGCTTATAGAGTTTACGGGCATCCAGCAGCCGTGAAAGTTCTCCTGCGTATCCGGTTGCTTTTCTCATGGACGCAACAAGGTCTATATCATCCATCTGCCTGAGCTTGAACGGATCAAGCTCATTATTTTCTATCATGTACTCCACCGATCTGGAACACATAGCTTCCGAGATCCTGGTTACGTGATGATAGTATACAGACGCGTTCATCCAGAAACGTGAGACCAGTAGAGATTCGGCAGCTTTCAATCCTCCGTAGTCTACAACGAGTCTATCCTCATAAAAATTCATCTGATTTATCAGGCGGTTGTAATCTACGACCCCGAAGGCTACGCCTGTGTAATGGGCGTCTCGAACAAGATAGTCCATTCGATCCACGTCAATCTCGCTGCTAAGGATCTGCCCCAGAGAGGTTTCTCCTTTTATGTGCTTTACAAGGTTTCCTGGAGAAATTCCATATTTGCTCAAAACTTCCTTTATTTCTCCCTTTCCCAGGATTTCTTTTACATCATCGTGCCTGCGCCGCGTGTATTTGTCTATAACATTCTCGGTAACATGAGAAAAAGGTCCGTGCCCTACATCGTGCAGAAGAGCAGCAGCTTTTATTTCGGTTTTCCTATCTTCTTCAATCGAATCGAGACTTCTAGTTAGCATGGAGGCAAGATGCATTGTTCCAAGCGAGTGTTCAAAACGAGAATGATTAGCTCCAGGGTAAACGAGGTTTGAAAACCCAAGCTGTCTGACCCTTCTTAGGCGCTGCATCTGAGGGATGGAAAGAAGATCCTGAGCTAAGTCGTCCAGCTCTATATAACCGTGTACAGGATCAAGGACAACCTTCATTATTCTTTAGACAGATCTCATTATATATTGTTGTTACTATTACTCAGGTACTGTAGATTTTGCAGAAATACCGTTACCCGAAAGTTTAATAGAAAGCCGGAAAAGGTATTATCATGATTATATTTTCAGGCGGCACCGGAACTCCAAAACTCCTTGATGGCCTCAAGGAGATCCTCCCAACGGAGGAACTGACCGTTGTTGTAAATACTGCCGAAGACCTCTGGGTTTCGGGAAATCTGATTTGTCCTGACTTGGATACAGTGCTCTATCTGTTATCAGGTCAGATCGATCGGAATAGATGGTGGGGCATAAAAGACGACACATTTCTGACTTATGAGCGTATGCAGAAACTGGGTGTCACGGAGAGCATGAAGCTTGGGGACTGTGACAGAGCAACCCATATCATCCGCTCTAATTTTATACGAAGTGGAATCTCTCTTACAGACGCGACTTTAGAGCTTGCTTCCCTTTTCGGAATTGATGCAAAGATTCTGCCCATGTCTGATGATCCTGTTTCCACTTATATAGAAACCCCTGAAGCGATTCTGCATTTTCAGGATTTCTGGATCGGAAAGCATGGAGAACCCGAAGTGTTGGATGTTAACATAACGGGAATTTCCGAAGCTTCAATTTCTCCAAAGGTGCTCGAAGCCCTGGAAAATGACGATAACGTCCTAATAGGTCCAAGTAACCCTATTACGAGTATAGGGCCTATCATTTCTCTTCCAGGCATGAAAAATCTGCTGCAAAAGAAAAAAGTCGTGGCAATCAGTCCAATAATTGGCAATGCCCCTGTAAGCGGGCCTGCCGGAAAATTGATGCAGGCGTCGGGGCTTGAGGTCTCTTCAATGGGGGTTGCGGAATATTATCAGGATTTCTTGGATGTCTTTGTTTTCGATGAACGAGATCAGGCGGATGAATTCGCATTTGAGAAAATTGGATGCCATGCTACCCGTGCTGACACCCTGATGACTTCAACTGAAAAAAGCAAGGAACTGGCAGAATTAGTAGTAGGGCTGTTTGATACTATTGTCTGTCCTTAATTTTCACTAATCTCTTTTTCTAGCTTATGCCAAAATTTTGAGGTCAAAAACTTGATTGACAAAAGTTATTGATAATAGTTGATTGACAATTAGGGACATGAGTTCCAAAGAAATAAAATTTTAAATAATCAAGTTTTTACTTTTTGATCCGCTATATAAACTATAAAATATAAAATTAATTATCGTCGAGTTATATAGAACGGAAGAGCAGGTGTCCTGAACCTCCAAGCTCCTATTAAACTTGGAGGTTCAGGTATGCTAATTATTCTAATGAATCTGTTACCAAATGTCAAATTCTTCTGACCAGTTTACAGGTTCTCGATTGACCACTCTTTTGCGGCTCTGACCCACATTTTAAGCCTGTCAGAAGTGCTGAGAGGGGGAGTTCCACAACCAAGCATACTTCCCTTTGCTCCACCATCAAGGGCTTTCCTAACTGCTCCTGTGATCTGTTCTTCTGTACCTTCAATCATAAGAAGTGGGGTCACGTTCCCAACCACTGGTACTTTACCTGCAAGTTTTGTTGCTTCATTCATCTTGACTGCCTGCTCTATACTGAGACAGTTTGCTCCAGTGGAGGCCATACCCTCAATAATTGGCAGTGTTTGCCCACAGATATGCAGTTCCCAGGGACACCCCAGAGAATGGATGAAATCTCCAAGTTCCTTTGTCGCAGGAACTGCCGCGTTGTAATAAAACTGTGGCATAACAAGACTAGGAGACGCAGAGGCATCTGAGTAATAAAGCACATCTGCTCCTGCCTTGATACAGGCCCTCGCATAAATTTTGTTTATCTGGAGGGCGGTAGAGATCCATTCCTGTATTTCTTTCATCTTCTTTTCCTGTTTCAAGCATTTTAGACTGAGCACAGGAAGTTTTTCTACTCCCATAAGATTTCCCGCTAAAGTGACAGGAGCTACAAGAAAAGAGCAAATTGCTGCATCAGGAAATTTTTCTTTTGCAAGTTTTATGGCTTCAATTGTAGTCTGGACATATCTGTCTTCAAGAAAGTGTTCATAATTTACATCTTCAGGTTTTTCAAAGGCACTTCTGACTGAAGGCTGTATATCAATTGCTCCCATGTTAACTTCAAGTCCAAGGGCAATAGATTCTATAAACATGCCAAAGGGCACAACAATATTATCAATCCCTGCATCCGTATGCATCAGGCTTGCAACACTTACCATCATTTCAGCATTCCTGTGATATTCAGGCCACGTTACTCCACTCTTTTGTATGTATTCTACTACCATTGCAGATCCTGAAATTACCGGAATTCTATCCACAGGTTCTCCGTTGAGCATTGCAAGAACTCTTTCTCTAGATGTCATTTCCTCCACTATATTTCCAACTCCCCTATTATATATCATGTCTTGATTTCAAAAAAAAGACAAATTCATTTTATTTACATTTATACCTATATAATTTTAATTTACTAATAATTTCCCACGTTTATTTTATTTTGTATTCAATATAATTTTATAAAGGCTAATTGATTTTGATTTTATCCCATCCTATTCTCTATTTATTTTTTCTTTCACCTTTTCACTTCGCGCATAGCATTTTTATATTCACAATGTTAACAAAATCCAAAAGTTTTATTTAATACTTTTATTATACTTTGTAATATTACTACTTACTAAGTTTGACCTTTATCTTACCAATTAAGCACTATTTTCGAGTAAGTGCTATTTTTACGGTTAGATAATGAATAAATCGGTTTAATGATTAGTGGAGGAAAAATCATGATAGGAGAAGGCGTGATGAATATAAAGAGAATCAAAGCGAAAGTCATTTATCTTGTCTTCCTGACAGCCCTCATTCTTTCCCTTGGTCCTATTCCAGGGGCGGCAGCCGATGTTGATAATTGTGGCTTAATGACTCAGGTCTTTGCTGCAGCCGAAGCAGATCTTGGAGCTGTTGGACCAGAAAATACACTTATTATTACGGATATAGGCTCTCCTGCAGAGTCTTATACTTTCCTGGATGAATTCTATTCAGAGTTTTATGAGAGAGATCTTCTGTACACAAAAAATCTCCTTGTTGTCCAGAACTCAAGGAATAGTCCTTTATGGTTTGCGTTCTTCGATAAATGCAGCGGGAACTGTACTTATATCGAGGTCTCTTATGAAAACAAAAGCGAAATCAGTTATAAGGTGACGGAAAATATAAACTTTGATACACTTTCGAAAACTCCGAAATCGAGAGCTGCATGGAATGAAAAGGTAAATGCAACAGTATTTGACGGGCGCGAATTTGCCATTCTTACAATTTCGAATGGCTGGTCTACCGGAAAGCTCGATTATGAGCTTATGCAGTGCCTTGAGCTGCACAATCATTTCTGTCCGGGAGTTTCGAGCGGTCACGTGCTTGCAAACTGGATGGAAGAAAACTACCCTCTTGAGGAAGGCGTAAGTTATACGGTTTTCTCCTGCCCTAACTGGTGCAAAGAAGACGTTTTCGTAAAGCGTTGGGACGCGACTCCGGGCAAAGGAGGTCTCTGGGTATCTTCATTGACGGATGACGAAAAAGAAGCTCTTGGAGGTTCTCCTGCAGGTATTTTCGTGGTCACAGATAAAAATGCCGGAACTATGAAAGCAGTAGTCCTAGGATTTAATTTTGACGTTGTCAATGTGAACTCCGGTGCAAAAGCCGATGATCCAGGATGGGTCTCGAAGTATTTAGCCGATCTCTGGCTTATGGATAAGGAAAACTGGGATACAGAAGGACTTGTTTCGGTAATTGCAGTTTTTGACATTGATGCCGATACCCTGGCTGAAATGAAACAGGCGAATAATAACCCTTATGTAGTCCTAGGGCTGCTTGATCCTCCAGGTCATACTAATCTCTTGAAAATTGGAGCTGATGGAACAGGCAACTTAACTAACGGACCTAAACCCGCATAAAAGGTTTAATCAGATATATTTGAGGATTCCAGTAATCCTAATATTTTCCTCTTTCTCTTCCTTTTTTATTTTTTCCATTGGCTTTTCCTGAGTTCATTTGATCTTCCGTAATTATTCAGCTACTCTTTAATTTTACCTTACTTTTTCACGTTTAATACCAATCACTTTTTATATTAATGTTTAAACGTTTTTATTTTTGCCAGAACATATTTTTAATTTATTTGTATTTGTTTATATATAAATTACTTAATATATAACAACTTCAGTAAATTTAGAAAATTTTAATAAAGAGCAAACAAATCCTATGCGCATGGATGATCACTTTATTGAGAAATGGCAACTCGCCGACGAAGAAATACGAAAAAACCTTCCGCTGGGCGTGAAGCTTGTAAGCACGCTGCGGGGGCACACTGGCTTTATTGGACGTATTGCGTGGTCGCCGAATGGGAAGATATTAGCATCGCCATCTGAGGATAAAACAATCCGGTTGTGGGATACCGAGACTGGTCAGTGCCTAAGGATACTTAGAGGACATAGAGGCAAGGTCTATAGTGTCGCCTTTGATCCGACGGGCAGGACCTTAGCTAGTGGTAGCGATAATACAGTCAATCTGTGGAAGTCTGCAACTGGCAAGCTCATACGTAAAATGAAAAGAGATGGACACTACAGGGTTTACAGCGTGGCGTTTGATCCTACGGGGAAGATACTGGCCGGAGGTGACGATCTTGGTCTAGTAAATCTATGGTTGGCAGAAAGTGGCGATCTGCTAGATAGACTTGATGGTAGCCCCAACTCGGCTTTAGTTGTTGCATTTGATTCCGCGGGCAAAAAGCTAGCAGTCGGAAGTATTGGCTCAGTTATCCAGTGGGAAGTTAGTAATATGAAGCTGATCCGTAAGTTTGAGGCGCATCAGAACTGGGTCGTCAGTATAGCAATTGACCTACAAAATCGTACCTTGGTAACTGGAGGATTTGATAAGGTACTGAGACTTTGGGAATGGGACAGCGGGCGATTGCAACGTTCGCTCGAGGGACATACTGGTCATGTTAGATGTGTCGCTTTTCTGGGTGATGGGCGAATTCTTGCTTCCATGGGTGATGATGCCGAGAGCCGCCTATGGAGCGTAGATACAGGGGAATGTCTTGGAATAATTCCTGGCCGATCGGTCAATAGGTACGAAAGATTTCCAAGCCTTGCTTTCCACCCACATCTGCCTCTTCTAGCCACGGTTGGGTCTGACTCCAATACTCCAGAGATAAAAAATGATCGAGTTATTCACATATGGGAACTGGATCCCAATATTTTGCTTGGTCAAGTTTCAGAGCCTAGCGCCCATTACATCAATGCCAAGATAGTGTTGGTAGGTGATACGGGAGTGGGTAAAACCGGCCTTAGCTTGGTTCTTAACAACCAGCCTTTTGAGGCTACAGATTCTACTCCTGGAAGACATGTATGGACACTTGATTCGCAAGAGGTAAAAGTCGGCAGCAACATTACACAGACCCGCGAGGCGTTGTTGTGGGATCTGGCCGGACAGCCAGGCTATCGTATTATCCACCAATTACACCTTAACGAGGTGGCTGTGGCACTCGTGGTGTTCGATGCCCGTAGCGAAATTGACCCTCTGGCAGGTGTCCGGCACTGGGAGCGCGCCTTGCGCGTGGCACAACAGCGCCAGGGAACTTCGAGAGATTCCATGAAAAAGTTTCTAGTTTCCGCTCGTAATGATCGCGGAGGTGTGTCTATTAGTGAGGATCGACTGAAGTCAATCCTCAAGGAATTTAATTTTGATGGTTATTTCAAGACCAGCGCCAAGGAAGGTTGGAATGTCAAAGAATTACGAGCAGCGATCGAGCAGGCGATTATTTGGGAAGATTTGCCGGAGGTTTCATCTTCACAATTGTTTGCCGATATTAAGTCATACTTGCTGGAAGTAAAGAAAACAGGTCGGCTTTTGGCGTCACTGAATGAACTTTATATAGATTTTGCCCACGATCATCCTGACAAGACTGAGAAGGTGACCGATCTCCGAGATCAATTTAACATATGCGTTGGGAGGCTCGAAAACCGTGACTTGATCCGTCAACTGAGTTTTGGAGGTTATATTTTACTCCAGCCAGAATTGTTAGACGCCTATGCTTCCGCAATGGTCAACCAGGCCAAGGGGGAGCCTGAAGGTCTTGGTTCAATAGCTGAAGAAGTCGTCTTAGCTGGTAAGTTCTTTGTTCCTGATGAGCAAAAAGTTAAGGGCCCTGGCAAAGAGCAATTACTGTTGCACGCTACAGTGGAGGAACTAATTTGTCATGACTTGGCGCTATGGGAAAATGCGAATGACGGTCGTTATCTTGTTTTTCCATCACAGTTTAATCGCGACTATGAAGATGCACCCGAGCCAAAAGGCTCGGAGGTTTCTATCACCTTCGATGGCCCAGTCCAGAGCCTTTACTCAACTCTGGCAGTGAGGCTGAGCCATAGTGAATTATTTATTATCGAGAGGGGGAAGATGTGGCGAAACGCTGCTGTCTTTACCGCCGAGGCGGGTGGTAAGTGTGGTCTCTACCTGCACGAATTTGACGAGGCACGTGGTCGCTTGACTCTTTTCTTCGATGAGCAGGCTAGTCCAGAGACTCGATTCCATTTTGAGGAGTTTGTCCTGACTCATACAAAACGTAGAGCATTGGATGGAACCGTGGAACTCTTGCATTTCTTCGTGTGTCCAGAATGTGGAGATCCAGTGCCAGACTACTATGTAAAGAGACTCCATAACAAAGGAATTATGACATTCGGCTGTCCCTGTGGAGGGACAGTATCACTGGCCGATCCAAAGGAACGTATTAATTTCCGGTCAGAAGTCGAAGCTATGGACAAATCTGCTGACCGCCATAGGGATTTCGATGTATTCGTCATGTCGGCCAAAGGTGAGACGAGTACGGGGAATTTCCAAGAGTGGGCTGGAGGCGATCGAGTTACGTTGGCTGTTGTGTTTACCGATGTTGTTAACTCAACGGTGCTAGGAGACGAAATTAAGGATGAAGCTATGGACAAAGTAAGGAGTGCTCACTTTACTCAAAGCCGAAGGCTGATTTACAAGTTCAAAGGTCGAGAAATTAAAACTATGGGTGACAGTTTCATGGCGGCTTTTAAGTCTGTGGACCAAGCTCTGGACTACGCGAGGGAATTACAGGGGAATACGGGCCATCCATTGGTCAAAATCCGTGCAGGTATTCATATTGGATCTATGACAGTAGAGAAAGGCGACGTGTTCGGTGATACTGTGAACTTTGCCTCCCGCGTGGTTGGGTCCATCAAAGGCGCAGAAATCTGGCTCAGTGATCGGGCTAAAAAAGATATCGATCAACTTGGAGCCTTGAGACATAAACAGTTATGCTGGGAGCGACACGATAGTGTTATTATGAAAGGTTTCCCAGGTGTGTTCGCATTGTGGTCGATATAGTAATGCGTGAGTATAATAATGTGTAGTATACTCTGTAGGTGTTTATTTCTGGGCTTCGGACACTCTGCATGATCCCAAAATTATATCAAGTACTTTGAACTTTCCCTAAAGTTGGTTCGTCATGTAGCTCCTCAACCTTTATGTTTTTAACCTGCTCCAGGAAAACAATTTGCTTAAAACACGATAGAATAATATTCTCTGGAATACTACTTACAGGAAATATCGCAACGGCCAAAAAAGAGTTAATACCATGCTTGAAAAACTAAAAACCTCACTCATTAATTCTCCTGTGATCAAGCGAGGAGAATATAATTACTTTATCCATCCTATCTCTGATGGTGTACCATCCATAGACCCCCATATGGTTGAAGAGATCGCCGAATATATTCTCCAGATTACCGATATTAAAAAAGTTGACACTATTCTTACTATAGAAGCTATGGGTATTCCTGTAGCAAATGCCCTTTCTCTGAAAACAGGAATTCCTTTGACTATTATTCGAAAGCGGCCTTATTTCCTTGAAGGAGAAGTGGAACTGTCTCAGAGTACAGGGTACTCGAAAGGAGCTCTCTACATAAACGGGCTCAAGAAAGGGGACAGAGTAATTATCGTGGATGATGTCATCAGTACTGGCGGAACTCTGATATCACTCGTAAAAGCCCTAAAAACTATGGGTGTGGAAATTCTGGATGTAATTTCTGTTATCGGAAGAGGGGACGGCTATTTACAAATAAAGGAGCTCGGAGTTGAGCCCAAAATTCTCGTTACTATCGACGTGAGCGAGAAAGGTGTGGAGATCAAGAATGTCTTTGGGAATGAGTGACGCTTTTGACTTAAGGCCTGAATATATTATCAGTGTAATAGATAAACTGGGCGCAAAAACCGTAGGCTTTCAGTTTCCTGAGGGGCTTAAAAGAAAAAGTCCGGAGCTCGCAAAAATAGTTGAAAAAGCTACCGGGGCTGAGATTATCATTTCCGGAGACCCATGTTTTGGGGCGTGCGATTTAGATAAAACCCTGCTCGAAAAGGTTGATATTCTTTTCCACTTCGGGCACGCTGAGCTTGAGGATACGAAGCTTTCCGAAAAGGTCTATTTCATAGAAACGCGTTCTGCAGTTGACATTCGGCCGGTTGTTGAAAAGGCAGCATCTGAACTTAAAGGGCAGATTATAGGGCTGATTACTACGGTTCAGCATGTCCATAAACTCCCTGAAGCCTGCACTGTCTTGGAGGCAAATGGAAAGACCTGCGTAATCGGGCATGGGGATTCTAGGCTTGCATATCCAGGCCAGGTACTCGGCTGCAATTTTTCGGTAGCAAGGGCTGAGGTCTGTGACGAATACCTGTATATCGGAAGCGGAGATTTTCATCCTTTAGGAGTATCCCTTTCCACAAAAAAGCGGGTTCTTGCAGCTGATCCTTTTTCCGGAGAAGTTCGCGAGGTAGATCCTTCAAGAATCCTTCGCCAGCGGAGTGCAGTAATTGCAAAGTCCCTGGATGCGGAAGTTTTTGGGATAATCGTCTCAAGCAAAAACGGGCAGGAAAGAATGAATCTGGCTTTCTCCTTGAAAGCGCTTGCAAAAAAGCACGGAAAAGAGGCATACCTTATTCTGATTGATCTTGTAACTCCAGATCAGCTTCTTCAGTTCAAGGTAGATGCTTTCGTGAATACTGCCTGCCCTAGGCTTGCAATCGATGAAGTTGGGCGTTTTCCCTCTCCTATGCTTACTCCTCAGGAGTTTGAGATCGTGCTTGGAGAAAGAGACTGGGAAAAGCTTGTGCTGGACGAAATTACCGAAGAACCAGTGTAATTTTTTACGGTTGGAAATGTCCAGGTAATAAGTTTAGATCTAGATGCCAAATCAAAATATATAAATAAAGAATTAAAATATATATAAATAGGGAATTTAAGTCGAGGAAATGAAACAGAGAAAACTTGAGATGCTGCTTGAAGAATTGGAAAACTTCTCCAATCCTGAACTTGAGCTGGAGCAGTACCAGACACCTCCTCTTCTAGCTGCGGAAATTCTTCACTTTGCTTATATGCAGGGAGATCTTGATGAATCGGTGCAGGATCTGGGCTGCGGTACTGGAATCCTTGCAATAGGGGCGAAGCTTCTAGGAGCCAGAACGGTTGTGGGGTATGATACGGATTCAAAAGCACTTGAGACCGCACAAAAAAATGCCCAAAAACTTGGAGTAGAGGTCGAGTTCGTATTATCAGACATTGCCGACGTTAAAGGGCATGTAAAAACGACGGTTATGAATCCACCTTTCGGGGCAAGAGTGAAAGGCAGGGACAGGCCTTTCCTTTCGTCAGCGTTAAGAACAAGTGAAGTGATATATTCAATTCACAACCGCGGAAGCCTTGCTTTTATCCAAAAGTTCATTAAGCCTGCAATCATTACACACTCCTACGTTGCGAAATTCCCTATAAAACGAACCTTCAATTTCCATAAAAAAGAACGAGAGGTTATTGAAGTAGAGATCTACAGGATTAAGGTCTCTGAATAATTCAGACGCAGGTACTGTTATAAGGTATCAGACTTTATAGAGACAGTGTCAGGATTTTACCTCTAAAGGCGAACTATAACACTGATTACAATTAGTATGCCTGTGTTTTACCAAACCATACGGTGCGTCAATAGAGGCAAAAGTGACAGATAATACAAATGTGATAATCTATCTCATCTATTGAGGTTAGTTATCTGTCAATTGAGTGTGTTAATATCATATTGAATAGCTACAGTATCTTATTGAATGGCTACAGTATTCCATATCATTGATAGTTGCTGTGATTACGATTTATATCGACTACTAAAGATAGTCCAAATGAGGGATCATGATTAGAATTCGAAAAAGTAAAACTACAAGAAAAAAATTGACTGGCCCGAGTGAAGGAAAGCCAGTTGCCGAAAAGGTGACTCAAATTGCTTCAGAAAGCAGGGATCAATTCAAAGGTCAGTCAAGAGATCAGTTTAAGGCCCAGCCCAGGGAACAGGCTGTTAAAAGTCAACCGAGGGAACAGTCTAGGGATCAATATAAGAGCCAATCAAGAGAACGATTCAGGGGACATCCCAGAGACCAGTTTAAAGGGCAGTCCAGGGAGCAGTCAAAGGACCAGTTCAGGGGAGACCAGGGCAAAAAAAGAAGGTTCCCTTATCAGAAAAAAGGCTCAAGGGAAAGGTCGGACATGCCTGAATCCAGGACTCCTTACGAAGTCGAGACTCCAGAAGAAGAACTTGAGAAAGGTGATTTTGTGCTTCCTGGAGAGCTTGTTGGAACGACTGAGGAGTTCAAGTCCGGGGAAGGAACAACAGTGTCTGCCGGAGATATTTACTCTACAGCTACCGGAATAGTAATTATTGATAGGAAAGCAAGAGTAGTCTCGGTCAGGCCAAGCACGATAACTCCGAATATTCTTAAAGTAGGGGATATTGTCTATGGAAAGATAACTGACGTGCGCGAATCCGGAGCAATGGTAGAAGTTGCAAGAATAGAAGGCAAAGAAGACAGGGAAATTGTCAATGTGCGGTCTGGAGACGTCCACGTGTCAAATGTGCGGGACTCTTACGTTAAGAGACTTTCAGATGAGTTCAGGCACTTTGATATAATCAGGGCCAGGGTTATTGATACTGAAAGAATGCGCCTGACAACAGCTGAAGATTCCCTTGGAGTTGTAAAAGCTTACTGTTCAAATTGCAGAGGAGAACTTGTGCTCGAAGGGAAAAAGCTTAAATGTCCTGTATGCAATATGACCGAAACTCGCAAAATCTCAACCGAGTACGGGAAAGGGATCCAGTAATTTCTTTCTCCTACAGGCATGGACTTCTGCACAGTAAATTATCAGTAGATTACATTACTTACCATTTACAGGTGGTCACCAATGCAACTGAATATTCTTTCCAAAACAGACAATGAGCTTGAAGTCGAGTTCAAAGGCGAGACACATACCCTTCTAAATCTGCTCAAGGATCTTCTGATTAAAGACGAAAGGGTTGAGATTGCCTTCTATGATATGAAATACGTAAGTATCAGTGACCCGATCCTTTACATCAAAACCGATGGTACAAACCCTATTGAGGTCTTAAAGGACGCTGCTTCGAAAATAATTGCTCAGTGCGACGAGTTTACTGATGTATTTAACAAGGCAGTAAACGCTTGAAATAGCTGAAAAATGGTCGCATAACGTCTTTTTAAAGGCGTTTTGCTTTCTTTTTCCGGTAAATCCGGAATCTTTCCAGCAGGGGGCTCTTGATATTTATTAAGGAGCCTTTGCTATCTTCAAATATCATAGATTTTGGAATACTTTTTTATGAATCTATGCGTATCCAGAGTAAATAAAAAATCTTAACGCGGAATTAGGGTAAAAGCATTAAACTGGATTGAATAATTCAGATTTTTTTATTTCAAAGATTATTTCCTGCATTTGCAAGTTAAAAATTATAAACTAATCTGTAACTAATGTTGAGGTTAATCTGTAACTAATACTGATGTATGAAAGATAACTTGAGGTATGAAATAAAATGAAACTTGATGACTCATCCCTTCAGAAGTTCGGTTTTATAAAAAGAGAGACCCTTGGCAGCATAAACATCGATCCTCTTCAAACAGGCGGATGTTTGACCGAGGCTGCAAAACAGGCTCTTGTAGAATGGGGAGACGGGTACTCTGTATGCGATTTTTGCGGAGGAGTTCTGGACCAAATAAAAAAACCTCCAATTTATGATTTCGTACATAACGCCCTTCCAGAGTTTCTTGGCTGTGATGAAGCAAGGGTTACAAATGGGGCTCGGGAGTCCAAGTTTGCTGTCATGCATTCTATTGGAAAGCCGGGTGACTGGATTGTGCTTGACGGGCTTGCCCATTACTCTTCATATGTTGCAGCCGAAAGAGCCGGCTTGAATATCAAAACCGTACCGCATTCAGGCAGCCCCGATTATTACCTTGACCCTGAAGGGTATGCCACAGCAATCGAAGAGGTTACAAAGGAAAGTGGAAAACCGCCTGCGCTTGCACTTGTAACATATCCTGACGGAAGCTATGGAAACCTGCCAGATGCAGGAAAGATAGCGTCGGTCTGCCATGAATACGATGTCCCCCTCCTTCTGAATGGCGCATACGCAGTCGGAAGAATGCCGGTATCTGCAAAAGAAATAGGTGCCGACTTTATTGTAGGCAGCGGGCATAAATCGATGGCTGCGTCAGGGCCTGTCGGAGTGCTCGGGGTAAGTGAAGAATATGCTCCTATTGTGTTCAGAAAATCCAAACACAGCAAGGTAAAAGAAGTTGAACTTCTGGGGTGCACTGCAAGGGGCGCTACAGTTATGACCCTTATTGCATCCTTCCCGGATGTTGTAAAGCGTGTTAGAAACTGGGACCAGGAAGTCGAAAACACCCGCTGGTTTTCGGCAAGGCTAGAAGAAATGGGCTTTATCCAGCGTGGGCAAAAACCCCATTCTCATGACCTTATGTTCTTCGAAGCCCCTCGTTTCTATGAGATTTCCGAGAAGGTCAAGAACGGAAGATACTTCCTCTACAAGGAGCTCAAAGCCCGCAATGTTCACGGCATTAAGTCAGGGCTCACCAAATATTTCAAACTTAGCACTTTCGGGCTTGGTAGAGAAAAACTTGAAGCTGTCGTGGATTCCTTTGAGGATATTCTGAAAAAATATGAGGATATTTAAGGTTGTTTAAACCGTCGATTTTTTACGTCCGGGAGAACTCAATCAGACTAATGATTCTGATTCTGAATCTCCCCTTGCCCTTTTAAAACAGATAAATTCAAAGATTCAAGATTCCAGAGAATAAGAATGCAAAAAAATGTGCAAAAAATGATTCGGAATATCTGCCAAATTTATCTGCTGAGTCCGTGTACTTTTACTGAGTCCAAGTACCTTTACTTTTTCATTTCCACATTTTCCATATATCCTTTTCCTCTAGGAGTCAGGATATAATATACACCTTCACTTTCCTCTTTTTCAATACATAGAGTACTTTCTAGCATAATAAGGTTGTAACTCGCCTGAGAATCTGTGAGCTTGAGTTCTGTCTTAATTTCTTCCAGCGATTTTTTCTGCTTTACCAGGGCTTTGAGGATGTTTCTCCGTACAGGGTTCTGCAGGGCATTAAGGCAGGCCTTGTGGTCTTCGGTCATATCCTCTTTCATTTTACCTTCGCGCTTCATCTTTGAGACCCATTCTTCTTTTCTTTTAGCAGCTTCTTCAGGAGTCATATTTAATCATTAATATATTGTTCTCAGTATCCAAATAATTTTGCGAAAAGTAAAACTCGCAATCTCTTGCTGCTGGTTCAGTTAAACCTTTAACTGTCCAAAGATAAATTCTATCATAGTAGGCTATTGTGCATAGTTAAATACCAGTCAGCTTATGCCCTATGATGAGTTAAATATCATGAATTCTCTAGTTATTATGAGAATTCAATTATTGTGGAGGGGTATGTTTGGAAGACAATAATGGAGATATGTTTAAGTATAAACTTGGTAAGTGGGTTCTAAGCATAGATGAATGTGCCTTTATGAATCTTATGGATCTTGGCAAGAATAAATCTATGCGCCAATATCTGATTGAGTCAATTGATAATTGGGTAAACAAAAAAGAGCCACTTGTAACGGATGAATTTATTTCGGAAATGTGTGACTTTATTAAAAACGAAAATGAAGTCCTTTACGACCTTTTGGTGAAGAAGTGCGCTCTAAAAGGAATAAGTGTAGGTGAAGGTATATTTGAATCACTGAGCCTTTTGAGTTGTGGGATGATAAGTGCGCAGGAGTGCAGACAGTATGGAGATGACTTCTCTGAAGTATGATGATCATATTTTTTGACTTTCTAGATTTATAGGGAATAGGACTTAAGCAGTTGAACAGAGAAATCAATAACATCAAAATCTTCTACTGTCTAAAACGCGAATTTGACCACAACATCTGTTACGATTGGTTTTGTACTTCAAGTGCATAAGTCCTAAATACTCGTGTAAGTAAGGGTTGTAATAAGGGTTAATTCAGGTGCGGCAGTGAGATCCAATAGCGGAATCCCGTAATGAAACTTACCTGCTACCCACCTGTCTTTAGTTCTTTAGTTAATTCTCTTTCGGAATATTTTCCGATTTTTGCTGAAGAATTTTCTTACTTGAAATCCTTCAAGGCTTCAAAATCGAGGGTTGCAAAGTAATCCTCAATTGTCTCGGCTCTCCGGATCTGCACAACACTTCCGTCCTTTCTAAGAAGGAGTTCGGCAGAACGTAATTTTCCATTATAATTGAAGCCCATGGCGTGCCCGTGAGCTCCTGTATCGTGGATTACAAGGATATCTCCTATTTCAATTTCCGGAAGAGGTCTGTCGATAGCAAACTTGTCATTGTTTTCGCAGAGGGAGCCGGTTACGTCATATTTACGGGCAGGGGCTTCGTTATCCTTTCCGAGCACGGTTATATGGTGATAAGCCCCGTAAATGCCCGGCCGCATCAGGTTTGCCATACAGGAGTCCATCCCAACATAGTCTTTGTAGGTATGCTTGAGATGCCTAACCTGGGAAATCAGGTAGCCATAGGGACCTGTGATTACACGGCCGCATTCTAGGAAAACTTTGAGCGGGTAAAGCCCGTTGGCTGTTATTGTGGCTTCATAAGCTTCTTTGACTCCTTTTGCCACGGCTTCGAAGGAGACAGGCTCCTCTTCAGGCCTGTAGGGTATGCCTATGCCTCCGCCGAGGTTAACAAATTCGAACTTTATGTTGAGTTCTTTTGAGATTTCAACTATAAGCTCGAAGAGAATTCTTGCGGTTTCCACAAAGTAATCAGCATTTAGTTCATTCGAGGCCACCATTGTGTGCATTCCAAAACGCTTTACTCCCTTGTCCCTGAGTATGCGATAACCTTCAAAAAGCTGGTCTCTAGTGAAGCCGTACTTTGCCTCTTCCGGCTTTCCTATAATGGCATTTCCTTCTTTAAGGGGGCCAGGATTATATCTGAAACAAACAATTTCTGGAAGTCCGGCATACTTTTCAAGGTAGTCAATATGGCTTATGTCATCAAGGTTTATGTATGCTCCAAGCTCTTTTGCCTTTAAGAACTCTTCAGAGGGGGTATCGTTTGAGCTGAACATTATGTCTTCCCCGTTCATTCCTGCTTTTTCGGCAAGAATTAACTCCGGCAAAGAGCTACAATCCGCACCGAAGCCCACATCTTTGAGAATTTTGAGAATAAAGGGATTTGGAAGGGCTTTTACTGCAAAGAACTCTTTAAATCCAGGTACTTCCTTGAAGGCTGCCTTCATTCTCTCTGCATTTTCCAGAATGGCTTTTTCATCGTAGATATGAAACGGGGTGGGATACTTTTTTATTATTTCCAGAATTTCCTCTTTCGTGAAGGGAAGGTCCTTTGAAACCATATTATTACCTTTTATCGATTTTTTAATGGGGTTTGTATCAATTTGAACTTTTACTCCTTTATTAGTCTTTCTGCCCCGAGTCCCGTCACCCGAGTCCCGTCTCGGGAGGACGGTTCCCTTTTCGCTCACTTCGTTCGCTCAAGAGGGCTGAATTACGGGCAAGAAAGGCTATATTTTCAACTCACTTAGGACGGCTGATTTAAAATGTTTAATCGAAAACCCCTTCCGACGGCGTGGTCAAGCGGCGCAACGGTTGTGGCACAACCCTTTTCAAAAAGGGCTTGACCGAAAACACCAAGCAATGGCGTGATCATCCGACGCTACAGTTGCGGCACAGGCCAGTCACTGGCTGGGTCTATGTTTTTTGAAAACTTCTTTAAGCTTGGGGTAGGGGTAGGTGTTAACAACGTCTTCTTTCTCGAGCCAGCCACGCCGCGCCTGTCCGAGCCCGTATCGCATGAGAGCAAGACCCTTAGTAGAATGGCTGTCGGTGGAGATACAGAATTTAAGGTCAAAGTTCTTTGCACGCAGGATCAGCTCATCATTAAGGTCAAGCCTTGAAGGCTGGCTGTTGATCTCAATCACTTTTCCGTTTGCAGCGGCAGTTTCAAAAACCTTTTCAAAATTGACGGCATAAGCCTCTCTTTTCCCAAACAGCCTGCCTGAAGGATGGGCAAGGATATCAAGATACCTGTTCTCCAGGGCCGTAATAATTCTTTCAGTCATTTTCCTCTCAGGTAATGCAAAACCGGAGTGTACGGCTCCTACCACAACATCGAGTTCTTTGAGAATTTCATCCGGATAGTCCAGGCTTCCATCTCTCAGGATATCAACTTCCGATCCTTTGAGAATTTTTATCTTGAATTGTTTTGAGAGTTCGCCAATTTCTTCCCACTGATCTTTTAATTTTTCGATTTCCAGGCCGTTTGCGACCTTCTGGGAGCGGGAATGATCGGTTACTGCGATATACTCATAACCAAGAGCCTCTGCTTTTTCAATCATGGTCTTAAGGCTGTCTCTTCCCTCACTGTATTCTGTATGCATATGGAGATCTCCCCTGAGATCGCCTGCTTCTATCAGTTTGGGCAGGGAATTTTTTGAAGCGGCTTTAATCTCTCCCCGGTTTTCCCGGAGCTCGGGTGGGATGTAGGCAAGTCCAAGTTTTTCATAAATTTCTTCTTCACTGCTGCCTGCAATCTGTTTCCCGGATTCTTTTAAGTACAGCCCATATTCCGAAAGTTTGTAACCGTTTTTGATGGCAACATTTCTAAGTTCTATATTGTGCTCCTTTGAGCCCGTAAAATACTGAAGAGATGTTCCGTAGCTTTCAGGCGGGACTACTCTCAGGTCAATAGCTATCCCTTCTCTCAGAATCACACTGCTTTTTGTGCTTCCTTTTAAGATCACCTGCTCGACATCCGGAAGGGAGACAAAACAATTCATTACCTTCAAGGCCTCTCCTTTATCGGCTTCTGCCAGGATATCGATATCCCCTATTGTCTCTTTCAACCTGCGAAGCGAGCCAGTGTAGATTATCTTTGAGAGGTCGATTTTAGAGCCTGTACTCTCACACTGGTCTTTTAAAGCGGATATGACCTCATCTGCTAGTGGAAGCGCTTTTCCGAGAGCTATCCGGGCATGGCTTTTCTCATACTGTTCAATTGCTCTTGCCAGATTTTCTTCACTTTTTTCTCCGAAGCCCTCGAGCCTCCTGAGTCTGTGGGTGTCAATCGCATTTTTAAGGTCTGAGAGCGTCCTTATCCCAAGGGCATCGGCAAGCTTTTTCATCTTCTTTGCCCCAAGTCCCCGAATTTCCATCAATTCCACAGTGCCTGAAGGAGCTTTCCCTTTAAGATTTTCAAATTTCTCCACCTTGCCTGTTTCCAGATACTCGGCAATGTGATCGGCAATTGACTCCCCGATGCCTGGGATCTCTGTCAGCCCGGTTTTTCCTTCTTTGGCATAGATTTTTTCGATGTCTTCCCCAAGATTTTCTATCATCTGAGCAGCTTTCCGATAAGCCCGTGGTTTCCACTCAACCTGCTGGTACTCTAGAATATCAGCAGCCTCATAAAATAACTCAGCAATCTCGCGATTTCTCAATTGCTTCCCCCTGCCCCTTATTTCTTTTCCCTTATTTTCTTTTTAAGTTTCTTCTTTCTCTCTTTTCCTTCCACAAGTCATCAAACGCCTTTACCTTCCTTCAAATCCCTGACTTCTCTAAGTGTGGTGACATCATAAGGCCCTTTATCATATCTTATGCGTAAAAAGCGAGGAAAGCGTAGAGCAAGTCCTGTTTCTCCTTCTTCCTGTCCGGCAGTGTGGCCTGGGCTTTCCGTTATTTCCGAACCAAGTACTTCAATCATTACAGCAGGCTCAACGAAGATATCCGGAAGCATTCTACTTTTTATGAATACATCTTTCGGGGCCTCGGCAATAATATGCTCTGAAAGCAGGCTATCGATTTCTTTCGCATCCGTTTCTGTGAACCCGGTTCCTACTTTTGTAAAAGTTTCAAAACGCTGTTCTTCTTCATTAAGAATTGCACAGAGGAGTGACCCAAATGAGCCTTTCCTTTTTCCCCGGCCATAATATTTTCCTACAACTACAAGGTCAAAGGTCTCTCTCATTCCTCCAGCATATTCTTCTTTCCATTTGAGCCAGAGCCAGCTCCGTTTTCCTGCCTCGTAAACCGAGTTCCTGTCCATAGATTTGATTATAACTCCTTCGAGTCTCTTTTCCAGAGCCTCATTGAAAAAGTCCTCGATTTCTTCCAGATTATCCGTAATAATTCTTCTAGTCAGGCGAAGAATTTCCGATTCCTTTACATGTTCTTCAAGGAGAGCTCGTCTTTCCGGATAAGATTTCTTCAGGAGCGAATTTCCTTCAAGGTACAGGATATCAAAAAAGAATACGGCAACAGGGCAGATTTCAGTATATTTTTGAACCTCATATTTTCTACGCCTCTTCATCAGTCTCTGGAATGAATAAAATTCTTCAGTAGAGTCGTCGGCTTTCCTGCCTTCAACATATGCAAGGATTTCCCCATCAAGCACGATTTTCTCCGCTAGAATACCTTTCTTGACCGCTTCCACAAGATCGGGATACTGGGCAGTTATATCTTCAAGCCTTCGAGAAAAAGCTTTAATTTCTTCTCCGTTTTTATGGATCTGCACCCTTTCTCCATCATATTTTTCTTCGGCTGCTTTTTTTCCTGGGATTCTTTCTTCAAGCTCTTCAAAAGTTTCCACACGCTGCGCAAGCATTGACCTGACAGGCCGGCCCAGTTTTATCGAGAAGCGCCCAAGAGCTTTTGGACCGTATTCTGCAAGGGACTCTGCAAGCTCTCCTATATCAGTACAGACGCTGTAGCTTTCTTTGATCTTGACAGCATATTTTTTGTCCCCTGTAAAAGCAATAGAGAATGCCTCAAGCAAAAACTGGTCCCCAAACCCGAGCCTGAGCTTCCCAAGCACAATCCTGACTATGTATTTTCCTTCTTCAGGGCTGGCCCGCTGAAGGATACTGGAAAGCAGTCTGGTCTTTTCCTCCTGGCTGCCTTTTCCTGAGGCTTCTTTTATCTCTCTGAGACTTCCGAATACCTCATCAATTTCCAGCGACTTTTCTTCTCCCCGGTTTATCTCAAAGGCCACATCTCCAAGGTCTCCTGTCCTTGAATATCTTATTTTAACCTCCTCTTCGGAAATTCCATAAGCTCCGGCAATAGCTTTTAAAGCAAGCTTATCCCCTACTCCAAGTGCCGTATTCTCAAAGGCAGGGCCTATGCTCCCGAGAAAAAGGTATGAGCTGTCCTTTACTTCCTTCCCTTCAAGCCCCTAAAAAAATTTAGCAATTTTACTGACGATTTCCTTATGGGATGTTATTTTTTCAAGTTTCTCAAAAAGCTCCGCAAGCTTTATGAATCGAGCCATTACCCTCTCTCCGAAAAGAACGCTTTGAAATTTTTCTCTATACTATTTATTATATTCCCGGTCTTATCGCTTTGCACCCTCAAATTTCAGAAATAGAGTTTTTCCTTCTCTTAAAATGGGAGATCCAAGAGGAAGTTTACATTTAAGAGAATAACTTTAACTAAAAATATGAAGAATATAGCACGACTTTACGTACAACAACTGGAGTAATTACATGGAAAATATTAAAGAGTATTTTAAGAAAGATAATTTCGCTGCAATTTCAGGAATAAAACTTCTGGAAGTCTCCCCAGGATATGCAAAAGCCATCATGAATATAGAGGAAAAGCACCTTAATGCTCTGAAAACCGTTCAGGGAGGAGCAATATTTACCCTTGCAGATCTTACTTTTGCTGCAGCCTCAAATGCGTACGGCAATGTTGCTGTTGCTATCAATGCAAACATTTCTTTCGTAAAAGCCGCAACAGGCAAAGTCCTCACAGCCGAGGCAAAAGAAACCTCAATAAATCCCAAAATTTCAACATATACTGTAAACATAACTGACGATAAAGGAGATCTTGTAGCAATATTTCAGGGTATGGGCTACAGGAAAAAGATTTTACTTGAAGATCTTTCCAGAATTTAAAACAGCAGATATCTCTCAGCAGGAATGATAGGAGAGGTTTCAGTAGAGAGAATATCTAAGTAGAGAAGGCATCTAAGTAGGAAACCTAGCAAGAGAAGTGAATTTCCAGAAGGGAGTTCTATGAGCCTTTTTAAGATTTTGTTAAAAAATAATATTAAAAATTAAGAAGGCTCAAATAAAGATAAAATACCAGTATTTTAGAAAGAAATTAAAGCTTAAAACGAAATTTAAGTCTAAAAAAGTTAGGATATAAATAGAGTTTGGATTTAAGTCTGAATCTAAAAAGGGCTGATTTAAAAACGTATTCAATGCGACTGCCGGGATTCGAACCCGGGTTCTAAGCTTGGGAAGCTCAGGTCATAGCCACTAAACCACAGTCGCATAAAGATGTATAGAAGTGATGTGTATTCTTCTCATGCATCTTTTAGATATTAAAGGTTTCGGTAACGAAGAAGGAATGTCAAGGATGGCTGTTTTATGGGGAAAAGGTTAAATTCCTGCCAAGCTCCGCAGGCCCCGAATTTAACTATCAAAATCTTTTTGAACACCATAAACAATTTATTCCTAGGGTTTAAGTGGAAAAAGATGCATTGTTCTGGGATGCAGTTGTCAAAAGGGCTGCATAGGTTATTTCAGTCCTATTCTTGTTTATAGTGGTGTTTTTTTCTTTCTGCCGGTAGAGTTGACCTGCCTAGAGCATGGTTTTTCTTTAGCCTTTATTTCATCTCGTTGCTCTTCGACATGGTTATTTTCCTTAAGTTCAATCCGGAGATCATAAAAGCACGGAGTGAAATGAAATGGGAAAAATGATGTGATGGGATAAGCTGTTTGCGGTGTTCTATTTCATGTTTCTTTTCATAATGTTTATTGTATGCGGTCTCGATGTGGGAAAATTACGTGTTCCCAGCATCGGGATGGAGTTTTTGGTTGCTGGAGTAATATTTTCCGTTGTGGGCTGGGGGTTTTTAGTTTGGGCAATGGTCGAAAACAAGTTTTTTGAAACTGCAGTCCGCGTCCAAAAAGAGAAAGAACACAGGGTTATTTCCACAGGACCTTATGCCATTGTCCGACACCCTGGTTATGTCGGTATGATTCTGTTTTATGGCTGCGCTCCGTTCATCATTGATTCCCTTTACGGACTGATCCCTGCACTGTTAATTGCTGTAGCTTTTATTTTCCGCACATATTTCGAAGACAGTAATGCTCTACTAGGATCTTCCAGGATATAGAGAATACAAAAAGAAGGTAAGATACCGTCTTGTGCCGTTTATCTGGTGAAGAATGAATCTGAAAACATCAAAATACGTAAAAAATGTGGTAGATAGCTCAAAAGAAGTTTTAGACAATGTTTATCTGAAAGCAAAAACTTGATTACAGACAATTTGAGGTAAGCATTAAATACGATTTTTCTTTGTTATTTCTACATATGCTACTCAATATCTGTCATATTACATATGATAAGCTCATTCACAATCAATTTTATTCTTAACTAGTGTAGTTCCATAACTATTTTCATGATCAATGATTCGATTAATTATTCAGAACATAACATTCATAGAGATAATCTCTAATTTTGGGATGAATTTTATAAATATATGACAGAATGATTACTTTTACTATGCCATCCGATCCTCAAAACCCAACTAGTCTCTATAGTTAATAGAGATTAATTATTTATAAGCTGATCATTTATTATATATCGAATTTATATTAAATTACTTTTTATTTAATTTAGTGCATGAGCGATCCGATGGTCAAGCTCGTAACGGGGGGTAAAGAATGAAAGTGAAATTAATAGTTTCTCTACTTGTACTGTGTCTAACATTGTCTGTTGTATCTGTACAAGCACAGACTGATACGGCCGAGAACATGAATAACGTGAATATGATTATGGCCGGAAATACAGCTGAAAACATTACATGTAACGTGACCGGAAATGCGGTTATGGTTGCTATGGACAATGTTACTGGAAGAACCGATAACATAACCGGAAGAATGGAGAACGTAACTGGAAGAATTGGAAATATGACCGGACCTGTGACATGTAATGTGACTGGAAAGGTCATTATAATCAGAGATATGGGTAATATGACCGAAAGCGCGATTATTATCGGTAAAATAGATAATATGCCCGGAAAAATGGTTATGTTCGGAAAGATGGATGCTGCAACTGCCAGAATGGGCGAAAGAATGGACAAAGCTGCAGGAATAGCTGGAAGAATGGATAACATGGCTGTGCTCATGGTTGGAAATGTGACTGGAACCATGAAATGTGAAGCAGCCAGAAATATGGATAACATGACCGGAATTGCCCAAAGAGCAGAGAACATGACCGGAACCTCCGGAAGAGCGGAGAACATAAATGTACTCATGAATGGGAGTTTTACTGGGACCTTAAAATATGATCTGACTGAAAAAATGATTATAATCAGAAACATGGGTAGTATGGCCGAAGTGGCTGGAAAGATGTGTAATATCTCCGAAACAACCGGAAGAATGGGGAACATGTCCGCCCGCATGGAGAACATGACCGGAAGAATTGAAAATATGACCGGACGCATGGAGAACATGACCGGAAGAATGGGGAACATGACCGGAAGAATGGAGAATGTAACTGGAAGAACGGAAAACATGACTAGACCCATGGTATGTAACATGACCGGACGCATGGTTGTATTCATAGATATGGATAAGATGGCTTCAATGGCCGAAAGAATCGATAACATGGGAATAGCTGAAAAAATGAATTATATTCTCGAAACTGACGAAAATACTGCTATAATCGGAGACGCGGATAACCTAACTAGAACGGATGGAAAAATGGACAATATAACCGGAACTAGCGGGCAAACGGGTAATGTAGCTGGAAAGGTAATTATAATTCGAAATATGGGTGACACTACTCAAATAATAACTAAAAACATTACGTGCAACATTACTGAGAACGTGTCTACGGTCAGGAATATGGCGGCTGGAAATAGGTAATTTGACGTAACTGTTGACAGTAAAATGTTAGTAATGAAGTATGAGTAATGCATAGTATTATTTCGATTAGAAATTTCAGCTTAGAAGTAAGTTTCGATTAGAGATTTCAGCTTAAAAGTGAGGCTGCAAACTTGTAATTTTACAGTTTACAGTTCTTACTTATCTTTTTTCAACTATTTCCGGTATTCATTACATTATTTATGCATTTTTAATGTCTACAGTCAGTTAGAAATCAGAATGAAAATTTGACCGGAACCAAACTGGGACATGATTACGACTGGAAGATGGCAGGCAGTACCAAAGGTGAGGGAACATACTCATAAAAGAATTTATTTGAAAAATTGCTGACACGAATAGAAGTTTAGCTTAAAACAATCGTTTTTCCGGTTAAATATTTTGTTCCATGATTTTCCTTTATATTTCTTTGCAATTTTTTGCTATCAGTCCTTATCCTGTTTTTTATTCCCTGTCTGGTCTCTTGAGCAGCCGAACTAAGCCTGTAAAGGCTACAAGTGCCCATGTTCCTTCGAGAATTACAAAAGGCATGTAATCAATAAGAATTGATGCATAACACGAAAGCCCTGCTCCCACGACATTAAGAACTGCATAGGTTTTCGTATCCTGTCTCAGTATTTCAAATAGATTGAGAAAAAAGGCCAGCAGCAACAGAAGTACACCTGTTGAGCCTACAATTACCGAAAGTTCAATCATCTATAGACAATATATTTTTTACTTTTATATATTTTTGCATTATATCAGTTGACATACGGCTTTGTTCTGGATTTTTAGTTGTTTATACCTTTTTTGCCCTGATGCTGACCTTTTCTGTATAAACATAGCTATCACAGTAACTTCCATTGCAAGTGCAAGTATTTTCATTATATTAAATCTGAAGTCAGCGCCTATCATCACCGCATTTATTGAAACCAGCAAGAAGGCCAGATAACTAAGATTGTGAACTTGCTTTCAGTTCCTGTATTTCTTCCTGTATATCGCAATTCCGGCAACCAGAAGGAGCAGATAAAGAGCCGGACGCTCTCCTAATACAATATAAATATTTGTCGGAGAAATTGGGGAAAATATCTGAATGTCTCGCCCCTGTAATACAAAAGTCAGTGGGTGAATAAGAAATTAATAGGATTCCAATTCTAGCCAGATTGTGGTGGGCTTTTATAAAAGGCAGTCCTGATATTTTTCTCATTCTGGCCATGTACTCGGATGAGATCATTGCAAGGAACATCGTCAAATAAGCTAATGCTCCTGCAAATCGGCGTAGCATTACAATGGGTTCTTCAGGGGTTTGCAGAACAATATCAATTACAAACAAAATTATGAGTAGAATTATGCCATAAATTGGATAAAAATGTTTACTTAGAGCTCCTTTTTATACCCCTAAAGAACTATACTACCCTTTGCTCAATTATGAATATTACATACTTGTATTCTTAAAAAGCAAACATAGCCCGTTATTGTCCCCTTATCTCAGTGAGAGTAGCCCTAATACTTATTAGATCGCTCTAATCACATTAAAAATGAATCCTGTTTATAATCTTCTTTTTCTATCATTTTTTAGGCAAAGACTCAGACAGACTTGCAGGTTATTACGTAATTCTAAACCCGTTTTTTGAACTTCATCTTTTGAATTATCAATTCAATTTCGAATATTGGATCAATCATGAAGGCTCTTTGGATTAAGCATAAATTGAGTTTTGAAGTACGTTATTAACAAAAAATAATACTAATCACAATAATAAAGTATGTAATTATAAAACCCCTTTAAAATAAACTACAAATTATATATTATTAAATATATCTTTTACATTAATAATGGTTTCTAATTTATATTTCTATATCTATTATATTCTTTGAGTATAATCTCCTGTTGTACGTACAATTTGTTGGGGTAACTTGAGATCATTTTCATCGGTATATATTTTTTTCAGCACTTAAACTGAGCGTAAAATTCGCTGTGTAAAATTTAATAGTACGTATCTTCCATCTATAAACTAGATAGATGGTTAACTGATAAAGTAATATTTGAATGCTGCAATTACCGACAAAAATGATTACCAACAGCTTTAAAGTCGTATCAAATTGGAGGAGTGTATACAAATGGGAATACTTAAAAGGACAATGAGTGCTTTAGTGCTGGTCTTTTTCGTAGCTTCACTGACAGCTACATCAGCCAGTGCAGGCATCTGGAATAATAAATGTGACTGCGACTGGAAGAATAAGTGTGACTGTGACTGGAAGAATAAGTGTGACTGCGACTGGAAGAATAAGTGTGACTGCCACAAGGATAAATGTGACTGCAAGAAAAAATGTAAATGTGACGACTTTGACTTCAATATCTTCTTCAAATACTTCTTCGGAGAGAGCTGCTTCTTCGGAGGAAATTGTAACTGGTTTGGCGACTGGTGATAACCAGGTTGGCATGATAAAGTGAAAACAAATGGTGACCCATTCGTAAAGCCTTGTATCGGATTGCAGGGACAGTAAATTCCTCAATTATTCAATCTAATATCTCTATGGGATATTCTTAACAGGACTTACGAGCTTAAGTAGTAATGAAGTCTCATGCGACTGGTTCTTCAGTTAAACTGCGTAATTCCTTTCTTGAAGCTGGCTCGCAGTTCTCGAAATTGGTTTACGAATGTGTCTAATTTCTTATTTTCTTAAATCTTATTATCTGGAGATACTTTATTTTGGAAGCTTTCTAAATCTCTGACTTTTAAATAACTTTGATCAAGGAGAAAATCTTGAAGTTTTCATTACCATTTATTAAATAACTTTAATTTCTTCCTGCTTTTTTTCGGTATTTTCCAATTGAAATATATTTGATTATAAGTAAAGTAACTTCTTCAGAACACTATTACCTACTCATTCTATGATTACTCTATACTCGTTCTATAACTGAAAAGGCTTTTATTCTCTCGATCTCTTAAACTACAATGAAGTAAAAATTATAAAATTAACCTTATATATTCTCTATTTGGGGGATAAGATGGATACAAATAAAGGTAAGCCGACTGAGAAAAGATCTTTTACAGAGGCAGAAAACCGCTTTACAGAAGAGAAGGGGAGAGGTACTAATTTTTTAGTCCCTTATGCACGGTCAAATATCGAAAAATGTATGTGTTCGCAGTGTCCGGTTCAGGCCGACAGTAAATGTGCTCAGGAAAAACTTCAGAGTTCAGGAAAGGAAATGGAAAATATGCCCGGAGGAGAAGTCCCAGATCCTGAGGACGTTCCAGGAATATACTGCTCCACAGGAAAAGCTACCTGTCAGGACCTTAATTTCGACAAACAATGCATTTGTGGTACCTGTGAAGTCTGGAAAGAGTATGGTCTCGAAGAGATAAATCCAAATAATCACTTCTGTCAGCACGGTAGAGCGACATAATTTGTTTAATATAAATCTTAAAATTAACTTTTAATTATTTTGTAAAGTAAGTTCTATATTTCTTAATTTCTTCTATTTTTTGATCTTTTTTAAGTTTTTATTTAAATAGCTTAATTTGGGGGAATAATGTGAATAAAGGAAGAGATACATCAATCGGAGAAAGTGACTCTATAACACCTCGAGACAGAAATGTAACTTTTGAAAGGGATGCAGATTTTATAGTTCCTTATGAACGGGAAAATATTAGCAGATGTAGATGCCCACAGTGCCCGGTTCAGGCTGACAGTAAATGTGCACAAGACAAAATCAGGAGTTCAAAACAAGCAATGGAGAATATGCCAGCAGGTGAAGTTCCTAATCCTGAAAACTTCCCGGGAGCATACTGTTCTATAGGTGAAGCCCGATGCCAGGACCTTAAATTTGATAGAAAATGCATTTGCGGTTCTTGTGAGGTCTGGAATGAGTATGATCTCAAAAATGCAGATCCCAATAATCACTTCTGTCAGCAAGGCAAAGCGACCTGATCTTTAACTTGCAGATTGGGAGCTCATCCCAAAACCAATTATATTTCTATTATATTCTACATCAATAAGAGTTCTGAACCATTTTCCTAATCAGAACTTTTTACAGAAAAAATGGATTGTATTTACCTTCTTCAGGGAGTCACTGATATTTTTCAAGTTTTGCTCTTTCTTGCAAAGTTAAAAAGATGTAGTGTTGAGCTTTTAAAGCGCGAATCAGGATTTTGAGGTTGTTAAGGGCTTTTTCTCCAGTATTGAACCTACAATCCAGGCGTATGGGCGTGTTTGACATATCCACGAATTCCCAGGGATGAACAAATATAACCGGAGACTCCCAGTGCTTGATTAGCGGGATGAAAAGTCCTGGAGGCAGCCTTATAAATGAAGACGTAATCGTCGCAGGAATCCTTATTATTTTGCTTTTTACTTTGCTCCGGAGAAACGGAGGCTTATATGATGCAATAGAGGAATCGTACAGGAAATTTTCTTCTTCCAGAAGTCCGAGGTAACTTTTTGGGAACTGGAGATTTGGAGCCCTGAAAGAGACCAGTTTCCTTTCAAACTGCCTCAGAACTTTTCCAGCCTGTTTAAGAGCAAGCCTTGCTTCTTCCTTTTCCATCCTGTCAAAACGTGCATGGGTATATCCATGACATCCAAGCTCGTGTCCTTCTCCCGGAATTCTGTCTATAAGATCAGGATACTGCTCAGCCATCATTCCGGTAACAAAAAAGGTTGCTCTTATCCCTTCTTTTTTGAAAAGGTCTAGTAACTCAGGCAACCCTTCTTCCATTCCTCTCGTACTTGTAAGCACGGGAGGACAATCTTCTTCCACATCAACGGTTATTGTGATATTTTTCATAAATAACACTTGTATATACTCTGCTTGTCTGTTCACAGATCCGGTTCCAGTCATAATTTGAAATCCCGCTTAAAGCCTCCCTGGCAAAGGAGGCTCGCTGGGCTGGGTTTTCTATCAAATTTTCTAGGAAGGAGGAAAATTCGGTAAGGTTGTTTGCAAGGTAACCGTTTACTCCGTTCTTGATGATATCCGAAACCCCACTATTATTCATTGCGACAACAGGAACTTTTCTTGACATTGCTTCCAGAATTGAAATTCCAAAAGCCTCATTACTCGAGGGAAGGGCAAAAATATCAGCCTGATCCAGATACCCCAGCACTTTTTCCCTGGATACTTCTCCTGTAAAATAGAAATTTCCGGATAAACCTGCTTCCTCTACCGTACTCTCAAGCATTTCCCTGAGTGGGCCGTCTCCTATCATTACAAATAGCAAATTTTTATGCTTTTCCAGAAGGGAAGGGGCAAGAGCTACAATGTTTTGAACACCCTTTTTTTTTGTCATACGCGCAACCGTGACGATGACGAGTTTTCCTTCAGTATTAATAGGAAGGGGGACTTTGACGATTTTATCTTCAGAATCAACTCCATTGAAAATCCGGTAAATAGGTTTTTCTGTCATTAGTTTTGAATCTCTTTCAACTGCCGAGCTGACAGCAATTATAGCGTCAGTATTTTTTAGAAGCAATCTGCCTGCAAGATAAAGGAAAGAATGATATGGCGTATTTCCCACAAGGGAATGATTAGTAACAACTACAGGAATTCTAAGCTTTCTGGATGCAAGAAGAGCTCCCATGCTGAGTGGAGAATCCAGCCCATGAGGGTTGACAATCTCATAATTCCCATTCTTCAAAAGACTGAAGAGTTCTTTGTATGCACTGGGCATGAGAAATCGACTCTGCCCTGGTAAAGGTCTACCTTTGACCCTTATCACTGATACCCCATCTCTTATACTGTATTCAGGGACGCCCGGATAGCTCCTTGTAATGACATTTACCTCATATCCATACGTGCTCAGAGTTTTAGCAAGGGTGTGCATGGAATACTCGATTCCTCCTACCTTTGGAAAATACCAGTCACTGATCAGTGCGATTTTATATTTTTCCATATTTTAAACCCTCCATAATAAAACAGGCACAGGAATCCAATCACGCTGCTGAGCCCAAAGGAAATAAAACGCTCAAGAAAGACGAAGCTACTTGCTGAGGCGAGTGATAATCCTAAGTAGCGAAGGACAGAGATCAGACCGCCTTCCACTATTCCAAGTCCTCCAGGGGTTATTGGCAGGCTTCCAAGCAGCAGATATAAAATAGAGGCTGTTGCAATCAAGTATAGAGAAAGAGGAAGATTTAGAGCTAAAGCAATCAGCTTGAGACGTATTATGTCAAGAATCCAGACTCCAGAGGATAAAAGAAGAACAGAAACAAACGATTTGCGAAGTTGTCTCCAATTTTCATAAATACTCTCGAGAAGTGAAGATAACTTTTTTCGGAAAATCCATATTATGACTCCTACTACGAGGAAGACTAAAAGCAACAAATAGGTTGAGCTTAAATTAAAACTAGTTTTTACGGGCAAGAATTTGATATCTAGCGAAGGGAATGAATATAGAACATAAATTAATAGCATGGTAATAGGTATTGCTTCAACCAACCTTTCAAAGAGAATTGACACGAAAGCATTAGTATAACTTATTCCAAACTGCTTATTAACCCAAATTATACGTAGTGGTTCGCCTCCTGCCCTGCTTGCCGGAGTTAAATTATTTGCGAATATCCCTCCGAAAATAACGGGAACAAGATCTGTAGGTTTAAGATCATAGCCTAGACAGGAGAGAACCTGCTGCCAGCGGACAGCGAATAAGTATACACTCAGAAGGTAGGCTAAGAATGCCAGAATGAAATAACTTATTTTGGTTTTGCTAAGAATTTTCAAGCTTTCTCTCAGAACAGGTACAATATCTGCCCAGTAAATACTAATCAGAAATACTCCTGCTGTGAGCAGTAAGAGGGCTAGTATTGCTTTCTTTAAGATTCCCTTGTCCAAAAATACACCTTCAAGGAGTTCAGAATGAAATCTTATTGTGTATGATTTTTCATTATTAAAATCTGCCTTGATGAGACTTTACCTATATGAGACCTATTTACATTCTTTATCTGGCAGTTTTCCTGATCAGAAAAAGAATACTTTTTAAGCGTTCTCTTATGTACTCGATGCTATAACTCATCAAAGATATCTCTCCTCTTCTACCGTAATCCCCATTCTATTTTTAGGCTCTTTTTATATAATACCTGTTATTATGCTGTTTCTTTGACATTAAGCTCTGATTTGAGTTCCTTATTAAGTCCAATCACTCCTCATATACTTCCCCAGATATTTTCCTTTCTTTTTATTGAACTCCTTTTTGCTTACATATGTCCTGCTGCTGAACCCATAGAGTGTTATATTCTATCCTGACAAAATGTATTAAGGGTCTGGTTAGGGCGTGAATCTCTCATTTTTATATTGAGGGGTAGGCGTATATGCTATACAGAAAGCTTGGTCAAACGAAGAAAAGTGTCTCAATACTTGGGTTCGATACCATGAGGCTTCCTACACTTGAAGGAGACAACTCAAAAGCCGACAAGGAAAAAGCTGCATATATAATTCGCTACGCCATAGATCGCGGTGTCAACTATACGTTATTTAAATGAGCAACTTGAAAGGCTCAGGAGAGATTATATAGATTTTAATCTGCTTCACGCGCTAAACAGTGACTTCTGGACCCTTGTAATTATGTAAGGAACCTTCAAATTCCTTAAATCCTCTATTGAAGATGGGAGAATAAAACATATAGGCTTTTCTTTCCATGATAATCTGGCTATTTAATGAAACCGCTGACTCTTATCCATAGAGTATGTGTCAAATCCAGTACAATTTTATGGATGAAAACTTCCAAGCAGGAAAGGCTTCAAAATGTACGGAGTGCGGGCAATGTGAAGAAAATGCCCTCAGCAAACTCCTATCTGGGAAATATTAAAAAATATTGTAAATGTTTTCGAGAAATAAACCGTTACTTATTTTTCCTGATTATTCAACTTTACACTGACTGATTTCACTTCATGAATAAATAGTAAATCCCCCACTACCGTACATCTATTTTATATTTCTCTATGTTTTTGCGTAGGTGGTAATTTTTTAGGTTTTTATTGGGTTTCTTAACACGGATTCTTATTGTGAGTTTCTTCAACTTTTTGGACAATATATCTTTTTTACTTTACTACAACAGTAGATTTTGCTTCTGGGACTCCTTCTAGACTAAATGTGTAAGTTCCTGAATCTTTAAATGTATATGAAAATGCTTTTCCGTAGTTAAGAGTTTGTTTTTCCCACAAACCATCCTCACTCTGAAGCACTGAGGGTCCCTTTGGCTTTTTGTAATTTACCCACGAAATAGTCACTACCTTTTCTATCTTTATGGAATTTGGAGTAAACGTTGTCTCTTCCTAAAGCTCATCGGCACTTACAAGCACTAATGATCCTTTTGGCTTCTTAAAATTAGTCCAGGTAACACTTTTCCTGAGTGTATCTCAATTTCCTCGGGCGAAAATGCATTGAAAATAACTACCCTGTTAGCAGGGGTATCAGCACTTTTTACAACTATTGTTGTCTCTTTTGCCGTTGCAAAATCCGTCTACATAGCAAGAAGTGACACTATTAGCAGGGCAAAGATTATAGGTTTATTGCGGGTTATCGTCTTAAAACCTCCAGGTTTCCAGCTTTGTATCAAACTCCTTTTTAGAATTCCCACTCTACACTTTGATTTTTGTTTCATATAGCCAAAATTTTATTTATTCATGAAGCCTTTCTCATCTCTGAGCTTATTTGAGCTAAACTTCATTTGAGAGGAGAAAAGACTCCTCTCTTCATTTTTAACCGGATCGGATCTCACCTGATAATCAGGCTGTAAACACAACATCAACCTTTTCGACATCCCACAAAGACCCCAGTTTTTCCATAATATCCTCTTTTATCGCTGGAGCAAACTGATGGTTTGCAGGCAGGTCTACAACCACTCTCACAACCCCGTCCTCGATACTCGTTTTAAGGATTAGATTCGTGCGAATTATATCAAGGCCGGTCAGAGGGTTCATGACATGCTTTAGTCTTTTCTTAATAACTTCCTCGGTTGTAGGCTCTTTCTCGGTTACAAGCCCGTGTTTTTCCTCATAATCCTTGATTGCGGCTCGCAGACCCTCAACTGCAAGTACTGAGCAGTGGGCTTTGATTGGAGGAAGCCCTCCAAGTTCCTCCGAAGCCTGTTTCCATGTTATTTTCTTTGCTTCGTCGAGAGTTTTTCCACGTGCAAGATCTGTTATAATCGACGCGGTAGCAATATTTGATGCACAGCCGTAAGATTCGAATTTTATATCTTCAATAACCTTAGTATCAGGATTTACTTTAATGTAAACCGCTACCATATCTCCGCAAGCCGGGCTTCCTTCAAGGCCTTTTCCGTCAGGATTTTCGATCTGCCCAACATTGTGTGGGTTCTTGAAATGTTCCAGCACTTTTTGACTGTAAGGAAACTTCATTGTCTCACTCTCTCTTTCTCTCTAATTTTTATTCCTAATCGTCTAGAATGCCTAAATCGTCTAAAATGCCTATAGTCTGCTTCCCCTTGTGTGCTTTCTTTCCATCGATCCACTCATTTTCTTGCAAGGGGGCTTATTTCCCTGAGTCTTGCTACGATCTCACTCATTGCTTCAATTGCTGCATTAGCGTCTTCCATACGGTTATAGCGCCCGAAGGTAAAGCGTACAGAACCGTGTGCTCTCTCGTGATCTCCTCCTATACCCCTGATTACATGGCTGGCTTCAAGGGAGCGGCTAAAACAGGCCGAGCCCGTGCTTACTGCAAAACCCCTCATATCCATATGCAAAGTTATGGATTCGCCTTCTACGTAGTGGAAAGTCAGATTTGCATTTTGAGGCAGGCGTTTTTCCCAGCTTCCGTTGAGGGTAACTTCCGGAATCTCGGAAAGGGATTTCTCAATTACGCGATCTCTCATCGCTTTTAGCCTTCTGTTTTCCTCTTCGGTTACAAGTTCTATAGCCTTTGCAAAACCGACGGCTGATGGAATATCTTCTACCCCTGCCCTGAGGTTAAACTCCTGAAAACCTCCATCCATGAACTTAGTTATCGGAGTGTCCTTCCTGATGTAAAGAGCACCTATTCCTCTTGGGCCGTGGATGGTATGGGCGGACATAGTTATCAGGTCTACGGGCAGTTCCTTTACATTGAGAGGGAGCCGGGTAAAACTATGAGTGGCATCTGTGTGCAGAAGAACATCTTTTTCTTCACATACTTCTGAGATAGCTTTCAAATCCTGCACTGTCCCTATTTCCTGGTTCCCCTGTTGAATTGAGACAAGAGCCGTCTCCTTTGTAATAGCGTTTTTAAGCTCTTCAAGATCTACAAATCCTTCCGAGTCAACATCAAGGAAAGTCACAGCAAAGCCCTGTCTTTCGAGGGCTTTTGCAGTATTTAGCACAGGAAAATCTTCGATTTTCGAGACAATAACATGCTTTCCTTTCTTTTCTTTAAGAGCCAGTGTTACTCCTTTCAGCGCGGTGTTGCTTGACTCAGTGGATCCTGAAGTGAAGATAATCTCTTCCGAATTTGCATCAAGCTTTGAAGCTATATTTTCGCGGGACCTTTCAAGTGCTTCTTTTGCATCTATACCCATAGAATAGCCAAATTCTGATGTTGCTACTGCATAGATATCAAAAAAATAGGGTTTCATTGCTTCAAGTACCCGCTCATCCAACCGGGTGCATGCGGCATTGTCAAGATATGTTACATTCTCAAATATTTTTTCTCCCTCCCCATTTGAAATAATTAAGTTTGAATTTTTCAGTTAAATCTCAGGTTCTCCAGTAAGTTTCAAGGTTTTCAATCCAATAAATTCTTTGGGTAGTAATTTCCTGAATAGTAATATTAGCTGACTACATCTAAACCAGGTCAAATTATGGAAAAATCTACATTCTCGTGACAATTTAAACCCTAAAATCAAGGCTAAATGAGATCCTAAATTTCTTTAAGCCTCAGATAAAGAGAGTTACATTAGCGTTCCTTGCTTCCTGAATATACGAACCCACAGCTCCCCATTCATCTATCCAATCCGTTCGAAGATCTTCTTTACTTAATCCCATGATCTCCATTGTCATCTCGCAGGCGATTATTTTTCCACCAAGTTCCTTGAAATCATTCATCAGTCTTTCAAGTGAAGCAACATTGGCTCTGTCCATTCTTCGTTTGATCATCTGCCTGCCAAGCCCCAGCATATTCATTTTGGAAAGTGGCCCCTTATCAAGTTCTCCTTTCTTCAAGCGCATCAGCCCCCAGAAGGTAAAGTATATGGAGGCTTCCATACCCATTGCTAAGGCTCCGTTAGCAATTATAAGTGCGCTGTATACCTTATCCATATCGCCACTGTGCAGGATAATGACCGTCTTTTCTCCCATTTTCATTCCTCTTCCGGCTTATCTTTGGATCTTTATCTCCCACTCTTTACCTCCTTCTTTATCTTCAATACCCAACACTTTGAGCCCCATCGCTTCACATGCCATAGGAATTTCCTTTCTTGACGCCGGATGTGTCCCTTTAACAATAACAAGATCCCCTGGAGAGGCTTTCTTTAAGGCCTTTCTGCACTCTACCAGCGGAATCGGGCAGGTTTGCCCCCTAACATCAATTTCCATTTCTGCCATTATTCTTATCCCCAAAGTAAGAGAGACAGAAGAAGTTGACAACAGTTCTTCCTGTCATCTTTCCCCAAATTCGTTATATTCCAAAAAATATATTATCGTTTCTTATTGAAAACTCTATCTGAGAAGTTCTATATGGAAATTCCTTTTCTTATCCTGAATCGTCTTTCTTTTCAGAGCGCTCTCCTGATTTTTTCTGCGATTTCTTTCAGATTGGTAGTATCAGGCTCAGTCCATACTATTGATTTTATTCCTCTCCCGCCGTCTCCTTTTTTCCTAGGAATTACGTGTACATGTACATGGGGAACCTCTTGTCCGGCAACTTTTCCATTATTGATTCCAATATTTGATCCCTCTGCCGAAAATGCCTTCTCGATTGCAGCTGTAATCTTCCTTACAGCCTCAAAAAGCGAAGCAATACTTTCCGCATCCATATCCGTAAACCTGATGAAGTGCTTTTTAGGAGCCACTAGAGTATGCCCTTCACTCGCTGGAAAAACATCTAAAAATGCAAAAACGGCATCATCTTCATAGATCTTTTCTGAAGGAATTTTCCCCGCTATTATCTTGCAAAAAAGGCAATCTTCCATCATAACCATATCCCCTTAGAGTTTTAGGGAATACACTTATATCAGGGTTCTGTTTTTTTCGTAACCCATAACTTCCTGTTTCTCTCGTAACTCCTAACTATAATAATAACTTATTAATGTGTTGGCGTTCTTTATTTTATTAAATTGGGAGCTTTAGCCTTTTTTAGCTCAGCTCATTATCTTCATATAATTCAACCCTTTTGAGCGGAACGAAAAGGGCACCATTCTCTAGAGAGGAAACTCGGGTAGTTAAAAGGGTATCGTGCTCCCAACTAAATTCGGGAAGTGAAATCCCCATGATCGGTTATGTTGCAGGTGCGCTTACAACTGTAGCTTTTGCTCCACAGCTTCTAAGAGCTTTGACTACTAAGTCTACAAAAGACGTGTCTCTTATGATGTTGCTTTGCTCTACTTCAGGTATGCTTCTCTGGATGTTTCACGGTATCATAGTAAAAGATCCAGCTCTGATCGTTGCAAACAGTATTTCTTTCGTGCTTGCCTTCTTCCTTCTGGGGTTGAAGCTTAAAAATGACTATTCGAGTTTTGTTCTTAATTTCGGTAGTAAGCATAAAAATCCGGAAAGTACTAATTCTTCCTTTAAAAATGAATTACTTAAATATCTAAAATAAATTAGCTAAATACCTTTAATAAATTATTTAATTATCAACTATATATTTATGAATAATTAAATCAATGTTATTATAATAACTATGATTTGTGCTTACTTGGTTATTGGGGGTGAAAATAATAGCTAGAGTTTTGGGTGGCGCACTGATAGGTATGGTATGCACTTTTATTTTCTATTTTATTCCATTTGTGAATTCCATAGCTCCTTTACTGGGAGGCCTTTTAGGAGGCTATTATGCAGACGGAGGCTCTGGAGGAGGGCTTAAGACTGGAGTTCTGATGACCGTTTTCATGATTATTCCGGGTTTTCTTCTAGGGGGATTTTTTGGATCGTTACTCAGAGACGCTCCTATTCTTGGTGGATTCGTCGCTGCCTCTGCATTTATAATTACTATGGTCATCGTAGCTCATACCGCTGTGATAGGTATAATTGGCTCGGTAATCGGGGCTGTTCTGGCTGAAAAAGGGGCAGTTTGACGGTAACTTTGCTCTAATGAGAAGTTAGAAAAGTAATCTGTTTCTAAAAATAGTACTTAATAAAAAATAAATTCTGAAGAAAAAGTTTTTCAAATCTTTTTCCTCATTACAAAGTATTCTACAAGAATCAAGAACAGGGGCAAAGAGATTGCCATAAGTATTTTGGCCTTTCCCATTGGGTTTTTGATTTTGCTACTCTTTTCTGAGCTTACATTGTGGACATCCGTTTTTGCTTCATCATCCAAGTTTGTCAGAACTCCCTCTTCTTCTTGCCCACTGGTTTCAGATACGTTTTTGTCATCTGTATATTTGGTTATTGCAAAGCAGGAAAAGCCAGGTGTTTCTGATTTAAAATAAACATAATTCGTATCTTCTTTTACTTTTTCGGTATCCAGAGGCTGCCAGCCTTCATTGTACCATTGAAGAGTTATCTGTGACTGCTTAATATTATTTTCTTCAAGCCAGTCCTTTTCGACTTTGAATTCTATAACTCCATTTTCAAAATAATCGGCAACTCCTGCTCCATGATTTCCTACCCAGATATTCACATACTTATATATCTTCCCTGGAGGGACTTCTAAGACAAAAACAGATTTATCTTTAAGCATTTCTACAGTTGTCGTTGTCTTCTTTAATGTCTTTATTGGATCAAATGCGATATATGCAATGCATGTGGCATTTTCCAGAAAATCAAACTTGACGTGATAACCACTTAGAACGTTTTTGGTGGAAAGCTCCTTAGCATCTACATTGCTTGCTGGTTCTTTAGAGACGATTGCTCCTCCTGAACCACCGCTGGAGGAACTGGATTTTCCACCTCCTGAACTGCTGCTGGAGGACTCGGAACTTTCGTTTCCTCCATCACTGCTTGAAACCATCTCTTCATATACGGTTTCTGTTTTTTTGAGTTCATTATTGGTTTCATCACTTTCGGAGACGGCATTTCCGGGATCTATGACGGTTTTTATTTCTATTTGCCCTTGATTTCCAGGAGTCCAGAAAAAAGTGCCTACTCCAGACTCCCCTGCTGCAAGGGCTGGTACTGATGTAACTCCCTTATAATCTTCATTGTTTCCCTTGATATAATAATTAATTTCACTACTTCCAGCCGCTGCATAACCGTCATTCTTCACTGTTACAGTAAATGTTATATTCTCCCCTGGATGCGGCTCTTCAGGACTCATAGAAATCGACTCTATTTTTAGGTCCGGAAGCTCATTTTTTATGTTTATTACTTTTGACATTTCGTTATTTTCTTCATTACTTTCGTTAACAGTATTCCCTGAATCTGCAACCACGAGTACATTTATGTTTTCTTCATTTACAGGGGTAAAAGAAAATCCTGCACTTGTACTTGACCCTGCTGAAAGTTCAGGGATAGAAATTTCACCTTCTGAAGTTCCGTTAAAACTGTATTTTGCAGTACTACTACTGGCGGTTGCCGTTCCCCCATTCTTTATTTTCACAGTAAAGTTAAAAGGTTTTCCGGCTTCAGGTTGTGTTGATGACTCTGGATATAAGTCTTCAATTATCAGATCCGGAAGAGGATCCTCTGTGGGCTCCCCTATAGTTTCTACAGTAATTTCCTTCTCACTATTCTCTACGTTTTCTAAAGCTGCCTTTATTGTTACAGTTTCTTCCTTGTCAGAAGTTGTCCATTTGTGAGAAATTGATTGTTCGGACCCAGCCTCTATTTCAGACACTACTTCTTTTTTTTCGTCTCCATTTATTGTAAATATTATGTTCGTTGGCTCTGAAACTTCAGTTCCCTCATTCTTAACCGATGCACTAACGGTTACTTCGCTATTAGTCTTTGGATTTTCAGGGTTAATGGATAGGCTTTTTATTGCGAGGTTCGAAGATTTCTCTTTCGCCACTACCACTTGAATCGTTTTTTCGCTATCTTCAACTTTTGCTTTTATGTTTACTGTGCCTTCTTTATCTGGAGTCCACTTAAATGAGATTGACGAGCTAGCTTCCGAATCTATTTTATCTACTTTTTCCGTTTTGGGATCTAGTTCTCCGATTTCGTACGTTAATTCTGTTGGCTCCGAGGCTGCAGTTCCCACATTCTTAACCAATGCATTAACGGTTACTTCGCTATTAGATTTAGGATTTTCTGGATCAATGGAAAGGCTTTCTATTATTAGATTTGCAGACTTTTCTTTCCCCACTACTACTTGAATCGTTCTCTCGCTATCTTCCAACGTTGCCTTTATATCTACTGTACCCTCTTTTTTCGGAGTCCAAGTAAATGAGACTATTAAGCTGTCTTTTGGCTTTATCTCCTGTATTGGTATATTTTTCAGATCTTCGTCTCCTATTTTGCACACTGCTTCTGTTGGCTCTGAGACTTCAGTTCCCTGGTTTGTTACTTTTATTGCAACATTTACGGGTTCTCCTAATTCTGGATTCCCTGGATCACATGAAATATCCTCAATTATCAGATCACTAGTAGAATCGCCGGGATCCGTTCCCTCTTCATCTGCAGCAAATGCCATGCCTGGGATCATCCCAGAAATTATTAACATTATAACTAATACAGAAATTACAGAACTAAAAAAATTAGCTTTCATTTTTATAGGCCTCCACCCTACATCCGTAAACCGAAATTCCCGGTACGTCTGTACAGGTCCTGAAAATTTTTGCTCCACACAAAATCCTTGTTGTCTAAAATTTTTATGTCTTGTCGAAAGGTCTCAATTCTCTTGATTTATATTTTTCCTAAAATTATTTTATAAGTATAAAAAATTTAATCTATCATATTCTTTCTATATTAAAGTTTATTCTCCAGATGCAAGACTTTATTATTCCACTCCCTACGGTAGTTCTCTATAATTAGATTTCTATTTTTTATTCAGAATTTTTCATTTATGCTCTTCATCTTCGAGATTAGGTCATCATATTTTTATATAAATATATAAATTTTTATATAAATATGTAAATTTTTATAACAATATTTCTATTTTTGAGACATTTCGGTCTAATTTTTAAATAAAAATCCCGAAATGCTAAATATTGCAATGTAAAATTGATAAAGAAATAGTAAAAAGAGAATTATATTATCAAAATTTAAAATTTGATCTAACTCTTAAAATAGTACTTAAATTTCAAAAAAATAAAATTCAAGAAAATTTTAAACAATAAAATATTTTTTGTCTTTGATTTGAGTTCTGCTATCAACGCCAAGTATCCCTGCAATCTCGATACCTTCACTTCCAACCTCTGCAAGTTGAGTGTAGATTTCAGATCTTGTTATATACTTTTCAGTCCGTGTGCCATCAGCTTCTTCCATTTTAATGGTTATCTCTTCTTTATTATGTCCTTTTGCCAGGCACTCCTGAACGATTACTCCATACTGCTCGGCAATCACTTTCAGGCAGTCGAAGATCTGATTCGTGGAAATGGCATCCTCTTCATCAAGGAGGACTTTTGAAAGGGTATAAGTGCGAATATTTGCCCTGAAATAGGCCTGAACTTTTTCAGGAGTTTTTTCCAGGCTTCCCATATCAACAAAAGCCCCAAGCTCTTTATCAGCGGTGATTTCTTTGTCGTCTTCATATACAAAATACCTGTGATCACCGCCTTCTATCCTGAATTTTCGGTTTGCTTTTTTGTTTTCTATACCTATACGTACGTTTTTCTGAGTATCATATTCCAGGTAAGTTACAATAAATTCGGAAAGGTTCTGCATTTTTATTTTTTCTTCTTTTCGCAGGATGCCTGCCCGCGTCCGCCCTGGCAGTATTAAGCCTCCAAGCAGTTTTTCTACTGTCAGGTTTTCTTCTGTAAAACCAAGCTTGTAATGGTACTGCAAACCCGAAACCCAGCCTTCCATCTCTCCTGAAATGCCGTTTGTACTGCTTGAAAGTTCAAATCTCTTTTCAGCTCCGTAAACCCCTGAGATTAAAAAACTGCTAAGAACCTCAAGTATTTTTTCTTCAAATTTTCTATATTTATCAGGAGTCTCATTTTCTATCTTTGTGCACTCGGCTTTGAGGATTTCTCTTCTTTTCCCTATATTCTCACTGCAGTTTTGCAGGACAGCGTTAGTACAGGGTATGACATCCTCTATATCAACTTCATTTACCAATTTTCTGAGTAAAGTCTCAAGTTTCTCTTCAAAATTATTCATTCCTTTTATTCTGCTCTTCAATTCATGAAGAGTTTCTTTCTGCTTGCACTTTATCTCTATTATGGAATTTTCCAGAGGGATTACTCGAGAAGTTATATCTAAAAAAGTTTTCAGATCCTCAATGAAATCCCGCTGTATAGGCAGTTCCGTAGAGTCCTGGTAAATGTATTTCATAAAAGCACCCTGAATAGCTAAGCAACCCTTAAAATATTCTATGACCTTTAGCTATATAACGTTTTATCCAGAGGCTTTATCCTTTTCTAAAAAAGTCTCTTCTTTTAAGCAACAAATCTTATGTGGATATGTTCTCATATTTTGAACATATACTCTGGAAATAAACCCTATGCATCTATTTTTTTCTCTGAAGTGGCCGAGGAGAGCTCGGCCATCTCAAAACTTAGAGCAGAACTTTTCGGACAGGGTCCAATATCTCATTTATATACTTTGCGGCTGAATTTTTCAGGTCCATTGGATGGACACTCTCTGCTACAAAAGCATTTTCCATTTCTTCGTAACTCGTGTATGTTATATTTCCACCAAATTTCTCAGGTCTCTCTATGACAACAGTTTCGTATCTGGGAAATATATGATAGCGGAAAAGGGCAAGAATCGGGTTTTCTTCCTTGTCTCCTATCTTGCAGTAAGCTTTCTTAAATTTCCTATAAATTTCTTCTTCAGTGTCATCCACCGAAATAAAATTCTCCTTTGATGAAGCCATCTTGGTTCCATCTAATCCTAAGAGGATTGGCGTGTGAATGCAGATTGGAGTTTCAAATTCGAGGTTCTTTAAATTTTCACGGGCAAGCATATGAATTTTTCTCTGGTCAATGCCTCCAACTGCAACATCAACTCCAAGCATGGCAATATCAATAGCCTGCATCAGTGGATATACCATCTGAGAAACGGTTGGATCATCCATAGCACGCCCTACTTCATCCATGCTCCTGCGAGCCCTGTTCAGAGTTACTGCCCTTGAAAGTTTGAGAACATTTAACATGTACTCTGCTCCAAGCTGATAGTCAGACCCATAAACGAAATCGGTTTTCTCTTCATCAAGCCCGAGGGCAATAAAGCAGCGCCTGTTATAGTCTGCAATCTTTCGGACTTCTTCCAGTGTGCCTTTCCGATTGAGATAAGCGTGCACGTCCGCAAGCAAGACAGTAATTTTAAATCCGGCTTTTTGAAGATCAATTAGTTTATTTACTGTGAGAACGTGCCCCATATGGATTTTTCCGCTAGGCTCGTATCCAACATAGGCACGGGGAGTTTCTTTTTTATTAAGAAGCTCTTCAAGTTCTCCTTCAGTTACGATTTCCTGAACATTTCTTTTTATAAGTTCGAGTCTGTCCATTGCCTCTACGTTCCTTTTATTTTCTTATTCTCAAACCCTTAATTCATATTAATAAGTTTCTGTAAAAACATCATACCTTCTTCGGATTTAAAATTCGGGATTTCCCAGTTTTGAACGACCTTTCTGCGCAGAGATTTTGTCTCTTTGTCAAGTACAGGATTAAAGCCAGAGATTTCGTATTCTTCTTTTGAAATAATGACTCCCCTCCTTTGCCAGGCAGGAAGCATTGTAAGATTGATTCCTCTCTCAAAAAGCATTTCATGGATCTCCCATTCTTTTTTTCCTCTGAGATATTTTGAAGCCTCAATCTTATCAATTCCTTCATTCCTCAGGGTATAATATCCCCAGGCTGCCACAAAATTGCGCCAGGCTTCAAGCTGCCTCCAGTGAAAATACGCAGGAATCTCTTCTTTTTGAAGAGCTACTATTCTGGAATCAAAAGCTATAGGGCTTTCAAGCTGCAGATTTATCATAAGTGCACTTCCCAGAAAGCTTGCGGTGACAGAATCAATTTTTTCTACTCTTCCCTCAAAGGGAAGTTCCATAAAAAGAAAACTAATTTCATCCGAAAAAGTATAGGCAAAGAGAGGGCTTAAACCACTTTTCTTAATAAAAAGCTCTGCAGTATTCGCCATCGCCCTGGCGAAATTTTGGTCATAGGGTTTTCCAAAGCCCAAGCCCCTAAGTGTATTTTTAAAATTCCTGCCGTCCGCGCGCACAACCACCGGAGGAATACAGCGCATCTCAGCATAAATTTCCCGGTCTTTCATGTACCCTTTCAGATTTGTTTAATCTTCTTTTCTCTTTTTGTATCTCTGGATAACGTCTCTTACTATAATGATATCTGCTGCCGTTATAACCCATCGGTATGGAATAATTATGCCTCTGCTAGTCAGGTCAAAAAGTTCCCTATTAATATCCGAAATTGCAAGCCCGGTAATTTTCTGATCTTCTATATCAATCACGAAGTCTTGCAACTTCCCTACATAAACACCAGCGTTTGTGTATATATTTAAACCAAAAAGTGATGTAAGTTCTGCGCGCATTATATCCCTGCTTTGTAAATTAATTTAAATCTTTCTCCTAACCTTATATGAAAAACATACTTATATATCTTACAGTTTTGCCGATTATATTATTGCAGTTTTATCTCACATTTCCAGGTAAAAATGGAATCTCAGTTTTATTATAATAAATCTTCTTATTTAAACTAGCGAGAGGTAAAAATAGTCTTGTTTTTTAATTTTTGTTCAAAGTTTGAGTTAAGAAGAGGGAGTTCTAAATGTGTGTTAAGCTGCTTTTGCTCTTATTTATCAAAGTATACAGCTTATTTACAGCTTATTTACTGCTTTCCTATAGCTGTCCCACATTGAGAATGATATCTTTTGATAATTTTCTTGTTCACAGGTAAATCACAAGTAATTTCTGAATTACCTGTGAGCAGAACTCTTTATCGTTTTATAACCTTTCTTTTTACTCTAATCTAACCATTTTGAATCTCAAATCTCTTATTCCAGTTTTCTCTTTTATATTTCCAGCTTTGAAATGACATTTCGAATAGATTCTGAGGATTTCCTGAGTATATCGTACTGGCTTTCATCGAGCTTGAGTTCAAGGATTTCTTCGACTCCGGATGCTCCAAGCTTTACAGGTACACCGAAGTAAATGCCTTCCTGTCCGTACTGCCCTTCAAGGTAAGCCGAAGCAGGCAGAATTCTCTTTGAGTCTTTAATCACAGCTTCAGCCATTGAGACAATAGCCGCCGATGGGGCATAAAAAGCACTGCCCTGTTTAAGGAGCTCTACAATCTCGGCTCCTCCATTTACTGTCCTCTCTACCATTCTGGCAATTTTGTCCTCTGGAAGCAGGTTTGTGAGCGGAACTCCTGATACTGTTGTATATTGAGGAAGAGGTACCATTAGATCCCCGTGTCCTCCTATAACCATCGCCTGTACATCTTTTTTCGAGCACTTTAGTTCTTCTGCAATAAAACTTTCAAAACGTCCCGAATCCAGAACCCCGCTCATCCCGAATACTTTCTTTGTCTCAAAACCAGTTGCTTTCATAGCTATGTAGGTTATAATGTCAAGCGGATTTGTGACATTAATTACTATGGATTCTGGAGCATGCTTTGCAATGTTCCTAGAAACTTCAGATATTATTTTCGAATTTGTTTTAATCAGATCTTCCCGAGTCATTCCGGGTTTTCTTGCAATCCCTGCTGTAATAATTACAAGATCAGAGTCTGCAATATCTGCATAATCATTAGTCCCAAGTATTGGCGTGTCATAACCTTTTATTGCCCCTGCTTGTATAAGGTCAAGGGCTTTTCCTTGCGGCAGCCCTTCCACAATATCTGTCATGACAATTTCGCCAAGCTCAAGTTCAGCTAGCCGTTGGACTGTAGTCGCCCCTACATTCCCTGCACCAATCACGGAAATTTTAGTCATTAACTGACACCTGTATTAAACAATTTATTTAGACTAATTTTGGAACTTCAATATTTAAAAATTTGTTCTGTAGTATGGTTCTTTATTACCGGTCAGCTACAGATACTATTATTAGTCTCTGTGTTCGCACTTTATACTATATTAGTTCTTGAATTTGTTGTTTTTCTCTTTAGAATACTGATTTCATGCAGTATTTTTATTAAATATTATCCCCAAATGGTTCAGGGGAAACATGCTGAATAATACATACATTCATATTCCAGGTGTAGGAAAGAGCCTTGAAAAAAAAATCTGGGCTCAAGGTATACACACCTGGAAAGAATTTCTTGAGATGGAAGATAGGATCTCCATACCTTCATCGCGAAAGGCCAGAATTTGTGAGGAGGTAAGAAAATCTTCTGAACACTTGGCAGCAAAAGATTACTGTTTTTTTTCACAATGCCTTCCTTCTGCAGAACACTGGAGAGCCTATTCTTTATTTTCCGATTCTGCCGCATTTGTAGATATTGAAACAACGGGCCTCTCTAAATCTCGGGATAAAATAACCATTGTTGGAATCTATGATGGAAAAGAATCAAAGACGTATATAAAAGATATTAATCTTGATGACATTGTAGAAGAGTTCTCAAAATACAGGCTACTTGTATCCTTCAATGGCGCTCGTTTTGATTTACCTTTCATAAAATCCGAATTTCCAGAAATTGAGTTCAATCAGCTCCACATAGACCTTATGTATCCTTTAAGGCGAATAGGGTATAATGGAGGTTTAAAAAACATTGAAAAGCTTCTCGGGATCACCCGAAGCGATGGTACCGAGGGAATAACAGGATTTGATGCCGTAAGGCTCTGGAAAAAATATGAGAAAGGAGATCGTGAAGCTCTGAATACACTTATTAAATATAACATAGAAGATACAGTTAATCTGAAAACTATTATAGAGCTCACCTACCCTAAAATGGTTGAGAAAGCTTTGAATATCTAATAGGTATAACCTCTCAGGTTCAGAATAACAAAAAGTAAAAAAATCAGGCTCCAATAATATCAACATCAGTTAGTTTATTATACTTTTAGTACTGTTTCTGATAGTCTAGCTTGGTAATGTATTGGCGCGTTTAATTTCAATTTATTGTTTGTAATTCGAATAACTATATGCTCTGGTAGGAAAGGGGAATTCAATGGAAGTTACAATGAAGTTCGGGGATAAAGTCACAATGGCAGACGTCCGAAAACTCCATGATATGGAAGACGTAGTGTTTGATAGGGAGTGGTTTGAAGAAACAGAGGTACGAAATCGCGATGTGTACTACATGTTCCGGGACCTTGCGAAAAACGATTCTGAACTTGAAACAATTAAAGCTCATCACCTGAGATATGACATCACTGTAATTCCTCCCGCAATGCTTGGATCGGAATATATTAAAACTGTAGGTCATTACCATCCGCGTGTTCCAGGAACAAACATCTACTATCCTGAAATTTATCAGGTACTTGAAGGTTCTGCTACTTATCTTCTACAAAAAGTGAAAACCGGAGAGGAAGATCTCGTTCTGGATGTTGTAGTCATAACAGCAGAAAAAGGAGATTTAGTGCTTGTTCCCCCTGGATACGGGCATGTGACCATAAACGCTTCCGATAAAACTCTTGAAATGGCAAACTGGGTTTGCCGCGACTTTTCTTCGGTTTATGAGCCTATTAAAAGACTTTCCGGAGCTTCTTATTTCCTGCTTAAAGATGGTTTTGTCAAAAATCCCCTTTATAGAAATATCCCACATATCCGTCACCTTAAACCACTTGAACACAATGAAATAGGACTTAGCTCTGGAGAAAGTATGTATGAGCTAGTACATAGAATTGAAAAACTGAGATTCTTGACTGCTCCTCAGGATTTTACAGGATTCTTAACAGGAGTGCTTCGAGAATAAGGCTATTTTCCAGTTTAAATAGACTGGACTTTTATTTTTTATCTTTCCATACCGTTCTCTCAGAAATCTTTTCTTTATCTTTCCTGCCTTAGAGTAGAACCTGATTCTAAGAGCAGGTGATAGTCTTGGAAATAAATAATAAAGGCCCAAGAATATATTATGGTAACCAATACATAACTTATAATAGGTATAAATACCTTCAATTACTTGAGGTTTGAAATGCAAAAAAGTGGATACCGTATTCAATTTACGTCGTCCAGAATAAAGGATCTCATGTACAGGACCACATTTGACCCTATAAAAATGGACGGAGATATTATACTTAATCTCTCTCTTATTGATAAAAAAGATCTGGATGATGTGCTTGGGATCTTTAAGATGGTAATCTCAAGCGGGCTTTCGGTGACTCCCTATGTTAAAATTGTTTCCGAGGGAGAATCTATCGGAGACCTAACTATTGAAAAGGGAAAGGTAGGCATCGGGACAGTATGCAGCATTACTATAGACGGAGTATTGCTCAAGGCAGGAATTCCTGTAAACCCCAAACTTGGAGGAGTTGTTCAGATTCGAAACGGAATTCCGGTGCGTTTTACTGATGTGCTGACCTATGTAAGTACGACTGTAGATCCACTTGAAATCCTGATGTCACAGGGTATTACTTCTGTGTCTGAAATGCTCAGGACAGGCTCAGGTAAGGTTCTTGCAAATCTCAGGGAAGCTCCTATGGTTGCAAGAGATGAAATTGAAAGCTGTCTTTCTGATCTTCTGGATGCAGGCTTCAGTGGAATTCTGGAAGTTGGGGAACCAAATACACGGGTTCTGGACGTTCCAATCGAGAGAGACCATCTCGGAATAGTCGTCATAGGAGGTACAAATCCTATGGCTGTTGTACAGGAATATGGGATTGCCATAGATACAAGTGCAATGTCACAGCTAATTCCGTTCAAAGAAATGAGCAGGATTGAAGATCTGGTTTAAGGCTCAATGGTAGACCTTATTTTAAAATTTCTTCGTTTTTATTGAGCTTTTATTTTCTATTCAATTCAGTTTCTCTATGTATATTTTTGAAAACTGGCTTCTTTACTTTGAATTTGCCTTTCTTCGAATTTGTTCTCCGATAAACAGATCCAGTTTTCTTGCAAATTCTTCTTTTTTATCGTTGGGAATAGTTGCTCCTGCTGCGATATCGTGTCCGCCGCCTGCACCTCCAACTTCAGCCGAGATTACTGACATTGCTTCTGAAAGGTTAACTCCCCTGCGGATCAGATCCTGCGTTCCTCTGGCTGAGACTTTGATCCCTCCGTCGGCTTTTGCAAAAGCAATAATAGGAAGATTTCTATTTTCAACTAGCGTAGAACTCATGCCTGCAATAATTCCAACTATAGTTTCTTTTATTTCCGAGCCTGCATCGAAATACTGAATATTTTCAAGCTGGACGACTCCATTTTCTTTAACATATATGAGCCCGTTAACAAGGTTCTGTCTATGTTCAGCAAGCAATTTGCGGGCATCTTCATAAGCTTCTTCTCTGTTTCCCATGCAGACTGCAAGTCCTATCTCGGCATGGTCGTATCGTGCAGTGGCATTAAGAAGGGTAGAAAACTCGGAAGCGTCCCTCATTTCCGTACCTTCTTTTTCTCCTAGAAGGACATACACCTCACCTATCAGGCGCTCGATCTTATACGAAGGCATCCCTGATTTCAGGCAGTACTGGACAAGTCCTGAGACAATTCTCTGCTTTTCCGGGGTTTCAAGGTCAATCCAGCGTCTCCAGTGTTCATCCTGGCTGAAGGAAATATTAAGGGAATGAAGAAACTCAATGCAGGCTTCCTCGTTTCCTGTAAGCCCAGGAAGATAAGGGTCTGAAGAATATTGCATCAATTTGTAAATAGGGCGGGTTTGCTTTCCAAATAGGGCCAGGTCCTTTTTGAACTGGAGAATGCCTTCTTTAACTCCTTCTTCAAGAATTTCTTTGTTGATCCCAACAAGCTGTCCCATTTTTAGATGTTGCATATCCCCCACTGCTCCTACTATGGCTAGTGAGGAGAGATCCTTATTTCTTCCAAGTGCTGAAGCCAGCAGGTAAGTAGTTCCCGAGCCGCTCAGTTCATAGGAACCGTTTGCTCCAAAGATATGGGGATTCAGGTGAAATTTATGGTTTCCCTGGGGCTGGTGATGGTCTGAGATCACTGCATGAATTCCGCGAGATTCTATCTGTTCGCACATCCCGCTTCCCAAATCTGTAAAAATGACAATATCATGATTTTCATCTGCGACGGCATCAAGAGCTTTTTCATCAAGCTGTTTGACGAAGCGTGTTGTATAGTCAAAATTACTCCGTTCTAGTGCAGTACAAATAATTCCTGCAGAAGTCAGCCCGTCAGCGTCAATATGGGATACAACGTGGACTGATTTGTACTTTTTAATCTCTTCGGCACACTTTGCTGCTTCTTTATGAAGTGCTTTCATTGTCTCAGACATTATTTTCTCCATGACTTTTTACTTACCTAAATTTAAGTGCTATTCCCAACCTTATTTTCTTTCCCATTCTCTCGGATCAACTCTATAGTCTTTTCCTTCTCTTTTGATTTCTGGAAAACTTCGGATCTCCTGCAATGTAAGTTTGAGGTCTTGAGAATAATATTTTTTTTGCAGTTCATTCCAGGGAACCATGTATGCTTCCCTGCCATGTCCGGGTCCCAGGCGAAGTTCCACTGCAAGAAACCCACGTCTCCCTGATTTATTCAGGTAGTCCGAAATCCTTTCTATCTGATGAATACCATTTTTATCTACGGTAAAGTGCTGAGAGAAGTAAAGTGCGTTTGCACCTTTTTCCACTGAAATGCTTTTGCATTCGATTCCCAGGTATAAGTCCGGATTAAGAGAATCTACAAGAACATCAAGGAATTGCGGAGTGAATCTATGCTGTTTAAGCCTATAGGAAATAGCTCTTATCCCGTTTTCTTCAATGTATGCATTAAATGAGTTTACAAGCATGCGTTCAAACTCGGTCATGAAATCTTGTTAAATGTTTTCTCTATTTTACTTAAGCTTTTTACTCTGGAATCCGGTAAGCTAAATACTTGCCGATTAGCTTAGTGGATAATTCGCGCTGTCAGACTGTCTACGAAAAGGTCTGGGAGCAAATCTGCTGGACGTTCTGTTCTAGGATGCTAAAAAGAAGAATTCCTGAGAAACTGTACAGTTTCTTCAGAGAGCAATTAGGAAACTGTACAGCCTTGATTTTCGGTCGTGCCAGTTATCCTGCTGTCTATATGCTGACAGTCGGGATATCTCTTTTGCAGCACTAAAGATTAATTTGTGGTACGAGAGCCTGCAAGAGGCAGGTAATCTATACTCTCTACATTTACGGCATAAGTTACATCACAAATGCCGTCACCGTTTTCATCCGCATGGGTCTGGCTGAAGCCATCTCCCTTTGGGGTAGCCCAGAAGTTTCCACCAAGGTAAACCCCATCAACAATATTCTTTGCCGGTGTTAGGGTTGTATTCAAGCTCGTACCTGTGTTTGAGCCTTGAAGGAAGATATTCTTTGCGTTGTTGAAATAATTATTATAGATTGAGCTATTTCCCGAATCCCACTGGTAGAGCCCATATTCCGAATTTGAAATGATCTTATTACTGTTCAGGATATTATTCCTTGAGAAACCTAGATAGATTCCGTACCTGGAATTCGAATTTGCCTGATTACTTGACAGCCTATTATCACTAGAATTTTTCAAATAGAAACCGAATTTGTTATTCGATACACTATTATCACTCAGGTTGTTGTTACTGGAAAAGGCAATCCACATCCCGTAATTGCTGCCGGATACCACGTTACTAAAAAGTGTACTTTTGCTGGCATTCTGCAGATAAATCGAGACATAGTTGTTCGAGGCTGCATTGTTAATTATTGCGTTCTCAACCGAATCCCATACACTGATTCCGGATCCGGTGCTGTTTAATGCAGTATTGCCTGTAAGCGTATTTCCACTTGATCCTTTCACGTGGATACCTATCTGGTTATTTGATGCCCTGTTATCGTTCAGTTCATTATCGTTACTCGAAGAGTACATCCAGACTCCGTAGTCGTTATCCGACACCGTGTTATTATTAAGCAGGTTTTCACTGGAATTCCTTAGAACGATAGAATTCTTGTTTTTCGAGGCCGTAGAGTTGCTTAACGTGTTTCCGACCGAATACCACAGATTGATACCAGAGTCTGTATTGTTTGAGACCTTACTGTTGTTAAGTACATTTCCGCTTGAAGTTTTCAGAAAGGCTCCGACTTTATTGTTTGACAGAATATTTCCATCCAGCGTATTATTGCTTGAAGAATCTATCCAGATACCATGATTGCCGCCGGATGCCGAGTTGTTAAGAAGCATATTTTCCGTGGAATTACGCAGGAGAATTGAGGTTCCGTTCCCTGAGACTGTATTATTGCCCAGGAGATTACTGCTGGAAGAATCAAGTCGGATTCCAAATCCTGCATTCGAACCTGAGTTATTGAAAGGTGAGGAACTGTTCCCACTGAAAATATCTTGAATAGTGTTGTTGTTGCTGTTGGATAGTTGGTTACTTTCGATATTGCAGTACTTAACTCCATTAAGATGGATGCCTGCACTGTAGGAATCTATAGGCCCTACTATGTTCAGCCCATGAATTGTCACTCCGTCCGCAACAATATAGAATATATCATCTAGACTGCTAGCTGCCTTGACAATGGTGTCCCCACGACTAGCAGATTCGGAGGTAAGGGTCAGATTTGTTACGTATATGTCGATGTTTTCTTCATAGACTCCCGGATAAATAAGGATCGTGTCACCTGGCAATGCGTTCTCTATTGCATCCTGGATCGAGGTAAAATCCGCAACTGGTCCTGTACTGTTATTTACGGTAAGCACTACTGACTCTACTCCTTTGAGAGGAAGATGATCTATGAACTGGCTGCTTTCTATATTATACTGCGAATCAATAATTCCGTCAAGATCAACATCCCTGGTTTTTTCTGGATATACAGTTCCATCAGGTCTTGCCCAGAGATTGCCTCCGAGGTAAGGTCCCCCAGCAATGTTAATACCCTTGGTCTTAGTTATATTCCATAAGTTTGTGTCCGAATCCATTTGGGATTCAACGTTTACCGTATTATTGAAACAGTTATTATAAATTAGATTGTTTGAAGTTTCGTAAATGTGCAGTCCTGACTTCTTATTGAGAATTATAGTATTACCTATCAGGGTATTCCCATTTGATTCTCCTGTGAGATAAATACCCTCTGTATTTTGAGATATTGTATTATTCTCCAAGATATTATTGGAGGAGTCAAAAAGTGAAATTCCATTACTGCATTTTAATATTAGATTATTACTCAAATTATTGTACAAGCTGCCACCAAGACTGATTCCGGTCACACAGTCTGAAATTTCATTATTATCAAGCGTGTTTCCTGAACTCATTATATATAGATCAATACCGCAGCTGTTATTGAACAATTTGTTGTTTTCAATGCTGCAATCAGTAAATTCAAAAACATGAATGCCTGCGGAGTTGGATCCACTTATGCCAAAACCTTTAATGCTTACGCCGTTTGCCCAGACACCGAAAATATCTTGAGAAACATCGGCTGCCCGGACTATAGTATCTGAGAAATTTCCAGATTCGGAAACAATAGATATTCTTTTGTTAATTACAATATTCTCCTCATAAATACCGGGTTTGACAACTATTTCATCACCTGGATTTGCAGCAGATACAGCAGCCTGGATAGTAGTGAAATCTGTAGTTTGACCAGCACCGTTATTTACAGAAATTATATTAGCGGCTGCACTACCTGCAGTCATTAGGTGAAGCGTGAGAACTACTACAAAAATATTTTTCAAGATTGCTTTTACGCGCATCATGGTAAATCCCTTATTAAATTTTACACGAAAACGTGAGGTTTTGTTTTTGCAGCAATTTTCGGAGTTAATAACCGGATATAAAGAATTTATGTAAAGTATCGCAGGATGTTTCAGAACCGAGGGAACTGATTAATATCAGTTAGATCGGTAAGATTAGTTAGGCCAATTTAACTGGTTAATCGGTTAGATTAATTAGATTGGATAGTATAGATTGCTCACAGCTCCAGTAACTCCAAACTTTGAGGTCAGTCTTAAAAAATAAGACGAAAAAACTAAACGCTCAAAATAATATTACCCTTTTTCATTCTTATCCGGTTTATTTTTCCTGACGGTGTAACTGTTACTATAACGTATATTGACAGCATTTTTCATCAGAAACGGTCTAAATTTTGGAACTGATTGCATACATAAAAAAATTATACTGTTATAAAAAATTAACTCAAGAGTTAGAAAGTGCGTTCAAAGGAATAGGAATTAGGAAAATAGAAATCTAAATTTAATCTATCTTTATAATCTGTCTTCATAATCTGTCTAGATCGAAATCAGAAGTCTGCTTCCCTATTGATCTTGTAATTCTAGCTTCACTTGAATTTTTAGATTTGTAAGTATAGTTAGAAAGCGTAAGGATTAATAATTTATACTTTGTTTTATAAAAAAGGGAACATTAAAGTAGCATAATGAAAATATAAATGGCGGGGGTTAATTTGAGGAGAGTTATGCTTTCTTTTATATTTATTTTAATTCTTATATTCCAGACTCTAAACACTCAATTTTACGCCGGAACAGGGAATAAGAGTTCTGCGACTGTAGATCAATCAGACAGCGTAAGAGAAGGAGAAATTAAACACAACAACAACAGTGGGGGAGTTTATAGGGATGGAATTATTGATCCCTTTGATAACTTCACAAATACAGGATTTCCAACTGCACATGGCGAATTTTGCTTTCGTTACAGTTCTTGCTAAATCATTTAGATGAATGCTAAAACGGAATTATGCATGCTAAAATGGAATTAATAAGATATAACTTGTTAAATATTCTTTTTTGAGGTGAAATTCTGAAAGCGATAAGGATTCATGAGTTTGGGGGGCCCGACGTTCTGAAATATGAGGAAATTCCTGAATCCCAGCCAGGACCGGGTGAGGTTCGGATTAGAGTTGTTGCCGCCGGGGTCAATCCAATAGATTGGAAGATACGTAGAGGTTATATGGAACTGCCCTTGCCAATGACTGTGGGATCTGATGTTGCAGGTATTGTAGATATGGTAGGGCAGGGAGTAGATTCCTTCCGGCCTGAAGACGAAGTTTTTGGAAAAGCATCTGCAGGACAGGGAGGATATGCTGAATATACGGTTGTCAGTTCTACACAGATAGCGCTAAAACCCAGCAGTATCGGGTTTATCGAAAGTGCTGCTATTCCTACTGCTGGCCTGGCTGCCTGGCAGTCACTTTTCGATATTGCAGGACTTGAGCGTGGGCAGACCGTGCTTATTCACGGCGCCGCGGGAGGGGTCGGAACCTTTGCAGTCCAGTTCGCAAAGTGGAAAGGCGCATACGTTATCGGCACTGCATCGAGTAAAAACGCTGAGTTCTTGAAGAGTATAGGCTGTGATGAGGTAATAGACTACAGGAACCAGCGATTTGAAGAAATCGTGAGCAGCCTTGACGTTGTTCTGGATACGATAGGAGGAGATACGTTAGAGAGATCCTGGGGTGTATTAAAGCCCGGCGGATTCCTGGTAACTACTGTAGCTAGCATTCCCGAAGGAGTTCCAGAAAAATACGGAGTACGTGCAGATAGGCTCATGACTCAGGCTGACGGAAGAGAACTAGCTCAAATCGCAGCTATAATAGATGAACAGAAAATCAAGCCTATCGTAACAACCGTGCTTCCTCTAACCGATGCTAGAAAAGCACATGAAATGAGTGAAACTGGCCATGCTCGCGGAAAGATTGTCCTGCGCGTTGCAGAGGACCCAAAATAAAGCCTCGCCTGGAAAACTACAATTCTATTGTGGTAAGAAAAAATGCATCAAGAATATCTTTCAATGAAAGCGATTGATGCAAGTTATCTGATCACTTAAGCTGTCGAGTGGGGGAGAAAAATGCCAGAACAGCCAAAAAAGTCCAGGAGTCTTATACCGCTCTATATATTGATCGTTTTATTTTATACGGTTGCTTCATTTCAGGGACGTGAAGATACTGTCATTTCAGAGTCCGTATCTCAGGAGTCGGATTTCCAGGTTAAACTGAATGAAGGTGTACATTATAAACTCTGGATTGAGAATCCTAATGGTCCCGAGAAAATAGATGTGAAGATAAGCAAAGGTTCCGATATTGCGTTCCAAAGTACATTTGTATTGACACATTCCGGAAAAAGCTATCTCCCTTACCGTCCGGAATTTTCCGTGAAAGAAAACGGAATTTATCAGGTGCACGTTAAACCACTTAGTCTCGGGACTGTCAAGCTAGAAATCAAGAAATCCGGTATCTCGGGTTTTCAATAATTAAATTGTTTCTAAATTGTTTCGGATTAAATAATGAAGCATATTAGATAATGAAGCATATTAGATAATGACAGTATATCAGATAATGACAGCATTTTTGATTTTTACTGCGGCCTAATATGTTTTTTACCTGTTAACCTGTGGTCATATTTTCTTGGAAAAGTATACTGAATTTAATGGTACCATCTTAGAAAGGTAAATCTCAATTTTATGGAACAACCATTGATCACCTTAACTGATGCAAAAAAGAGAAATGAGGTTCAATAGAGTAATTAATATAAAAATTCCCTATATTTTACTCAATATAAAACTGGAGGATTATTATGGATAAAGTCAATAATGTCAGAACGAAGCAGATTGACGCTAATCTTGAACATTTTAATATCAGTCCAAACAAAGCTTCTGATACTAGCCTGGGTTTTCCTGAAGAAGTAAGAGACTATCGTTATCGTTCAGCAGATTTCAGAAAAATTTGGGATTATTTAGGACTATTGTTTTCTATGTTACTAGATTCCTTTAAAGGGAAATACCCACTTCCAAAGAAGACAGCATTAGTGCTAATCCTCGCTTTTCTGTATCTCATAAGTCCAGTTGACATTGCTCCAGATATCTTTCCTTTAATCGGATTTGTGGATGATGTCGCTGTGCTTGCTTTTGCACTTAATTTTATTAAAGATGAACTGGAAAATTATAGAGCCTGGAAAATGAGCAACTGAGAGTTATTTTGTTCATCTATTGTCTAAATTTTTCTGATAGTTCCATCCTGAACATGGATAGATAATTATTTTCTTTTTCTGTACTTTCAGTAATTAGAGCTGTTTTTTATTAAGTATCTTATCTAATAGAGGTTTTAATTTCTTTCTGACTCTAGGCTCTAATATTTCTGTTACGCTCGGAGATATGGAGTCTAATAATATCCCATAAGAAACAGTACTAATGATTCCAATAATCAATCCTTCAACACCATTAATGACTTCATTAATTCTGAAAATGGTTCTACTAATTGATTCAATGACACTATTGATAGATTCCCTAATAGGGTTATGCTCAGGAACTTTTGGAGGAGAACCTATAAACTGACCTAAGGCAGAAGGCATATCTCCTACAGGCACAGTGGCAGTAATTTTGTTTGTTGCGGTGTCAATCACGGAGACAGTATCGCTGTCACTATTTGCCACATATACCTTTGTTCCATTTTTGTTGATTGAAATTCCACAAGGACATTTATCTACATGTATGATATCTGTAACCTTATTTGTTGCTGTGTCAATTATAGAGACACTGCCTCTAGGAGTATCAGAAATTCCTCTGTTAGGGCTTTTATGGTTCGCCACATATACCTTTGTCCCATCAGGACTGACTGCAACGCCGTGAGGAGATAATTCTACCCTTTTTTCTGTATTGTTACCTGTATTGATTTCCACCTGGGCAACAACAACGTTGGTTGTTGTATCAATTACAGATACTTTATCGCTATCATCATGTGTCACGTATACTTTTGATCCATCCGGGGTTACTGCAACTCCATAAGGATTGACTCCTACATCTATATGTTTTAAAACACTGAGGGATGCTGTATCTATCACTGAAACTGTGCCGCTGCGCAGGTTCGCCACATATACCTTTGTTCCATCAGGCGTGACCACAATTCCCGTAGGATAGATTTGTACATCTAAATGGTATTTGGCATTGTTTGTTGCTGTATCAATCACAGAAACATTACTGCTGTAATGGTTCGCTACATACACCGTTTTTCCATCCGGGGTAACTGCAACTCCCATAGGATTGGCGCCTACAGGCACCTTTGCTACAACCTTGTTTGTTGCTGTATCAATTATAGAAACAGTATTAAGGTAACTATTCGTCACATATACCTTTTTTCCGTCAGGGGCGATTGCAACTCCTTCTGGATCATCTCCTACATCCGCACAGTATTCAACTTCGTTTGTGGTTGTATTAATTACAGATAAATTGTCACTTTTTCCGTTTGGTACATATGCATATTCTGTATGGGAGTCAATAGATGATGGCGTAGATACGAACTTATATGAAAAGATAATTATAAGCGAGAGAAGAGTTATAAAAGCTAAAAATCCTATGTATGATTTACTCCCCCACTTCATTTATTCTCAACCCATTATTTTGTAAATCCTGATTCCTGGATTTTCCTAGTATTTATTAATAGACTTATTTACTTGAGGTACAGCATTAAGTAAAATAAGAAGCTGGATCTAAATTGAACTTAAACAATTAATTGTCCAATTTTGTTAGTTTTTTAGCCCAACTGCTTATCAAACAAGCAATTTATGGTGATAAAAACATATATCCAAAAATATATAAGAATTAGCATATTAATATTTAATAAAAGGCGATTATTTTAAAATGTTTGTTTTTTGCGCTGAAGCGCGGCTTTTCCAAGATACACGAAAAAAGATATTTAGCAGCCTAAACCTGTCAACGTATCCGAAAGCTACCTGTAAATCAACAGAACCCGGATAGATATATCTTTTTATTATATTTTCGCCCCAGGTTCCTCGAATTCTCCAATTAAGCCGCCGTTTTGAAGTTTATTTATCTATAGGAATAATAACTGCGAGCTTTCTATTAATCAGCACAGATTAGAAGCGCTTAGATTCTACCTAAGCCTTATGAAGCCCGTGCAGGAAATTAAATAAAGAGTATATATGCTAAAGTCTCCAGCGAAAACGTGATCATCAGAATATTAAGAAAAAACATAATTTACCTGCCGAAAGTCGGATTCAAGCAAAAAAGCTATTTTTACAACAAAACAGTATTATATAAAAACACTTTTATTTAATGATTATACCCCGGGTAGGGGCGACAGTTTTTCAATACCTCTTCCATGCTTCAAAAAGAAAAGTGTTATGTTATTCCTGCTAACTCAGAAGCTCTCTTAAGATGATCTGTACCGGAATTGCGAAATGTACTGGCCTTTTGAAAATTTTCAAGCCCTCCAGTACCATTTTTCGCTTCATTTGCTCCCTGCAACAAAAACTGACCTGCAGAATTATAGTCCTGAAGAGACTCCCGCCATTCATTCTGCGCATCTTGGAGTTTGGGAGATACGGTATATTGATCATTTTCCTGAGTGGCGTTCTGAGTATCATTTACTATTTGTTGTGCATAAACTGCGAGCGTGGTATAATCAGAATTGTTTGTAGCGTTGGATACACCGTCCAAGTCTGTTTTAAGTATCTTCAAATGCTTCTGAACATTAGTTCCCCATGCAATGTCCTGGTAGGCTGACTTGAAGGTATTTAGCGGTGAATTTGGTCGAATCTGAGAAGTGTTTTCATCGTTTTGTGATCCAGCGAAACCTCTAACAATCAGTGCAACTACCAGAATAAACAATATAATATAGATGTATTTCTTCATATACACGCCCCTAAAAGTCCAACTATGACTGTATAAATTAGGAATGGATGTATTATAAGATTTCCATTATTTTTTATATTCGATATAATTTATGGGAAATTTTTGAGAAAGCGTGTATATTGAGACTTCTGAATCAGAAATAAGCGTGTATTGATCATTTTTTTATTATATTTCCACCACAACATGGCTCAAATTAGTAGAATGAGACACAGGATAAGGATCAAAGTTATTAAAAAGCAAAGTGTTGAGACTTTGATTATTTCTCAGTCTCCTGATCATCGAGTATAGCCAGAACCTCATCTTTCAAAGTAGGAATATCAATTTTCACAGTACTCCAGACTGCCTTAAGATCGACGCCAAAACAATGGTGAATTAATCTATCTCGCATGCCTGCAATATTGTTCCAGGGAATGTGGGAATATTTGTCCCGAAGATTCTTGGATAAGTTTTTGGTAGCTTCACCTATAATCTCGATTTGCCTGATCGTTCCGTCTTGAACCAGGCTTCTGGATAGAAAATCGTCTTTTTCCATATTCAGTATATTCTTCAATACGTTCAATTGAATTCAGGATATGGCTGAGGTAAACCAAGTCACTTTTTCATGCCGAGATCACTTTTGCTTCCTTTTTAATTCCATCAATAAGGTATGGACTTATTGATTCTTCGGTGAGCAAATCGATCTTCACTCCAATTAACTCTGAGAGTTCCCTTTCAATTCTTACAAGGTTTAACAGACCTTTAGTTTCAGAAAATTCCACAAGAATATCGATATCGCTTTCCGGCTTTTCTTCTCCTCTTGCATAAGAGCCAAAAACAGCTACTTTCGTTGCTCCTTCTTTTTCAAGGAATGAAGAGATTTTTTCGAACAAATCTTTGTGCCGGGCAGCATTTTCCATGTCAGTATATTTTGTTTCTGATCATTTAAAGTTATACTGATATGAAATAAAGGAACTCGATTCTATCAAAAAACAACTGACAGGCGGAAGAGAGCATATGGTAGATATAGATTGTATACTCACTGACAAGGAAAGAAAGCTCGTAGATAAAAGCTATGAGCACCGGAAAAAAGAAAAACTGACATCCCTTTCTGAGTTCAAGAAAGAACTGGGACTCTAATATGTTTGAATTTTTTCTGGACACGCCTGCAAGGAATTTCATCAAAAAACTCGATTCCAAAACAGATAGAATATTCATCGCAGGTTGTAAGAAATTTTTTAAATAATTCTCTTATTTGTGTTTTAAATAATCAAATTGATTTAAATCAAAGTCTTGACAGTATAGGTATCCACTTTTTGCGTTGTCTTTGAGATCCTGTTTAAATATATCTAAAGCTCTTCTTTTGTCCACAGCGCCATCATAAAGACTTAAAGATAAATCAAGCATAAGTAAAATACCGTGAGCGCCCTCTTCTTTATAATATTTTCTCAGTCTCGTTCTTCCCTTATCATGAATGCAACCCTGAAGTAAAAGATTAGTCAGTTTACTAAATTGAGATCTACTAATAGTAAAATACACATTTGCAGGGATCGGCTCAGGCTTATCTTTATTTTCTGTTTCGGTCTTCTTATTTCGGGTTCGAATTCGTTTGCTAATTTCTTCAATTATTTTGAAGTCATCATCATCTAGCTTATTTTGAGCAAGGATTTGACCCGCAGCAATAGTCTGAACTGCAGACTCCACGTCTTTTTGTGAAATCTTTTTAAGTTCTTTTTCAGAACCAGATCTTTGGCACAAGTTGTCATAACCCTGCTTTAAAATCTCTAAATACCTCCGAGGTATCCCGTTTGCACAATAAGCTGCCAATAAAAATGCCTTCTCATTTTCGAATATCTCGGAAATTGGATCTGTAACATACCTTCCAAAAACATATTCTAATCTTTTTCTTGTAAGCTCATGAAAAAAAGCTTCATATTCATCTGACAATTCATCTAATTGTAAGTATTCAACACCAGCATCTTGTCCGGGCTCAAAATTGAAAGAAACACCCTTTGTTTTCGAGGGATACTTCGTTGCATAAGGAGGATAAACTGAAGCAAAAAAGTAAACATAATTAGTTTCCATATCAGAAGTAAATGCGCCTCTTATCAATTTAAGAAGTCTGAATATTTCTATTTGAGCTTCTTCTGAAGCTTCAGAACATTCGTCCAATAAAAGAATAGCATAGTTATAATTCAAGATTTGTTTTAATTGTCTAAAAAACTCAATAATAAATCCTGCAGCATTTTCGTATGCTAACGTTTTGCCGACATACTGAACTTCTTTTTCATTTAGGTTTGCGAAAAAGTCTTCTAATGTTACCTGAACTTTTTCACCAGCTGAAAAACTAGATTTCACCTGACTTTCGGCTTTCGTTTTATTCAGAATCTTATCTGGAATATAGGTTAATTGCCCAATTAAAGTATCATTGAGAGATTTAATTCTCTTCATTAGTTCATCGATATCATTTTCGCCTTTTAACCCAAACATTCTTTTTATAGTTTCAATAGCTGTTCCATTTTCTCTTTTTTGAACCGCAATTCTAGCCTTTTCTTTTTCTATGATAGATAATGTACTTGTTACAATGCTAGCATATAATTGAATACGGAAGAGACGGATATCACTTCCTTGCCATTCAGAAACTTTGGCTAAAGAAATATAAATAGGTAAAATTTTTCTCTCAGGATAACGATCAATGCATCTTGAAGAAATCATTTTAAGAACATGGGTTTTGCCTGTTCCCCTAATACCTTCGACTAACATATTTTTGCCAGGCCCAGAGATGAATGCATCTATGTCAAAACCCGGATTTATGTGTGTGACGGGAAAAAAACCTCCAGCTTGTGCATCATGATTAAAGAAGTTCGGATTAATATTTACCGCAGACATCGTGAAAAATTACGTGCCCAGTGTTATATATCCTTTAGCATTTTTTACGAGATTAAGTGTGTTTCATAAAATAGTGGCTTAAAATCATTTTTATTTATACAATTAATAAATAGGACCTACGCCGGTGAACTTAAAAATTAACAGCATTAGACCTTCAACTGTATAAAATGCTAAATCAGTCACAAAGCCGAATGTGCTTGATTTTGTATTTTAAGTGCGTAAGTCCTAATAAAGTTTAATTTCATTCCCAGAACTTCTTCGTCTTGACATAATTCCTCTCCGCAATCAGAATATCCCTGTAAAACGCCTCTTCGTCCAATCTCATTTTTCAATCACCCTTGACGCCGTTTCAGGTCCAATTCCCCGGCTGGCAAGCGCAATAACCGCCTTCTTTCCCTGCGAGCGGACTATGCTTGCGTTTCTGTAAACTCTCTGTATCCGCTTCTTTTCTTCGGCGGAGACTTTGACCTTTTTTGCCTGTTTTTTAACAAGGTTGATTTCCTCTTCTTCCCAGGGCTTGAGGGCTGCAATCATCCTGGATTCGCAGACAGGGCAGACGATTTCTTCAGGGACGCTCTTGACCTGCCGGCGGGAGGTCCATTTCTTGAAGGTCGTACTTTAGTTTTGAAAACAGTAGTAGAACAATTAGCTTTCAGGGATATCATCTATCTTTCTTACAACGTCATCCATCAAACACGGATATAAAATAAACTCAAAGTCCTTTGGGCTTTTCATCTCCATTTCTACAGGTGGAGTTTTGAAGGTAAGCTTTGAGATGTGAGGAGAAAACAAAATGAAAATGGGAATCGAAACAAGTACATAATATAGGATATTGTTTACAGGGAAAGAATCAAAATTCACGAAAATTTCATTAGATTTAGTGAGCGTATTATTGTAGACCGATTTATTTTCAGTGATAGTCTCAGTAAGATTTTTTGGAATAGTTGTATTATTGGTCATATTGGAAGTAATATTATTGGTCATATTGGAAGTAATATTTGTCTCTATAAAAAAATCCTTAAATTGACTTAAATAGATAAATTTGAATAAGATCGAATATATAAATGGGTGGAATAACAGTAAAACAATAAATCCAAATGAAGAAAAGGTAAAAATAACTCTTTTTGTCCAGTGATAAGTGGGGGAAGATAACCACCATGTCCACCAGGGAGACCGTATATAGTTGGTTGAAATATAATCAAACAGTGGAGAAGCAGATTTTTTTATATGTTTTGGACCCTGTTTTATGCACTCTTCAAGGTAAATTTTAGCCTCGAAATAGTCGCCTACTTTATAGTAAAGGCATCCTAAGAGATATAGAACGTAAGACTTAACATTCTCAAGTTCATAATTTTCTAAGGTTGAATTTATTGATTTCAAATATTTTCCTTTAATCTTGACTAAAGTTGAATTTATTAATTTGAAATGTTCTTCTATGATCTTGAAAGAGATGGATTTAATTAAAAAATACCTAAAAATAGGTAAAAAAAGTAGTTCTATATTCTTTTTTACCCAAAAGAAGAAATCGGCTAACATATCCAGTACAACGTGACTGGGAATCTCCTTTCCCTTACAACAAACAGAGGAGTACATTTCCAGTTCCCGAATGATTGAATAATGCTCATTTTTAAATTTAGAATTTTCATCCTCCTTTTTGTCGGAAGATCTATTTGAAGATTGAGAATTATTTGGTTTGAGGGGTAGAGAGTTAATCACCTTTTTGGAGACATCTATAACTCTTTCATCTATAGATTTAGTCTCACGAGACCACACAACCTGTGGTTTTTCTTCTTTATTCTCGCTCGAAAGAGACTCTTGATCAAGCACCTCTAGATAATGAGCGTAAGCTTTCCAAAGTACAAGAAATAAATCCACCTTTGAGTATTGAAATGCATGGTCAAAAGATTCGACAGCCTCTTCATACTTTTTATCTTTAAGCTGGAGCTGGCCTTTCAGTCTCCATGCATCAGCATTTCTTATATCAAAATCAAGTGCTTTGTTGATCTTTTCATATGAGAGCTCGGAGCTCCCAAGATACAGAAAAATCTTAGCAAGATAAACATTTGCTAAAGCGTAATCAGGCTTTAATTTAAGAGCCTTTTCAAAAGCTTCTTTCGCTTTTCCATACTCTTTTTGATAAAAAAAGACTGCGCCTTTATTAGTCCAGGCGTTGTAATTTGATGGATTTGATTCAATAGCGTTGTCAAAGTCTTCAAGAGATTTTTTGTAGTCCTTAATATTAAAATAAACCTGACCTCGGTTATTATATGCGATAGAATATTTTTTATTTATATCTGTGGCTTTTGTGTATGCTTCTATTGCATTTCCATATTTTCCCATTTTCACAAAAATATTACCTTTATTGTTGTAAGCAAGAGCATAATTTGAGTTAACCTTGGTGGAAAGATTAAAGGCTTCTATAGCTTTTTCGTTATTTTCGAGACCGGAATAAGCAATCCCCAGATTGTAGAGAAGTTTATCTAAGTTCTTTTTTATATAATTCTCTACATATTTTTTATCCACTTTAAACTGGTCAAAATTGCAAAGATTTTTATTTTTACAAAAATTTTTATTAAAATTTTTATTAACAGTTTCCACAAATTCATCATTAATTTTTTTTCTACCAATTTCTAGATACTATATACCCAAATGATGTGTTCTTAAAATTAGATCTTCAAATGATTTATCCAAAGAATCAAAACTTTTACTTTTTAGTTCAGAAATTATTCCTTTGATAGACTTCAGCAAAGTAAGATAGTCGGCTTTACATTCATAAGCCGGATCAATGCTTTTACTTTTCGAGATCAAATTATCTAAGTTTGAATCTTTTACTTTTAACTCATCTAAAATCGATTCATATAAATTATTTTTCTTGGACTCATTTTGCTTTTTATTCTGTACCAACCTATCAAGGAGATTTGAAAAGTCAAGATATGATTGCCCAATTTTAAGATCTTTTAGGGGATTATCACTTAAACAAAAATACAGAATAGATTTCAGATAATTTTCGAGATAAAAGTATGCTAAGCCTGTATTGTAGTTTAAATCTTTTTTGTCGTTTTTATCTATTTTTAACGAACCCATTAAATATTCTCTAGCTTCAGTCTCCTTTTGAAGTTCATATAAACAAATTCCTATGTTTATTTTAGCTTTGCATTTAACACCAACTTTTGTACTTTTCATAGCTGTTTCAAACTCTGAAATAGCCTTACTGTAATCCCCTTTTTTCAATGATTCAAAGCCTTCTAATAGATCCGCAGAATTGTTAGAATTGTTCATCTCCTTCAAACACCCAATTCGGAGCTTTCCAATAAAAATGACCTCACCGGAGAAAGAGAGTTTTTAATATCTATTCAATTATATACAAATATAATCTATAGAATATGAAATCAGAAACTATCGTATACAATACTTGATCAAAATAAATCAAGAAATTAAACAATATCAACATTAGTTAGAAAAAAGATAGGAGTTATTCACAGATACACAGAAGAAGAAAAGTCAAACATATATCTTATTGCCTGAGCCAATCCTTCACCCTTCATTCCCAAAACTTCTTCGTCTTCACATAATTCCTCTCCGCAATCAGAATATCCCTGTAAAACGCCTCTTCGTCTACCCTCATTTTTTCAATGACTCTTGATGCCGTATCAGGCCCAATTCCACGGCTGGCAAGCGCAATAACTGCCTTTTTTCCCTGCGAGCGGACTATGCTTGCATTTCTGTAAACTCTCTGTATCCGTTTCTTTTCTTCGGAGGAGACTTTGACCTTTTTTGCCTGTTTTTTGACAAGGTTGATTTCCTCTTCTTCCCAGGGTTTGAGGGCTGCAATCATCCTGGATTCGCAGACCGGGCAAACGATTTCTTCAGGTACACTCTTGACCTGCCGGCGGGAGGTCCATTTCTTGCAGTTCGTGCAGAATAAAACGATTCTGTCATTCATAATGCGTTCTTTAAGGGCAAGCACAATTGAACGGTCGGCTTTTTCCGGCGCGACCAGGTCTTTTTTCATTGCAAAGCCAGCTGAACCGATTGGGGTTGGCTGGGAAACTTCGACTGAAATCTTGCCGGTTGCAAGTCTTGTAAGGACTTCTTTTGTCCTCGGGACGTCAAGCAGGTCGTGGAAGATTTCCCGAATGACCTCATCGTACATCGAGGAACCCTGGTAGATTTCCAGCAGCTTTTTCATGCTTATCCGGTCGTAGTCAACGTCCCGGGACAGGGCTCCGAATTTTCGGGCCACGTGGACCATTTTCCATTTCATCAGAGTCGTGTTCTTCAGGGTCATTTCTATGATCGGTTCAACATGTTCAGGGCGAAGGGAAAGCAGCATATCTCGAATCTGCATAGGGCCTACCCGGCGTGGAAGGGTCATCCGAATCCTGTACGGGTCTACCTCCTGGGCGACACTGCTCCCAAAACGGGCTGAAAGGAGCGAGGTCAGGACTCGAGCAAGGGTGCCGTTTGTATTATGGCCGAAACAAGCGTTCAAAGTCACAGCGTCTCCTTCGTCTTCGATCACGATTGTATCTGCGTCAGGCAGGGGGAAGCCTCCTTCTACATGCTCGCGCACCAGGCGGATCAGTTCGAGCACGGCGTTCCTTGCTACGGGATATTCTGCCTTGAGCTTTTCAGCAATGGCTTCGTCGTCAAGTTCTGCGCGGATAAAGGCTGCAATTTCCGCTCTAAGCTTTCCTACATCCTGGGCTACCTCAAAAGGCACAGGGATTTCTTCGCCGGTCCAGCTTGGAACCTCTCCCATGCCCTCCACAGGCTCGACTTTGATCCTGTCTTTTGCCTGCTCGCGGTCTGGCATCTCAACAATCCGCCACATGTACCCTTTCGTTATGAAAACGGCGCCCGGTTCTGCAAAATTCACGACAAAAGCTTCATCCAGCACGCCGACCGATTTCCCGCTAACAATATCGTAGATCTCGTACTTCTTTTCATCTGGAATCATGGACAGGTTCTCGTAATAGTATTCCCAGCTTTTCCTCCGTTTTTTCAGCACGTTTGAGCCTTTTTCGTGCCAGACAAGTTTGTAATCTCCTATCTGACCCACAACTCTTTGCAGTTCCTCCAGCTGCAGATCCCGGAATGGGTACGTCCGCCGAAGAATCCTGAGAATTTTATCAATATCAACCTCGCCAAAATCCATAACCATGCCTGCGATCTGGTTTGCCACGACATCCAGAGATTTTATATGCGGAGAAACCTCTTCAACCCTGCCTTCTAGTGCAGCTTTTGTAATTGCCATACTTTCTGCAGTGTCGTCAACTTCCATAGAAATTATCGTGCCCCGTGAAATCGAATGCAACTTATGCCCTGCTCTTCCTACCCTCTGGAGCAGCCTTGAAACCTGACGAGGAGACCCGTACTGGACCACCTGATCGACGTTTCCGATGTCGATTCCAAGCTCCATTGACGAGGTGCAGATGAGACCTTTCAGGGCTCCGGATTTGAAAGCTTCCTCAGCTTCCACCCGGGCTTCAAAAGAAAGCGACCCATGATGCACACCTATGGATGTCCCAAGTTTCCTGAAACCGGCAGCCAGAGCCTCGGCACTCTGCCGAGTATTTACAAAAACAAGAGTTGACTGGCTATCTTCCATAATTTTCCGGATGCAGAGCAGGTGAGATGCAAATTCGGGCTCGCAACCTACTGTTTTGGCAATTTTCAGGACTTCTTTATCCTGGATCTCCCCCTCGACTGAAACTTGAGGGTTGACCACATCAAACTCAAGCAGCTTCAACAGGGCTACCTCAATTACAGTGAAATCCCTTCCATTGCCTGCCAGGAACTTAGCAATTTCCCAGGGGTTCCCGACTGTTGCAGAAAGTCCGATCCTCTGAAACTCCCCTGAGATTTCCACAAGCCTCTCAAGCCCGACAGCGAGCTGAGCACCCCGTTTTGAACCTGCAAGCTCATGGATTTCGTCTATTACGACATGGGTTACAGTTTCGAGGTTCTGGCGCAGACGAGAGCCAGTAAACATTGCCTGCAAGGTTTCAGGGGTTGTGATCAGTACATCAGGAGGGTTTCTTGACTGGCGCTGCCTTTCACTTTGTGGAGTATCCCCATGCCGAACCTGAACCTTGATATCGAGTAACTTCCCGAGGATCTCAATGCGAGAAAGCATATCCCTATTAAGGGCCCTCAAAGGAGTTATATAAAGGGCTGATATCCCCTTTCTGGCTTCTCGCTTCTTTTTCAGGATACTGTTAAAAACAGGCAGCACGGCTGATTCGGTTTTGCCGGAACCTGTAGGAGCTATCAAAAGAGTATGCTTTCCATCCATTATGTGAGGAAATGACCTCTCCTGAGGCTCTGTGGGTTTTGTAAAACCAAGAGTTTTGAGAGCTTCCTGTATTTTTGGATGAAAGGTATTGAAAATGTTATGAAATATCATGTTTTTGTAATCGGTTTTTGGTTAAGATGTTCAATTATTGTGTTAGTCAACACCAGTATAAATAATTCTATGCAAGCATGGATAAGGTGGGCGAGAGAAATAGATATAGGAAAGAGAAGAGCTTCAGAAAAACGTGAAAATCAATATGAGTGTTCAAATATATAAATTAAATTATAATTTAAAACAAAATTAAAGTACAGTTTTAAAAGTTGGGCCGAACGTTAGTAAGCATTGTTATTATAAACTATTTTATGCAGCACAACTCTCTTATTGACAAAGAAGAAAATAATAATGAAAGCGATAATTCTAATTCATTATTCTTAAATAATTGGCTAATACAACCATGAAGTTACTGTAGAACTGCTTAACTCAAAAATACTTCTATATTTAAGAATCAATATACTTCAATTCCTGGAGAAGCTATAGAAGGCCAATTTCCAGCTTCTTCTAGGTTTAACGGAAGTAAAAATTGCTGCTTTTGATCGTACTTTTTAAATGTGGTAGAACACTGGATTAAGTTCTGTAAAAAATATAAAGATTATGAGGCTTCTAGTCCAAATGTACGATCGGGCATAGTTTCGAGACAGCCTGTTATAATCCTTTTTAGTGAAATTAGGGGAAATATTCCTTATTTCATTAAGCGATGATCTCATATAGAAATAATCATCTACATTGCTAAATATTCTATGTTTGAAGTTATTAGGAAATCCGTCAATGTCGCGAATTCGCTGTAAATCTGGAATCAAGTTTTTGTATCTGTATATAATTTCGTTTTTTAGATATGAATTTTCTACATGATAACTTTTTAATAATAAGTTCTTAATTTTTGACTTTACAGAAAATTGGCACACTACCAAACCCGGCTGCAAAACCAACTGAAAAACCGAAAAAAAGGATAGTTTTGAGCCTGTTTTTTTCAGTCTAAGATAGAAAAACTAGAAGGGCTCAAAACCCAATGCCCTTTTGAAATTTCAACCAGTTCTTCATTTTTGTTTGCATTTTCCCATCTTGGCTCCTGCTGCATTCTTTTTTTGCAGGGTTTGAACTTTTCTTTCAAAAATGACAACAGCGAAAAACCGGAAATTTCTGGCCCGTTTCCTGAAAAACATGAGTTTAATTTTCCTCGGGCCGCAGTCCAGGCAGCGAGACCGGAGAAACCTTTTTCATCCGGAATCCTGGCTGCAGCCTTGGAAAAACTCCGTTTGGTCGGAACCGGTCCTACTTCCAAATCCGGAAAAAGCAGGCTTTTTGTGCAGGGATGTGTGGGGTTTTTGAAAACCTCTTCCGTTTTCCCGAGTTCAACAAGTTTTCCCGCATGCATAACCGCTACCCTGTCGCACATCTTTTTCACGACTTCAAGGTCATGGGAAATAAAAAGAAGGGTCAACCCCCGTTCTTGCCTGAGTTTTTGCAGCAGGCCAAGGATCTGGGCCTGCACCGAGACATCCAGAGCGGAGGTAGGTTCGTCGGCCACAAGTAAATCCGGCTCCAGCGCAAGGGCTCTTGCAAGAGCAGCCCTCTGGTTCTGCCCTCCGCTTAACTGAAAGGGATAGCGAGAATAAAGGCCCGGTTCAAGTTCTACCAGTTCCATCAGTTTCAGGGCATCGGTCCTTGCCTCTTCCTTTGAAAGCGGAGCTTTCAGCCTCAGGGCCTCTTCTAGGCTTGTCCCAATCCGCATACAGGGATTGAGGGAAGAAGTCGGATCCTGAAAAAGTGGCTGGATCCGTGGCCTGATTTCCCTTAAAGCCCTGCCGTCCAAAGCCGTAAGCTCGATCCCGCAAAAGCACACACTTCCGAAAGTTGGCCGGATAAGCTGGAGCAGGGCAAGCCCCAGGCTCGTTTTTCCGGAACCACTCTCCCCTACCAGGCCCAGAGCTTCGCCTTTTTTCAGGGAAAATGACACTCTGTCAACGGCCCGTAAGCTCTGTTTTCGATCTTTATCTATCGAGGGACCGGTCATGAAACTAACAGTCAGATCTTTTACCTCAAGCATAAAATTACCTCAAGAATGCACAAATTACCACTGACATACTCAAATCACCTCAGGTATGCACAATCCTGAACATACACAAATTGCCGCTGGTATGCACAAATCAACTCAAACATAGAGCCAGCACCTGCAAAAATGTCTGTTTCCCGTATCAAACAGGGGAGGATGCTGCCTCCGGCAACGGGCCATAGCTCCGGGACAGCGGGAATGAAACCTGCAACCATCGGGTAAAGCTGTTAAAGGAGGGCTCCGACCTAGAATAGGCTGCATGCCCCTTGCCGGGAGGGCAAAAAGCAGACCCCGGGTATAAGGGTGCAGGGGATTTTCAAAAACTGTGTCCTTATCTCCAAGTTCCACAAGTTCCCCGGCATACATCAGGGCAAGCCGGGTGCAAAGCATAGCCGCAGCCTCCAGGTCGTGAGTGATAAAGAGCAAGGCCTGATTTCTCGTTACTGCGCCAAGCAAGGTTATAATCCGGGCCCGGTTCAGGGAATCAAGCCCTTTCGTAGGCTCGTCTGCGAGCAGAAGGGAAGGGGAAAATGCAAGGGAGAGCGCAATCACAATCCTCTCACACATTCCCCCGCTGCATTCGTGGGGATAGGCTTTTGTCCAGGAATCAGGGTCAATCGCCCCGACCGAGCGAAGCAATTCGGGCATTTTTGCTGCGGCTTCTTTTTTAGAATATCCCGCCTGCCGGAGGGTTTCAAGGAGCTGTTTTCCAACCGTTTGCAGGGGGTTTAAAGCGCGGTTTTGCGGGATCAGAGCAAGTTCCCTGCCCCTGAGCCTGCGCATTTCGGTCGGGGCAAGGCCTAGGAGATTCCTGCCCTGATAAAGAATTTCCCCTTCACAGAGGGCATCGGGCTGAAGCAGACGCAGGATCGCATGGGTGAGCACGGACTTACCGGACCCGGTCTCCCCGATCAGCCCGAGCTTTTCCCGCACTCCAAGTTGCAGGTCTACGCAATCCACAGCCCTAACAGGCCCTGCTTCGGTCGGAAAAGTTACTTTCAAGCTTTTTATTTCTATGAGCTCCATCTGAATAATTCCTCTTTGCTTTGGAAAGTCCTTCTGAGTTTGAAAATTACTAATTGATTTGAACAGTCCTCACACTTTTGGAAAAATCTCATGAATCCGAAAGTTCCTCAATCACATTCAAAGAAGGTCTGTTTTTCATGTCTCAGCTGCGGGGAAAGCCAGGGCTCCAGGCTGTAACCCAGCAGGGAAAGGGAAAAAGAAAGCCCGACCATTGCAAAACAGGGAGGTAAAAACCAGTTCCACAACCCAAGAGCAAAACCGCCTCCCGAATATACCTGGTGTAGCATCTGGCCCCAGTCCACAATTTCCGGGTCTCCAAGCCCGAGGAAGCTCAGCCCTACCCCGAGCAGCATATAGTGCTGGGCCCCAAACAGGAATTTTACAAGCGTAAGTGGGAAGACTGAAGGCAAAATGTACCTGAACATGATATGAAAATCACTGAGGCCCAGGCCCTTTGCCGCATATACGAAATTTTCCGTGGAAAGAGAGAGTACTTTTGCTCGGATTATCCTGGCCTGCGTCAGGCTCCCGAGCAGCCCCATAACCCCGCAGAGGAGATAGAGTCCCGGCCTCAGGTAAATGCTCAACACAAGGAGCAAGGGCAGCTGGGGAATGGTCATGAGCACGTCAAGAGTTCCTGAAATCACCCTGTCAGTGCGGCCGCCCAAAAAGCCTGAAAAGACTCCCAGGCCTGTACCCAGCCCGGTGGAGATGCAGGCGCCCAGAAAGCCGAAAAACAGAGTGGCCCGGCTCCCCAAAAGCAGCATGCTAAAAAGATCCTGCCCGAAATCGTTGGTTCCAAAAAAATGATCCGGGCTCGGGCTTTCACAGGGGCTGCCGCTTATTTCCAAAGGGTCATAAGGAGCAAGCCAGGAAGCCAGGAGGGCTACGAGCAGATAAAGCAGCAAAAGGGCAAGTCCAGCAAGAAAGGCTTTTTCTCGAAACAGCTTACTTCCTCCTGCCAGCTTACTCCCCCCTAATTCGGCTTCTGATTCTCGGGTCTATCAGGGGATAGAGTAGATCGGCGGTGAGATTGGCGATGATTGTGAGCAGGGTATCAACTAGGAAAATCCCCTGCAAAAGAGGCAGGTCATGGGCTTCGAGAGCGGAAAATGTAAGCAGCCCGAGCCCCGGCCAGGCAAAGACGGTCTCTATGAAGACGCTGCCCGCAAGCATGTGGGCGCAGTGCAGAGAGGTCATGGTCAGCACGGGCAGGACGGAGTTAGGAAGAGCATGCTGAAAAAGAATCCGGCTCTCGGAAAAACCTCTTGCCCTTGCGGCCAGGATATAATCTTCCCCAAGGGTATCGAGCATGGAGTTTCGCATAAGGTAATAGATCCCCGGAACCGAGCAGAGGGTAAGGGTCAACACGGGCAGGAGGGCATGCCGGAAAAGCCCGGCAGGTTCCGTACTCGGCAGGCTCACGTAGCCCCCAAAAGGCAGTAGCCCCAGTCGGAAGCTGAATATGAAAAGCCCGGCAAAGCCCCAGCAGTAAGAAGGAACCGCTCCTACAAAAACCAAGGAATGGAGGAGGAAAGCATCCGTTTTCGAACCGTTTTTCCAGCCCGAACAGGCTCCGAGCCCTATGCCCAGGCCAGCAGAAAGGAGAGTCGAAGGTAAAAGCAGCACAAGAGTCCAGTATAGTTTTTCCCGGATAAGGGAAAAAACCGGAAGCCCATATTCAAAAGAATGTCCCCAGTTGCCTTTCAGGATGCCCGTAAGGTAGAGGAGGTATTGCTTTGGCAGGGGCAGATCCAGTCCAACCTCATGTTTGAAGGAAGCTACCAGTTCAGGAGGGGCATATCTTCCGATTTCCAGCAGCAAATCGGTCATATAATCCCCGGGCAAAGAGCGGAGGAGGAAAAAAGTAAGGGTAATGCTGAGAAGGAAAGCCAGCAGACCTGAGAAAAACCTTCTCAGGATATACCTGTTCCCAATCTCTAAAACCATTTTTTTTCCCTCCATGCCTTTTCAATTCAGATATACGCTTTTGATTCGGAAACTCAGCTTAAACCGCCCTCATCGATTGAGGTATCTACGAGCTTTGAGTTAAGCGTCCGCAAACTTCGATTCAGGAAGCCTGGGAACTCACGGGTTTGATGTTCAAAAAGACCTTTTTATCCAGGATTCCAGCCTGCAAAGGCAGAACGTTTTCCCAGCCCGTAAAACGGTCAGTGCGGTAAGCCACGAGCGTACCCGTGCTGCAGACCGGAATGGTGGGTACGTCTTCGGCCAGGACGGCCTGCATCCGGTACCCGATTTCTTTCCTTTTGTCCCGGTCAGCGGTGTTTTTCAACTCTTCCATCAGCCGGTTATATTCGGGGCTGTCGTAGTGGTAGTAGTTGCTGCCTGCAGGGCTTCTGTAGAAATTATTCAGGTCTTCCAAATCGTCGTGCATGGTGCCGGGCATGCCATCGATGAAGATTGGACTCTCTCCTATTTGTTCAAGATAGATATCCTCTGGGACGGCCTCTAATTCCACATCAAAACCCAGTTTTTCCTCCCAGTCCATTTTTATGACGTTCAGGAGTTTTTCATCAGCCCTGTTCATATGGGCCTTACCTCCGAGCGGGATTTTCAGGTGAATTTGATCCCCGTTTTTATACCGGACCTTTCCATCGGAATCCACGGAAAAGTTATCTGAGACCTTAAAAAGGTCCCTTGCCTTTCCAAGGTCGTAGTCATATTTCCCGATGTAGTCCGGGTTTACAAAATCATGCGCAAGATCCGGGAGCAGGAATACGGTCTCAGTAGGTTCCGCGTTCCCCAGCATATTAGCGGCATTTTCCCGGTTCACGGCATGGCTTAAGGCCTGCCTGAAGAGGGGATCATTTGCTGGGAACTGTTCGCAGTTAAAGGCGATTTCATAGCCCGTAGCATCCGGAATGTTGTAAACTTTTATGTTATCTTTACCCTTGAGTTTCTCTGCCTCTACGGGAGTTATTTCGGGCAGCACGTCGATTTCCCCACTTTGAAGCGCAAAGAGCCGGCTTGAAGCATCCGGGATCAGTTTCAGGGCCACCTCTTTTACATAGGGGCTATCCCCGTGGTAGGCTTCACTTGCTTCCAGAAGGAAGTACTGGCCTCTCTCGGCCGCTTTGTATCTGAAAGGGCCCGACCCTATAAAGTGGGTATCGCCGGACGCGTATTCGTCATAGCTTGCGGGATTCTCAACGTTTTCCCAGATGTGTTTAGGAAAGATGGCAATGCCCGGGGAATGAGAAAGCCTATCCGGGAAGGTCGGATCCGGGTTTTCAAGATAAAAGACCGCGGTCTGCGCATCAGGGCATTCGACTCTCTCAACGGAGTTGAGCACAAAAGCAAGCTTGAGCTTTTTATCCTTGAGGTAATCATGGGTGAATTTGACATCTTCGGAGTTTACCGTTTCTCCATCCTGCCATTTTGCTTCTTTGAGCCGGAAAGTCCAGACCTTCGCGTCTTCTGAGGAGCTCCAGCTTTCTGCAAGCCAGGAGTCGTAGTTGCCGTCCCTGTTCCGGGTTACAAGTCCTTCATAGATCAAAGAGCCTGTGGGCACTCCCATTTTGTACCAGATGTTGGGCGTGATGAAATCTTTCTCCGAGGAAACCGGGATTACTACTCTGCCGTAAGGAATATGCCTGAAGTTGTGAGCTGAAAGGGATAATTCTTCCGCCGAGAGATGAGGCCTTTCTTTTCCAAGATAGCTGTATTCCATGTGGGATAAAATGGAGCTTGCAAGTTCCTCGTCCGAAACGCAGGTGTCACCGCTGGAATCACCGGGAATTACGCTTGCTCCTGCAGGCAGGATACAGGCCGGCAAAAAAAGGCCCAGGATAAATAATAAGCAAAACCATGAGCGTACAGGTTGCAAAGAGTTTTCTTTTAAGATTCTGAATTTAAAGGATTTGAGATTCACAAAATTCCTCCCTTCTTTTCCTTACGGGATTTTTCCAGAGCCCTGAACCCAGCCGCAAATCCTATTGCCCCTCCCAGGAGTCCTGGGCCTGCAAAAGGCAACCTGCCGGGTTTTTGGTCAGAGGCATTCCCGGGATTAGAGACCATATCCCGGGCTTTGCCGGTTGAGTCCCCAGATTTGGAATAAGAGGAGGATGAGACAACTACTTCCGAATTACCCTGTACTTTTCCTTTCTTCTGTCCGAGAACCTCTTCCCACTCCCCGCTAAAAATTCCATCTCCTGAAGCAGGGGCTTTTACGCTGTAGCTTACTTTATCCTCTTCAAGAAGAGCAAAAATGACATGTTGCCCCTCAACCCGCACCCGGGTTTCAGGCAGGGAGCTATTGAGATAGATGAAACCCTGTGGAAGTGTTTCAACAATGCCTCCTGTCTCAAAACCCGAAACATTCAGCTGCACTTCAAACTCCGAACCCGGAGCCACAGATGGCGGAAGCGTTCGCTCGACCGTACAGGAGGAGTCTGTTCCGGCTGCAAGAGCCTGGCCCGGGAGTGTCGAGAGCAGCACACAAAAAACCAGTGCGAGCGCGCATAATGACAATGAAAATTCATTTTGTATCATTCTAAGCTCCTGAAAAATCTGAAGGTGAAATAGCATTTTCTTTTTCGATATATTCCGGAATTGCGCAACCGTTATGTTCAGATAAACATATCGATATATATATAGTTTTTTGAGAATTATCAGTAAAATGGTCTGTGAGGCAGCTATAGAACAGCCTAGAACAGCCCATAAAACAGTAAATAGAACTGTAGATAGAACTGTCCCTAAAAAGGCCTATAGAACGTCCCTAAAATTAAATTGAAAAATACAATATGTGAGGAAAAACAATGTCCGAAAAAATGATTTCAGAAAATGGGAATTATCCGGAACATAAAGCCCATAAACCGATATTTATAATAACCGGGGAGCCAGGCGAGGGGAAAACGACCCTCCTTACCCAAACCCTTTGCTTCCTCGGAGCAAAAGGAATTCGCTATTCAGGAATCCTGGCCCCCGGAAAAATAAAGAACGGTGCAAGATACGGCTTTTCCGTAAAGGATCTCTGGACAGGAAAATCAGTTGAACTCTGCAACAAAGAAAACAGGGCTTGGATTAGGCATGGTCCCTTTTACTTCAACCCTGACGGGGTGTTTCATGGAAAAAATGCCCTTTTAACCTCGGAAAAAGTAGATCAAGACATTGTTGTAATCGATGAAATAGGCCGCTTCGAACTGAATGGGGAAATTTGGGCCGAAAGTGTGGACAGGTTGAGATCTCTCGTGGATTTCCCGATGATCTGGGTGGTGCGAAAAAGCCTGCTCGAAGCCGTGATCCAGAGATGGAATGTGAAAAACAGCTTTGTATTCGAGGTGAGAAAATATAGACCCTCCTTAATTGCAGAGAAGATTACCAATCATCTCTCCTCAAATCCTCGGTTTCAGAATAAATGATGCATTATTCACCGCCGGGGCTGGGAAAAGCCTTCCTATAACTATACCGTATTAAAATCTGAAATTATTCATCCTGAGAAGTTAGCAGATATCCCAACTTTGGTGGCACTATCTTTGAATATATTATCCGGTTTTTCCATTTCATCCAGACCATTTACGGGCAGCTCAAATATGAAAGATGACCCTTTTCCCTGAACACTTGTAAACCATACTCTGCCCTTATGCAAATCAACAAACTGTTTTACCAGAACAAGCCCAAGGCCAGTACCTCCGTACTGCCGGTTCATGCCCGAATCGATCTGTTTGAAAGGCTCAAAGAGGTATTTCTGATCTTCAGAAGATATACCTATTCCCGTATCTGTGACCGAAAATATAGCTCTGTTTCCGCTTTTTTTACAGTAGACAGAGACTTTTCCTCCTTCCGGGGTAAACTTGACAGCGTTGCTTACGAGGTTATAAAGGATCTGAATAAGGCGGCTTCTATCCGCCTGAATATCTCCAATATCCAGATCCATATTAAAATCCATTTCAAGGGATTTAACCTGAGCAAGGGGCAAGATAGTGGATTTCACCTCATCGAAAACCGAGCCAATAGAAAACTCACTGTAGTTAAGTTCCATTTTTCCGGCTTCTACTTTTGATAGGTCAAGGATATCGTTTATAAGTCCAAGGAGATGCTTTCCGCTGACAGAGATGTTATTAACATATTTTAGCTGCTTTCCGTTGAGATCCCCAAAAACTTTTTCGAGCAGGATATCCGAAAAACCAATAATGGAGTTAAGAGGCGTCCTCAGCTCGTGACTCATATTGGTAAGGAACTCACTCTTTGTGCGGCTGGCAGCTTCCGCTTCCAGTTTTGCCTGGAGGAGTCTCTCTTCGGTTCTTTTACGCTCGGAAAGGTCAATGAAACATTCAACAAAATAAGCTTTGTCCTCTATAGTTACTGGAACCACACTCTTAAGTATCGGGATGACTCCCTTTTGAGCATTGATGATCTTTCTTTCTGAGTTATCCACACTCAGTCCAAGATCACTGATAGGGCATTTTCCAACCTCTGCAGGACAGATAAATTGGTGACATATATTTCCGACAATCTCTTCTTTTGATCTCCCTATCGTTTTAATTGCAATGGTGTTTACATCAACTATTTTATGGCTAGAAGCCTCGATTAACAATATTCCGCAAAGGCTTTTTTCCAGTAAAGCACTCAATATCTCTCTTTCTTTTTGAACCAAACGTTCTGATTCTTTACGCAAAGTTATGTCCCGGATGATTATCAGGAGAGTTTTTCTTTGGTCACACATGGCTAAGGAATTAACCTCTACATCGAGGATACTATTATCTGACCTTTTGATCTTCGTCTCAAAAAACGCCGATCTGTTCTCCAGAGTTGCGTTCAATGCATTCTGGAAGCTGGGAAGAGATTCTTCAGTAAACAGAGAAAGGAGGGAAATTTTTTCAAGATGGGCCCTATCATATCCGAGAAGTTTACAGCCTTTAGGGTTAACTTCCAGAATATGCTCCCCATTTGTTATAAGAATTGCATCATTGGACTGCTCAAATAGAGCCTTATATATTTCTTCTTTAGCCATTAGATTATCCTCGGCCATTTTACTTAAAAGCGGATTATTTTTTCATTTTTATCTTAGGTTCAATAAAGACACTTTTCCGGGATTGAAGAAGTTTAAATTATAATCAACGACTATAAAACACTTTAAAGCAACAACTATACAAAATTTTATACAGTAAAAACACTTATTACATTTTATTATAAAGATTTATTGTTGAAGATGTGATCTAGAAAAAAAATATGATTAAAGATATTATGCAGAAAATAAGGTAAATGACAATATAAAAATATGGAGAAATGTAGATTGAATGATGAAATATTTTTTGAAGTCTAAGACCAGTGTATTTTTGAAAAATCTGGCATCTGACAATTTTCCGTAAAATGCAGGAAAATAGAAGTTAACGAATAAGTTAAGCACCAGACTAAAAGACCTTTACGAAAATTTAGAGACTCTTCAAAAGTCCTCATCCGGGATATAAGTTCCAGATTATGCATCCAGAAACTCAGGGAATTTTATGACTTTCTTTGTTCCATCCAACAGTAGACTTCATCCGAATTAAGTTCTATGCTGCCCGAGGAAGATGCCGTTCAGGCTTCTCCGGAATAAAAAAGAAGGGGATTTTCTCCCCGACTGAACCGTCCGCTTAGAAGGACAAACTCGGACCTGCAGAACAAAATTAAGTCTGAAATCAATCAGTCTTCTCTTTTCATCTGCGGGAAGAGAATCACTTCCTTGATGGATTCCAGACCCACAAGGATCATGGTAAGCCTGTCGATTCCAAGTCCCATACCTCCAGTTGGGGGCATTCCGTATCCGAGGGCATTTACAAAATCGTAATCTATGGTCTGGGCTTCAAGGTCTCCTAACTTTCTTTTCTTGTCCTGCTCTTCGAACCTTTTTTGCTGCTCAAGAGGATCATTCAGTTCGGAATATCCGTTTGCCAGTTCCCAGCCGTTCAGGAAGAGTTCAAACCTCTCTACAAAGCCTTCTTTTGACCTGTGGTTCTTGGCAAGTGGGGAATTTTCAACAGGGAAATCATAAATAAAAGTCGGATTTATCAGTTTGTCCTCTACCAGGCCTTCAAAGAGCAGGGCAAGGAATTCTCCGTAAGTTTTTGCCTTTTCATAGTCCTCAATTCTGTTTTCAATTGCGATTTGCTTCAACTCTTCAAGAGAGTGAGCAAAGACATCAAGCCCGGCATACTCTTTTAAGGCATCTTCCATGGAAATTCTCTTCCAGGGAGTTTGGAGATTGAGCGTGTTTTCACCCATTTTGACTTCGTAGCTGCCAGTCAGCTTGAAGACAAGTTCCGAAATGAGGCTTTCGGTTAAGTCCATCATGTCATTGTAATCCCTGTAAGCCTCATAGACCTCGATCATGGTGAATTCAGGGTTATGGGTTGTGTCGATATCTTCATTCCTGAAATTCTTGGAGATCTCAAAGACTTTCTCATAGCCGCCAACAACAAGCCTCTTTAGGTAGAGTTCTGGAGCAATCCTGAGGAAGAGTTTCTGTTCTAGACAGTTGTGGAAAGTTGTAAAAGGCCTTGCATTTGCTCCTCCGTACACATTCTGGAGTATTGGAGTTTCAAATTCCAGGAATTCCCTGTCAGTAAGGTAGCGCCTGATCTCAGAAATTAGTTTGCTCCTCATGACGAAGATATCTCGTTTATCAGCATTGACTATGAGGTCAAGATACCTTTTCCTATACCTGGTTTCAATGTCTTTTAAGCCGTGGAATTTTTCTGGGAGGGCACAGAGGGATTTTGAGAGCAGGGAGAATTCGGACACGCTGATGGAGTTTTCACCCCTTTTTGTCCTAAAAAGTGTGCCCTGAACGCCTACAATATCTCCCGAGTCGACCAGGGTTTTAAAAGTCTCGAAATCCTCATCAGGAAGATTTCCTTTTCTTAAAGTAACCTGAATTTTGCCTCCCTGGTCTCCAAGATCGGCAAATATCATTTTTCCAAGCCTGCGAATATTGTAGAGCCTTCCTGCGGTTCTAACCATTAGCCCTTCATTCTTTTCAAAGTCCTCGAACTTTTTCTGGATTTCACAGATATCCCCATTCTTTTCAAACTTATAGGGGTATGGGTTAAATCCCTGGTTTCTGATGCTGTTTAGTTTTGCAAGTTTAGAATCATCAAAGACCCTGCTATCTGAAATCTCATTATTGTCAGATTCATTGTCAGAAGGCACAAGGCTATCTGACATTTTTTCATTATTAATTTCCATGCTCATCGAATCAGTACATCCTATTCAGGTGAATGCGAATAAACCGCTTATTAATCGATTAGCGATCAATCATTAAACCAATAATAAATTATTAAATTGATCAGTAATCACATTTAAGTCAGTAAGCTAACCATAAATGAATCAATAATAAATTAATAATCCGCGAATCAACCGTTAGTAAATCAGTTCGAGTGCCCGCAGAAGAAAAGAATCTTGGAGGGTCTCACAGAGATTTGTGAATTCTTAGATATGTAAATTGCTGATATGTGAATTATTTATTCACACTTCTATGGCTGAAAGCTGCAAGTACAAATTTCAGGAATAATAGCTATCTATTAGCCTGAGTCCTAACATTTAATTTTTTCCATACACATCCATGCATATTATATAAACATTGAGAGCAAGAATCCATGTAAATACTGAATGAGTTCCTACTGAACGGGCTCCGAAAGAAAAACAGAAAAAAATTGAAAAGAATTTCATTGTTGGTTCGAAGCCTAAAGTCAGAGTTAGACACAGCTATTTTTAAAAACCTGCCGTTAGTTGCAAAATTCAAGCTAAAAAACTATTTTATAACAAGGTTCCGTTCTATAACTCAAGCCTAATCTCTGTCTAATTAAAGCTAATCCTTGTCTACATGCCAGATCGTCTTACATAGAGCCTTTTGAATTGTTGCGTTTCCTGCTTCCAGTCTTGCTTCTAACTCTCGTATGCTTCAGTTTCCGGATATTCCTGAGCAGTCCAAGCCTTGTCCCGTCAAGCATATACACTTCGGAAGCCTCAAGTTCAATTCCGCCTGAGGAAAAAACCGGGCCCAAAAGATCTTCCTGAGTGGATTCGTTAAAAGGAACACCCCCACAGAGTTCATTAAAAGCCGGCATTACAAAAAGTTCAGGATCTGCCCACTGTGCAGGATTCTCAAAATCGAGATTTCCGAAATGAACTTTCAGAGCCTCCAGATTGAATTTTGTCTTGATCCAGGCAGGCTCAACTACTGAGTAGCCAAACGAATCTGTAAAACGGATAGTGGGATGATTATGGGCGGTGACTACGTAAGATGCGGCCAGCAGTTCAGGCGCAGGCCAAGTGTGCCCGTGGAAATATCCTACCCCGTCAAGCACTTCGCCACGTGCGGAATGCATCGAAATGTCCTTTTGCCTGTTGAAAAGAAGTTCGATTCCCCCATCATGGTTTCCTGGGAAAATATCCACATGTGTATATTCTGCAAGTGTTTCGAGGAAGCAAGGAATTTCGTCTTTTTCCTGCCAGGAGATCTGAGGAACATTATGCTTTACGTCTCCAAGAAGTATTACTCTATCAGGGAGATTTGTCTGGATATGGCCTAGAAGCCTGTCCAGCCTCCCTTTCATCTGGCTGGGTAAGTTGATTCCGCTCCTGTACAGATCCCACTCGATCCCAAGGTGGATGTCGGCAACTACCAGTGAAGTTTCATTATTGGTCACAATAAGAGCAGGCTCTTCAATAATAGGCATGATTTCGGGTGGCATAATCAATAAAAGGTTGTTTTTTTGAATTTAAAAGTATACATCAGACAGCAGCATGAAACGATTTCAATCTCAGCGTGTATGAAATATATACTTTACGCCATATAAATAAAATAGAAGACATAAATAGAAAAATAGTAGAACAGGATGAACCTGGATGAATCCAGATGAATCCAGATGAATGAATTTAAAGCATAGATGCAGCTTCAAGATTCTGTATTTTCATACCAGAAAACCCCAACTATAAAAATGGCCTAAGAATCAATAAAGAGTCAATAAAGAGGGATAAAGAGTCGATAGACTTAAAAAAATTTAAATACTCCAAAAGTAATCAAAAGATATTTCCTAAATATAAAAGCCAGATGGGGATAAAGTGGCTGAAGAAATGATAATTAGAATAGCTGAACCTCAAGATGCGGACTCGTTGAGAAAATTAATAAATGAGACCATTGATACCTGCTATTTCCGTGTTTACCCGCAGGAAGCAATTGATTACTTCAAAGATTATCACAATCGAGCGAATATCGTTAATGATATACTGGAAGGGCATTGTCTGATCCTGGCTTCAGAAGAAGAATTTATAGGAACAGGCACTCTTTTCGGTTCAAACGCCAGAAGAGTCTTTGTAAAACCGAAATACCAGAACATGGGGCTTGGGAAGAAAATCATGTACAGGCTTGAAGAAAAAGCCGTGGAAAAAGGAGTTCGGATTATGGATCTGGATGCCTCACTTGTAGCATATCCTTTCTACAGGGCTCTTGGCTATGAAACACAGGCCGAAGACGTGATCCCAGTTAAAAATGGACAAAGCTTAAGATATTACAAAATGGTTAAAAAGCTTGGAAATCAGTAATATTTCAGGCAGACCATCCTTCACAGTCAGGCTGAGTTCTCAAAACCGCAAAAAGTCAATTTTTAGCGCCGACAAAAGTAAATTCCAGGGGAAAAAATCCCCGAAAAAGAACCCAAGTTACAATCCAACTTACATTAAAAATTCACACGTTGATTTTTTCATACTTAAGTACATCATCAATTGTGTCCACATATTCGACGTTGATTCCAACCTCTTTTTCTATATACATTTTAGCATCTACGGTTTTCGGTTCCTGCTCAATAACAGTAAAACCGCCAAGCTTCCTTTCTACACGATGATATGTAACAAGTTCACTATTTTCTCTCGGGATAAGGAAAAGGGTTTTGCCCCCAGCTTTTGATGCCTGCGCTTTTTCCAGAACTCCACCTATCTGACCGATATTGCCTTCATCATCAATCGTGCCTGTAAGGGTTATACTCTTGTTGAGTTCGGCATTATTAATGGCTGAAATCGTAAGCAAGGTCATAAGAGCTCCTGCGCTGGGACCATCTACTCCCGGGGTTTCACCCGGAGCAGTAATACTGAAGATAATATCACTGCTTGACATTTGTCTACCGGTTTTGTTTTCAGCAACTGAAACAGCGGTGTTTGCAGCATCCTGGAAGACCACGCCCATAAGAGGGGTTGTCTGAACGAGCACGCGGCCTTTTCCGGGCCTGATCTCAACTGAGATATTGAGCAAGGCTCCTTCCTCAGAAACACTTCTCTGGATAAAGGGACCTGCCCTCTCAAGCTCGACTTTCTGGAAAACCGCAGGGCCTTGGAGAATAGCAAAACCTTCAATTCCTGCAGGACATATTTGAGAGCCATTTTCAAAAGACTGAAGCAACTTGTTTTCCTGGTTTATCTGCATCTTAAGTTTTTTATTTTCCGCTTCAAGGGAGCTGATTCGAGTCTGCATTTCCCGGAGCTGACCTTCCTCAAATGAGGGCTGCTCTTCAAACATGACAAAGTAAGCGTTTGCAACAAGCGAAATAGCAAGCAACAAAACAAGAAGTTTGGATTTCATACCACCTACCACTTTTTATTTGCTTCAGATCATACTTATTTTTTCCTTTTAGAAACCATGCAGATAATTAAATAAAACTACAGGATTTAACTGAAAGATCCAATAGGTGATTAGTTACCAATAAATTAATATCTTGATTACCGAGAAGTGAATCTAGAGTTAGTGATATACGAAAATCTTGGTCACCGAGAAGTGAATACTAGATTAAGAAAATCCTCTCTTTGAATCAATTCACTTATATTAGAGGATTTATAAACTGTATAGCTCGAGCTTTAACTTTACTTTTCAGGGATTTCCTTCTCAGTCTCCTCTCTTTTGTCCTTCCAAGTTAACATTACTTTCAGGTTTTTCTCATTTTCCGATTTAGTGATAACTGCTTTTCCACTCATAGTCAAGAGCAAGTTAAAGGTCAGCTCTACCTGAGATGGCCTGAACTCAGCAGGAGTTTCTTCCAGATTGTCTACAACTTTTTTAGAGATCTCCTTGATCATGAGCATTGCATTATCAAGCGATTCTGTAGATTTCTCTTCTAGGGCTTTTGGAGATACGAGTGTAAATTTTTTTATTGTACCTGGAGCATGTCCCAGTTCGGCTAAAATAAGCCCTGCTTTTAAGGCACTCCTGCCTGAATTCTCAACAACCTTTTCATCAACAGTTACTTTATCCAGAAACTGCCCCCCCATAGGCGAATACGGGCGCACCTCACAGAAAAAGAGAATGCGGCCCTAAGTGAGAATAGATTAACGTAAATAAAATGTATATATATGGATAAATAATTATTGACGTTTTAAGGATTCAACTTAATGAAATTTAGACCTTTTTAGACCTTAAACGTCTTATTAACTTTCTTCAGATTCTTTTATATTTGGCCCTTCTTTCGTATCCTGTACAATATAGCCTAGAGATTTTATTTTTTCTCTGATAGCGTCTGAAATTGCCCAATTTTTCTGTTTCCTGGCAGCTTCACGTTCTTCAACAAGTCTCATCACTTCCTCGGGGATTTTCTTTTTTCCCGATTCGGCAAAAAGGCCCAGAACATTCGAAAACTGCCTGTAAAGGGAATAGAGCTTCTCAAGGACCTGTCGATTTTTCCCAGATTCAAGGTACTTGTTAGCTGTACGGGAAAGCTCCTTGAAAACATTCAGAGCTTTTGGGGTATTGAAGTCGTCCTCAAGAGCTTCTCTGAACTGCATTTCAAGTTCAGGAAGTATTTTAAGAATTTCATCGTCTTCTGGATAAGCTGTATCTTCTGCGCTTTCCAGGCTAAACTCAAGATTCTCTAGCGTTTCCTTAAGTCGCAGATAGTTATTCTTCGCGTTTTCTGCAAAGGCATCGGAATAATCAAGCTTTTTACGGTAGTGAACTGAGAGAAACATAAAGCGCACAACTTCTCCACCGTACTTCTCGACAATCTCTGGAAGTGTGAAGACGTTTCCTTTGGATTTGCTCATTTTCTCTCCTTCAACTATCAGGTGTTCTCCGTGAATCCAGTTGCATGCAAACGGTTTTCCTGTTGCTCCTTCAGACTGCGCAATCTCGTTTTCATGATGAGGGAATATAAGATCCACTCCACCTAGATGCATATCCAGCGTTGGCCCAAAGCAGTTCATAGCCATCACCGAGCATTCTATATGCCAGCCCGGACGGATTTTCCCCCATGGGCTCTCATAGTAAATTCCCCTTTCAATTTCTTCAGGGGTTGAAGCTTTCAGAAGAGCAAAATCTCGGGGATTATCTTTATCGTATTCATCCAAGTCCACTGACGCGCCAATTATAATGTTATCAAAATCAATTTTTGAAAGTTTGCCATAATCCGGAAATGCTGAAATTCTGTAATAGACCGAACCGCCTTTTTCGTAGGCAAATCCCTTGTCCATTAGTTTTTGTGTAAGTTCAATCATGCTGTCAACATTTTCCGTAGCTCTCGGGTAAGTTGAGGCTCTTTTTATGTTCAGCATATCAAGGCCTTTAAAGAACTCTTCCGTATATTTATCCGTAAAATCCTTAAGTGACATTCCGGCTGCTTTTGAATCCCTTATAGTTTTGTCATCTATATCAGTAATGTTCATTACAAGCCTTACTCTATATCCGAGGTACTCAAGAGTTCTCACAATATTATCTGTCATCAGGAAGGTACGATAGTTACCTATATGCGGCATATTGTAAACTGTAGGCCCGCAGGCGTAAATCGAGACTTCGCCTTCCTTTAAAGGCTTGAAAACCTCTTTCTTTCTTGTAAGAGTATTATAAACCTGGAGCATCCGGAACACCTCTGGAGATTTAAGTACTGAAATATTTGTTAAAATACTTGGTAAAAATGAGACTAAATCTGATTAATCTGTTTAATTTACATTTTAGAGTTATTCAAATCCTTTATTGTTACCTAATTGTTCAGAGATGCTTTATTACTTTCGCCGCAAGCCTTAAAAAAAGCTTTGATCGCAACCTTCCCTAGGGAAAGCTTAATAAAGGTCCCATCCAGCGCAGTCAAATATTTCGAGGCTTGAAAATAAGATACTTTAGGAGAAATCTTCCTCAAATATAGATACTCCAACTTTTTCCAGGATCTTCCCAAGCCGGAAAAGAGGAAGGCCCACGACATTAAAAAAATCTCCCTCTATTTTTTCCACAAAGACTGCCCCTTTCCCCTGAATAGCAAAAGCTCCTGCCTTATCAAGGGGTTCTCCTGTCCTGATATAAGCTGAAACCTGTTCTTTGCTTATTTCATCCATCCAGACCGTCGTGGATTCCAGTTCGCTGATTTCCGTACCACTGTCAAGGTCAAGGACTGTAAGACCGGTTATAACACTGAATCTCTGTCCGCTTAGCATTTCAAGCATTTCTTCTGCCTTACCAGAATATTGGGGCTTTCCCAGAAGTTTTCCATTAAATAGCACCGAGGTATCAGCCGAAATTACAAGTCCGGAATTAAAATGTTTAGCCACGTCTCTGGCTTTTTCGGCGGAGTGCTTTAAGAGAATCTCTTCAGGGTGCAGACCAGGGTAAGGAGATTCCCTATAGGAACTGGCATGGACCAGAAAGTTCTCTCCTATAAGTTGTTTAAGCAGTTCTTTTCTCCTTGGAGATGCAGACGCGAGAATTATCTGACGCATGGGAAAAAGTCAGGAACATGGGATATATTTTTATTGCATATGCACAGAATACACGGAAATTAATTCGGGAAAATAATGCTATCCGTGAACACCTTCAAAGAACCTTCTGATACTACAAAGATCCTCAGGCTTTCCAAGAAGGATACAGGCATCTTTTGCCTGAAGAATGAAATTGCCTTCTGGAGTGTAGATCAGATCTGATCCTCTGCGAACTGAAAGTACTGTCACTCCGTGTTTTTTTCTGAAATTCAGGTCTGCCAGGGTTTTTCCATCGAAACTTGAGCCACACGTTACTTTAAGGACTTGAATCTCAATTCCCTGAAGCCCATCCTTTATACTGAATTCGCTATCAGTACATGTATTACCGGATAATTTCCGCAGCATCCTGTAACCATTAGCACGCATATCGTTTACGAGTTTTTCAATATCCTCTCTCGGGACCAGATATTTTTCCAGCATGCGGACAAAGATTTCTACTGAGGTTTCGTATTCCTCTGGGATTATTTCATCCGCGCCTAAGGCATTGAGGCGTTTCATTTCCTGTAGATCCCGTACTTTTGCGATGATGCAGACGTTCGGATTCAATTGTTTTGCAATTTCTACTATTTTTCCGGTGGCGGCCGCATCCGAGATTCCAATGATTAGAACTCTCGCATTCTTGACACCTGCATGTTCTAGTACAGCCTCAAATGTTGCATCTCCATAGTGGATTTTTTCCCCTTTCTGTTTTTCCTGCTGAACAGTTTCAGGGTTTGCTTCTACAATGATATAAGGGATGCCTGCTGCTTTTGCAGCCTTAGAGACTGTTCTTCCAGAAAAACCGAAGCCTACGACTATTAAGTGGTCTTTCATTTCAGGCTCGGCCTGTTCTTCTTCTTTAATAGGTTCCGAATATAAACCGTGTATCAGTTTCATGCCATAGGTTGTGCCTGAAACCTTTTTAATAATGAACTCGGCAGGCTTGTAGGAAGCACTGATCAAAAAGGGAGTAACTCCCATAGTAATGATAGCAACTGCAAGGAACGCCTGATACATCTCTTCTGTTAGGAGAGAATATTCCACCCCCAATCTGGAAAGAACAAAAGAGAATTCTCCTATCTGAGATAGTGCGAGTCCGGTCAATATAGTTGTACGTAATGGGTAGCCTAAAATTAAGGGCACGATTGCTCCTGCAACCGTTTTTATAATTATTAAGGCAATAGAAGCAAGAATAAGGGTAGGGAGATGGTCAAGCAAATATCCGGTGTTCAGGAGCATGCCTACAGACACAAAAAAGAAGCTCATGAACATGTCTTTCAAAGGCATGATATTTCCCATTGCCTGCTGGCTATACTGGGAACCGGATATGACAATCCCGGCTAAAAAAGCTCCAAGGGCAAGAGACAGCCCAATACTCGAGGTAAGGAGAGCCGTAGATAGGCATATAAATACAACACTAACAAGGAATAACTCTTTATTTCCTGTTCTGCCCACATGGTAGAATATACAGGGAACCAGGAATTTAGCACTCAGAATAAAAACCAGAATGATTAGTGAGCCTTTTAGAAAAACGGTTGAAAGTGAACCCTCAAAATTTAGCGAATCTCCAGCCAATAATGGAGTAATAAGAATTAAGGGAACGATAGCAAGATCCTGAAATATTAGAATTGCAAGTGAAGTTTTCCCATGCTGTGTATAAACTTCATTTCTGTCCTGAAGGACTTTAAGTACTATTGCAGTACTGCTAAGAGAAATTAAGAAACCAAGAAAGGCAGAGGTGGCGGAGCTGAAACCTAGATATGAACATACAATGAGGACTAGAAACGTAGTTAAGAGAATCTGGAGAGTTCCACCCAGAAATAAAGCCTTTTTCATTTTCCAGAGTTCTTTTAAGGAAAGATCAACTCCGATCGTAAAAAGTAGAAAGACTACACCGAGATCCGCATTCAGTTCTACGTTCTCCCCTACGTTTAGAATCCCAAGTCCATATGGACCAATCAGCATTCCGGTCACAAGAAAGCCCAATACAGGAGGAAACTGAAATCTGTAGAAAATAGTAAGAATTAAAATAGCAAATCCAAGAAGTATGTCAACGTTTGCCAGTAAAGAGAGCTCCATCTATTATTGTTCCCCCATAATATGAAATTGAGCTATCTGAACTTCCTGAAATTTCAATGGGCTAAAGTATACTATAGCATGGAATATCATGATCATAATGCTCAATTCTAAAATATTTTTTACTGTCTAATAACAATATTTACTAAAAGATATAGTATTTTCGGTGGAGAGTCGAATTTTTCAGAAATCGAGGCAATTATAAGGGATTCGGACGGCACTATTGTTGCTTCAAATAAAGCGCTGACTATATGCCCAGATCTCCACGATGGCATCAAAAACGTAATAGATGGCCTGAACCCTCAATCCCTGTCAGGATTTATTCATAGAATTTTCTAATCTTGAAAATTATGTGGTCAGTTGAGAAATCAATAGCTTTAGATTTTCACCCATCTAGTTTATAAATTTATCTAGAATGTCTGCTGTGCTCCATTTTGTGTTTCAAGCGCGTAAGTCCTAAATATCTAAGCTTATAATAAAATGTAAGGAATAAAATGGATAAAAAATATCAGAGATACTTACAACAAAACTGGAAAAAAATAGGACTTTACATTGTAGTTCTTATACTCTTGGTTGCGTTGAGTATGTTCATTTTCTATGCCATAGAGTCCAATCTTCCTCCTAAGCCATCAAATAAGGCTGTGTATGTAGCTAGCGATGGAAGTGGAGACTTTACCTCTGATGGGATTGACGATCAGATAGAGATAAATCAAGCTCTTAAATATGCTGCAGAAAATCCACAGTTTTCAACCGTTTACTTGAAAGGTCCAAATACATATGTCATCTCTGATAGTATTTTAATTGGAAATAATACGATCTTAGAAGGAGATCATAATGCTGTAATAAAACTCAAAGACAACGCAGACTGGCCAAGTAATAAACCTCTGATTACTCAGATGGACAGTTCCGGAGTCGATAGAGTCACTATAAAGGGATTTGAAATTAACGGAAACCATGACAAGAATGAAGATAAAATGAAAGGGCAAGGATACTACAATATGATCAGTTTCCTTGACTCTCAAAATATAGATGTTCATGGTATGTATCTTCATGACGGACATGGTGATGGTTTAAGAGTCGAGAGAAGTTCGAATATTAAGTTTTACAATAATAAAGTGTACAAATTAGGACATGACGGTTTTTATGCTATTGATTGCCAGAATGTAGAAGCCTGGAAAAACAGAATAACTTGCAGAACTAACGGTGGGCTTCGAGTCTGGAATTCCAATTATGTAAAATTCTATGATAACGTAATAGACTCCTTTTACCACTGGAGTGCAGGTGGCTCCGCAATTCTGATTGAGAAAACGACAGGTGTCGTTAACGATGTAGAAGTATACAATAACACCATTCATCACACTTATGGCCCTGGAATCTGGCTGATAGGTTACGGAGAGTCTTATCCCAAGGAAGAGGCACAGAATGTTCACATTCACAATAATATCTTCTATAGCACTGGTACGAACCCAAGTATTGACTGGGTAGGAGGTATTGTAACAAGTGGATTTTATGATACCCTTATTGAGAATAATGTGTTTGATAATTTGTATCATGCAGCAATTATCCAGATGTATCCTTCTTCCACAAGCGCAGGTAATTCCGTTGATCTTTCACCTCAAGGTACAGGATTCACAACAATCGTCCGTAACAACATAATTGTAGATACCCAGAATCGCACAAAAGACCCTGATGGAACAGGATATGGGGTGATCAATTACCTACCTTCAACACATACCATTGTGATGGAAAATAACTGCCTATACAATAATGTGGGAGGAAATTATAAAAATGCAAACTCAACCTCTGATATCTATGTAAATCCCCTCTTTGTAAACAGGAATAAACATGATTATCACCTGAAATCAGATTCTCCTTGTACTGGCGCAGGCTATACATTATCCAATTCTACAAAAAAGCTAGAGGAAAGTAGTAATCAGGTTAACATCGGAAGGTACAGTTAACACTTTAGGATTTACGCAAAAAATCAAAGATCGTTTCCTAAAAAATCCGTTAATTTGAACTGCTTTGAACTGGATAATTTTGCCTGCATGGGTTTCACATAGTCCCAGGACAGATGGTACTTTTCCATAAGAGAGCTGAACACTCTGTAAAGTTCATTTTTATAGATTCTATCAGCTCCTCCTTTTGCATACATTTTGAGGTAAGGGTCTACAATTTCGGGAAATTCAAGTTCAAGTAAATTGAAAAAATGCTTTCTGGTCTCGCCCCTGAGGTAAAGAATGCCAGGAAGAACATAATCTAATTCACATTTGGCTGCAAGAGAAAGAATTTGCTCTAGGTTCTGAAGGCTATCGGTAAGAAAGGGAAGAATTGGCATCATATGAAGTCCGGTAACAGCCGCTGTATCTTTAAACGCACTCAGGACTGAAAACCGTTTTTCAGGAGGCGGAGCCAGGGGTTCCAATTGAGCGCTTAAATTCTCATCCATTGTTGTAACCGTTACCGCGATATTTACATATGTGATCTCAGCAAGCTCTGTAAGAAGATCAAAATCTCGGAGAATAAGGTCCGATTTTGTAGATATAGTAATCGGATTTTTGTACTCTATCATCAGAGCCAGAACTTTGCGCATCAGTCCATAATTTGCTTCTGCAGGCTGATAACTATCACATACCCCGCCTAGATTAATTACTTTCTTTTTCCAGCTTCGTGCTTCAAGCTGTTTTTCAAGTGCTTCGTCGATATTTGTTTTTACGCAGATTCTCTGAAAGAAAGTACAGTCCTTTCCCACTGGGGATTTTTTTTCTGGAAAATAATTTACTTCTTTTTCCAAATAACGGTGAGAATACATTGCATAACAATAGTGGCAACCGTGTTCACATCCCCTGTAAATATTCAAATCCCATGAGTATGGTAGCGCAAGTCTGCTTGTTACTTTTATTTTATTCAGGGCTTTTGTAACCTGGATTTCCTCAAACATCCAGAAATAGAATAAGGCTGATAGCTATAATAAGCTTAATAAAAAGAGTGGTAACTCTGGATAAAATCAACCTTCTGTGCCTGAAAGTATCACTTAGTTTCTTGTAACTTGATAAGCAGTCGAATCTATATCTTTTAATATGTTGGGAGAAAAACAAAAAGATTCTGGCGCATTGAACCTGTTTTCCCCGCCTCCGATACTGAAAGGTTATATGTACGGGGCACAGGAAGCCCATGAAGCCAGAAACTCAAACAGGCTTTTAGCCATACGCCTTGAAACGAACAAATCTTGCAATCTCCGCTGTCGCTACTGCTATGCACAGAGTGGAGAGGATTCGGCAAAAATAGCCGATTTTAATAATCTCAAACGTATTATTTCGGAAGCAAAAGGACTAGGGATCAAGTCTGTGGTTGTGATCGGGGGAGGAGAGCCAACTTTGTATCCGGATTTCAGGGATCTAATAGCCTATATCGATTCCCTGGGAATAATTCCCATGCTTTTTTCGAATACGGTTTTGATGACAGAGGAACTTGCAGGTTTCCTATACGAGCACAATGCCTCAGTAATGGGAAAGCTTGATTCCCTTAAGCCTGAAATCCAGGATTATCTTGCAGGAAGAGAAGGGTCATCAGAACTGATCAACAAGGGACTTGAAAACCTTGTTAAAGCAGGATTTTCAAAACCGACAGTGCCTGGAGAACTCCGTCTGGGAGTCTCTTTCGTCAGTAATAAAATGAATCTTGAAGAAATTGAGGAGATCTGGCATTTCTGCAGGCAAAACAATATTTTTCCTAATATGGAAATTCTAACGCCGACAGGCAGGGCAAATGACGAACTTGAGGATAAGCTGCTGACTGCTGAAGAGATAAAGGAATACAAATTAAAACTGCTGGAAATAGATCGAAGATATTACGGGTATGACTGGCTGCCCTACACACCAATTACTGCAAGCGGTTGCCTTCAGCACCTATACAGCTTGTATATCAATATCGATGGAAATGTTCGGCCCTGCGCGCCTACGAAGCTTGACGAACATCCTGCGCTTAGAATTAAAGGGGAGTATCCCTACAACATAAATAAAATGAACCTTCGGGAGATTTATGACTCCGATCTTTTCACATATGTTCGAAACATCGATAAAGTACTCGAAGGCAGGTGTGGGAACTGCAAACATCTGGAAGAGTGTATAGGCTGCCGTGGATACGCCTACAGTGTAGGAGTAAACAATGGTGTCGACCCACTCGAAGCCCTCAGAATGGAGTGTCAGCAGTGTTTCAAATAAATGGTAGAAGGGGTAATAAACGGGGCCTGAGTGATAAGCTGGAAGAAATGACAGGTAGCTGCTGTTGAATGATTCGGGGGTCAGGTGAGAAATTGGACAGGATAGGAAAAGTGAATTTTGGGTAGGTTTCGGAAAATAAGGAAAAAATAGTAATTACCGGTGAGAAGAGTCTAGAAGAAAAACTCTGTGAGTGCCTGAAAAACCATGAACTACCTGATTATCTCCTTTACACAGGTGCCGGCGGAGCAAAAAACTGGCTGAAACTTGATGGGACTGAGACATTTCCCGTAGCCCGGCAGCTTAAAGGCATGCTGGAGAAAAATCTTGAATCAATAGTTCGATTTATTCCGACAGGCATGAATCTCGTAAGTATGGGGGTGGGAACCGGGGAAAAGGAGAGGATTTTCCTCGAAGCCCTCGTTAGAAAAAACCTGGCTGAAAATCAAGCTTCAGGAAAAGTGTCTATACGCTATTACCCTATCGATATAAACAGTGAATTTGTGGATCTCGCCCTTGAAAAGGTTAAAAACCTGCCTATCGAAAAGACAGGAATAGTTGGTTTCATAGAAGATATGGCAATTCTTAAAAAGAACTGGCGTCTGCCGGTTCTTTTTTGTATCTTGGGAAATACCTTTTGTAATTACGAGCCAGAATTCATTCTTCAGCTAGTCCGTGAAAATCTTGAGCAGGGAGACTTTTTTTTCTTTGATGCAAACCTGCTCCCTGCTGAAGACCAGGAAGCACAATCCGCAAGGAAATCCGTAATGGGGACATATGCGTCAAGAGAGAATGCCATCTTCAATATGTATCCTCTACTTCAGTACGGAATGGCCCCTGACGATTTCGATTTTGAACTCTTGCTTGCGCATGTGAACTCAAGTATAGGGGAAGTATGCCGAACCAGGAAAAGCGTGTATATTCTGAAGGATACTGAAATCACAATCGGGGCAGAAACCATAGGCTTCAGGGAAGGAGATGTCATCCGTATGGGTTTTACTTATAAATATACATATGACCAGATTACAGCTTTCCTGGAGATTTGTGGATTTGAGCTTCTCAAGGCCTTCCTTAGTGAAGACCGGGCAAATGTTATAATCCTTGCAAAAAAACGCATATGAGAGTGACATGGATAAAAAGGGAGGTTCAGAGTATGGGTTGCGAGATAGATGAACTGGATGGCGCCGAAAAAGCAGGGCAAGGTATCGCTTACGGGTGCGAGGAATTTGGAAGGCTGAAAAGCGTACTGATGCATACTCCTGGGGAAGAACTTTCTCTACTCAACGAATCGAACTATAAATACTGGCTATATGATAAGGTTCCTGAAATTTCCGGGTATATCAAAGAGCATAGAGGCTATCAGGAGCTGCTCGAATCAAACGGCGTCAGGATCTATGAACTTGAAGATTATGTGAACGACAATACAGCTCTAATGAAGAGGATGCCAAATCTTACTTTTCTGCATGATGTCGCAGCTATCTCCGAAAAAGGGGCTATTCTCTCAAGAATGCGCCCGCCTGCCAGAGAGAAAGAAGAAATTGTTGTAAAGGAAGCCCTGAAGAATCTGGGAATTCCTATTCTCAGCGAATTCAATGGAGGCCAGGGTTTTTTCGAGGGCTGCCTTCTGCTCTCAAAAGAAACGGTCTTTGTAGCTGACACTGAAAGGCATACTTACCCTTTTATAAGAAAATTTATTTCAAATATTCAAAACGAATTTAGTGAGGTTATTTACGTCCGGGTCCCGAAAGCCAGACGATACATGCATCCTGATACTGTTTTCAACAGAATAAGAGAAGACCTTGCCCTTGCTTATCTACCTGCCTTTGAGGAGACCTGCCTTTTTACGGAAGATTCAAGAGAAAAAATCGATTTTAAATCTTTCATGAGAGAAAAAGGAGTGGAAATTATTCCTGTTTCGGATTCTGAGCAACGTCGCCTAGCCTGTTCTTTTGTTCCTCTTGAAGGCGGGTCCATTTTTCATTACGATATTGCATTTGATCTGAAAACCAGGAAAAATCTTGAAAAGGAAGGCATTGAGATTATTCCTTTCCACCCGGATGCCCTTCTTGCAGGGGGAGGAAGTCTACGCTGCCATACTCTAAGACTTTGCAGAAGGAAAAATTAAGTCTCTACGGAAGAAACCGAAAAGAGCGGGAGAGGGGGTCAGAAAGACCCAGACTGAGAAAGAGCCAGATTGAGAATGAACCATAATGAAAAAAGGTCATACTGGGTTAAAAAATAAAATCAAGAATAATCGAGATTGAATAGATCACCAGTGAAACATGATATAGGAAAAGAGCAAGCAGTCCAGCTTTTTGACTTTTTTTTCTAAGGAGTTTATAATTTGCAAACCCGAGCACCAAAAACCCTGACAGAAAGCCGTAAAATGCAATATCTCCAAGTTGTTTTAAAAAAAGGAATGCCGTGAAATAATGCACAAGCGTAAAACTCGATATCCAAAGTAAAGTTATTTCAGTGCCATAAAGTACAGGAATTGATTTTATTCCTCTGGCTCTGTCGTTTTCCGTATCAATGAAATCATTGACTGCAAGATGGGCAAGCGTCCAGGGATAAAAAAAGAGCAGGTAGAGCAGTACTAACATATCAGGTTGCCCATAGCAGAGATAGCCTGCTACCGGAAAAAGCGTAAAATCCATTCTTCCTGCAAGCTGGGCTATAGGGAAATTCTGTTTCTTTCTTTTAATCTGATAGAAATATTCAAGAATACAGGATGAAAGCATTGCGATGAATACGTAAAAGGAGTTCGGATAAGGTAATGTAAACATTAACAATCCCGTGAGCCCAGAAAAAAGCAAAAAAACTATCAGAGCAAAATTAGGGGAAATCCTTCCAGACGGAAGCGGGCGACTTTTGAAAGGTCTCCAGTAGGCTGTAAGGGAACCCTCTACATCAAGTCTGTCTTTTTTCCGGTCAACGAAATCGTTGAGCACAAGCCCGCCTTCAAACCCGAAAACCCCGATCAAAACGGCCTTGAAAGTAATTGGCCAGGAAAAGTCTCCATAATTCTCGAAAGCAAGTGCAAGGCCTGAAGAGAAAAGCAAAATCCAGACAGGAAAAAAGTGAGCTCTTGTCAGATCTATCAAGGCTTTTATGGTTTCTTTCGTGCCCCTTTCCCCCAAGTAATATAAAAGTAAGTTATATGTTTATACTTTTTGTAACGGGAATAAAGAAACTAACAGTATTTTACTCGGAAAATGATCAAAAATTGAGAAATTAAAAACTGAGAAAACAGGTTGGGAAAAAAGAAACTCCAGGATACCTTCTTGGCAACACTATTTTTTCCAACTCAGTATACTAGAATGACTCAGTATATGAAGTCTAGAATAATCGACACCGCGTAAATTACAAGAGTCCCATGGTAAACAGGCAGTATTTTCATTCCGGCATCTGGACTTTTTTCTTTCCACATGTAAAGGTTTGACCCTGCAAGGAGCACAAAACCTGCAAGAAAACCATAAAAGGCAATATCCCCAAGCTCTTTGAGGAAGAAAATAGCTGTAAAGAAGTGGAGAAGCGTAAAGCCTGTAATCCAGTACATGGCCCCTTTTGCGCCGTAAAGGACGGCTATAGCGTTCATGCCTCTTGCCCGGTCGTTTTTCAGGTCTATAAAATCGTTCAAGCCCAGATGCGCCATTGTCCAGGGATAGAGGAAAATAATATAGAGAAATATTGTCATGTCAGACTGCCCGTAGCAGAGATAACCTGCCGCCGGAAAGAGGGTTAAATCCGTCCTGCCAAGGAGTTGCGCGATAGGATACTTCTGGTTTCGTTTTTTAATCTGGTAAAAAGCCTCAATACCATAAGAGTACAGCATTATCAAAAAGACATAGAGCGAATTCGGATAGGGAAGCGTGAAAATCAGAGCTGAAGCAATTCCTGCAAACAGGATAAACAGCAAGAAGGCGTTTTTTGAAGAGATCTTTCCTGACGGAATGGGCCGGCTTTTGAAAGGTCTCCAGTATCTGGTAAGTGTATTCTCAACGTCAAGCCTGTCCCTGTTTCTGTCTACGTAGTCATTAAGCACGAGTCCAGCTTCGAAACCAAAAAGGCCTATCAGAGCAGCTTTAATTATTAGTGGCCAGGAAAATCCGCCGGTATTAGCAAAAGCAAGCACTAACCCGGAACAGAAGACCAGGGGCCATGCTGGAAGAAAGTGAGCACGTATAAGGTCAAAGTAGGCTTTTAGGGTTTCTGTCATATTGTAGCCTCAATAACAATGGCGGTAAATAAGGAAAACTATTACATAAAAATTATGAAAATAAATTTAAATATCTATTTAAAAATAATTGTTTTTAATATATACAAATCCAAAACCTGAAATTTATTTTCACCCAAGGTAAAAATGAGAGGCTGCTATATGTAAAAATTCTATTTTTTACACCTGCCATTACAAAATCTTGCTCAAAAATGATTTCGTCCTTTCATTCTGAGCATTAAAAAAGACTTCCTTAGGTGTGCCTTTCTCAACTATGACACCGTCATCCATGAAGAGTACTCGGTCGCCTACCTCTCTGGCAAAACCCATTTCATGAGTTACAACAATCATTGTCATACCTTCTTTTGCAAGATCTTTCATAACGTTTAAGACTTCGCCTACCATTTCTGGATCAAGGGCAGATGTAGGTTCATCAAAAAGCATAACCTTCGGGCGCATTGCAAGAGCTCGGGCGATTGCGGCCCTATGCTGCTGGCCTCTAAATAAGGAACTGGGATAGGCATCGGCTTTGTCTTCAAGCCCTACTTTTTTCAGGAGATCACGAGCACGATCGTAAGCGTTTTCTTAGAAAGCCCTCTAACTTTTATAGGGCAAGAGCCACATTTTTAAGGGCAGTCATGTGAGGGAAAAGATTGAACAGACTGGGGAATACGGCAATAGCGTGATGAAGATAGGAGGCTAAAAGAGACAAACTTAGACCTCAAATGTCATTTGTTTAATACAATATAAAATAAATAATTCATCTGTTATAATTATCTACTCTGATAATTATATTCTTCCAGAGGAATATGAAACACAAAAAGTCATAGGATTAGCTTCAATCGCCTTGAGTCTAGTTTTTATTAAAACTTAATTTAATAATTATCTATGTATTCTCAGACGACAGTAATAAAAAAAGAGAAGACAATCACGTTTAAATATTTCTAAAGATATTCAACTTATTTCTAATTATATTTAAAAACTAAAAATGTAGCCTTTTAAAAGGCTACTTGGATAATTCCTTTTTTACGCTGTTGCTGAATTAAACCGTTTATTCTTCTTCTGCATCTTCATCTGCAGCGTTTTCGTCAGTGACGTTTTCGTCAGTGACGTTTTCGTCAGCGACATCTTCGTCAGCGACATCTTCATCAGTGACGTTTTCGTCAGCGACGTCTTCGTCAGTGACGTTTTCGTCAGCGACATCTTCAGCTGCAATATCTTCAGTTGCGTTGTCGTCTTCAACGACTACTTCAGTTGCATTGTCTTCATCTGCAACTTCAGCTGCAGTTTCTTCTACTACAGCTTCATCTCCGGCTGCAGCTTCATCTGCTACTGGGGCTTCATCAGTCACTTCTTCTGCAGCTCCTTCTTCTGTTGTGTCAGCAGACTCAGCACAGCCAGCTGCAAAGACAACAGTAGCAATAATAAGGAGCATTGCCATAATCCTTAACATTTTTTTCATTAATAATACCTCTAAAGTTCTCTTCCTTTTTTACACCCAGCTCATACAAAATTATGAGATTTTCATATGAGATATTTATGCATGACCAGCCAATAACATTAAAACTTTTCGATTTGGTAAAAAACTAATACCGCAAGATTGGACATTTTTTTATGAAATATATTCAAATCAGAAAATTTTTTGAAATATCTGATTAATTATACTCCATATATACAATCTTTTCCCAATATACCTGAAATAAATATTAGAAGGCGAATATATGCATAAAGGTTAAAATAGGAGAACCATTTTGCGGAGAAAAGTATTTAAATGGGATGTAATATCCCTCCGTTGAGTAAGCGCAAACCTGTAAACACTCGGTTTGGACAGAATCTTAAAGCGGTTTGAGGATAAAACACTGAAAAGTTACAGAACTCTCAAAGGCTGTGGGAAGGCTCAGAAGGAATTCAAAAATTCCCTGTTCATAGGTTATGCCAGACCTGTGGAAAATGAAGCTGAGGCAAAAGCTTTCATAAGAAATATAAAGGAATTACACCGCGATGCGAACCATAATGTTTCGGCTTATTTTATTAATGAAAATAACTCTTTTGCTCTAAAATACGATGATGACGGGGAGCCTGCGGGCAGCTCAGGAAAGCCTGTTTTTAAAGTACTCGAATCAAAAGAAATCCTGAACGTGGTTGTGGTCGTGACCCGGTATTTCGGGGGAACAAAACTGGGTTTCGGGGGACTCTCGAGAGCATACCGGGATACGGCACTTGCTGCTATTGAAGAGGCTGAAGTTATTGAAGTCTTCGAGCAAGTCAGATTAAGAATACGTCTGAGATATGCGGAAAGCCAGAAAGTAAGAAACCTGATAGAAAAATACGCAGAAATTCAGGAAGAAATGTATTCGGATACAGTAGAATTCATTCTCCTTGTAAGAGAGGAGCTTGAAGATGAGTTCACTAAAAGAATAAAAGACCAGACAAAAAATAAAGTAGTGCTTGAAAGGCTTTAACTTCATTATTCAAGTTTGCACTCAGACCGGATGCCCCAGTAACTTATCCAATAGGTGGAAAAACGTCTCCGGCTCGAACCTCAAACGCTCTGTCCTCAACTATCCAGACCCCACTGCATTCAAGGATATAATAGATAAAATCACTTTTCTCATGCAGGAATTCCTCTATGTGCCCTTTCTGTGTTTCCTGATAGAGTACAGCGGCATTTCCTGACTCGGTTTCAGTGGTATAGATTCTCATCTTCATCCCCTTTTTCTCAATTACTGCCGCGTCCTCAGGCTTGAAAACTACAGTCCTAGATTTGGTAGAATCAGCAGAGTGTAATTATGGATGAAAACTATCTTCGGATGGATTAAGAAAGATAAGGTTTTTCTCAAATCCGCCTTTTTCCTGTTTTTTCCGCTGCCTTATTGCCTCAAGTTCCGCTTTTGAAGAACCTCTGAGTTCTGCTATTCTGTAAATTACCTCAAGCAGGTCGACAAGCTCCTCAAGCTCCTTGCTTTCAAGATATTCCTTCAGTTCCTCTTCAAGCTTATTTTCAAGCTCAGGAAGAAAACTGGAGTGAAAGCTCACGGATCATGCATTCCCTGCCTGAAAGTTTTAGAATTTCAGGTATAAGGTCCCTAACTGCTTTCGAATTATTTTCTGCCATAGTTTTACCCGGGTCACAGGAATTTTTAAGGTCAACTAGATCAGCCAACAACTGATTACTCCTATAGAAAACTCTGGAATTTCAGGCTTCATTCTATGACTTTTCCAGCAGGTATATAAATACTACAGGCATATCCGTCTCAAATGTTCCTGAAGGGCAAAAAGCCGCATCTGGCAGTAATTGCAGGCTGCATATTCTATGGCATGAACGGACTTTTCATAGATCGTATCCATGATATGGCCATAACTCCCATAATATTCTACAGGCTATTTTTTGGCTTGCTGTTTCTTTTTATCTATATAGCTGGCAGGGGGAAAATCTCAGACCTGCGATTGAAGAAAAGGAAAGGAAGCCTTTTCCTGCAAGGTGTGCTTGTTGTCATGTGCATGCTGCTTTACTTTACTTGCCTAAAAATTACATGTGTTTCTATTGCCATTCTGCTCCAGTACACAGCTCCTGTTTATGTAATGCTTGCCTCTCCTCTTGTCCTGAAGGAGAAAATCGGAAAGGAAAGTATAATTGCCCTCTTTATAGCAGTTACAGGAGTATTCCTTATCGTAAAGCCAGATAGCCTTTCGGGCATTGAACTTACAGGCACCTATATTCTCGGCATTGCAGCTGGATTACTCTCAGGAGTGATCTTTGCAGCATTGATTATGAACGTAAAAATTCTGAAAGCAGAATACCCGGAGCTTGCTATCATTTTCTGGCCTATGGGAATCGCCCTTTTGCTGCTAAGCCCGTATGCACTCAAGACTTCTCCTGAGATTCTGTATAGCAACCTGAAAGTGCTTATCGCCTTTGGGATAGTATCAATAGGTTTTGGAGAAATATTTACGATACTTGGGTTTGCCAATCTCAAGGCCCAAACTGGGAGCCTTCTTGCTCTGATAGAACCTGTTAGCGGGGTATTTTTCGATATAACAGTACTGGGAGTTGGACTCTCTTTCGATATGCTTGCAGGCTGTGCCCTTATACTGGCTTCTGCAGCATTCATAAGCTTTCGAGGTTCGGAAAATATAAAGGAAAGAGATCGAAAGAAAGCTCCTTTTTAAAGAGATTTACCGATTCTCTCAACGAAAATTCACTGTGAAAAGTAATTATCTCTTGCCCTGATTAGCGCTTTTATGTTCTTAAGTGGAGTATGAGGAGCAAGTCCGCATCCTGGAGCAAGAATATCAATTCCATCCTCAAGGCAGGCAGTAGCTTCAATCATAACTGCTTCAGGCCCTTTTGTCAGCAGGGTATCGGACGGAGAAACATTTCCTATAAGACGTACCCTATCGCCTGTAATCTCTTTTGCGAAACTTACACCTACTTTTTCTTCAATGCTTATTCCTTCAAATCCTGCATCTGCAAGTGGGTCAAGAACAGCGGTGGCATCGCCGCACATGTGAAGGACTTTCAGGCCTTTTACTTTCCTGCAGAATTTCCTGTAAAGTGGAAAGACTGATTCTTCGAACATTTGAGGGGAAATAATATCAGGTCCAGCTTCAGAATCTATAAGGGTTATGGCATGTGCGCCTCTTTCAAACAATCCATTGGCATATTCTATACAAGCATCAGTAAGAACTCCCATGAGTTCCTCAACAACTTCAGGATTCGTCACAAACCACATAAGATAATTTCTCATTCCTGCAAGCATGGAGGCAAGTCCGGCAGGGCCTACGACCCCAGCAACCACAGGTACGTTTTCTCCTACGTTTTCATCCAAAATTTCAACTGCATCCAGCACTACCGAGGTCCGCCTACTCTCAAGAAGAGAGTCCGGAACCGTTATATTCTTTACATCTTTCTTGCTTTTACAGGGAAAATCCGTTACATAAGGCTGTATATCTATACTTCCTTCATCTACCGTGCACCCAAGCGTTTCTGCAAGCACGGTAGTATCAAAAGGACAGCGTACATTCTCGAATCCTGCAACCTCATACCCTGCAAGTGCAAGCATAGCCATCTTTTCGGCATTGTAATTTGCCTGGGGCCAGTATGCTTCAGTAATTTCCATTAATTCAACAGTGCCGGTCTGGGTTACCGAACAGACAGGAACAATATCTAAAGCCTCTCCTTTGAGTGTTTTTTCAAACCTCTCTTTCAGGGTAAATTTACTCATTTTTGTCACCAGAATGTAATTATCGGCTGAGTTAATGGTTTTAGGAGAATTTTTTGGTCTGATAGTATATGAAACAAAGATATAAAAATATACAAATGAGAAAAGCGAAATAAATAATGGATTTGATGTAATGGATTTGATGTAATGGATTTGATGTAATGGATTTGATATGAAAAATCTTGCTCTTGTCTTTAACTTGGGGTTTTTAAATATATATTTATTTTATTGGGAAGGATTTTCTCTCCAGTTTCCAGGAGGTACTGTAATTTCAAACGTCGCACCTGTTCCCTGAACTCCGGTTTCTTTAATCTCCATGCCTGTAATGGAAAGAATGCCTTTGACAAGGAAAAGTCCAAGCCCGGTATTTTTCCCTATGGATTTTTCAAAAATCAGCTCTTTCATTATAGGAGAAATTCCTATGCCATTGTCTTTTACTTCTATTACAAGATTATCAGCACTTCTGCGGGAGCTAACACTGATTTCAGTTACATGTTCTCCATGTGATCTTGCATTGTCAAACAGGTTGTAAAAGGCTTTTTTAAGCAAAGGATCGGCATAGATTTCCACTGCGCTTTTCTCGATAGAAAACTTCAAGCTCTGGCCAGAGAAAGGAAAAGATGCTTCTCTTGCTGTATTACTTACGGATTGCCAGATTGGAGAAACTACTCCGAGTTCTTGGTAGTCTTTGGTGAAAACAATCTGGCTGTGGATCGTCTCAATACTTTTATTGAGATTTTTTAGATATTTCTCTATTCTAGGATCGTTTTTGGTATTTTCCGGAAGAGTTTCGGAAATTAATTCAGTGTAACCGGAAAGTACATTCACCTGGTTAAGAATGTCATGCCTGGTAATATTGCTCATGAGGTTTATCTTCTTGTTAGCCTGTCTCAGAGCTTCTTGATGTCGATATGTTTCAGTAGTGTCATGTATCATTAGCAGCTTGCCCTCTGCATTATCTTTTGTCATAAGGGGGCTGACACTGAGAGTGAAGAATTTCGTTTCAAGCCCATTCTTCAAGGAAATTTCTTTGTTGAAATTGCCTTCATTAGCTTCACTCTGAGGAATTTCTACTTCATCCCCAAAAAGCTCATTTAAGTTTCTTCCTATAACTTCTTTTTTTGTTTTCCCTGCCAGTTCAAGAGCAGCCTTATTGATGTCCACGATGGAGTTTGCAAGGTCTACTACGATATATCCATCACTCATAGACTCAATTACATTTTCCCTTGCAATCGGAATAATATTGAGAAACTCGTGTTGCATGATGCCCCAGAAGAGAATCAACCCTGTAATTGTAAATGTAAACGGAGTTGGGTCAAGGAATGCAAAAGGACCTATATTTGCGATATGGAGAATATTCCCTATGACTGGAATGCAGACTGCTATGAGAGCGACTGCTGCCTGAGCTCTGTATGGTGCAGTTAGATGGACAAACTGATTGAAGAAGAAAAAAATACCGAGCAGAATTAAAATAAAAGAATATATATAAAATATCCAGAAAAAAGGCCCATGCATGACTACAAGAAGAGGAAAACCCTTTGACGTGTCAAGATAATAGTTTACAAAATACGTTTTATGAAGGCCATTTGTAAGCATTGAAAGGATTATAAGTAAAGGAAATATGAAAAAGGCTTTCTGATGCTTTCTTACAAATTCCTTATATACCCCTGAGTATTCAGCTGCAAATAGAAACCACGCTACTGGAGCAACAGCAATCCCAATATACTCTAGCCGGGCAAAGAAATATTTGAACTTAATGTCCGTAAGTCCGACTTCAAAGGCGTAATTAACGGACCAAAGAGACATACTTAACATAATAAGTACAAAATATTTTGAAAAATACATCCTGCGGTAATTAAAAGCTTTGTATGCTTTGATTGCAAGTAAAGTCGATATAAGCGCTGAAAATATTAATGCCCCCATGTAGGGAAATGCAGCGGTGTGAATTTGCAGGACGATAAGACTACCTTCCTTCTATGAATCAATATCAAATGAATCGGGAGGGCTAAGTAAACGAAATTAAAAAAAATAAAGTGTTGTAATTATTACGTAAAGCCCGAGTATATAAATATATGTATTAAGTAAGAAAGTATATGGAAGATTTTCGATACACAGGTTAAAACCGATTGCATTCGATGCAAAAGGAAAGTCAAGGACAAAAGAAGAATGGATAAATTAGATTCAAGAAAATAATCTTTAAATCCTCCTATATAATTATTTTTTGAAAATTTCAGCTCAATTAAGGTTAAAATCCTCTCAGGGCGACCCATTTTAAGAATTTTCGAGTATTAAGGAGGAATAACTCGCTTGATCGCTTCCAGACCCCTGCGGCATAGAGCTCTGAATTCATCCATTAAAGCAACAAAGGTGTCTTGGTATAAACTGTTCTACCGGAAAACTAACTTTTCTACCCTGAGAGCACTTTTACCCCCTGAATTAGGGTGAGCCAAAATATATAAACTTATTGATATAAATCTAAATGTAAAATAATGTAAGATAGAAATGTAAAAGATTCTCGGCAAAATAAATTCACCGTTCTTTGAGCGAATAGAAGTAAATCCATTGTTCTTTAAGATATAAATTAAAAAGGGAGTCTCAGAATTCTCCACTACTTGGAGAGAAACTGAGCATTCCAGGCAGTCCCATATTAAATTTGGACTTTTCCGAGTTTGCAACTTCAAGAATCTGCTGCTTTATATAATACAGTGCGCTCAGAATGCTATCATTTTCTTCAGAATTCATATCTCCAGCATAGGGGTGGATATTTTCTTCAAGGGCATTCATCAGCTCCGGATCAAGGTCATTTACGAAATAAGTATCCAGAACTAGAAGGTTTGAAATCTGCTCGTAGAAAACTGTAAGTTCCCTTAGCCATTCTGGAACTCCGTAATCCCTTGCATACTTCTCCTTGTTAAGGAAGACAAGGTAACTGGAGACAGTATTTATGAGGTCTTCGGTTAGCCTGTTATCAGGAAACACTATTGGGAACCGCTTAATCACTACAGGAGCTGTGTAGCTAGAGTACATCATTTCAGACTTACAGACTGAAGGAAAGAGCCTTGCAATCGAACTATTAAGCACTGCAGTAATATAGGCATACCTGCTAGGATCCTTGAGAACAATGCCACACCCGTTCTCAAATATATGATTCCCTGCAGCATCATATGCAGCTTGAAGATGATAGCCTTCAGTAGCAATAATCTTCGGAGTATTAAAGTATTCCAGAAATTTTCTGCCTTTAATACTATAGTCTGCAGTTTTAAGGGGGGAAGTATCATGACGGAACTTTCTTTTGAATTCCAGAATTCTCTCGTAAGCCATAGGGAATCTTGTCTTGAGTTCTTCGGGCGGAATTACCTTGTATTCTTTCTTTTTCCCCGGAGCGGATGATAATTCATAAGGCAGCATAAAACGGTAAGGTGAAGGGCGAAACGCAAATTTTTCAGAAAATGCACCTGATACATAAGGATATACAAGCTCAGGTTCTAAAAATACAGGCCTACAGAGGCCTTCGCAAAGATAATACGAATCGGAACCGCCCTCCTCCGGAAGGGCAAGCCTGTGGAGTAGACTGTTTTGTGTGCTTATACCCCCAAAGATGCTCTTGGATATATCTCCAAGGGTAACCGGAATTTCACAGATTTGTTCTACAATTTTGTCTTGTTTAGCGAACATCTATTTTTCACTTCTGTAAAAGTACATTGAGAAACATATTCTCTTGTGCTTTTCATTTTCAGGACGTAATTCCTGGATGGATTATGTCAATTGTTTGACCACTCAAGAATCTCGGACTTCTTGACCCCTGTTAAAAACATCGAAGTCTTGCCTGAAATATAGGGTAGGATTAAATTACTTCGCAGAGAATAATACAATATCATAAGTATATAAATATAATCTCACTGATAATATATTATAAATATAAATCATGATAAATAAGAGTACTCAAGAAAGAGATTCTCACATATATCATTATAATAATAAATGAAAATTAAGTAATTATGTCAGATGTTTTCTTATTTTTTAAATATAAAGCGTAAAATCTCTAAGACTTTAGCCGGGATGATATCAGAGTCAATGTTCCTTTGTTTCTTTATTGGTAAGCTTTAAAGTTATTCCATCTTATATATGATTTCTTCTCAGAGAAACAAGTTAAAGTGAATCAACCAAGTTAAAGTTTCACCTGAAGGATTCGGGATTGTATATTAAAAATCAGGAGGCTGGTAAGCCTTTAGCTTAACAGCTGTTCAAAAAAGTAAATACCGACCAAGATTTGATCGGATTACATGATTTTTAATTTGATATAATGAAGCTTATAAAGTCCGGGCTGAGTCTTGTTTCTCTTACCAGCCTTTCAATGGTGTCTTCTTCGGAAAGCCCTTCTTCCTTTAATTCCTGTATGCGGTCAAAAACATGCTGGGATATTTCAGAATACTCATTGATGTCTTTTCTGTGACCCCATACATCGCCCTCAAGTAAAGCAATATTCTGCATGGAAAGATACATTTGTGCAGAACTGGAAATCGTTTTCTTGTATGAGCTTGGGATGTGGATCGCTTTTACCTCTGGACACTTCAGGATGAGTTTAAAAATATCTTTGTTGGATGGTCTGAATGCAAGATGGACGATTTCCTCATCAAGCTTTAAAGTGTCTATCTCTTCTTTTGAACTTACAACTCTAATTTTCATTTTTATCACCGTTCATTTTTCCAGGTATTTTTAGCTTTTTTAGAGCCTTTTAGGGTTTCTTTAGGGATGCTTTAATTTTTAGAATCTTCAGAGTCTCTTCAGAAGCTTTCCGGAATTATTTGGAGTTCTTTTAGAGTCTCTTCAGGGTTTCTTTAAGCTTCAGAATTTTTAGGAGTCTTTTTAGGATTTATAGGGTCTCCAGGACTCCTAACATTTTTATGTTTTTGGGATTTGTTTTAAGTTCTTTAATTTTTATATTTATTAGATTTACTTATTTATTTATTTATTTATTTATTTATTTATTTATTTTTATCTTTTGAATTTATTGATTTTAAAATTCAACTATTTTGTTTTAGAAACTCTTTTGAAATTCCAGAATTTCAATTCTTTTTTCAAAACCTAATATTTATACTTAAGGTTTTTTGTTATGTTATGAGCATATAGTATTTAATTTTTTATAAACGTTTTTCCATATTTTCCTAATTCTTAAATTTTATCTTATATAGTTAGCTAAAGAAAAAACTGGATCTTTTCACTCTATTTCTTCTATTTCCAGTATGACAATCATTTCAAAGAACTTTTTTCAGAGCAAATTTTTCTGGGAATTTTAAAAGGAGTTTGATGAAATAGAACGTTTATTCTTACTAATACTTATTCTTTACTTTATAATATTTTATTTATTTAGAACCCATATATAAAACACCAAATTATTTAATATTTTTCTGCAAACTTTAATGCATAATATCTATTTTACAAAGAAGTCTTTCAGACAAAACTCTTATCATAAGGATGACTCTTCAGCTCGAAACGCTTCATTATTAATCCTGAAGCTTATAGATTTCAGAAGAGTCCTTATTAAAAATTAGTAACCTGCCTGAGGTTGCAGGTCTTAATCTTTCAAATCTTTTGTCATATATACATTATCAAGATTATACCCAAATTTCCGATAGTATTCTCTGGCTCCTATCCCGCTAATAATGGCAAGTTTCCGGTAACCGCTTTCATAAGCTATCTTTTCTGCATGTTCCAGAAGTTCTTTTCCATATCCTCTGTGCTGCCACTCCTTTTGCTTTGCTCCTTTTCCTATAGGTACCATGGAGCCATAAACGTGCAGTTCTCTTATCAGGGCGGTATCCTGAAGTTCCGGACGGTGAGGTGCATTAGGGAAGCGGAGGCGTGTAAATCCGATCAGAACATCTGCAGCAAGATCTTCAAAAGCGATGAAATGCTCTTTACCTCCGCAAGCTTCGTAGGTTTCTACAGTCATCTCGATGTCCTTCTGATTTATCTTTATTCCTTTAAGGTCAGTGTGTCCTACTTCCCTGCAGCGGATACAGTGGCACTTTCCTCCTTTTTCCCTCAGCTTTTCTTCTGCAAGTTGCCTGAGATTACTTTTTCGGACTCCAGCAATGATCTGGTAAGCTGGAATATCCCGCTGGATACGCTGGAGTCTTACCCATTTAGGCAGAATACCCTTTATCTCTGCAATCAGTTCAGCAGCTTCTTCGTCCGAAAGAGCCTCGTAATCTCCTGTTTCCCAGAGCCTATGAAGAGGAGTTCCTTCGGTTACAAGGGTAGGGTAAATTTTGAGATAGTCTGGCTTGAAGCGAGAATCTTCGAAGAGCTTTTTGAAACCTTTGAAGTCCAGCTTTGAATCCGAGCCAGGCAGATGAGGCATCATATGGAACCCAACCTTGAACGCGCTGTCTCTTAATACCTGATTAGCCCTAGCAATTTCTGCAACGCTATGTCCCCTCTGCATACGGGTAAGCACAAAGTCATAAACACTCTGCACCCCAAGCTCTACCTTAGTTCCTCCCAGTCTGAGGAATTCATCGACATGTTTTTCTCCTGCCCAATCCGGACGCGTTTCGAATGTGATTCCTACGTTACGAATTTCAGTCTTTTCATTGGCTTTCTGTACTTCTTCAAGAGGAATATAAGGTAAAGATTTCCCAATTTTCCAGGCTCTCTCTCTCCACTCTTTACCTGTGAAATCGTTCATTGCCTCAAGGCAGCGTTTAATAAACCACTCCTGGTAATCGAGACTGCGTGCCGAAAACGTGCCCCCCATAACTATTAGTTCCACTTTCTCTACATCGTGGCCGATCTCTTTAAGCTGGGAAAGTCTGGATTCAACTTGGGAGTAAGGGTCAAACTCATGCTGGATCGCCCGCATGGCTGCAGGTTCCCTTCCCATATAACTCTGGGGTGACTTGAAAGCGGAGTTAGGCCCACCAGGACAAGGAAGACAAACTCCATGTGGGCATGGAGCCGGAGAGGTCATTACAGCAATTACTGCAACTCCAGAAATCGTTCTTACAGGCTTCCGTCTCAAAAATTCTTTAATTCTTGCCTGCTCTTCGTTTGATCCCTGAATTATGACATCTCCATTCCTGGGAAGACTGGCCAGATGATAATACTTACTGACGTCTTTTTTTGCCTTATTTAACTGATTTTCGTTTTCTATTTCGCCTGCAAGTACTTTTTCAAGGATTTCTCTGCAGGCCTTATTATAATCATCTTCTTTCATCTCAAGTTCCATCTTTCCGGTTTATGGATTCCGGTTTTTCATTCTTATGGTAGTTCAAAACAAAAATCAATTTTAGAGCTTTAAAAATATTTTATGGTTTAGAAAAGTCACTTAACTTGATCTTATTGATAGTGCTTAAGATGATCCCAAAGCTCAAAATGATTTATCAAATCAAACTGTGGATAATCAATTGAGAGCTTAGGATCATTACGTGAGTTTGAAAATTCATATTTATATAGCAGTTAAATCGATTCTGGGATTAGCTCTATATTTAATGCAGGTAAAACGGTAACTTAATATTTACTGTACGGTGTCTACCTCATTTTTATCAGTAAGTTTTTACAGGTCGATTACTTAACAGAGATCGAATCCTATAATAAAAGTTCCGAGTCCTACTGCCGGTTTGAGATCCATTACAGATCTGATGTACTCATCCGATGGAGTAGAAGGAGATGCGAGTACAACATTGGCTACACCTTCTACACATTCCACATCCTTGCATTTCTGGGGAGGAAGGACTACAGTTATAGGTTCTTTCTTTGCATCCTTTGGCTTAGGTACCGCGCTCTTGTAGATCACAAAGTTACCCATCACCAGCGTATCTTTACATTTCTCACATTCCTCAAGTTTTTCAGGATCATAAATGTCTTCCCCAACCTTTTCTCCATACTGCGTAAGCAATACATTGGGCCCTTCGGGCCAGACATAATTCATATTAGTTGTAAAAGCTATGATTACCTGGCGTTTGAAGACTTCCTTTATTCCCTGGTTGTCTCCAACACCAAGTCCCATAAGGACTGCTCCTTCAGCCTTTTTCTCAAGCTCAAAAATCTTTTCTTTGTCTTCTTCACTCAAAATATATGTATCTTCCACGCCTTTGATGGCTTTTATCCTACATATGACATCCTGAATAACAGTTTCATATTTCAAAGCAAATTCCCCTTCGTGTTTTTAGAGTTCTATATTAATTATGAGCTCATCCAAAACCAATCATATTTCTTTATGAATTTTTCAGACGATTTTCCTTATCAGAAGCTCGATTGATTATTCCAACTCGGTATCTAGGTAAATATTTATTCTGGGTTTTGGGCTTAACTCTATGAATATGATCTTATTTATTCTCTTGACTCTATGAATTGGTCATATTGAGTCTGATAATATTATGTCTCTTCTTATATTCATATAATATCTCAGGCTTTTTTCTTTTTCTAACTCGGTGGAATCTTATAATTATCTTTTTATGTTTTTCTTTTTTTATATTTTATCTCTTTTATATCGTCGATTTCTAATAATAATGCCATTTTCTCTTGAGGTTACATAAAAACTCTTTTTTAAATATATTTTAAATTTAATATATGCGCTTATTATAAATATTAAAGTTATCTTAAAAACACATTGTAACTTTGCCAATTTTAAATCAGTTTCTATACAAAATTTCCCAGTACTTAGCATCTTGGTGACTGAATACATGTTTTGATTGAAATAATATTTTAAGGATTAGATCTTTTTGGACTACTGATATCTTTTCCTTCAGAAACGAATATGAATCTTTTTCTTGAAAATTAGTATAGTTAATAAAACCGGTTGAATCGAAACCTTATCCATATACAAGAACTTTATTAGTTTTAAAAACTCTAAATCTATTATTGGATAAGCTTACTGAATAGAGATCTTTAAAATTAGTATAATCTGAAATTACTTTGCCTAAATATCTCTAGTTATAGTATCTTTTTTCGATAATCTTTTATAAGTATTTCTAATTTATCTTTTAACTTAACTCCTGACGAATATACCACCAGAGTTCTTTCGACATTTACCGTTATTTATATCGTTGTTTTGCGCTTTTCCCCTTTAATTTCCCTGAAACAGACCACAAAAGATTTAATAAGGCAATTATTTTATAGAACACTTGTAATCCAATTTAGAGGGATAAGGAGGGAATGAAATCCTCTTCGGCAATCGACGAAATATGGTAAGTCTGACTTGGTGAAGAATGGTGAAACCCTTAAAGTGTTGATCCCGACACTTCTTCTTACATACGACATATCTTAACAAACATGGAGGAACAATAAAATGAAGAGATTCGCAGCAGTGACACTGGCTGCTCTCATGGTTCTTACTGTATTTGCATCCGCCGCAAGTGCAGAAGACGCAGTTGAGATCCGCGGTCCTGTGTTCAACGGCTCTAATATCGAAGACATTGTTGGCGACGGTATTACAATCGATGCTACTGACTTTGCAGCATTCTACTACGACATTGATGATAACGTCACAACTGAAAGTCTTTCCATTGAAAAAGTTGCAGATAACAAAGGCAACGTAATTGGAGAGAACGGAATCGTATATACTACTACGATTCAGCAGGTTGACTACGAATATGAAAATACAGCTGCTGGCTGGGACAACTACAGCTTGCTCGGCTTCTTTGCAGAGAAATACATCCCACTGAAGTCTAACAGTGCTGACAAGCTCGCCAAGCTCGTTCTTGACAGCGATGACAAGTACACCATCAGAACCGGCGAAACCCTTGACCTCGGACAGGGCTACTCTATCGAAGCCAAGCAGGTCGATGTTGACGGTGAGAAAGTCTGGCTCCAGTTCGACAAGGACGGAGAATACGTAGATGACGAGATTATCTCAGTCGGAACCGGTGACAGCACCTGGGACGTTGAACTTGATGACATCCAGGATGAAGACGATGTCGTTGTCCTGAAAGTCCATGTCAACCAGGTCTTCCAGGGTGCAGTCGACAGCATTGCTCAGATTGAAGGTCTCTGGCTCATTGACTATGCAAACGCCATAAAGATCGAGTCTGACGATGAATTCGGCGAACTCAACGATGTTTCCATCAACGGCCCAACCCTTAAAATTACCAATGAAGACACCTTCACTCTGACCAGGGACAGCACAAATGAACTCGCTGAAGGCCTGGCTTTCAAGGTAGCTGATACTCCATCCAACGTGCTCAGGTTCTATATCATGAAGGAACTCACTGAGCCTGGCACCTATGAAATAAGAGGAAGTGTTGCCAATGGTGAAGCCACCTGGAACGCAAGCAGCTTTGCAGGCTTCTACTACGACATTAATGACAATGTTGAAACAGAAGAACTTAGTGTCTCTAAACTCAATGGCAATGTAATTGAAAAGGGCGGCCTCGTCTACACTACCTCCATTAAGGACGTTGACTACGAATATGAAAATGCAGCTGCTGGCTGGGACACGTATCCAATTATTGGCTTCTTTGCAGAGGAATACATCCCACTGAAAGCCAACAGTGCTGACAAGCTCGCCAAGCTCGTTCTTGACAGCGATGACAAGTACACCATCAGAACCGGCGAAACCCTTGACCTCGGTGAAGGATACTCTCTTGAAGCCAAGCAGGTCGATGTTGACGGTGAGAAAGTCTGGCTCCAGTTCAACAAGGACGGAGAATATGTAGATGATGAAATCGTCAGTGTTGGAGGAACCGGTGACAACACTTGGGACGTTGAACTTGATGACATCCAGGATGAAGACGATGTCGTTGTCCTGAAAGTCCATGTCAACCAGGTCTTCCAGGGTGCAGTCGACAGCATTGCCCAGATTGAAGGTCTCTGGCTCATTGACTACGCAAACGCCATAAAGATCGAATCTGACGATGAATTCGGCGAACTCAACGATGTTTCCGTACAGGGAGAATCCCTCAGGATCACCAATGATGATACATTCACTCTGACCAGAGACTCCGATGAGGAAATTGGTGAGGGAATGTTCTTCAAGATCGCTGACACCCCTGCCAGTGAACTCAGGTACTATCCATTCGTTAAGAGGACTATCGGTGACGAAAACAACACTAGCATTGAAAATAACACTAGCGTTGAATCTGTCAACAAAACCGAACCATCTGATGATAATGCAACCATCGAAACTCCAGATGATAACACACCCGCAACTCCGGGAGAAACCTCTGTAGAGGCACCAACTGAAGAGAATAAAACTGAACCCGGCAAAGAATCCCCAGGATTCGGAGTTGTTCTCGGACTTGTTGGACTCCTTGCAGTTGTCTATATCGTCAGGAGGAACAACTAAATTTTCTAATTGAAGGGTTTTCTTAACCCTTCTTTTAATTCTTTTTTAGTTTCTTTTCGCAGATACCTTTTTATTTACGGATTTCTTAATTCAAGCGATCTTCTTGAATCCCGGTTTTAAATTGATAGTTATTTCCAGGATTATACAGATTTTAGGTGAAGCTTATGAAAAAAATGGTGGCTTTAATATCTGCACTTGTGGTTTTAACGGTCGCATTTTCAGGCTGCGTAGGCGACAATAATTCCGCAGTCAATGGAACAGAGCCCAATAACTCGGGAGAAAATGTAAATCCTGCTGAAAGTACGGCTAACGTTAGCGAGCTTAACGAGCCCGCAGTAAATGTAACAGAGCCAAGTAATAGCCCGGAAACGAACGTAAATCATGCTGATAATGCAGCTGACACTAACGAGCTTAACAAACCCATATCTGGCGGAACAGACTCAAGCAGTTCAGAAGCGAATGCAAATTCTGCTGAAAGTGCTGACATTAGTAAGCTTGAAAACCTTCCTGCAGGTTTTGAATACATTGGATCTGTCCCTCTTGATGCATCTGATATCAAAATCGATTACAATGCAGAGAATGTTTCAGAAGTCGTTGGAGGATCCGAAGGAATGTACAAATACAATGACTCTGATTTCTATCTAGATGTAATCGAGCTTGGAAATGCTGAGGCTGCAACTAATCTGATAGATGCATACAAATCTTCCTTCAAGCCATTAGCAAATGGTTCCCGTTTTGTCGAAGAGTCATTTAATGGACATTCAGCTGTGAGAATTGCAGACTACGTCACAATTGCAGGAAACGAGGCTCCCAGGTATACCTATATCTGGAGTAACGAAAACCATGTATTCGTGGTTACCGGAAGTACTGCTGATAGCTCTCTGGTAAAACAGCTGGCAGAAGCAACAGGATACTAATATATTTTCAAGAAAGGGTAATGCCTTTTATTCTTTTTTTCTTTTAATTCTTTTTCAGATTATTTTTAGTATACGCTCTAAATGAAGCTGAGGAAAAAGTTAGTTGAAAGAAATATAGTGGATATTAACTTTAAAAAAGCTGAAAGCGTGTAAGATAAAGAACTCTCCTATTTGCTCCGTTTATACTTCTCACCCGCTGACAAACAGATTTTAGGGATTTTTACATTAGAATCTCAAAATATCACTGCTCAATGGGAGCGATTTTGTTTTATCTTATAAGTAATACTCCTTTTCCACCGACATTAACATCGCCAACCAACTTTCGGTAGACAGTTCCTTCAATCTCTTCTGTTCCTTCTTCTTTATAAGATGGTAGGAGATCGGATACCTCACCTTTAATAATGACCATACCGTTCTTCATTTCGTTTGCAGGCATTGTAGCATTGCCTTCAATTATTATCTTCCCTCCATTGTTTGAGATTGCAGGAAGGAGTCCTACATTGCCTTTTACGAGTATTTCTCCTCCGCACATATGCTCACCGAGGTAATCTCTGGCATTGCCATTGACGGTAATTTTCCCTCCTCGCATGCCGCAGGCTTCTCCCCTATAACCTGACCCTACGTAGTAAGAAGCATTTCCATTGAGTATGATTTCTCCACCTGTCATCTCACAGCCGAGCCAGCTGTCGGCATCGCCATTGATTATAATCTTCCCGCCTTTCATACCGAATCCACAGTGCATGTCCACGTTGCCGTTGATTTCTATTTCTCCTGCACTCATGTTCTGTCCAATGCGCTTTACTCTTGCAACATCGCCTTCGAAAACAAGCTTTACGTTTTCTACTGAGTCGCTCCCTTCTACCTTTACATTGAAGAAATCGCCAAGAGGATACTGGCCGTTCCCGTACCAGACCGGAATTGTCTTTATATCTTCTTCGGTCTTGCCTGCAAAGTTGTCAGGGTTTATGTTGTCGGCTTCTATGGGGATTTTATTTGCTTCTTTTAGGGAAAGCTTCACAATCTGCATTTAGAACACCCCTTCCGTGGTAATTTCAACAGGCTTCTGGAGATACACATCTTCAACCATATAGTTGGCTTTGCTCACTGTATAGTACTTCCTGAATTTTACATCTATGTCTTTCTGCATTGCGCTGTCGATGGCTGAGGGAACTTTTGCGTTTACCCAGTATATCTTGCCTTTCGGAGTAGCTTCTATCTCTCCGTCTTTTACGACAATTTCTCCGTCTTTCAGCGTGTATGCTGCACCTGAGAAAGCTTTCTTCATTTTCTCGTACTCTGTCGAGGGGTCTATCTTTCCTGGAAGGATGTCATATATCGCAATATCGGCGTCGGAGCCTGGTTTGAGGTTCCCTTTTTCGGGCCTGCTGTACATTTTTGACTGGATGCTCCTTGTCATGATTGCAAGCTCGTAGAAATCAAGTTCCCTGTCTATTCCTGGCAGAACCATTCTGTCAAGAGCCATCTTGGAAAAGCCAGAGATAACTTCCTCCCTTCTTTTTGCACTCATCAAGTAAGTGAAGGCTTCAGGATAGTTCACAAAAGAACCGCCATTCGGGCTGTCGGTTGTAAACATAACCTTCCAGGGATCTTTCACGAGCAGGGCAAGTTCAAGCCCTATTGCCCACTGCACTGCGTTTACAAAGCTCTTTGGAGAGTAGAACAGAGGTACAACCCCGGACGCATCTTCCAGTTCTATATCCTGGTTGCTCCACTTCTCGTGCATCATCCTCGCGTTTGCATATTCTACAGGTCCGTCTGCAGTCATGGTTACTGCAGGACCAAAGATAATTTGCCCAAGGTCAAAAGTCAGGTGGTTTGCTCCATTTATATAGTCTGCAACCATGGGAGCTCCTGTTTCAAAATCCCTCCACGACGTACCTGCGTAGGCATTGAACTGCACGTGGGTTACGTGGAGAGCCTGCCTATCCCGGCTAGGTTTAACTTTCTCAAAAAGCTTCATGGTTTCTATAGTAGTTGCATAATTCCCTGGTTTTCCGAGGTTGTTGCAGTGCACATGTACGGAATGGGGAAGCTTCAGCCGCTCATTTACTTCGGCAAGGCTCATGAGGATCTCGGCTGGAGTTACATCAAAGTTCGGGACAGGGTCGTAGAGTCCACTAACGTTCTTTCCCCAACCCCAGGCTTCTCCTCCGCCTGGGTTTACGATTTTTATTCCGTAACCTCTCGAAGCTCTAAGACCCCAGGCAACATATGCTGCAAGCTTTTCAGGCTCCTTGTCTCGAATATATTCCATGACCTGCCAGTTGCTTCCAAAAAGAGAGAGTCCCATTTTGTCCAGAATTGGGATTTCTTTGAATTCCTCATGGGTATGCCTTGCGGCAAGAAGAGGGATTGCAGCTTCACAGATTGTAGTATACCCGAGTTTTGCGTACCTGTATCCGATTGCATAGGTGTTTGGAGTATTGTATCCTACCTGTGCTCTTGTCTTTTCGGTACGTGCAACCTGACCCGAAAGCCCTGGAACAAGATTCTTTCTCGAATCATTAGGATTAATGAAACGCCCTACGTTAATTTTGCCGGCGCTGTGGGTATGCCCATCAAAGCCTCCTGCCATCGTGAGCCTGCCTTCTGCATTAATAACTTTTGCGTTTGCAGAGACACTTTCTACGATCTTTCCATCCTTAATGCAGATATCCATGGTCTCGCAGTTAATTCTCTGTGCAGGGTCGCAGACGCTTGCATTTTTAATCAGGATTTCCGACATCTTCATGCACCTCTCTTCAATTCCCTGACCTTTGCAGTCAGATCTTTTACGATTTCTTCGTCGGTTTTGAATTTTGAATCAATTAATTTCTTCATGCGGAGAGAAATTGCGTCCATACGGTAAGCCGTTCCCTCTGCTTCTATTCCCACAACGGCTGCCGGGATCACCACATCTGCAATTTCAGTCGTAGGGTTAGGATACGGGTCAATCTGAATTACAGGGATTTTTGCAAGATGCCTGACGGCTTTCTGAGGAAAATGGGCTCCTGGATCAGCTGCAGCTATGATTGCAGCGTCCGGCTCTTCACGTACAAGAATGTCATTTGCTCCTGTTTCTCCAGGATTATAATAGGGATATCCTCTTGCAAAGTCGATCGCCATTGGGAAACCGGTCTCCCATGTTGCCACCTGCCCAAAACCAGTGACATTATAGTGTCCGCGCATTCCGATCATTACAGCTTTTGTGTGCTGGTTAAGGTCTGATATTAAAGAAGACATAGCGTCTCCGTTCTTGTACTTTGAGCGAGACTGTGTGACTCCCATACCAAAGAAAATGCAGACAAACTTTGCATTCATTAGAGTTTCTGCAAGCTCAATAACTTCAGCCTTAGGGACGCCTGCAACGGTTTCCGGAATGACATCTTCATGCCCGTTTACAATTGAACGAAGAGCAGTGACCAGGAGCAGGTCTGATCCCTGTTCGATTTCTACATATTTGTCAGACAGTTTTGCGGTGTCAGTTCTCCTAACATCAATAACTATCATTTTCCTGCCTTTCCGTCCCTTCTCGGTAAAAAGACCTTTTGAAAAACTTGAGTAACGGACCATATGCCTTGGATGAGCATGCACAGGGTTGCAGCCCCAGAATATAATTACGTCTGCCCTATTCTTTATCTCTCCCAGAGTGGCTGAAGGAGATCCTTTTTCTTGGGCGGCAAGGGCCGTTGGTCCATGGCATACATTTGCTGTGGAGTCAATAACTGAGCCGGTTTCTTCGGCAAGCTGAATGGCCCCACTGACTGCTTCACAGGAGGTAGAACACCAGCCGTAAGAAAGAGTTCTCTTGGAGTTTACCAAAATTTTGGCGGCAGCTTCAATTGCCTCTTCATATGAGACTGGAATAAGCTCCCCATTTTTCCTGATCATAGGAGTTTCTATCCTGTCATGCTCGAGCATACCTACAAACTTACTATGTCCGAGAATACAGGCATTTTCGATTTTTGTAATTTTGTTGTTTTCAACAGTGACTGTGATATCGTCGCAAAGAGATCCGCAAAGGGAGCATACTGCGTCTTTAATTACTGGCATATTTTTTCCTCCGAATTTTTCAGGCTCTCGGATTTTGTTGGAAGTGCAAACTTTTTACTCCTCTGGACTTCAAGCTTCTATGTACTTCTTCATCAGAGACTTCATGTCCAGAGGTTCTTCATCTGTAACTTCAATTTCTGCAGGGACGCCTTTGAACCCGGGCATTCCGCAGCCGTGTGTATCAGGGCTAAGCACTGCGTTTGCCCATGGGCCCATTGGGATAAAGGCAAGGCCTTCCGGGTTTCCTTCATTTGTCTTTGCAAAGACCACCACATCCCCAAATTCAGTGTTAACTTTCAGACTATCTCCTTCGGAGGCTCCTAGTCTCTCAAGATCAACGGGACTAAGTTCACAGTAAGCACAGGCATCAAAATAACCTTTATGCGTCTTTGCTTCCAGATTTGCACCCTGGGCGGCGGTTCTTCCTGATATGAGATTTACTTTTATTTTCATTTGAACTCCTCATCTGGATATAATCGAGGTATCTTAGTAAGCTGAATAATTTGTGAAATCTGAGTGTCAGTTTTAATCTCTTTGTAATATTCCTCTGAACCAGAAAACGTATTATTCCCTCAGAAATAACAGTTAATCTAAGTCTGCTGGACTTTTTAAGAGATGATTGCTTAGAAATTTTGAGAGTTACTAACTGAAATATGAATGGAATTGAGGGTTAACTTGTGAATGTTTGGTTTGTCAGAAATGCGGTAGAAAGCAGTTCTGTCAATAACCTTGAGTTAAATCTTGGGGGAGTTTCTTATGAGGAAAAACACCCTTATGAAATACCTTTTGAGATCTTTTAACTGAAATTCTATTACGATTATCCATTACAATTATGTTATATATTCCTCTTTAATTATATTTATCCTTGTTATTTAAAAATGTATATTCCTTATATATACATAGGTAGAAACCTTTGAGGGATATGGCTTTTGCTTTCTCTGTTTTTTAGAATCAGTCTGAAAGCTCATTTATATTTCTCTTTTATTATATATATATACTTTCTATAGTGGTTATATCAAAATAATTTCTTTTATTATATATTACCCCATTATGTTATGATTAACACAACATGTTTTCTGATCCACTTTAATGCGCTTTAGTAATCAGAATATTCAACTTTCTCTTTCTCAGGCATTCCTCTTCGTAGTAATATTTGCAAAGAATGGCTCTTTTCCAATATTTCGATCGTTAGCCTTTAATATATCTTTGTACATTTGTGTGTTGCAAGCCCGGATAGCCTAGATGGTTGGGGCGCCAGACTCATAGGGACAATTATATGAGGCGTCTTTAATCTCCTGAGATATCTGGAGGTCGCGTGTTCGAGTCACGCTCCGGGCACCTAACTTTTCTCAAAGCATTTTTAATTCTACTTTCACGAGCTTCTTGTTCCAAGAAAATCGTTACTTTGCGAATGTTTCATTGTCTACATCTACTATTTTGTTCAAAATATCTTCTCTAAACTCTGGACTTAATATAACTAATCGATTCTCTGATCAGGAAAATAGTTCCAAAAGTTCACGAATTTGGGAATCAGTATCTGGAGGAGCTCAATATCATTAATTTTTTACATCAGCTGTTTAACTGAGAACTTTTAAGCCATTTTATATCTTTATTATAATATGGTAGAATCTTCTATAGAGGTATTCGAAATAACAAGAATTCTTGTAGCAGATACTCCGTGGCATTTTTTACTTGAAGTAATTCTCAGATCAGCTTTCATGTTCATTTTCGCGTTGATTATTATGCGTTTTTTAGGAAGAAGAGCAATTAATCAGCTTACGTCTTTTGACCTCTTGCTTATCATCGCTCTTGGATCGGCTATGGGAGACCCTATGATTTACCCTGATGTTGCTATTTTATGGTCGGTTTTTGGAATTTCAAGCATTATGATATTTTACAGGGTACAGAATGCTCTGGCGAACAGGTATCCCTGGTACGAAGATTTAACTGAAGGTAGTCCTGTAAAGATTATAACTGACGGAATTCTTGATTCAAAGGAACTTAAAAAACATACTCCTACACAGGATGATATTTTTCTTTTACTGAGAAATAAAGGAGTCAGAAGTTTAGGGGAAGTTGAGGCTGCTTATCTTGAAAGGGATGGGAGCCTGAGCGTATTCAAATACAGGCCCGGGAAGCAAAAATCGGGTTTGCCAACAATCTCTGAAGATATGATCCCGGAATGGAAACCTCACAAAGCTGGCACGAAAATTGAGAGTTCACGCTTCCACTCCTGCTATAGGACAGGTGAGACGGCCTGGCTAGAAAAGGGTGATATTTTCCCGGAATGCGAAGGTGATATCTGGGTAGTATCTGAAGAGGCATAAACTCCCGAAATCCCTACTTTTAAATCTTTTACCTTAAGTAGTTTACTTTCAAAAATGCTTCTCTAAACTATTTACTTTGGAAACACTTGTTTAAATTTTCTACTTTAAGAACCTTATTTAAATTGTTTACTTTTAAACGGTTTACTTTTAATAGCCTATTTTTTCAATTAAGTGCCTTCAGGGTGAGAGAGAAAAACTAAGTTAACATTTTTCGATATCACTTTTTTATAAATTATATCTCGGAGTTATATATTTATATTTTCGTAAAAATATCACTTGTCATACCTCAAACGAGGGGGGAACTATGGAAACAATCTATGATATCTTAAAAGCAGAACACAAGCAGGTCTCTGACCTTATACAACAGGCAATGCGTGATGGGTCTAAGGAGACCTTTTTTAAAGTAAAAGCTAAGACTGATCCTCATCTACTGGGTGAAGAAAAACTCTTCTATCCGCCGCTTGAGCAGAAAGGCGATTTACGTGAGCTTGTTAGTCATGCCTATGAAGAACACAATGAAATAAAATCAATCTCGTCCGAACTGGAAAGTATGGATGCCAGCAGTTCAAACTGGACTTCCAAGATCAAGGAACTGGATGAAAGCGTAAGCCACCACGTAGAAGAAGAAGAAAATAAGGTGTTTCCGGCGGCTCAGAAAGCCCTGAGTGAGGACAAAGCACAACAGATAGCTCAGCAGTATCTAGATTTCTCAAAGAATTTTACACAACAGCATCCAAGTATGCCTTAAGACTAAAAAGTAAAGGAAAAGAGATTACCAGCATCCAGATTTGATTCCTCATTAGCCGGCTCTCTTTATCCTTTTTGATTCCTTCTGCTCTAATCTTTTTGCTAATTGCAGTTACTTTTTAACAATCTTACTAGCTTCTCTTTACTAACCTATTGATCACTAAGAGATTTCTATGTAATGTCGAATCTACCATTGAATTTGTGAAAAAGAGATTTTTGAAAATGTATCAATTCTCACTAACTAATTTTATACCCAATTCTGTTTTTATAAATTAGGTGAATTAATTTCTTTTTATACATTCTTTTAAATATATCTCCTCGTATACTAAAAGTAGGGGAAATTATGGAAACTATTTATGATATACTGAAAACAGAGCATGATCAGATAGCCGATCTTTTCCAGCAAGCACTGCGTGATGGCTCAAAAGTAAGTTTTTTCAAAATAAAGCTTAAAACTGATCCTCATATGATGGGAGAAGAGAGATTCTTCTATCCACAGTTTGAACAGAATGAAGAATTACGTGAGCTTGTCAGTCATGCCTATGAGGAACACAATGAGGCGAAGACTCTTACCTTTGAAATTGAAGGTATGGACGAGAGGGATGAAAGATGGATTGCTAAAATCAGTGAACTGAAACAAATTATAGATCATCACATAGAAGAAGAGGAAAGTAAAATATTTGAAAAAGCCCGAAATACCCTGAGCCAGGAAAAAGCAGAAGAAATCGCTCAACAATATATTGAGTTCAAAAGGAGTTATATGAACAGGATAGAGACTGGGGAATCTCTAGCATAAAGAAAGGTGAAATCTAACCTTTGTAATTGAGACCTAAAGTGAAATCTAACCTTTTACTTGAGGCCTAACTTTCTCATTAATATTCTTATTTATCTTTTTATTATCATTATACCATTATCTAATTACTATTATAAATTTAAATTGATCTTATAAGTCATATCATGGTTTCCTATTTAGTTGAAGCTTTTATTTAATTTGATTTTTTAAGTTGGTTTTTTTAAGTCCTTTCCTCTATTTGAATTTTTTACTCAGATTATTAATTTTAATCATTTTGCTAAAAAAGCGACTCTCTAAAGTATTTACATAAATTCTCATATCAAATTACAAAAAAATTTTTATATAAAATTGTTTGTTCATATATTTGGATCATTCTCGTTTTATCTCAAATTTTTAGTGTAACTCTATGGTTTTTCTATGATTCAGTACTTATCCTATATACTTTAATTAGACAAAATTACCATGTTTTATTTCTCGTTTTAGCATCCTATTTTCAGGATACCTTTATATATCTCCTCTCTCTATATAGTTCTTCCAAGATTAATTAGAATACCCTCAGGGGGTTTATTTATTACCAAGGATAAAAGAAAAGTTCAGTTTACCGGAAATTCTACCTATATTGTATCTCTCCCCATAAAATGGGTCCGAGATATAGGGCTTGAGGCCGGTAATACTCTTACGCTCACACCCATGCCTAATAAAACCCTGCTTGTCTCTTACAGTGCGGTTTCAAAGGAACATTCCACACTCAATGCAACAATAGATTATATTCACTCCGACAGTGCAGAAAATAATCTCAGGATTCTTATTTCTCATTATCTTGTGGGCTACGATGTTATCAGGCTGACTACCAAAAAAGGCTTCAGTGCTTATGACCGCAAGTTCATCAAAGATTCCGTACGCCAGAAGTTGATAGGGCTTGAGCTTATCGAAGAATCCCGGAATGAGCTGGTTTTTCAGTGCCTTCTGAACTACAATGACCTTCCCCTTACCCGGGTAATAAAAAACATGTATGGACTTGTGCTTTCCATGCTTGAAGATTCCATGGCTGCTCTCAAGGATCACAATGTAGAGATTGCTGAAGATGTCATCCAGAGGGATGACGATGTGGATCGCTTTTATCTTCTTGCTGTCCGTCAGCTCAAGGCTTCAATTGAAGACATCGAACTCTCTGAAAAGATCGGAATTCGACATCCCAGAGAGTGCCTGGGATACAGACTTATTACGAAAAGCATTGAGCGCGTAGGAGATCACGCTGTAAAGATAGCAAAGAGTGTCCTTAAAATGGATTCCGGAATTAGTGCTGATAACCCTATCTTCAAGATGGCTGAACTCTCCAACAAAGTTTTCGAAAGTTCTATAGACTCAATGGCTGAAGAAGACTTGCAGGTTATTAACAAAATCGTTGTAGAGGCCAAGAAAGTTTCCCAGTTTGGGGTTTCTCTGGAGCCACAGAATTGTGAAGGACCAGGTAATATTGAACTTAGCATGATCCTGGAAAGTCTTAGACGGGTTTCGGAATATAGCGCTGACATTGCAGAAGTTTCAATCAACATGAATATTAAGCGGGTCTGAAAATCTAAGATTTAGATTTCTCTTTTTTCCTTTTTCCCATATCTATTTATTTTTCCTATCTATCCATTTTTATCTTTTTTCTTTTCTGTCTGTTTCTTCCCTTTTTCAGATAAAGATCTTCCTGAACTGATATTTCCTGATAATTGTCATAATTCCGGCTCCTATAGCAAGACCTACGAGCCCCTGAACAGGTATCCTCCTGCAACTACATAAACAGTCCTTAAACCTGAAGTCTAATAAATTCCGCTTGTATACATATTATAAACAAGCTTTATGATCACAGTACTTATGTATGGCTGTAATTTTCTTTTCCGTCTTGAAACTTTTACTTGAAGACTTCATTTTATCTTAAATTCTACGGGTTTTCTCGAAAATAAACTCCTGTTTTTCAAAAGTACAACAAAAGCTATATGTCTATCTAAAAACGTAAACCATGCCTATGGATTTCCAGATCTTGGATGCAGACTATGAAGTTGTCGATGACAGCAACCCCGTAATCCGCCTCTTTGGCAGGGGAACGGACGGGAAGAGCGTTTGCTGCTTTGTTCCTGATTTTGAACCTTATTTTTATCTCAAGGCCTCTGGAGACCTTCATGCCGTAGCTAGGCTTATCAAAGATACTTTCACGCAAGTTAAAAAAGTTGAAATTGTTGAAAAATTTGAGCCTATTGGATATCAGAAAACAAAAACAAAGATGCTCAGGGTTACTACCCACCTGCCCAGAGAGGTGCCCGAGATAAGGGATGAGATTCTGAAGCTCCAGGAAGTGCTGAGAGCTGAAGGCAAATGGGAAGTCTATGAGACTGATATTCTCTTCAGAAACCGTTTTTTAATTGACAGAGATCTTGGAGGTATGGTCTGGGTATCTGCAGAAGGAAACCCAGTTGACCCTGCAAGATATATCAGAGCAAATGGCTCAGGCAATTCTCGCTGTGAGAATTTTGCATGTGACGCCTCAATCCTTGCGTCAGGGTTTAATAAAGTTGAAAATCTTACTCTCGCCCCTTTAAAGTATCTTGCTTTTGACATAGAATGTCTACCTCTTGATGGGGGGATGCCTTCTCCGGACGTTTCACCTATAATCATGATCAGCTTTTCCTTCGAGCCGGAATATAAAGGACATAAAACCCTTGTGCTTCTGGCAAAACCTGTGGAAGGCCTGAATTCGGATGTGCAACCTTGCAAGGACGAGACCGAAATGCTAAATCGGTTTTTCGAGATTTTCTGCGAGTACGATCCTGACATTGTAGTTGGATACAATCACCAAGATTTCGATATCCCCTATATAACAGACAGAGTAAAAACTCTGGTCGCGCAAGGGAAAGTAATAAACCCTGTTGTTGGTCGGGACGGCAGTAAAATAGGTTACAGGCGATTTGGGCTTATTACCCGAACCGAAGTAAAAGGCAGGGTGGTTGTGGATGCTCTTCCTCTGGTAAGAAGAGCCTTCAGTCTGAAGCAGTACACCCTACGTGCTGTTTCAAAGGAACTTCTGAATCGAGAAAAGCTGGATGTGCCTCCTCTAGAAATGGGAGAGTACTGGCTAGATACAGGGGAAAAATTCCAAAAGTTTGTCGATTACTCACGCAGGGATGCAGAGCTTGCCCTTGAACTTATCCTTAATTTGAGGCTCCTTGACAAATACGTCGCCCTTGCTCAGGTAAGTGGAAGCCTACTTCAAGAAACCGTTGACGGAGGCCAGACTTCTATGGTTGAAACTCTTCTTCTCAGAGAGTTTGGGCTTCGCGACAGAGTTCTCCTTCCAAAACCTGATGACGGAATTTCGGCTGAGAGATATGAGATGAGTTCTGACCTCAAAGGAGGAGAGGTCCTGGAACCTCAGAAAGGCCTTCTGGAAAATGTGCTTATTCTTGACTACAAGTCCCTTTACCCGACTATAATGATGGCACATAACCTGTGCTATACTACAGTAGTTACTGGTGACAGACCCGATGGAGTGACTATCAAACCTCCGTCTGGAGGAGAGTTCGTGCCTCCTGAAATTTACAAAGGAATCGTCCCTTCGATCCTCGAAGATTTGCTTAACAAAAGGACACAGACAAAGAAAAGGATGAGAAGTACCTCCAATGAAAATGAGTACAGAGTACTTGATGCTACTCAACTCGCCCTGAAAATTCTGTTAAACAGCTTTTATGGTTATTCCGGATATGCCCGGGCAAGACTCTACAGCCTGACGCTTGCAAATGCTGTAACCAGTTTCGGAAGAAGCAATATTCTCAATACCCGAGAGATTATCAATAACACTATAGGAAAAATAGTCCTTAGGAACGGAGCGGCTTTACTCCTTAATGAAGCCGGAGAACTCTCTCTTTCGGATAGGGTAATTGAGCTGTCGGTTGCCTACGGAGATACGGACAGCGTCTTTGTTCATTGTAAATCCAGAGGAGATTTATCTCTTGAAGAGGTTAGCCTTATAGGTAACAGGCTTTCAAATATTGTTTCTGCCTCCCTGCCCGACCCGATGGAACTTGAATTTGAGTCCGTTGCAAAACGTGCCCTTCTCATTGCAAAGAAACGTTATGCTCTCTGGCTCTTTGAACCCAAAAATTCAGGTTGGGAAGATAAGATTAAGGTCAAAGGAATGGAGACTGTCCGAAGGGATTGGTGCGAACTGACCTCGGTAACCCTCAACAAGGTACTTGAGCTTGTGCTTATAAAAGGTGATGTTGATCAGGCTGTAGAACATGTCCGTAAGATAGTTAGCAATGTCAGGAATCTTGACCCGGCAAAAGATTCCGAGATTATTGAAAGCCTTATTCTCACGCGTACCCTTACACGCAAAACGGATAGTTACAAAAACAAGCAGCCTCATCTTACAGTTGCCGAAAAGCTGAAAGAACGAACCGGCATTTTGCCTTCGATAGGAACAAGGATACCCTTTGTCATTATCGCAGGAAAAGGACTCTTTGTTGATCGGGCTGAAGATCCGGACTATGTCAGGGAGCACAACATCCAGATAGATGTCGACTACTACGTTAAGAAGCAGATTCTTCCCCCTGTAGAGCGCATTCTGGAAGTCTTCGGGGTTAAAATGTCTTCACTTGACTTTGATTCCAAACAGAAAGGACTATTTGATTTTGAGGCTAAGAAGCCTGAAGTAAAGAAACAGGAAAAGTATCCTTCAGAAAAGGAAAGTAAGGTAAAGGCTCAGGAACAGAATTTATGTAAGGAAAATGGGCATGCAGCGCAGAGTTCTCTTTTCGATTTCTGAGTCCACTCTTTGCTTTTCTGGCTTTCCATCTTTTTATAGCATTAGTTCTTTACCTTAGATGTTATTTTTTAATCTTTCTTTCTTGTTATCAGTTTTTGACCTAGTTATTTTGCCTGCCAGTAAACTCTTATACTGATTTTTCTTAAAGATATTTCTCGTTTTGTATATATGTTATATAGGATATATATACTACAATACTCTCTTATATTATTCTATCTCGTACATACTTCTCTATATTATATAAAGCGAATCCTTATATATTTCTCTCTTTTATTGTGGGGTATAGCGTTAACAACCTGTTGGATTTAGGCTATTAATTCGTTATCTTTAAGCGGAGTACCCCCGATGGCAAACAGATCAAAAAGTTACTTAATTCTCACATTATTAGTACTTGGACTTGTTTTCCTGGGAACCGGATGTACTGGAGACAAAAATGACAAAGGCTCTGTCCCTGCGAAAAAAACGTCCTCAGAAATAACTGGCTCACAGGAAATTTTTCTGAAAGGGTCCGATACAGTGTTACCTCTTGCACAGGCTGAGGCTGAAGAATTCACAAACGAAAACCCTGGAAAAAGTGTATCCGTGACTGGAGGTGGGTCAGGTGTCGGAATTACTGCTCTTATTGACGGGGAAGTGGACATTGCTACCGCATCCCGAGAGATGAAACCTGAAGAATTAGAAGCTGCCAAGGTGAACGGGATCAATCCTGTAGAACATACTATTGCTTATGATGGAATCTCCGTGATTGTAAATCCACAAAATCCTATTTCTGAACTTACCTTTGGTCAGTTGCGCGGCATCTATAATGGAAGTATCAGCAACTGGAAAGAGGTTGGCGGGGAGGATAGGCCGATTGTAACCATCTCCCGAGATAGCAGCTCCGGCACTTATGAATTTTTTAAAGAAGAGGTTCTGCTTGGAGACGAATACCGCCCTGACGCGCTTACACAGCCAGCCACAGGAGGAATTCTGCTTGAGGTTTCTCAGAACCCCAATGCAGTAGGGTACATCGGGGTTGCGTATCTTGATGAAAGCGTAAAAGCCTTAAACCTGGATGCGGGGGCCGGCTCTGTGGCTCCAAGTCCTGAAAACATTACCAGTGGTGCATACCCACTTTCAAGGGCTCTATACTTCTACACGAATGAAGAACCTTCAGGTCTCACAAAGGAATTCATCGATTTCGTAATGAGTGAGAAAGGGCAAAACCTGATAAGTGAGGTGGGGTACTTCCCGGTTCAGTAATATCTGAAAAAATATTTCAGGAGATCTTATGTTTAGCAAGAATTCAAAAGAAAAAGGGATCGAATCCGTGCTTTTCTTTATAAGCACTCTTACGGTCTTAATCCTTTTTCTCATATGTATATTCTTATTCAGGGACAGTTTACTTCTTTTTAAAGAAACGTCCCTTCTCGATTTTCTCACAGGCAAATTCTGGTATCCAACTTCCGTGAACAAGCAGTTCGGGCTACTACCCTTGCTTTTGGGCTCCCTTCTTGTGACTGCCGGATCAATTCTTTTTTCGGTTCCTCTGGGGATCGCCTCTGCAATATATATTTCTGAACTCGCACACCCAAAAGTTGCGGATTTTTTGAAACCTTTTATTGAGATTCTGGCAGGCATCCCTTCTGTGGTCTTTGGGTTCTTTGGGCTTGTAGTACTCGTTCCTTTTATGCAGAAAACTCTCAATCTGCCTACGGGACAGACTGCTCTTACAGGTTCTATTATGCTGGGAATTATGGCACTCCCAACAATCATTACCATTTCCGAAGACGCAATAAGTTCGGTTCCCAGCACTTTAAGGCAGGGTTCTCTTGCTCTTGGGGCCACACAATGGCAGACCATATATAAGGTCATAATTCCTGCGTCTCTGTCGGGAATCTCAGCAGCGGTAATGCTTGGTATCGGAAGGGCCATAGGAGAGACAATGACTCTTATGATGGTAACAGGGAATGCCGCAATAATACCTTCTTTTCCTGGAGGCTTTTTTGGTCCTGTGAGGACGATGACCGCCACAATAGCGCTTGAAATGGGGGAAGTTCCTCAGGGAAGTGCTCACTTCCATGCTCTTTTTGCTGTCGGATCTGTACTTTTCATCATTACTTTCATAATTAACCTGATTGCGGATTCGATTAAAAAGAAATATCGTTTTAAGGTGGGCTGATCATGGGTTTGAGTTCTAAAACAAGTGAAAAAATCGCTTTTTCCCTGCTTATTCTTGCTACATTAATAGTTGCAGGTTTTGTACTCATCATCCTGGGTTACATTATCTTGAACGGATACGGAGCAATTAATCTTGAGTTCATTACTCAAATGCCTAACCGGATGATGACTGAAGGAGGTATCTATCCGGCAATTGTAGGTACTATATATCTCATCATAGGCTCCATGAGCGTAGCCCTGCCTATTGGAGTTATGGCTGCTATATATCTGAATGAGTATGCAGGAGAAAGCCGCACTACCTGGCTAATTGAAATGGCAATCAATAACCTTGCAGGCACTCCCTCGGTGGTCTTCGGGCTTTTTGGGCTTGCATTGTTTGTGAAATACTTTGGTTTTGGTCCTTCCATACTCTCTGCCTCTCTTACGCTTGCTCTTCTAATTCTCCCGGTAATTATCCGTTCTACCGAAGAGGCCTTAATTACGGTTCCTAAAGAATATCGGGAATCCTCCCTTGCTCTTGGGGTCAGTAAATGGCAGACAATCAGGCACGTGGTACTGCCAGCTGCCATTCCGGGAATAATTACGGGGTCAGTGCTGAGCATAGGGAGGGTTGCAGGAGAGACCGCTCCTATTCTTTTCACGGGGGCTGCATACTTCTTGCCAAGGCTGCCTGATTCTGTTTATTCTCAGTTTATGGCGCTCCCTTACCACCTTTTCGTACTTGCAACGGCCGGGACAAATATAGCAAAAACCAGGCCTATTCAGTATGGAACAGCTCTGGTTCTGTTGATTATCGTCCTAAGTTTGAATCTTGTAGCTGTTTTGATTCGCAGGCATTACAGGAACAAACTAAAAATTTGATTTGTGTTATTCTTAATATGTCAAGATTTATATGATAATGAGGTCCCTAAATGACTAAGGGTGTTCAAAACGTATCTCAAGTCCAGATAAAAGTGGACAATCTTAATTTGTGGTACGGGGAAAAGCAAGCACTTAAAAATATTTCAATGCAAATCCCCAAAAACAGCGTAACTGCCCTTATAGGGCCGTCCGGCTGTGGCAAATCTACATTCCTCCGCTGCTTAAATAGGATGAATGATCTTGTTAAGAATTGCAGAATCGAAGGTAAAATCTCGATAGAAGAAAAGGATATCTACGGACCAGATGTAGACGTTGTTGACCTTCGTAAAAAAGTAGGTATGGTTTTCCAGAAGCCAAACCCTTTTCCGATGTCGATTTTTGATAATGTTGCGTATGGGCCGCGTATACATGGTGCAGACAGGAAAGATCTTGACAGCATTGTTGAACAAGCCCTCCGTTCAGCTGCGATCTGGGAAGAAACTTCAGACAGGCTTAAGTCTCCTGCTCTTTCTCTGAGTGGTGGACAACAGCAAAGACTTTGCATTGCCAGGACTCTGGCAGTAAAACCCAGAACAATTCTTTTCGATGAACCCACCAGCGCTCTTGATCCGATTTCCACTGCCAGGATTGAAGATCTTATTATGGACCTTAAAAAAGATTATACCATAGTAATCGTAACTCATAATATGCAACAGGCAGCTAGGATATCAGATTATACCGGATTTTTCCTTATGGGGAAATTGATTGAGTTCGGTCAGACAAGGCAAATTTTCCAAAATCCACAGGAACAGAGTACAGAGGATTATATTACAGGCAGGTTTGGGTGATTTAATGGCTCGAGAACAATACGTAAAGCAGCTGGATCTGCTCAGGGAATCCATATTCTCCCTTGGAGAAATCGTTGAGCTGGCTTTCAAGGACTCAATGGTTGCAGTTATAGATCTTGATGTAGAGCTTGCTGCAAAAACGCTCGCTCTTGAGGCAGAAGTAAATAATCTTGAAGAAGAAATTGAGTCTTCTATTTTTGATATTCTTGCACTTCAACAACCTATGGCTAGCGATCTCCGGCTTGTCGTGTCCGCTCTCAAGATCACAGCAGACCTCAGACGGATTTTAGGCTTATCTATGAACATTGCTAAGATTCCTGGAAAAATTGAAGGTAAGCATATAAAACCTCTTGTAGATACTAAAAAAATGTCCGATATTGCAACATACATGCTTGAAAATTCCCTCCAAGCTTTCAAGACTCAGGATGTAGAGCTTGCAAGAGTGGCAGCATCCCGGGATGAAGAAGTTGATATGCTTTTTTATGCCGTATGGGTTGAGTTAATAGAAATGATGGCAAAAGATACAAGTATTATTTCCAAAGCCACATATTTGCTTTTCCTGATTCGCTATATTGAAAGAATTGCAGATCACTGCTGCAATATATGTGAAAGTGTAATCTATCTTGCTACGGCTGAGAAGATCAAACTGAATTAAAAAGGATTGTTGAATTTTTCTTGCTAGTCCTTATCTACTTTTTCTATATTTTTTCGTCATTTACTCTATTTTTTCATTACGATACTAATTCTCAGTTTTGTTTCCCGTTTTAGTTCTTTAATGTTGTTCTTGTTTTTCTTTTTGGTTCTCTAATGTTGTTTTCATGTTTTTGATTATATTTTCTCTGAAATTTCTTTCTCTCTTTGGACCATTTCCTGTTCTCTCTGATGTCAGGTTTTAAGTACGTTTATATGCATATAGACGCCCATGCCTGATATTCTTATCAAAAATACACGGATCTATTACAATAATTCACTTCAGTCTGCCGAGATCATTATTGAGGACGGCAAAGTTACTAAAATAGGAAAAGATCTCAGAGTATCAAGCTCGGATATGATAATAGATGCAGGCGGTGCTCTTACTCTTCCGGCCGGGATTGATGTACATGTCCATTTCAGGGAACCCGGCATGACCTCAAAGGAAAACTGGTATACGGGCTCGTGTGCGGCAGCGGCCGGAGGAATTACAACTGTCATCGACCAGCCTAATACAGTGCCTCCTACGACAGACAGACGGTCTTTCGAGCAAAAACTTAAACTTGCCAAGGGGAAGTCTATTGTCGATTTTGGGATCAATGGTGGGGTAACAGGTAATATAGAGAAATTAGAAGAACTCTGGAAATTGGGGGTTACTGCTTTTGGGGAAATCTTCATGGCTGAGTCCACAGGCGGGCTAAACATTAATGAGGATACCTTCGAAGAGGCTCTTGCCGAAATCAGACGTCTGGGTGGGCTTGCGACTATCCATGCCGAGGATGAGAAAATGCGCCTTGAGCTGGAAGGATTGTTAAAAGGAGATACTTCTTATGAGTACCATTCAAGGGTACGTCCGAATGAGTGTGAGGCGGTTGCTGTTCAAAAAGCCCTGGAGCTTGTTTCCAAACTACAAGTAAAGGCTCATCTTTGCCACATGAGTACGCTTGAAGCTATAGGTCTTATACGAAAGGAAAAATACCTTGCAAGAAGAGAAAATAAAGAACCCCTTTTCACCTGTGAAGTTACTCCTCATCATCTTTTTCTTTCTACTCGAGATTGGGAAAGGCTCCGATCTTTTGGAAAAATGAATCCTCCTCTCCGGGGAAGCCACAGTATTAAAGCTCTTGTAAACGGGATTAACGATGGTACTATTGACATGGTGGCTTCGGATCATGCCCCACATCTGGAATCTGAAAAGGATGTTGATATAAGAGTAGCTCCTTCGGGAGTGCCCGGGGTCGAGACCCTCATGCCTCTTATGCTTGCTGCAGTAAGAAAGAACATCCTGCCGCTTTCACGGATGATCATGCTTACAAGCTGGAATCCGGCAAAAGCTTTTGGGCTGGATCGCAAATCCAAAGGCAGGCTTGAGGTGGGTTTTGATGCAGACCTGATTATTGTAAATCCCCGCGAGCTTCGCCCTATAAAGGCTGAGTTCCTGCACAGTAAAGCGGGGTGGACTCCCTTTGAAGGTATGGAAGGAGTTTTTCCCGAGTATACTCTTTCAAGAGGTGAAGTAATCTGGATTGAGGAATCAATTAATGCAAAACCTGGGCGAGGTAACTTCCTTGAAGGAAAAGGTAAAAGATCCGAAGAGGATGAAGAGTTCTTAGAAGAGGCCTGATGAAACTCGGGAATAAGAGTTGGGTTTTGAGAAAGCTTAGTTGAGAAGTTTTAGGTAAAAGCTTTAGCAAAAACGGAAAACTGAAAACCAGTTTTCCAGAAAAGTTTAGTTAGAAATGTTTAGTTAAAAAGTTTAGTTATATCATAAGGGCCTTAGGTACAATATTTTAAGGCCCTGATTTTTTTCTTAATAAAAATCAATTGAGTCAAGCTGGGACTGCAAAAGCTCTTGATGCTTTTTTTCAAGGAACTTGTAGACTGCACCATGGGTAGCTCCATCGAGCAGCATCCTTATAGCTGTCCGGATTATAGTGTTCTGTTCAGGGTGCCCAAGTACGGATACGGTTTTTCCGTAGACAGAGATTTTTACGCTTATCAGAGTTTCTGCAAGTTCTCTGGTTCTTCCGTTTCTTCCTATTATCCGACCCTTTATCCGCTGAAGCTCTTTTGGAGTAGTAGCAACGTCGGAAAGATCTATAATCTCAAGCATAAGCATTTCGTCATCAAGAAGTTCAATAGCTTTTTCGGGGCTGAACCCTCTTCCTATTGCTTTTAGGGTTTCGAGAACCCTGAACTCTTTTAATGGATCTTCCTCGCAGGTAATGTCTATCTTTCCGCTTTCACTATCGATTTCAAGCTGGCACGCGGTTTTGTCCTCGATAAGCTTTTTCGTTTCTCCTTTCGGGCCTATGATTACTCCGACTCTTTCTTTGGGGATTTTGACATACTGAGTCATATTATTCCGCCTGTATTTTTGTAAATAGCTCTTCAGGTTTGTCCTTTATCCCATAGCGGCTGAAGAACCTGAGTATATTTTGCACGTCCCTGTAAAGGAACTCCCGGGCGTTAGGATGCTCCAGGGTTACGGATTGTCCCATATCAATAAATATGGGAGTCAGGTTATTCGGGTCGATCAGGATATTATATTCGCTTAGATCAGCATGTACAAGGTTTGCTTTTTTATAAAGGAGACGCATATATTCAACTACTGTCTCAAAAATCTGCTTTGCCTCCTCGTTTTCAAGATACGTGTTTTTAAGGAGAGGGTAAGGTGTCTCTTTTTCTCCCATAAATTCCATGATAAGAATATTCTTTTCGGCAAGTACAGGCTCCGGAACTCGGACTCCTGCGCTTTTGGCACGTTTCAGGTTCTGAAGTTCCTTGCGTGTCCATGCAAAAATGATGTCTCGCTTGTTATTTCTAATGTTTGTGAAGCGAGGATCCTTCATAATGTAGGCATCCATTGCCTTGAAGGTACTGCTTGCAATCCTGTATATTTTTACAGCCAGCTCTTTATCCGGGCCTTCAGCATAGAATACGTTTGCTTCCTTTCCAGTACTGATAGCTCCACCCATTGCTTTTATTATACCTTTATTGGATAGAGTATAAAGAATTTTAAGGGTGGGAACGTCGAATACGTTTTCTTCTACTTTCAGCCGCTCGGAATCCTTCTCCCTGGCCCGAGATTTATCTTTAGCGCTATCGATGCGCCTTATCTTCTTTTCCTGATCCATTCCCATATTATCCTTTCAGGTATCCTTTCCTCTCAAGCCAGTCTACCTGCGGCCTTGTGTACTTCCAGATTACATCTGCCTTTTCGTTCTGGAATTCCCAGGGCACGACAATAACGACGTCTCCTTCTCTAATCCAGGTTTTTTTCTTCATTGAACCTGGAATCCTCCCCATACGAACGACCCCATCCATGCAACGGAGCCTTAGTCGATTTGCACCCAGGAGACTTTCAACAGTTGCCAGGATCTCATTATTTTCCCTGCGCGGCGTTCGTACTCTTGTAACGGATTCTTCCGTCTGGGGTTTGGCTTTGGATGTAGGTTTCTTTAAGTCTGCCAGTTTGATACCTCGTTATATGTAGTTTTATTATAGTTTTATTTTTTATTTTTTATTTTTATACCCTTAAATCCCTTATATATCGTTTTTTCGAGCTTTAAGGTTATTCGTCATGCAGCTTTCAACTTTCTGTTATTATTTTAATGCTGCGCTTTTTTGCTTTCTTTTACTCTCTTCTTATTTTTATTTTTTTCTAAGTCATAGGATAGGCGACAGGTATTTATATCGGATATTCCTTTGTATGTCTCACGCACAAAACAAGTGCGGCTCGCTCTTGAATTTGTGATTTGAGAGTGAATATCAGGGTTTTAACAAAACAGATTTTCATCCTTTGTTTAATTTGTTTTTTTTAGAATGTCCCTGAACAAAAAGTTTTATATATTAAAACTGATGTATATGTGTTCCCGGTTTCAGCATGAGATTGTTGTGCTGAATGGGTTTTCTCATAGTCATTTGGTTGAAGTTCCTTCTTAATTTCCAAGGAAATAGATACCTTTAAATACTATGAACGCATAACTATAATTTCCTGCATGATAAATGCAGCAATTACTGTTCATTAATAATGGAGACAGGAGTTGTTTCC
>DAKJ01000004.1:9791-227754 GCA_002496565.1 Methanosarcina sp. UBA289 | reverse complement strand
GGATTTCTTGTATATAAAGCTTTGTGTTATTCCCCTTCACACAAGCGCTCTGTGTGAAGGATTCATCCAACACAGTTCTTGTATATAAAGCTTCTCATTAGGCAGTTTTTCATAAATGGATTCAAAAACAAATCTTTATTTGAATCTATAGAGATACTGCCATTTCGATCTTTTTGTGATCGAAAGAGAGTCAGATGCCCACAATTTTGCTTTTGTGAGGGATTCATACAAGGAATTTCTTATATATAAAGCTTTTGTTAAGCTGATTTTTGACTATAGATTTTATCACGGAATATAATCTTTGCAAAATCTATAGATTTAATGATCACTGATCCATTCAGATCAGGGGATTTCATAGATGCATTACTGATATAAATACTTTTTGAGAAGAATGATTCCTCAATAAACCAAATTAAGGAAGGAATGAGAGAGTTAAACATAATTTTTATTAAAATCTAGAATTTATTTTAGATCTATTGAGAAATCTTGGTATAATACTCCCTAGCAGCTGCCTAAATCTGCCGAAAACCTAGTAATCGTAGACTGTCCATAGACTGTTGTAAGGGTTTTTGATATTCATAATTATGTATTTTAGACTGTACCTAAGTTAGCAAAAAGCCCATTAAAACTAGATATTTAGAATAGTAAAGCCTCAAGATAGCGAAAATTATAGCTTACAATTCAGTATTAGAACCTTAAACTTGGTCAGTGAGTTTTATATATATAGGATTCCAATTAAATTAAGGGGAGTTAGGAGTCCCTTTAAGAAATTGGGAAGAATTTGGGATTTTATACCTGTTTAGATCTCATATAGAGACCTCTATAGAAAAATTGGGGAATTTAGAGGCCTAAATTTAATTAAGATCTATTAAGGAATAATTTTCGCATTTAGCCCCTTTGGTTCCTGTAAATAATTAGGGATTATTTGCTCCTCAAATGCCAAAATGGAGGTTAGACATTTGATAGATATAGATCCCAGTGGTATTCTGGTTCGTTACAATGTAAAAATGGAAAAGGAAATGACACCGGAAGATGCTGCAGAAGAGCTTTACCCTAAGGATTCAATGATTTATCCGATTGCAAAAGCCATCTTTGAAGGCGAAGAAGATGATGTTGTTGAAGGGCTGGAAAAGGCCATCAGCTCCGGAAAGGATCCGATCTCCCTTATTAATGATGCATTAATGGTTGGAATGGGAGTAGTTTCCAGGCTTTACGATGAGGGAGTCATTTTCCTGCCAAACGTTATGATGTCTGCTGATGCCATGTTGGAAGGTATCGAATACGTTAAGGAGAAAGCAGGAAAAGCACCTGAAACCAAAGGAAAGATTGTCTGTCACGTTGCAGAAGGTGATGTGCACGACATCGGAAAAAACATTGTGGCCGCACTACTGAGAGCAGCTGGTTATGATGTAGTGGACCTCGGAAGAGATGTACCTGTAGATGAAGTAATAGCGGCTGTCGAGAAAGAAAGTCCCATGATGCTAACAGGTACTGCCCTGATGACCACAACCATGTATGCATTCAAAGAAGTTAATGATAAGCTTCTGGAGAAAGGCTACAGGATTCCATTTGCATGCGGCGGCGGTGCTGTCAACCAGGACTTCGTGTCCCAGTATGAGCTTGGAGTGTACGGTGAAGAAGCAGCCGATGCCGCGAAGATAGCCGATTTCGTAAAGGCACATGGGGATAATATCGTAAAACTGAGGGAGAAATTCCATAGACACTGAGGAGATGGAATAAATGGCAGTAAAAAGATGTACTAAAATGGCTTATGCAAGCGCGGATGAGATGGTTTTCGGAAGAGCTGTCACGCCAGTTAAAGCCGGGCTGGGACTTGAAATCGGTGCCGGTTACACAACTCCTGAAGTAAACTACGCCCCAAGACCTGAAGCCGGCGCATCCAAAGAAAAGCTCATAAAAGAATACGAAAGGATCACCACCGACATTATGGCAAGGATGGTCCAGATTGGAGCTCCTTCTGTCGTGCTTGAAACCGAACATGTTCAGCAGATGTCTAATCACCCGGATTGGGGAGCAGCTGTTGCTCACGCCCAGAAAACTATCATGGAGGATTACCATGATGAATACGGCATAAAGTGCGCACTCCGCCACACTATTGGTGACATCCGTGAGAGCAGGGAATTCCTCGAGCTCAGAGGAGGAGACAAGTACAACACCTTTTTGGAAGCTTTTGAGCAGTGTGCCCAGAATGGGGCTGACATGCTTGCAGTTGAGTCAATGGGTGGAAAAGAAGTATTCGACTATGCGATTCTCAGGAACGATATGGCCGGAGTACTTTACGGCATAGGTGTTCTTGGCAGCATAGATATGGAAATGATCTGGCAAGATATTGTATCAATTGCAAAAAAGAATAACGTGATAGCATCTGGTGACACAGATTGCGCCCAGGCAAACACTGCAATGTTCATTGCAGGCGGGCTGCTGGACAAGAACCTCGCCCATACACTCGCAATCATTGCAAGAGCAATTTCTGCCGCCAGATCACTTGTCGCGTACGAAGCCGGTGCGGTCGGCCCTGGAAAGGACTGCGGTTACGAGAACACTATTGTAAAGGCAATTGCAGGTGTCCCTATAACTCAAGAAGGCAAAACCTCAACCTGTGCCCACTCTGATTTGATGGGTAACGTTGTTATGCAATGCTGTGACCTCTGGTCCAACGAATCTGTTGAATATCACGGTGAATTCGGCGGTACCACAGTTCAGTGTTGGGGTGAGACCTTAGCTTATGACTGTGCCCTAATGAATGTTGCTCTTGATTCAGGTAACGAAAAAATACTTAGGGATATGTTCGTAGCTTCGGATATGTACAGAGACGCACAGGGCTATGTACTCGCATACCCGAACGCCTACAGAGTCGGGCAGGCAATTGCAAAAGACGGGAATGATATTTACCTCCGTGCTAAGAATGCTGCTATCGAATGCATCAAGATCGTTGAAGAAGGGGCAAAGGGCAAACTTGAACTCTCAAGGTTCGAAACTAAAGCCCTTGCAGATGCAAAAGCAGCTTTAGAGAGTCTTACTGACGACAAAGAGAAGTTCATGAGTGACTGTCTTACAAAGTATAAACAAGAAGTCAAAGTCTTCAAGCCGGAGAACTATGGCCTCTAACTGAGGCAAGTTCTTCCCATTTTTCTTTTAAAATATTTTTATATATAGAGATCAGTTATTGAAAAAATCTAAGCATAAAACTGACTGGCATAAACCGACTTTCAAATTTAATACATTGGATATGCTCTTTTTTCAGATTTGATCAAAAATCACAGACGCGATCAAAAGAAAGAGGTATAACCATAAATAACGGATAATATCCCTTTTCACTCTTGAGCTTGTTGAGTTTTTTGGATACAGAATCAAAGAACTATACAAAAGAATAGGTCGAAAGCTCAATGAGAAACTTAAGAGTTATATAAATTACATTATACGTTGTAATTGTTTGCTCCCTTTCACAGGCAAATATTCGTTAACATATATGAGGAGTTAACGCAAAATCAACCATATTGATTATGTTAACGGGTTACAATGGAATACACATGTAGATTACACACAATTCATTGATTTTTAGCCCATTCATTTATTTTGTAAATGCCATTATATAATATACAATAGTGCTTTTTTAACAATCATATTTATAACAAAAACGAGATTGATAAGATCGATGCTATTTATTTTTTGTTGCCGGATATTATAAATATCTTTAGTTTAAATATTTAATTGTGGAAAGGTGGAGATCCGGACACTTCCCTATTTTTCCACTTCCCTATTTTCCCACTTCCCTAAGGTGAAGATCCGGATACTTCCCCATATTCCCACTTCACTATTTTTTTAAATGTGCAAGCCAGTCGACTTAATCAATTTGAGGTATGTAAAATGGATAGTTTACCAGAGGAAGTACAAGAATTAATAGAGCAAATGGATGAGGCTGCTGAAGATGAAGATGAGGAGGCGATAAAGGAACTTACCCAGAAGCTCCTTGCCACGGGCGTTGATATGCCACCTATCATCCTTAACAAACTTGCCAGATGCGTGATGGACGGCGAGGATGAAATAACTCAGGGCTGGACAAAAGTTGCCCTTCAGGTTGGGATGAATCCATTCAAGACCCTTATCGAAGGGCTGGCAGAGGGCATGAACAGAATAGGCAAAAAATATGAGAAGGGAGAAGCTTTTGTGCCCCAATTGTTAATCGCTTCAGGGTCCATGTATGCAGGAATGGATATACTGGCTCCATACCTAAAGAATGACGAAGAGTGTACAGAAAAGCCACCTGCCGTCATCATAGGGACAGTAGAGGGAGACATACACGACATCGGGAAGAACCTTGTAAAGACTTTACTCAGTGCAAACGGCTTCAACTGCGTAGACCTTGGAAATGATGTCGAGAGCCAGAAGTTCGTGGAGGCTGCAAAGGAGAACAGAGCAACAGCAATTTCCATGAGCACCCTGATGACCACAACCATGGCCGAAATGCCAAAAGTTCTCAAACTGCTTGAAGAGGAAGGCATCAGGAGTAAGGTTAAAGTAATGGTAGGTGGAGCCCCGATTAAGGCAGATTATGCCAAAGAAATCGGAGCTGATGTATCCCCTGTCGATGCTGCAAGTGCAGCAAACTGGCTAAAAGAAGCAGTTGCCGGTTTTTCATCCGAGTCTGAAAGATGGGACTAACTATTCCAAGGAATCTCAATTAACTGAACACTTCACGTAATCGTTGTTAGATCAGAAAAATAGCGGAGTTGAAAAAATTGATCAATGAGATGACATCAAAAGAAAGGGTCCTTGCAATGCTCAATAGAAAACCTGTTGATAGGATCCCGGTAATCTCCGGTGTTGCAATGCTTAAGGAGTACATCGAAAAGACTGGAGCGGTTTGGCCTGACTATCACTCCAATGCAGAGATGATGGTAAACATTGCGAGCTGTGCTCCTATGGAGACAGGTATTGATAACCTCGTCGTAGCCTTTGGTATGTTTGTTGAATCTGCTGCTACTGGGCTTGATGTGAAAATGGGAAGGGTTGACATTCACCCTTCAGTGAGGGGCATATTTAAAAAACCGGAAGACGTGAAATATGATAACTTCCTTGAAAACAAGTTTGTCAGGACCACAATAGATTCAATTAAACTTGCAAAGGAAAGATACCCTGATGTTGCTACTTATGCCCTCATGGAAGCTCCGATTACCCTTCTCGGAGACTTGATGGGTGCCGAAAATCTTGCCATACTTAGTTACAGGTGCCTTCAGAAAGAAAAATACATGGAGAAAATGCAGGAATGGCTTTCAGTATCTCTTGAGATCAGCAAAATTTATGCTGAAGCCTGTGCTCAAGCTGGAGCTGACGCTTTTTATTGTTCCGATGCATCGGCATCCCCAAACCTCCTGATGCCTGAGTTCTATTATAAAGTAGCAGGCCCATCAGAAAAGGAGCTCGGAGACTTCATCCACGAGAATGGATGCCCCTGGGAACTGCACATCTGCGGGAATACAACCTCGATTATTGAAGGTATGGCCGCCACCGGAGCAAATTGCCTCAGTATCGATCAAACGGTCGATATGGGTGAAGCTACAAAACTTGCACGTGACGTTCCTGTGGTTGGAAACGTGACTCCCCTCCTGATGGTTGATGGTACGGAAGAACAGATTATTGCAGAAGTCAGAAAGGCCCTTGACAGCGGAGCAAAAGCAAGTAAGCTCGGATGTGGGACTCCACCTCTTAGCACATCTGACAGACTTAAGATCTGGGTAAAAGCTGCAGCTGACTGGTCAGCAGAAAACCTGTAAAGTTGGCCTCAAAAAATTTAGGAGTAAAATTTGGATTTTTATTTGAACGACCTGGGTGCCTTGAATTTCCAGCACCTTGGTTATTACTAAATTTCATCCAAGTTTTTCCAAAATTTTTCATTCACATATCCTAATTGAGGCCCTTCTCCTTTTTCCTATTTTCAAGATTTATAGCCTGAAGGAAGCTCAAGACCTGGCCCAAGACTTGAGAACGTTCAAAAATAGGATCAGAAAAACAGGTTCTCAAAAAGTAGAATTAAAAAAAGTAAAAAGCAGAAACCTGTTTAAAAATTAAAAAAACTGTTTTTATTTTTCAGGCCCCTCAAGCATAGTACTCGTTTCTTGCCTCGACCATAGCTTTAATGTGGGAAAGCGGAGTCATAGGTGCAATACCGCAACCAGGTGCCAGTACGTCCACACCTTCAGCAATAGCTTTTTTCGATTCTTCTTTGATCTTATCAATCGGACCTGGAAGCAGAACAAAGGGACTTGAGATGTTTCCCACAAGCCTTGCTCTGTCCCCAAGCACTTCCTTAGCCTTTTTTATGCTACCAACTTTTTCTTCAACACTCAAACCTTCGAAACCGCAATCTGCCATATAGTCAAGGATAGGACCTACGCCACCACAGATATGCAGTACTGTAACTGAGTTTACTTCTGAAGAAAATCTCTGTAACCTTGGTTGGAGTTCATTTTTGAAAGAATCCGGACTCATCAGGTCAGGAGATGCTACAGGGTCAGCAACTGAGATAACATCTGCTCCTGCAACAACCATTGAATTTGCATAAGCTATTGTGGCATCAGTTGCAAAATCCAGTACCTGCCGTAACATATCAGGTTTTTTAATAGACCATTTCATAAAGGACTTTACACTTGCCAGATCGGAGGCAAGAGTTATTGGTCCTTCCATTCCTCCTATAATAGGTACATCTGGTCCTACTCTTTCCCTTATAATTTTGATTGCGTCAAGTACAGCCCGGATCCTGCCCATATCAAGCAGATTCTCAGGCATTTCCATACCCTCTAGATCTTTGGGGTATGGATGTGCAGTAACTGAGGGTTGCCTATTTTTGGTCCCCATATTAACCTCACAGCCCATGGCTTCGGCAAGTACAGTAAGGCAATATGGAACCCTTACAGCTTCAAGCCCACTAAGCTCATAATTTGCAATTGCAAGCTTTGCCATTTGCTCAGGGTTAGAATGAGCCTCCGGCCAGGGAGCCCCCACCTCATCCATTAATTCAACGATTCCTGTCTGGGTTACAGAACAGACCGGCACTTTGTCAACTTCTTTCCCTTCCAACGCGTTTAAAAGTCTCTCCTTAAGTGTCATTTCATCCATAATTATCTCCCCTATATTAAATTCAATTTGGAAGTTTTTAACCTTTTAATTTTTCAAGAGGTTCTCAGCATTCAACTGATCTTTCAGATCAGTAATTAACATAGGTCTTGTAACCCCATTGAGGCATATCAAAAGTTTCAGTGTTCCATCAAAGGCAAATAACCACCTTCGGAAAACCGGAAATCCCCATGCCCAGATTGACTATTATAATCTAGATTTTATGCTATATGATTGTTTGGGAATGAACAAAATGAAGATATGAACATCAAAGAAAAACTATACTGAAGCAACAAAAGGATAAGTAGGCAGGTAAAGTAAAAAGTAAAACAAAATAATAAAGCAGAAAAAGAAAGGAAGAAAATAATATAAAATAGCAGAACTAAAGCATCTCAGGCAATAAAAATAATATAGTGATAATGATATTGCTCTGTAAGCACATTATACATTATATATGAAAGAACAGAAGCAAAAGAGAAACTATGTTACATATTTCAGACAGGATAACAATAATTCAAGGAAATATCGTAAAACTGGAAGTGGATGCAGTCGTAAATGCTGCAAATTCAACTCTTCTTGGAGGAGGAGTCGATGGCGCAATCCACGGAGCCGCAGGACCCGAACTGCTAGAAGAATGCAAGGGTTTAAAAGGCTGTGCAACAGGAGAAGCAAAAATTACAAAGGGATATTTCCTGCCTGCAAAATGGATAATACATACTGTCGGTCCTGTATGGCAGGGAGGCAAGAAAGGAGAAGATGGTTTGCTGGCTTCCTGCTACAGAAAAAGCCTTGATATTGCAAAGGAATACGCTGTAAAAACCATCGCTTTTCCAGCTATAAGTACAGGAGCGTATAACTTTCCTTCGGAGAGGGCTGCAGGAATTGCAGTTTCCGAAATGATAAAATTCCTTCAGGAAAATGAATTACCTGAAAAGATTTTCCTTGTTTGTTTCAATAAAGAGACATGTCGGCATCTTCAGGAAGCATTGTCAGGAATCACTATGATTTAATTTAAATGTTAGAAATTTATTTTAGATTTTAGATTTATAATTTAACCGGCTTGCAACGTTCATTGAGGACGTCTTCAAAAAATAGTTAAAAAACAAACTAAAAATTATTCTTCCACGCTCAATTATTGAGGATCGTTTATATACAATGTTAGGAGATTAGATCCTAGATAAAAATTGCTGATGATAAATAGGTTTTTGGATGGATGAAGTATTAAATTTAACGGTCAACAATTGTAAATAGTTAGCTTATTGGAAAAGAGTAATTTAATGACAAGTGAAAGGTAAAAGCTCGCAAAAACGCTAAAATCGGAAAACAAAGCAAAATATTATTAAGGCCTGATAAAAAAGGCTAGCATTTAAATTTTAGATCTTTGAGCTGCAGGAATACGAGTAAAAAAGCGCAGGAATATGATTAGAAAAAAAGATCGGAGGAGTTGGTTATCAATCACGATGAAGCCTTTCAAAGAGGCCTTGGTCTGATCAGACAAAAAAAGTACGAAAAATCGATTAACGTTTTCAACAAGATTCTGGACAAGAACCCGGATCACACCGGCGCTCTTTTCAACAGAGGACTTGCCCTGTTAAAAATCAAAAAACCAGAAGAAGCCCTTGACTCCCTTGATCAGGTCCTGCACTTAGAGCCAGAAAATCTCGATGCCCTGTACAAAAAAGGAATTACTCTGGCCACCCTCGGAAAGTTTGAAGCAGCTCTTGAAGCCTATGACAACGCTCTTGAAATAAATCCTGAAAATCCAAAAATCTGGTACCAGAAAGGCCTAGCGTTTGCCGAACTGGAAAAAACTGAAGCTTCGATTCTTTGTTTTGAGAAAGCACTTGAACTTGAACCAAAATGTGAAATTGCCTGGTATGCCCTGGGGACCGTAAATGGAAAAGCTGGCAGCTACGAAGAAGCCCTAGAATGTTTTGATCACGCACTTGAGATAAACCCTAAAAATGCAGACGTTTGCTACGCAAAAGGCCTGGTTCTTGCAAGGATTGAAAGGCACGAAACCGCGCTGGAATGTTTTGATTATCTGATTCAGGCAAACCCTAGGCAGAAGGATGCCTGGAAACAAAAATATTATTCACTGATAAAGCTTGGGAAAAATGAAGAAGCTCTAGAATGTATTGACGCATTTTTAAAGAGATTTCCTGTCAGCGAGACGGCTCTCTATCAAAAGGGCATTCTTTTAAGCGAACTCTCCCGTTATGAGGATGCTGAAAAAACTTTTTCTAAAATATTGAAGATTAATTCCGGAAATAAAGAAACCTGGCTCAAGAAAGGCCTTGCTCTTATCCAATTGCTCAGGCTCAATGATGCCATAGAGGCTTTCGAAGAAGCCATTAGACTGGATCCCACTTATTTCGAAGCCTGGAGTTACAAATGCCTTGCTCTGATGAAACTTGAGGTATATGAAGAAGCTCTTGAAGCCTTTGACTCTGTGCTTGAAATGTATCCGAAAATGAAGGAAATATGGTACAACAGAGCTCTTGCTCTCGTGAAACTGCAGCGCTTTGGGGAGGCTGCGCAGGCTTTTTCCAGAGTTGTAGAACTGGATCCTGAATATGGGGATGCCCTGTACCAGCAGGGACGTTTGCTTGCTAGAGAAGGAAAATATGAGGAAGCCCTCAAAGCTTTAGATTCCATGCTTGAACATAATCCAGGATTTACTGAAGCCCAAAAGCTCAGAAGTACTATACTGGTCAAATTAGGCTGTATTGAAGAAGCTCTTGAATCGCTTTCACAGAGCCTTGAAAAAGAACCCGAAAACTATAGGCTCTGGCTCCGGAAGGGATTAATTCTTCTTGAGAATGAAAAATTTGAGCCAGCCCTGGAAGCTCTTGATAAAGTTGCAGAACTAAAACCCGACAACGAAGCCTGCTGGATGAATAAGGGATTTGCTCTCTATTCCATTGGACGCTACGAAGAAGCCCTCAAAGCTTTTGAAGAAGGTCTGCGGCTGAACCCGTATCTCGAGAAAGGCTGGAATAATAAGGGAATAGTGCTCGGGAATCTTGGAAGAACTGAAGAAGCCCTTGAGGCTTTTGAAAAAGCTGTGAACCTCAGGCCTGACTTTGAGGAAGCCTGGAGGAATAGAGGACTGATTTTACTGGCTGCCAACGAATATGAAAAAGCCAGCGAAGCCTTTGCCGAAGCCCTTAAAACAAGTCCTGAAGATCTTGATTCCTTATACAATAGAGGAATAGCCCTGCTAAAGCTCGGAAGGCCAGAAACTGCCTTAGAATGCTTTGAAAAGATCCTGACTCTTAATCCCGATTATCCCGAGCTTTTAGACAACCTTGTGACTGCACAGGCCGAGCTAGGAAAGCAGGAAGAAGCCCTAGAAACCTTTGAAAAGCTGGCTGAGAAAAATCCCGAAAATTCAGAAATCCAGTGCAGGAAAGGAAAATTTGCAATGAAAATCGGAAAGTACGAGACTGCGCTTCAGGCTTTTGATAAGGTGCTCAGTGAAAGGCCGGAATCCAGAGAAGCCTGGTATAGAAAAGGGCTTGCCCTGATAAAACTGGAACGTTTTGAAGAGGCTATAACAGCCTTTGACAAAGTAATTGCAAAAAATCTAGAATATAAGGAGATAGATAACTCCAGGATAAATAACTCCGATCACAGTGAGATAAAAAATCTCAGTTGTGATGAAATAAATAACCCCTTATGTGATGAGATAAAGAATCTCGATTACGAGGACGCCCAAACTTACAAAGGCTTTGCGCAGATGCAACTTGAAAGGTACCTCCCTGCCCTTGAAACCTTTGAGAGCGCTCTTGAAGAAAAGCCGGATTCCGACATTCTCTGGTACTACAAAGGCCTTAGCCTTTATAGAATAAACATGCTAGAGGAAGCGGCATATGCCTTTGAATCAGCCGTTCATATTAATCCTGAAAGGGAGGAAGCTCTTGAGTACTGGAGCCTCTGTCTGTTTGAAACCGAACAATACGAGGCTGCCCTGGAAACTCTTGAAGCTGTACTTGAAAAAAATCCGGAGAACCTTACTGCTCTTCATAAGAAGGCGATTTGCCTTCTGCAGTTAAAGAAATCTAAAGCAGGAGCTGCAACCCTTGCCAGAATACTGGAACTCGACCCCGACGACAAAGAAGTAAAGTTTGAGCTGGGGATCGTCAGCTTTGAATCTGGAGAGTATGATAAAGCCCTTTCTCTTTTTGAAGAAGTATGTGAGGGTTCAGAGACAGGCTCTTTTGTATACTGCCCTGAACAAAACTTATCTGAACAAAGTATCTTTGAACAAAACCTATCTGCACAAGATAACTCTGAAGAAAAGTTCTCTGCGCTTTACTGGAAAGGACTTGTGCTTATCAAGCTGGAGGCTTACGAAAAAGCGCTTGAGGTTTTCTCAAGGCTTGCTGAAGAGAATCCCCTGTTTATAGAGACATGGTATTTGAAAGGCATATCCCATTCAAAGCTGAAGCAGCATGATGAGGCAATAAAAGACTTTGAGAAAATCCTTGAGCTTGACCCTGCTTATCAGGATGCCTGTTATCAGTTAGGGAATTCCTATCTTGAACTTGGGAACTTTGAGGACGCTATAAGAGTTTTTGAAACAGCCCTTAAAATAGATTCTGAAAACCTTGATGCCCTTTACATGAAAAGCCTCGCTTTACTACGGTCAGGAAGATATGAGGAATCCGCTTCAGGTTTTAGAGAAGTCCTTAAAAGAAAACCGTCCGATACTGAATCTCTTGCACACCTGAGTACAGCCTGCTTCAAGCAGGAGCTTTACGAAGAATCCCTGGAACTCTTTGATCAGGTTCTGAAAATAAATCCAGAACGAAAAACCGTCCTCTTCAGGAAAGGGCTCGCTTTAAAAGCCCTTGGAGATGTAAAGAAAGCTGCGACGATGTTTGACTCGGTCCTTAAATTGAAGCCTGACTGTACCTACGCCCTTGAGCAAAAAGCCTATACTCATTTCGAGCTTGAAGAGTATCCGGAGGCCGTTGAAGCATTAAAAACGGCACTGGAATATTGCCCGAAAAAGGAAGATCTGCATTACTGTAGGGGTATTGCCTTCTTCAGGCTGGGGAACTTTGAAAAAGCAGTAAAATCTTTTGAAAACGCTCTTGATCTAGGCTGTCAGCAACCCGAAATATCTTATTATACAGGAATTTCCTACTTTGAAAACGGAGAATATGAAAAGGCCGTGGAAATTTTTGACTCTATCCTTAACGCGGGAGCAACCAATCCAGAACTTCTGTACAAAAAAGCCCTAGCCCTTTTCGAACTTGGCAAGCTAGAAGAAATGGTTTCTACAGTTGACACCCTTCTCGAACTTGAATCTGAAAACCTTAATATTAAAGGCACTGGAGAGCTTGGGGAAGAAAACTACGAGGAAAGCATGGGAGAAATTCCGGCTTTCGAGAACTCCAAGAGTTTTGAAGAACTCCTTGAAAAGTTTGCATTCTCCCTGATAGAGCTTGGAAGGTATCAAGAAGCCCTGCTGCCTCTTGGAAAGCTTACAGCGAGCGAACCGGCTTCAAAAGAGACTCTTTACGGCAAAGGGATTGCACTTCAGGAGCTCGGCAGACCTGAAGAAGCTCTAGAGATATTTTCAGAACTTCTTTCCCTTTATCCTGACTTTGAAAAAGCCTGGTACAGAAGAGGGCTCATTCTATTTTCTCATGGGTACTATGCTGAAGCCCTGGAGTCCTTCGAACAGGCTACCCTGGGAGATCAAACGGAAACTTCTGAAGAAATTAACGAGTTAAGCTCGGATGGCACTCAGAGAGAAGAACAGAATGAAGGCCGCGGATTAAAATGTAAATTCAAATTAGAAAATAAATTAGGATTAGAAGATAAATTAAATGACACTGAAATCGAAGATGCATGGAAGAAGATAGGGCTTTCACAGTTTAAACTGGGATGCTATGAAGCCGCTCATGAGATATTTGAAAAAATCCTTGAGGTAAACCCCGAAGCTGCCGATATTTGGTATGTATCAGGACTTGCTTTAAAGGAAATTGATCAGGATGAGCAAGCCGTTGAAACTTTTGAAAAAGCCGTAGAGTTAGACCCAACCCTGGAAGCTGCCTGGGAACAAATGGGGCTTTCCCTTCTAAAATTAAATATGTACGAGGAAGCTAGCCAAGCTTTCAGTTTCGTTCTAACCCTGAACCCTGAGAATATAAATGCTCTCTACAACCGGTCAGCGACCAGTTTCAATCTCCAGCAATTTGAGGAAGCTGCCCGAGACCTCGAAAGAGTGCTCCTGTTCGCGCCTGATTTTCCGGATTATATTGAAGCCTGTTATAGGCTCGGAATTGCCAGAATGGAACTTCAAGAGTACGAAAAAGCCCTTGAGGCTTTTGATATAGTTCTGGGGCAGAACCCGGCACACAGGGAAGCTCTTTATTACAGCGGGCTTGTGTTTTTCAATCTCGGAGAATACGAAGCTGCCGCCGATACCTTTGGAATGCTACTGGAAGCCTCCCCCGAAGACCCTGAAAACCTGAACTACCTTGGGCTCTGCCTGCTGGAACTCGAAAATCCAGAGGCAGCCCTGAAAGCTTTTGAAAAAGCCGTCCTTTTCAATCCGAAGAATGGAGAAGCCCTGTACAACGCAGCCACGACTCTTGTCAAGCTCGGCCGGGCCCAGGAAGCTATTGGCTATTTTGACCGCATCCTTGAGATTTCACCTGAAAACATCGATGTCCTGAACTACAAGGGAATCGCTTTCTGCACGCTTGAAATGTACAGGGAAGCCCTAAAAGCCTTTGACCTTGTGCTGGAAAAAGAGCCTGAAAACATCAAGGCGATATATAATATAGGGGTTGTCTGCTTTAAACAGAAACTCTATGAAACTGCCTGCCGGGCCTTTGGCGAAGCTCTTGCCCTTAACCCCTGGCACGAGCAGTCCCTGAAATATCTCGGGATCTCTCTTGCAAAAATGGGAGAGTACGAGGATGCCCTTAGAGCCTTTGATAGGCTGCTCAGGATAAGACCTCACGATGTGCAGTCCATGAATTACAGGGGAGTTATCCTCGGAAAACTCGGAAGGTACGCCGAGGCTATAAACACCTTCAATGAAATCCTGCGCCTCTATCCCGACATGGCAGACGCGAAAAGGAAACTTGAAGCCTTAAAATGTATTGAAAACCAAGAAAATTCCAGCGAAGATCTCTACTAAGGTTTCTGCCAGAGAAAAGACTCCTGATATACAGAGGGAGTCTTTTTCAGATCTCTTTTTTTCTGAAAGTTAATCTTTTTAAAGATTTTTTCATAGAGCTTATCCCAAAACTCAAAATCGTTTTTTGGATTTAGAATTTGGAGCATGTAATCAAGTTTTTAATCTTGAAAAATGCTCCTGAAAATCTTACTCAATGAGAATAAACTTGATTTTGGGATGAGTCGGCGGTCCACTAATAATCAGTTGGTATTTTCCAGAGTATTCACACATTAGCATTCAGCTCTCATTTTTTGCTTTATGTACACTCAATTTCCTGTACACAGGTAAGCTTAGAAAATAGGTACAGCTAAGCAAAAATACTCAAAGACAAAATATCAACTAGCTACTCATGCACCACCCACTCCCGAAATGATAAAAAGTTTAAAAAATAAAAAGAAGTCGCTTTATCTTCTAATGTTCAGGCCTGCTTGATAACCTCTTGGGAAGCAGTCACTATAACCTCTTTCATAGCCTTTGGCATAATCACTTATCCGGGCTTCTCTCTTTATAAATGCACTGTAGGGCTTCTTGCTGTCAGCTTTACCCTCTCTAAACCCGTCTTTATAGCCATCTCTGCAACCGTCTTTGTAGCCTCTGTCATATTCTTTCTGTTTTCCGCCTCCCGACCCAGCTTTCAGGCCTGCTTGATAACCTCTTGGGAAGCAATCACTATAACCTCTTTCATAGCCTTTGGCATAATCACTTATCCGGGCTTCTCTCTTCATAAATGCACTGTAGGGCTTCTTGCTGTCAGCTTTGCCCTCTCTAAATCCATCTTTATAGCCATCTCTGCAGCCGTCTTTATAGCCTTTGTTATATTCTTGCTGGTTTGCGCTTACCGCCGCAACTGTCACTGACACTATAAAACAGACTACCAGCAAAATAGCCAATGTCTTTTTTATACCCATTATTCATTCCCCCAATCTGTTTCAACTACACCAATTTTACGTATCAATTTTACATATCAATGTTACAGATGTTGGTTTTTCAATCTACCCAATGTTAGCAAACACATTTATTTTAACAATAAATAGTTCCAGTTTGTTTTTGATGAGATACTAACAAAAGTAAATTTTCTCACCGTTTCATCCATTAGAACTTGCTAACAAAGTCAATTTCAAACATACGCAACGTAACTGTTATTATCCATATATTATAATATTAATAGAAATATAAATAAGGAATAAAATTAAATTTCCACATCGAAAGAACCAGGATGTACATAGGTACAAAACTTGGCTTCAAATTTATAGCAGGTTCACAGCAAATTCACAGCGCTGACCGGGAACTTCAATTACATCAAACTATATTAGAAAATTAGGCTATTGTTTCCACAGTTCACTGAATATATATTTTTAATAATACAGATAATTATTTATAAACAATCAATTTTGTATCTATGGTAGTTATGTGGAAACTGAAAGAAATAAAGGATAATGCAAAAAAGTACATAGAGCTATGTAAACTTATATATGCAGATCCTCGAACCCCAAAAACTGCAAGAATACTATTATGGATCGCTATAGGCTATGCATTATCACCAATCGACTTAATACCGGATTTCATACCTGTAATTGGACATCTTGATGACCTGGTAATTATTCCTATTCTTTTGTATATCGCAATGAGATCAGTACCCAAAAATGTATACATGGAACATTATGTTCAGATATTAAGGAAATAAGTTTTTAGCCAGAAAACGGGTGTGACTTTTAAAGTTCTGCTTTTTAAACACAATTTACTCCCTACTCAGATAGAAAATTGTAAAACTTTTCAAATTTTAACTAGACGCAACTTAAATATTATCTCAGCCGAAAAAAATAGAGGTGAATCCCCTTTTTAGAACCTGTTTTACGTAACATTTGTTCCTAAAAGTATATGCCAGTTTGAAGAGAAACAATACTAACTTTACCAAATATATCTTTGAAGCCGATTCAAGTTAGATGTAACAGAATTTCGATTTAACTGAATTAGGATCGAATTTTGAGTTTGGGGGTATTAGGAAATGTTACTGATGGATATAATAACCTGGGAGCCAAAAGACTCCTTGAAAGTCGCAAAATTCTATGCGAATTATGAATACCCAAAAGGCATAAAAGTAATCGACGAATGGACTGACCTTACCGGCTACCGCACATTTATAATTTATGAAACTGACGACGAAAAAACGTATGCATCATCTGTGTTTCCTTTCATAGGGCTGTGCAGGTTTGAAACGTTTCCGGTTATGAGACTGGACAAATTTATGCAGCTGGCCGAAAAACTTGCCGAAAAAGCTGGAGGAAAAGGACCAGGCGCTGGGCAGGGTGAGGGTGGAGAAGTCTCAGAAGAACTGATTCAGCAAATTGAGAACCTTGAAAAGAGAATTGAACGTCTTGAACACCATTCTTTTGTTCAGCAGGAAGATGTAACGTAAAAATTTAGATTTAACGCGAAAACTTAGATGTTACGTGAAAAACTTGGTCCAAAACAGTCATTATTCTTGCAGAGAATTTTTCCCCAAGTTCATTTTTTAAGTAACTTTATAATTTTTCATCGTTTATGCAGTAGACATACCACCATCTACAGGGCCTCCTCCAAGATGTTCATAGAATTCCCTTGCAGGGTTTCAGTCAAGGACTGCCCATTCTATTCTTCCGCAGTTTCTTTTACAAGCTTTATGCAGTGAGGAAACATTACTTTTTCAATTACTTTTTCTCAGAACTAGGATTTTACTCCATACTTTGCGAATTTTATTTCGTTCTCTTACGTTTTTCCATTTATTTATCGAATCGATAGATTTAGATAACCTCAATAAGTTTGATAAAACTGAATTTATTTGATTTAGCTCAATGCATGTAATTTTTGTTAGCCTAAAATTGCCAATAAAAATAAGTATGAAGCCAAAAAAGTCTTGTTTAAAATGCTTGGTCAAACAGATTTCAAACCTGTCACGCTCGCAGATCGGGCTTTTTTCGAGCGCCATTACGCACTCTACCCACAAACCCACGGCGACAATACTTTCACAAGCATGGTCTGCTGGAACCACTTTATGCATTACCGGTATGCATATGTGAATGAAAACTTGATTCTTTCGTGCACCGCCGGAGGAGTGACACGCTTACACCCGCCTATAGGCCCTCGTGATCCTGCGCTCATGCGTGAAGTAATACGGCTGGCTCTGGAAATCGGCGACGATAATAAGCCCCTTATACTTATCGATCCTGAAACTGCAAAGTGGATGAAAAAAGTCGATCCTGATCTTTTGCTGGTTCCAGATCTAAATCATTTTGAGTATGTGTACCGGGCCCTCGACCTTGCTGAGCTTCCGGGAAAGAAATATCTCAAGATCCGCAGCCAGATAAACAAATTTCGAAAGAAATACTGGCACTCTATCGAGCCGATAACTCCCGAAAACCGGAAAGAGATAGTGGAGTTCCTAGTAAAATGGTGTGAGAGCAAAAAGTGCGAGGAGAATTTCACCCTTACCCACGAAATAGAAGCTGTCTCCTATGCAATCGAACACTTAACCGAACTGCCCCTTAGAGGCCTTTTGATAAGGGTAGGTTCACAGATAGGTGCTATCTCTCTTTTTGAGCGCCTCAACGCTAATACAGCGTTAATCCATTTTGAGAAAGGACTGCCGGAATATGAAGGAATTTATAAGGTAATCAATGCGGAAACTGCAGCGCTTCTTGCCAACGAGGTTGAATATATCAACCGGGAAAGCGATCTCGGCATCAGTGGACTTCGAAAAGCGAAGCTGAGATATCACCCGCACCACACGGTAGAGGTTTATTCGCTTAAACGTCGAACCTGCTTTCCATGTATCATATGAGAGTATGCACTCTAATGCATACCAGAATATAAGCCGGGTGATGGATACATTAAACAGATTAATTTCAAACGTTCTGCTAGGTTACACATACCTGAAATTGCTAGCGCTTAATGACTCAAATTTTCCATACAAAATAAAGGAAATCTCTACTGAGATAAATGATGAAATTACTATGCATGAACATGAATGGACTGAAGTGAAAAGAGAACTTAGAAACAATTTAGCTATAGGTATAACTGGAGTTGCTGCTGGTATAGTTTCTACGCTTGTTATGAAGGAATTTCAACTTTTACTTTATTAGGTATCCTTGGAGCAAGTACGCCATTAACAGCAAAATAAATAATACAATGTCTCAAAAATAGAAGAAATCTTAAAAAGAACGGAATCCATTTACTATTTGAAATTAAAAAAGATCAATCTATTAGAGCTTAAATCCAAGTGAATTTAGTGTGATTTTAATTAGAGTCTTTAAAAGATATCTTCCTATGTATGTGCCGATTTACTTTCTATTTTCTAAATTTTTAAGAAGTAGGTATAAGATGATGATAATAAAAATCATTGTGTATATTTCAGGAATTCCTAATTCGGTGAAACTCTTTAATATTAATGTAGGGGACATATTATTTTCCAAACTTTTTATAAATTAGATATAAAACACATATAAAAATAATAAAAAATATAATATCGACTACAGGGATTCCAAAAAATGTTACGACACTAGAGCTTATTGTTGACATGCTTTTAAAATTATTTTAAATGATTATAAAATTTTGCACAGGTTCCGCATAGGAAAATTAAAACTAATCATTCAGTTGTTCTTGCAAAAACTCCAGATCCCTGCAAGCCAATTCAATTAATTTTCCCTTGCCTTTTTTATTTGAAGGTATTTCAAAAAGAAATCTTATCCTAACCTGTGCTAAATATTTGTGACCAATAATTGTATTTTCAAGTTTGTATTTTCTGTTTCAAGCAGATCAAGGATAGGGATATAGAATCAAAGTTGAGTTGGCGCATCCCGCTGCAAGCAACAGGGTATGTTCGCGCCACCACTCCAAATTCCGTTAAAGGAAATAATAACCCTAAATAATTTGGTTTGAGTAGAAGTTGAGCTGATCCCAAAACTCAAAATTACTTCTCTGAATCCTGTATTCCGAATAATCAATCAAGTTTCAGATCACGAAAAACAACTCGTAAAAAAATTTAAAAATTAATGATTTGAGAATAAAATTGGTTTTGGGATGCTCGTTAATAACCGAAAATGGAATTGAGAAATCATATTATCATCAACGGTTACCGGGGAAGTTTTCCATCCACATAGCAAGCTAGTGGGGTATTCAACTGAAATAAAAATTGAAAGAACCTCATTTTTCCTTCTTTCTTTCCTCAAAAGCTTCCTTTACGATTTTCAAGGCACAGAGATCCCCGCACATAGAGCAGGTATCGCTTTCAGTTCTTCGAGCATCCCGGATTTTGCGGGCCCTGTTGCCATCGATTGCCAGTTCAAACTGTTTTTCCCAGTCAAGGTCCCTGCGGGCATAGGCCATAGCAAGGTCTTTTTCCCAGGCATGTTCTCTTGGGCCTTCCTTAATAAGGTCAATTGTGTGGGCTGCAACTTTTGTTACGAGCAGGCCTTCTTTTATATCCTCAAGGGTTGGGAGGGCAAGATGCTCCGAGGGGGTTACCATACAGAGGAAGTCCGTACCGTACATCCCTGCAACTGCTCCTCCGATCGCGCCTGTAATGTGATCGAAGCCTGGCGCAATATCAGTTACGAGCGGGCCCAGAAGATAGAGAGGAGCATCGTTACAAAGCTCTTTCATGCCCCTGACGCTCAATTCAATTTCGTTTAGGGGTACATGGCCCGGCCCTTCTACAAAAGTCTGGACATTGGCAGCCCTTGCTCGTTTTACGAGTTCTCCTAGTGTGATGAACTCCATGAACTTCGGGCGGTCGGAAGCATCGGCAATGCAGCCAGGACGCATACCGTCCCCAAGGCTCAGAGTCATATCATATTCTTTTGCGATCTCAAGAAGATAATCATACTCGGCATAAAAGGGATTATCTTCACCGTTGTGCAGCATCCAGGCAAGAGTAAAAGAGCCCCCGCGACTCACAACATTCATTATCCTGTCGCTCTGTCGCAGGCGCTCAAGGGAATTTAAATTGACTCCGGCATGCACGGTAACAAAGTCCACACCCTGCTTGGCATGTTTTCGGACGGTGTTGAACATGTCATCCGAAGTCATCTCCACAACAATTTTCCTAGAAGCTGCAGCCTGGTAGATTGGAACCGTCCCGACTGGAATGTTAACGGATTTCAGGATGCGAGTACGAATTTCATCCAGATCCCCACCTGTAGAAAGATCCATTACAGCATGAGCACCAAAAGCTTCCGCAGCTTTTGCTTTTTCGATTTCGGCATCGATATCTATACAGTCCCTTGAAGTTCCGACATTGGCATTGATCTTTGTGCTCATATATTTGCCAATGCCAATAGGAAGGGTCTCTCGCCTATCATTTACTGGGATCGCTATCAGCCCCTTTGCCACGCAGGATCGGACAATTTCAGGGTCTATTCCTTCAGCTTTTGCCACAGTTTCTATAGAAGGGGTGATGATTCCCTTCTTCGCATCTTCCATCAGTGTCATTTTTACTCCAGATTGAGGTGAATGAGATAATTATAATAAGATAGTAATTAAAAGATACTGATATTGATCAACGGTACTGGATAAAGCACATCAATAATAACATCAACACTAATAATATCAACATTATTAACTGCAACTAAGCGTCACGTAATAAGGTTGACCGAATAGTTGAGTATAAAGATACATCCAAAATTTGTCTTGCAGACAAGAACAAACAGTGAACTGATATATATCTTTTCACGTTTGAGAAGTCAATTTTGGGAAGTCAATTAATATCTATAAGTAGGCAAATATATAAATAATGTATGCATATTATTTAGTACATGTATTAAGAAATTACAAAGCGAAAACTACGGAAACTGTTTTTAAAGTAAAAGGCTTTTACAGATTACCAGTATAATTGAACTCAACAGGTATAGTTAAACCTAAACCGATATGTAGTGACAAGACGAGAAAAAGAGACATAAGGGAAAGCTTTCCTGTTCATTTTCTTACGCATATCATTATTCATTTCTTTATATATCCCTTTATATATTTCTTTATTTGTACTATTTTAAATCCAATATTATCTCAAAACAGAATCAAGGTATTTTATATGACAGTTGTCGCATTTGCAGAAAAGAATAAGGCAGCCGCCCAGATTGCCAGCATCCTGGGTGAGGGAGAAGTTGAGAAGATAACAGTTGAAGGGCTGCCTGCATACGAATTTAAGTGGAAAGGTGAAGAGTGGCTGGTAATGGGACTTTCCGGACATATTATGAATTATGATTTTCCGAAGCAGTATAACAAATGGAACGAGGTTAACCCGGGTATACTCCTTGAAATCGACCCTGAAAAACTGGTAACGCGAGCTGACTACGCTGCTGCAGTAAAAAACCTGGCAAAAAGAGCAAACAAGATCGTTCTTGCCTGCGACTATGACCGAGAAGGAGAAAATATAGGATTTGAAGCCAAAACACTTGCAGAAGAAGTAACAAATGTGCCGATTTCAAGGGCACGTTTCTCGTCCCTTTCCCCAAACGAGGTAAGGAAAGCTTTTGAGAGCCTGATAAACCCGGACTATAATATGGCAATGGCTGCAGAAGCCAGACAGATTCTGGATCTTAAAATGGGAGCCGCGTTCACCCGTTTTGTCACGCTTTCGGTAAGGGAAAGAGCAAGGACAAAGGACATCCTTTCTATCGGTCCCTGCCAGACGCCCACCTGTGGGTTTGTATATGAAAGAGAAAAGGCAATCCGGGCTTTTCAGGCAAAGGACTTCTGGAAAATAACGGCAATTTTCTCGGCAGAAAACGGAAAAGAAGGAGAAAAAGAAGGTGGAGAATTCGAAGGGACTCACAGAGCAGGAAATATTCATGATAAAGAAAAAGCCGCTGAGATCTTCAAGAGGCTGAAAGGAGCAAAGGAAGGATTAGTTGCGAAAAAGACAGTAAAAGAAGCAAAAACCAGCCCTCCTAATCCGTTAAATACTACCGAATTCCTGAAAAGGGCTTCCAAGTTCCTTGGAATAAGCCCGGAACTTGCCCTTGAGGTTGCAGAACAGCTTTACCTTGCAGGGTTTACCAGCTACCCCAGGACCGAGACAAACAAGTACGCTGAGGACTTTGATTTCAAGTCCCTTCTCTTTGATTTTGCACGACAGAAGGAGTACAAGCCTTTTGCAGAGTCTATCCTTATAGCCCCAATTGTCCCGAAAAACGGGGAGAAAGATGCGCACGATCACCCTCCTATCCACCCAATCAGGGCGGCTTCAAGAGGAGAGGTAAGCTCTGCAGTAAATATCCCTCAGGCCCCTGAAGTCTACGACCTTATAGCAAGGCACTTCCTAGCAAGTCTTATGCCAGCAGCAATTTTCGAAAAAACCCACCTTCACCTGCTTGTGCAGGAGGAACCTTTTGACTCATCCGGAACCGTGCTTAAGGATTCAGGCTGGCTCGAAGCCTATCCCTTTGAAAATAAAAAGGATAAGCTTCTCCCGTTTGTAGAAGAAGGCCAGAAAGTGGGCATAAAAAAGCTCAGCAATACAAAGTCCAAAACCAGCCCCCCAAAGAAACTGACCGAAGCAGAACTTTTGACCCTTATGGACAAAAACGGGATCGGGACAAAGGCAACGGCTCCTACCCATATTGAAACAAATAAGAAGCGAGGGTATCTTGAGACAAAGGGAAAAACTATCTCTATTCTAGATACAGGTTTTACGCTTATGGAAGGGCTCTCTCTGACCGTCCCGATTCTTGTAAGGCCGGAAATAAGAGCAAAGATCGAAGCTCTGATCCAGGAAGTAGAAGATGGAAAAAAGGAGTTTGAAGCCGCCCTTGATGAGGGTACAACTCTAATTCGGGAAATGTATGCCCAGCTTGAAGCAAATAAAAAGGAACTAACTTCAAGCATATCAGGTACGATAAAGGACGAAGCTGCCCTTGAAGACAAAAAAAATTACATTGGAACCTGTAAGGCCTGCGGACACGTGCTCAGGATTGTACAAACGGATTCCGGCCGCTTTGTGGGCTGTACAGGCTATCCCGACTGCCGAAATGCATATCCTTTGCCAAAAACCGGAGCTCTAACCGTACTCAGGAGCAAAGAATGTAAAAAGGAAGCAGCAGCTGTCCTGAAAGTAGGAAATAAGTATAACTGGGCTGTAGGCATAGGACCCTGCTTTACCTGCGACCTTGAAAAAGAATGTTATCCCCCAGAAACGGTCGGTCCCTGTCCGGAATGTGACGGAAGTATGTTCCTGATCACCTTTAAAGACACTCGATTTCTGGGCTGTACAAAACGCTGTGGGTACACCCATTCAGTCCCAAAAACCGGAAAATTGACTATGCTTGATAAAACCTGTGAAACCTGCGGCTGGAAGCTGTTCAGGTTAAAAGAAGAAGGCGAAAGCCCAGAAGAAGAATTCTGTGTAAACCGGCGCTGCCCGGAAGGCAGAAAATATTGGAAAAAGCCAGGCAAAGGAGCCGAAACTAGAATCAGGGAAAAGTCTTCTGTAAACCGCCCCGCAACAAGTTCAACAGCAAGCCCGGCAACAAACTTAGCAGCAACCCCACGGGCAGAAAAAACTTCAAAATTATCAGCTGCAGGTCTGAAAAAGAGTAAGTAAGGACGACAATCTTCTTGCTCCGCCTGTATAAAATAGAACATAAAAGAGTCGAAAAGAGACTTAGAAATACAATTAGAACGGTAAAGAAGAACACGAAATTCGTATACTAAATAGGACTCAGAAAAGAGATAAGAAAATCCTTTCGGATTTTCTCCTGCCTCTTGGAATTAAACCGGGAAGAAATTATGCTGCTGCAGGAGCTGCTGCAGGTGTTGGCACGGTTTCAACCTGGGTCTTCCGGATTTCGACTCTGCGAAGCGGGTAGATGAACTTGGCCTGTCTGTAAATAGCTGCTGAGAGCCTGCCAAGGATTGCTTCCTGCATAAAGGTCTCGAAATCGGATTCAGATGCGCGCCTTGTGACAATATCAACCATCATTTCTCTGATGGCTTTGATCTGGCTTGAGCGAGCCCTTTTGATAGTGAAGCAGGTGGGCTTTACACGGATGATATAGCCGTCTTTGGTTTTAACATCGATATTAGCATCGATTCTGGATGTCTGCCTCTTCACGATTGAGCGAATATAGTCAGTTGTAAGTTCGTGGCCCATGAGGTCAGTGGTTGCGATTTCTCCGACGACATTATTAATCCTGAGAATGACCTTTGTGTTGTTCTTGGTCATATCGTTGGTAAGTTCCCCAACAGTGGTTTCAATATTGCGCCCTACGAGCAGGGAAGGATCTCCTGCCATAGTGTTACCGACGATAGCTCTGTTTAAGTAAGCAGGGGCTTCAATATTATACCATTCCTTGGATTTCCATCCGTCAAGCTTTCTCTGTACTTTCTTTCTTGCCAAGTGATTCCTCCGAAGTAACTTTCATTTTTATAATTTTGTATTGTTTTTAGTATTTTTGTTGCATTTCCTATGCTGCTGGTTTACCTGCGGCCCTCAAGCCTTTGAGTTTCTTATTCCGGATGCTCGGATGAGCTTTCTCCTTAATCAATGAGCATGAATGACCTTCAGCGCTTTTGCAAAGATTTTGCGCTGTTCGGCGCAGTTTGTGGTGCTTTTAGCACTAGCGTTTCCCTTTCAAGGTGAAATTTCCAAGCTTTCATAGGCTTCCGAACCTGGACCCGTCCCCTATATTCCGGCAGCTACAGGCTCCTGATAATTAAAAATATGATCCGGAAAATCGCCAGAAGTTCTCAGAAATTAGCGGCATCTAACTAGTTAATGGCTCACTATACATATCATATCAGTATATAAACAAATCGGTCAGAAACGCTTTCTGCCTATATGCTAAAAAGAGAAATAAAAAAGTTTGAAGAAAAACATGAAGAGAAAATTTTAAAGAAAAGTTTAAGGAAAAAGTTAAAGAAAAAAGTTTAAAAAAGTTTAAAGGAAGCGAAGGCCTTTCGGCATTTCGCCTACCCTCTTCCTGAATTCCTCAGGCCAGTTTGCAGGGTCAAGTCCTTTCTGAGCAAGGAAGACCGCAGCCCATCTTTCAAGCCCGACTCCGGAACAACCAGACCAGAGTTCTTCTCCGGATTGGAGTTTCACATTGAAGCCTTTGGGATACTTGTCTCCATTGATGCTTACGTTCTGGAACTCGAGCCATTCTCCATCCGGACCGCGGTAAGGCAGGCAGGCCTCATAGTCAGTTGTCCCGACAGTGTTTTCTTCGGCAAGCCCGAGTAGTCCTTCCTGTGCCATAAACCAGGGGGTGACTCTTGCTTTTCTCCACTCGATGTCCAGGATGTCGTTGAAGATATGCATGTAGCGCTCATGCAGTTCTTCTGCGCACTTTAATACCTCTTCCTTTGTTCCGATCCAGACAATTTCGATCCTGTGGAACTCATCGACCCTTTCAATCCCGTGAATTCCACCGCTCTCATACCTATGGGAGGTTCCGGACCTATCAAAGACCTTTACAGGAATTCCCTCGTTTGGAAGAGTTTCGCCTGTTACGTACATCCAGAAAGGCGGGCACTGAGCGTAGCACATGCCTCCGATTGGCTCTGCGATTTTTTCTTTGATCAGTTTTGTGGGCACTTCATGGGTAACCTTGTAATAATCAGCAACCTCTTCCCAGTACTCAGGATCCCTTGTCTGTGGAGGACATACATAATATATCTCAGGGTAGACACCCTTCGCATGCCCGGATTTCATCCAGACTTCCCAGGTAACCAGCTTCGGGAAAATCATTTCTCTGTATCCAAGTGGTTCGAGAAGTTCTTCAAGGACGATCTTTTCGAAGGTCCGGAAGATCCTTGTGGACTGGGGCCCATGGATCCACTGCCCGCGGCTTGCGCCTCGCTTGAGCCAGCCTTCTTTCATCATAGCCTGGGTCGGGTCTTCCTTGAAGGGATGTTCCATTGGCTCTCTCTGCCAGAGCAGATTCCAGTGCTCAGCTTTTGCTCCGTACTGAGCAGCCTCGATCTTCTCTTCAAGGAGCGTGAGAATCCTGTCCGGCACCCGATTCTTCATCTCAGCTTCCCCGACTTCAAGCTCGAGCTGAATCCCGCCTTCGATATTTTCCATACTTTTGATATAGGGTACTTTCAGCATCCTGAGCTCGTGGTCAGCCGGTACCTTAATTCTGAAGGATTCAACCTCGATTCCGCGAATCCCGATCTTATACTTCTTTCCGAGCGCTTCGGCAAACTGTTTCCTCAGCCTGAAGATCGCATCATGTACCCTGACATACCTGCCGGATTCAAGCGCAAGCTCGATCCTATCCTCCCCGAGCTTCCATTCAGTGACCTTTGCTCCCTGCCCTTCAGGTGCCCCTCGGGTGAGAAGGGTATTGTTTGCCTCTTCAAAAAGCGCAGCTATAGCATCCTTTGCAGGAGTGGGGTCTGCACTTGTTTTAAAATAAGCTTTGAGATTGAACTGTAATTCCAAAGTTTGAGCCTCTTTTAATTGATGTAGAATAATGTAATTGTGAATTGAAATAAGGACGTAAACAGAGTCTAAAATTCTGTTTCTGATATAAATAACTCGTTATCCGTAACTTGGATGAAGATATCGGGTGTCAGGACATTAGAATTATAGTTTGATAGTACATAACTATAATTCAAACACAGAATTAGATATAGGTATCTGTAAACCACTTATATTCGTGCTTCTACATAAAAACCTGACCGGTTATTTAAATATTTAGCATCTACAAAAAATAGCTAGCTGCGTGGTAGATGATTAAATTCGTTTAAATTATATTATTGTAATCGGTGTTTATAAGTTGATAGTTTCCGATGTCAGTAGTTGATAGTTTCCTATATCAGCTATTGATTAGAGATTGTCTCAAAAAAGCCGCGTTTCATAACTCTAAAGCTGAAATCTGAACCTTGCGCCGGAACAGAAGCAGCTAGAGATAGAACCCCGGCTGCGTTCACGGTCACGCAGTGACCGGCCTTTAAGAAAGAGAAAAAAGCGAGAAAAAAAGCACAAACTGCAATGCAGCAGGTTCTATATTTACAAAAGAAGAAAGCGATATTGACGTCCTGGTGAGATTTGAAGAGGGGGCAACCCTTTTACATTTTACAGGACTCGGGTATTATCTTGAGGATTTGTTTGGAGTTCCAATTGACGTTGTTTTAGAAAGGGCTCTCTACCCGATGATGAAAGATGACGTGTTAAAAGAACTGGTGCCGGTATAAAGTATACCACTTATGCAGTTACCCAGCAATGAAAAGATAAGGAAGAAGATAATGACCAGAACCGGGCTCAAGCCAAATGTTGGAAAACATGTTCTCAATGAAGTGATTTCTTTATGGCTTACAAGAGAGATCAGAGAGATTTCACTCAATTTTTGTAGGATACCCTTGATGCCATTGATGACATTGAAGGATTTATCAAGGGAATGGAATTCAATGAGTTTTCCGGTGATAAGAAAACGATATATGCCGTAATAAATTAGTTCTGGAGCAGTTCACTGAATAATATGTTCTTGACCATCAATTATTATTTTCCATCCGGGATCTAAAAATTCAGATTTCACATCAGCATAGTGTAACTTTCTGTGACACAGTGGACAAATGACTAATAGATTCCAGCTTTGAAGTGTTTTCGGTGCTTTTTGATTTAATTCGATCATATGGTGAACTTCTGCATATTTCTCACCGTTCTTTTTCAAAAATCCCGGATATCCACATATCATACATTTGTAGCCATATTTCCCTTTAATCGCGTTAGACAATAAGGAAGGTCTTTGAATCAATCCAGTAATAGTTTCTTTAAATTCTGGAGTATTTCTGTATTTAATATCTAATTTTTGTATCAGTTCATCATAATCCAGAGTTTTTCCTTCCCTAAATTCTTCAGATATAGCAGTTTTATTAGATACATAAGTACTTACAGCTTCAGATATCCAATTCAATATCCTATCTTCATCTTCAGGCTCTATTACAGCAAAAGTTTGAACTGCATCATAGTTTTTAGAAGTAACTTTTACTTCGTTTATATCAAAAGGCTCAACGGGTCTTATGTTTTCCCCCTTAATTATATATCGCCAGTGCTTTTCCCATATTTTATCGCTTAAATTGTTTATGTCTTCCTCGCAGGATACAAAATTCATTATCCATCTAATTGGTTTTTGCCCAGATGGGAGCGTACTTTTAGTTTGAGCAATCAATATTATATCTCCCGGCTTTACGTCATGTGGTTTTCCATCTGTAGCATGTTTTGCGTTATTGAGAACGCCTTCCATCGTTTTAGCTGAATTTTTGAAAAGTAGCATGTATTACAGGATAACTTATTTAATTAATAAGTTCTTTGATTTTTTCCAAATATTTCAAGAAAAAAGCTATGTTAAATATATATTTTAAAATCGTATATAACAAAAGAGAATGGTTTGACAAAAAATTTGTTTTTTGATGATTGCATGAGCTCCTGTAAATTCTATAACCACCTCTTGAAGCTTTTTATTAAAAGATCTCACTTATTCCCGGTCGCTATCTAAAATTTTGTATTCAGGGGTCCGGTTTGAGAATTTCATGATTTTGGAAAAATTGTAGTGGGGAGAAGGGAACAGTACGCGCCGGAAATATATTTATTACAGAAATATATCAGAAAATCTCTTTGAAATCAGCTTTCCTATAAAATCTTCTTCCTGAAATAGACCTGCAAAGAGAAAAAGAGGAAGTTAACACAGCTATAAATAAAATCATTGGAATATGACTATTTGTATCTGAAAGACGAGGCCAATCAATGAGAGAATTTACTGTTGTTATTGAACAGGACGAAGATGGAGTTTACGTAGCTTCTGTGCCTGAACTTCCGGGATGCCACACCCAGGCAGAAACGCTTGACGAATTAAACAGGAGAATAAAAGAAGCAATTGAACTCTACCTTGAAGTTGAAGCCGAAGAGGGAGAAAAGGAACACCTTGACTTTGTCGGGATACAGAAGGTCAAAGTTGAGGTTTGAATGGATAAAATAGTGCCTCTTCCCAGCAAAAAAGTCATAAAAGCACTTGAAAGTATGGGCTTTGAGCAAATAAGGCAAAAAGGTAGCCACTTGTTTTTACGCCATCCAGACGGAAGAACCACAATAGTCCCTGTGCATCCCACAGATAAGATCGGAAAAGGAATGATCAACAAAATAATCAAAGACGTAAAAATTACACGAGATGAGTGGATCGAATTTATAAAAAGCTTGATTGTTTTTTAAAGATAGAATAGTGTTAAAATTTAAAAAGAGCCAAATCTTTTTTTTCTAGTTAAGGACTTAGCTAACCGAAACCTCCACAGTAGCGATTTCTCCCAGTACCTAAGCTTGCTCTCTTGTTACTTCCAGGACAAGCTGAATAGCTTCCCTAATGTTTTCAAGCGCCTCTTCTTTAGTATTTCCTTCGCTGATAGCCGCAGGAATTTCAAGGCATTGGGCGGTATAGCCTCCCTCATCAGATTCTTCAAGTTTAATTGTAAACCGCACAAATATTAATTGGTGATTTTGCTATTAATACACTTCTTAATTCCAAAATTCGCATCGCTTACTCCAATCCTTAATCTCTGGAGAATCGAAATTGGAAAATAATTACTGAATGATGCGAGGATGAACCTGATGAGGGAATTCACTGTCGTTATTGAGCAGGATGAAGATGGAATTTACGTAGCTTCTGTACCTGAAATTCCGGGATGACACAACCAGGCAGAGACGCTTGACGAGTTAAACAGAAGAATAAAAGAAACAACTGAACTCTACCTTGAAGTCAAGCCTGAAAATTAAGAAACTAAAAATCGGTTATTCTCTTCCTTCTCTCCCCACATCCATCAGCCTCTCATTTGCGGTCAGGATCTCGACTCCGAGTTCGCTGAAGTCTTTGTCATGGGTTACGAAGACCATATTTTTTGCACGACAGATCTGGGCAAAGAGGAGGTCATTGAAATCGTATTTTCCCTGCTCGAACATATCCATGATTTCAGGAAGGTCTATTGCCTGCAGTTCGGGATCGCAGGCAAGGGTGCTTTTAAAGATCTTTCTCACGTTGTAGGCTATATCCTGGGCAATTGCTCGGAAGGCCAGAGAATTTCGAAATTCCTTAAACCTCGTAAACTCGGTCTGCTGCTTGAACTCTATTCTGGCGAAGGTGTTAATGAATTCCGAGATTATCATGCAGTTAATATAGATCGTGCCGTCGGAGTTCCTGATTTCTTTTAAGGCTCTGGAATAGGCGTCCGACCGCTGATCAGGCCAGCCAATTGGACCGTAGATGTACAGCCAGATGTTGGTGTCAAAGAAATAGCCTCTGCCTTCGGGAAAATTGTAGTCCTCTACGGAATGAACCTTTACAGGAACAGGTTTTATGGGCCTGTGCCCTCCGGCACGAATTCTTGGGCGGCGTCTAACTGGAAAAACGGTTGCATGGTGAATGCTCTTACGCATCCTCTTCTCCTCCAAGCACGTCTTTCAGCGCCTTTCTGCAGGTGTATGCATGCTCAAAATAGGTTTTTGCCCGCTCTATAACCCTCTTAAGGATAATCTCGTCTTCCTCGGAGATATCCGTGAATAAGAGGCTATTCTCAATTTGTTCTGCGGAAAAACATCCGTAAAGTTGCCCTATTGCCGAATTCAAAAAGGCAGGCGTCAGCTCACTCGCTTCTGCAAAAGAGAGTTCAACTTTCTTATTTTCGCAGAGAGCAGCCGTAATAATATCGTAAACCTTTTGTCCATCACAAGCGGCAACGCAACAGTTTTCCCCGACAGTTTCAAAAACATTGATCTTTACCATTTCTTCCGTAAGTATCCCCATATGCTTATACTCACAATGGTTTAAAAAGCTCAGGGTCTGACCTGTGTTTCACTACTGCGACATTAAGTTTTATTCATAAATATTAAGTTCTAGTCGGCTTTTAGTTGACCTTTTTAAAGAAGAGCCAGCCTTTTTCCCCTTTTCCGTACTTTGTCCGGACTAAAACATAAGTCCCTTTCAGTTTATCTCCTTCAAGTGCTACCACAATTTCCCTTTCCTCACGTTTCAAAAGCTCAAAAGTTCCCCTATCCCAGATCTCAACCTTGCCGGCTCCGTACTCTCCGGCCGGGATTTCACCTTCAAAATCAGCATATGCCAGAGGATGGTCTTCAGTCTCGATAGCAAGCCTTCTGGTGCCTGCATCCTTTGGGGGCTCCTTTGGCACAGCCCAGCTTTTCAGAACTCCATCCATCTCCAAGCGGAAATCATAGTGAAGCTTACGCGCATCATGGCGCTGAACCACAAAAATCGGTTTGTTGGAGCTTTTTCCAAAATCATTGGTCGACGGTTCAGGTGTTTTTTTAAAATTTCTCTTTCTCTCATATTCTTCAAGCATGGAGGATCAATAGGAAATATGATGTCAAACGGATTTGAAACTTATTTTCTACTTCTAGCCAGAGCATAATCCGAGTAGATTTTCAAAAACTCCCTGTCAGTTTGCAGGAGCACGGTTTCAAACATAGCTACATGGATTTTCTCTTTTCTGGCAATGTCAAGCAGGACTTTACGAATTTCTTCGCTTTTTGCCAGATTTGCCATCTGCTCATAAATGTTGATAGCGTCCAGCTCTGCAATCATGGCAGCTCTAAGGATCTCTTTATTAAGGTCTTCAGGTCTGGTTTTTTCAAGGTCTGCAAGTACTTCCGAAAGCAGGTTTTCACCCCCCTTAAAATATACCCCTAAAATATACCCCTATTAAATTATGGAAGGACAATAGTAATGTTTCTTTCTATTGGAAAACAGCCTCAACACAATAGTTTATAAAAATCAATTAACTGAAATGGGAGTAAGATAGTGAAATTAAAATTTTTAGTACTACTTACAACCTTTTTTATATTCAGTAATTTATCGTATTAAAAAAATTTAGAGTTTATTTTGTAAATCTTTGGTCCAAATTTAGTGTTTTTAAATCGCTCATAGGAGAAAAAGTTTGGTTTCGAGGTAAAAAATTATAATATGTTGGAAAAAGACTTATAGACAAATTTCATAAATAGTCCTATAATTCAGTTATAAAATAATGATAAAGAATTATATCCAATGATAAAGATTTACATCCCGGCAAGCTCCAAAAAAGCATATACAGGCTCGCCAGGAGACGATCTCGCCGAGGCCAAAGATCTTGAAAAGAACAAAATTCTCCCTACTTAAAAAATTAAAATCTTTTCTGCTTATTTTTATGGTTTTGATTTTGTGCCTGCCGGGAAGCCCGGGTTTTGCTGCAGGAAGTGCCGAAGACCCTGAAATAGTACAGAACTGCACATTTTCCGCTGAATCCATGGCTGAACCCATGATTGAAACGGCCCCGATGAACCCTGACTTTCTGGAAGACCAGCAGCCTGGATCAATTGAAACTTTTTCTTTTGTGAGTAGTTACGGACAGCTTTTAGGCACAGGATATAAGCCCTCGCCTGTAGACCTGTCGGGACTCGCAAGCTCTGAAGGAAGACCTTTGCTTGGAGCCTCAGGTTCAGACATTCCGGCTGTTTATGACCTGCGCAAAGAGGGAAAAGTAACAGCCGCAAAGAACCAGGGAAAAGATGGAAGCTGCTGGGCTTTTTCAAGTATTGCGTCTCTTGAATCTTATATCCTGGGAAAAGAAGGAAAAAACTATGATTTTTCTGAAAACAATATGAAAAATCTTATCTCAAAAAGCTATTTTCAGGGTTTTGATCTTACTGCAGAAGACGGTGGCAATGCGTTCATATCAACAGCGTATCTTTCCCGCTGGAGCGGACCTGTGAATGAATCCGAAGATCCTTATAGTGATTCCTCTTCCTATTCACCTACAGGACTTTCCGTACAGAAACATGTGCAAGAGGCACTTTTCCTGCCTAAAAAGACAGAACCCCTGGGTAACGAAATTCTCAAGAAAGCAATTCTTAACTATGGAGCTGTGTACTCCACAATGTACTGGAATCCTGGATATTATCAGCAAAGAAATTATGCTTATCGATATACAGGGAACCTAGCTGTCAATCATGCCGTAACCATTGTGGGATGGGATGATTCTTTTGACAGGAATTCTTTTACGCAGGTTCCTCCCGGAAACGGGGCTTTTATAGTGAAAAATAGCTGGGGTGATACCTGGGGAGATGATGGGTACTGCTATATTTCCTACTATGACACAAAACTCGGATACAACGAAAACGCCGCATTCACAGCTGAAAGTCAGGATAATTACGACCATGTCTACCAGTATGACCCTCTGGGATGGATAGTATCAAAACAATATGAAGGAAGCCTGGTTGCCTGGGGAGGCAATGTTTTCTCCTCGGAAAGGAACGAAACCCTTAAAGCCATAGGATTCTACACTACAGACCTTAATACGGCTTATGAGTTGTATGTCTACAAAAACCCCGTTTCTGGGCCTGTGAATTCAGGACAGCGATACTTTGTAAAGGAAAGTGGCCGATACTCATTACCAGGATACCATACACATGTACTTAATTCGGCAGTGCCAGTACATGCCGGAGAGAGATTTTCAATAGTTATAAAATTCACAAATCCCTCGGCTTTAGGTCCTCTTGCAGTTGAGGAGCCTATAGCCCGTTATAGCAGCAAGGCCCAGGCCAATCCCGGAGAAAGTTATGTGAGTCCTAATGGGGTCAGGTGGGAAGATATATCAAGTAATTCGGAAGCAAACCTTTGCATTAAAGCTTTTACAACAAGTAATGAGCTTCCTGAAGCTGACTTTTCTTCAAATATTACATCAGGAGTGTATCCTCTTACAGTCCAGTTCACAGACCTCTCCAGCAATGCCTTTTCCTGGAAATGGGATTTCGACGGCGACGGAAGAATTGACTCAATAGCCCAGAATCCGACCTACACCTACGGGTCTTATGGGATTTATACCGTTTCTCTAACTATCACTAACAATAAAGGATCTGACACAGAGACAAAACATGGTTATATAAAAGTGTCTCCCCTTTCAATTAATTCTGTCAACCCTAGAGGGAATGTTATAACCTATGAAGGAGAAAAGCAGGAGTTTAGTGTCAGTACAAACTATCCCTGCAATATAAGCTGGTATCTGAATGAGGAAAGCAGGGGCTTCAAATTCCGCGTTAAGAATAGTTCATACACGGAGGTTATCCGCTCACCAGGCTCTTATAATGTCAAAGCAATTGCCAGAATCGGAGACGAAAAAGTTATACAGAGCTGGAACTGGACAGTTCATACCTGGAACCCCTGGGATAGCCCTACTTCTCAAGAGGGAGAAAACATAAGCATTGAAGAGCTACAGGAAGCTATCCATATATATTGCAATAGGTTACAAATCCCGGAAACAGGAGCAGAACTCACGGATGAGAGGCTAAAAGAACTAATACAGCTTTGGCGGGAAGGTTCAGGGGAATGATGACTCCCGAGATAAAAATAGAAGGTAAATAGAGAAACAAAGCAAAAATAAACGGAAAAACAAGAGAAAAAAAAGGAAAAGAGAAAGGAAGAAACTCAATAATAGAAAAATAGGTAAAATCAAAGAAAATAAAAAAGAAGAAAAAAGAAGGAAAAATAAAGGGAAAAAAGAAAGTTTGTAGGTAAATTTAACTTTCCTGTACTTTATCTTCTTTTTCCAAAGCCTCTTCGATCCCTTCCCCAATTTTAACATTCATGAGAAAATCATCAACCGTTGCAAGAAGAGAGCCTATTTTCTCAGAATGAAACTGGACAGCAACTCTATCATTACTGATTTCACTTTCCATGCTTCTAAGGTTATCTGGAGAAAGAGCTTGCAGGATTTTCACAGCGTTTCTTCTTGAGTCGGGATCTGGAAATTCAATTTTACCTGTGATTTTCATAGAGATTCCATCTTTTTTCCAACTTTTTATTTTTATCACTTTTAATTTCTTGTTCCGTCCTTTTGGAGCTGGTCACCTATGATTCGATCTGCAATGCTCAGGAATTCCTCTGCACTTCCAAGAGGGATTGCAGCCCCAGAAGCTACACTGTGCCCGCCTCCTCTTCCACCAACTGCACCTGCAGCTTCCCTCAGGGCAAAAGCAAGATCAAGGCCCTTTGAGACAAGTTCACGAGTGCCTCTTGCAGAGACTTTAAGGATACCTTCGGATTCATTTATGCAAATAAATGGAAGTTCGGGATGAATGTATCGGACAACCGTGCTTGCAAGGCTCCCTGTAGAAAGGGCATCAACGGTAATAACGTACCATAGATTCTCACCTTTGCGAATTCTTTCTACATTTTCCCTGACATCCAATGTGAGCTTCTGCTCATGCTCTTTTTTAAAAGAGAGAGCTTCATTGACAATCTCATGATCTTTGAGACAGAGAGAAATAGCTAGCCCATAGATTTTCTGCTTTCCGCATGTGTTAAGAATAGAGATAAAATCGTAAGCGTTTCTTACAAGCTCCTGGTTTAGCAGTAAAACTTCTCCTATAACAGCTTCAATAGCTTCCGGGCTTGCTTGCCTGACAAGTTTTAGGGCGACAGCATTGGCAAGCCTTGAGACTTCCTCCTCAGATAGGTTTTCAATCTTTCCTGAAAGCCCTAGCTGGTTCAAAAATTCTGTAACTTTTTCAGGATAACCAGTTATATCCAGGAAAGGTTCGGTACTGTATGAAAGTACGTCTACAAGATCTCCATCACCCACTTTGAGTCCCTTTCGGATAGACACAATCCCTGCTTTTAAGGCTTCTTCCAAGATGAAGGCATTAGCCGTGTGAAAGAGCTGCTTGTCTCCGACTGCGCCTGCAAGGGCCAGTCCTGAGAGGTCAACGTTATTGGCTGATAGTTCTCTAGCTACCAGGTAACAGGTGCCAGAAGCCGAGATGTCAGTTGCCCCATCGATTCCAACCAGATGGGCGTTTACAACTACTTTTGCCGGAGATTGCCCTACAGGCTGGTGGTGATCAAGCACTATAACATCGGCTGCCACCTTACCTATAAGTTCAGGTTGCCCGCTGCCCATATCGCAGAAAATAACAAGTTCATCCCTAGAGATGCTCTTGTTCACATCTTCAATCACAGCTTCATCCAGTCTTCCAGCTATCGAAAGCTGGAAACAAATGCCTGCCCGCAGCAGGGCCTGTGCCATTATCCCGGCTGAGGTCAGCCCGTCAGCATCATTATGTGAGACTACACGTACAAAGCTGTGTTTCCGGATTTTTTCGGCTGCGTTTTTTGCAAGATTTATTAGTTTCTCAAGCTCGCTCAAAATCCATCACTCAAAAATTCAATAAATCAAAAGATTGAATTGAAAGATCAAATTAGCACATGCTGCCAGAGCATGAAGGATGCCAGTCTATACTGGCTTGATAATATAAAACTTTGCATATTCAATAACCGAAGAGTTTTTACATGAAATATGGAGTTTTGGAAAAGAGAACACCTGCACAAAAGTGTAGAATTAATAATAAGAAATGGAAATTAACAGAGTTGTAAAACTACAGGAGTCTCAAAAATACTAAATGATTAAATAGGAAGCACCGAATTTTAAGACTATAATTTCAAGTTACCTTAGGTTTTGTAAGAATGCTTGTAATCGACATATATAGACTAAGACAGGCCATATAGATAACTCTTCAAGATTATTTAATCACAAAGACGAATTCTTAAATTTATATACAAACTTCATGCCACACGAGAACAATGCCAAACCAATCCCAACATAAAAGAATCCTATGTCAAAATCTGGCAAAAGACTAAATTTTCGAATAGTAATTCCACCTAATACCATTACCACCATAATCAGGTATGACTTTCTATCAAAAAATTCCATAACAAACATTTTCTTTCTATTATCTTTACTTATTCGAGTCGTGTGCTTTTCAACTAATTTAGAGAAAATGAGAAAATAAAACACTGAAAATACTGAAGCGGCTAAAAAAACACTAAAAGTATATCTCCCTTGATTTATAAAATATGGTAATCCAGTCTCTATTACCATTGTTCCAGCAAACATCCAAACGAGGCCTGCAATCAAAATTAAATATTTATTAGGAATCGATGATTTTTGTTTGAAGCTGTCTTTCATATTACTATTTAACCTCTTGTATTCATGACATAAAAACTTATAGTATTATGGCTCTGTAGAAAACCTACATTTTAACTGAAATTGCAGATAAACACATATGCATGTGGATAATCCATCTACACTCATCTGTGCCCCATTTTGTGGTTTGTAATCAAGAAATGCAATTTTAACAGAAAACGTCAACTACTTTCAGATATAACCAAAATCAAATAACCAAAATCAAATGGTCATGTACTATTAATTAGTTGATGTTATTTCCAAAACATTTTTAGTGGCGCAACATACCTTTTTTGCAATTCAGTAAGGTTAGTAACTGCTTGATACACGAAAAATAAGGCATTTCTAGCACTAGAGAATCAATAATGAAAACATCAACCGCTAATGATGGACAGCCTATTTTTAATTCATTGAAATTTGTTTGTACTTTTATGTACCTACTAACAAGGTGATTTTTTCAAGGATACTTCCTGTTATTGAATATAAGCAAAAGGTATGTATCTTTTTAGAGCTAACCAAAGTTTTCTTCTTTTACACTCTTTCCCACAGCTAATTTAATTTTCAGTAAAAGATAGTTTTAAGAAAATGAAGAATAAGTATACGTGTCTCTAGACATAAAATATTATAAAACACATTCCCCGAAAATCTATCAGGGGTCAACTTAATTAGAGTCAACTTAATTAGAGTCAACTTAATTAGCTAGAAAATATATAATATAAAACGGAGGGGAATCCTGTAAGCTTCGAACATCAGTAGTGTAGTGGTTATCACCGGGCGTTGCCAACGCTCGAACCCGGGTTCGAATCCCGGCTGATGTATTATTATCAACCCGAGTCCAGTCTCGGGAGGATGGAATCTTTTTCGGCAGCAGAGTTGTGTTTTTCGGCACCCTGAAAACCATTTTACTGCCGCTCAAAAGAGCAAATATATGATCAAAATAAGCGTGACGGCGTGGTCACAACCCTTTTTAAGTAAGAATATGACAACGGGTAAAATTACTGTTTTCCAAAGAGCAGCATGTGAGAAAACAGGAGAATACTGGAGAACAGAGTTAAAAAAGGAATATAAGCAGCTTTGAATGCTGCTTTAAACTAAAATTTATTTTGAGATTTAGTACTTTTTTACTTTCTTCTCATAATCTGGTACACAGCTCCAAGGATTCCAATGGTCACTGCAGACTCAAAACCCGGGATAAAGCTCTTGTCAGGTTTTTCTGCATCATCTGCAGGATTCGATTTGGAATTGTTTTTAGGAGTGGAGGTTGTCGAATCGGGAGATTTGATTTTTATGCTCTCACCGGGTACTACGATTGTGAATGGTCCGAAACCCGGAGTTTTGGATTCGAAGAAGACATAGGTGCTGTCTTCACCAACTTTTTTAGTTTCAAGTTTGCTCCAAGCTTTATTGTAGTTCCAGAGAGCTACAGACGATTCATCAGCTCCGCATTTCTCAAGCCAGGACTTTTCGACTCTGAAGCCGACAACTGCGTTTGCGATGTTATCGGAATTTGCGATTCCTCCTGAACCTACCCAGATGTTCACGTTCTTATAAATAGAGCCTTCTGGCAGGCCCGAAACCAGCTTGGACTGGCCTTTCAGCATTTCGACAATAGTAGTGACTTTTCCCATACTCTTTTTGGCATCAAACTCCACATACCTTATGCAGGTTACACCCTGTGGGAACTCGAATTTTACACGCTCTCCAGAGGTGACCGTTTTCTTGGATAGTTCTTTGACTTCAACATTGCTCTGGGGCTCGGCTGAAGCACCGCCTCCGCCACCTGAACCGCCTGAGCCACCCGAATGGCCTGAACCGCCTGAGCCACCTGAGCCACCGTTGGAAGATTGACTCACAGTAATTGAACAGTCGGCAGGACTGACAGAGAACTCAGTTTTGTTAATATCTCTTAAAATTCCTACAATTTTGTATGTACCGGTTGTTGCCGGAGCTTTCAGAGTGTAGCTAAAACTCCTTTCAGTCATGAGCAGGAAGGAAACTTCACTGCCATTTTTAGTTACAGCTCTTTCCGGTAGGGTAGAACTAACAAATGTGAAGCCGGCAGGAAGCTTTTCAATTACCTGTCCGGCAGCACCATAGTCAGCTACATTGACTGCTACCTGGAACTCCTGATTGGGACTTACCGAATTAGGTAAAGTCCTTTGTGCACTACCTGCAGAAGCCGGGGTAGCATATAGAGTCAGGGCCAGGAGCAGTATAAGAACAAATTTAAATCCATTCCGTTTCATATCCGATCCCACCCATCAGCAAAGTATGTGCCCAGAACTGCATATTTAACCCCGCTGGATACGTTATTATTCTTTACAAGAACCGCAATTTCCTCAGGAGAGAAGATCCCGTCAGAGCCCCCAAACGTTGTTGCGAGTTGATTTTCTCTCAGTATAGTGATAGAAATTCTGTCTTTATCCACAACACTGTTTCCTGAGGGATTCGCAGCCATGAATTGGAATTTGAACTCACCTGCTTCAGTACTGGTTATATCATAGGTATATAGATCTCCACCCTCTGACTTTAATGAAACCACGCCCTGAGATATGGGGGAAAGGTCGAGAGTAACTGATTTGATTCCAGAGTCATCTACAACCCTTGCCTTGACAGTCGAGAAATCCTTTCCATCATTAAGGATGTATGTAGGGAATGCAGATAAGGTTTCTATAGTAGGGGGTATAAAGTCTCCATTGAATGTCAGGTCAAGTTTAACTGGCACATCTCCGTGTTTATAGGTCACGGAAACAGGCTCAGATGCAACACCTCCTAGCTTGAAGGTTATCGCTTTTCCGTTATCTTGCCCGGTACCGTTAACTGCCAATTCGTACTCTCCAACTTCTGTAAGAGTGTTCGAGCCAACAAGCTTTGAATCTATATATGCAGAGATTACGAGTCCGGGACCCGCGTGTTCAGCATCTCCTTTCAGATTTCCTTTAAACACATTGGGGATAGGAGGAATATCTGAAGAAGAACTGCTGGCAGATGCGGCCGGAACAAATAACATGCCCAGTAGTAGAATAACCAGGCATGATAAAACTTTTAAATGTTTGTCCTTGATCGTCATCATGTCACCTTGAAATTTTACCGTTAATCATGCAGACTTTTTTTCAAAAAGTCCTTCAGGGATTCCTTCTAGATCCCCTCCCGAAATTGGATCCGAAAGCAAGCAGAAGTATGCCTGAAACCGCATAGGCAATAAGGAAACCTGGAGCACTTTCTGGTTTAGGAGAACTTTTGGATGGTTCTGCCACCTCTGACTTTACTGCCTCTTTATCTTCGGAATTCTCCCTTGAATTTTTCAAAGCCGTCATATTCGGCTCAAGGACTGAACTTTCAACAGTATCGGCTTTGGAATTCTCTACGGAAACTCCCTGTTCTTTATTATCTGTCAAAGATTTTGAACTTGTTTTTAAATTTGAATTACTATTTGTGCTACTAACTGTGCTACTCTTTGAATTACTATTTGAATTACTATTTGAATTGCTATTTGAATTATCTTCATTAGTTTCGGAATAGATTGCCTTACCATCAGGTAGCTCGAGAGTAACTATAACTCCGGATTCCCAGGCAACACTGCTTGTGGCATCCTTTCCATCTACCTTAAAAGTAACCAGTTTTCCTTTATCTGCGGCAGCCCCAGAAATCAAAAGATAGTAATTTCCAGAGGAAGTATTTGCGAGAAACTCTGTTCCGTTAAGATAAGCTGCAACAATAGTCCCATCAGGAGCAGGCGTGCCGTCAATAAGAACAATCCCTGTTACTGTCATCGGAAGCATCGGGGGGGATGGAGGAACATCCGCTGTTGCCATACATCCCTGGGAAAAGGCCAGGAAAAACAGCAGTGTTATGGATATTCCTAAAAGGCCATTTTTCAATATTTTATTCATCGTAGACCTCCAATTATATGTGAACAACAAAAAGAAAAAGAACCATTCAGCCTGAAAAGGCTGAAAAGTCAGTTGTTCTGGGAATTAGCCCTGTGCAGACGGATCAAAACCCTCCGGCCAAGTAGACGGATCATTCAGATCAAAGCCTTCCGGCCAAGTAGACGGATCATTTGGATCAAAGTTATCCGGAAAACCGCCGTTGTCCGTTCCACCGCTACCATTCTTGAGTATATCCATGTTGTACACGTTTTCGATGGATGCATAGGTGCCTTCATTCTTGATGAAGATCCAGTAGCCCTGTCCAGGAACCATATAGCTGTCAGACTGAAGTGCTCCAACTGGCAAAGAATCAGTACCATACATGTACTGGAGCTCTCCAGTGCTCATGCTATCTGTCATCTCAGGAATTATGCCACCCCAACCTTCATTACCGCCATAGGTTATGAGGTTGGAGAACTTGTAACTGTTTATATTGATAAGACCATTGAAGACCTTGCCACTATCACTGAGAGAAGCCAGAGTCATGTTCCAAGGTGCAGCATATGCAGAGGTGTGTCCTATCATGTGCCATCCGGGACAGAGAGTTAGAGAAGCGGGCACATCAGGTTTACCGCTGTCAGAAGACATTCCCTTAAGTTTGACGTTGTACGTGCAAGACTCATTGGTATAAACCCAGTAACCCTTGCATGGCTCGATAGTTTCAGGGAATTGCCAACATGAGCCATCCCAGTAGAGAACTGTGCTGTCTTCACCAAAGACCGATTCCGAACAGTCGTATGAAGCAGCGAGTCTCTTCGGCACGGATTTCAGGTTCCATCCATCATCAAGCGTGATATTCATGTCTTCGTATGTCCGAACCGGACCGCACATGGAAAAGGATTTGTCGTAGTTGGAAGCGTTATCGCGAGCAATTACAGCTACCCAGTAGTCCTTGCCATAAATAAGGGGCTTTCCGACGTAGTCCTTAATGGTCAAACTCGTATCGGACGTAGAGGTTACTTGTTCCATATCCTCAATACAGCTTGGCTTAGAGGTGCTAATGAAGACGCCGTAAGGCTTAGAATCAAGATCTTTATCGGTGCTTGCATTCCAGCTAACGTATAATCCAGGAGAATTGTTCAGGTCAGTCCAGTTAGTTTCACCCGGCGTATCTTCAACTTTCAGGTTTGCTACACAAGCCGGGGCAACACTGTCAACGGAGAAATACTTCACAGAAGGCTGGTAGGTTTTGCCGGTTGTACTGTCGGTGACAGCTACTGTCCAGTTTTTGTTAATTCCATCTGGTACCGAAGCTTTTATGGAATAGATGTCTTTACCGACGACGAAGCAACTCCCGTCGCACTTTCCTTCAGTACATTTCACGCAGCCATTTTCTCCTTCGTGACCGCTATATCCTCCTTTACAGTCGCAGTCGCAGTTGCAACTTGCCGCTATTTCTTTACCGTCAACGAGAAGTTTATAGGTAAAAGGTAGTCCTGCTCCTGGTATCCCTGATTCATTCCCGATCTCGAAAGGTGGCCATGATCCTCCGTTATCTCCTGTATTTCCTGTAACAGTGAAGTTGAACGTCGGGTTAGCAGAAACGTATCCTCCATCAGGAGTATCGATGTTCACTGTAAGCCCGTTAAGGTCTACATAGAATTTCCTGACTTCACTATTAGCGCTGTTTCCGGCTCCATCCTGAACTGAAACCGACCAGTTGTGAGCACCATCAGTAAGTTGAACTTCCTCGGTCACAGGCACCCCGGAACTTGCAGTTCCAGTAATATTATTTCCGTAACCTCCGTAACGCTTAGCAACTTGTCCATCTATGTACAGTGTATATGTCAGGCCAAGGTTAGTATATTGAGCAGCTAAAGCATCCTCACAGGTGAAGTTGAACTCAGTTGCGTCATTTATTACCTCTTTGGAGCAATCTAGAGGGGAAACAAGTTTTACACTGGGACATTTAGTGTCCACGTACAAAACACGAGAGCCGGTCGTGTGTACGCTTCCGTAATTATCCCTGGTTTTAACTTCCCATGTGTGAGAACCGTCAGCCAGCTCAAACTCAAGTTTTTTATATGAGCCAGAGGTTATAACCCCGTTATTCTTTGCGATACCATCGAGATAGAATGTGTAAGTAACTTCACCTCCAGTTTGACCGTATCCAGAATCGTATGCAGTGAAATTGAATTTGACACATTTTTCGTTGGCAAACTCGGAGTTAGGGCTAATTACCGTTATGTATGGATCACCAACTCCAATTTCACCAGGGAAAGATCCATCGCCTAGCAGATTACCCAAATCGTCAAAGCCAGATACGCCTATATCCAACGGACCATTTGCATCCGCTGGAATCGGATAGTTATAAGCAAAGGTGTCACCATCTACTTTATCCATCGGAACATCAGTCACTGAATCAGCGCCTACTAATTTTACATTACTAACTCCGGGTAAGCCAGTGCCAATTGATATATTGGCATGATCTACAGGCCTACTGAAATTGGCTATGATATTTACAATGTCTCCTGGCCTAAAAGTACCAGTTCTGTTGAGTGCGATATCAATGCTTAAATAGTCACCACTAACATTAAACGCAAGTGCTTCAATGTCTTTTGCAGGTTCGCCATTCAGCAGCAGAGTGTTGTTTACATCAAATGCAGATATGTCTACATCCATAGGGTCACTTATTATCTCCACTGGAACAGTATAGTTAAAAATAAAGGAATTATCATCAGTATCCAGTGAATCCATCGACTCATTAGATGAACTCATATCGTTAGTAATCGATATGTTGGCGTGATCAACAGATGTATTGAAATCAGCGGTGATGGTTACAACATCTCCCGGTATAACATTGGTTTTACTGTATGTGACATTAATGTCTGTATCTTCTTCAGCTGCACTTGCTACCCCTAGTAAAAGGGACATAATTAGCAGTGCACTAAATAGTATCAATCTTTGTTTCATATTTACACCTAGATTCCGCAAATATCCAATATTCTTCCAGTTTAGATATCGAATAAATCTTTGTTAATAATATTATATAGTTGGAAGATATAGCAGATCCCAGCTATCAAAATAATTCTGACAAACAGTATGAATATATCAGAAGGTTATGAGCCCCAGTTGGAAAATAAATTAACACTGTTTGACAACTGTAGATTATAATTTACCCCTATTTTTCAACCCAACCCCCTCTATATAATTAGATTGATATTGATATTATCTGTTCGGTTGACAAGAAACCCAACGCTTCTCCGAAATCGTGTTTGGTAGAAGTGGGGTAACATTAATCCTGATGCGGCAAGTATTAACCTCACTGGTTTTTGCTGCTCAGGGAGGTTGATAATCCGTTTTGTGTCAGTGCTGACTAAACAGCTCTGAGCGTGAGATATGTACCTGTTATCAAAAGGTGGGGATTTGTTGTGAGCTAAATTTCCACCGACTGTAAGCGTTTGATTTAATGCAGAGTACACATCTCTGTATATTATCTTAGAATGATAATATAGCTAAGATTGCACTATAACTGATATAAATCTTTCTGACAGTATAGAATAAGTTTATTTATTCTGTACTAAAAAAGAATGGGGTATATTTTGATAAAAGTTGTTTGGATTATTGGAGTTGAGAAATCTAGATCTATTTAAGGCATAGTAGAAAAATAAAAGATATTAGATCCTAAAAGTAGAAGATTTAAAGAGTAAAAGGTTTTGTTTTGAAAAAGATTTTTGAGATATTTAAAATCTTGAGATTAAGAAACTCTTGAAAGAAAACCACATTACCATTTTCAAAACCTAAGCTGATAAACTTAAAATGTTGAAAAAACATAATTTAATAAAAACACTTTTTATGCGGAAGGAATGGGGGGTTTAAAATTCGATATACATTCCAGAATTCTACTGAGTTTCCAGTTCAGAGAGACTTTATTCAAGATATGCAGAATTTCATAGCGATTTCAAAAGAAATCATACCTCTGGAAAAATCAGCTATCGTGATAAAAAATGAAAATCAAGAAAGGCGTGCAATCTTCGAAAAAAAGATTCAAGAAATAGACCTATTTGAGAAGGAAATAAGAGATTGTATTGAAACCCGCGCGGCCGGAGTAGATGCAGCTGAAATTCTTGAGGTCAAAGAAAGAACACTTGAGGCGTCCTCAAGCGTGGCGCTGACAAAGAAAAACGAAAAACTTTCAGATCTCGACAAGGAGAATAAATTGGATCTCATGGAACTGCAGCAACTTGACACAAGGATACTCTCAACCCTTAGTCTTTTTTTTGAAGACAGTATTTATGGAGCTCAAAATACGTATTATGCATTCATAGAGGATAAAAAGCTGAGGGGAAAAGAGATTAGTTTTATTGACAACCTGCAGTATGAATTTGAACTCATGTTTACACAGGACACCCTGAAGGTAAAAGACCTGCAAAACCTAACTTTGCCGCTATGGTCAAAGAGTGGAATTTTATCCAGAGAAAAGAAAGTAAAGAGACTCGATGTATCTGATTTTCATATCACGAATATCGAATATGAGGGAAACAACCTTAGAGCTGTGCTCGAAGACAAAGATGCGGAAAACAGGTTCATAATTTCTTCGGATGAGAAAGCCTTCCTTATTATGCACAGGGATTATGAAATAACGCGAGATGAAGAACTGAATGCCGCCTTAAATAGCGATTCAGTCAATGCTTTCATAATAAAGTTAAGGGGGTTCTTCACTGAATTCATGGGATCGAAGAGTCTCAGGCGTATCATGCTTGACGGAAAAAACGTCATTGAAGAAAACAGGGTTTTTGATTGCCTGAAACTGATTGCTTCAATATACGGAAAACTGGTAACGGAATGCCTTGAAAAAGGATATACTGAAGGGGAAATTACCATCAAGATCGAAGAACCAGAAGGGATGAGGACAGAGAAATATCTTGAGAAGTCGGAAATTTTGAGAGAACTTTCAACCATTGGAAGGGAAGGGGAAGAACTTACTACACTCCTGAGGGTTACGGAGGCTTGAGAAAAAAGATAGACAGGCAAGAAGGAGAGAGTCTGTTGACGGAAGAACAGAGTAATTCTGAATTTTGGAGCGTTCCTGTGCCGGAAATGATACAGAGGCTTCAAACAACAGCTGAAGGTCTTAGTAGCTCAGAAAGTAATGAACGCCTTAAAAAATATGGTGCCAATCTCCTTAAACCAAAAAAAAGTTCAGATACCCTTACAATCTTACTTTCCCAATTTAAGAGTCCGATTATTCTTATTTTACTTTTTGCAGCAGGACTATCTTTCTTTCTTGGTGATACTACAGATACTGTAATTATTGTAACCATCATCCTGATTAGCAGTTTACTTGGATTCTGGCAGGAGAAAGGAGCTGCAGATGCCTTTGAAAAATTGCTCAGTGCAGTCGAGGTGAAGGCAACAGTATTAAGGGATGGTAAAGGAAAGGAAATTCCTATAGAACAAATAGTACCTGGAGACGTAATAATCTTTGGTGCAGGCGATATAGTTCCTGCAGATTGCCTGATTCTGGAATCAAAGGGACTTTTTGTCAATGAAGCTACCCTCACCGGAGAGACCTACCCAGTGGAAAAATCAACAAAAACCCTGAACGCAGAAACCCCTCTTGCACAGCGTACAAACTCGCTCTGGATGGGAACCAGTGTGGAAAGCGGAAGTGGAAAAGCACTTGCAGTAGCTACAGGGAAAAAAACTGAGTTCGGAAAAATATCGGAAGAGTTAAAAACCAGTGCTCCAGAAACGGAGTTTGAAAGAGGTATTGCAAAGTTCGGCCATTTCCTGCTGGAAGTTACTATGCTGATGGTTATTTCCATCTTTGCAATCAATGTTTATTTTCAGCGCCCGATTCTGGATTCTTTCCTTTTCTCTCTTGCGCTTGCAGTCGGACTTACACCGCAACTTTTACCAGCAATTATAAGTGTTAACCTTTCTCACGGCGCAAGAGAGATGGCGCAAAATAAAGTCATTGTCAAGAGGCTGGCCTCTATTGAGAATCTCGGCAGCATGAATTTACTGTGTTCCGACAAGACTGGCACTCTGACCGAAGGAGAACTTCAACTTCATTCTATCCGGGATGTGAAAGGAGGCCAGAGTGAAAAAATCCTTCTTTACGCCAGTCTCAATGCCTATCACCAGAAAGGTTTTAAAAACCCTATCGACCGGGCGATCCTAGCACATAATAAATTCGATGTAGGAGAATATAAAAGGCTGGACGAGGTCCCTTACGATTTTATGCGTAAGCGATTAAGCGTTCTTGTCTCAAAAAACGAGAATAGCCTGATGATCACTAAAGGTGCCCTCTCGAGTATTCTTGAGGTCTGCACCTTAGCAGAAATAGAGCCTGGAAAAACTGTGAAAATTTCAGAGGTCAAGGACAAAATCGAGCAGCAATACAAGGAGTTCAGCGAAAAAGAGTTTCGAACACTTGGAGTTGCATACAGGGACATGGACAAGCAGACTAAAATCGAAAAAGAGCAGGAAGATGGAATGACCTTTCTCGGATTTCTCTTGTTTTTTGACCCGCTGAAGCCAGACATTGCAAAAACGATAGAAAACATGGAACAACTTGGAATTTCCCTGAAAATTATTACCGGAGATAACAAACTTGTGGCTGCCAGTATTAGTAAGGAAGTAGGATTTAAAGCCTCAAGAATTCTAACCGGAAGCGAAATTTATCAAATGACAAGTGAGGCCCTTGTAAGAAAAGTAAATGATATTGACATCTTTGCTGAAGTAGAGCCAAATCAGAAAGAACATATTATTCTTGCACTTAAGAAGAGAGGAAACGTTGTTGGGTATATGGGAGATGGTATAAATGATGCATCGGCTCTTCATGCAGCCGATGTAGGAATTTCAGTTGATAGTGCCGCAGATGTCGCCAAAGAAGCTGCAGATATTGTGCTGATGGAAAAGAGCCTGGATGCCCTTGTAGAAGGTGTCAAAGGCGGACGAAAAACCTTTGCCAATACCCTGAAGTATGTCTTCATGGCTACCAGTGCCAACTTTGGGAATATGTTCAGCATGGCAGGAGCATCCCTTTTCCTTCCTTTTCTTCCCCTGCTGCCCACACAGATCTTGCTAACTAATTTATTGACTGATTTTCCAGAAATGACAATAGCCACTGATACCGTTGATAAAGAACTGATTGAAGAGCCACATCGCTGGAATATAAATTTCATCCGTAAGTTTATGATGGTATTTGGCTTTACCAGTTCGGTTTTCGACTACCTGACATTCGGTATTCTGATTCTCCTGCTACCGGGTATGATAGAACAATTCAGAACCGGCTGGTTTATAGAATCTGTTATTTCGGCATCAATGATAGTCCTGGTAATCAGGAGTCGAAAACCTTTCTTCAAAAGCAAACCTGGAAAATATCTACTGGTGGCCACTATGCTCATTTTAGTCCTTACTCTTTGCTTCCCGCTAACTCCTTTTGCAGCACTCTTTGGCTTCAAACCCCTGCCTTTGAAGGTTATATTAATTGTTGGAGCCATAATAGGACTTTACATATTTACGGCTGAGGCAATAAAGAGAATTTTTTATAGAAAAGTAAAATTTTGAAAATTACCGTCACTAACAGTTGTACTGATAGAAAAGTCCAGATTCACCTATTTACTTCGGCTTACCCTTCCTCATAACCTGCCCCATCCGGCAGAAAAGGAGTGAATATAACAACTACAAGCAGCAGAAAAAAAGTGCCGTACATTTTGGTCGTTGCCTCAAACGTAGCATAGAAAATGAGAATCACAAGCATGACCCAGACAATGAAACTGAGTTGAAAAGCAATCTTTGCCCTATATAAATTCTCCGTGCTCTTGCTCAACAAAATTCCCTCCAAAAATCCCCAAGTAAAAATAATTCTCGATTGGATAAATAGGTGTTTGTGTAAAAGAAAGAGGGCTCTATTAAAAAATTATGAATATAGAAGAGCCCTTTAAACAACCGCCTGAGACTACGGTAAATTCTGAGCCAGAAAAGTTTAAAGGCTGCTAATCATCAATTTCTGGCATCAGACAGCATGAATCCAACTCTATGAATCTAGTAACTGGGCCAAGATATCGAAACTGAAAAACTGAAATTTAAAAAGTATTAGATCTCAATAAACCGGAGCAACTTATCCCCTTCACTTACACGCTTGAGAAAATCTTCTCTGCCTGTATAGGGAGTTCCGGCGATTATTGAATCAGCAGCTTTCCTGCCAAGTCCAGGAAGTTCCCTGATGAGATTGGGAGAAGCGTTGTTGATAGGCAGAGGGTAAGGTATGCCGGTAATCGAGCGCATTCCATGCCCTGTGACCGTAATGTCAGTAAATTTCCTCAAAGTCAGAGAAGCAGGAATTCCAACAAGCAGAGGATATGAACCAAGCTGCCGACCAAAAGTAACTCCTTTTTCGTGAACTTCACACATTACATTCCTGAGTATAGTACCTTCGGGTACAACACGCCGCAACATTGGCAGATCAATATTCTTCCTTACCCGTTCCTTATAATCCAAAAAAAGTTTCTTGTGCTTCCTTGTGGCTTCATCTCTCCCATACATCGGGGTCCCCGGAAAAGCCATGACCTGACGAACATTGATCCTACGCAGGAGCAATCCCGAATCTAGCACATGCTGAAGAAAGTCGTAGTTAAGCTGGAAGGTTTTCTTGGACTCGCCCATCAGCCCATGCACAAAATTGATGCCCGGAAGAATTTCGGGAAGCCCGTTTGCTCCTCGAACAGCCCCAAGCCTGTTCACAAGTTTAATCGCCTCAAAGACCTCCTCAGGAGTTGCTTTCAGGAAATTAGCCTCAATTACTGCCCTGTCAGCACTTTCCATTCCAAAAGCCGCCACGTCTCCTGCGGTATGATACTTAATTATCGTCTTCAGGATCTGCTCAGACTCTTCAGGATAAGTTGCGAGAGTAATAGGGTTTGCATTGTCCATATGAAGCACAGACAGCTCTGGAGCTGAGTTTCGGATTCCTCTGTATAGCCTTTCAATGGCCTCTGGATTGGGCTTGGGGACAGGCCCTCCAGTATCCTTGCCGCGATAGGAAAAAAGATCAGGCTGCCTACCAATCCTGAAATAGCGGGCTCCGTGGGAGTAAAGGGAGGATGTCTCGGAAATTAAATCTTCTATTGGGCGATAATCGGAAGACCCGTAAAAAGGTTCTGTACAAAAGGAGCAGTGAACCTGTCTGCCGCAACCTCTGTAGGTCTCAAGCTCGCACATGCAGTAAGGATAATCAGGGTGTTGCCTGATCAAAAAAGCCCCTTTGGGCCCCCAGCGTCCGATTTCGGCTGTGGTCCTGAAGCGGTGCTCTACAGCCTCGGGATTTCTGAGCTTTACAGGAGAATGTCCGGTAATGTCATCCTTAAAAAGATCATAAACAAAAGCTTCGAGATCCATTCTGGCAAGTACGGCGCTTTCAAAGTTTATTCCGCCTTCAGTACCTTTTGCAGCCCTTCCACCTTCGCTGCTGAAGCCGAGCCTGATAGGACCGCCTATTACTTTTACCCCGTGTGCAGTCCGGAAGATTGTCTCAATTTCCCCTAGTGTGATTGGAGAAGCCTGAAGATATTTACCTGGCACGGTCATGCCTGCTATAATGATAACAAGGTCTGTTTTTCCTATAAATTCCCTTGCTCCGGGAGGGTTTTCGCGCAGAGTGTCAATGGTCAGGTAATGAATATCCTTTTCGGAGAGTCCGCGTTCTCTGAGAGCGCCTGCTATATAACGTGGGTAGGGAGAAAAGTAAGGAGGAACCCCAAGACAGGCAGGTTCATCCACATAGCCATCTATAATAAGTGCTTTCATGTCAATTCTTGTTTCCATTTGCTTGATAATCGAAAGTATACTACAGTTAGATATAAATTACAGGTAAATTCAGGTAGATTTTAGATAAACTGTTGGGTAATTGTAGGTAAATTCTAGATAAATTGCAGGTAAATTACGGATAAATTGTAAGTAATATCGAGATTTCACGCCCGTCCCTATCCTTTTCTACCAGTACAGTTATGGATCTTAAGTTTTTTAGATAATTAGTCCATATTATAAATGTGTGTTAAAAATAGTGAAGGGCATCTATGCAAGAGGGGTAAGTGAGGGGGTAAAGAAATTATATACACAGAATCAAAAATACTAGTTAAAAGGTAAGAAAAAGATATAAAAATAATTAGGGCCGGGACCGAGAATCGAACTCGGGTCGTAGCCTCCACAGGGCCACAGGATGGACCTCTACCCTACCCCGGCCACAGGGGTCTGGTACTTCAGATTGAAGCAACCTATAGAAGGAGTTTTTTTATATAAAGTTTTTGCCGGAAATAGCAGGAGCCCCTCCTAAGTAAAAGAAGAGCTTCTGTTTTCCGGCTCTTGGAATGGGAAAAATTTGGCTAAAAGTCCTTTCTGGATAGGAATCATAGTTCTTTAAGCTTTTCAAGAGCAAGTTTTGCAGCCTTTTCTCCCGAGAGAAGCATGCCTCCGAAGACTGGACCCATTCTAGGGGCGCAGGTTGCGGCATTTGCAGCCATGCCCGCAACGATCAGGCCAGGGTAGATTTCCTGGGTTGCATCAACAGCCAGGCGCTCGCCAACCTCTGACCACATTGGTTTTTCTCCGAGCTTTCCGAGTTTTCCGATCTTTGCATTGGGAATCTTTTTGAGAATCGTATTGCATACAACCGCATCATGCCCTGTCCCGTCAATTACGAGTTTTGTGCGGATCATAAGAGGATCAACATGCAAATGCTGTGCTGTGACAGGACCCCAGTTGATGACGATCCCGGTAACTCTATCGTTTTCCCTGATCATGACATCCTCAAAGCTCACAAGGTTGAAAACCTCAGCCCCGGCTGAAGTTGCCCCTGCAATCAGCTTCCCGACGGACTCTACGGAATTTGCCACATAGTACCCGGGTTGGTACTCTTTATACCTTATCCCGAAATCATCAAGGATGCGGCAGGCCTCTTCTTGAACAACTATGCGCGGGAACATCATGCCTCCAGCCCACATACCTCCCCCGAGCGACAGCTTCTGTTCGTAAATAGCGACCTTTGCTCCTGCCTCTGCAAGATATTTTGCAGCCACCAGGTTTGCAGGCCCTCCTCCTATGAGTGCCACATCAATTTCCGTGTAGTCAAGGAAGGTTTTAGAATACTCATCAAAAATTGCCCGTGTGATTATAACTTCATCAAGTTCCATTTCAATCTCTCACAAAGCTTCTAAGTTTAAAAGCCTGGAAAATCAACCCGAATCTCGGAAGTAAACCAGGGAATTGTAAACCCTGATCTTTCGACATTAAAGTTCACATGTTCATAAGAGACATTGCTTTTAAAGTTGTTGGACTCGGTGTAAAGAATAAGCAAAAAACGGTTAATAGATAACTTTTCGGATAAATACGATAATCAATAATGGCATCCTTGGTAGTTATGTCGTACTATTGAAGGGATTTACTGCTTCAAGGATCAGAATTCCAGCAGTTGCATAAATCATTAAAAAGTACCAGGGTAAAATATTATTTTTTGTTTCATTTTTCAAGAATAGGTAAAATATAAAAATCCATATAGGAGAATATTTCGACGCAAAATCAAGTTGACTGTGAATTATATTTTCTGGTACAATTATAAGTACTAATGTGCAGGCTGCAGCCATTGTTGATAGTTTTACGTCATCAACCAGAGACATCCTGTTAAATAACCATTTATATGGTATAATCTTTTGTTTTTATATAAATTATTTTATTATTTTCATTTAATATTAGTTCCTATTGAGGAAAAGAAAAAAATCAATGATAGAGAACTATACAATTGGAGATGAAGCTCAATAATGGAGAGCCATATAACTGGCAATGAAGCTCTCGAATAAGAGTTTTCGGCCAAACATTCTGTTCAGCCCGGCCCCATTCTTAAAGAACATCCTCTTATCTGCGTCTTCAGAATAGAGGATAAGCTGCTCATTATCAAAGGTTGCTGAATTCACATCGCTTAAAAACGACAGGTATTTACTATCCATAGACCCAGGCCCACATGCAAGAAGCGTCATTGGCAAGATCGAAGGTCAGACTTAAAACTTCGATTTGATTTACAGTTATCGGAAACAGGAATGAGACATATAAATTAAAATTTATAATATCTGATTTGAGTTCAGAAAACCAGATTCCTATGCTTCTATAATTTACAAGGCTAACCTTATTGATAACAAGATAAATACCTGCATTTGGGGAATAAGAGTGAAAATAAGCGCACGCAATGTGCTGAAAGGCAGGGTGAAAAGAATAGTGCACGGATCAGTTAACTCCGAAGTAGTTGTTGAACTTCCATGTGGTATGGAAATTACTTCCATAATCACAAAAAACTCGGCCGAAAATATGGATTTGAAAGAAGGGAGTGAGGTATACGCAGTAATTAAATCTACAAGCGTGATGCTAGCTTCTGACTGACCAATCAGGTTTCAGCAAGGCAGAACCATAAGCATTCGTTAAATAACTAAAACATGTCACTATCTCAGATTAACGGTAGTTACTAAGATCAGATTCTTAAAAACTTAAAACTTATTTCAGACAGAACAATTCTAGCAGTTAAAATCCATAACAAGGTAAATCTGAAAAGCCAAATCGTTTTCAAGAAGTTAAATAATCGCTAAGAAGCAAAATAATCATTGAAAATCCAGATTATTCTGAGATTACCGTGAAAATCGTAATTATTCAGTAAAGGAGGGGTCATTTTTGCCACGAGAAGACAAAGAACCATCTTTCCAGCCTGAACCGATACCTGAACCTGAGCCTGAACCAGTTCCTCCACCTGAGCCGATACCTCATCCAGAGCCGGAAATTGAGCACGACAAGAAACCAAAAAAAATAGAATAACTGCAGGTTAAAAACACCATCTATGATCTCAAAAATTTACATAGCCCACTGCGAGCAGGACGAGCCACTTGCTCAGGAACTTGCCAGAACTCTTTGGGCCGTGGAGCTGGAAAGTTTCTCAGCCCTGTACAGGAAAGCTCGAATCCTTTCCCTGGGTGAAAGAATAAGTTTTGGCATTCGTCAGTCAGATTGTTTTATCCCGATCCTCACGCAGAAAGGTGCAGGGTCTCCGGAAGTAAATCAGGAGATTGGCCTTGCAGTCGGAGCCGACCAGCTTATAATTCCGCTGGTAGAAGCAGGAGTTGAATTACCAATCCTGATACACCACCTTCAGCCAATTGTCTTTTCTCCTGAGGCTTATGAGGATGCTCTGGGAAAATTAATACAGAATCTTAGAGAAATGACCAGGCTTGACTGGCTGAAGATAAAGTGCCCTTATTGCGGAGAGGAAATGACGCAGTACATCTCACCTCAGGAAGAAGTAGAGAGAGCTATTCTTGCAGGGACAAATCTTGAGACAAGATGCAGTTATTGCCAGAAAAATATTCATCTGGATCCAAGAACCTTCACAGCTGTGCTCTGATTATCGATAAGCAGCCGGGCTGAAAACAGAGAAGGGGTTGAATTGATGGAAAGAAAAGTAACAAACGAAATAAAAGATGAGCCAGGAGAGCCAATGGTAGTTCGATCCAAAATGGGTGAAGCTACTGTAAGTGAGTTAGAAGTCAAAGGAATAGAAAATCTCACTTTGACTGAAAAAAAACACCTGCTTCTGCAACTTGCCCGTGATAGGGTTAAAGATAGCTCTACAGGCCCATGGGAGATTGTTGATGTCTTTAGAGACGACTGGAGAACCGTTAAGGATACGTTAGCTCAACCCGTAGAAATTGATGTAAAGGATATAGGAAGGAACTCACTCTTTCAAGTTTTGCTGGACATAACGCAATTTGAAAGACAACTAGAGATACAGGAACAGGAATAAAGCTCTTTAATAAAAAATAAGAAAAAATAGAAAGGAGATGAGTTAAGGTAAGAATAATAACCTCAGCAAATCAGTAAAAGATTATCAATTAGAATGAAACAGCAAGGCTTGATGCCGAATATATTAATACCTTTTAGGTTTGCGCTTTGCGTAACACTCCCTACAGTAGACCGGCCTGTCAGGATCCGGTTTGAAAGGCACCTCTGTTTCTTCGCCACAATCTGAGCACTTTGCCTTGTACATCGTTTGTGGCCCTCTACCGTAGCCGCGTTCCCTGCTGGAACCCCGATCCTTACTCTGGGAATTTCTTCTTTCCATTATGATTTTCCCCCATCTAATTTTTAGTAAAAATCCATGCAAAGAGATTTATCAAATAATTCAAAAAGAACCTCATTTATGGACATGTTATTGTCTGGGGATCTCGATGAACTAATTGAATAGTTAATATCTGGTATGATGATATTTATTTTTACTGCATTAGGCTTTATTAAGCTTTAACAATTTCTTGTCTTTTGAACTGGAGCTTCGCAATTGATTTCGATTAATTAATTTCGATTGTTTATGGAGTTTTCCTGACATTATCAATATTTGTTCCATTGGATACGGTTAATAATGTAGGGTTTCCAGAAGAAATAGTAATTAATAGTAATAGTAATAGTAGTAATAGTAATAAGAAGAAGAAGATCGAATAAAAATTTGTAGTATTACTCTATTTCGCATTAGTCTGTTTTTCACAAAAGTTTTTTGATTTGGCTTACTTTGTGGTAGCTTATAAATACTTACATTAGCGTATCATCTTTGCTAAATTTTTAGCACTGCGACTGCCACAGAAATTGCCCGGAGACACTGATCAGAGATTAAATTCAGGAGAAAGAAAGGAGGTACATCAGCCTCCTTTTTTATTTGGATCAAGGGGGAGCTCATTTACTTGCTCCCCATTTATTGCTTTGCTGGCTCTAAAGTATGGTTGTTTTCCTTCAAACTCTTTACTGACATCTGAAACATTTATGTTACTCCTTTTCGGAAGATCTTCGAGAGCCTCAATTACCTCACTGATAGCTTATGCATTTTAACGTGCTTAATAAAGCCCTGCTTTTTTACAGGATAATCGATATCTTCAGAGCTTTTTGAACTTCAATTGGACTGGTTGCCTAAATCCCCTTTTTGTTCAGCTTAGTCTCCTTTAAACTCTTTGCTGACATCGGCAGCGTTTGTATAATCCTTGTCCGGAAGCTCATTAATGTCCTGCATTACTTCATCGCTAGCGTGACGGTCCTTGGCATGCTTAACAAGATCTTCCTTCTTTGCAGGATAATCCATGTTCTTTAGAGCTTTCTGAACTTCAATAGGGCTTGTGTGAATAAAATTTCCCCCTTTACTCCAATAAGTTTAAATTGCTGTCAATGTCTTCAGCTTTTTCATTATCTTATTACTTATTTTGATTCTCCACTAAAGCGCTTTCCGCTAAACTCCTGAGCAACATCGGCAGCGTTGTTATATGTCCTATCTGGAAGTTGCTGCAAGTCAGAAATTATTTCGTTATTAGCATTTTGTTGCTGAGCATAACTAACAATTTCATTCTTGCTTTTAGGAAAATCAATACCTTTCAGTGCATGTTCAACATCAGCCATACTTGTTCTCATAAGTTTACCCCCCATATTATTTTTATTTGCTCTCGAATTCTTTACTTTATGATTTTACTTTCCAGAGAATTCCTTGCTGACATCGGCAGCGTTGGTGTACTCCTTGTCTGGAAGACTTTCAAGGACCTGCATTACTTCATTACTGGCATTATGTTTTTTGGCGTGTGCAATTAGATCCTGCTTTTTTACAGGATAATCGATATCCTTCAGAGCTTTTTGAACTTCAATTGGACTTGTTTGCATAAATTTCCCCCATGGTTTATATGTTCTATGTGTTTTCTTGGTTCCTTTCTGACATGGTCAGTACGATACACTTTCCGGCAATCTACAGACTCTCTAAAAAGCCTTCTTTAAACACTCAGTTACCAAATCTCAATTACCGAACTCTCAGTTGTATTCAGCCATATCGACTGTATAATGTTCGAGAGTTTACCTTTTGAATGGGTAACTCATACTTTCTGTACTATCTCATACTTTCTGTACTATCTGGACCTAGATTGCATCTATCCTAAAATCCCTGTTCGGCAAATCAGTACTCATTTGGTTTTGGTGGTTTGATGGCGTTCGCTTTCCAGGCGTTTGATTTCTCCGGGAACGTCATCAGGGTGTTATACTCTATTTCAGGTATCCCCTCAGAAGGTCCAGAACGTCATTGCTTGCCTGCTTACCTTTGGCAAACTTTACAAGGTCGTCTCTCTCGTAGGATAACCTCCCCACCAGTTATGAACTCCAACCTGACGTAGACTCCTTTATATAAGTTCACCTCCCTGGATTCAGGTAGCTATTGCCTTTCCCAATTAGTTGCCCACCCACCATTGAGTATTATGTAAAATATAATATAAAAAAGAATTCAACTCAAACGTTTGGTAGAAGATGACTATTTAGATCTAGCAGCTTATTTATTTTTATTAGGATTAAAGACTGAACATGTCTGCAAACTAAGGTTTTTGGTTAGCATCTATTGAAAGTTATGCCCTCATAGAGGGCTTGGTTTAAAACAGGTGAATTGAAGAAAAAATCCATTCAAAGGAGCTACCGATACTGAAAAGCTACTCCGTCAGGAAATAAATTCACCACATATCTAGAAAAACTTCTTGAAAGCTATCTAAGATCAGAGTTATGAAACGAAAATAAATTGGGATGTATTTCAGAGTCTAATTGTATAATATAAAACTAACGCTGAATCTGTCTGAACGCAGATCTTTCAATAATACTGCCAAGATATAGAGGCTTGGTCATGCACTATTAGTTAGTTGATGTTATTTCCAAAATACTATTAGTGGCGTATCATACCTTTTTGTAATTCAGTAAGGTTAATAGCTGCTTGATACACGATATATAAGGCATTTCTAGCACTGGAAAATTAATCATGAAAACATCAACCGCATAATGATACGACCAGAGGTTTATTCACTTGATATAAAAGTACCAGATAAAACATTTGTCTGCTACTGAAAAGTCTTCAGTTGCTGAATAAACCTACAATAAACATAAGTAAACCTGAGAATAAAGGAATTAAAAAATTATCATTAAAAAAGAACTTGAAGACAGTTTGTGAGTTAGATTCCCGGATTGTCTGCAAACCTATAACGCTTTCCAGCAGCATCCCACCTGTAGCCCCAACAAAAGCCTGAACAGGGGTCACAAAAAGTAAAGATACTAAAAAGGCTGCTACTATCCCTGAGACTGTTCCTTCTATAGTTTTTTCTCTCGAGTATGGAAGCTTATGTTTGCCTACCAGAACCCCTAATGCGGTTGCTACCGAATCTCCGAATGTGACTACTACAATTGAAGCATACATAATTTCTTCAGGGAATAGTATAAAAGAGAGGAGTATTCCACAAAGGAGTAGGATAGTTCCTTTAAGCGGTATAGTCTGTTTCGAAGGCCTTCCCCATCTGCACAGAAAAATGGATAATGGAAGTGGAAGCTTATCCAGGATAATGGCTATTGAGACTGTCACATAAAAAATAAGGAAAAGAAGCAAGAGAGGTAGAGCCATATCGCCTGCTGCATCAATTAAAAGAATTAGAGTTATACCTGTAAACAGGTGTATTAACTGACGCTCAACTTCACCTCTAAGAGCAGCTCTTCTGTCAAGGTAATTGCACTTTAAATGCTGAGCATATTTATTTGCCATAAAATCACTTTTTAGTAACCTTAGACAGGTATTTACTCCCAAACAACTAACAGGGTTAAAAGATCCAAAAAGATCCAAAAAACTCGAAACCTAAGCCTTATTCTCTGAAATTCTGTTTAATAAGGGTAATATTTCTTGAAATATATAAATAGATATAGATAAGTTTACAGGATTATTATTAGACAGAAAATAACATCATTGGGTTAAATTATCGAGAATTCATTTTCAAAAAAGCCTACATTTTTGAAATAGAAAGGATGTTTATTTTTGTAGTAGAGAAGCCCTTGAAGGTAAAACGCCTGCGGAGGCTCGTAGGAATAACTTAAGTGCAAAGATAAGTGGGTTACCCGGATGCAACAGGCGAGACAGAAAAAATAACCTAATTTGGATATGACTTTTTCACTTGGGATGTTCTATGAGCCACAGTGGATTTCCATACAGGTCTACTATGAGCGCCTGGATACCGTAAGGAGCCGAGAAAGGCTCTTCAATGATCATTACTCCCTTTGATCTTAGCTCATCGCATGTCTTCTTGCAATCATCGACTTTAAACATCAAGGCTGGGGTTTTACCTATGAGTTCAGTCTCCATCTGTGTTTCGGCCTCGCCTTCTATTGTGGCATTGGGCATATGGAGAATTATTTCGGTACCCTGGCCTTTTGGGGCAACAGACAAAAAGCGCCATCCTGGTGTCGGGATAACATCTGTAACTTTTACAAAACCAAGTTTATTCGTATAAAAGTCAAGCGCCTCATTATAGTCTTTGACGAATATCATAACATGTGTCATATCTTCGATTATGTACACACCTCAAATAAACAAAAGTTACAAATCTTTGAAGAATATTCAAACGTGTTAATTTTAATGAGGATTTCCAGAATAAACTTTTGATTTTAATTTGGATATATGACATATTGTCTCGAATAATCATATAATAATAGAAGAGGAAATAAATGACATTTATGTAAAAGGGTATATGAAAAGTAAAGATCAGAAAATAAAAATAAATTTATCCCATTTTATTTAACGCCGGTAAAACATCTTTTCCGTAGGCTTTGAGGAAAGATATCTGGTCCGAGGCTGCCGAATGGAAATAAATGTGTGTGAAACCCAAATCCATATATTTCTTTACAAAATGAATGTGATCCTCAGGATTTTCAGAAATACAAGCATGATTTCGTATCACGTCTGGGCCCACAACTTTTCCATTCTGAGCAGACATCTCCGGAGTGTATATCTTATTCACAAAAAGAGCAGGTATAAGCGCTCCAGCCCAGTACTTCATGAAATTATCAATAGATTCTTTAGGATCTGTACCATAGTCAACAAAAAGCTCTATTGCCTTTGGTAGGTTTTCCGGGCTCTTACCTGAATCCCTGGCTCCTTTTTCAAACTCGGAAAGAATCTGCTCATATTTCTGCATATCCGACTCTCCCCCAACAGTTAGAAGACCATCCCCATAATAGCCTGCAACGTAGGCACTTTCGGGTACGAGTGAGGAGATATAAATAGGAATATTGTTTTTAGGCAGCGTATAAAGTTTGGCATTTTTTGTCCGGTAATAGCACCCATCAAAGCTGACTTTCTACCCGGTCCAGAGTTCACGGATAAGTCCGATTGCCTCTATCATTCGTATCTGACGCTCGTCATATTGCGGCCATTCAAGAGTTACGGGATACTCGTTTAAAGCTTCCCCCGTTCCGACTGCAAGATAAGTCCGGCCTCCTGCAAGCGAAGATACGGTTGCAGCAGCCTGAGCGATAACAGCAGGGTTATAACGCAGAATAGGGCAAGTCAGACCCGTTCCCAGTTCTATACTTTGAGTACTCACCGACGCTGCTCCAAGCCAACTCCAGACAAAACATGCCTGTCCGCTTTCACTCCATGGATGAAAATGATCACTGGCATCAATACTTTCAAAGCCCGCCTTTTCAGCCGTTATGACCTGTTGCAGCAACTCCGATGGAGGAAACTGTTCAGGTGCAATTTTATATCCTAATTTAAGCAATCTAACCCCCATTGATCAATTTATAATTAAAATTATAAACGATATTAGATAATCGTATTCAGACTCAAAAATTCGAATTCCAGTCCAATGTATCCTGCTGATAGAATACTATCTTCTTGAGACCTGAAATCTGGAAGAAAAAGAGAAACGGCGAAAAAATAAAAAGAAAGAAAAGCTAAATTAGATTCAGGTTAGATTCAGATCTTAATCTACAAGTGTAAAGTACATTCTCCTGTTACTTTTCCCTTTATTCTGAAGCTTTGTGATTTTTATGCCTTTTATTTCCTCAGTATTTTTAACATGAGTTCCCCCGCAGGCTTCAATCGTGACACCTTCTATTTCAACCATGAGGACTTCTTTTATATCATCAGAAAAGCCTTTTGCCAATGTGGTCAATCGGGAGAGCTTTTCTTCGGCTTCATTTCGACCTACAAGGTAGAGATTAACAGGGTTTTTCCGGGCTATAAGGTCATTGGCAATTTTCTCATATTCGGCAAATTTATCCCTGTCAAAGACTTCAAGGCTGAAATCCACCCTGCTCTGATCAAGACCAAGCTGGTTTCCGGTTATCTGAGCCCCGGCTTCCTTTTCGATTACGTTTGCGATTACGTGAGTCGCCGTATGCATACGCATATGCCTGTAACGACGATCCCAATCAATGAATCCTTTTACTTTATCCCCTGCTTTTAACCCGTTAGAAACATTTTCACCAGCTATCTCATGACTGATATCTCCATTGAACTTACCCACATACAGGACACCAAATTCAGCCCCATCAGATTCACGAACTAATTTTCCGGTATCGCTGGGCTGGCCCCCGCTTTCGGGATAAAAGGCAGTACGGTCAAGAACCACAAATTGATCATTTGTAACTTTTTCGACAGTTGCTTCGAACTCTTTCAGGTAACAATCAAGGAAGTAAAGCGCCTCTGTCATTGTCAAACCTCTTTTCTTAAACTTTATTAAAGGAGATAATTAAAGGAGATTAGTAAAGCAGATAAAAACTGTCAGAGTACATAAATTATACACTTTTGAGCAAAATCCAGACATCGCTAATCTTATTTTCCATAACTGCAGAAAGTCCGCTTGAGCGAACGGAGTGAGCGAAACGGACCCGTCCTCCCGAGACGGAACTCGGGTTTTTCAACTTGATAATGCAGATTGAGAGAAATGCTTTATAACTGTATAGACAATTGAACAATTAAATAAGAGAATAAAACATAAAAAGAGATGATAGTTTGGGACGCTATTCAATAGAGGATTTCATTCAAAATACAGAAGAAAAGGATCTGGATCAGGGAATTTTTGAGCTGGAACGCGAACGCCTTCTTGAGGTTAACCTTGAAGGAATGGTCTGGACAAAAAGAGGTTCAATGGTCGCGTACACAGGAGATATAGTTTTTACGAGGGAAGGAGTCTTCGAACACGGAATCGGCACCTTTGTGAAGAAGGCGCTTACAGGTGAGGGAGTCAGCCTCACAAAAGCCGAAGGCAAAGGAAAACTCTACCTTGCAGATGAAGGAAAGAAGGTATCAGTCCTGAAACTTGATAACGATTCCCTTTTTGTAAATGGCAACGATCTACTTGCCTTTGAGACCTCGCTAAACTGGAAAATAAAGATGATGAAAAATGTTTCAGGAATGATGGCAGGAGGGCTTTTCAACATTAAACTGGAAGGAACCGGTATGGCCGCCATTACAACTCACCAGGACCCCCTAACTCTCCGGGTAAGCCCAGGTCACCCGGTCTTTACTGACCCCAATGCTACAGTCGCCTGGTCAGGAAACCTGGAACCTGAGATAAAAACTGACATTTCCCTAAAAACCCTGGTTGGAAGAAGCAGCGGGGAGTCATTCCAGATGGCTTTCAAAGGAGAGGGATTTGTAGTGGTCCAGCCTTACGAGGAAGTTTATTTCCAGACGCAGGCCTGAAAACGCAGTTTTGGATGTAAATATCTGCATTTACCCAATTACTATCCAACAATATGGAACCAGGATAACAGCTATGGGAAAGTTATAATTCGTAAAATTGTCCCTGTGGGCTCAGTATCTCCACTTTAATTTCTCCCATGTGCTAACTATCTTCATTATAATTCAGCCTTCTTTACAACCATTGACCCGCAACCGTTGACCCGCAACCGTTGCGCCGGTTGATCACGCCGTCATGACGTTTTAGATTTAGCAGTGTTTTTTGCTAAAGCATTTTAAAAAAAGGCTTGTAATCATGCCGATAGGGTTCAGGGTAAGGTTTTTATTGTACCATTTTCGGTCAAGCCTTTTTTAAAAAAGTTATAATCACATCACCTGGTGATCAAAAAAGAAATTTGTATAAATAAACCCCTGAGCGAGTTGAAAATCACTTTTTCTAACCCATAATTCAGCCCTCTTGAGCGAAGCGAAAAGGGCTTCGTGCTCCCGAAGCGAAACTCGGGCAACAAAAAGGACCGTGCTCCCGAGGCACGATTAGGGCCGTCCTCCCGAGACGGGACTCGGGAAGTTCACATGCAAATTGCTGTCGATTAAACTGAGACTGGCAAGGAATTTTTCCTTTTGGTGTTCCAGTTCTTCTCTTAAAGCGGCAAGTTTCTTTTTAGAATCTTCAATATCCTCTTCAAGCGAGCGAGTCCTGCTCAGGAGCTCAGCTTCCTTATGTTCAAGTTCAACAAATTTTCCGGTATCCAAACTTTCGATTTCAGCTTTCTTTGCCTCAAATTGCTGCAGAGCTTCAAGATACTCTTTATTCCTCTCGGGAAAACTCGAGATTGCAGTTTTGACCTGTAAAAGGGCTTTTTCTTTTTTCTGGGCCTGCATATCCAGGGAATTATCCTCGAATATCTTTTGAAGTTCAGAGAAAAAAGAAGGATTTACATGCACGGGATCTTCAAGACAAATCTCAAGCTCTTTCTTTACTTCAAGTTTTAAGGTATACCTGCTGCTTTCATGAAGTTTCTTAATCCTTGAGAGATGACCTGAAAGCGGGAGCACAAGAAAATTCAAGCCAGTCTCGGCTTTCTTGAGTTTTTCCCTGGCAACAGTAAATTCTGACTGCAGGTTCTGTAACCTCTGCCAGGCAGCTCCTTTTCTGAAATCTTCAAGAGCCTGGCTAACTCCTAAAGATTCAGAATTCAATGTTTGGATTCTTTGGTTTTTGGATTCGAGTTCCAGCTCTTCGGCTGCTATTGAGGCAAAAAGCTCCTCTATTCTATTAGCATCCGAGTAAGCTGCTTCTACAGCGTCCATTTCCTTTTTATTTCCCAGAATTACCTCTCCGAGCTCATTAAAAGCCTTCCCCAGGCTGGCAAGACTTTCACTAACCTCTTTTGATTCTTCTGGAAAAACGCCTCTGGTATACCTGAAGCTTCGGTTCATATGCTCCAGGCAGGTATCTAGGCTCTGCGTAGCTGCCCCGTAAAAGCTTTCCAGAGTCCTGAAATCCCTGTCTTCCTGAACCCTGATTTTATCTATCAACATTGTGACCTGTTTTGTCACATTTTCTCTGTTGCTCTTCGCTCGCTTTACAATCCTGATATCAAAATCTCCCTCGACCTTAGCCTCTGAAAGCCTTGAGTTACTTTCCTTGAGTGCCAGAAGCGAAACTTCAAGTTCTTTCAAAAGGTCAGGTACGTCTTTTTCTACCTGGGAAGATATTTTTTGAGACCTGATATCTAGCCACGCGGGCAGGTCTTCAAAATTAATCTCCTTGAAACCAGTTTCCTCGCGGGAGTCTTCTTTTTTTCCAAAGAGTTTTTTAATCCATTTCAACCTTGACCTTCCCTAAATGTGATAAAACTATTTAACTTATTTTTTATATCATATATATTTTTGAAACTTGTTATTGAAAGATTTATTCTGTAAAAGACTTTCGCACTAAAAAGACAGAATAAAAGAAATGTAGTTTTTAGAGATACATATAAAAGAAATTAAATGTATTTTATACTGACAGCATATCAGTATAATCCTGTCTTTACTTTATAAGTTTACTCTTTATAAGTTTACTCTTTACAAGTTCTACCGGACAGTGGCATAGAATCGTTTTTGATCTTCTCCGCACATTGGCCAAAAAGCGAGGAGGCTAAAAATGAGTTATGAGATAATGAAGCAGGTAATTCCATATACCGAGATAACTGTATTAAGGCTGATTTTTGCAATTATAGTGCTTATCATGGGATTAGCATTATCAAAGTATATTATTCATATTTTCAGGAGAGGAATGCATAAAACAAAGATTCCAGATCTTACCATTCAATTTCTCACTCACTTTTTAAGCATTCTCCTGTATGTAATTGTTATTCTTATTTTCTTGAAGAGTCTAAATTTCGACGTGGATAGTTATATAGTAGGAGTTTCTGCAGCAATAGGCATTGTTCTTGGCCTTGGACTGCAGGATACCTTTACAAACCTGACTGCTGGAGTATGTGTTGCATCTATCAGACCAATCGATATGGGAGAAACTGTAACCGTAAATGGACAGACCGGAAAAGTAAAATCCGTAGGGATCATGTCAACCGAACTTTTGACACCTGACAACCAGCTCATAACAATCCCGAATAAGCTTGTATGGGGCAGTTTTATTGTTAATATGACACGCATGCCTACAAGAAGAGTTTCTGTTGATATAGGGATAAGTTACTCCTCAAGCCTAGAAAAAGCTACAGGGATAGCACTGAATCTAATGAAGACACATCCTCTTGTCCTTCAGGAACCCGAGCCCGCAGTTGTAACCACTGAACTTGCAAATTCATCGATAAATTTGCAGCTCAGGGCCTGGGCAAAAACAGGAGAAATAGGAACAGTAAAGAATGACCTCATTGCAGGAATATTTGATGCCTATACGAAAGAAGGGATTGAAATTCCGTTCCCGCAGATGGATATAAATATAAAAGAAATTAAGCTAAAAGAAAGTGGGAAACGAACTATAGAACAGGATATGATGATACAGGAAGAAGAAATGGTACTTGAAGAAGGGCGCGATGTGGAAGGATTATATTAAATAAACCAATCTGTTTTTTGAATTACCTGCCTTTACTGTCCGACTGCCTTGTCTCCTCTTTATTAACATGTCACATGGAACATTGCAGTGATTCTGCCTTCAAGTTCATTCCAGCGTTCAATTGCCCATGGAGTTGGAAAAAGTTCTATACCACACTTCTTTTCTGTAAAAAAATTTTCTGCTTCCTCAGACAGTTTCACAAAACCTGTCTGCCCGGTTCCTATAATAATTTTTTCTGTTCCTTCCTCATAAATGTACTTTGCTTCCTCAAGCGAGATTTTATGAGAAGTTCCATACAGTTCCTTTGACAGCCCTTTCTCTCTTTTTTCGACTTGCCCAGTGAGTCGAATAAGGATGTCATATTTAAAGACCTCTCCACCTACAGTAATCGAACCAAAACTCGTAGAATCAATCTTTGGCTTCATAGTTCACCTCTTAAACTGAGATTGAAAACAAGATTTTCTATTTTATAATTATTGCACGTACTTCATATAATTAATAGATATGCCCTAAATACACGAGTTTCAAGCTATAGGCAGATCCGAATATAAACATTCATATACTCCCTACTCTTGTCAGGTTGACCTGATGAAAATAGACTTAAGACCTATTGCATTTGAAGGATGAAATCAAGCACAATAGGCATTATAATCAAATTATGTTTTAAGCAGTTAAAGGTTTATTCTATTGATTTTTCGTTCAAGCGGGTGAGCAGATTAACGAAAATGTAATCCTGTATGTACTATTTTGTGAAGGCAAAAAAGTGTGGGATCTTGGAACTTGAAAAATCCCGAAGATAAAAGTTAAACGTTGTATGTACAAAGAAAGGACTTTCTTTTCCTAAAATATGACAAATCCGTCCTTCTAGAAGAGTAAAAGATCTTAATATTTAATTATTACAGAAAAGAATTTTTATGAATTGATATTCTTTCACATAGACATCTATCATAAGACATCATAGGGCATAAACTCGTCAAGTGTCTTATATTTTTAATCTAGCAGATATCTAATACAGTTATAGTGATTAACAGTGTTATGACGTTTCAAGTTTTAAGATAAAGCTTTATCAAGTTTTAAATTCGTTTTTTGATTTTTATATAAGATTAGAAAAAAAAGTATGTTTATATGTTAATATTTCCCAGTTCGTTTCGATTGCGAGTACTCTAGGATTAAATGGGAACTGGCAAGATAAAATAAAAACTGAATAAGATAAAAATACGGAGGATAAATAATGCGAAAAATTATGTTCAAAACAATATGTGTTTTCACGTTAGTATTTTTTGTCCTGTCAATGACAGGAGCAGCCGCCTGTAACAGCAATTGTAAAACAAAAACAGATGCAGTAAAAGATACGTATTCTATTAAACTTAAAAAATGTCCAAATACTGTTTATTGCTTTAACGTGCTGAGCAATGACAAAGGATGCAACCTTAAAGTTACAAAGACAGGAACTTTTACTACCAAACTGGGTGGCAAAGTGACTGTGAAGAGTAATGGCAAAATCTGCTACAAAGCACCAGCCAAATGTTGTTCTCAAAAATGTTCTTGCACTGACACTTTCACATACTGTGTAAAAGGTAAGGATGGAAAAACCGATTGCGCCCCCATTACATTGAAACTGAAATGTTCCACCTGCTAAAAGTACTTTCAAGCACTTCTCCAGTAGGTGCACTTATTGTAACTAAACGCATTAAAGGGAATAAGAAGTATTAACTTCAGGGATTTAACCCCATAATCCCTTAATGCTTTTAGTTGAATATTAAGGAAACAGTTCAATTCATTAATAGATGAAACTTGGCTCAGATTGTAACAGCTTTCTTCAAGAGGCTTGCTTACTGAGATTTGTAAATCATCGAATTCAGGCTTAAATCTATCGAAACATGATAGATAACACTTATTTTCTTGTTGGAACCAGATAAAAAATTCCGGTTTTTATTTAGAATATATTTCTTGAAAACTTTTTGGAAACGAAAACTTACCTTTAGAGACTAGAACTTGAGATTTCCTCCACGCATACTGCAGACAATCGGGCTTTCTCCTTTTTTGCACATTCCATTCCATCTTCAACTGCTTCCCTGATAATGTATCCGGCCTTGTGAAGGATGGTGTCCCCAAGTTGAGGGTCTTTGTCCATGCTAGCGGTACAGGGATAAGAATGATGAGCACCTGAGATGGTCTCTTTATATTCAGGAGTGTCAGTCCAGCCGAGCTTTTTTGCCACAAACCAAGTGGAACCGCAAGGGGCATCTCTGAGGACGCCTGCTCCGATAAACATCTTTCCATCAGGGCTCATTTCTATTCTGAGCACAGGCTTCCCGAAACCAAGGTCAACGAACGCGTCTATAATTGGCTTTCCGGTTTTTTCAAGGGCACAGAATGGCTTTGGCCCCTCAAACTCAACTCCAATAGCTTCAAGCTCTTTTCTAAGCTGTTCAAGGACACCTGCAGGAGTTTTCTTTGAGTCTTCAGCAGGCGCTATCACGGCTTTTGCCTTCGTTTTCGTTACAACATCTGGGAGGGCTATAAGAAGGTCGGGATGAATGCCAATAGCAAGTATTAGATCGCATTCCGGAAATTTTTGAGGCATGTACTGTTCGGGCTGTTCTATAAATGTGGGCAGGTCTTGAGGAAATTCATGAATTCCTACGATCAGGTTTGCATATGACTTCCTGGCCTGCCTGCAGTGATTGCAAAGTTCTCCACAGGACACGCAGAAATTTCCCGGATTGATCAGGTTCTGGATGACTTTTTTCCCAAGTTCGCCTGAGTAGAGTACAAGGATCTTCATAATTTACCCCTATTTTAAAGACTGTACAAGTTCCTTTTGTGATATTCTCATTCGTTTGAAATATAAAATTTCGGATTACTTTGTCCCCACAAAGAAAAACAGAGAAAGGAGATGAACGCAGAAATATTTGAGAAGTTGCTTGAGAAAGGGCTGATGCCCAGTTCTGGCAATACTCTCCTTTAATGCCTATCCGGTTTTCTAGATACATTGTAATTATTTGTTTCAATGTATAAATAAAGGGAGTTTCGAAATAGAAATCGGTATTCAGAATGAAACCTTGATTCATGTCTTTAGATTGCAAACTTCTAAGGATAGAGGCGAAAAAATCTGCTTTATAAGTAGATGTCATTTTACAAGTTGTTATACGCGAAACAGGCTTAGAAGCCAGGCTGACGATGAATTTGTACATTTTCTGATTATAATTAAATAAACTGTTTTCTGGGAATACAATTAACAAAGGACAAAACTCTGGAAATACAATAAACAATGGACAGAATTCAGGAAACACAGTAAATAATGGACAGAACTCTGGAAGCGCAGTAAATAACGGACAAGAATCGGGGAACACAGTAAATAATTAGTCGAATTCAGAGAACGCAAATATAGTAACTCTGTATGACAACGAGAAAAGGTATTACATATATTACAGAGCATTGTAAAGAGAATCTAGACTGTCGAACTGAAAGGAGTCCATTCCAAGATCAAGTGAGTAACTACACCTAATAAAAACCTAAAGATCACTTGATCTTGGAATCGGATCAGTAAAAAACTAGTATAAGCCAAAATAAGAATAGAAAACTTTGAAAAGATAATTAGAACTACTTAAATTAGTTTTTAATTTGTCTCCATATTAAACAGATCTTTTTCTTTCCTTGAAAAAATAAAAAGAAATTTAATAAATATAAGGTTAAGATTAACTTTATTGCTCTTAATCTTCTTTCTCTATTCATTCTCCCAGTTTCAAGGCCCCATGCGGGCACATCTTAATGCACACGCCGCACTGAATACATTTCTTTTCATCTACTAGGACATTCCAGGCGTTGTCAAAAGAATACACATTCATAGGGCAGACTGAAATACAGGCTCCGCATTCGATACATTCTTCCTCATCTCTGTGAATAGGTCTGTCCAGTATAGAAACTATAGCTCCTCTAGATTCCAGGGCATGTTTGATTTTATCGAACTTGAGATCATTCACATCCGCTATTAGTTCCCCATAGGTTGAGTCGATATTTGCAACCATTATATTAATCAGGATTCCAGTTTCGACTATGGACTCGGAAATGATAGGGTTGTGGATTCTCTCGGTAGGAATAGTGATCTTGATTTTCACGCTCAGTACCTCCTTGCAAGAAGTTTGCTGATGTTGTCACTTGTTATTATTCCGATAACCCGCCTCTGAGCATCGATAACCGGCATCGCAGATACTCCATAACGATCCAGCCTTCTAGCTGCAAGGTCCACAGGCTCGTTAGGAGCGCAGGTCAGCACCTTTTTCGTCATAACGCTCTCTACCGAATCAAAACAATTCTCTGCAACGGCCTTTGAGATATCCCAGGCAGTTAGGATCCCTACTAGTTCATCAGTGTCGGAGGTCACAGCCAGATGGTTAAAAGAGTTCTCCCAGATTTTCTTTGCAGCGTCCTGGACAGTTTGATCTCTTTTGATGGTCACAATAAAACTGGACATTACATCTTTTACAAGAGGTACAACCTGCGTCTCTTTCATGGGTTTGGCAGCCCCTTCAACAGACAGTCTTTCCACTGGCATGCTGACAAAGAATTTCCCGCGCTTAACCCATTCCTTTAATTCATTTGCGATCTTTCTCGCGTTCTTGAAACTGGAAAGAGAGGACGTGGGCACGTCTTTTCCGTCAATCTGCACCGAGCCTGATCTGAGTTCGGCATAATTCACATTTCTGATAACTGGCTTGTCCCGGCTTCCCACAGCATAATCCTGAATAGTGGTTACAATATCCTCATCCCGGACTGCAGTTGCAGCAGCAAGTTTTTCGTTAAGAATAGGGATGGGGATTCCAATTCCCATGTAAAGAGTAGCTCCGTATCCGGTAAAAGAAGCAGCTCTCAAGTAATCAGGATTCATCTCCTTCAAGTTACCTTTGAGCATCAGAGTTCCAAAACCAGAAGAAGGAGAATGTTGAGTTCCGTTCCCTATAACATAGCCCTGAGCGCCTCCCATGAAAATTCTTGTTCCCATGCCTATGGTTTCATAATTAGGGTCATTTGATAGAGGAGATAGAACCCCTGCCCCTGAATAGGTTACATTTCCGAAATTGGGCAGAAGCTCACCCATATAGGTATTCAGAATCCTTTTGGAACTGTTGGTTGCTGCTGCGTATTTCTGGTAGGCGTTTCTTGGGTTAAGAAGAACGGCTTCATTGAGGTCTTCAAGGGTAATTATCGTATCAAGCACTTTCCTTGGATAACAATCCGTCCCGTATGAAGTCGCATGAACATCGATCTCTTTCCCCCGGAGGAGATCCTCAATAACATGAGCCCCACCATACTGGATTCCCCTTGTATCTGAGATCTGGGCAGCCCCCAGGTAAGCATCTACAGCTGCCAGTCCGCTGTATGCTTCTACATTGTTGAACCAGATTTTCTGAATTTTAATAGGAGGCTCGGAATGCCCCAGGTTAAGCATTAAGCCGGATGAGCACATAGCTCCGAATGTGCCTGTCGTAACCACATCCACTTCTTTTGCAGCCCCTTCAGCGCCAAGTTCCTCAACAATTGTGACCATTTCCTCCGCCGTCACTACATTGACGCTTCCATCTTCAATTTTCTTATTAATCTCATGAATCGATTTTTTTATCATTGGGGTTTTCCTCTTTTTACAGATTATCTAGATGGTAATATTTGTAAGAATTATATATTACTTATGATAATGCCAAAGGTAACAGCCCTCTCAGAAGACTTGAAAAGCTGTACCTGAATAAGATTTATCTTCAAATTTTTAGGTTTATAACCTAAGTTCAATAAATAATATTCACATTTGCGGACCATATATTACTTATGATAATTGAAAAAATTCTTTCATTTTTTTATTATATAGTCTCATTATGAATAGATAATAATAGTATTTGTGGTACACAGTTTGAATATCCAGGGGCTCTTCAGATTGAAGGCAGGGTTAATCTCAGTAAGTTTCTTATGCTTACAGGATATACCCGAGGCCAGGTGATCTGTTGACACGTATACTTGCTACCGGGACTTTTGACATTCTCCATCCCGGACATATTTATTTTCTGGCCCAGGCCCGAGCTCTAGGAGATGAGCTTTTCGTTATTGTTGCCAGAGACTCAAATGTAACTCACAAACCAAAACCAGTTGTGCCAGAGGAGCAGAGGCTGGAGATGGTAAATGCACTCGGGATAGTAGATAAAGCGCTTCTTGGCAGCGAAAAAGATATGTTTGAACCCCTGAAGCAGATCAGGCCGGATATAATTGCTCTAGGTTACGACCAGCGCTTTGACGCCGAGCTTCTGGAAAAAGAACTTGCAAAAAGAGGGCATCCTGCAAATGTGGTCAGGATTCCGCTTTCAAAAGAATGCCCACTTTGCAGTACAGGTGCAATCATAAAAGAGGTACTTAAACGGTATGGGTAAACCTGCCCACACCGTCCCTCGATTCGATTAATACCTGTTATTCGTTACTCATACCTTTTTCAGGAGATAACTCACAGAATCTGATTTATAAAAATACTTTTTCAAGTCTTTCAAGAGCTTCCCTGATTCTGTCAATTGATGTTGCATAGGAGATCCTGATGAAATCCTCGCCTGACGAACCAAAGGCGATTCCAGGCGTAACTGCTACCTGAGCTTCTTTCAGGAGCCGTTCTGCCACCTGAGTCCCATTTCCATACTCGCTGACATTAGCAAAAGCATAAAAAGCTCCATCTGGCTTTTTACATTCAAGTCCCATTTTGTTCAGACCGTCTATAAGGACGTCGCGCCTTACCTTGAAACGATCAACCATTGCTTTAACGCTGTCCTGAGGACCCTGAAGAGCTTCGAGCCCACCGTACTGAACAAACGTAGTCGCACTGCTTACCGAATGAGACTGAATTTTAAGTAGAAGTTTGAGAATTTCAGGAGGTGCAGTGAGGTAGCCGAGTCTCCAACCTGTCATGGCATATGCCTTGGAAAAACCGTTTACTGTGACAGTTCTTTCCTGCATTCCATCAAAGCTGCCAATGCTGATATGCTCCCTGTCATAGATAATTTTCTCATAGATCTCATCTGAGACTACTACGAGGTCATGGTCAATTGCAAGGTCGGCAATACATTGCAAAGTTTTTTTCCCGAAGACTCCACCTGTTGGGTTTCCTGGACTATTTACAACTATGAGCTTGGTTTTATCAGTTATATATTCCTCAAAATTGTCCGGAATGAAACCTTTTTCAGGGACTGTCGGAACCCAGACCGTTTCCGCCCCTGCAAAACGTATGCATGCGTCATAAGTTACCCATGAAGGATTAAACAGAAGAGCCTGATCCCCATCATTAAGAACGCTCATCATTATCTCAAAAATTCCCTGTTTTGCTCCGGGGGTAACAAGCACACCTGTCTCAGTTACATCGAGGTTGTTTTCCGTCCTGAATTTTTCGGCAATGGCTGCCCTTAATTCAGGGATACCTCCAGAGGGGGCGTAGTGGGTTTTTCCCTCATACATAGCCTTTGCCGCAGCATCGCAGATATTTTTAGGGGTATTGAAATCAGGTTCACCAAGGCTGAAATTGATTACGTCTGTACCCTCTTTAATCATTCTGGTCGCAATATTGGAGATCCTTATCGTTGCAGATTCTTCTACACGCTTGAGCCTTGCGGATGACATAGGGATGGTCCTGGTTTATTACATTTGCTAGTTTATAGAGATCATAAATTCATAACCGCCGCACCAGCTTTACTGCAGCTTCAACGGCACGCTTTGCATAGTCCACACGTTCATGAGCCGCCATACGGGTCATGCCTGGGCCAGGAATACCGAGAGTTACAGGCTTATTAAACTCAAGAGAAAGATCCATGATCTTCCTTGCAGCATGCTGCATAACCACCTGGTCATGGTCAGTCTCGCCTTCGATTACAGATCCTATAGTAACTACGGCATCGATATCGTCCCTCTGGCAAAGCTTCTTGATCGCAAGGGGCATGTCAAAAACCCCTGGGACAAGAATGGTCTCTTTCACTGTTGCCCCCAGGAACTCCGCGTGTTCCCTTCCAAGCAGTTCCATCTGATAGGTCAGATCCCTGTTAAATTCAGCTACAACAAATCCTAGGCTGATAGTCATCTGATAAGGTCTCCAGTCTTTGTTTTTACATAAATTGCTTCACGTTCTTAATGGGCCTGCATCTTCAAAGCCTTGCCTTTGACCGGTGCCGGCTTCTCGAATTAACTTTTCAGGTTTGAAGAGCAGCTTTATTACGTTTAAAGCGTGCTCTCGGGTTCTTCTGTCCATAAGGAAAGCAAGTTCTTTCTCATCCTTTCCTTCATTTTCATGGACAAAGACCTCGATAATATGGGTATTAGTCATGAGCTGGGCCAAAATAAGACCCTGAGAAGCTTCATGAGCACATATCTTATCCTGTTCTTTAGCTCCGGGCATACCTAGGGCCATAACGATATCGCATCCTTCTTCTTCAATAAGTTTCTTGGCTGCAACCGGAAGGTCCTTTATCCCGGGCACGGTTACTCTTTTAATTTTTACAGATACATTTTTCTGTATCTCGTCAATTGCCGCACGCCCCATATTATAGCGTGCGAATGTGGTATCTGCAATTCCTATTGTGGGCATGTGAATCCGATCGGAATTTCAAGATTAAAATCTTTTTTCCGGGTTTTCCTGAAAAAGGCTGGTAGATATACAGAATGTATATCTATAGTTTTTATCCTGTTCAGGCCCTGTCAATAACCCTGGCTGCAGCTTCTGTACCTGCTCCCAGGCTGTCAATGTAACCACGCTTATTCAGTACGATTTCCAGCTGCTGGATGGTTGAAAGCACATCCCTTGCAGTGACATTTCCCATGCTACCTATTCTGAAAATTTTGCCTTTAAGACGTTCCTGTCCGCCTGCAATGATTACACCCCGCTTCTTCATATCGCTCTTTATGTCCTCGCCATCAATGCCTGCTGGAGCTTTCATAGCAGAGACCGTATTGGAATAATGGCTGTACTCGTTAAGCTGCGGGAACATCTCGATATTCAGCTCGGCAACTGCTGCTCTTACGGCTTCGGAAAGAGTCCTGTGCCTCTTAATCCTTGCCTCCATTCCTTCCTCTTTTACAATGTGCAAAGCTTCCTGAAGGGCGTAGAACAGAGGAATCGCAGGCGTATAAGGCGTTTCGGGTCTGGGTTTATCTCCACTCTTCTTATATGCCAGAAGGTCGTTATAGTAAGGCTTTTTTGTTACTCCTTTCATAGCCTCAAAAGCCTTTTCACTTACGGAAACGATTGAAAGTCCAGGAGGAGCTGCAAGGCACTTCTGTGAACCTACAACTGCAATGTCAATTCCCCATTCATCGACCTTTACATCGTCTCCTCCAAGGGAGGTCACGCCGTCCATAATAAAGAGAGCATCATGCTTTTTGGCAAGTTTACCAATTTCTGCAGCCGGGTTAAGAATACCTGCAGAGGTCTCGTTGTGGACGAGAGTGATGGCTTTTGCCCCTTCCTCGAGTTTTTCCTTGACAACTTCAAGGTCAATCGGAAGACCCCAATCAAACACAACAGGAACTACTTCCGAATATAGAGCTGCAATATCTTTAAAGCGCTCTCCAAACTTTCCGTTTTCTATGGCTATGACTTTGTCCTCGCTTCCAGCCAGAGACCCGACAGCAGCTTCCATTCCTGCCGTTCCAGAACCACTCAGCAAGAAAATATCATTCTTTGTCTGGAAAACATTGGAGAGAATTTCCCTGCAATCGGTGTAAATACCAGCAAATTCCGGACTCCGGTGGTTGATCATCGGTTTCGACATAGCTCTAAGGACTCTGGGTGCAACAGGTACGGGACCAGGCATCATGAGAAGAGTATCTTCCAGATCCATATGTATTATGCTCCACATTTTCAAAGATTTAATTGATTTTTGTTTTTTATTTGTTTAATGGGGTTGTGTTATTATGCAGTATTAAATATCTGCAGATCTTAAATAATTCAGAGTAATATCATTTTGATACGGTGTGCCCGAAAGGCATGCAGTGTATCTTATATTTTATATTGGAAATTTTTAGATTAGGGGATTTCAACGGATTTATTAAATTAATATAGTTTGGAGGAGTTAAGCATTAAATCCAAATTAGAGATCAGGTTTAATTGAATCCTAGTATATAATTGATGTGCTTTCCAAGCTCTGATCCCGAATACCGCCCTATAAGGAGAACAGATTTCAATTATTAACCCTGGAGAAGTGTCATTACGTCATGTTTTGTCACGACGCCGATAACTGATCCCTTTTCCATTACTAGCACAGCAGGATTTCCTTCTAGTATATGTGAAACAACTGAGATAGAAATGCCTGGAGATACTGCCGGGAAGGACTCCCCCATTATTTCGGAAACTCTCAACTGGGAAATTGATTTTTTCTTACTTTCGGCCATCAATTTCACTATCATGTCCTCTGAAACGCTTCCAACCGGAATTCCCCCGTCAAGCACAGGAACCTGTGAGAAACCGTGAGTCTGCATCAGATTTACTGCTGCTTCCACGGAATCGTCCGGAGAAACATGGATTACAGGGGAATGCATCAGATCTATTATAATAATCTGCTGTTCCTTTTCAACTTCCTCAAAAGCATCAAAGATTTTCCTGACAGTTGAAAGCCTGGGATCTACATCTCCTGATTCTATACGAGCTATAAGGGGCTGGCTTACACCGGCCCTTTTAGCCAGATCGCTCTGGGTAAGCCCGAGTTCATTTCTTCTTTTTTTAAGATCTTCGGGTGTTGGAAGCTGCATATATATTACCGATAGTAATTATGATATTTAATATCATTGGTTAACATAATTTGTAAAGTTTAAATATAAATGGATATTAAATCCCGACCATCATTTTCGGAAAACTCTAAGATATAAGTGAATAAAAAGAGAGAAATTTAAAAAATTGTCGACTTTAAAGATCGATTAATAAAAACATAATGTTAAAAATAATTAGACTGTGAGAAAAATAAGTTAGTAAAAAAGGAAAAAAGGAAAAAATAAAAATAAGGTAAAACTTTTTTTTAACATTTTTACTCAAAGTAAGAAGGATTCTCTATCTCCTTAGATTTCCTTGTCCTGAGCTCGCCTCTTATAGCCTCGTAATACTTCATCGTATCCGAAGTAACCGAAGGCCCAGTTTCTGCTATTGCTCTAAGGAAGTGCTTCTGCATGACATTTTTTGCGTGAAGATCCTCACGCAGAGCAAGCCTTCCTGCCTTTTTGCATACGGCTGCAATATCTGCACCAGTATACTGATCGGTCATTGAAACGAGCTTTTCGAGATCAACATCCTCTGCAAGCGCCATTTTTTCGGTATGAACCTTGAAGATCTCCCTGCGAGCTCCCTCGTCAGGGATCGGAACAAGAATCAGTTCATCAAAACGACCTGGTCGGATAAGAGCAGGATCAATGACATCAGGACGATTTGTTGCGCCAATTACTACTACAGCCCTGAGTTCTTCAAGCCCATCCATCTCGGAGAGAAGCTGATTGAGAATTCTTGCCGTAACCTGAGGCTCACCTGTAGAAGCAACGCGAATGGGCGCAAGCGAATCAAGTTCGTCCAGAAAAATGATTGAAGGAGCAACTTGCCTTGCCCGTGTAAATACCTCAGCAATCCTTTTCTCGGATTCCCCATACCATTTGGAAAGCAGATCACTTCCCTTGGCTGTGATAAAATTAGCATCTGATTCGTGGGCTATTGCCTTTGCAAGAAGAGTCTTTCCCGTACCGGGAGGACCATATAGAAGAACACCTTTAGGAGCTTCAACTCCTATATCTCTGTAAGATTCCGGATTTTTAAGAGGCCATTCTACTGCCTCTTTGAGGAGACTTTTTACTTCTTCTAAGCCTCCTACGTCGTCCCAACTGACAGTAGGAACCTCAATCAAGATTTCCCTTATTGCCGATGGCTGGACATCTTTAAGAGCATTCTCAAAATCTTCTCTTATTACTTGGAGGGAATCCAGAATTTCAGCCGGAATTTCAGGTTCATTGAGATTGATTTTCGGCAAAACCCGCCTTAGAGCGCTCATAGCCGCTTCCCTGCACAGGGCAGCAATATCAGCTCCTACGAACCCGTATGTTATTTGAGCAAAATCCATAAGATTCACGTCTTCAGCAAGAGGCATTCCCCTGGTATGGATCTGAAAAATTTCTAACCTTCCATCCGTATCCGGGACTCTGAGTTCAATTTCTCGATCAAACCTGCCAGGGCGGCGGAGTGCTACGTCCAGGGCTTCAGGACGGTTAGTTGACCCTATAACAATTACATTCTTACGAGCCTTAAGCCCGTCCATAAGGGAGAGAAGTTGAGCAACTACTCTCCTTTCGACTTCCCCGGTTACTTCAGCCCGCTTAGGGGCGATGGAATCGATTTCATCCAGGAAAATAATTGCAGGAGCATTCTTTTCTGCATCCTCGAAAATTTCCCTTATTGCCCTTTCAGACTCCCCGTAATATTTGGACATAATTTCCGGGCCATTGATAGAAATGAAGTAAGCATCGGACTCGTTGGCAACTGCTTTTGCAAGCATTGTCTTACCCGTACCTGGAGGGCCGTGGAGCAGTACTCCTTTTGGAGCATCGATTCCAAGCCTGTCAAAAAGCTCAGGGTGCTTCAAAGGCAACTCTATCATTTCCCGAACTTTCCCGATGGCTTCTTTTAGCCCACCTAGGTCTTCATACATAACAGTAGGAATATTCTGCTCAGGAGTTACTTCGGTCGCTTCAGGCAAAAGCTCAACCTGTGTTAAGTCTGTAATCTTTACTATTCCCGACGGAGAAGTAGAAACTACCTGAAGTTTTATTTCCCCAAGCCCAAAAGATGGACCAAAGCCCTGGCCGAAAAAATCTTGGAAGAAATCCTCAAACATAACTCCCTTACCGAAAGTCTCCCTTTCCCTAGATTTTCTTAAGCTTGTGGTTGAAATAAAGTCTCCCTTTGAAACCGTGCGGTTCATGAATACGGCTTTAAGGGTTTCACTGGGAGCGTAGATCTGCATGCCCTTGACCACAGGCGCAAAAGTCACGCTTTTTGCTTCTTTCCAGTCGGCTTTGCGAATATCCACATATTCTCCTAGACCGATTTTTGCATTGATGCGGATAAGCCCATCCATACGTATAATGTCAAGTCCCGAATCGCTAGGATATGGACGTCCTATCAGGGCTGAAGTCGATTTTCCTCCTTTGATTTCCACAACATCGAAGGGTTTGAGTCCCATCTTTTCCCTGAAGCTTTCATCTATTCGGACAATTCCTTTTCCAACGTCCCGTTGATCGGCTTCTGCAACTTTTAATTTTATCGTTGTTTTATCCCTATCAGTCAAATAATACCCCCTATCCCAATCAGTAAAAATGTTTCAATCATTAAAAGTGTCAGGAAATTCTTGCAAAAATAAAATCAGCGGCATTCAGGTTGATCAGCCTCATTTGCCTGCCATCTTTGCCTCTCCAGCAAGTTTTTAAGTTTATACGGATTAGAGCCTCCTTGAATAGTTTTGGAAGATTTGCCAGGTTATGTTCCATATAGAATCTATCCTCGTAGCCTTCAGTTATCTAATTAATAAGCCATGCAACTTTCATTTAGGGGATCTGCCAGATTTAAATCTTCGTCCATATAAGTCCTATAGTGACTCTCGATTACCATCTTCGCGATGGATGAAAGTACCTCATACAAAATGGGAATCATTATAACAGGGATATTACAGACTTTTATCTTTTCAGGAGAATCTTCATCTCCCTCTCCTTTATCTGAGGAAAAACTGAAAGCTACGTTATACTCTTTAATCAGTCTCATCTGACCCTCAACATCAGGCTCTTTAAATGACCGCTGACCCGTCAACAGGTGCTTGAGTATTTGATACCTGAGGCGACTTCTTAAGTATGAACTTCAAAAAAAATGCTTTTATCGCCATAGTATATGTTTCCAAACTACGTTTATATATATGGGGGCGTATTCTAATTTAGAAACACTATTACTGGCTTATCCATAGCGATTTTCTTCGCCGGATTCCCAGCTGAGATTGTAATGGAATAACTCAAAAAAGAATGGAAGCGGAAAATTCGATTTAAAACGTAGTGAAACTGGAAAAAAGAGAAAGATGGAAAAAGTAAATAAAAATTAAAAAGAGATGAGAATCGTTTAGAGTTTGAGTTCCTTAGCCATTTCCTGAAAGACTTTTCCTTTGTCAGTAGTGATGAAAAGTCCATTTTCATGTCTGATAAGCTCTTTTTCTTTCAACATTTCAAGGTATTTCTGGGCAATGTTGAAATTCAAATTAACTTCATATACAATATGAGTTTTCTTCGCCCCGTTCATTGCTACTCTTAAAATATCTACTGCAATATCAGTTCTGCTCCTTCTCTTAATACTGACTCCTCCCCCACTATAGATTTCAAAATAATCTTTGCAAGAAATTACGCTCTAAAAATATTAAAGCATATCTTTTTGTAGGTAACAAAGATTCTAAGTCTTTATCGTTTTCCTTTCTATATAACAATATCAGTGCTATATATAATATCAAGTTATAAAGAAAAAAGAATTTGATGTGCAAATTCCGCTTGCAGCTAGAGAAAAAGGGAAATTCCCACAGAAAAAATAGGAAATAGCTCTCAATTAAGTTTTTTTGAAACAGAAGTTAGAGTTAAAGAAGAATATGCCTCTAAAGCGTATAAAAAAAACCAAAAAGATGAGCAAAAGTAAATATATAGGACTAAACTGTTCAGAATCTAAGAAGCTTATGAAAATAAATTATTTATGACATTTAATGAAGCATATATAGAAATTACTGGAAATATTGGAATGAAAAGGTTTGTTTGGTGTAATATTCGTTTTCTTTATAGTGATGGACCCCTGATATATCAATTCTATCTGCTCTTTCCCAAAAAAAGCATATAATTCTCCATGCGTGTAAATATAGAAAATGAGAGTATTGCAGATTTCTCAATGCTGAAATCTTTTTACGTGAAATCACTAGGACCACGATATTTTAAAAGGTTTTATGAGATTTTGAGGGAGACATACTCTTGAGCCAAAGAAGAAGTTTAGCAACAGGCACATGTGCGGCAACTCAAGAGAAAAAGTTTAGAAGCAAAAATAATCTACTTGCTTGTCATTTAGTACTAATCCAATAAAGTCTTGAAATTTCTGAAATAAATAATTTTAAAACGTTGATATGATTTAAAGCGTATATTATTTTGAGTAATTTTCCATCGTTTAACCTAGATAAAAGAAGAATAAAAAGTTGTATAAAAGTTAACAGCTGTTTTTTGACATGGTGGAGATAAAATAAAATTTTTAGGGAAATCAAAACTCACAAAATTGCAAGCAAAAACAAAAATATCATATAATTTAATACGGTTGCCTCAATCCAGATTGGATCATGTTGAATAAACTGCTCATATTTCAAAACAGAATACAATGATAAGCCTTTGTATGTAATTTCCCTTGATGAAGAGTTTGATGGAAAAATTAGCGTTGTACAACCAGAGATAAAATCTGACCTTGAAGAAATACTTGAAGCATTAGGAAAATAAGGTCAATACGTTCTTAGAATCAGAAAACAAGGATGTTAAAATGAGTGGGCCCGCTGAGATTCGAACTCAGGATCCCCGCCGTGTAAAGGCTCCTTTTAACAAAAAAAGATTTATAATTCCTTTAATTTCCAACAATATAAGCCTGCCAAATTGCAACCAAATTAATAATTATTCTCCATCAAGCTCTTTAAAAGAAAGCAGTTGTAAAAGCTTCCTACTCAATGAAATATGGATTGAACATAAAATTTCTTTTGAAAAATGGCTCCGCTATAAAAATATATCGGAATCTACAAAGAAAAGCTATTTTAGTGCTTTATCTAGGTTTTTTGAAAGTAAAAATGTAAGCAAACCTATAGAATTCAGAGATATTTCATTGAAGGATAAAGAAGAAAGAGGACTGCGTAACTTATTTAATTACTTTGAAGATAAAGAGATTGATGAAATATGTGGTTATAATCTTGAGAAATGGAGACGTTTTGTAAAAATCAAAAAATCAGGTGTTATTGAAATTTATGTAAATGATGAAGAAATTAAGAAAGGATATGCAGAATGCCCTCAGCAAATGAAACCTATATATAGTTTATTGGTTTATTCAGGAAACCGCTTAACCCATATTCATCAAATGCTTGAAAACTTCGATGAGCGCAACATAATCATTGAAGGTGAAGTTGCCCACTATCCAACTTCTTATTTATCCAGTGGTACAAAAAAGACTTTTCATGTATTTTTCCCTTCTTCATATGTTCCTGAATTAAAGAAACTATGCAGTCTCAAATCATACTGTAGCGTCATGAAAGAAATAAGAAGTGGACGTGTGACTGCAAAAACAATTAGAAAATGGCACTTAAACACCATGATTAAAGAAGGAATAACAGAAAGCGTAGCTGATTTTATTCAAGGTAGAGCATCTGCTACTGTGGGAAGTGCACATTATTTAAACAAAGTACAGCAAGCAACAGACCAATACAGTAGACTTATTGGGAAATTTCCTGTATAATTTTTATCCATCTGATCTGAATTGTCCACCAGGTCAAAGGCGCCAGGTTCAGAGTCCAACATACAGGACTAAATGTTATTAAAAGATCCAAGAAAAAAGAAACGAAGTTTAGTAATAATACACCAGTTAAATAAAGAATAGACAATACAAAAAAAACTATCTTTCAATATGCGAGAGTTGCCCAGCCAGGCCAAAGGCGATAGATTCAGAGCCTGGTCTCGTAGGAGTTCGTGCGTTCGAATCGCACCTATCGCACTAACTTTTTGGGATATAGGTAACTCAAATTTTTTGTACGCTAGTGCAAAAGTAATGCGCATCCATTTTTTTAGAAAGTCGCCTTAATCAAAATAACTTCTATTTTTTAATTCGTGTAGGTTTGAAAATTAGCATGAAAAAATTATTTGGTCTTTGGTTAAAACCAAATTATCATCAGTATTGAATGTACTTTGGGTATGGTTTGTTAAAAAAGGTGAATGAATTACAGTCTTAATATTTCATGATTCCACATATCATATAGTGATTTTATTGAGGTTAAAAATTCAGATGCAAATTGTTCTTGCATCTCTTCATTAAGAGGTGGATTTTCTAGCCTAATATTTTCTTTAGCTATAATTACAGCTAAAGATTTTTTAAGTTCGTTTTGTATCTTTGGTTGGTAGAAAAGAATATTACTTAACTCCCTAAAGGATTCAATGTTATATGTTTTTAAGCATTCTTTAATAGACCCTATTAAAACTGGACTTTCTAGAAGCTTACCGTATTTTTTTTCATAAATCTTTTGTGTGTTAAATGACATGAAATTTGACAGTGTCAGTTCTTCAAAAATATTTTCTAGTTTTATATCGTTTTCAAACGTAGCAACGGCGGTTTTCTGCGTTTCTGTAAGGTAAGGGGAAGCTAGTGTTGCGATTTTTTCTACTAAATCTAAATTACCAAAAGAGTTCACACCCTCGATATTTGTCTTGTCATTCATTAATCCAAAACTGTATTTTGAAGGGCTAATTCTTAATAGTATAAAGGTAATCTTTTCCCATTTTTGAGAAGGATTTTCTTTAATTTCTCTCCTCAGTACCTTTTCAACATCTTTATTGAAGCGATCAACAAAAGTTGTAAACGATATTTTATTATGAACTATACCAATTCTAGTAGCATTAGAATAATTGTCAAAATCATACATCGGCACTTGTGGTTCGGGTTTATTCGAATCAAAAAAAAGGGAAACACCGTAACGTTCTTCTGACTTTCTTGTTTCGTTGTAATTAAAACTCCTAGTTCCATTATCCTTTTCATTTTGTTTTTTATTAATATGTTTATTTTTCTGGATTGAAAGTTTATCTATCACTCCTCTTAAAAAAGATCCTCCAGTCGGTGGAACAAGGATTAAATATATAGTAAAAAGTCCAGCATCAACAGCTCTATCCAAAGTATTTATATTTATTTTTGTAAAATATTTTGCAAAAATCTTTATGACAATTTCGTTTTTTTCACTTTTAATTAACTGCGTTTCAACATTATCAATCATACTCAGAAGTATCATTTGAGTTGATTCAATCCATCTTCCTTCAGATAACGCAGTCGAAAAATGCTTGAACTTTATTTTACTAAAGTGATCTGTATTAATTTTTTCTCTCATTTTGTTTGGAGTATAATCTTTGTGGAATATATCTGACAGTGAAAAGTATTCATTCTTTTTCCCTTTCTGTTCACGTAAATCATGATAAGCCATCAAAACATATATAGCCTCATCGTTTTCGGAGGCATTCTTACATACTGTTTCTCTAAAATTAATATCTTGGCTCAATATAATTGCTATTAATGCATCTACATAACCATCTGTAGAATCTATATCTAAAGATTCACGTAGCTCTTTATCTAAAGATTCACATAGCTCTTTGGAAAAGATATCAATAAAATTAGATACAAAATCATTACTGAAATTTATATTATCAATAATTTCCTTCTTTGTTAATTGTTTTTTCAAATTGATATTTCCATTAGTCTTTTCTTTGGCAACTTTTTCACGATAATTTAAAAGATGTGTATATATCCGCGTATATAACAAAACGTTGTTCGTTATCAAAGACTTCTCAAACTGTTGTGATTTTGATAATATATGTTTTAGTTCGTCTATACTCAAAGCATTTTTGTCCAGTTTTTCAATGCCATTATAAAGATTAAAAATATTTAAATTCCATATTATATTTGCTATCTTGTCAAATAACTTTTGATCTTTTTTAACTTCACTCCAATAACTTTCAACCTCTTTGTTTTTTCCATCATAATATGATACTAAAAGATTCATCAAGGTTGAATTAAACGGAGCTTTTTCACAAACATGATCAATTACAGTTTTATAATTTGAATTATCAGGAGGGTTGTTTTTTATATCCTCGATTGTATTTTTCAAATCTTTTTGTAAGCCAAAAAAAGTAATTATCATCAGAATTTTATTACATTCAAGATACCATTCTCTTTCTGTTTTTATCTCAGCATTTACGCTTTCAACAAGAGATATCTTACTTTTAAAAAATCCTTCTGCACCTTTAGCTGAAACTTTGAAATCCTCAAATACCTTTTTAACGCCTTTTTTTTCAGGGTCAATTGAATTCATTTCAATTTCAGATAAAGATTTTTTATATTGCTCTCTAATTACAAAATGGTAAAATAAAATCACAGATATAGCACTAACAATAACGAACAATACGACAAATCCGAATAGGTATATAACTTTACTCGCGGTTGAAAAAGATTGATTACTTATAATCCAATCAACGGACTTGTCAACCCCTAAGGAGACCCAGATTCCAATAGATGCTACACCACTTATTACAAAAATTGTGCCAAAAATTTTTAAGTACTTAAACACAGTTCCTGTGTTTTTTTTGACAATATCCTGACATCTACCAAGTTTTAATTGGATTGTTTCATCTAAACCCGTCAAAATTTTGTCTTTTTCAGTCAAATCTGTATTAAAACCTTTTAATTCATTTTCAAGTGGATTAATTATTTTTTGTCGAACTTCATCATCTAAATTTTTAGAATTATCTGCTTTATCATTTACCATTTATAGACCAGCTTCGTATTCTAGGCAGATGTTCTAAAGTAAATTAATATTTGTTATTTATACACAGATGAAAAAGAATAAATAAACTGAGAAGTTAAATCAATTCTTTTGATAAACTTACTAAAAACTATATCGCTGAATTTTACTAAAATGTGTAAAATTTAAATTTAATTTTACAACCATTTTATAATTCCTCTTAATACCGTTTTACAATTTTATTATAAAATTTACATTTCTACATCTTACAGTAAAAACATACACATTTTTACATTTAACAGTAAAAAACTATAAATATTTTATTTTTGACTTGAAACCAATGCATCCCACTTATTCACTCTTTCCAGAACATGTGAATTAAGAGTAAACGGCTTATCTGACTTTGCATTCTGCTTCATGTAGTGTAAAGTACTTTTGGAAAACCCTAATTTCTTCCAATCAACATAAGAAATATTGAGGATTTTTTGCCTTACGTCATATGAATCAATTCTCTCAATTTCATATTCAGGCTTAACAAAATCCAGTTTTTCCTTTTTGCTTGCGAGCTAATGGGCTAATTCTTGTATCTTTAAAAAGATAACATAACTCCATGTACTTTTTTTTCCCTGATAACTTACCTTTTTATTCAGTTTATTGGAAAACTCATTAACAATCTTCCTGGCTCCTGTAGGTTTTAGTCTGAGATTGTAATTCTCAGTCCTGATAAAGTCCTTACTTTCCATAGCTCCACTTTCAACCAGGTTGATGACTGCCAGATCCACAAGGAACCTGAAAGGTTCCTGAAGGTCATAAGCCAATCTGTTCTTGCTGGGTGTCATTTCATGCAAAAACCCTACATGAGCGTCCAGATCTACAGTGTTAATAGCCCTCAAAAACTCAGCTTCAAGCAGAGAATAGCCATAATTGAGCATGGTGTTTACTATATCTCCTGAACCCATAGACCGCCTATACTGATCTATTCTTGAGTAAAAAATCATACTTTTATGGAATTGCTTTTGAAAATTTGTTCCTTTACTTCCAGATCAAAACCTCAATAAATATATGGATGAGCTCATCCCAAAACCCAATTAAATAAATTATCGTTTAAACAAACGACGGTGACTCCAGTAAAAATACTTAGACTGAACCCGATACAGTATACATGCATTTGTGCGCCTGTAAATGCCGGATAAAATTTATAAATAAAAAATGGAGAAAGTTAAGAAGTTAAAAAATTTTCCCTACCTGTATGTGGTGCAGGCGGTGTGGTAGTGTTGGTGCAGAATAACTGAGTTCACAAATATATAATTTGAAGAGAGTCAGAAAAATGAGAGTAGAAACGTCAAAGACAGAATAAAAAAGTACAAATCGAAAAGCATACTCAAAAAATAATGTTTATATATTTTTGACATTTTAAGTAATCGTGTGATGATACAAGGTATTAGAAAGAAAATTTCTTACATTCAACTAACAATAAAGCCGTGGCTTTCATTTATTATAGTTAGTTTGATTTTATCTTGTCTAATTTATGTTCTGTTTTTTAATATAAACATAGAGTCACAAAATGTATTATTATCCATATTAGGCAGAATATATGCTAACTCTTTTAATGATCTAGATTCAGATAACGTGGTATCCATATTAGGTACATTGGCTCAAAGCAATGCCACTATTCTTGCTATAGTTATAAGTTTAAGCTTTGTTGTAATAGAGTTCTCTGCATCCAAATACTCAGCAAGAGTTGTCGATGTGTTTAAAAAAGACCCAGTATTGTGGGGATTTATAATAGTATACGGTTTATCGATATTTTATCCAGTTTACCTAATAACGCTGAATACTCATTATATAAATTATTCAACCTTAAAATTACACTTTACCAAAGCTTACGCACTTTCAATTATCGCATATTTTTCATTATCCTATTACATCCTTTATGTATTTAAAATGATGAAACCGAGTTCAGTAATTGATGCTCTATCTAAAAAGATTGGTATCAAAAGTTTATCTGGTTCTTCAGAAGAAATAGATAAACGTGCTAGCAAAATTTCCAAAGAAGAACCTAAAATTAATAGAATTACTATAAAAATAAAAGAAAAAAAAGACCCTGTTCTGCCAATAATTGATATTATACGAGCTTCAATTGAGCGATACGACTATACTACAGCAAGAGATGGACTTGGAACGGTATCAAACTGCCTTTTTAATGTTCTTAGGCAAAACCCACTTGAGGAAAAAAGAATTTCAGAGCATGTATTTCAGCGTATTCATGAGATTTGGAAGTTAGCTTTGAAAACTAAGGATAGCGAATTCATTTACATGATACTGGCACAATACTGTAGCATTGGAAAATTATGTACTTATCCCATAGAAATGTCACATTCGTCGCGTATCAATTCTCTCGGGAAACCGAGGACAAAAGCTTTGATCCCATTATTCAATGTTCTCAATATACAAAATTCTGAAGAAGAAATCACGCAAACCAATTTATTATATACTACTTTTTTATCGGAGTATTATCTAAAAGAGGCTTTTAAATCGATTGTGAAAGTGAACGATGAAGAGTTTCAAAACTTATCAACATTTTTTGCACTGGAAATTAATAAGATCGGATCAGATACTTTCAAAAATCGTTACGAGCTAGAAATAGATAAATCAGTAAAACATGTAGAAAGTTTAGAACGTTCAACGTCTGAATTCTCGTATATTTTAAAAGATATCGGAATCGCTGCAATTAATGCGGGTTCAAAATCTGCGTTTAAAGTCGTTATTGATACTTTTAATTATATTGGAGAAGCAGCAATTTATCACAACCTCATACATAGTATTGCTCACATACTGGAAAATCTAAAAATTATTGGTGAAGAATCTGCGAAAAAAGGAGGAGAATTTGAACCCTTAACTAAACAAATAGTGAAATGTTTAGAAAATTTAGCATCCAAAATTGATAATAATTCTCAGAAACTATCTGGAAATACACAAAATCAGCTTGTTGAATATTACGAATACATTAAATTAAATTATCATACATATGAAACAACAAAGAACGCATTGGAAGCATTAAAAAATCGAGAAAAACGTGAAATTAGTGACATTTACGCTTATATATCTATGATTGCCAGAGAATCAATTAAAACTAATCTGTTAGATGTAACACGGCAATGCCTTAAATCACTAGAACACGTTGAAAGAATTCTTCGAGACGATACTGAATCAAGGCGTATTTGTGAGATGATAAGAGACATTGGGCTAGAAGCTGTAAAAAAAGAGCAAACTTTCCCCTTAATGAAAGATATAATTAAATCTCTATACTCAATAAGTCTGTTGCAATTTGGCTATATGTTTGATTGGGACAGAGATCCAGATAAACAACAAACTTTTTTAAAGAAAGAGTATAGTGGATATTTGGCAAGGGGATTACAAAGTAGTTATTCTAATTTTGTAGATTCTGCGGACTTTAAGGACATGGGGGACTCTAATTATACAGTGTACCCTGATGACATGATTTACGGAGAAAAGACATTAATAATTGGTGATGAAGAAAGAAAAGACATAAAAGGCCTTTATCTTAAAGATATAGATGATGGATACAGAACTACAAAATTATTTAAATTTAGTAAATTTAAAGATTCCGGAAAAGCATATTACAGAATACCAGAGTTGTTAAAAGAACTCACTGACCCTATTCTCGAGCACGTACTAAACTCACCATCTGATGATACGTTAAAACCCTTTACTATGATAATTAACTGTTTTGAAAACTTCGGGATAACGTCGATTCATTTCCGAGATGAATTTTCATTAAACAGAATCTTTATACATTCTCTTGTTGAAATTGAGGACTCTTTTTTTGATTATAAGTACTCAAAGTATAACGAAGTAGAGTATAAAGAAGACAATAATGCTTGGGAGTATTTAGATTTAATGACACAAGCTGTCTCGAACTCTATTTATAAATTAGCAGTTGAGTCTTTGACATACAACTTTGTAGATTTTAGTAGACTCCACCAACAGATGGAGTATTTAATCTATATACAGAGAAAATATCACAATATATTTTGGGCGGTAGCTAAATTCGAGAGAATATTAAAGATGATACAGGAATATGAGCTTAAAGAATCTGAAAGTGAAAAATTTGAATCTGAACGTGAGAAAATTATAACAATAACAGAAAACGCAATTGAAGAATTCAAAAACCAAAACTAGTGTCTAGAAAATTTAGTTCGAAGTTCTTATAATTAAGAGAACTACGTGTGATGTATTATTTAGGTATTAACGCCCAATAATTAAATTGCCATGACACTAGTGTAGGATGGCAAAAAACTGACAGCTTTAAGTTTGCCTTAAAGATCAATACTTATTGCCAAATTTTCCCCCATGGTTTTTTACTTTCTGCCCCTTCGGATAATAGCTTAGTATTTAACTTGCTGTTTTCCTGAATAAGGCTCCGAATGTGTACTGCCGCTTCTGTGTGATTTTATTTAGCTAGCTCATCTGGTCATCCTTCTTGCCTAATTGGTCACTCATTAAGTCTGTCTGCTTTCTCATGTCTTCTATGTGATACAAGAACATCATTTTCAGGGTACTTTATACATCCTCGGGCGGTGTGCTGCCCTGTGTGCCATCGTCTTTCTTGTGTAAAAACATGATTAACTAAAGTTTTAATATTATTTTTAGCATTCTATTATCTATGGACAGTTCAGAAAATCCAATTTATTCATATGAAGAAATAAGGAATACTGCAATTGATATATTGGCTGGTAGAGTACCAGGTGATATAAGACAATATGAAGGATTGGAACGCAGTGTTGGAAATTTCTTGTCAAAAAAGAAATTTGGTTTTATTCCTGATGTATATGATAAACCAATGTCAAGTGCTGACTGTGATATATTTCTCGAGGTTTTCTGGGATCTATTCAGACAAGGAATCATAACACTTGGTAAAAATGATATGAATCCAAATTTTCCAAATTTTAGAGTTTCAGCGCATGCTAAAAGAATTCTTGAAAATCCTACGGTATATTTTTACCATGATGTTTCAAGCTATGAAGCTGTTATCAAACAGCAAGTTCCAAATATTGACATTGTAACTTTAGATTATCTCACGGAAGCAATGCAATCGTTTTATAGCGGTTGTTACTTATCATCAGCAGTTATGCTTGGAGTCGCATCAGAACATACTTTTTTGAATTTACTTGATAAAATTGAGAGAGGAAATTACAGTGCTGATTTTAAAAATGCATTTCAGCAAAGGAATATCCTGAGAAAATTTACAGAATTCAAAAAGTCACTGGATCGAGTAATTAGCCAGAATAAGACAATTCTAACCCCTCAAATAAGAGAAAATCTTGATAGCAACCTTGATGGAATAATGAATACTATACGTTATTTTCGCAATGATTCTGGACATCCAAGTGGAAATAAAATAAGCAGAGAACAATGCTACGTAAATCTTAATCTCTTTATTCCATATTGTAAAAAAGTGTACCAATTAATGGACATCTTTTGATTACCATAAAACGGTGTATTAGTCTATTCTACATTAATTCTAGCAGAATGGCGGACTCTATCCAAAAAGACTATAAGACAAAATGTCACCGAGTTACTAATCCACGATATATTGATAAAAATAATATTTTTACATATTTTTACAGAAGGATTATTTATTTATATTTCGGATATTATATATAAATACTGGAAGAGCTTTTTGCTTTCGTTCGTTGCGTATATAAGATACTACAGCATCTCCTAAACTTCCAATGGCCGAATAGGCCGCTCCTACTACCGGAATGAAAGATATGCCTGTCCAAAATAGAGATTTTGTGCAATCTTTAACCAAGTTCGGTTTACTTTTTCTGTTTTCACCAATTACATAAAAAACTTCAGACACAACTTCGTCCTTTATTTCTTTTACAAATTCTTCTGTATTTGGCTGACTTTTTGCCGTCGAGCAGATTTCGCCTAATCTATTCATTGCTTTTTTCCATTCTTTCATTTTCCTTATTTCTAAAATATCTTCCATACCAAAATGATCAATTTTTTCTTTATCCATAAGAGGAATAGTGGCATTAAGTCCTTCAATATACAAATTAGCATCATGGCTTCTGAAGTTATTAAGTTTATAATTATAATATGAATAAAGATACTCATTAGTAAAAATTGAAGAGCTTACTGAATTTTTTAAAATAAGGCCTTCGTTTTTCCCCTCAAAATCGTATTTCCCATATATCGTTTTTTCTCCTCTTTCTTGGCACTGTAAATATTCAAGATCTACAACTTCTTTTATAGTTTTCAATGCGATGTTTTGAATATCCTTATTTGAATTATTGAGACCTGCTTCTAAACTAGGATCTAGATTATCTAGGATATAATTTCGGATTAAATTATAAAAAGAATCATCCAAAATTTTCTTCAAGTTATCGTCTTCATACTCTCTCAAAGAAGCATCTTTTATAATTTCAGATAAATTTGGTGGAGCTGTTGTTTTAACAATAAATTCACTTGAATGTTTATACATGTATTCTCTCAGCTCCTCATCCATACGGCAACAAGTGCTATCAAATAATGTACTCTTTAACTCATTTTTGCTTTCAACTGCAAATTTAATTACCTTTTCCTCTATTAAATATTTTAAGTCACTATATATCTGAGACTCCGGAGATATCATTGAGAAATCTTCAATAAAAGATGGGTATACACATATTTGTTCCCAGAAGAAAGCACATGATTTAAGTTTATTTATATTAGAAATATTTTCTTCAAAAAAAACACTAGATTTAATATTCCTGTTCATAAAAACTCCGACTTTGTTACTTTTATCACGGAAGTAAGTTTTAAACGTAACTATTCATCATGAAAAATAATATTAATAGCTTTCTTTAATAAGATTTTGTGAGTGGAAATCACTTGAATTATTTTTCAATTTGATAATACCATATATTAGAGATCTTAAAGGCCTTTCAAACATCACCAGATCTTCCACCATGGTCTCTTATTTTCCGTCGTCTCTAGAAGCAGCTTAATGTTCAACCTGCTGTTCTCCTAGATCAAGCTCTGAATGTATACTGGCTGCTTCTGTGTGATTTCATTTAGCTGGCTTATCTGGTCATCCTTTGTTTCGAGTTGTATATTAATCGAGTCTACCTGTTTGCTTAGGTCTTGAATTCTATCATCCTTTTCCTCCAAGAGTAATTGAAGTCCTTCAACCTGTGCTGTGAGTCTTTGGATTTCCTGAGGAGTATTTCGAGATATTCAGTATAGCCCATATTGCAGGATGAGGCTTACAGAGAGGCTATGTATTGAGTTAATAGGAGCACTTAGGTAGATTTATATTAGACTAATCTAAATATGCCCTTAGAAGCCTTTAGAATTAGATATGATCTATTGATATTGGTTATATACATGCATATTTATGTGCTTAGTACAGCACGTATGTACTACAGTAAGAGTATATATAGTAGTTATATTAGCATACATATATGTATAGAATATATAGTATTAGTAATAACAATAACATTAGTTATTATATTATATCTGTTAATACTAACATTAATTATTAATTAAGTATAATGTTTATTGATATTGTTTATTAATATTATATTATTAATTATCTTGTTATTGATTAATAACATGTATTAGTTATTGTATGTGCGCTAATGATATTACTATTATGTTTACTATTATTGTTTATTGTTGTGAACAAAAGATTATTAAGAAGAATAATTAAGTAAAGTTTCTTTGTTTAATTAAAGTTTTAAACTTAACTTCACCTGTGGATAATTTAAAAAATATTTAGATTTAACTTTGGTAATGTCAGAGACTATCAATTTTAATCAAAACCGCAAACCAAAGGTGGTTTTTGTCAAAATAATGCGGCTGCGAAATGTGACCAGAATTTTTACAGCAGATTTTAGTAATTTAAGAAGTTGTACAGTTAAAAACGAACACGGACGCACCTTTTTTGAACTCTCGTAAATCCAGATGAGCTTACTGTTTACGTGCTCAATAACCTTTCAGTTACAAGCGGCCTATCCTCTGGCCTCTTTGAAATCTGAGCATACATAAAATAGTAATGAGGGTTCACTACCAGTTTCTCTTTTAAACATATTAAAGTCTTCACACTCATTTTCTGTGTGGGATTTATCTTCACTTTCCTATAGTCCTCCTCGATTAGGCAAATTAAAATCTTAGGACTAACATTAAAGAGATCTTCAATACTCCGGCCTGTGGAACCTTTAGAGAGATAGTGAGCCATGTTTAAGCCTGCCTTGCTTGTTGCTCCATCTCAGCATTGACAAATTAGCTTACTTGACAAAAACTAGTTACATATAAAAACAACATGAAGAGATTATCCTGGGTGAAATTCACTTTCAGGGCTTTGAAAGCACAGAGGATATCTTATAGTCTTGCTGGACTTTCTACAATAAAAAAGGAAATAAAAGACCTGATAGGTTTAGTCCTGGGGGTCTTTTGGTTCGTGGTAAAAGATCTTTGTTGCTTCCCTGGGTAATCCGGGGTAATGATTAAACATGAGGTCTTCCATCATTGATTTACACATATCAAGTTTCTTAGATGCATCACTAGCAAGCTTATAAGGCTCCTTAGAAACACCTATTTTTTGTCCTATTTTGCAGGATAGTGTTGTAAGCCTTGAGCAAAGGAAGTTAATTTCCTTTGCAAGTTCTTCATATTCGTTTAGAGTTGGCTTTAGAGACATCTTGATCTTTAATCCTGGTGAATTATTCAAGCATATTATTTTCAAAGGTGTTAGACTTTGGCTCAAGCTTTTCCAAAATTCGAATAATAGCAGCCCTGCGCTCGTCATTCGTCACATCTGCATTGACGCTAAGGTTTAGGTTCTGACTTTCTGTTTTAGCGTTGACATTGACCTGTGAGGACTTCCCGAATCCTTCAGATGCAAATTTTGTTTGTAGCAGGAACATTGCTGCTTTAGAATCTCCATGATCCATAGCAAGCTTTACAGATCGAAGACAATTTGCCTGAAGATCTGCTTCCGCTCTCTGGCATTCAGCCCACCACTTAGCATAGGGAGATTTTTTCTCAAGTGCGAGCTTCTGCCATAGGAACCATGTAGAGTTTGCAACTCCTATACTTTTTGCGCAGGCTGTCTGACTCATCCCTAATAGCAAATTATCATAACATTTCTGAATAAGATCATCGTTAATTAAACATTTTTTTGTCATATACTGATAATTTCATTGTCTTTTGTATAAAAATATAATTGTGTCTATTGATATGGTTTCTATATGCAGAAATGGATTAAATGGATAGGAAAGGTGTCCAAAAAGTTGTGGTTTCTGGCGCTCCCTATACTAAAATCTAAAATGTTTAAGAAGTTAGGCTAATAACCTGGAGCCCTTCACCTCTTCTCACTTTCTGATATAGTTTACAATGGTATCCAAAGTATCCAAGGTATCCAATAGGTATCCAGTATCTAAACAGTATCTCCCGATTCAAAGTATCCAAGGTATCCAAAAAATGGCAGGTAAACTTTCTATACTTTTTAGACAGTTAGATAGTAATATTTTTTTCTATAAATAATCAGGTTATGGAATTTATAGCAAAAAATTAGAGGTTTAACTTTCTAAATAATAATTATAATCTTTTTCTTTTTTCCGTAATTATGGATACCGTCTAAGAATTCACGGTCAACTGATGCCGAAAATATCGGTATCCAAACTGTCTAAAAACTCCATTGGTTTGGATACCTTTTGCACTCTTGTTATCGAAACCGCCACGAAAAATGATTGGATACCGTAGGGAAAACGCCTTATGCCTATGAAAAATTTACATGGATAAAATGTTTATAAAAAAATCGGAGGAATATTAAGCCTTCGTTCCTCACTGTGTAACATTATAAATGAAAATTGGACTGTTGAGTTTTTTTCATAGAAAAAAAAAGTGAGATTATTTATCTGAATCCCCTTATTTTTAATCTTTCGGCTGTTGTGAAAACGCCATTGCTTCCGACTCTCTGCATAAACACCGGCTGTTTCTGATTGAAGCTATCAACGAATTCCGCCAGGTCTTCGACAATTCCATTATATTTATCTGACTTTGCATAATTCATAAGTGCGCGCGCCAACATGTCAAAGGCTGCATCTGTTACCTTCTGCTGCTCCGTTTTCTCTACTTGCGCGGTGAAGTCTGGCAGGGGGGCGGAGGTTTTTTCCTCCTCGTCTCTTCTCTTCATTACTGCCTCGTAATCCTCGTTAAGTGTGTTCACATCAATTATGAGGTTCATGTAAACTTTTGTATTTCTGCCGTTTACTTTTTTCTGCTGGTATCTTACTTTCCGCAGTCCCTGCTCCTTAAATGCGCTTTCTATCTTCTTTTTAAACTTCGTGGCTGTCCCGAAATCCGCGCTCTGTGGATACATTGCCCGATATCTGAAAAGCGCCTCTGTTACGTCTGCGACTGTGGTATATTCAGTATCAAATCCCTCAGACTCATAGCAATATTCCTCCACGAAGTATTCGAAAGGCATGCTTAGACGTGCGTAATTTGCCGCGTCTAGCTCCGCACACTGTGCTCTTGTAAACTTCTTTTGCTCCATTAGGCGCTTAAATCCCTCTATAAACCAGTTTAAAACGGCTGGCATCTCCTCAGACTGTGCTATTTTTTCCCCTATTTGTAAGACTTCGCCTTCGGTTCCTCTAAATTTCTTTTTTAATAAAATTGGTATCATTCTATCTACAAGCGCGCCTGTGTTGTCTTCTATTTCTGGCGCTGAATTTGCAGAGAATAGGGCCTTACTGTGACTAACAAAAGTAAAGGGGTTACAGTATAGCTTTCTGGCCGTCACTGCATCCCCCCCAGTCAGTGCCTTTCCTGTCTTTGTTGACTTTATAGCGTCCTGGTCTGTTTCGCTTGATAGGTTAGCCATTTTGTTATGGTGTGCTGCAATTATAGAAGGCTCCTTAGGGGAAAAGAAGTCCTGCATTGAGTAGGATGTTATGTTCTCGTTTCCTCCTAGCATCCCTACGAGGATTGCTATAAGCTGTGATTTGCCGTTTCCCCCAGTCCCTATGAATACACAGAAAGCATGTATAGGAAAGGCTCTGTAAAGGCAGTACCCTCCAAATTCTTGATATGCCTTTTTCCCTGCTTCGTTTCCTTCGAATACTTCCCCTATGAACTTATCAAAAATTGGTTTATGCGTTGCATGCGGGTCATATGTGACAGGTAGCTTATTGAATATCACTATATCAGGGGTGTACTCTGTTAATTCACCTGTAAGTAGGTTAAGAATTCCATTATCAAGTGCTACAAGTTCCGGATTATCCGCATTAATAAAAAGAGTCTCCGGCCTGTGTGCCTTAATCTCTATCATTTCAAGAATGTTTTTTAATTCGCTTGCTGTTGGTGCGTATCCCCATTCTTTTATAAGGCTTAATAGCTTCTGTTTTGTTTCCTCCGGAGTCATTGGGACATAAATCCCTTCTCTGTAGGTCGCTAATCCGTAGCCTGTAACGTGTACACAAGGATACTTTTTTAAAAACTCTTTGGAAGCTACGTCCTGCTGTTCTCCCTTTCTCAATAGATGGAAATACTTAACACTTCGTTCCATTGTTGCGGTTTTCTTGTCCTTATCTCCGGCAGGTCGGCAGGCATCACAAAGGCTTTTTCCTCCGCTTCCTATTGTTATTATGTTGCACTTGCTCCGGATCGTCTCACACGTCCAGGGCTTCCCGCCATCCTTTGCATAGTTCAGAACATAGTTTAATTCTTTCTCGCTCTGCTTGCGTGTGTATTTGTCTCTAAAGATGATTTTACAGGCTAATAAGAGCTCTTCCTCTTCTGCTCCGTTTGCGTATAACTCAATCATTAAAGCAAGGGTAAAATCTCGCCCCGTGGAGGTGTGATAAAATTCTGTGTCCCTAGCCTTTTTGAGCTCTATAAACTTCTCTCTTATACACTTTCGGCACTTGTTAAAGACAGACTCTAGTTTATCAGAAGTGCTGAAAAGCTCCTTTAGTCTGCTTATAAGCTCCTCTGGCATTTCCGGAAAATCATTTATACTGTTTATCTCTCTATTCATCTGATAGACAGAGCCAGAATAATGAACACTTGGAGGTAAGACAGCATTAGAGCCATTATTAAGAACCTCAAAGCCTATGAAATGCTTTTTAACTGCTTGCAGTTCTCCAGTATACTTAAAATAAAGGTGTCCTCTCTCTGGTGTCCTGCGTGACATTGTAAGGGTTTCTTTATTTATGCCCTCTAACAACTCGTTTAATATTATAGGGTTGTAGTCGTCAATGTCTAAAACAGTTATACCGGATCGCTCACCACACTGAAGACCTATATTATAAGGGATTGCGCTCTTCCTTCCCCAAAACTTAAATAAGTCTTCTTGGCTCCTAGGCTCTGCTCTGTTCTGCCAGTCCTCCTCAAAAGGTGCTTTGCCTGTGCCTCTTTCGCCTTGTTTTGGTTTTATGAGAGGGTGAATTATCAAGCCTGCTGCTGTGTAGTTCCTTGCAGCTATTAGCATTTCTTCGGTTGTGGTTCCTTGCTGTGCGTTTTGATTAGATTCTGTATTAGTCATTTTTACACCTGTAATCAGGCGCGCTCAAAAAAAAGAGTGAGTTCTGTAATTCATGTTGCTTTCTTCAAGGTAAAACCGAATATGGAAGACACTAAAGTACAACAATAAGTGTTAAATACTATCGATGTGTAGATAGTATATAGCACTAAGTCGCATTAGTGTGCTTTCTCGATTTAAAATGGAGATGAATTAAAGAATTCGTTGGTGTTAGAAGGGTCTAGACTTCTAACATTGACTCTTTAATCAAACACAGCCTGTGTTTACTATTTTGTTAATAACCTCATCTAATTTTTTGGAGATTGTACAGTAAGCCAGAATTGTCGTCCAATAGTTCATGTTTATCGAACTGCTTTTTTGTCCACACAGTAGACACGGTCTTTCAATTTTCATTTTTACTGCTCAATACTTTTTTTAAGAATTTTTCCTACGAATCTACTTCTGGAAATATCCCCACGCAATGCCTCGATTTTAGAAAACGTTGCAGGGTCAACATATGCAATGACTGGGAGTTTATCTCCAATGAGATTCGGAAAACTATTTTCCATGTTTTTGAACTCCTTTTAAATTGGATACATTTAATACATTAGTATAAGGTTCTTATATAAAAAGAAAATGCTTCAAAACATTAGTTTAGCTAATTTCCACTCTCAGTAGAATCATTTTTATCCGTCGCTTTTAAGCATATGTATATATACATACCAGTTGATATACACGATATGCCAAAGAAACAAGGAGACAGGCTGAATGTAGGCGAAGTAAAATCCAGCATATTGAAGTTTATTCTGAAAAATGAGAAACTTGTTGGAGAGCCAGCTATTCGAGAGTTTTTGTTGAAGAGATATAACATTATGGATCAGGGAAATATCAATAGGCACCTCCATGATCTGCAGAAACTAGATTGTATAGAATTAATTTCACCTGAGAAGAAGGGTCTGCGGAACTATTGGGATATCAAAAAACTAAAAAATCTAAGAAATATAAAACAGCAGTTTCCCGAAATTCGTTTAAACGACTATGAAAAATCTATAAAAATAGTGCTCAAGGAACACGAACATTTTGAAAACAGCCCAGAATGGTTAACCTTTTACCTAAAATTGCTGCTATCGGCTTCTTTTTTCAATACAAGTATTGAAACTGAGGGCAGAGAACTTGATAGAGGTACTTGGAAAATTTACATTACTACAATTGGATCTTACAGACATCAACGTATTGATGAACTTTTGGAATTATGTTACTTTGCGCATATAAAATGTCACTCAGAGTTTAAAATGTCGGAAGAAGGATTTAAAAACACCATTAAGGCACATCCATGGGAAATATACAGGTTTTTTGCTGAAGATGTGCTCCTAAAATTGTTTGAAGAAGAGTTTCCAGGGTTCCCAAAAGAAATTCCTCACCTAATTTCCAAAACAAAATTATCAGGTATTGAAGAGATACCTGAGAGAATACCCGAGGAAATAAATGAAAAAGACTTTATAAGATACATGTTAGACGCAATGCGCTTGAGAATAGAAGAAAAAATCGATTTTGAGTACATAAAGGACGATTTACTACTAGAGCATTTCCTACACCATGATATGTTAATAGGTGCAGACTCTCCCGAAGAACTCTACTTTATTAATAGAACAAAAGAAAATCATACTTTACATCGAGGATCGACAGTACCGGAGCAAGTGGTTATTGGAGAAGCGGAGTTAGCTGACTTGAAGCTAGCCAGTGAAATGATATTTAAATATAAGCAGCCATCGAGATTTAGTTTTAATACTGTAGATGAGATATATCAAGCAGTGTTAGAATTTTATAGCCGCTGGCAATTACAACAATAATCGCGTACATACAGTTTTCTTCAACTCTAATCACATATCAGAAAAGGGAAAGTTACATAAATATTTAGTAACCTTTTATTTGATATTATAGAGGTAGAAGAATGAAATTATTGGGAAAATCCAAAGTCCTGAGGCATAGGGTAAAGCCAGAAATCACATACCCATTAGTAAGGCTCCCTCAATCAGAAATTGACCTTGCCGGAGAAACTGCGCACATATTCAAAACAGAGTACAATGGTAAACCATTATATGTAATCTCTTTGGATGAACAATTCAATGCTGAACTTAAAGTTACACAACCAGAAGTGAAATCTGATCTTGAATCAAGAATTGAAACATTAGAAAAGAAGCTCAATAAACACTTAGAATCAGAAAACAAGGAAAATAAAGAGAATGGGCCCGCTGAGATTCGAACTCAGGATCCCCGCCGTGTAAAGGCGATGTCATAACCGACTAGACCACGAGCCCATTTTGCTTACATTTACAGAATCGCTCTAAGTGCAAGACCAAAATGTCATAAGTTATATATAACTCTTTTGTTAGAAGAGAACTTCAGGGATGACCTGAAAACCAATTAATGTGTTAAATTAGACTCTTACTCACCAAATAAATCTCTTACTATACTAATGAGATTGCTGTCAATAGTAAATGAAACTGCTTTACAATAAATGATAAACTCTTATTATACCAAGTGATATATCTATTACAAATAATGGGAGAGACTTTGATCGACATCTATTTATATAGAGTGACCACGTTTCAACCAAGAAATAACATTCAATTTATCAAAATCAAATGTTTTTTACAGATAAAAATAAGAGATAATATATAAGAATATTTGATTTCAAAATGATTACTCTTTCTATATATATGCTGACACGGGGAAATTCGGGGAATATAAAGACGCCAAGCAAAATATATTTATATTAGATTAGCATGACTTAGTTTGTGAGCGGGTCTCTATTTTGTAAGATAACCCCAACCCCCCAACACCCCAATTCATACTCCCCAACCCGCTCATCCTATACTTGTAAAAAATGGAAATGCTTATATAGGTATAACTTAACCCAGCAGTTATCGATTTTGCATTTACGATATTATATCAAAAAGGAAAAATTCCAGATAGGGAAATAAATCTGAAATTATAAATTCGAACATATAGAAATGAAAAGCTATTTATAAGATGAACAGATATTCATTTCGAGTGAGCGGGTCTCTTTTCCATAGTATAACCCCAAAACAATATCCCCCAACTATTTCCCCCAACTATTCCCCAAACTCTCCAACCCGCTCACAAACTGTTTTTTGCTGTTTTTACCTGTTCTTGAAGTTTGAAAATTTTTATAATTAAATAATTAGTTATAGGTCTACTTAATCTGCCTGAACTTATCTAAGATTGTGCCATTTTAATGAAATTATCTCAACCTTTTCTAACTTTGCACTCAGCTTCCTTCTTATCAGTTTCATACCTTCTTATCAGTTTCATAAATTCTGAAAAATGTCCTTATTGATACAACGTGCCGGAAAGAAAAATTAATTCATCTTTGAACAAGGAGAAAAATTAGGATAAAAATTGAAAATAAACCAAAAAAATAAAACAAAAGGTTAGATATTAGAAGTCGAAAAGCGTTTTTTGTGTTTTCGACTCGTCTTTTTTAGGAGTTTCGCTAACCTTTACCTCAGAATTTTCAGACGTATCAGAAACTTTTTTGATAGCAGGCTCAAGGTTTACAGATTTCATGGATTTTGAAAATTCAGGAGAGATGCTGCTTTCTATCGGTTCAGAGCCAGAGAAAGCTCTCTTCTCAAAGGATTCAGGCAGGAAAAAAGAATCCTTAATCTTAAGATTATCGTTTTTATGAGAACTGGACATGAGACTATCAGGTATGAATCCGACTCCGTCAGTCCCTGCTCTATACTGCTCCCGTATAAGGGTATCGGAAGTAAAACTATCAGGTTTTAGGGTAACAGGTGTAAGGTTATCAGATGCAAGGTCATCAGGTTTAAAGGTATAAGGTTTAAGGGTATCAGAAATAATCTTTTCCAAAGAAGTATTATTATCTCCCGAATCTGTAATTTCTGGGGAAATCTCAGGCAAAATATCAAAGCCAAAGCTAAGGGTCTTCTGCCCGCCCTGAGAGGTCCGAGAATCTGGAACTGCAGACTTTTCAGAAGATTTCCCAGAAGATTTTCCAGCTTTTTCCTCACGAGTCGTAACCACGAAGCCAGAAGGAAGCTCCTTACTATCGCCTGAGGAATCGGGAGCCCTGAAAAATTCCGTTCCATCGGATTCTTCTTTCCCTTCAAGGAGGAATTCCTGTGCCCTATCGTAAATTTTCTGTAGTTTTTTGCTGGCTTTTGTGCTTCCCGAGAGGTATATCAATTCCTCGATTTCAAGACCCAGACCTGCAGTAATTTCAATTGCAGACTCTTCATCCTTTAACATGCTAGAGTAAAGCTCCAGCAGGTTATTTCTTGAATATCGCATGGACTCGAAGCTGTGTTCTCCAACTTTAGAAGCTATATTATCCCTGAGGTCGCGCTTAGAACGTATCTGCCCCATCTTCTTCCAAAGAGACGGTGGCTGGTACTTAATAAATCCAGGATAGGGCCTTGTCTTTGAAATTGCAGCTCCGCAGACCATCAACATGCTGGCGTATCTCCACATCCCATAGTTCTGGCGTTTCTTTACGCGTCCAAGGTAGAGATCAGCCCTTGAGAGATAACCAAAGCCGGTCCTTATATCCTCAATATCTCCATCTTTAGAGGCATACTGGATAGGCAGGTTTTCATCGATCCAGTGTACAAGGTCTTCAGGACTTTCGTCAAGTCCGCGAGCAGCTTCAAGGGCCTTTTTACAGTCCGTGCTCTTGAAAATTCTCTGCATTGCCTTGAAGATGTTTTCCTTGACATCCCTGCCTGAAGTACTGAGATCTTCAACACCCAGCACTTCTCTTCCGGTAGCTGCAGCCTGAAGGTCGTTAATTGCACTTCTTAGATCGCCTCCCGCCCCTTCAGCGATTTGCTGGACTGCATCCAGGCTGCATACAACTCCCTCGCTCTCGCAGACCTTCTTTAAAGCAGGAATCATAGAGCGGCTCTGCACAGATCCGAACTTAATTTCCAGACAGAGGTTCCGGATAGTAGGAGTCAAGCCATAAATATCGTTTGCAATCAGCACGATGGGTTGAAGCGTGCTCTTAATAATTCCTGCAATAGCCCGCATTCCGCCCCTGTCTGCAGTCCCGTGAAGATTGTCCGCTTCGTCCAGAATAATCAGGCGCTTTCCTCCAAAGAGGGTATTCATTGAAGCTGCTGATCCCGCAACCTTTTCGATAACACCTGCAGTTCTCTGGTCGCTTGCATTGAGTTCGATTACTTCCCAGCCCAGATCGCGGGCAAGAGCGTGAGCAGTGGAAGTCTTCCCTACACCTGCAGACCCATGAAGGATTACTGCCCTTCTCTCGGGAATGCCTGAAAGCCACTTCTCAGCCCAGGCTCGCAAATCCTGTACCGCCTTTTTGTTCCCTACGATCTCCTTCAGGGTCTGGGGGCGGTATTTCTCAGCCCATTCAATTGCCAACGTCATCTTAAACCATACCAATAAAAAAAGAACTCATTCTTAACTCTATACATTTTAACCTTTTCACTATGTAATAGTCTTTATTCCTGAGATCCTCTGCTACCGATTTTAAAAACAACATTAAATTTACACTTCGAGATGTATTAAAGTCTTTTTGCTCTCATAAAAAAGATACTTCCAATAGCCAGAACAAACTCGGGCAAAAAACTGTACTCGTATCTCCTTTCTTCCCGGCTGCAAATATCTTCTGTAATATTAGCTCACTAACATGTTTATAATCGATCCCGGGTACAAAAACTCAATCCAACTACATTCTTGAGCAAATTAAAGATATAGCTTTTTTTGCTCATAATTCAGCCCTCTTGAGCGAAGCGAAAAGGGCTTCGTGCTCCCGAGACGGAACTCGGGGGAAGGAACTCGGGTGGCGGAACTCGGGGGACAAAATTAATTAATGATCGTGTTTGTACTTCTTTGAACTACTTAAAATCTTACACAACAGTCAGGATGAATATGAAAAAGAATAGCATGCATGCCCTCCTTGAGGCTATCGAAGTGAGGGCCAGGGCGAACAGGGCCAGAGTAGCTATGGGAATAAGGGATCCGACCCCCAAAATGCTCGAGAGTGCCTGGAAAGCCCAGGAACTGGGATATGCACAGGTCGTCCTGGTAGGAATTAAGAACGAAATTGACAAGGTCGGCACGGAACTTGAAGTAATTGACACGGATGAACCCGAAAAAACTCTTGCGGAACTTATGATCTCAAGAAAAGTCGATGCAGCAATCAGGGGCACTGCAAAGGCATCGGGAGCCCTTGCCCATCTCAAAGAGGCTCTAGGAAAGAGAAGAATCTGCCGACTTGCCCTGCTCCTCACGGTTGATGGAACACCTTTCTTTCTCGCCCCTGTAGGAATCGACGAGGGAAACACCATTGCAGACAAACTAAGAATGATAACGCTCGGTGCCGAACACATAAGGAGATTTGGGATAGAGCCTAAGGTCGGTGTGCTGTCGGGAGGCAGGATTGGAGATGTAGGAAGGAACAAACGTGTGGACAGAACTCTTGCAGACGGAGAATTCGTGACAAATCGGGCTGTTGAACTCGGGATCAATGCCAAGCATTATACAATTCTTATTGAAGACGCCATAAAAGAATCGAACTTCATCGTTGCCCCTGATGGAATCTCCGGAAACCTAATCTTTAGGACAATTGCTTTCCTGGGCGGGGGTGACGGGCTTGGAGCTCCGGTGCTAATGGATGATTATGTTTTTGTAGATACATCAAGGGTAGGTGGACATTTTACTAAAGCAATAATGCTTGCAAGTGCGCTGTCTCACCTGAATAAAGAAAGACAAAAGGTGATTCCTTGAAAACTGTTGCAGAGGGATGGCCGATAGTAAAAGGCGACTATACTGTAGGAGATCCGAGGTCCCGGATTGCAGTAATAACTCTTGCGAGCCAGATAAATCCCTCGCCTGAGGCGGCACTCTGGGGAAGTTCAAAAACCGAAAATTTGGGAGTCGAAAAAATAATAGTAAACGTCATCTCAAATTGCAATATCAGATATGTTCTTATCTGCGGGATAGAATCGAGGGGACACCTAGCAGGCCATTCCCTAATTGCAATCCATGAAAATGGGATTGACGAAAAGGGCAGAATTATTGGCTCTGAAGGAGCCATCCCTTTTATAGAAAATGTATCCAAGGCAGCAGTCAAACGCTTCCAGCAGCAGATAGTGATTCTTGACAGGATAGGGCTGACTGATCCTGAAAAGATAACAGAAATTGTGAGAAGATATAAGGGCCGAGGGGAAGTTTACCCGGATCAACCTCTTGTAGCCATTTCACAGAAGAAAAAACAGCCTACTTTCACTGATTCTCTTTCAGGTGATATAATAATTTCCGAAGAATTTATCATGGACGCGGCTGCAGGAGTTGTCTGCCCGACAAAGGATTTCTAATTTCCAGTAAAGAGACTTGCGTCGAGCATATATTACCATGTTTTGAAACAAAATATTAGCCTGTAGACTTTAATGGTGTAAAAATGTTTAAATTTCAGAAAGAACAGGAAATAGTTAACATTGCAGGAGTGAAGATAGGCGGACAGCCAGGAGAACTCCCGACCGTGCTTGCAGGAACTATATTTTATGACAAGCATGAAATCGTAAAAGATGCTGCAAGAGGCCTATTTGATAGGACTGCTGCCGAAAGACTAATAAATCTGCAGGAAACAAGTGCGGAAGAAACAGGAAACCCGCATATAATTCATATTTTCGGTACTACCCCTGAAAGCATTACCCGTTACATTGACTTTGTGACAGAAGTTTCAGAAGCTCCCTTTCTTATAGACTCCCCAGAAGGAAACGTGCGTTCCCGCGCTGCAGAATATGTCAGCGAGGTCGGGCTTGCAGACAAAGCAATCTATAATTCCATAAACATGAGCATAAATGCTTCGGAAATTGAAGCTCTTGCTCTCTCCGATATTGATAGCTCGATTATCCTTGGTTTCAATGCAACGGACTCGTCCCTGCAGGGCAGGATGAAACTACTGGAAAATGGGGCAGGCCTTATGGAAAATGGATTACTTTCAATTGCAGATAGATGTGGAATAGTTAACAAGCTTATAGATCCGAGTATTACCCCTATGGGGAATGGAGCAGGCGTAGCCCTCAGGATGACAATTACCGCAAAAGCAAAATGGGGACATCCCACAGGCTCGGGAATCCACAACGCACCTTCAGCCTGGAACTGGCTAAATCAGAAGAAAGAAAAAGATCCCGTCCTCTATAAAATCTGTGATATAGGTTCAACCTGCTTGCAGCAGGCCGCAGCTGGAGATTTTATCCTCTATGGGCCTATCGATTATGCTCCATATGTATTTCCTATGGCCGCTATGAGTGATATAATGATTTCTGAAGCTGTAGCTGACCTTGATATCGAGTCTGCTTCCCGGCATCCTGTAAACCTGCTTGTATAATTTACTAACCAAGAGGGCAAATACAGGGCTGAAGGGCTCAGATATCCATTTAACCTTTTTTCATTTAGATATCCGTGTATCTTCAGAGCTAAATGCAATGCCTGTCCTGCCACCGGCACACCTTATGCAAATTTGCTTTTTAGGATCCATACACTGGATACACACAGTTTTTCCGCATACAGGGCAGGTATAGAGTTTAGCCGGAAGCCCACAAATCGCACATAAACCTCTTATTTCCAAAATTCAGACCTCCCTTTAATAGATTCAAAAACATCTTCACAAATTCTTCAGACTTTCAAGTAGTTTTAGAAATAAAGAATTTAAAGAATTTCGAGAACTTCAAGAACAGCAGATTTAAGGCCGGAGAAAAGTAAAAAATAGGAAGGATGAGAGACCTTCCAAAAACAAAGCTTTTAAGCAAACACTGACGACTCAGTCTACTATTCCGCCTGTATTTGCAGAGTGGACGGCACGCTGGTACCTGGCAAGGTAACCTGTAACTTCCTTTTTTGGAGGAACGAAAACTGCCTTCCGCTTCTTAAGCTCTTCTTCTGAGATCTTAAGATTTAGAGCTCTTTCAGGAATATTAATTTCTATCATATCCCCATCTTTTACCAGGGCAATTGGCCCTCCTTCACTGGCTTCGGGAGAAACGTGCCCTATACACGGCCCGCGGGTGCCTCCGGAAAAGCGCCCGTCAGTTATCAGAGCAACCGATTCTAGAAGACCCATACCTCCGATTGCGGCTGTAGCTGCAAGCATTTCCCTCATACCAGGGCCGCCTTTCGGGCCCTCATAGCGGATAACTACAATATCTCCAGGTTTCACATTGCCTGCAAGGATACTTTCCATAGCATCCTCTTCACAGTCATAAACTTTTGCAGGGCCTGTATAAACACGCATTTTTGGATCAACGGCTGCCTGTTTCACAACCGAGCCATCAGGGGCAAGGTTACCTTTAAGGACTGCAATTCCGCCTTCGGCATGGATAGGCTCTTCGAGAGTTGCAATAATCTCTTTATTGAGCTTCGGGTTAACAATATCAAATTCTTTAAGATTTTCCCCAATAGTTTTGCCGTTCACTGTAAGCTGATCCAAATGAAGTTTGGAGGACAGCCTCTGCATGATTGCCTGAACTCCGCCTGCCCTATCAAAATGCAGCATGAAATTAGGGCCGCTAGGGCGCAGGGAAATCAGATGGGGTGTTGTCCTGCTCAATTCGTCAAATTTCTCAAGGGGGAGATTCAGCCCGAATTCGTGGGCAAGGGCAGGAAGATGCAGAGTTGTGTTTGTACTACCCCCGATTGCCATATCTACCATTATGGCATTTTCAAAGGATTTGAGACTGACAATCTTTCTCGGAGTCAGGTTTTCTCGGATCATCTCAACTATGCGTTCGCCGGATTCCTTGGCAATGCGAGCCTTTTTTGCATCCACTGCGTGGGCAGTTGCACAGCCTGGAAGGCTCAGGCCAAGGGCTTCGGTCATGCAGGCCATAGTGTTTGCTGTAAACATCCCTGCACAAGATCCGGCTCCTGCGCAGGAAAGATTTTCAAGCCTTTTAAGATCAAGCTCCGAGAGTTTGCCTGCACTATAAGCACCCACCCCTTCGAAAACCGAGATAAGGTCCGTATATTTGTCATCCACATATCCCGGAAGCATAGGCCCTCCGGTTACAACAATTGCAGGGATATCTAACCTGCCTGCTGCCATAAGGTGACCTGGCACGATCTTGTCACAGGAAGGGATAAGGACAATTCCATCAAACTGATGGGCTTTAACCATAAGCTCTATTGTGTCCTCAATGACCTCTCTGCTGGGAAGGGAATATTTCATACCCTCATGTCCCATTGCGATTCCATCGCAGACCCCTATAGTATGGAATTCGAAAGGAACTCCCCCGGCGTTCCTGATTCCGGCTTTCACAGACTCTGCAAGTTTATTCAAATGGATATGGCCAGGAATTATATCGTTCCAGGAATTAACGACTGCGATGAATGGCTTCCTCATCTCGGAATCTGTGACTCCGGTCGCCTTCAGAAGTGAACGGTTGGCAGCACGTTCCGGTCCTTCTTTTATAATAGAGCTTCTCATTACAAATCTCCTTAACATTTCATGGTAAGAACTAATTATAATGTATAGATAGGAAAAAACTTCATAGTATAAACAGGTTGGGGAAGAAAAAGTTGTAAAAAGGGAAGGAGAAAGTACTGAAAATCTCAGAGAATGAGTATAGGAAGGCTGGCTGAAAAAAAGTTAATAAGATAATTGCAATACGGCTAGAATAGAAATATGGTATAAAATATGAATAAAGAATTTAACAGAAAGAGCAACTTGTTTTGAGATAATAAGTATCAAAATTGGATGATAATCTTTTTTTGAAACATAAAAATTTCATGAGTTGTACAAAAAGGCAAGTTAATATAACATAAAATCTGGTATAAAAAATATAAATAAAAAGTTTAGCAAAAAGGGAAATCTGATTTCGGAGAATCATATAAGAATTGAATAATAACCCACTCGTGAAACATAAAAGCTTTCACGATTTGTACAAAAAGGCAAGTTAATATAATAGTATCCAAATATTTATATAACTAATCAGATTTTTGAATAATATTGCATAGTGAACGGGCCTGCTCTGGACACATCTACTACAAGATCACACCCTAACAAGCGAACATACTACAAGAATTAACCATAACAGGAATATACCCGTTCACATTATTCAATTTATTTCATTTGAGTGCTTTTTTGCTGATTTAGATATTACTATCTTTTTATTGTATTTCATATAAATCTGTTTGCTTAATTACCTAATTTTACCCTCATTTGTCAGATTTAAGAGTACGGATCCTTCTCAATTTCCAAATAATAGTATAATTTGATTTGAATGCTCGGACAGAATTGACATATGGTATCGGAAACCAAGAAGTAAAGATATTGATTTATAGTCAGCTATTTTTATAGAGATTAAAATATGAAAATAAGATATATGATCAAAGAAATTAATTTGATAGAAATATAATTATATAAATAAAATATAGATGAAAAAGAAGAACACAGGAGTACATAAAAGGGATATTAAAATGCCATGTGAAGGTGATTGTAGAAATGGATGAGGGTTCGGAGGATAAGGGAGCTTTAAATGTGAACTTCCAGACCGCAGGCAGTAGAAACAACATAAGAGGAGAGGCTCTCCACGCAGCCCTGGAAAAAGAAGAGACTCTAAGAACAATGATCAATAATAGTCACGTAGTGCTCTTTCTTTGGAAGAACGAAGATAAATGGCCTGTTGAGTTCGTCTCCGAAAACGTGGCGAAATTTGGATACACGAAAGAAGACTTCATTTCTGGCAGGGTAATGTATAAAGATCTAATATACTCCGATGATCTCGAAGAGGTTGAAAAGGAATTTGAGAAAAAAATAAAAAGTGGGGTTTCCGCGTTCAGCCTGGAGTATAGGATTATTACAAAAGCAGGAGATATTCGATGGATAAATGAAAGGATTTTTATCCAGAGAAATGCAGACGGAGAAGCAACACATTTTCAGGGAGTAGTGCTCGATATCACCAGGAGGAAGAAAGGTGAAGAAGAACTGGAAAAAACTCTTGAGATGCAGAAATTGTTGACTACAGCAGTTAATAATAGCCCTGCAGTAATCTTTCTATGGAAGAACGATAAGCACTGGCCTGCGATTTTTGTCTCGGATAATGTAATACAGTTTGGATATACGGTTGATGATTTTCTATCACAAAAAGTTCAGTACGGTAAAATCATACACCCTGAAGACCTGAATCGAGTAGAAGAAGGGCTTGATAGGAGTATCCAGAAAGGAGAGGTAAGTTTCAATTCGGAATACAGGATTTATACAAAAGCAGGAGATATACTATGGGTAAACGAGAGAACCTTTATCCAGAGAGAAAGGGATGGGAAAGTGTCCTGCTTTCAGGGAATAGTACTGGATATAACCCGTAGGAAGAAAGTTGAAAGGGCTCTGAGGAAATCATTAAAAATGCAGAAAATGCTGGAAAATATAATTAGCAAAAGTCCGGCAGTAGCTTTTCTATGGAGAAATATAGAAAACTGGCCTGTAGATTTTGTTTCTGAAAACGTGACGCAGTTCGGGTACTCAGTGGATGACCTCCTTTCAGGAAACATACTTTATGGAAACATAATCCACAGAGAGGATATCCAGGCTGTAATCGAAAGTCTGGCACGTTCAGTAAGAGAAGGATATGATTCTTTTGATATGGAGTATAGAATATTTACAGGAGACGGGAGTATACGCTGGGTTGAAGAACGAACGTTTATCCAGCGAGATAGAAAAGGCGAAGTTACTCATCTTCAGGGAATAGTTATCGATGTCACAGAGAGAAAAGAGGCTGAGAAAATGCTCGATATCCAAAGGGAACTTGGGGTATCCCTGAGCACTACCTGGAACCTTCAGACTATGCTTAATGATATCCTTGATGCCTGCCTGAAGATAGAAGAGATAGATGCTGCAGGTATATACTTGAAAGACGATCTCATGGACCAGATTAATCTGGTTGCATACCGGGGACTTTCTCCTGAATTTGTGAAAAATGTTTCTATATACAGGGCAGATTCCCCTGAAGCTCAGCAGATCTGGATTGAGAAGCCTGTCTACAGGATGGATTTTTTTGCAGAAAAAATGGCAGATTTAATCAGGAAGGAAGAAATTACTGCAGTAGCCGTTATTCCTATGAAGCACAGAGGAGAAATTATAGGCAGCCTTAACTTTGCTTCTCATACTACAGACAGAATTCCTCAGAATGTACGCAATTTTCTTGAGAGTGTAGCTCTCCAGGTAGTTAACTATATAGCTCCCATCCGTATTGTAGCAGATCTTGGATGACTTTTTATAGCTGGAGTCAACCTTACCATGGTCGACGAAATCCTTATTTAAAATAATTTTTATAATTAATACAGGATTGAAAAGTGAGAAGCTCTTGGTCTCGCCTTATATTCCAGCTTTTGGGAAATATACAGCCACTTTGATCACTTTTTGTCCACTACTGGAGTTAATATAAGATCTTACAGTGAGGGGGATAAGATTGAAAGCGATAGTAGTTTATCTCAGTACCTCGGGGAATACAAAAGCTATGGCCGAAGCAATAGCTAGTGGAATTGAATCAAAACATGTGGATGCAAAAGCTGTTAGTTTTTATGATGTAAAAATCGAGGACCTTAATGAGGCCGATGCGATTGCAGTTGGCTCCTCGACTTTTTATTATAGAATGCTACAGCCTATGGAAAAATTTATGGATGAGACTCTTGCTTCCACAAACCCGAAAGGAAAATTAGGAGCTGCTTTCGGGTCTTACGGATGGAGCGGAGAAGCTCCTATACTAATAGCCGAAAAAATGAGACAGATGGGAATGACTGTTATAGATCCTGTACTCCGGATACTGCACAAGCCCACAGATAAGGATGTGCAAGAATGCAAAAGGCTTGGTATCGACATTGCCGAAAAGCTAAAGCACAGAAGCAGCAAAGCACCACAACCACAGGGAGCACCAAGTTAACCGTAGTTTTGAGCACAATAAGAACTTAATACCTACGGGCTCTGTAGAAAACCCTATTTAAATTAGTTACAATAGGCTGAAAATAAGGAAATAAAAACAGGTCAAGCTATTTAGTTCAAATTAATGAGAATTCTTTATCTCAGAGGATTTCTACAGAGCCAATTTACATGCATTTTATTCCTGTGATATTTGGGTAATCCTTGTAGAGTCCCTAATCAACTCGTCAAAAAGTTCATTTCCGAAATTAAGAGATGAGGGTTCATAACTTATCAGGTTTTCTCTGTCAAAGTGCTTTTGATTTTTCGGGAAAAGAGCAACCATGACAAATTTATCGGTTACGGTAAGATTAGCGATCCTTAGCTCTCCTGAATAAAGGAAAAACTTCATATTTTCTAAGGCCAGCATCTCCCGAAAGTCTTCGAGGTAATCCTTAGAGTAGTACTGAAAAACAGGTTCAGACATAAGAAATGAGAGCTTAACTCCACCTTTGGCAAGTTCCTGACATATAGAAATAAGAGAGGGATCAAAATAGGCCAGACATTCATGAATACAACTCGACTTTGAGAGGTTTTCAACTATCTCTGGATCAAGCTCGAACATCCTGTCCAGATCGGGCTGAATTAATTTACATTTTCTGAGCTCTCCAAGCCGCTTTCGGAGAGAAGGGGGAATTCCTTGGAAATCTCTTTCAACCCAGTAATCAAAGTTGTCCTCGAAAACGTCAATTATACTAACAAGAGGCTGCATTTTTTCAACAAGGACTTTTCCTATAAGCGAGAGGCTATAATTTTTGTCTTCCTGAACAACCAGAGATTTTTCTTTTAACTTTTTGATCTGAGGTAGGATGGCAGTAGATGTTACATCAAGGGCTTCCTTGATCTCATCCATGCTTTTCGGCCCATCTTTCAGAAAGAGCAATAACTGTTTTCGCTTGTCGGAAAGAAAAATCAGCTCTAGAAGTTCTAATTGCAACCCTTCAGTCTCCTCTCGAATTTATGTTGCTAAAGAGATTAGAGCCATCAAAGGTATATAAGTTACTACTGTTTCGACTTTTTGCTTAATATCGAGTCGAAACTTTTTTCATAAGATGCTTAAGATAGGGAATTGAACAGAAAATAAGGAGTAAATTAAAAATTACTTATAAGGAGTAAAATTAAAAATTACTTAATATATGCAGAACAGTGCAAAAGAACAGTGCAAAATAACTTATAAGCAAAAAACATAAGAAGTCTCCCCGCTCTATAAAGCTTACGCTACCGCCTACAATAGGGAGACATCTCAGGTTCCTTAAGTTTAATATTTAGGCTGGAATCGGAATAATGGCGACAACCTCAAATATTTTATACTAATTTATGACCTTACCTGCACCCAAGAATATAGCAGAAATTCCGGCCTTATACGTATTCAGGCAGAAGCTTCCTTTGTCAGGATATAAGCAACCATTTCAGGATTGAGTTTGCTTTCCCTTGAGACCTTTTCTTCGATTCTCTCAGCAGGCGTGCCCTCAGATTTCAGTTCCCTTATTTTCTCAATGACTGAGGAAGGAATGCTGTAATATTCATTGATATCCTTTCTGTGGCCCCATACATCGCCTTCAATAAGCTGAATCCTCTGCATTTCAAGGAACATTTCTATAGATTTCGAAACCGTGCGCCTGTAAGATTTAGGCAGCTGAATTACCTCAATTTTCGGGCAGGTTTCAACCAGTGCAAAAATGTCCTTGTTCGAAGGCCTGAAGGCCAGATGAACAACACGTTCATTAGGATTGAGAGTGAATATTTCCTCTCTGGAACTAACTACTCTAATTTTCATATATGTAATTCCCCCACAGTAAAGTCTTATTTTTACCTCAATATAAACTACTTATACTTATTATAAATATTTATCTGCCCGCACATTTATTTTTTACACAGTATTTCAGTCTTCTATCTCCTTTCCGATCATCAGAGAGGCCGGAAAAAGCCTGGAAAGAACAGAACCTGCAAAAATAATCCTAACTCAGAAATTTTAGTTCCCGCGGGAACTTTCTCAGCAAAGAAATAAAAGAAAAAGCAACCAAGATATCTATCAGAAACAGTTAACTGAAGTATATGTAATGCCCTGACATCTACGATACACTCAATTCCATTATAGGCATAAGACCTCGACAACTCTATAAAGTCACAAGCTCCAGAACCTGTTCCTGAATTAATTACAAAATACAGACATATGAGGGAGATTAGAGATTCTGGTAATACAATATAGCGAGTATAACCTTCAATACCATAGATCTAGGAAGAAGGAGCTACCTATTATAAATTATTAAATATCATGTCTCTGGCAACTTCATACTTTAGAGAAAGAGCGAAAAATCAATAAATTAAAAACAAAAAATAGAAATTAATTTAAGAAGAAAGATATTCTTTGAGACATGAAATTATTCCAGAAAGGAAAAAAATAATGACTGAAATTACCCTACGACAGAAAAAGCAAGGGGTAAAACTGCTCCAGGTATTTTTCAATTCATTATTAGCACGAACTTTGTAAGAAATAACATTACTATTGCCTTTTTTAATTGAAAAATTTCTTGAAGCTTCTTTGTGTAGTTAATAGAATACATCAGCATTTTAGAATCCTATGCTCAGATTATTAGTTTTTCAGGCTTTGTTTTCCACAAAAAACCAGTCTCTATTCCTTACAGATTTTTCCAGCTTATAAGAGGGCACATAATGGGATTTAAGCTCGAATACAGCGTTACAATCTGTTTTTTAAGTAGAGCAGTATGAAAGGTTAGAGAAGTGTCTGCAGCATCTCTATTCGAAAAATGAAGAGATTATTCAGAAAATACTGAGGCAGAATCTCTCTTTGGAGTATATAAGATACCCCTGAGATTCAGCCTGTCAGCAATTTAGTAAGTCAGGCTTCAACCTGAAGTAAATTGCTTTTGAAATTTGAATTACATTGAGCCACAATTCAGGCAAATGGATGTTTTGCTGAGTCTTTTTTAGAAAGCGCTTCTTCGACAGTCGGTTTGCCTTCCATTGCCCTTGCTATTGCAAGCTTTGTCGCTTCATAGTTAAATTCGTAAACTTTATCCTTGTCTTTTGCATCCCATTCAATAAATACAGAAACAATAATAAAAATGTCATCAGCCTGTTCTTCAGGAAGCACTCCATCAGCCACAGAATCCATGACCGCCTTTGCGACTGCAGCCTGAGCCGGCCCAAACATAAGGGCAGCTTGGGAGACATTTTTTATCGTTACTTTGTTTACGAGTAGGGTCACAGGTTTGGGCTGGACATTTGGCTCCAAGACTGCAAGAAGTGGGGTATGTCCCTGCCTGGGCATTGCGAGTGAGTTTATAAATGCTGCTTCGACTGGCCCTCCTCTTGGTCCGATAACCAGATCTATGTGTGCAATTTCAGGGCCAGAGCCAATAAGAGCTTCTCCTACCATACTTTTTAGAATATTTTTGACCAGATAAAACACCTCAGCATATTTTACAACCAAAGGCTTAATACCCAAAATCGCTAGATGGAAGAAGATTGATTTTCATATCATAATGGATAAGATAGCGAATTAGCTATTAAGCATAATTACTCCTATCATGGAGAATGATTAATCCTGTTAATGATTATACATATACATAAATAATTTGCCAGTTCTGGTTTAAACAGGACACCGAAAGCAGATATCTGGATCAAAGTACAAAAAAGATTAAGTAAATTTTATAGAAAAATGGAATATTCAAACAAAAATTCAAAAGGTAAAACCTCGGAAGTCAAAATTGTCCCGACAAATCATCGGATAAATAACTGAACCTTTAATGACTCAATTCAAAAAGAAATGCCTGAAAGGATTTCAAGTCTTTTATTCCAGTGTTCAAGCCCTTTTTTTGCCGCATACCAATCGAAAAAATTGCTTTCTTTACTTCTACTTGGAGCTTCAATCTTTGCCTGGAGTTCAGCAGAACTGAAACCGAATTTCGTTTCGAAATCCCTGCAGATTGCAGAGTAACGCTTGATCTTATACCTGGCAACATGCTTTTCATGCTCAAGAGCCGAGCGAATAGCCTCAGTTACTTCCTGAGGAGAGAAATTTGTTTCGATATTAAGTGTGAAGATCATACCAATCCCCTCAAACATTAGCCCCTTATTCCATTAAATAGTTATTTAAAGAAAGTAATTAGGTACACTCGTTATCTGAAAGGATATATTTTAAGCTTTTAGAACTTTTTTAACAGAGCCTAAATGTCAGATCCTCACTATTTCTGCGTTTAAAAATCCTGATGAATCTCAGCTAATAATTAAGTTAGTATTACCTGAAACTTGAATTGCTTCCTTTTGCAAATGCGAAAAAAGGTCGGTACCCCATTTGAGAGCCTGAGGTTCGGAACTGAATAGACTTTCACGCTCAAAAAATTTTATTTGTGGAAGGATGGTGAGCAGGAAGAACCTATCTGTAACTGTAAAGCCTGCAAGCCTCGGGTTTTTCGGGAAAAGAGAGAGGTTTACATGTTCAAACCCTATAAGAGTTCGAAAGTCTTCGCTATAATCGGCTTTAAACCTTTTTAGTACGGGCTCGGTAAGCATTAAAGAAATCTGGGCCTCTTTTTTTGCAATTTCCAGATAGAGAGAGATAAATGAAGGATGGAAATATGAACTGAAGCCGAAAACCTGCCTTGAAAGGAGAAGGTTTTCCACGAATTCAGGGTCAAGTTCAAACATATGACTCAAGTCCGGACGGATAAGTTTACAGTTTTTCAACTCCCATATTCGACTCCGTAAAACCGGGGGAATCCCTTCGAAGCTCCGTCGTGACCAGTAATCGAAATTATCTTCAAGCACTTCCAGAGTATTCAGAAGAGGTGGCATTTTATTCACAATTGCCTTTCCTATAATGGATAGCTCATAAGTGTGATCCCTCTGTATGACCAATTTTCTGTCCTTAAGCTTTTTAATGTGAGGAAGAATAGAGACGGAATCAACACATAGGTATTTCTGGATTTCATGTATGGATCTGGGCCCATCTTTGAGAAAAATCAAGAGGTTCCTGCGTTTCTCAGACCGAAAGACGAGTTCCATTAATCCGATATTTGTGCCCATCCAACCACCTAAAAAGATACAATATGACCAATGACACCGCAGTTATAAATACATTTTCATTAATTTTAGACACTTCTGAGCTTTATTATTACTTAGAACAGGCCCAAAAGATGCAAGCACTAGATCAGACCTGAAAATACCTGAAAAACAGTATAAAACAATAACAGGAGTTACTAGGATTAAGAGTAGCAAGGATTTAGAGAAGTTTTCAATCAGGTGTCAATTAGCTATTAAGAAATTTGTAAATTAGCTTTGAGGGATATTTGTAAATTAGCTTTGAGAATATTATTAATCAGTTTATAGAGAAGTTAAAATTTGATACCTTTGAGGAGGGCCAGCTTTCTTTTCCAGTGGTCAAGCCCTCGTTTTGCAGCATACCACTCAAAATAGTTATCTTCCCCGATAAGTTCTCCAGCTTCAAATTTTTGTATGAACTCGGTAGAGATCAGGTCATAACGATCTTCAAACTCATCGCAGATCATGGCGTAACGGTCTATTTTGTATTTTGCAAGGTGTTTTTCGTGTTCCAGAGCCGAGCGAATAATCTCGCTTGCTTCCTGAAGCGAGTAATCGGTATCAATCTGCAAGGTTAAATCCATGTTTATCCCATAGAAAATTATTACTGGTACTAAAAAATAATCCTATATTTCTTTTTCTGTTTTATGACTCAGGCATTTCTTTCCTGGACCAAAGAATCCAATAAATTCCTTTTTTCCAAGTCCGAAGCTTATCTGCACCCTATGCTTTCACAAATTAATAACTTTTACCTCCTATGAGCAGAAGAAGTCACTAAAAGATTATCATAATCTCTTTCCAAAGCTAGAATCAATTTAAAGTGAAAATTTAAAAAATAAAATAGCATAAAAACAAAAAACATAAAAATAAAAAGTTTTAGGGAGAAGAGATAATGAGGGAAAAATAAAGTAAAATAGAAAAATAAAGGGAAAATGGATATATAAGGCAATATAGGGAAAAATAAATAAAAACTGGAAAAATAACATAGGGAGATATGAGAAAATAGAGAAGAAAAAAGAAAAAAAGAAAAGGAATCGGAAAAAGAAAAATTCAGAACAGATAGTTTTTGTAGAATGTATGGTTTTTAAAGCAAAGCCACACAGTCATCAGTTCTCGGCTACATTGGGAATTTTCCCGGAGTTCTCCATGTTCCTGTAAATGAACGCTGAAGAGTAAGCAAGCAGCATGAATGTAAAACCACCGAGAAACTCCGCCTCGATGAATTTTAGAATCATACCTACGAAGAACGTAAACTGTATAGCACACAGCACCATTCCGGTTACTGTGAACATTTTCTGACGACTGCTACTATCACTACTGTCTGGATCATCGGATTCTTCTGACATTTTGTTTCAAACCTCGCAAATAAAGGTACTAAGGGTGCTCTTTATTAGCTCGTTTTTACTTTGTGTAAATTTTCTTTAATTCGTTTATTATTTTTGTGTTTTTAATCAGATCAGGCCTTTTTGTCGGCAGGTTTCAACTAGTTCAAAAACGAAATAGAGTTCCCCACCAGAGCGCATAGTCTAGACTCTTATGGAGTTCTAAAAATGAGACAAAAAGCTGAAAACTTCAATGGATGCATCTGAAGGTTCAGTTCTACATTGATCCTCTGGTGCAACATTATCTGAAAAAACACGCTCCGAATTAGAGACTTTTATACAGTATCCTTATTTATTGGGGATAGTATATATAGCTTACGAAGCAGGATTAAGTAATGCCTAGGATGATACTGATATTTCAGGTAAAGGTTTTGAGATTCATCATACTTTAGACAATTTTTCAGAAAAATCCTGGATCTTTACCTGAAGTCAGAAGTTTAAAAATACGTGATATTTTCAAGGTTGTAACTTATCAGGCATCGGGATGGTTTATAAGAGTAGATTTTATTTCAGTAGAATACCCCGCAGCAAGCTGCGGGGTAAACCAGCACAACTTTGATTGTTCAACACTTTGGTTGCTTTATGATTTTTTATCTTCTGGTTTGTCGTCTTCTGATTTTTTGTCTTCTAGTTTTTTATCCTTAGATTTTTTTACAAGCCCACATATAGCTCCAATAAAGGAAACTCCCACTCCGCTAAAAATCCATTGTATATTTTTATACATCCATGACTGATCATCATCATCTTTTAAGATATTCAGAGTAACTGCAATTTTGACGAATTGATTATGGATATATTCAGAATTAACCGTGGGATTTTGAGATTCTTCAGAATCTTCACCTGAAGACTCAGAATCTTCACTTTTTTCAGGTTTACTTCTAGATATTTTATTATTAACTTCTTTAGATTCAGAAAAAGCAGTTGTTACATTTCTATCATTTTTAATTTCACCTTTATCAATTTTGAATCCATAAGCAGTCCCTGAGTTACCTGTTACAAGTTTGACTTTTAACATATCTCCTGTATACCATTCCGTCCAGAAATCTTTACTTGACTGCCAGTAATCATAGGTCACAAGTTTATTGTCATACTTATCATAAATAACTAGTATATCGGAATCAGCAAGATCAAGATTTTCGAAGTGGATTCGTATCTGAGTGGCACCAGGCTTGCTTATATCAGGCCATTTATACTCAAAGTTGTTTGCATAAGGATGATATGATTCGGCTAGAGAGTCATTAGATATACACACATCTGATCTGCTTTCTAATTTGTCAATTTTGAATCCATAAGCGGTCCCTGAGTTATCTGTTATAAGTTTAACTTTTAACGTATCTCCTGTATACCATTCCGTCCAGAAATCTTTACTTGACTGCCAGTAATCATAGGTCACAAGTTTATTGTCATATTTATCATAAAGAACTAGTATATCGGAATCAGCAAGACTAAGACTTTCAAAATGAAGTCGTATTTCAGTAGCACCAGGCTTGCTTATATCAGGCCATTTATACTCAAAGTTGTTTGCATAAGGATGATATGACTCGGCTAAAGAGTTATTAGATATACACATATCTGACCTACTATCTAATTTGTCAATTTTGAACCCATATCCTGTCCCTTGGTCGCTTGTGATGAGCCTAACTCCTAACGTATCCCCTGCATACCATTCTGTCCAGAAGTCTGCTTTTGTGATGTCAGAATAAGTTACAAGATCATTTTCATACTTATCTAAAATAATTAATTTATCGTAATTACCAATATCTAGATCTGAAAAATGAAGTCGTATTTCAGTAGCACCAGGTTCACTTATATTAGTCCATGTATATGTAGAATTATTTGCATAAGGATGCTTAGACTCGGCTAAAGATTCAGATGACGAAGCAGATGTACACCCAATCATAATTATCAATAAACAACATAATACAATTTTTAAAACGCATAATCTAGTCATCTCTCCACCTTCTCAACTTTTAAAGAATGATATTTAGTAAAGTTCTCACAGATAGAGAAATAATAAACAGTCAACTTTTCGAAAAATTATCATGTTTTCAGATAGATTTCTTTTTACTGTTATTGATTTCTCATTTTAAGCGGATAACTTCTGAAGATCCAGCGTTTTTATTATAGTTGAATACCCAGCTGCAAACCACGGGGTGTGACAACTTTAATTCGAAGTTATGAAAAACTTAATAAGTAACTGTAAATAAATTGATTGAAAATCATCCAAAATTGAATGTCTCTCAATAGCATTATTTTCAAAGGTATTATGTGACACATATAATAATTTTTCGAAAAATTTAAAAAAATATTTTATATCGTATACCGATTAATTTTCAGTTTGATGAAATTCTAAAAATTGACATAAATATTAAGATACAAAGAGATATAAGAGGTTAAATAAGTAGTGAAAAATACTCTAGAATTATTATACAAAATAGAAAAATCATCCTCTTCAAAACTACACCTTTAAATCTCATCCCTTCCTTCTCTATCCCATAATATAACTCTTATAATTTTATTCGGTGACTCTTTTATGAAGAATAGGCTTTACAAATATTATCCTGAAGATTTCGGGGAACTTACTGTTGACGTTTTGCATATGGATTTGGTGTTTGATGTTTATGATGACAGGACTAATGTGAAGTCCGTACTCAGGGTAAGAACAAAGGATGCCCCTATTGAAAAGCTTGAGTTAAACTGCAGGGATCTTGAGATTCGGGCTGTGAGCTGCATACAGTATGAGGTTTCTTACAGATACCGGAAGGATGATGCGATTCTTGAAATTAATTTTAGAGAAGAAATTCCGCCACATACCGAGGTTGCGGTTATTACGGATACGGTTTGCAGGCCTACTAAAAATATCCTTGAAGGGCTGTACTATGACGAAACGCCGGCGGGAGCTCCCCCTCAGCAGATCACACAGTGCCAGCAGTGGGGGTTCCAGCGAATTGTGCCGTGCATTGACGATATGGCCGCAAAATGCACTTACAGAACTACAATAATTGCGGATTCGCAGTACACGAACCTTATTACAAACGGGGATGTCGTGGTTGAGAGGCACACCGTAAAACCTGGGCGGGACAAAATCGTATATGACAACTCTATCACGCCGATGGCGACCTATCTCTTTTTCCTTGGGGCTGGAACTTATGCGACCTTCAAAAGGGAGTTTGAGTATCCTGATGGAGGCACTTTTATGCTGGAACTGCTCGTGCCGCCAAACTCAGATGCAGCAGCAGCCGAAAAAGCACTTGATATCCTGCACGATGCGGTTATGTGGGTTTACCTTTTTACAGGGCCCGAACAGTTTAATGAGGAGAAGCTATCTGTCAGGAAGGAGCTCTGGGAGCTTGTCCGCATGCGAGAGAAGACGAAACTTGAGGCAAAGCCCGAATCCACACAGGAAGACCTTCAAAAGGTAAGGGACAGGCTTGCCGAGCTTAACAAAACTATCAATCCCGGATACAGGTATACAGGCACCGTCTACAGGGAAATCGGCATGCAGAACTCGGACTTCGGAGGAATGGAAAACGTCGGGAATACCACGATAACCACAAACCGCATAATGCCTTTCCCGCAGATGACGGACCCGGCTTACGAATATATGATCCGGGTCAAGGTACACGAGTACCATCACAACCAAAATGGATCAGAAGTCACCGGAAAAAGCCCGTTTGAGATCTGGCTGAATGAAGCCGTAACCGTGCATGTGGAAGAACAGCATCATGCCTTTCTCTTTGGGGAGGACTATAGTAGGCTCGGCAGAGTGCTTGAGCTGCTTGCTCCGGCTTCGGGAACTTTTGCCCTGGATTCAGGAGCAGCTTCCATGCCGATCATTCCTGACGGCTTCAATGACCCAAATGACCTGATTACCGCAGTCACCTACGTAAAAGCCCCCGAATACGTGCGCATGGTCGAGTCCCTGATAGGAAAGGACACCTTTGTCAAGGGTCTGGATAGATACTTCAAAAGATTCAAACATTCCAACGCAACTACCCAGGACTGGATTGAAGCTATGGAAGAAGAATGCGGACAGCCTTTAAAGGAAATGGCTGAAACATGGCTGAAACAGACAAAGTACCCTGTAGTAGAGGTTTCAGCCGAATACGACAGAGCTGCCAGGAAATTCACATTTTTCCTCAAGCAAAAATACCCAGACGGCGGAAAACCCTGGGAGTTCCCATTCAAGGCAGCCCTTGTTGACGAAAACGGAAATGACCTTGTAGAAATCCTGGAAAGGATTAGCGGGGAAAACTCAGAGATTGTAATCGAAAATGTGGACATGCCAGCCTTCCTATCGCTTAATAGAGGCTATTCTTTCTACGGGAAACTTGTATACAAAGCAAGCCATGACGAGCTCCTGATTCAGGTAAGGAAAGACAGTGATACCATAGGCAGGTTTACAGCTTTCTATACCCTTGTTGACAGGGAAAAGCTAAGGCTCCTTAAAAATCCCGAATCAAAACCCTCTGAAGACTTTATCGAACTGTACTACAGGCTTCTCAATGACCGGCAGCTTCTCGAAAAGGCAGGTGGTCAATTCCTAACCATTTTTGAGTCTGTGGAGGATGAAGAATTTGCTCACAGGTACCAAGCTCTTTATGAAGTAAGACAGAAACTCCTGAAAGCCGTTGCCTGGAAGTATAAAAACTCGGTTATCTCCGCCTACCGTTTCTTTGAAAGTGCCTCTACTCCCAGGGATTCGACTCCTGAAGAGACAGCAAGAATAATCAAGAACAGGCAGGCTAAAAATGTCTGTCTTGGCATCCTTGCAGCCCTTGATACTCCTGACATCCATGTAATGATAAAACAGCAATTTGAGACTGCAACCTGTGCAACGGATCGGCTGAGCGCATTTGCAGCATACCTTAACAGCTCTGCGCCCGATAAAATAGAAGTCTTGAGAGCCTTTGAAGCTGAGTCAAAGAAAAATCTCGTTGCTTGGGAAGCTTTCCTCTCTGTAATAGGAAGTAACAGCAGCATCGACGCAGTGGAACTTGTCAGGGAAATGGAAAGGTCAGATGCTTTCAGGATTGAGCAGACAAATGACCAGCGTGCCCTTTATGGAAGCTTTGCCCGCAACCGGAAAAAGTCACTTCAGACCGAAGAAGGCAGGGCTCTCTTTGCAGAGATACTGAGAAAATTGGCTCCTGTGAACGAGTATAGCACAGTCAATATGCTCAATGCCTTTGCAAACATAGATCAGATGGAGTCAAAGTATCATATACCGCTGGTAAAGATCCTGGCAGACCTTCTCGGAGAACTTGACGCCCAGAAATACCCGAGTGTATATAATAGGATTAGGAAACTCCTGTTAGGAGCGCCGAAAGCTGTCAAAACATACGGTATAGCGCACGGAGAAATTCCGGAACTGAAGCCGGGAAATCCTGAGAGAAAGTAAACTTATACTTTGATCTTTTTTGCTCCGGTGCTATATCGCCGGAACAGAAATTTTTATTGAATTTTTAGTTAGATTTTCCATCTTTTTCTCGCAATTAAGTTGATGTTCAAACATTATTATACAGTTAGGAAGACACAATTTATAGCGCCACGAAGTTAGTTTAGTAAGCTATGATACAGTAGCTTTGTTTTCCTTACTCGAAACTATCAAGTTTTCTCTTTCTATCCAGGTATTTTTATGCGTCCTGATAGACTGAGTTTAGAGAATACTTAATATTTTAGAAAAAATTAGAGAATAATGAGAATAGTATTACTGTAAGCTGACAATTAAGACTTTAAGGTTTCGTTTTTGCGTTCAAATTATTTACATATGTAGTAAAACATGTACAAATATTATTCAGCTCAAATTATATATTTATTATTCACCATATTATGCTTAACTACTCCAGTAGTGTTAAGGGGGTGCATATTGTGCGTGGAAAGACTATTAAATTTGCCAGTTTGTTTATCGTTCTATTAGTGTGTTTGACGATAATCGGAGCAGCGACCACAAAAACTTCTAATAGTGAGAAGGCAAATGCCTCTGAATATTGGAAGCCTGTGGAAAAGGCCATGGGTGAAAAGGGTAAGGTCAGCCCGGACGGTGCCATAAAGTTTACAATACCGATGACTTTAAATGTAACACTTGACGGCATAAAACTGAATCAGGCCTCTGAACGCTCTCACGACTTTGATTTTATGAGAGCTGGAGATCAGGCAATGATGGTCGGTGAAATAGGGGTTACGGAAGAGGAAGTAAAAAACGTATCCGATATGGTTCTTCAGTCAGGATTGCAGGTGACTGCAATACATAATCACCTACTACGAACGTCACCGCATATAATGTGGATACACATATACGGAAATGGCGATCCTGTAGACATGGCTAAAAAGATACGCAATATTACCGATTATGTCAATGGGGGTTCGTCTGCCAGCGATAGTAAGAAGTTCCAAAGTAAGGAAATCAATACCACAGAACTTGATCGGATTATTGGAGACAAAGGTTCGGCTGAGGGAGGAGATTATAACTACGATATACCCAGAACCGATAAAGTGCAGATGAACGGCTATGTGTTGTCTCCGATTATGGATATATCAACAATGATAAACTTCCAGCCTCTTGGCAAGGGTAGCGCGGCAGTTATCGGCGAATTTGTATTGGAAGAAAATGAAGTTGAGCCTGTGGTACGCACACTGGCAGCTAATGGCATTGAAGTTACAGCTCTTCACAGCCACATGATAACCGAGCAGCCACGGCTATTCTACGTACATTGCTGGGCTACAGGAGATGCCACAGAACTTGCAGGTATCATGCGTGAAGCTCTCAACGAAACAAATAGCAAGACAGGAAGCGAGAGTTCTTAAGTTCCTAATTGCCCGTAATACAAAATGTTTAATCGTGGGTGTATAACTAACACCTTCTTTTTATTTTAACCTGAAGATTTCCTGCGTTTTCTGGAGTCTATTATCTATGAGTCTATTATCTACTTTTGAAACTTAATGCCAAAATAAGATTATTTAGGTTGTGAATAGATCGAGAAATCAAAATTGCGCTGCTGTTCCTTTCAATGGTGTACCCATGCAAGCAACTGGTGCTTGACTGAAATAAAACTTTTTTGGGCTAGATGTCTTCGGGATAAAATATATATTAAACAAAGAATATATAATTGGCAAAATAAAAATTGGTGGACGAAATTCTAAAAATTTTTCCATGATGCATTAAAACCTAAGTTTTGAGATCGAGGTCTATTTTGAAGTAGAGTATTTTTGGAAGGGTAAGAATGGTACTTGAACTCACTAATTCGATTCTGGAGATTTTTGTTAGATTCTTCGAGCTTGTGAGTGCACTTCTTGTAGTATACGCAGGATTAAAGGCTGCAATTAAAATCTTACTTTTGGAAGCCTTCAAAAGACCTTACAGATATGAACAAATAAGGAAAGAGTTTACAAATAAAATACTCTTCACTCTAGAACTTTTAATAGTTGGCGATATAATCGTAACGGTAAGAAACCCTACAGTAAATGATCTGCTACTTGTTGGAGCTATTGTAGTGATCAGGACAGTTCTTGGCTATTTTCTGAGTAAAGAAGTTAAAGAGTATCACTTTGACTGAAAGTCAACTAACAGTTTAAGCGAACTCCAGTAAGCTAATTCCAGCAAGTTAATTCCAGCAAGTTAATTCCAGTAAGTTAATTCCAGTAAGCTAATTCCAGTAGTTAATTCCATATGTACTTCCTGGAGAGTGATAAAAGGTTGTTATCTGGATTGTTTGACAATTTCCTGCTCTATTTCGAATGGATTTTCGAAGCAATAGGTACAACTATTATTATTTATGGAGGATTAAGGGCAACAATTCAGATTTTACTTTCTGAGGTATTAAAAAAAACCCAGAACCTTGAAACAATAAGAAAGGAACTTACCAATAGAATACTCTTTGGACTTGAGTTTTATATCGTAGTTGCTATCCTTGGAACCCTGAGAAACCCGACTATACAGGATCTCACAGTACTGGGCACAGTTGTACTGATAAGGACAATTCTTGGTTATTTCCTCAGTAAAGAAGTAAAAGAATATCAGTTTGACTAAAGAAAAGGATTTAATTTCTCCGGGAAATTATAAATGTGTCTTAGCCTGCCTTTTAGTTCTTTGCTAGTGTTAATTTTATACCGTTAATATTAGTTTTGCTTTGACTTATACAGGCTATATGCAGAAGGAACAATAGAGAAAAAGTGAGCTTAAACATACATTTTCTTATTATCAAACCCATAACCCACTTTAAGTTTGATTTTCGATTTTTAAAGATATTTGCTTATAAGAGCAAATAGTGCTCGAAACAGCATAATTTAAAAGTAAGTAGTGTATTAAGGATACAAAATATTATTAAACTCTAATATGATACTAATTCAAAATCCAGATTATCCTGCCTAAACTCGGGCTATCTAACACTAGTCAGGTATGAGTAAAACCTGGAACCCAAAAATTTAAAGTTATCAGAAACAGGAGCAATTTAATGTATCATCTCAAATGTATCGAATGCGGTGCAGAGTATTCCAAAGATGAAGTAATCTATACATGCAGCAAATGTGACGGGCTGCTTGATGTAATCTATGACTATTCCTCAATTAAACTTGACATGGAAAAACTGAAGACCGAATGCCCATCGGTATGGAAGTATGCAAAACTTCTTCCTATAGAAAGAGAACCTGTTACGATTAGGGAAGGCGGAACTCCCCTCTATAAATGCGACCGTCTGGCTGAGAAAATAGGGATTAAAGAGCTCTACGTAAAGCACGAAGGCATGAATCCTACAGGCTCTTTTAAGGATAGGGGAATGACTGTAGGAGTTACAAAGGCGCTTGAGCTTGGTATGAATACCGTGGCATGCGCATCTACGGGAAATACCTCGGCAGCCCTTGCAATCTATGGTGCAAAAGCCGGGATTCCTGTAATTGTACTTTTGCCTGCAGGAAAAGTAGCTCTTGGAAAGGTAGCTCAGGCCCTTATGCACGGGGCAAAGGTTCTTAGCATTCGAGGAAATTTTGACGACGCACTTGAGCTTGTGCGTACCCTCTGTTCCCAGGAGAAAATTTATCTCTTAAACTCGATCAACCCCTACAGGCTTGAAGGCCAGAAGACTATCGGTTTTGAGATTGCAGACCAGCTCGGCTTCAGGGTACCTGACAGAGTTGTCCTGCCAGTAGGAAATGCAGGAAATATTACAGCTATATGGAAGGGCTTCAGGGAGTTTAAGAAGCTCGGCATAACTGATTCGCTTCCGAAAATGACCGGAATCCAGGCTGCAGGCTCCTGCCCCATTGTAAGAGCCATAAAGAACGAGGCGCCGGAAATCACTCCTGAGGAAAACCCCGAAACCGTCGCAACAGCAATCCGGATCGGAAACCCTGTTAATGCGAAAAAGGCCCTGGCTGCAATCAGGGAATCCGGCGGGACTGCAGAATCGGTTACTGACGAAGAAATCCTTGCAGCCCAGAAAGACCTTGCAAGGCTTGAAGGCATAGGTGTCGAACCTGCAAGTGCAGCCTCGGTTGCAGGGCTTAGAAAACTTGTTGATATGGGTGTTATAAGCAGAGATGAAACCGTTGTCTGTATCACTACAGGGCACCTGCTTAAAGACCCGCAGACTGTAATTGACATCTGCGAAGAGCCTATTGTTGTAGATGCCAGTATAGAAGCCATTCGGGAAGCTATCTTTGGAAAAGCGAAATAAAATCTAAAAATCGATGGGCGTGAACACAAATGGAGCAGGATTATAAGCCTCACGAGATCGAAAAGAAATGGCAGAAAAAATGGGATGAGAGCCGAATTTTCCAGGCCGAGCCCGATAAGCGAGAAAAATATTTCATAACCATCCCCTACCCATACCTGAATGGAAACCTGCATGCAGGACATACCCGGACTTTTACCATAGGGGATGTTGTTGCAAGGCACAAACGGATGCTCGGGTACAACGTGCTTTATCCTATGGGCTTTCATGTAACAGGCACACCCATTGTGGGGCTTGCGGAACTAATTGCAAATCGGGACCCTCAGACCATGGACGTTTATGAACGACTTCACGGGATTCCCGGAGATATCCTGCCAACGCTCGATACCCCTGAAAAAATTGTTGATTATTTCAAACTTGAGTCCGAAAAAGCCATGCGCAATATCGGGTACTCCATTGACTGGAGACGAAAATTTACTACGACTGACCCGACGTATAAAAAGTTCATAGAGTGGCAGTATACCCGGCTTGAAGAAAAGGGCCTGATCGTAAAAGGCTCCCATCCGGTAAAATGGTGTCCTAACGACAATAACCCTGTAGAGGATCACGACATCCTGCATGGGGAAGAAGCTACCATTGTCGAATATACGCTGATCAAGTTCCGGTATAAAGACCTGGTCTTACCCTGTGCAACCCTCAGGCCGGAAACGACATACGGAGTGACTAACCTCTGGGTCAACCCTGACGTAACTTATGTAAAAGCAAAGGTCACCCAGGGCGAAAGCGAGGAGTTCTGGGTTGTCAGCAAAGAAGCTTTCCGAAAACTTACTTTTACAGACCGGACAGTCGAGTATGTTGAAGACGTACCTGCAAAATCCATAATAGGAATAAAACTCACAAATCCGGTTACAGGTGACGAAGTTATTTCCCTTCCTGCATCGTTTGTCAGGCCCGAAAATGGAAGTGGAATAGTAATGAGTGTGCCTGCCCACGCACCTTTTGACTACCTTGCCCTTCGCGACCTTTACGATGTTGACCTGAGTGAGTATGGGATAACCGAAGACCTCAGGAAAATCAAATTGATTTCCCTTATCAAGGTGCCTGAATTTGGAGAGTTCCCCGCAAAGGAAATCGTAGAAAGCATGGGGATTACAAGCCAGAAAGACCCGAAAGCCGAGGAAGCCACAAAGATAGTATACAGAAGGGAATTCCACGGGGGGGTCCTTAAGGAGCTTACAGGAAAATACGAAGGACAAGCTGTCTCCAAAATCAAGGATATCCTTACCAGGGACTTCATCAGCTCAAATGCAGGAGAGACCTTTTATGAATTCAGCGAACCTGTAGTTTGCCGCTGCGGCACACCTTGCGTTGTAAATATGGTCAAAGGCCAGTGGTTCCTTAATTATTCAAACCCTGAATGGAAAGCAAAGGTCTATAAATGCCTCAGCCAGATGCGGATTATTCCCGAGGAATACAGGGTCGAGTTTGAAAACAAGGTTGACTGGCTTAAGGATAAAGCCTGTGCCCGCAGGAAAGGCCTTGGAACCCACCTTCCCTTTGATAAGGAATGGCTTATTGAGTCCCTTGGGGATTCGACAATTTACATGAGCTATTATATCATTGCGAAGTTCATCGAAAATGGCAAACTGAAGCTCGAAAATCTTACCCTTTCATTCTTCGACTATGTTCTGCTCGGGAAGGGCGATCTGGCAGCAACCAGTGAGGATACCGGAGTTAGTCCGGAGCTTCTTGAGGAAATCCGCAGGCATTTCAATTACTGGTATCCGGTTGACCTGCGCTCTTCAGGCAAAGACCTCGTCCCGAACCACCTGCTCTTTTTCCTCTTCCACCATGTAGCCCTTTTTGAAGAGGAAAAGTGGCCAAAAGCTCTTGCAGTAAACGGCTTTGTCTCCCTTGAGGGGCAAAAAATGAGTAAGTCCAAAGGTCCCATCCTTACAATGGAAAGTGCAGTCAGCAAATATGGTGCGGATATAACAAGGATGTATATCCTTTCCACAGCCGAGCAGACGCAGGATGCCGATTGGCAGAGGACAGGGATAGAATCGGCCAGAAGGCAGGTGGACAGGTTCTATTCTTTTGCAAAGGATGTTATCGAGAGTGGAAAACGTGCAAACCTGAGCACTGAGCTAAAGCAGATAGACCGCTGGATACTCTCGAGAATACAGAACTACATTCGGGAGACAAATGCAGCCCTTTACTCTATCCAGACAAGGGAAGCAATCCAGAATTCATTCTTCCTGCTGCAAAATGATGTCAAGTGGTACCAGAGAAGGGGAGGAGAGACCATGCTCTACTATGTGCTGGACAACTGGGTCAGGCTTATGGCTCCTTTTACCCCGCATCTCTGTGAGGAAATATGGGATGCAATGGGACATGAGGATCCAATATCCCTTGCGCAATACCCGCTCTATAATGAAGACCTGATAGATGACGGCGCGGAGCTTGCCGAAGAGATGATAAAGGGAACCCTGGAAGATGTTGAGGAGATTATAAGGGTAACAAAGATGACCCCGCAGAAGGTTCATCTCTATACGGCCCCTGCTTGGAAAGCCGAAGCCATTAAGTGCGCCTGCGAGATACAGCTTGAAGGTTCACTCGAAGTAGGCACCCTTATTAAAACACTGATGGCGAACCCTGACCTCAAGCGCTTTGGCAAGGAAATCCCTAAGTTCGTACAGAAGCTCGTGCCGGAGTTCAAAAGCGGGGGCGCAGACAGGTACGAAATCTTTACAGGCCCTGGCATTGATGAACAGACTCTCCTTAAAGAGGCAGTTTCCTTCCTAGAAAAAGAAATCGGCTGCCCGGTTGAAGTCCACAGTGCTGACTCTCCTGCCTATGACCCTGAAAAGAAGTCAAGGTTTGCCGAACCGCTGAGGCCTGCAATCTACATAGAGCAGTCTAAGAAGGAAGAATAAATTACTCAAAAGGCCAGTGCGTCATGTAATTGATCGGCCAATATTATATCGGGGGAACCGGAATGTAACCCCCGAATGCTCTTTTTTCTACGCTTTCAACAATTTCCATGCTTACAGTAAATAGATAAATTACAAAAATTAGTAAAGTTCAGTTCTCCTATCTTCAAAAACAGGAATAGCCTTTCGAATCTGGTCTTTTTCGGACAGGTCAAGGTCGTAAACAATTACACACTCTTTGTTACCTGCATCGGCTTTTACTTCGCCCCAGGCGTCGATTATCATTGAGTTCCCAAAGTAGGTGAGGTCAGGAGCCGAACCCGTGCGGTTACAGGCAATATGCGGGATCTGATTTTCGATTGCTCTTGCCCTTGCCAGGATCTTCCAGTGTTCAGACCTTGGATTGGGGAAAGCAGCTGTAGTTACAAGCAAGTCAGAGCCGGCAAGGGAAAGTTTTCTTGCAACTTCGGGAAAACGGAGCTCATAACAAATCTCAAAACCGATTTTCAGGTTCTGCTTTTTTAGAGTTATGGGTTCGATTGAGCTACCCCTGGAAAAGTACTGGTTCTCAGCCTTAAAGGGGTGAGTTTTTCGGTAACTGCCTGCAAGAGCCCCAGATTCAAAGCAAAAGCCGAGATTATAGTAGAGGATGGATTTACTCGAGTCCGAAAGAGCAGAATAATTAGAATCCGCAGGTTTCCTACTGACAGAAATCTCTTCAGAGGCAACTTTTTCTATTACAGAACCTAGGATGATGCAATCATTGGCTTCGGAAAAACAGGCCAGATTTTCAAGGATAGGGGAGGGAAAGGTTTCTGCTGCATGGTCAAAGTGCTCGTAGCAAAAACCCGTTGAAAAAACTTCGGGAAAAACAATAAGTTCGGCTCCGTTTCTTACGGCTTCGAGAGCCATATAGAGGGCTTTTTCAAGGTTCTTCTGCTTTCTGCAATGTAACACATCCATCTGGATACAGGCAACTTTCATATCATAAACACCAGCCAACCATCAGCAAACGGTTAGAACTATTAAGGTAAGCAAATTTAAAGCAAAAAATTTAAAGAAGTTAACTTGGATAAACGGCTTAAAGAAATGAATCTAAAGGAAGTAAGTTTAAATAGAGAAATCTCAAATTAATTAAATGAAAATTCTTAGGGAAGCAGGGTAGTTTGCTTACTCTTTGCTACCAGGCCCTCGAGGTCAAGCCTGTGTTTTATCAGTCCTGCAAACACTTCATTTGCAAGTCTGGTTACCTCTTCCCTATTTTCCCGCATTTCATACGCAGGGTCATCAGGAGGAATCTCAATCTTTGTAATATCGGCCCTAGCTTTTTTCAAATGTGTATCCTGCACCTCACAAACTATGCCGGGTTTTTCCAGGTACTGCTCAAGGTGTTTTTGAGTAATTCCTATGAGCTTCAACTCCCTGCGGAAACAAGGCCTTTCAAACAATCTGGAAACTACATATACACCCACAGGAATCCTGAAATCCAGATTGATTTTAAGAAGCTGTGCCCTGAGAATAGAATAGAGCTCTTCTGGATCAGAAAGTTCAGGAGACCTGAATTCCTTGTTTTTATCGGACAGAGGCTCTGAAGTTTTTTCGGGCAGGGTATAAATTTTTGAAGGGGGGATTTCGATTTCATCCAGAATTTCAAGATCCCTTAGAGCCCTGAGATAGCCTGTTAGAACCAGGCGGTGTTCATCTATACCTATGGCTTTCAGTTCTCTGGAAAGCCCGCTTATTGAGAGCCGCCTGCCTTCAAGTAGTTCCAGGATTTTAAGGTTGAGTTTTTCTTCCATCTGTACCGACATCACGTTTTATTGTTGTTGATTTATTCTTCAGGACTCAGGCCAGGAAAAAGCCTCGAATTTCAGAGCAACCGGCAAATAAGCCCATATTTTCCCGACTCTTTAAAAAGACCTGGCCATTCTCTAGCTGTAAGAGAAATAAACAAGAAAATTACAGGAAGTAATACACGATGTAACTATCCTGCATAATATAAAGCTTATGAAAGAACCTGTAAGTGAGAAGTATAGGAAATTTAGGAAGACACATCCAAGTTAATATAAAAAAGATTTGTGGAATACTCAAGATAAAATATAGTGAAGATTGAAATAAAGAAAACTCGGAGTCTTGTGGAAAAATATCTAATGTAATAATAGTGCAAAAAACTTTTAATATAGTACAAAGAGCAATTTTCTGGCAAGAAAACACTTGAAATAAAATAATGGATATAATTTTCTTATATTCATTATTAGTTAAATAAATAAGAACTGAGCCTTTTTTTCAGCCGAATTGAAGGGCAATGCTTAAAAATGATAATTGCTATCTGAATTAAGCTTAAATTGATTACACAAGGCTGCAAAAATGATTACGAAATTAATTCCTAGGAAAGTATTCTTTACAAGTGGAGTTGGTACACACTCCGAACATCTAGAATCATTTGAAGTTGCACTCCGAGATGCAGGTATTGAAAAATTTAATCTTGTAACTGTAAGTTCTATCTTGCCTCCTAACTGTGAGATTGTATCCAAAGAAGAAGGTCTCGGAGAGTTAAGTCCTGGAGAAATAGTATTTTGCGTAATGTCCAGGATCTCTTCCAATGAGCCAAGAAGGACACTCAGCGCGTCGGTAGGTTGTGCACTCCCACAAAACATAAACAAGCACGGTTATATATCAGAGTATCATGCCTATGGAGAAACCGCTCAAGAAGTAGGGGAACATTCAGAGAAACTTGCAAGAAGTATGTATAGCACCTGGACAAACGAAGCCCCTCTCAGGACACTCAGTTTTCCCAGTTCATCTTCCGTAAATGAAAACGGAGACTGGATGACCGTGATATCTGTAGCAGTCTTTACTATATGAACATTAACAGTATGCATGAAACAATTTCGATTGTTTACAAACATGAAATAAAAACTGCTTATCATACTGTCAATTTCATATTCTTTGATCTTTATTTAAATCTGGCAAATCTATCTTCTTAAAGAAATTTTATCTCTGTATGATATCGTCAGGGGAAGTGTCCGCATATATTGATATTTAATAAAAAATATATAATTACCTAGCGCTATTTGCATATCTTACCGCCTGTCGCAAATGTCTTCAGGTATTAGGAGTCACGCAAAACTATCATTATCTGCTTATTAGGAGAATGGTATGCATCTTAATGTATTCACAGATAACCCAACAGTTCCGATAGATGTAAAGGATAGGTCTGTAAGCGAATTAATGGATGGAATGCTCAAAACAGGCTTCCAGGGAAGAAAGCTGGCCGAATCCGTCCAAGCCTGGCATAACATGCTTAAAGAAAAGAATATGACTGTGCTTATGGGCTTGTCCGGGGCTATGGTTCCTGCGGGCATGCGCAGGGTTATTTCCTATATGATTCGGGAGAGGATGATAGACTGCCTTGTAAGCACAGGAGCTAATCTTTTCCACGATTCACACGAAGCGCTCGGCAAGAAACACTATGTGGGTTCTCATCTGGCTGACGATGAAAATCTCTTTGAACATGGCGTTGACAGGATTTACGACGTTTTTGCAGTAGAAGAGGAATTTAGGACCACAGATAACCTGATTGCGGATTTTGCAGCCGATATCGGGGAAATTTCCTGTTCCTCAAGGGAGTTCATGCGCCTGCTTGGCAAGGAACTGGTAAAGCGTGGAGCGGCCGAGGATTCTATAGTCGTAAGTGCATACAGGCAAAATGTCCCTATCTTCGTTCCTGCACTTTCGGATAGTTCAATAGGGATCGGACTTACTATTGCAAGAAGAAGAGGATTGAAACTTGAGATTGACCAGATAAAAGACGTTGACGAGGTCACGCAGATTGTGGAAAAATCAGGGAAAACCGGAGTCGTTTACATTGGAGGTGGAGTCCCGAAAAATTTTATCCAGCAGACCGAAGTAATAGCTTCTATTCTTGGAATGCAGATCGGAGGGCATGATTATGCAATTCAGTACACTGCTGATGCTCCTCACTGGGGAGGGCTTTCAGGCTGTACTTTTGACGAAGCTGTTTCCTGGGGAAAAATTGCAGCTCAGGCAAAAAAAGTGCAGGTCTTCGTGGATGCTACTATTGCTCTCCCTATTGTAGCCCATGCACTTCATGAAAAACGCCGCGAATTGAAGCGGAATGCCCCGATTTTTAATTGGGAAGAGCCTGAAGGGCTTGATATTGATTACAGCGAGTAATCAAAATTACGAATAGTTATTATATTTGAAAGCTTATAACGTAAGACGAGAAGGAGAGGAGTATATGGGTAAAAGAACTCGAATAATTAACGATCCTTCCTATTTAGTACCATTACTCAGGACTTTTGGGTCAAGAACTCACAAAAAGATATTTGACGCACTTTCAAACAAATGGATGACCAGAGCAGAAATAGACGAATTCATGGGTACGGACTCATCAAAAAGCCTTCATATCCTGAAAAAAGCCGGACTCCTAGAGAGCCAGTGGAGAGTTCCTGAGGCAGGGCAAAAACCTTCCAAAGAATACCACAGTTCCTATTCCAAGGTTCAGGTTAATTTCCAGTGTTCTTTTGAGGACTTAAGCGATATCATCATGCTGACCTTCAAGCCATATGAGGAGGTCAAAGACGCAATGGAAGAACTGGAAAGGCTGGTAGAAGAAGGCAACACCTCTATGAGCAACCTCACACGGACGCTTAACAAAAACCCATTTTATATTTGTGCTGTGGCTCGCAGATCTGAAAGACTTTCTGTAATGGGACAGAGGTTAAAATTAATTGAAGATGTAGAGGAGAACTACGATTGATGATCAAAATCCTCCAGACTAAAAGCGGAGTAACCAAATTTCAGGTTCTTATCGAAATTGCAGCCCACCAGCCGAATGTAAGACAAAAAGAAATTGCCGAAAAGATTGGAATAACCCCCCAGGCAGTTTCCGAATATATTAAAGAACTTGTAAACGACGGGCTGATAGTTACTGAGGGCCGTGTTCGGTATAGGATTACAAAAGAAGGTGTTGAATGGGTTCTTGAAAATGCCACCGAAATGAAGCAGTACGCCCGCTTTGTCATGGAGGATATAATCAGCCATGTTTCAACCTGGACAGCCATTACAAAAGAGGATGTAAAGGAAGGCCAGCAGGTATACCTAAAAATGGAAAAAGGACTCCTGTATGTGAGCAGCACAGAAAAAACAGGCGCATCAGGCACCGCAATTTCCGACGCAACTGCAGGGGAAGATGTAGGCGTTACAAGCCTGAGAGGCCTGATCGACCTGGAAAATGCTACAATTACTATATGCAAGGTTCCCAGGATTGAGCGTGGAGGATCAAGAAAAGTAGATATTGAACGCTTGAGATCCCTGACAAGCTCAAAACCCTATATTGCAGCTATCGGTGTAGAAGCACTTATCGCCTTGCGTAAGACCGGCATAACCCCGAATGTTATGTTTGGAACCAATGAATCCGTTATTGAGGCTGCATACCATGGTCTATCTTCCCTTGTTGTCTCAGTAGACGAACAGGTTCCTTCCCTGCTTAACAGACTAGAGACCGAAAATCTTGAGTATGAACTCGTAGACCTGACCGTCGAATAATTCATGCTAGCTTTGAATCAATTCCAACTTTGGGGTTTGGATCAAAACTTTTAATTTTTTAAGCATTGCCATCTACTGGATAACTGTATCAAAAACATTGGGCCGGTTGATTATGCCGCCATATCGTTTTTTATAAAACTTTTTATTAAAAGGCTTCTTGCATCATAGATTTATCTTTAAACGGCATGTCTTATACAATAAGGAGACTACTCATGAAGCTGATTGTGCTTTCCGATACTCATCTGAAAACCGGAGAAATTCCCCAGCAACTTCAAACGCTCCTTGATGAGTGCGACCTCATAGTTCATGCGGGGGATTTCAGTACTGTAGAAGCATATAACGCCTTCAATGCCAGTGGCAAATTAAAGGCCGTTTTTGGAAATGATGACACTTCCGAACTCAAAAAGCTCCTTCCCGAAAGACTGAAATTCGAAGTTGAAGGCGTAAAAATCGGGGTTATACACGAAGGAGGGCTTTCGGTTACCGATACAACTGCTCAGGGTTACCTCGCAAAAGAAATGGAGGTAGATATTCTGATCTTCGGTCACCTGCACCGACCTTTGATAGAGAAAAAGGATGTCGTGCTTGTTTGCCCTGGCTCTCCCACCAAACCCAGAATGTCAAATCCAAGTGTTGTAGAACTCATAATCGAAAAAGAAAGTATTAATGGCAGAATAATTACTCTTGAGGGAAATACCTGCGATTACATAAAGTTCCGAGATTCCCTGAAGAAACACAAACATGAAGAAGACCAGACTGATAAAAAGGCTTAAACGTCTTTGAACTGGCAGGAATGGCTCGAAGGAAATCATAATCTGGACTATCTGTAGAATAATCTCAAGCAGTGCTTATTTTCTGCTTGAAATCCGGCACGCGCCTTGCTAAGCAGGGTTAGGGAAGTTCAATTTTTGCAAGCTCGATTTACAGGGTTTCCAGTTTGAACACTACACCTGTGCCCTGAAGGCTCAGATATACTTTATCCCCAAATTCGAGAATTTTCTCGACACTGACATTGCTATTCCAGTTGTATACAAAATCGTAGCTGCCCTGCATGGGTTCGAACCCTAGAGACATCAACCGTTGGTTTATTTCTGATGGACGGGCTCCTTCACTGCTGAACCAGACCAGAAGATAGGTTTTCACAGGATCATCTCAAGTATTAGTTTAATTATTTACTACTAAGTTTTATCCAAACACAAGTTACTCATTTTATACCATGTCTCGTTTATCTATGTATATTTTGCCTCTTCTAGCTCTGAGACCGTTGACAATAAAAATATTTATAGAAATATGTCTACGAGATAAATTAAATCAAAAAGCTGTTAGGAAAATATAAAAAAGAAGTAAGATCCCTGAAAAGAGATATCAGTGAGAAATAAAAACAGTGAGAAATAAAATGAAAAAATGAAAAATGAAAAAAATTAAGAGAATAAAATTTAACTTTTTAAATAATAAAGAATTAAGGGGCATTACCCTCGATTTTGATGATATCTTTGTTGATGATTTTTTTATTCTTTTTGGTTTCATTCCATTTATTTGAGGGACTCAAGAGCCTTTTTGACTATTGAACGGTAGTGACCAGTATCAGTCAAGTAGTGTTCTTTTGCAAGTTTTGAGTTTTGGTCTATCTCTGCCTCAACTGCCCTTATTCTCTCAAGAGTCTGCTTTGCAGTATCAAGCACCCAGAGATTCCGTGTAAGTTCATCAACCTGCTGGATGGATTCTGGCCGGATGGAAGTCAGTACATTTCCATCATCTGTGGTATAGGTGCTTGTTTTACCAACAACTGCTACAAAAGCTGGCAACTCGCACTCAGCGAGGAACTGAGCAGCTTCAGGCTGGTACTGTCCAGCATAAACTAGGAAGGAACCTGTTGGGTCTGAGACCCTTCCTCTCCAGTATTCTGAATCAGTGCCGATATCTTCCTTTTCGATAAGTGTGCCAACAAGGAAGATGCGATTTACTTTAGCCCCTGTGGGAGTCAACAGATACTGCGGAGCGTACTGATCGCTTTCATCCCTTGAGGTCAGATTCGAATCCTTTAGTTCCTGAGCAAAAATCCTGCGAGCAGCTTCTCTGAAAAAGCCTGGCATTTACTGCACCTCCAGTTCAACAAGCATTTCATCAATCATTTCTCTATCCAGAGAAGTCCTGGGAGTAATTGAATCTACAAGGATATAGCGATCAAGTTTATGCCCGGTTACGGTATAGTATCTACCTACCAGTTCAGTTTTCAATTTATCCATCACAACGCCGGGATCAAGGGCATCTGCGGCCATTGCAATTGCAGTATCTAGAGAAAGACCTGCAAGCTTTTCAGTAAGTTCTCTGTTAATCAGGGCATCCTGAGTGGAAGTTCCGGAATCCAAAACTGCTTTTATTCTCAGATCATATTCCCCTTTCACTTTCCCGTGTTCTGGGCAAGCGCCCTTAACAAGAGCCCTTTTACACTCAGGGCAGCGTTTTATGAGGCCTGAACCGGTCTGGATATCTACCATTGCTCCCAAGTATGTGGAAGTTGCTGATCCAACTTCAATATCTTCATCAAGTTCTTCTATAGAACTTGACCGGTTAAGCTGGATTTGGGTTTTACCGCCCCACTCATTGACAACTACATTTTTCAAAATGTAGCTTTTGCCTTCTTCCATATCTTGAAGTTCGGAACTGGCCCAGTTAGTGAATTTTATGACACCTGTTTGATCCCCTAGAAGCCCTGCCTGCTCAATCGATTCGTGAGAGTTTTCCCAGAGCTGAACCACTTTTCCTTTGACTGTAGCCCACTGGCCTCCAACAAGGTCGGAGATATTTCTGAGCTCGGATTCTCTTGCAGCGGGCACGAAATCTCCCCCTCCAACCCCAATGACCTCGTCCAGTTTTTCTACTGAACTGTTCTTGTTGAGCTGAACCTGGAATCTGCCATTGTACTCTCCTACAACAACACTCCTGAAAAGGTAACTCTCTCCCTGTTCAAGTTCAGGCAGTTCGGCATTTTTCCATTCGGTAAACTTTATAATTCCTGTTTCGTCCCCTAACAGTCCTACCTGAGAGATGGACTCATGAGTATTTTCCCAGAGCTGGACAACCTTTGCCTTAAGGTTTGCCCACTGTCCGTTTTCCGAGATGTCCACAATCTTGGTAAGTTGTGGTTCAGCCTGCCTGACGTAAAATTCATTCTTAGGAATTGAATATTTCTTTAAAAAGTAGTTGGTTACGCTACGCTGGGCCTCGTTTGAAGGAACTTTAAATTTTGTAATAAGTTCGTCAAGTCTGCTTTCGATGTCCTCTACAGGCACATCGATTCCAAGCTTTAAAAATCGATCTCGAATAGATTCGGCTGTTTGCTTCATTCTGTCCTACCTCAAGCCTCTTGGTTAGATTTATTGTATAGAGAGGCGTTTTGATATACAACGCCACAGCATATAAAGTTAAGGAAAGCGGAGTGAAAGTATTTCCTCAAGACAGTAACCAGTATACGGAAAAGCTCGTCTTAAGACTGCGAAACCCGAGGAACTGGTTCCTGAGGACACTCTTATGCTAGGTAATAATTACTATATTGATATAATTACTATATTGATAGTGTTTTTGTATTCCAATGCAATAAATACCTGCTTCTTGCTGAGTTCAATTTAGAAGTTACTTCATGATATAATCCAAATTTTTTTAAAGGTTATATGTTCATACTATACTTAAACTTATTTATACAGAGGTTTGCGCTTCATTACAAGGAGCCCATTCGGCTTCTCTGAAAAAAGTAAGGATTTTAAAATATTAAAAATCTGAGATTTTAGTTCAGTGTTTACCTATCTATATAGAAATTGGATATATAAACACAGATTTTAAGGGCTAGCCGAAAAAGGTTCTTGCAGAAAAGTTGAAATCATCGCAGAGTAAAAGATAGGAAGTAAGAAAACATCCAGAGATCACCAATATCCAGACAATCCATAAACATAGACTGGCAATATTAAATATTGAAGTAATGTTCTAAAGTATAACTGCTACCAAAATATAACTATTCTTGAAGCGCAATTATTCTCGAAGTACAGCTACTCATAAGTACAATAATTTTTTAAATTTTAGTTTTAGGCGTTTCAATGATATCCAAAGTTTCTTGCTTTATACTTTTATGAAGAAGCATAAATTGTTCAGAAAAATCGTAAGAGTTGTATTAATATTTTTCATAAGTTGCCCAAAATGTATAATAAATATACAATAGTTAATCAAAATTCTAGTAGGAAGAATTCTTAAAAAATTGCCCGGAATTCCAAGAGTTAGGAGGCATAAGATATAAAGGTAGGAAATGTATATCTGAGTTATAAAATAAATAATTTTTGAGTAGTTAAGAAGAGAGAAATTTCCTATAAAAGCAGGGATAGAGGATAAAATTTCACCACATTTTACAGTTTAGATACTGGAGTTGTTCATCAATATGGAGAACTTATTTTTTAATTATAGAGGATTACTTTTTTATCGTTAGTTATCCCTTATACAGCAAGACATCTGAGATATATTTATGCAACATATTTCATCCAAAACTTCTGAAGGTAATGTATAAATTCTAAAAAAGGTTCTTTAAATTTATGAAAGCTATCATCCTTGCAGCAGGAGAAGGGCTGCGCTGCAGGCCTCTTACTCTGACTCGTTCAAAAGTCATGCTTCCTATAGCCAATAGGCCTATTCTAGAGCATGTAATAGATTCGCTTGAAAAAAATGGGATAACTGAGATAATATTAATTGTTGGATATAAAAAAGAACGCATAATGGACTATTTTGAAGACGGACTGAATTTCGGAGTAAAAATAAAGTACGTTGAACAGAAAGCTCAGTTAGGTACTGCACACGCAATTGAACAAGCAAAAAAGTGGATCGGCCCCGAGGACTCGGAATTTCTCGTGCTTAATGGAGATAACCTTGTGGAACCGAAAACTATTGCAGATCTTTTGAACAATTATGAGGGAGATGCAAGCCTTCTGACCGTTCGGATGGAAGAGACCGCAGGCTACGGCGTGGTTCTAGAAGAAAAGAAGAGAGTTACAAAGATTATAGAAAAAAGGCCTGGAGACCTAAGCCGTATCGTAAATACCGGAATTTATGTTTTTACTCCGCAAGTCTTTGAAACTATCGAAAAGACTCCTATATCCGAAAATGGGGAATATGCAATAACCGATACCCTCCAGCTTATGATTGACGAAGGGAAAATCATTACTTCCGTTCCTACCGAATCAAAATGGCTTGATGCGGTCCATGCCTGGGATCTATTAAAAGCAAATGCCATAGTCTTAAATTCCGCCAGGAACCTAAGGCTTGAAGGAGGACTGGAAGAGGGGGCTGTAATAAGCGGGAAAGTAGCAATAGGAAAGAATACTAGGATTCGCTCAGGAACTTATATTGTAGGCCCTGTTGTCATAGGGGAGAATTGTGATATAGGCCCCAATGTAGTTATTCTGCCCTCCACAACAATAGGAGACAATGTATCAATCAGATCATTTACCGAAATTCAGAATAGTATAATAATGAATGACTGCAGGATATACTCACACGGGCAGATCTCAAATTCCATAATTGGAAGCAACAATACAATTGGCTCAGGTTTCTTTGTTGAAGAAAAAGAAGGCTTGTCGATCATTATGAACGGAACTATTCATCGGGCTCCAAAACTCGGCACCATCTTTGGAGACGATAACCGGATTGGGAACCGCGTACTTTTGAAAGCCGGAGTAACAATCGCTGTTGACTGCCAGGTTGAATCTGGAAACACCATATACAGAGATCTATCCCGTCATTCAGTGGTTCTTTAATCCCAAAAAGGTGGAAAAAAATGTGTGGAATCGTAGGATATGCAGGAGAAAATTCTGCTGCATCTGTCATCATAGAATCACTCAAAAAACTCGAGTACCGTGGATATGATTCTGCTGGAATTTCGGTTCTGGGCAGTGGAATTGACACATATAAATCAGTAGGGAAAATTATAAACCTTGAAGCCATAATTCCAGAAAAAATAAGTGGCAACATTGGAATAGGGCACACCCGCTGGGCAACTCACGGGCGACCCAGCACAATAAATGCTCACCCCCATAACTCTGGAAATCCATGTAAGATTTCGGTTGTGCATAATGGAATCATAGAGAACTACATGGCATTGAAAGAGCAATTGACTGCAGAAGGATATGAATTTAAATCTGAAACCGATACTGAAGTGATAGCACACCTCCTGCATAAACACATATACGGGAAGCCTGAGGGAACAGAAGCAAAATGCGAACTTCTTACAGGGCTCCGGGAAGCGCTAAAAGAGATTGAAGGTTCTTATGCCCTTGCAGTTCTCTGTGCTGATGAACAGGGAAAACTCGTGCTTGCCCGGAAAGACAGCCCACTTGTTATAGGACTTGGCAATAGAGAAAATTTTGCTGCATCGGATGTAACAGCTTTTTTGAATTATACAAGGGATGTCGTTTTCGTAAATGACTTTGAAACCGCAGTTCTGACTCCTACCAGTGTAGAGATCTTTGATAGGGAAGGAAAGATCCGAGAAAAGAAGATAGAAAAGATTGAATGGGACTTTGAAGCTGCTGAAAAAGCCGGTTACGAACACTTCATGCTTAAGGAGATCCACGAGCAGGTTAGTGCTATTCATAATACACTCGCAGGTAAGTTTTCGGAGCTTGAAGGAACGATATCACTTAAAGAACTTAATATGACCGAGGATGAGATAAAGAGGCTCTCAAGAGTCCAGATTCTGGCATGCGGAACCTCCTGGCACGCAGGATTGCTTGGAAAATACCTTTTTGAGCAGCTTGCAGGAATTCACTGCGATATAGATATCTGCTCGGAATACAGGTACAGAAGCCCGGTTATAAGTGATGGGACTCTTGCCATTGCAATTACCCAATCAGGAGAAACTGCAGACACCCTTGCGGCCGTCAGGGAAGTAATGTCCTACCACTGCCCTACACTTGCAATTACAAACGTTGTAGGAAGCACCATTACGAGAGAAACTAACAGTGTGCTCTATACCAGAGCGGGGCCTGAAATAGGAGTCGCAGCGACCAAGACATTCAGTACCCAGCTTACACTTCTATATTTGCTTGCCGTAAAGTTCGCCCTTTCAAGAGGCAAGCTAAGTCCTAATTATGTTAAAGGGTTTATTACGGATCTAAGAAAAATACCAGGTCAGATTCAGCAGATCCTTAGCCAGAAAGAAGTAGTCAAGGAATGTGCAGAGAATTTTGCTCAAGCAAAGAGCTACTTCTTCCTCGGCAGGCACCTTAACTATCCGATTGCCCTTGAGGGAGCTCTCAAGTTAAAAGAGATTTCATACTTGCATGCTGAGGGTTTTGCCGCAGGTGAGCTTAAACATGGGCCGATTGCTCTCCTTGAAAAAGGAACGCCTGTAGTTACAATTGCAACAAGAGGGCAGACTTACGATAAGGTGCTAAGCAACATAAAGGAAGTAAAAGCCAGGGACGCTACGGTTATTGCAGTGGCCGATAACAAAGATACCGAGATCGGAAAATATGCGGATGTTGTCCTAACGATTCCTCAGAGTAGCGAACTGCTTTCTCCGCTGCTCAGTGTTGTAATCCTCCAGTTGCTTGCTTATTATACTGCTCTTGCAAGGGGATGCTCGATTGACAAGCCGCGCAATCTTGCAAAAAGTGTCACCGTGGAATAACGGAAAGACTGAAAATAAAAAATCATAGAATCAAGAAAATACACTTCATGAAACTTCGGAATGGGAAATATGAAACTCTTCGGATCTTCAGGAATAAGAGGGATAGCAAACAAAGAAATCACGCCCGAACTTGCACTTAATGTGGGGCTTGTATTGGGAAGCCGGAAAAAGACTGCAGTTATAGGAAGGGACCCAAGAGTTTCGGCCCCTATGATCGAGCATGCCCTGATTGCAGGACTAACTGCAGCAGGCTGTAGTGTTACAGAGATAGGTCTTGTCAGTACTCCAACCCTGGCTTATGCAGCCAGAGAATACGAGTGCGGTGTAATGGTTACAGCTTCCCACAACCCTTCTGAGTATGTAGGGATCAAACTCTGGAATCCTGACGGCATGGCCTTTGACTCAGCTCAACAGGACGAAATTGAAAAAGCGATTGAAAATGCGGATTTTTCCAGGGTTCCCTGGAACCAGATAGGCAAATTCGAAGAAGACGGAAATGCTATCCAGGCTCATATGAACATGATCAAAAAGCTCGTCGGAAGCTCTAGCCTGAGAATAGTACTGGACTGCGGCTGTGGAGCAGGAGGGACAATTAGCCCTTATCTTCTTCAGGAACTGGGCTGTGAGGTAATAACCCTGAATGCTCAACCTGACGGGCATTTCCCTGCAAGAAATCCGGAGCCAACCGATGAAAACCTTTCCTTGCTCAAAAAAGCTGTTGTGGATTTTGGAGCCGATCTCGGAATAGCGCATGACGGTGATGCGGATAGGATGATGGCTGTGGACGAGAAAGGCAATTTTGTATCAGGCGACGAACTGCTTGCAATTTTCGGGCTATATGAGTGCAGTGGTAAGAAAGGAACGGTTGTCGTGCCTGTGGACACTTCGATGATGGTTGACGATTCCCTTCAGGGTTCGGAGATTGTAAGGACAAGAGTAGGAGATGTTTACGTCGCAGAGGGCATAAAACAATGCAGTGCTATCTATGGAGGCGAACCCTCCGGAAGCTGGATTTTCCCGAAGATTTCCTACTGCCCGGATGGAATTTATGCAGCCGCAAGACTTGTTGAGATTGTCAAGGAAAAGAAATTAAGCGAACTTCGAGAAGAGCTTCCCAAGTATGCCACAAAAAGAGGAGCTCTACCCTGTGCAAACGAGAAAAAGGTAGAGTTTATGGAAAAAGTGAAGGATAAACTCGAGCCTCTGGGAAAAGTACTTGATATTGACGGCATTCGCGCAGAAATGGACAACGGCTGGGTACTTGTCCGCCCCTCGGGAACGGAAGCAAAAGTTAGAATCACGGCTGAAGCCAGGGAAAATGTTGATGAGATATTCGAGATGGTTGAAAAGATAGTAAAGGAGGCCCTTAAATGAAAGCGGTTGTCCTTGTGGCAGGCAAAGGCACAAGGATGGAACCTCTGACTTCCGGCTGTCCTAAAGTCATGCTCCAGGTTGCAAATAAGCCCATCCTCGAGCATATACTTAATTCAGCTATAGAAGCAGGCATTGAAGGCTTTGTCTTCATTACCGGTTATCTCGAAGAGCAGATAAAGGAGTACTTTGGGGACGGAGGCAAATGGGGAGTAAGCATAGAGTATGTACAGCAAAAAGAGCAGCTAGGGACTGCAAATGCAATAGGCTGTGCAAAAGGCTATGTTGATGGGTCTTTTCTTGTACTCAATGGGGACATGCTCATAGGACAGGAGGACTTAAAAGCCCTGGTTTCAAGGACAGAAGAAGCGGTTATCTGCGTAAAAGAGGTAGAAAACCCGTCGGATTTCGGAGTGCTTGAAACTGAGAATAATAGAGTTGTCAGGATAATAGAAAAGCCTAAAAATCCTCCAACTAACCTTGCCAACGCCGGAATATATCTCTTCAGGCAATCCATTTTTGATTTTATTGACAGAACCCAGGCCTCAGTGAGAAATGAATTTGAGATTACGGATTCTATCCAGATGCTGATCGATAGTGGAGCAGTCGTAGGCTACAGTCCCCTGGAAGGCAGATGGATAGATATAGGGTATCCCTGGGACCTCCTTAAAGCAAATGAATACCTCCTGAAAGACCTTAAGGGAAGTTGTGAGGGTACCGTGGAACCGAATGCAACCATAAAAGGGGAGGTTGTAATCGGAAAAGGCACTCTTATCAGAAGCGGCTCTTATATCGAAGGCCCAGTGATAATAGGAGAGAACTGCGATATAGGGCCTAACTGTTTTATCCGCCCTTCCACCGCAATCGGGAACCACGTCAGGATAGGAAATGCCGTTGAAATAAAAAATACGATTATCATGGAAGATACTCATGTGGGACATCTAAGCTATGTTGGAGACAGCATTATTGGATGCCGCTGCAACTTCGGAGCTGGTACAAAGGTTGCAAATCTCCGCCATGATGGGAAAAACATAAAAGTCATGATAAAAAGCAGGATTCTTGACTCGGGTAGGAGAAAACTCGGAGTCATTATGGGAGATGACGTGCATACCGGCATCAATACAAGTATAAACATTGGCGTGATAATGGAAAAAGGAAGATATACATATCCCGGAGAGATTGTCAAACATTGATCCAAAATCAGGGTTCAGAAAGAAAAAAATCAGGAACTCTGAAAACAATTCAAGAATTAGGATTTTTCTGAAAACAAATTAGTAGTTTTAAAAAAATAGAATTCTTTTCCCGAAAAGGGAAGGAGAATTCAAATTAATTATTTTTTTGAGATCAAAAAAGGTTGTTTTATTTATAGAATGCCTTTAAAGTTGAGAGCATCATATTTCGGAAAATTCCTTCAGTTTCTACCTTTAGAGAGTCATCATTCATGCTTTTCACTGCTTCTTTTAAGGGCTCTTCCGAATCAAGCACTTTTTTTACGGTTTTTTCATCGGTTTCCACTGTAATGGAAGGCCCAAACTTTGAGTTCGGATCGTTAGGAGTGGTATAACTGTAGAAATCCCTTATTTTTCCTCCTCCCATTAGTAAAGTCACATAAAGCATCTCGCCGTTCTCAAGTTTGATTTTCCCGGCAATTTCCTCACTGGCTACAAGTCTCTGCAGAACTCCAGGAACTTTATCAAAATTCGTGTTATAAAGCTCGGCTTTTGTACTCAGTTCTGCAAAGAGATTGTTATTTGTAGTAGAGTTCTCAGGCGCTTTATAGAGGTCGGCTTTTTTGATATTGCCTGCATTTGAGACCGCCCCTGCTATGGGGGCGAACAAAAGCATAATCAGAAGGAAAAGGCTCAAAATTCTAGTTTTGCTGCAAAGAGACATAATTGGAGATAAGAGACAGGAATATAAAAAAGTTATTGGTACTAATTAAACCGAAAAAGAACAAGAGAATTAGAGTATATAGAAAGATACAGGCAGGGGAAACTCAGGTAACAGAATACAGGTAATAGAAATTAATCTAATAGACACAATGATAAATAATACAAAGATTGATGAATATAAAAATTATTGAAAGTTCTATAAGGATTAGTAAAAACGCACATGATATTCTTTGAGTACAGGTACAAATAAATGAAAGTACTTGAAGCACTTTCATATCAAATAGAATAGAATAAAAAAAGAAAATTCACCTTCACAGGATTTACTTAGCAGTAAATTCATAACGGTAAATTATCAAAGTTTGAGAGAGGGCCTGAACACCTCGGAACAGTATTTGTCGAAGACCTGGTCCTCAATTTGTTCAAATAATTTTTTATAGTTTTTTGATTTTGGATCGTGCTTGCTCATAGTTTTTTTGACTTCAGCGTTCATCTTATCAAGAGTTTTTTGGTCGAAACCTTCAGTATTCTCCATAGTAAACATAAAAATCATACTCTGAAATTACCTTATTTAGGTACTGAAATTTTTAAAGTCGTTAGTTTGCTGTATTACTGATGTAATATCACTGTACAATTCTAAGAATCAATACGTATACATACTAATCATATAATTTACTCAAAGTTATTGGTAGATTTTCAAACATGTTTGAAAATAACTTTTGATTCAATAATTATGAGTTTTATATTATTTATCTAATATATTAGTTTTCTCTTTTAGATCGTACCCCTTCTTGTGCACTATAAAGGGCTATAATGCTATAATCTCAAAGCTCTATAATGAATCTTTAGAAAACCCATTATTTTACAGAACTTTTGATTCAAATATATTTCAAATAACAAATGACTTATTTGAATACTCATATAAATATTTTACACTTATACAATGTCCCACAAGACATATACATAGTTACATTGAAGATATGAATATATAATGATACCTGATTGTCTGAGTCCCTGAAAAGAAACCTTGTAAATGGTTCCTCCGGGAGAAGCTTAAAAGCAAGATTTCTAGAAGCCAGTGTCTCAGCTCCAAGAAGAAGATGAGCCTTTCGCAGTCGAATATTTTGCCTAGTTTAGGGGGTTAGTTTTATTAGCTCTTCGGATTACTATAGAGGTATAGAAAAGTATTCGAGTTGATAACAAAGTGCGACCAGTCTCACAAAGAGTGAACGCGAAAAAGAATCATGAAAATAACACCGAGTTTGGGAAATCTACCTCCGAGCTTCTGATCCTGAAGCCGGAAGGTTATCCGTTAAGCGGCATGATGGACGAATATCCTGTTATTGAAAATAGGGATGTTTTCGAATTTTATGCCCGGGAACAGTGGAATGGATATGTTGCCCGCAAGGGAGACTATCTCTTTGACCGACGGATGTTCCCAGATTTTGCCTACCGCATCATAGATGTGGAACCTGCAGAATCCATGATAGGAAGTTCAACTTCAATTATTGTAACTGAAGAAGAAAACGGGCTTCCTTCCTCGGCAGAAATAAAGAGTAGCGTTAAATTTGAAGACGTAATCGGGCAGGAACTTGCAAAGCAAAAATGCAGGCTGATCGAACGCTTTCTTGAAGAGCCCGAACGCTTTGGGAAATGGGCGCCAAGAAATATCCTCTTTTTCGGTCCTTCAGGTACCGGAAAAACTATGCTTGCAAAAGCTCTTGCAAACAAAACTGATGTTCCCATCATACCTGTCAAGGCTACACAGCTGATAGGAGAATATGTGGGAGACGGAGCTCGCCAGATCCACCAGCTCTATGACAGAGCAGAAGAGATGGCTCCTTGTATAATTTTTATTGACGAACTTGATGCAATAGCCCTAGATCGAAAATACCAGGAATTGAGGGGAGACGTAAGCGAAATTGTAAACGCTCTTCTAACCGAAATGGATGGCATTGTGGAACGCGAGGGGGTATGTACCATTTGCTCCACAAACAGGATTTATTCCCTGGATTCAGCTATAAGAAGCAGGTTCGAAGAAGAGATTGAATTCGTTCTTCCCGGAGAAGAAGAAGTCGTCAAGATTTTTGAATCAAATGTAAAAACCTTCCCCTTGCAGGTAGAGGGCTGTGACTTCCGAGCACTTGCAAAGAAAGCAAATGGACTTTCAGGCAGAGACCTTGTGGAAAAAGTTTTAAAAACCGCTCTTCACAAAGCAATAATAGAAGATCGGGAAATAGTAGCAAGTAAGGATTTTGAAAACGCGCTTGCAAAACTTGGCAGGAAAGATGCCCTCCAGGGTCCTTCTGAACTTTATATTTAAGCTAGAGGAAAGGTAAATACTGTTAAAGTATGGAATTTAAGGTACTTATTTCTAAAAAAGTACCACACTTTTTGAGATAATTTTTGGAAATAATTTTTTGTTTAAAATATAAATCTTTTTGAGTATAGTGTTTTTACATATCTTTTTGCCTGAAAGAACAGGAATAATTTTATGTATAAAAATCGTTATTTTCTAACAGAAATGAGTTTAATAAACTCTTAACCAGATAAGAAATAAGAATTAAAAGGGATCCCCATGAATGAGATACGTGAAGTCGACCGATTTGAGTGTAAAGTTATAAGTGTGATCCAGAACCTGATGTGGAAAGGTATAACAGTAGAAGAAAACAGCACAAAAGGCAGAGTATATTTTGGAAGAGTAAATAATAATCTCAATATTAGTTATGGAGACACTCTTTATTTAGGAATCAAGCCTATCTATGAAGTAGAAGACAAAACCATGCATGTCACACTTTACGATGCTGAAAACAAAAAACTGGATTGGACTCTCGTCTGAATTATTCTGATTCTGCACAGAATAATCCATACTTTCGTTATAACTATAATTTTTTGAATAAAAAAGATTTAAGTCTTATTTCGACCTATAAGGGATTTCAATCTCCATCAGGTCTTCGGCTATAATTACATTTTCAAACACTTTTTTCGAATCAGTCAGAAGAGGGTCGGCGTCATCAGTATACCGGGAACTGATATGGGTAAGGATCAACTTCCTGACCCCAGCCTCCTTTGCTAGGGCTGCGACTTCCCCTGCTGTCGAATGTTTTGACTCTTCCGCCCAATCTGCCATTTCATCCGCAAAACTGCCGTCATGGATCAGCACATCTGCACCCCGGCTGGCCTCAAGAACGGACTCACAGGGTCTTGTATCCCCGCTGTATACAACAGTCCTTCCTGGCCTTAAGGCTCCCATTACATATTCCGGTTTTACAAGCTTTCCATTAACTTCTACCGTGTTTCCTTTTTGTAATTTTGCGAAAAGAGGGCCAGGAGGAATACCCAGTTCGATTGCTCTTTCTCGATTGAAACGCCCTGGACGGGGATTTTCTATAAGGGCATATCCGAGGCTTGAAATACTATGTTCGGTTTTTAAAGCTCGGATCACATATTCTTCTCTTTCTACAATATCTCCTGGTTTTAACTGGATGCCTCGGACTTCGTATTTAAGGTTGAAGTAGCCAAGAGCTTTAAAAAGCTCAGTAAATTCCATTGTCCCCTCAGGGCCGTAAATCAGAAGAGGCTCTTTCCTTCCCATGAAAGACATTGTCTGGATTAGGCCAGGGATTCCTAGGAAATGGTCCGCATGGAAATGACTGATAAAAATAGAGGACAGGCTCATCATTCCCGTCTTTGCCCGCATCATCTGTTGCTGGGTGCCTTCTCCACAGTCGAACAGAATGAGCTCTCCTTCCCGATTAACCATTACTGCGGACGGGTTTCTGTTGCGAGTAGGCAGAGAGCCTCCAGTGCCAAGAAAAATTATGCGCAGCATATCGAACTCAGTAATTACTTAAGAGGTATTTATTGATTGCCATCATCTTAACTGCATCACAAACCGTTTCAAAAAAACTGCTTGCCTGCAAGCCTTTTCAAAAAAAGCTTAAGCGCAAACCTTTTCAAAAAAGGTTTGATCGAAAACGGGGCACTGTTTGAGTTTGAGGAACTTGTCCCCAAACCCCATCTGGCGTGATCAACCGGCGCAACGGTTGAAGCCCAACAGTTGCGGTTCAGAAAAAGGATCTAATATAGAAAAATAAATAAGATCCAATATATAAAAAGTTCATAGATAATGATGTGTTAAGATGGGATATTATTTATTATAAAAGCCCTTTAAACCCTACAGATTTACATTTCTATCAACCTTCCCTTTAAGAAGACATGCTTTCTTCTTTAAAAGTGATAATCATCAATCGGACTTCCCCCAGCCAGGATATAACTATCCAAAAAGATATGAAGAAAGCATGCTGAGAGATAAAAATCATCTATCGGGAAATATAAAGGAAAAAAGGAACCGTCATTAATATGTCAGGAAATTACGGAAAAGTTTACCTTGTAGGCTCAGGTCCTGGAGATCCAGAGCTTCTTACCCTGAAAGCCCGCCGTCTAATTGACAGTGCTGAAGTAATTATCTATGACCAGCTTCCTGGAAAAGCTATTCTGGACTCAATGCCGGCAAGTGCGGAAAAAATCGATGTTGGAAAATATGCCGGCAACCACACTATGACCCAGACTGAGATTAATGAAGTGCTTGTGCAGAAAGCAAAAGAAGGAAAGATAGTAGTCAGGCTTAAAGGAGGCGATCCCTACGTCTTCGGGAGAGGCGGAGAAGAAGCCGAGGTGCTTGTAGCTGAAGGCATTGAGTTTGAAGTCGTGCCAGGGATCACTTCTGCGATTGCAGTGCCTGCTTATGCAGGAATTCCGGTAACCCACAGGGAAAGTACCTCGATGGTCACTTTCATAACCGGGCACGAAGATCCTACAAAAGAAGAGAGTGGACTTGATTGGGAAACCCTGGCAAAGTTCGGAGGAACAATTGTAATCCTTATGGGCGTGAAAATGCTCGGCCGGAACGCAGAAGAGTTAATTAAACATGGGAAGGACCCTCAGACACCTGTTGCAATTATTGAGAGAGGAACGAGGCCTGACCAGAGAGTAACTGTGGGAACCCTTGAAAATATTGCCAGTCTGGCAGAGGAAAGAAAAGTAAAGGCTCCAGCCATTACAGTTGTAGGCGATGTAGTACGCCTGCAAGAAATCCTAGGGGAACAGCGGACAGGAGCGGCTTTTTAACCCAGCACGGAAAGAATAGGATATAACAGGAGAGGGAAATATGGCAGAAGAAAGAAGGCCTGTCATTGCAATCATGAGGCCAGAAAGCTACAGGGAGAAATCAGAAGTACTTGCGCAAGACTACGGTTTTGAACCATTATATGCCCCCATGATCCGGCTTGAAGGAATGAAAGATGAGGGGTTTGAACCTTTCTTGCAGAGAGTTCTTGCCGGAATGTCTGACTACGTGATCTTTACCAGTGCAAATGGAATAACCTTTACCCTTGACAAGCTCTCGGAAACTGAAAAGAAAAATTTTATTAAATCACTTAAAAAAACTAGGATAATAGCAATAGGACCTAATACGGAAAAGGAACTCCTAAAAATAGGAATTGACAATTCTTTCCTGCCAGGAGATTACAGTTCCGAAGGAATTGTAGAAGCTCTCTGCCCTGAAGTAAAAGGAAAAACTGTAGAGCTTGCCAGGAGCGCTTTTGGAGCTAAAGTTTTAATAGAAGGACTTGAAAAATGCGGGGCTATTGTCAATGAGACTCACGTTTACACGCTCAGCATCCCTGAAGGAACAGATCAGAAAGAACTGATCGAGCGCACACTTGCAGGGGAAGTGGATGCTTTTGCTTTTACAAGCTCGATGATGGTAAAAGGCTTTATGAAACATGCGAAAGAGATGGGATCAGAAGAAACTATAAAAGAGTCTCTCAACATGGCCGTGGTAGGAGCTATAGGAACGCCTACAGGAAACACACTGAAGAAATATGGAATTAATGCAAACGTAATTCCCGACGAGTTCACTTTTGAAGCCCTGCTAAAGGCTATAAAGAACCAGCTTTGAGATTTTGATAGACATGATAGGTATTTCAAAACTTTACTGCGGAACAGTGGAACCCTCTGATGCCCTTCGCTATGGAAGGGAATCAAAGAGGCTTCCCTCTCATCTACTCCAATTTTCAAAAGATAAAAAGCCAGTTGTGGTCTGGAATATGACCCGTCGCTGCAACCTGAAATGTGTCCACTGTTATGCTCAGGCAAAGGATATAGAATTTGAAAACGAGCTTTCTACTGAAGAGGGCAAAGCTCTTATCGATGACCTTGCAAGTTTCGGGAGCCCGGTGATTCTCTTCTCCGGAGGGGAACCAACGATGAGAAAAGACCTGCCTGAGCTTGCAGCCTATGCCCATGAGAAGGGAATGAGGGCTGTAATTTCCACAAACGGGACACTCATAGACCGGGACTTGGCAAAGAAGCTGAAGGACGTAGGACTCTCTTACGTAGGAGTCTCCCTGGATGGAATAAGGGAAACAAATGACAAGTTCAGGGGCATGAAAGGAGCATTTGACGCAGCTATTAAGGGGCTTCACAATTGCCAGGAAGAAGGCATAAAGGTGGGCTTGCGTTTTACCATTAACAAGCAAAATGTCAGGGATATTCCTGCAATCTTTGATCTGCTTGAAGAAGAAAAAATTCCCAGAATATGCTTTTATCATCTGGTTTACGCAGGTAGGGGTTCAGAAATGGTAAGCGAAGATCTTTCCCTTGAAGAATCCAGGCAAGCTGTAGACTTAATACTCGAGAGGACAAGAATACTCCACGAAAAAGGTTTTCCTGCCGAAGTCCTGACTGTTGACAACCACTGTGACGGGCCTTACCTGTACATGAAGCTCCTTAAAAAAAATCCGGAGAGAGCTGCCGAAGTATTTGAACTTCTCTCCATGAACCAAGGCAATTCCTCAGGGATAGGTATAGGCTGCGTATCCTGGGACGGAGCGGTACATGCCGACCAATTCTGGAGACACTATTCTTTTGGAAATGTGCGGGAACGCCCATTCAGTGAAATCTGGACTGACCTAAGTAATGAACTCATGGCCGGGCTTAAAAACCGGAAACCCCTGATAAAAGCCCACGCAGACCGCTGTGCGCAATGCAAATGGCTTGATGTTTGCAATGGTAATTTCAGGGTACGGGCCGAAGCCGTATACGGGAATGTCTGGGCAGATGACCCTGCGTGTTACCTTACAAAAGAAGAAATTGGATATTATAAGGCCTGAAATCCTTTCAGGCTCTATTTAATGATGGCTTTATTCACCTGCTTATTTATTAAGGGTTAATCCCAAAACTCAAAATTGCTTCTCAAAATTTTGTATTATTAATAATTATTCTAGTGCATTCATTCCAAAATATGTCAAAATTTCAATTTTGAATCCATATTAAAGAAAAGAACAGTCAAGTATATGCCCTCCGAATTAATTTCAAATGTGTGTATGAGCCGTGTACTCTTCGAAAGTACTGCAGAAAGGAAAAAAGCGCACGGAAAGTCTCCGTGCTTTCCGTGTATTTTGTGTTAATCTTTTTCTTAGCTTATGAAAAATTAAATAATTAGCTATAACAGAGCCTCATAACCATAGTATTTAGTTTTTAATATTGAGATTAATATTGTCATACTGCAGTAACTACTATCTTCTTCAGGATTATTAATTACCTATAACCGCCGTGATGACCACCGTAGCCACCGCGGTGATGATCGTAGCCGCCATGATGGTAGCCGCCGTGGTGATGATCGTAGCCGCCATGATGGTAGCCGCCGTGGTGATGATCATAGCCGCCATGATGATCATAGCCGCCATGATGATCGTAACCACCGTGATGACCATAGTCACCACGGTTGTAACCGTCATTTGCACTTACTGCAGCAGCTGTTATTGACACTACAAAAAGAACTACCGATAAAATAGTCAGTGTCTTTTTAATTCTATCAATCATTTGTTTCCCCATTTGTTTACACCCCAAGTTTTTATTTATATGGTAGAATCTAAAGTTGTTAGTTTTTCAACTCATTTCCATTAGCAGATACACTGCTTAAATATAATCTTACCAATTAACAAGTCAAATTTATCTGTAGAATACTATTGGTAAAATTATCCTCATATTATATGTCGCTAATTTATACGTCGGTGAAATTGCTCCAAATTGTATCGCTGCGACAGTAGTATTTAGCGAATATAATATTAGAAGAGAGATAAATATTAATTATATATAAATATTAAGCTTATCAAAAAATTAAGATTATATTCCACATTTCGCAGATGTAAGCAAAGTGGATTGTAAGAATCAAACTCAGGGACTCGCCTTACAGGGATACTGGGAAGAAATAGAAGACAATAACACAGCTGCCATCGGAGGGTCCAAACTTGAGAAAGAAGAATAAGCTCCTTGCAGTTAAACACCAATAACAATATAAAATATCCAAACTATAGTATACTGTTGTAAGTATTGGATAATCAAACCTTAAAACTGGCGACTACTCAATTACAAAAATTAACTTGAGATGGGATTATATTGCGGAAAAACATACAACTGTGGGAGTTCTGGAAAAGTGGGGGTAATTTGAGGTGGCATCACTCCATGTTAATACTTTAAGCCTTGGAGACCCTTTCAGGGATTGGCTTGTCGAAGAAGTTGTCGGGCATCGGCTCAAGAATAAAAATTGCTCTGTTGATGTTTTTAAGTACAAGTCATCCCATACGGTCTGCAGGTATCATTTCAAGGGTGAACACTTTAGCGTTATGGCAAAGTTTTTTGCTGAGCCTACCGGCCAGTTGAAAGATTATAACCCTTACAAAGGCATGGTGAACGAATATCTGAATCTTAAAAAGGCTGCTTCTGTAATAAATGTTGCAAAGCCACTTGCAATCAATAAGAAGTTCAATTGCGCCCTTGTAACCGAACATATACCTGGAAAATCTCTGGCGTGGTACTTCAGTCATGAAGAAAAACTTTATGAAAAACTTGCCGCAGTTGCACATATGCTTAGACATCTGCATGAGCATACAAAATCTTCCTACAATAAGGAAAAAGAGTTCGGAAATTATCATGAAGTGCTGGACCATCTGAAACTGGATAGTAATATCAGAGAGACTTTCAATAGACTGCTTGGACAATGGTGGTACAGTCCCCTTCTAAACAGGGAGTACGGCTGCATGGTTCACAGGGACGTTACTCCTTCCAATTATATCTTTTGTAAAGGTCAGCCTTATGCACTTGACTTTGAAAGTTCCTGGTTTCACGCGCATCCAGTAAGAGATCTCGGGATTCTTACCGCAGAAATTAAAAATGAGTTTGAACTGCACAGAGGGGGAGGATGGAAAGCCGAACCTTATATAGGAAATTTTCTCTGGGAATACAGTAGTGATGAAAAGGATTTTAACTATATTACCGAGATTTTGCCTTTTTTTATGAGTATAGGACTTCTCCGTTCGGCCAGACTTCATCGGGGAGACTATAGAAATTATTTGATTAAAGAAGCACGTGAATGCTTAGAAGCAATTAACAAAAGATAAAAACCGACAGAATAAAAAATAAAGGCCAATTGACTGAAAAATAAGAGGCAATTAGATAAGGATAAAGGGCAATTAAGTAAAGGAAGAAGCCAATTAACTGAAAAAAGTTAATTAAGTAAATGAAAGATAGTTAAGTAAAATAAAAAGCAATTAGGTAACTGTTTAGTTAAGGGTGTGGGAGGAAAGATCATCTCTAACGATTACAAGCTTGAAAAAGGTGAAGCTAAGGTTACATTTTTGAGTCATTCTCCAGAAAAAGGAGAGGAGGCATTTGAGAGCTGCCATATAAAAGGGGTTATCTTTGACTGCTACGAGACCCTAATTGATATTCGTACCGAAGAACATAGCTTGGAGACATATCAAGTGCTGAGCGCGTGGCTCGCTTATGAGGGAGTAAAGATAAAGCCTGAAAAACTGTGGGAAACGTATATGTTTAAGGTCAGGCAGAAAATGGAGAATTCAAAGGAAATATATCCCGAGATAAAGGTAGAGGAAATCTTTGCAGAGATTTGCAGGGAGAATTCGGTCTGGAAAATTGACGAAGAAAGTCTTGGAGTAGAGACTTCAAGGGTTTTTAGGGCAGCTTCTATACGAAAACTCCAAGCTTTCCCTCAGAGCATAAAATTAATTGAACACTGTATAAATATCCCGAAGTGCATAATTTCTAATGGTCAAAGAGTTTTTTCCGAACTGGAACTCAGGTTCCTCGGGCTCCATGATTATTTTGATTTTGTTATCTTCTCATCAGATGTAGGGTACAAGAAACCTGACCTCAGGATTTTTATGACTGCGCTCAAAAAGATGGACCTTGAACTCGAACCCAAGTGCGTTATGTCAATAGGAGATTCTAACGAAAATGATCTAGTGCCTGCAAAAAAACTTGGAATGCGCACCATGCATATTGAAGAGGCATGGAAACAGTTCGGTCTGAAGGAGTAACTGGAATGAAAAATATCAAACTCTTTTCAGTGAGGCAGTAAATTTCCAAACTCTTTATTTAATCTATTTTCCTTTATTATGAAGACTCCCTATCTTTTGAATTTAAACGGGGATTTAACATTATGTTTTATATTTTTATGAAAGAGCTCATCCCAAAACCCATTTTTCTCAATTGTCAGAATTATTCAGGATTGCTTTCATGATCAGGGGCTCGATTTGCCACTAAAATAAAAGATTCAAAAAGCATTGTGAGTTTTGAGATGAGTTCTGTATATAAAAACCCAACTTCATGTTGTTAAATAAAACTTTAAATAAAAGAACTATCTATTTTATTTGAAAACATTCTACAAAATGAATCTTGTTTTTTGTTAATGGTGATATTACAAATAATATCGCAAAGATTTTTCATATTTATAGAATATAATATAAAACTGGAAGAAAATCCTCGGGCAATATATAAAAATATAATGATTTTATAGGTTGATTTTTATGGATATTACGTTGATTTTAAAACTCGCGTGTGTCGTTTTGATGACCTGGTTTGTTTATTTTATTTTGTTTAAACTATTAGGTATTTTAGGAAGCGTAAGGAATTTAAAAAAATAAGGAATTTATGAGACGATTACAAAACTTCATCTAACTCATTATTGCTGCTAATATTACACCCAAGATTTGATATTTCTTTGATTTTATATCTTGAAAATATCTTCTTACACGAATCTATCTAACTAAAGAATTCCTCTATTGTACTTTTCTTTTATATTCCTCACAATCTACCTTTATTGGGCTTCCTGTATATGGTTTAGATAGAGGAAGATAGGGCAATATGGATTTCCATAGAAAATCAGTTTTTTCACCTAACCGTAATCTAGGTCCAGATATTTCCTCTGCACAGTCCTTGTACAAAATTAATTACCTATAGAATTAAAAACTATACATTGCTATTCACTAAATATATAGATATTTACGTAAAATATATATATGATAGCTATTATCAAGTGATTAATTGAAGACAAGATTATAGAAGCTAGAATTATAGACGCCAGAATTATAGATGTCATAATTATAGAAATCTAGAACTCTAAAAATTCCGAAAAACTGAAGGAGAGTCCCTATGCTCCAAAACGGAAAGATAAAAGGTCTAATTTTTGACTGTTATAAAACCCTTATTGACATCAGGACTGATGAAAAAAGTCGGGAAACGAACAAAAGGCTGAGCAGGTGGCTGCTTTATCAGGGTGTGAGAGTCGAACCTGATCGGCTCAAGGAAGAATACAGACGGAAAGTAATACAAAGACTTGGAAGTTCAGGTCATCAGCATCCGGATATCCGCATTGAAGAAATCTTTACAGAGATCTGTGCCGAAAATGCTTTCCGGGAAATCGATCCCAAGTGGCTTGGAGTTGAAACTGCCAGAACCTTCAGGACTGCATCCTTAAGAAAGCTTGAAGCCTATCCCCAGAGTTTGCGCCTGCTTGAGAAATATCGAAATGTTCCGAAGTGTATCGTTTCCAATGCCCAGAGAGTTTTTACCGAACAAGAACTTCGCTTCCTGAACCTTTACGATCAATTTAACTTCGTAATTCTATCTTCCGACCATAGGATCAAAAAACCTGACACCCGACTTTTCAAGCTGGCTCTTGATCAACTTGGGCTTGAACCCTGGGAAGTACTCTCAATCGGCGACACGCCCGAAAATGATATTTACCCACCCCAGAGCCTGGGAATGAATGCAATGCACATCCGCGAAGCATGGAAATACGCATAACTGGTACAGATCACAGGAAGAAGAAAATTGGATAGAAAAAGAAGAAAGTTAGCTTTTTCTAAGCTGAATCCGAGCAGAATCTAATCCGAACTTTGTTTTATACTTTTTAACTTGCATCTATTTCTGCTTTCTTTTCAGTTAATTTCTATTTTGGGCTATTCTAAAATATTACACAGTTTTCTTGAGAACTATAGCCTTCTGACAGCTTTCCGTTCTAATAGTGTTACTATATGCTGACAAGTTAGTCTATGCTGCCAATAGTAAGATTATAACTGATTGTAAGTGTTTTATTTTGTGAAAATTGTTTTTCGGATAAAAATGAAATCAATAGAAGTCAAATGTATATATCTGTCAAATACTGGATAGGGCGTTGAAAAAGAAGAAATGTTCACTTCATACAAAACCAGATATATTTAAATAATCGCAAGCACTCTAAACCCCAAGAGTTCTTACACTATTTCCCAATCATGGAGTGTCTTTATGACAGAATCAGAAATTCCAAAAGAATATAATGCAAGTGAGGTTGAGGAAAAGTGGATGGAGAAGTGGAACCTCTCCATGTACCATTTTAACTGGGGGGAAGATACCCGCCCCCAATATATTATCGACACCCCTCCTCCTTATCCTACAGGTAATTTCCATATAGGAAACGCACTTAACTGGTGCTATATTGACTTTGTTGCCCGATACAAACGTATGCGTGGATACAATGTAATGTTCCCTCAGGGCTGGGACTGTCACGGCTTGCCAACTGAAGTCAAGGTTGAAGAAATTCACGGGATAACGAAAAATCAGGTTCCTCGAGCCGAGTTCCGCAGGATGTGCAGGGAACTTACTGCAGGAAATATCGACAAGATGCGAAAAACAATGCTGCGTTTGGGTTTTTCCGTTGATTGGAGCAACGAATTCGTTACCATGGAACCTTCATACTTTGTAAAAACGCAGAAATCTTTTGTCAGGATGTACAATAATGGATACATCTATCACGAAGAACATCCTGTCAACTGGTGTCCCCGCTGCGAAACTGCCATTGCTTTTGCAGAAGTCGAGTATGAAACAAGGCAAACAAAACTTAACTTTGTTCACTTCGACAAGGTAGACATTGCAACCACCAGACCGGAACTTATGGCAGCCTGTGTTGCAGTTGCGGTAAACCCTGAAGACAAACGTTACAGCCAGTACATAGGCCAGGACATTACAGTTCCGCTCTTTGGCCAGAAAGTTACTCTGATTGCCGATGAAGATGTTGAGCCTGAATTCGGTACAGGCGCTGTTATGATCTGTACTTTCGGGGATAAGCAGGACGTACGCTGGTGGGCAAAATACGGACTCCCTCTTATAAAAGCCATTGACAAACAGGGAAAGATGACAAAAGCAGCAGGCAAGTATGAAGGCCTGAACATTGCCGAGTGCAGAGAAGCTGTCATTGCTGACCTGAAAGCCGCAGGTTTCCTCTATGACCAGAAGCCTCTGGAACAGAATGTAGGGCTTTGCTGGCGCTGTGATACTCCTATCGAAATCCTTTCGGAGCCCCAATGGTTCGTAAAAATTGACAACGATGGCATCCTAAGAGCTGCAGATGAGATTAAATGGTATCCTGAATACATGAAAGTCAGACTCCAGAACTGGACAGGCACTATGGAATGGGACTGGTGCATTTCCAGACAGAGGATCTTTGCAACCCCAATTCCGATCTGGTACTGCAAGAAGTGTGGGGAAGTAATGATTGCAGAAGAGAGCTGGCTTCCAATTGACCCAAATGAAGCAACTCCGAAGAAAGCCTGCGCCTGCGGCTCAACTGAATTTGAACCCGAAACCGATGTGCTTGACACTTGGATGGACTCTTCGATCACGGCATTACATGTCACGGGCTGGGAAAGCGAGCACGACCTCCGCCTGCCTGCGCAGATCCGCCCACAGGGTCACGATATTATTAGAACCTGGGCTTTTTACACAATCCTGCGGAGTCTAGCCCTTGAAGGAAAGAAACCCTGGGACTCTATAGTAATTAATGGTATGGTACTCGGGCCTGATGGACATAAAATGAGCAAATCCCTTGGAAATGTTATTTCTCCTGAAGAAGTAACCACACAATACAGTGCCGATGCTTTTAGGCAATGGGGTGCAGTTGGCGGGTCCACAGGTTCGGATGTAATGTTCCGCTGGAAAGACGTGGTCTCAGCTTCTCGCTTCCTTCAGAAGATGTGGAGTATCTATAGATTTTCAATGTCTCACCTGAAGGGCTTCGGACAAAAAGACGCCGAGAATTTCCCTGTGGAATCTCTCCAAATAATTGACAGGTGGCTACTGAGTAAACTTAACAGACTTGTAGACACTGCAACAAAGGAGTTTGATGAGTACCAGTTTGATTCTACCTTCAAAGCCATAAGAGGTTTTGCCTGGGAAGTCCTTGCTGACAACTATCTGGAACTAGTAAAAAGCAGGCTTTATGGTGATGAGCCCGAAGGCAGGAAAGCAGCCCAGTATGTGCTTTACAGTACAATTAAAACTCTCTCGCTTCTGCTTGCACCCTTTATACCCTTCTTTGCGGAAGAACTATACTCAAGATTTAGTGATGAGAGTGTCCATACACAGGCCTGGCCGGAAGTAGAGGAAAGCTTCATAAATGAAGAAGCCGAAGCCGCAGGGGAACTGATTAAGGAGATCACAGGTGAGGTCCGCAGATACAAGTCCGAACTGGGAATGGCACTTAATGCCCCCCTGAAAAAGCTTGAGATATACAATGCAAATATCGATATAGGAGATATTGCAGGCGCTACGAACTCCGAAGTTGAGTTAATGGAAGGAGCTCCTTCCTTTGAATATGTGCCAGTAGAAGTTAAACCCAATATGGGTATCCTAGGTCCCAGGTTCAGAAAAGACGCAGGCGCTATCGTGAAAGCTCTCAAGGCCGAAGACCCTGCTGCAATTGAAGCTCAGGCCGCTTCAGGAAAAATAACCGTTAATGTAGACGGCAAACCTATCGAGCTCGAATCCGAGGCCGTAGAGATAAAGAAAGAAGTTATCTCCGCAGGCAGAGAGGTCGATGTTCTTGAAGTCAGAGGCGCGGTTGTTGTAATTGTAAGGTAAGCAAAAGCTTACCTTTTTAAAATTATCTGGTATCGAATAATGCTTATTTTTCCAGCTTTTTACTAACAGTTGAAGGCAGGATCAGCTCCTGAAAGCAGGATATCCGAAGGTCAGATTCCATAAATTCAAATTCCGACTTTAGTTCAAATTCCAATTCTTAGTCCTGCAAACGCCAACTGTAAAACCTATTTATATAATTTTATTTATATTTTTTATCTCATTATTACTGGAGTGCTATTTTCAAAGATACAAAATAGACATCAAATATGGAAACTAGACATCAAATATGGAGAACATTAGAAGACAATTTATAAATTGCTTAGCTTAAATTAAGTATTTTTATAAAGCCGGAGTCTCGAAAAACGGGCATTTAGAATTAGTCCCCACATTTAAAAAATATTTGTTGCAAAAATCTCAGGCTAGATTCAGAGTAGTGAAGTGGCTATATTACTTTACCTTGCAATAGAGCGAATTAACGAGATTAAAGTATCTGAACTTTGCTGTGCTCACAAAGAAGAACATAATTATATAAAGAAAGTGAAAAAATATAGACTTCCTTTTTCAATGTGAAACTTTATATACATCTAGGTAATCTGTTTCAGAAATGTATTATTCATACCTGGAGTTTTTATGACAAAAGTCGAAAAAGTATTATTGCTGCTCAAAAACATGGTGTATGAAAGCACCAGTCCGCAGGAAACTCTCAAGTTTGCAAAGTATTACAGGAGTAAGGGGCTCGATGTGCAGGTAATTCTGTGGGGTCCTATGGGTGTGTTGCTTGCAAAGAAAGATAAAACAAGAGGATCACCCAAATACGATGCCACTGTTCAGGAATGCATCGACATGGGAGTTGAATTTCGGTGCTGCCAGCTTGCCTCGGACATGATCGGACTTAAGAAAGAAGAATTGATACCTGGAATTGAATTTATCTGCTCAAAAGAAGTGGCCGAGCTTTTTCTGAGATACACCGAAGAAAATCAGTTAATCATTAATTTCTGAGCCTTAAGAACATTTAGAATTAAATAAGAAATTTAAGAAACAAATTTTTCAAGTAGTTGGATGTGTTTTACTGAAGCCCTTTCTGAAGTAATGTTTTCTTCGACCTAATTCTACCCGGACCCGATTGATCCTGCAATCAGTAAATATAGATATGAAACAGGCCTATAGAACATTTAATCTATATTTCATCCAATTTTAGTCACTTTAAAAATTCTTATTGATTTCTGAGCCTTACTTACCACATCCCCTTTTAACGGATCTGCAGCCGAGTCTGAGAATTTTTATATAAATATTAAGGTTTGTAAGATTACAAGTATTCCTTGAATGTTAAAGGAAGCCGACAGATCTTTTTATGTATAGTGAAGGTTTTTTTACACAGCTTGAGAGTTATAGAATACGTCACATTGAGGAATGGATTATATGTCAATGTGGATATAGCTAGAATAAAGATACAAAAACGCGAATCAATAGATAGAGCGTTTTTGCACATATCGCATCCCTTCAGTCAATTAATTTTAAAGAAATGGAAAGAAAATAACTTCAGCAGGTGATTTCATGTTTTTACAAGATTATGAATTAAGTGAGGAGGAGAAAATTCTCTTACAAAAGGTTCTAGATGGAGATGTGGCTCTTCGCAAGATTGAGGAGTTTGCAGACCCTGTAACTTCAGTAAAACTCAGACGGCTTGCAATACAGGAGTTTGAAAAACTCGAGTTTGAGCACATTCAGAATTTTTCCCTTGATGTTGAGGCCGCATCGAAAAAAAATATTGAAAACATGATAGGCGCAGTTCAGATCCCTCTCGGAGTTGCCGGACTTCTGAAGGTAAATGGCGAATACGCAAATTCCGAATACTACATTCCTCTTGCTACAACTGAAGGGGCTCTTGTTGCCGGTGTAAATCGCGGCTGTTCGGTGATCACGAAATCAGGTGGAGCAAATGTAAGAGTCTTTGAGGACGAGATGACCAGAGCACCTGTCTTTAAGCTTGAGAGTCTTAGCAGGGTTAAAGAATTTTATGAGTGGGTAAAATGTCCTGAGATTTTCGAGCAGATGAAAGCCGTTGCTGAAAAGACGACACGTTTTGGAAAACTGCTTTCCGTAAAACCCTTCGTAACTGGCACATACGTATACCTCAGGTTCTCGTACGACACAAAAGACGCCATGGGCATGAACATGGTGACTATAGCTACTGATGCAGTGATGCACCTTATAGAAGATGAATTCGGTGCACATCCGGTTACCCTTTCAGGAAATATGTGTACCGACAAAAAACCCGCTTCCATAAGCACAATTCTCGGAAGAGGAAAAACCGTTGTAGCCGAGGTTACCATTCCAAAAGAAATTGTCAAAGAGACCTTGAAATGTACACCAGAATCCATGTTTGAGGTGAACTACAGCAAAAACCTTTTGGGTTCAGCAAGAGCAGGATCACTTGGCTTTAATGCCCATGCTGCAAACATTATTGCTGCTATCTACCTGGCCTGTGGGCAGGATGCAGCTCATGTTGTAGAAGGAAGCACTGCAATTACGAGCATGGAGCTTACGAAATACGAAGAAATTCACTGCTCTGTTACCCTGCCTGCCCTGCCTGTAGGAACTGTTGGAGGAGGCACTAGCCTTGGAACCCAGAGAGATTGCCTGAATATTCTTGGTGTTGCAGGCTCAGGTGACGTTCCCGGAGTAAACTCCAAGAAATTTGCAGAAATCGTAGCTTCTGCCGTGCTTGCAGGAGAAGTTAACCTTATAGGAGCCCAGGCTGCGGGGCACCTTGCCCGCGCTCATGCCCAGCTAGGCCGTGGGAAGTTCTAACGCAACCGTTGCGCCGGTTGATCACGCCGATAGGGTTTGGGGGTAAGGCTAAAACTCAAACGTCGCTAGGGGGGTTTCGCTCAAGCCTTTTTAAAAAGGCTTGATTTGAAACAAAAGTTAAATTTTATATGGGTTAGATTTTACATTAGGCGAGAAATCCCCTTTTCTGACACAGAATGGCTTTTGAGGAACACATTTCTATTTTCTCTTTTTGCCGGAAATTTGATCTTTTTCTTAGTCGAAGACTTGGATTTCTTATCTTTTTACTGAGAAAGAAGATTTGAAAAATTATATTGATTTATTATTATTTAATTTTTGATAAATTAGAAACCCTTATCATAATGTGAATTTGTAAACTTAATATGGAGGCATGCATGAGCAATCCTGTGGATATTCTGGCATGCGCAGTTACCTTATTGCTTTGCTTTTTAATATTATATAGCGTGCTGCAGGCAGATATATTGATACTTGGAATTGCCCTGGTAGGCTGTATTCTTTTTGGGAAGGTTCTCTATCTATTTTAAATCTCAATCACCGATTTGCTTATTAAGAGCTCATCCCAAAACTTAGAACTACATCCTTATATCTCTGATTTTGAATAATTAATCGATCCTTCGATCATGAAACTAGTTTTAAAATCCTTATATATACAAACAAGGTAGATTTCGAGATGAGCTCAATTCCATTTTTATTGTTTATTTCTTTTTGCCAATTTCACACAAATAAGGAAAAGAAGCAAGGTTATTTAAGGTTAAATAATAATATTTTCTCGGGGAACTCAATAGAAGAAAGCTAGATAGGGCCAGTAGCAAAAGGACAAGGAAAAAACTATCCAATAAAATTCTATTTTGCTGTTACTGTTTAAAACAGGCTCGAGGCTTGAATTTTAATGCATTTCATCAGCTAATAAAAAACCCTCGCACAGTACCAATTAAGACCTGTAAATTAGCCATAACTGAAATTCACCAATCGGGATTCATGGGGTAAAAACGTTGGTAAACTGAGCGAGCCAGAGAAACTGAAGATAAATAGAAGATAAAGAAAAATATGGGGGTTAAGTTTCTGGAGTATACACTTCGAATAGGAGGAGAGGCCGGACAGGGACTGCAGACCATAGGAGGAGCTCTTGCAAAGGTTTTCTCTCGAATAGGATATCATGTATTTACGCACCAGGACTACATGTCGAGGATACGGGGGGGACATAATTATTATCAGATACGGTTTTCCGACCAGAAAATCTCGGCATCCAGAGAGATGGTAGATATTCTTCTGGCTCTTGACCTGAACACCATTAAAATTGCCAGAAAGAATGTGAAAGACGGAGGATTTATTCTCTATGACTCTGAAATTGCCAAACAGAAATTAGAAGAACCGGAGTTCATAGATATTCCCTTCCGAAAGATAGCGCTGGATGTCGGGAAGAACAGCGTTATGGCAAATACTGTAGCAACCGGGGCAGCGCTTGGGTTGCTTGATCTCGGGCTTGAAGCCTTAAAAGAGATTTTGAGAGAAACTTTCCTGAGAAAAGGGGAAGAAATAGTCCAGAACAATATAGCCTGCGCAGAAGCAGGCTATAAATACGCTCTTACGAATTGTCCCAGATGCGAAGCTTTTGGAATCCGTGAGCCTGAGGAGAAAAGGCGCATACTCATAACCGGGCTGCAGGCAATCGGAGTAGGAGCAATTATGTCTGGCTGTAAGTTTTATTCTGCATATCCTATGTCGCCTTCAACAGGAATTATGGAGTATTTGGCTTCCAGGGCGGAAGAGTATAATCTCGTTGTTGAGCAGGCTGAAGACGAAATTGCAGCTATTAATATGGCGATAGGAGCTTCTTTTGCAGGGGTAAGGGCTATGACCGGAACGTCCGGAGGAGGATTCGCCCTTATGGTCGAAGGACTTTCCCTTACAGGAATGACCGAAACTCCTGTTGTGATTGCGGAAATGCAGCGCCCTGGACCAGCTACGGGCTTTCCCACACGCACTGAACAAGGAGACTTGCTTTTTATTCTTCACGCAGGCCACGGAGAGTTTCCGAGAGTTATTTTCGAGCCAGGAACTCCAAAGCAGGCTTTTTACCTGACTAACAGGGCTTTCGAACTTGCAGAAAAATACCAGATCCCTGTGTTCATTCAGTCCGACCAATACCTCGCAGAATCCGAATGGACTTTTGAAAACTTCGGTTTGGAGAACCTAATTTATAACGATTACCGACTGAGGGAAGAGGATCTTAAAGGCGTTACGGACTATAAACGTTACAAATATTCCAGTACAGGAATTTCTCTTCTTGCAGTCCCGGGGGAAGCCGGAAAACACCTTGTAGTAGCGGATAGTGATGAGCATGACGAAGATGGGCATATTGTAGAAGATTCCGAAACCCGCATCAAAATGGTTCACAAAAGGCTGCTGAACAAACTGCCGCTTATAAAGAAAGAAATCGAAGCTCCGCTTTTATATGGTGACTCCTCTCCAAAGATAGTGCTTGTAGGGCATGGATCTACTTATGGTGTGATAAAAGAGGTGGTTGATACAATTTCTAAGGACAAGAAAGTCGCAATGCTACATTTCAGCCAGATTTACCCTCTTCCCGAACTGGAAATGTTCGATTATATTGGGCTTCTTGAGAACGCAGATCTTACAATTTGCATAGAAAACAATGCCACTGGGCAGTTTGCAAAACTTCTAAAGGCAGAAACTGGATTTGGATTCTCCCACCAGATAAGCAAATATGATGGGAGACCTTTTACAATTGAAAACCTGAAGGAGGAGTTGAATGCCTACATCTGAAGAGTATAAAGGCCAGATTCCGGCCTGGTGCCCTGGATGCGGAAATTTTCAGATTCTTTCGGCCATCAAACAGGCACTTGTCGAACTTGGGATTGAACCCTGGGAAGTTCTTGTGGTTTCGGGAATAGGGCAAGCTGGAAAACTACCCCATTATATAAAATGCCATACGTTTAATGGGCTGCATGGTAGAACCCTGCCTGTGGCTACGGCTGCAAAACTTGCCAACCATTCCCTTCACGTAATTGCAGTTGCAGGAGATGGTGATTGCTACGGGGAAGGAGGAAATCATTTTCTTCATGCAATCCGCAGGAACCCGAATATTTCCATGTTCGTGCACAATAACCAAGTTTACGGACTGACCAAAGGGCAGGCCTCTCCTACTACAGCAGAGGGAACCTACACAACAATTCAGCCTTATGGCGTCCTTCAGGAATCAATGAACCCACTTGCCATGGCGATTTCCCAGAACTGTAGCTTCGTAGCTAGAGGTTTTGCAGGCGATCAGGAGCACCTTAAAGAACTTATGAAAGCTGCCATAACACACAGAGGTTTTGCCCTTCTTGATATTCTTCAACCTTGTGTGACCTTCAATAAGATAAACACATTCAAATGGTACAGGGACAGGGTTTACAAGCTTGGGGACGATTATGACCCTTACGACCATATAAAAGCCTTTGAGAAATCTCTGGAATGGGGAGATAAAATCCCAAATGGTATTTTTTATAAGTATGAGAGAGATGTATTTGAGGAGAGAATTCCGGCAATTCAGGAAAAACCCCTTGTAAGGCAAAAGTTTTCTCCTGAAGAAGTAAAGCACGAAATTGAGAAATTTTATTGAAATCTCCTCTTTCTATTTTTGTTTAAAATCGATTTTCTGAAATTTTGACATTCCTCAGAATAGTTTCAAGTTTAGAAGTAGCTTCTAATTTGAAAAATCGTTCTTAAATTTGTAGACGTTTTTAATAATACCCGGATGAAATCTTCACTGCGTTATCTCTTTTAATTTTTAAAGAGATGATAATAAATTAAGAAATATTAGTATCTATTTGAGATTTATATGTATTTGTATGGGAGGTAATCAATGGGGGACCATGCAGATAAAATTCTGAATATCTCACTTTTCATCAAAAAATCTCTGTCAAATGTTGAGAAAAAGAAATGCCAAGAAAAGTGAAAAAACTGTACCTATTATTTTTGGGGATAAATTGAGTCAAGAGTTACTTAAAAGTGAAGATTTGTGCCTTGAGGAAGAAAAAAGTTTCATGAGGTATATTGGAGAATCAAGCGTTGAAGAGCTTATTAGGATTTAAGAGCTTATTATGGATTTAAAAGATATTAAGAAACTCCTGGCCTGAGCAGAGGTCTGAAAGTCTAGACTCACAAGTGAGAAAGTAAATAAAAGAATGGTGACGGAGAAAGCCCGTCACAGAGAGATTAAAATCAGCTCTTAAGATTTTGCTCTTACGCATTTTCACTGATGGAAAAGCTCTTCTTTTGCATGGTTAAGGTTTTTATTTGCTTCCTCGATTTTATTGGCAGCTTCCAAGATATCCTCAGAAGCTCCGAGAAAACCATCTTTTTTGGCTTTCTGGGCCCATTCCCTGAGACTCTGTATGTGGCTTTCGTTATGCTCTATCCAGTGCTCAATCAAATGTGAAAGGTTCTCGTGACTAAGTTCTTCAGTAATAGTTGTCCCTCCTGTTAAAATATATGCGATTCATGGTATAAATCTCCGCTGGATATAATTAACAATTTTAGAATTCTGAACCAAAAAGAGATAAAAAGAAAGCCCAAAATGAATAAAATAATTTATTAAATTGAACAGTTTAAAAAATTGAACTGTTTGAAATCCTGAAGTGCATAGGTCAGGTTCCAGACTGTTCTATTGAAAATGTTCTGTTCAAACTATTCTGTTCAAATTTTTAGGGGTTCAGATATAAATGTCTGTCCTTTATTTTTCAGATTCAAACTGTCCTTGGATCAGTAATTTCTCCTGACAGTGCCGAAGCTGCTGCTGTTGCAGGAGATGCCAGGTAAATAAAACCGTCTTTTCCCATCCTGCCTTTGAAATTTCGGTTCGCGGTTGAAATACAGACTTCCCCTTCCCCGAGCACTCCCTGGTGAGCACCAAGACAGGGGCCGCAGCCAGGGGTTGCAAGCGTAACGCCTGCTTTAAGCAGAGTTTCCATTGTTCCGTTCTCAATTGCTGAAAGGAGAGTCGTGCGGGATGCAGGAATAACAATAGTCCTGACTGCGACCTTTTTTCCTTTAAGGATTGCTGCTGTGACCTCAAGGTCTTCAAGTCTCCCATTTGTGCACGTCCCTATGAAAACCTGGTCTACGTGGGTACCTTCAACCTCTCCCACAGGCTTTACGTTGTCAACCTGGTGCGGACAGGCTACCTGAGGCTCGATATCTTCAGCTGAGTAAACAGGTTCTTTTACATAGACTGCATCCTGGTCGGCATAAACCGGTTCATAGGGAGCAGCCGCCCTATTTTTCAGGAAATCGAAAGTTTTCTCGTCCGGCGGAACAATTCCAGTTTTTGCTCCCATTTCAATTGCCATGTTGCAGAGCGTCATTCTGCCGGAAACTGACAATTCGGAGATAGCCTGCCCGTGAAATTCTACAGCCTTATAGGTGGCCCCGTCAATTCCGGTCTTCCCGATAAGGTAAAGGGTCAAATCTTTTGCATAAACTCCTTTTCCAAGCCTTCCTTCAACCGTGAACCTTAGACTCTCTGGCACCTTAAACCAGAGCTTACCTGTGGCGAAAATTTCAGCCATATCGGTGGCTCCCACGCCTGTTGCAAAAGCCCCGAAAGCCCCATAAGTGCAGGAATGTGAATCAGCTCCCACAACCAGCTTTCCAGGCAGAGCGAATCCATTTTCGGGAAGCACCTGATGGCAGATTCCTTCACCAAGCTCATAGAAATTCGGAATGCCCTGCTCCTTCACCCATTCCCGGATTTCTTTTTGCAGGGTAGCTGAAGTTTCATTGTTTGCAGGCGCGATGTGGTCGAAGGGGATTACAATCCTTGAGGGGTCCCAGACCTTTTTCATTTCCATTTCCTTAAAAGCGTTAACTGTAAGTATCGAGGTCCCGTCATGCGCCATTGCATAATCAATATCTGCCAGGACAAAATCATTTGCCTTTGCCTCTTTTCCCGCTGCCCGCGAGAAAATTTTTTCGCTAATTGTTCCCAAAAGTAAGTCTCCTGTTTGATAATCAAGTAATAATGAAGTCTAAGAAACTCAGATTCCTGGATTCACTATAAAGAAATAACTGTAATATATCTTGACATATTAAAGAACAAAATCCTAATATTACAAATATAAATTGTACAAAAATCTTTTCAGCCTCTTGAAGCTGATTTATACAGGGTTTCTATAAAGCAAAATAAACTACTCTTTATTTAATTAAATGTGGCGCTGATGTCAACGCGTGATTATTTTTTTCTACATTAAACCTAATAATAAACTCTATTCCATTTACTTTTTTCAGTTTAAGTTCTCCATCTAACTGGTCAGCAAGGAAAGTTACAAACCGAAACTCAGGATTATGAAGTTCTTTGATATTAAGGCTTTCATAAAGGCACACACCGTTATTGAAAATTGCCAATATAAAATTGTACTCTTATAGCCTTCGCTTGTTTTTCAGTTTTTTTCGTATTCTTCTTCAGTTTCTTCTCTAGAAAGGTAATATGTTTAATGTCAATGATTCATTAATGTTAAAGTGTTCTTCTACTTCAACTATATAAATATATAATATTGTTTAGATATTTTTTTCCATTTAACTCTACTTTGCATAGATAATCTTTGTTACAAGAGTCCTTAGAATTTGCTTGTTTACCTGCTTAGAAAAAAATGCAATTAACATATAAGCAAACAGTGTCAGTTTTCTATAATGCAAGAAATAAGTGTACTTAATTAAGATATGCTACATCCCGCAGTATTTTTTGAGAATCAATCTCTTTCATGATAGCGTTTTTAGAGCAAATGCAAATAAACTTTCAGTTCTGCCTGTTTGCAGCCGATGGTGCAAGCCTAGCAGCCTCCAGTAGTTTCTCGAGATTATCCCTCGGTATGCGCGAGAGAAAAAGTGCAAATTAAATACTTTAACTGTATAAGTCTTAAAAGTAAGAATAAACTTCTATCTATTTATGGACGACGTGGATGAATGTTATGGGGCCGATCACTCAAACAATATTTGGCAAGTCGGTGTCTTCTGTAATTGGTTTTGGTACTCAAAGTCTGTGCAGAAAGATTGAAAAGTCACTCTTTGAAAAGACAGAAATAGAAAAAATAATTTTTGGTAAATCTTACTTTGATCCATTAATAGAAGAAGATCTCAAATCCATAAATAGGGAAATAAGTAATTTAGACGAAAATTTAAAAATAAATTTTGAATCGATATGTATATTTTTTAAGTGCCCGGCAATTGAAGGTATAATACGCCAAATATATGCAGCAAATATATTTCACAATTCCACTAACGAAAATATCAAAGATATCGAAAAAGAATTCACACTTTTGTTATCACAATACTTTGATATTAAAGAGAAGAGAATTTCGTGTCTTTCTTCATTACTTTTTAATATATTGATTAAAGGATGTCAAGAAGTACTCGACAAGCAAATTTCTAATGGTGAGATTATAGCTCTTGCAGCTACATCAAGTTACCATTCAAAAGTAATTTTGGATGAATTAACCGGAATCAAAAAAAATATAGAATTCCTTTCGAGAGAGAAATTAAATTTTAACGAAATTCAGGACTTTTTTGAGAAATATCGCAGTGTCTTGAAAAACAGAAACGAATACATAAAAATATCAAATTTTGAAGGTGGTGTAAGAAAACCCATCGAAAAAATCTATGTCTGCCCAAATTTCATAAAAAGAAGTAGAGATAATGAAAATAATAATCCCTTAGAGTTTTTTAATTTTCTTTTAAAAGTGCATCGTATTGTATTATTGGGTGATCCAGGAAATGGAAAAACCACCTTCACCAAAAAAATATGCTATGAACTTTCTGCTAGATATTCAGAAAGACTTTTTGCAGGAAGAGAAATAGTTCCTTTTGTAGTGGTGATTAGAGATTATCATGCCGAAAAAACGAAAAATAATATTTCCATTATCGATTTCATCAATGAAGAGTTCAGTAATGACTTTCAAATAGAACCGCCAAAGGGTACTTTTGAATATCTGCTATTAAATGGATATATTTTATTAATATTTGATGGACTTGATGAGCTTATAGATACAAGATATAGAGAAAAAATGGTAAACGAAATAGAATCATTCTGTACTCTTTATCCTTCGACTCCAATAATAGTCACTTCACGTAGAATAGGTTATGAACAAGCCACTTTAAGAGAAGATATGTTTGAGATCTATGAAATGACTTCTTTTAATCAAGCTCAAATAAAAGAATATGTAGAAAAATGGTTTAATCTAGATTTCGAATTAAGGCCAAATGAAAGAAGTGAGAAAGCAAGGCGCTTCATGATAGAAAGCGAAAAAGTCTCTGATCTTCGTTCTAATTCCTTGATGTTGTCTTTAATGTGCAATATATATAGGCAAGAAAATTACATTCCAGAAAATAGACCTAAAATATATCAAAAATGCGCTGAAATGCTGTTCAAAAAATGGGATAAACATAGAGGAATTAATCCTGGAATTACGATACAAGACTCAAAAATCGAATCTCTAATTTCTCATCTTGCTCATTGGATATATACAAACCAATCTTCAAAAGAAGGTGTAAGTGAGGAGGAATTAATAAAGAAATCAACTGAGTATCTTTATCCTTCTACTTATGAAGATAAAGATGAAGCCAAAGCTGTGGCAACAGATTTTGTAAATTTCTCAAGGGGGCGCGCATGGATACTTACTGCCATTGGTGCCACGAAGAATCAAGAGTTATATAAATTCACACACAGGACTTTTTTGGAATATTTTACAGCAGACTGGTTTTGTAGAAATTATGAGGAAACAAAAGAATTAACCAATGAGCTGATTCCAAAAATAAAAAGAAGAGAATGGGATGTGGTAATTCAATTAGCATTTCAGATGAGGGGAGAATACTCAGAAAGTGCTACAGATAAAATACTTTATACTATATTGAGCGTAGCAAAGGAATCAACGAATATGGAGCGTAAAAATTTACTCTCCTTTGCGGCAAGAAGCTTGGAATTTATGACTCCAAATCCAAACTTAGTTAAGGAAATTACAAAAGAGTGCTTTGAATTCTCTTTTTATCTTGGGAAAAATACCTTTGAAAAAATAATAGAACCAGGAGAATTTGAAACAGGGATTTTGCATTTAGGGGATCCGATTAAACCAATTTTAGACTTAAAATATTCTGTTAGAGAAAACCGAACCAAGGTTGTTGAAACATTAAAGAATTTGATATTATACTATATTAATAGTCAAAACGAGCATGAAGCAACACTAGCCGCAGAGATAGGTTTTGGACTGAATGAAAATCTAATTATGGGCAAAGATTTTGATAAAAAAGAGCAACTTTATTGGGATAATCTATCAGTTGATATAATAAAAGAATGCTATGCACATAATAAGTCTGTTTTTGAAGAGAATATACACTTATGTATACAATCTTACAATGTAATATTTGATAACAAAATAGAACTTATCCTTAAACTGTATGGTTTGAAAGGAATATTATTTGATTATTCTAGTTCTATGCTTCCAAGCACTCGTACTTCTGGCATTGGACAAAGATTGTTAAGCAATACTTTTGAGTATATCAGTCATCCAGGGAACCAAGTTTTTTATTCATATGCGGAGCAAAATATAGAGACAATATCAGATACATTAAAGAGAATTGGAGAATTTTATTTAGAGTGCTCTCTGCCTCTTGATCTAAAAGAAACATATTTATCTGGGACAGAAATGTATACAAACTGGGCGCCTTATTTTTCGCGAAATGAGTATCATAATCTTAGTTGCGAGAAAAATGAGTTGAGTATTAGATTTAATTACTCAGATTCTGCAGCCATCTTTGGAGAGTTTTGCCTACTTGCCACTTTTTTGGAACTGAATCTCAGTTCGAAAAAACCGAATGTAAAAGAGCTTATCGAAACAATAGATCCGAGTCCTCTAACTAATATTTTTTTGATATGGTCTGAAGATGGCGATTATATGGAAATAGGAAATGAACTTGATAAAATAAGATTCAATGATAGACAAAAAGAGTTCATTGCAAATTGGGTTCAAAAGAAAAGCTGCATTCTAAATGTATCTATTAGAAACAGAGAGATTAAGATATATAGACATTTTGTTAGGGATAAAAATAAATAACAAACAAAGTGTTCTTTACAATTTGATGAAACTCCTAATAAATAATCAATGTATGCATAAATAACTGAATAATTTTCCCACTCCAGAATGCGGTAAGAGTTCACTTCAGTAGTTATGCAGAGGTTTCTTTTCCTTGAAGGTACTAATTGGTTAATCAATAATTACCTATCGGGACTTATCCTCTTTACTTTCCGGCTCTTTTTCCATATAAATGCAGATTGAAGTCATTCCTGACCTTCTTTTTTGCTCATAAGAGCATCAAGCAAATCGCGGATTCAGTCTTCATGTTCCTTTGATTCCTTGGCTTTCATGTAATCGTATTTCCCAAAGAAATCAGATAGAGCTTGAGATACTGCATCAGAGACACTGGAAAACTCAGGGGTTTCAACTAAACTCTAAACATCTTTTTTGCTTCAGGGAGATACAGTTACGTTAATTTACTCCTTTTTATTTACAACTCCAGGCCTCACACATCAGGCGAAGTTTTAAGCATACTTATGACTCATATTTATCGCAGCTTGCATATCTAATAAAGCTCTTTTCTTGGAATACTTCTGGATAAAGCGACTTGCTCATTCAATTTTTCAGGAGAAGGGCAAGAAATAAGTTTGTGATGGGGGATTTAATATGACGTCAAAATTGATGGACTATTTTAACAAGCAACTGAGAATTGGGGTTCTCAGCACAGCGAGCAAAGACGGAAAGGTAGATTCAGCTATTTTCGGCTCACCCAATATGATCGATGAAAAGACCGTTGTAGTTGCAACTGGTAAGAACCGTACGTTCTCAAACCTTCAGGAAAACCCTTACGCGATATACATGATAATGGAGCAAGATACGGAATGGAAAGGGATCAGGGTTTATATGAAGATGAAGGAATCTGCAACGTCGGGGGAAATGCTTGATACGATTAAAAGCCATATTGCAAAAATGGCCGGGGAGGGGGCTGCGCAGATGATGTATGCAACGGTTACCTTCGAGATCATTGAGCTGAGACCTCTCGTTGATATGGGACAGGGCTGGGAGAAATCGATCTGAGTATTCAGAAGTGATGTGAATCAAATAAAAAATTAAAATAAAAATACTACAGGCTTAAACCTAAAAATATGGTTAAAAATAGATAAACCGAATTTATATTATGCCGTACTTTTCCAGAAATCCTTCAAGAGGCACGGAGTGGGTCTGGAAGCCACACACCTTGTAAGGGTGAGCGCCCATTGAAAGAGCTACAAACTGGGCAATATTCATGTGCACCATATCATATTTTACGCCAAACTCTTTTTCGATAACCGGCTGGTAGCGGTCGTACTGGATCTGGCAATTTGGGCACATATGGAGCATAAGCTCAATACCCGCTTTTTGAAGGCTGTCAAGTTTAGTCTTTGTCACCTGAAGTGAAGTACTTTTATTAAGATGGAGCTGGGAAAAGCCCATTCCACAGGTAAGAGTCCGGTCTTCGTACCAGCGCACAGGCTCGGCTCCACAGGCTGCTGCTATGTTGTCTATCAACTGGGGGTTTTCAGGGTTTCCAAGAACATCGAGATACTTAACTTTATAGTAGTGACAGGCATGATGGGATGCAGTTTTAACCCGTGAGAAATCAAATTTTTTCTGTTCCTTGATCTTGTCGACCTTACTTAAGAGAATTTCTATTGCATGGTAGAAGTTTGTTCTCGGATTCATATCGTCTTTTTCGTAAACAAGATTTTCAAGGCCCTGTTCCCGGAATATGGAGTTGACTTTTTCTCGGACTTCGGTGTTGGTATTAAGGACTTCACAAGCTTCCTTATTTACAGCATAGCAGGTTGAACAGAGGCAGGTTATATTAGGATAACCACATCTTTTTGCGACTGCGAAGTTCCGGGCTCCAATGGCTGCTGTTGTCAATCCTTCAAAGATGTCAGTATAATGACCTATTCCTGTGCAGCAGGACTGCTCATCATTTATACAGTAATCTATTCCAAGCCTGTCAAATACATAACAAGTGGAGGTTTCCACCCCTGGGTACTCCTGCCCGACCATGCAGCTTTTAAATAATAAAAGCTGGCTGTCCGGGATATCTCCTATCGCTTTCAAAACCAAAGTCTCCGCTTCTATTTTCTCTCTTGATACACTGGTTCTCCAGGAGCTGATGCAAAAGTTTTTCTTGTATTTTTGCCTTGAGCCATTTTTCCCTTTCAAAATAGCCTGTAGCTTCAAGAATGGCCTGAACTTCCCCATGGGTATTCCTAATGTCCCTGGAACTCAGCCCCAGTTCAACACGGGTTGACTCGAGATTTTTCTTGAACCTGATCCAACGTTCCCCGAGGTCTCTTTCCATATTCTTAACCCCAGCACCCGGTACCTTACTGGCTCCGTTTTCTGCAAGATACTCTCCTATCTCAAGGAAGTAGGCAAGCTTCTCAACCCCTATGCCTTCATTTATAGCCATCTGCCTGAGCACCTGCACAATTGTTACAGGGCTATTATTTCTGGGACAGCGTAGGTTACAGGAATAACAGTAGAAGCAGGACCAGATCATTTCGGATTCAAGTACACTGCGGTCATTTTCCAGCACCTTTTTCACAATCTGGCGCGGGCTGTAATCAGTAAATCGGGCTGCAGGACAGGAAGCCGTGCAGGCTCCACACTGGATGCAGCGATCAAGCCCCAGAGAGGCAGGTGTCCGGATGCTTTTCTTTGCTGTTTCTGCAAGGGTTTTACATTCCGGAGTATCGTATTCATTTACGTATGGAATCATTTGGTCATCTCTCCTTCCCGGGCAAGGCTGGTAAAAGTGCCTGCAAGCCCTCTTGTATTTGGAACATAGGCTTTTTTGAAATAGAGCCGGTTTCCTGAATCTCCAAGTTCTTTTTTCAATTTCTCGAAATGGCTGACAGTTAGAGGATATATAATCTCGGCTTTCGGGCTGTCTGGAGGATCTTCTATGAAAAGGACAGCTGATGCCCCACGTTTGAAGGCGTGAAGTAACAGGTCTTTATCTACCACCAGGTTTGTGGGCACCTTGATTAACTTGACATTTGAAGGATAGGTCAGTGCGCTGTTTCCTATATTATCGCAGGTTAAGGATGCGATCCCGCTATTTACAAAGCCCAGCAGGTCCCCTTCTTTGACTACCCCCTCAACTTCGGCGTTTAGCTGGGTTTTTGTAAAACCTGCAATCTGGATAGCTCCGTTCGGACAGACTTCAGTGCAATATCCGCATCCAGTACAGACAAGCGGATCTACGATAACCTTTCCATTCTCATTTAAGGAAAAAGCCTCGAAAGGACAACTGAGACATTCCTTGCACTGAGTACAGAGTAGCTGATTGATTGTCGGGATTTCGTTTACCAGGGCTTTTGGGCTGTCCGAAATAAAGGCCCTTCCCCTTATAGCTGCAAGCCCTGCCTGTGAAATAGTGTCTGTGACATCCTTAGGGCTCTGGGCAGTGCCGCAGACAAATATTCCATCCAGTGAACTGTCTACAGGCCTCAATTTCGAATGCCTTTCTTTAATAAAGCCGCTTTCATCCTGGCTGATATTCAATATACTGGCTATTTTTCGGGTTCCCTTTGAAGGGACCATTGCCGCAGAAAGCACGACAAGATCAGCAGGCAGCTCTGTTATTTTCTGATTAAGGGTATCTTCGAGTCTGACAACAAGGCTTTTATCCGATTTCTCTACAATTTCAGCAGGCCTTCCCCTTACAAATCTGACTCCCATATCCTGGACTGCCCGATAGTAGTTCTCGTAAAAGCCAAGCGCCCGCAAATCAACATAACAGATCGTGATTTCCGTACCTGGATATTTTTTCATTATAAGGTTCGAGTGCTTTAAGGCTGCCATGCAGCAGTACCTTGAACAATAGCGGTTTCCGCCTTCTTTTTCATCCCTTGAGCCCACACACTGGATCATAACTATCTTTTTAGGGGTTCCCGAACCATTCTCAGAAGAATTTTCAGAGGGACTTTTACTAGAGCAAGTATCTGTTATTGAATTGACAGCTTCAGGATCCAGGCTGAAATCCGAAGGCTTGAGCAGTGCCCCTTTTGTAGGGCCATTGATCCCGAGCATTCTGGCAAGTTCCATCTGGGTCATAACATTTTTGAAAATCCCATAGCCGTACTGGGGTTTCTGGGATACATCATATTCCTCAAATCCGGTAGCAACAATAACTGCACCTACATTGAGCTCAATAATCTCTTCCTTCTGTGAAAAATCAATTGCTCCAGATTTACAGGCTTCTGCACATTTCCCGCAGGTTTCGCCCTTGAACTGCAGACAGTGATCTGGATCTATGCAGTAGATTTTTGGAACAGATTGAGAAAAACGCAGTGAAATTGCCTTTTTGTCCACGCACCCACAGTTGAACTCGTTTTCAACCAGGACAGGACAGACACGGCTGCATCGGCCACAGCCTGTACAGTTGTCATGTACATATCTCGGTTTTTTCCTAAGCCTGACTGTGAAGTTGCCAGCACTTCCACTTAAGCGTTCCACCTCAGTCCAGGTTAAAAGGGTTATTTTCGGGTTAGTTGCTACCTCATTCATCAGTGGACTTAGCGAACACATTGCACACTCTTCGGCAAGCTTGTCAGGAGAAAAAACCTTACCTATTTTTGCCATGTTTCCACCTATACTAGAATCTTTCTCAACAAGGTAGGTGGAAATTCCATTATCAGCAAGGTTCACTGCCGCAGTAATCCCTGCAATTCCTCCGCCAATGACAAGAGCCTGTGGAACAATATTTACTTTTATATCCTCAAGCGGCTCAGGATTTTCAAGACGCCTGAGTTTTCCTCGAAGAAGTGAGAGAGCTTTCTCAGTCGCTCCGATTTTATCCGGATGTACCCAAGCACATTGTTCCCTTAGGTTTGCGATTTCGAGCATTGCCCGGTTCAAGCCTACATCCTGAATACACTTTTTAAAGAGAGTACCATGTTTAGAAGGAGTACACGATCCTATTACTATCCTGTCGAGGTTCCCTTCAGAAATCTTATTTTTGATCAGGGTCTGTCCCTCTCTCGAGCAAAGATACTCATAATCAAAGACCGGAATCCCTTCTGCCTTGAGGGTTTTCTTAAGGTAATTAATGTCAATACGTTCGGAAATATTCCCACTGCAATGGCAGATAAATACAGCGGTTTTGTCCTGGGCAGCGTTCATTATACTAAATCTTTGAGGGATTTGTATTTAAGGATTGTCAGAATTGCAAGGTATAATGACCCAAAAAGGAGAGAATGGTTAACAATATATGCAAAATTAGGATAATTATTAAGAGAAAAAGAGAACTTTGACCTTCAATATAAAAAGGATTTTAACTGTCAATTTTCTCTATATATTAGAATTATATTTCCTAAGCAAAGGAAAACTACAATGGAAAAATGGGTTTATTCTATAATGAGTTTATTCTATATATACATAGATGAGGCCTGCGGAGACCCAGTAATACAGCTTGTCTTTCATTATTCTAATTCTGATTTCTCAGAGTATAAAAAATAAATATGTTATGTTGTCGGGAAGTTTTTATAGGCATATAATTATATATATGGAGAAAGTATTATTATTTAAATTAACTGAGAAAAACAGATTTTGTGAGATACTCCCACATATCCGAAACTCATATAAATAGAAATATATTTAATAGAGCCGATAAAAGATAAGAAAAAAATAACATATCTGAAATAATATGTTTCTATTGATCTGAAAAATACTGGATGAAAAATGATATCGGAAGCGATCACAAACTGCTCTTTCGATATAAATGGTAGATGATAGTTGTGGCAGATAATGAGTTTACATCAGAGGACAATGAATTTAAAATGGGAGAAGTTGAATACGAGATGGTGGAGCTTTTAAGGAGGCTTAATATTAACAGGCCAGTTGCTCTCACCCTTGCATGCCTCTCAAAAGGAGAGGAAATTTCTTCCCAATGTATCGAAATGGTGTCAGGTTTGAGACAGCCAGAAGTTAGCATTGCAATGCGCTATCTTCGCGAAAATGACTGGATAGACATGCGGGAAGAAAAGAAAAATCAAGGCAAAGGACGACCGGTTAAAATGTATAAACTAACGGTCCAGATGGAAACAATCATCAATGCAATAGAAGAAAACGTTATGGCTGAAAGTAAAGCTGTGCTCCAGAATATAGAACGCCTCAAGAATCTTTCCTGAAAATCAATTTAAAAGCAGAGACATCACAAGCGCTATCTGCAAATTCTTAGAAGATTTAAAATTCTAAGACTTAAAATTCTTATTCTACAGTCTGGGTTTTATAACCCGGATTCGACTTCTTCTATGTTAAATAAAATATTTGAGGGAATTTCAAAATATTCCTAACACTTTCCTATAATTGTGTTATCTTTTCTCAATCCCTCTAATATCTATTTCCATTCGAATCTGTATTTCGAAAATAACAAAGAACCAGAAATCTTTCGGTTGCAAGATTAAGATTTACTCGCTTGAGGGTTAAAATCAAGCATGATAGGCTGTTTAATTAATCCTGTAATTCATACTGTTTTAAATCTATTGCTATTGAGTTGTTAACTCAACCGCGGATCCTTTAAAAATATAAAATAATGCAAAAGATACAAAGGAGAAACATCTCAAGAGAGCTAAAGAGGGTAGCTCGTAAACTTTATGAATTTCTAATATAAGGATGCCCTGAAAATTATTTTTACAACCTTATAACTTTGAAGAACTGGAATGATAGATTTAGTGAAGCTTATCTCAAAGCCTTCCTTAAATAGAATATTTCTTTTTTAAATGTTATATCTAAGGCCCAAACGCCTAATTAAGCAACTCCTTGTTATTATGTAGAACATAGTTAAAATTCAAAATTTGAATTTTAAGCAAAACTTGAGTTTAAAAAAGACGAAATTAAAAATAGATTTTGAATCCTAAAAGAAAGGCAGAATTAATAAACGAATTCTGAGTTTAAAAGAGAATTTTAGTTGAAAGAAATATTAGAGATTTTTTAATTTTATTAAAAAGAGAAAATGTTTTTAAAAATATAGAATCTATTAATAGGTTTAGAAGAAAATGAACAGCGTTTTTTCAAAGTCTTCAGCATGGAGAGACATTAAAAAGATATAAAACATGGATATAAACTAATAAATATTAAAAAGAAAACATAAGTAAATATTTATATTAATGGACTCTATAATGGCTCTTTGGGTGATTAAATGGTAGATGAAATTGGTCCAGTTATGGATATTTCTGACACAAAAGAAGAAATCCCGATGACTATGGGATCAAATGAATACGAAATGATTGAATTATTTAGAAGAATTAATGTCAGTAGGCCAATTGCTCTTACGCTTGCATGCCTTTCAAAAGGAAGGGAAATTTCATCCCAGAGTATTGAGATTATATCAGGCTTGAGACAGCCTGAAGTCAGTGTCGCAATGCGATATCTCCGTGAAAATAACTGGATTGATATCCGGGAAGAAAAGAAATCAAAAGGTAAAGGCAGACCTGTCAAGCTATACAAGCTTACAGTCCCAATGGATTGCATTGTCAGCAAGATAGAAGAAAAGATCATAGCCGAAAGCAGAATTGTGATCGGAAATATCGAAAGGCTGAAAAGCATTTCCTGAAATTCTTTGTGGGGATTTCCCCACTCAAACTTTTCCCTGATGATTCTTTTGCTACAGAAAACGTAACAAAAAATGTTTGTTTAAAGAATAATTATCAAAAAATTTCCAATTATACAAAGTAGCTTCGAAAATTGTCATTTTTATTTAAATTTCTTTTTTCAGAGTTTTCATAAAAATGTTTATAATAAAAAGATGAGAAACATGAAAAAAGACTCAAGAAATCTCAAAAAGGCTCGAAATAATAAGAATTCAACATAACAAAAATTCGATATGATAAAATTAAATAAATACTTGGTGGGCCCGCTGCGATTCGAACGCAGGACCTCACGGTTATCAGCCGTGCGCTCCACCAAGCTAAGCTACGGGCCCGAAATGAAGAACAAATGTGGTTACAAAAACCTGAAAATTTTCCTAAGAAAGGATTTTTAATTATGGTGGGCCCGCTGCGATTCGAACGCAGGACCTCACGGTTATCAGCCGTGCGCTCCACCAAGCTAAGCTACGGGCCCAAGTGTCAGGTATTTAAGATTTTCGAAGTTGAAAGGCTTTCTCGGGAAAGCATCTCAATCCGACAACACTTCTAATACTCAATTTACTACTTATAGCTTTTGCTTGAAGATAGTGAGTTTCCAAACTTTAAAATTTTATTTATAAGTTGCCGGGTCGGAGGGCGATAGCTTTATATAGTATATCGAGTGTATGAGGGATGCTGATAAAGCAAAGCCCAATATGGGCCGGTAGATCAGGGGAAGATCGCTACCTTGGCATGGTAGAGGCCTCGGGTTCAATTCCCGACCGGTCCACTTAAAATTTTTTTAAAATATTTAAATGGTTTTAATTAATATTACAATTTTTCAAGCTTCTTTTCTCAAAGATCTGTTTAACTGCACATATTTGTGTAATCAGCCATATTTTCCTGGATTTTTACATGATGTAGAACAGCAAAGCATCTTTAACCATCAGTCATTACGGCCAAAGGAAGTTACAATCTCAAAGTGCTATGCATAGAAAGGTATCTTTTTGTACTCATTTATCTACTCCTCCTCTTCATCTTTGTTCGCCTCTTCCCACCACTCATGTCTTTACTTAAAATACCACTACTATTAACCCTACAAAAGGATCGGCCTGCCAGAAACCAAAAAAAAGTTCATTTAAGTTTCAACAGTAAAGCTTCAACAGTAAAGGAAGCAATAGGACGGCGTAAGTTAATGTTTCCTTAGAGTGAGCCACTAGCGCTCTACTATTTATTTTAATGCCAAATTCATATATTTTGAAAATATGACCCAGCAAGCAATATCATAGCATAATGATGGCAGCAAAGCAACTTCTAGTAAAAATAACCATATAACAACCACAAATTCGTAGGTGCTGTTGTTGTAGCTATAAGCGTCTCGAGTAACTTGATAAATCCAGACACTATTTATATAATATTGTTAATATAATATCCAGTGAAGAATTATGAATTATGAAGGAGAGGGTAGTGCCAAAGGTGTCGAGGGTTATATCCCAGTAACTGGCGGGAAAATATGGTATAAAATTGTCGGGGCAAATAGGAAAAAAATCCCTCTTCTGGTATTGCATGGTGGCCCTGGCGCACCTCATGACTATCTTGAACCCCTTGAAGCTTTGAGTGACGAACGACCAGTGATTTTCTATGATCAACTCGGGTGTGGCAATTCCGATAAGCCCAGCGATAAATTCCTTTGGACAGTGGAGCGCTTTGTAAGTGAGCTTGAACAGGTTAGGAGCTATTTGGGTCTTGATAAAATGCATCTGCTTGGCCAATCATGGGGAACTATGTTAGCTGTCGATTTTATGTTAGTTAAAAAACCTAAGGGTGTAATGAGCCTAATTCTCTCAGGTCCTTGCCTCAGTTCCTCGCGCTTCGCCTCAGATCAGAAACTCTATCTTTTGGAGCTTTCGGATGCTCTCCAAAAAACAATTAACGAGAGTGAGATATCTGGATGTTTCGACTCCAAGGAATATCAAGATGCTATGATGATTTATTATAAGATCCACGTCTGCCGCCTGGATCCCTGGCCGGACTGCCTAAATAGAACTTTGGAAAAATTAGGGCACGAAGTCTATGAACAAATGTGGGGTCCAAGTGAGTTTACACTTACAGGATGTCTCAAAAATTATGAGCGAGTAGATTTGCTGAAAGAAATATCTGTTCCTACCCTTTTCACCTGCGGACGCTATGATGAAGCTACCCCGTCTTCAACTACATACTACCATAGCATGCTCCCGGGCTCTGAGATTGTTATCTTTGAGGGCGCCTCTCATGAACATCACCTTGAAAAAAAAGGTGAGTATCTTGAGGTTGTGCGAAATTTTATAAATAAAATAGAAAATAGATAACTTTTCAACACCTCTTTTAAACCTAGATACCACTAAAAAATTAAGTTGTGCCCTTCAGGTTTTCCACGAAGTAATCGAAAACCCTGTGCAATAAATATTCATTCTCCGGGAAGTCATCATGGTTTGCGTTGGGCACAATTAGCATGTCAAATTTCTTATTTGCTTTTATGAATGCATCAACGAGCTGCATAGTCTGGGAGGGGTGGACATTATCATCCATATCTCCTGTCACAAGTAGGAGATGCCCTGTCAGATCCTCAGCCTTCAATTCAGTGATCTGCTCCGTGTAATTGCTTACCTGGGGCATACCCTCGTATTTCTCTCCCCAAGATGCCACATAATATCGACTATCGTAGTTGCCTGACGATGCTACACCCACCTTATAGAACTTCGGGTAAGTAAGGAGTGCCTGAGCTGTCATGAAGCCTCCTCCTGAATGCCCATACATTCCAACCCTATCCAGATCCATGTAAGGCCGATCTTTGGCAAGCTGTTGTAAGCCATTCATATGGTCGGCTAACCCTCCAGCAATGCCAAGGTGGCCATAAGAAACATCGTGGAAGGCTTTGGAACGACCAGGAGTTCCAGGGGCGTCCATAATTACCACAATGAATCCTATTTCAGAGAGAGCCTGGTTCAGCCAAATTGGGTTCCAGCCTCCAGCAATATAGGGGAATGATTTGGGTGTTATTGTAGTCTGCGGGCCTGGGTATACGAACTCTATTACCGGATATTTCATAGATGCATTGAAAGTAGTTGGTCGGATGATTATGCCATAAATATCGTACTGACCATCTAATGATTTTACGCTAAATCTTTCAGGAAACTTCCAGCCCATTGAGAGCAGGTCGTCGATATCTCCCTCTTCCAGAGTGAGTAGTGTCCGTCCATCATTTGATCTTAGCACGGTAACTGGCGGAAGATCCACTCGGGAATAAGTATCGACAAAGGTACTTCCATCCAGCGACATACTCACATGATGATCCGCATCCTCAGGGGTGAGAAGTTCCAGGTTGCTCCCGTTTAAGTTAACCCGGTATAAGTGTTGATAATATGGATCTCTACCTGTTTCCCTACCTCCAGCAGTGAAATATACCAGTGACCGGTTTTCATCCACATAGAAGAGATTTCTTACAGTCCAGTTCCCTGCTGTAATGGGATTTTTCAGGCTGCCGTTCTTATCATAGAGGTAGAGATGACCATAGCCACTACGTTCAGAGAACCAGATGAAGTCGCCGTTATCTAGTACCTTGAAATTTGGTTGTTGCCACTCAATATAAGTAGGTGCGCTCTCGTTAAGGATTTCTTTTGTTTGACCGGTTGAAGGGTCTATTCTCAGAAGGTGAAGCTTCTTCTCATCCCTCTCATCGTAAATTGAGTAGAGAGTATCACCTGCTTTATCCCATTTGTAAGGGTACTCTAAATCCAATGTCTCAGGGAAAGCACTATGTTGAACAGGAATGACCTTCCTCGAAACAACATCCAGCACTATGGGCTCATACATTGGTATATATTCGTCCCCTGGCATGGGATACTTATATGTCCAAACCTTTGGCCTGGAGCTATTCTCGGGCACGTATTGCAGCAGCGAGATAGGTTCGACATTCCTTTCATCCATTTTGAATGTGGCTATTTTTCTTGAATCGGGAGACCATTCTGCAAGAGGCTTGGATTTTATCCCCAGACGCTCCTGAGACAATTTTTCATTGTAGTTATCGGAGTACTCACCATAGGCATAGTTTTTAATGCCATCTGCAGTTAGAGGATAAGTCTCGCCAGTTTCCGTCTCCCTGATCCATAAATTGTGATCCTGAATAAAAACGGCAAGCTTTCCATCAGGTGAAAGCAACTCCCCCTCCGATTCCTCAGCCCAGGGCGAAGCATTACTGACACGGTAACTCTGGAGGTCACATTGCCAGGATTTATTGAAAGCAGAAAAACGTATGCTTTTCATGCCAGGCAGGAATGAGATCTTATCGAAGGGAAGATCTGAGGAGTTGACCGTGGTATTGGATGCATTAGAGAGAGCCTTAGCAAGCAGCTCATGATTGAAGGCTTCATCCTTAGTTAGATTTACAGTATCTGCGAGCATGAACTTCTTGCCTTCACGGTCATTCTTTGTGTACCAGAAGGAGTTAGTGCCGTTTATCCAATTAGGAGTAATGCTGACATTGAACATCGATGCAGTTGCATTATCAGGCAAGAATTTATCTGCGTTTTCATAGCCAGTGAAGTTGGCTGAGAATTCAGCCACATTGGTTGAGAAACCAGTCTCATTTTTAGTCGCATTATCAATAGTTTCAGCTTCTGCCAAAGGCATCATTGCAGACAACAGTAGAAGAGATACCAGGGCTAAGGAAAAAAAGCAGATGCTTGTGAGGCTCTGCCTTTTAGACGGCCTATTTTTAGATGGCTTAATAGGTGATGGTTTTGGATCTCCCAGTCTAGCAAGTAAGATTTGCATATTGACCCCCTTTCTTTTTGGACAACTAATGAAGATATGATGTTCTTATGAGTCTTTCTGATTTAAATCAAATAAAAATTAAGGTGTGCCTTTCAGGTTTTCCACGAAATAATTGAAAACCCTATACAATACGTATTCGTTATCTGAGAAGTAATAGTGGTTTGCATTTGGCACAATTAGCATGTCGAATTTCTTATTTGCCTTTATCAACGCGTCAACTAGCTGCATAGTCTGGGAGGGGTGGACATTATCATCCATATCTCCTGTCGCCAGTAAGAGATGCCCTGTCAGATTCGATGCCTTCAACTCAGTGATCTGCTCAGTGTAATTGCTTACCTGAGGCATGCCCTCGTATTTTTCCCCCCAAATTTCCGAGTAATATCGGCTGTCGTAGTTACCTGATGATGCTACACCCACCTTATAGAAATTGGGATAAGTAAGGAGTGCCTGAGCTGTCATGAAGCCACCTCCGGAATGTCCATAAATTCCAACCTTATCCAGATCTATGTAAGGCCTATCTTTGGCAAGCTGTTGTAGGCCATTGACATGGTCAGCCAGCCCTCCAGCAATGCCCAGGTGCCCATAAGAAACATCGTGAAAGGCTTTGGAACGACCAGGAGTTCCAGGAGCGTCCATAATTACCACAACGAACCCCATTTCAGAAAGAGCCTGGTTTAACCATACAGCCTTCCAGGTCTCTGCATCTTCATAGGGAAATGTCTTTGGTGTTATTGCAGCCTGCGGACCAGGGTACACGTACTCTATTACCGGATATTTCATAGATGCATTGAAAGTAGTTGGTCGGATGATTATGCCATAGATATCGTACTGACCATCTAATGACTTTACACTGAATCTTTCAGGAAACTTCCAGCCCATTGAGAGCAGGTTGTCGATATCTCCCTCTTCCAGAGTGAGGAGTGTCTTTCCATCATTTGATCTAAGAACAGTAACTGGCGGAAGATCCACTCGGGAATAAGTATCAACAAAGGTACTTCCATCCGGTTCCATACTTATTTGATGATCTGCATCCTCAGGGGTGAGGAGTTCCAGGTTGTTCCCGTTTAAGTTAACCCTGTACAAATGTTGATAATAAGGGTCTCTACCTGTCTCCCTACCTCCAGCAGTGAAATATACCAGTGACCGGTTTTCATCCACATATAAGAGATTTCTTACAGTCCAGTTCCCTGCTGTAATGGGATTCTTCAGGCTTCCATTCTTATCATAGAGATAGAGATGCCCATAGCCACTGCGCTCAGAGAACCAGATGAAATCGCCATTATCTAGGGACTTGAAATTTGGTTGTTGCCACTCAATATAAGTAGGTGAGCTCTCATTAAGGATCTCTTTTGCTTGACCGGTTGAAGGATCTATTCTAAAAAGGTGAAGCTTCTTCTCATCCCTCTCATCGTAAACAGAGTAGAGAGTATCACCTGCTGTGTTCCAATAATAAGAATATGTTAGCTCCTTGGTCTCCGGATAAGCACTATGTTGAACAGGAATGACCTTCCGCGAAACTACATCCAACAACATGGGTTCGTACATTGGTATATATTCGTCCCCTGGCATGGGGTACTTGTATGTCCAAACTTTTGGCCTGGAACTATTTTCAGGCACGTATTGCAGCAGCGAGATAGATTTGACATTCCTTTCATCCATTTTGAATGTGGCTATTTTCCTTGAATCCGGGGACCATGTTGTAGGAGCAGGCGGCTCAGGCTTTATCCCCAGGCGCTCACCGGTAACAGTAGCATTGAAGAAATCTGAATCCACATAGCCATAGTCCTTAGTGCCATCTGCAGTTAGAGGATAAGTCTCGTTTGTTTCAAGCTCTCTAATCCATAAATTGTGATCCTGAATAAAAACGGCAAGCTTTCCATCAGGCGAAAGCAACTCTCCTTCGGATTCCTCAGCCCAGGGAGAAGCATTGATGACAAGGTAGCTATTGAGATCACATTGCCAGGATTTGTCGAATGCAGAAAAGCGTATGCTTTTCATGCCAGGTAGGAATGAGATCTTATCAAAGGGAAGATCTGAGGAATTAACCGTGGTATTGGACGCGTTAGAGAGAGCTTTAGCAAGCAGCTCATGGTTGAAGGCCTTATCCTTAGTTAGATTCACAGTATCTACAAGCATGAACTTCTTGCCTTCATGGTCATTCTTTGTGTACCAGAAGGAATTAGTGCCCTTTATCCAATTGGGAGTGATGCTGACGTTGAACATGGATGCAGTTGCATTGTCAGGTAAGAATCTGTCAGCTTTCTCATAGCCAGTGAGGCTGGCTGAGAATTCAGTTGCATCATCATTAGTTCCAGCTTCTGCCAAAGGCGTCATCGCGGGAAACATTAGAAGGCATACCAGGGCTAAGGAGAAAAAGCAGATGCTTGTAAGGCTCTGCCTTTTAGGTGGCTTAATGCTCAATAGCCATAATGCTCTTGGGATCAGCATATTGATACCTCGTATTCACTCGATCACTCAAGAAAATGCTCATTTTTAGTTAAATAGCGGCTTCAGATCTACCTCAGTCCATTCCTGTACCTCTGGTACTCTGACCCAAACCTTCAGCTCTTTGGGCACGGCGACTATTTGATAACTTGTGACGTTGGGAGCTCTAAATGCTCCACCTTTCTCCAGGGGTATGCTCATAGTCTCCATCATGACTTCGGGATTAAACTTTCCTTTATATTTCTCACCCAAGGCAAGCAGATTTGCACGCCTATGTGCTGTAAATGCGGGGTCCTGATCGTCTAATGCAATAGACGCTAATCCCCAGAAAGGATCGACGAAGTGATTTGTGGCTACCAGCAGGCCATCCTTATCGGGTGCCCTGCGCACGACATCAGAGGTTGCCCATTCGTAGGAATAGGCCCCTGTTTCGTTAGCTACGTTCACTATGTACGCATTATCAGGATAGGATGTATGGAATTGTGCGTCAATCTGATCGAGATCAGCCGAACTCTCCAGGAATGAGAATAAAGAAACTGGAGAGAATACTCTATTATCACGCTGCATATTCTCGGAGATCTGGCCGTTGTTAAGCTCCAGGAACATCCCTTCTTTATTCATGCCTGAGGTCACATAGATAACTCCCGTGTAGGTTATGCTTGCTACTGGGACACTTCCGTCATCGGGGTTGTAGACGGCTACAGTTGCGTAATTAGCGAATTTTGGCCCCATATCGTAGTTTCGACCGAAGACCAGAGGGCCACCTGAAGTATAGTTACCCCAGGCAGCGACTCCTGAGCACTGCCCTTCCTGTAAGTTTACGTAGGTTTCTAAATCATTGACTATCAGCTGCTTATCAAGCCCTAGACCTGAGGTCTCAGCCATTCCGTATATGATCTCCTTGTATCTATGCGGATAAAACCTGAAGTTAGATCTTGCATCCTGCAGCATGACATCATATGTAAACTCGGGATTTTTGTCGAAATCGGCGCTTATATTACCGTAAATTTCGTTCAGCTCCTTCTTTTGTAGCGCCCCATACTGTCTTCCCATTTCCCTATAGCTACCGTGAAGCTCGACTACGTTCAGAGATCCAGTTTTGTAGAGCTTGCCGCCCTCAAAGGTCATTATAGGAGTTTTGGTATTCAGGACTAAACTTTCATTGTCAGCGCTTGCTCCCATTGCAGGCTGCCAAGCTATAGCCAGGAGTATGAATAGTAATAAAAAATGAACTATCTTCTTTGCAAAAAATACGCTTCGGCTAAATTGACTCCCCCCAGGATCAAAGTATGATTATAAATTATAAATAGATTAATTATAAAATTTGCTATTATAATATTTACATACAATATGCTCTGAGCTTATGTTATCGTCCAAGATAAACGCAAATGGGGAGATTTGTATGAGAGCGATAGAGCTTCTATGTATTGCGCTAATGGTCGCCCTGATAGCACCATCTGCAGTTGCTGCTTCTAATAATGTAACCAATGCCTCTAATGTAACCGATTTCAGTTTCCTGGATGAGACAATCCAAGAGGAGCTTAACGTAACCAACACGCCAGGATGTGCCGTTGCCATAGTTAGCGGCGATAAGATTGTTTATGCAAAAGGTTTTGGCGTGGCCAACGTGGAGACAGGACAACCCGTAACACCAGAGACTCTGTTCATGATAGGCTCCACTACAAAACAATTCACTGCCTATACACTTATATCTATGGCTGAAGAGGGGAAGGTGGATATCAACAAGCCCGTGGGCTATTACATAAAAGATCTAAGCCCGAGACTGTCCAATGTTACAGCCAGCCAGCTTCTCAGCCATACAGCTGGCCTCAAAGAAGAATCTGGAGATTACGAGAAGGAACGCTTCGATGTAGAATCCGGTCTGGAAGAGTATATAAGGACATTGAACGACTCGAGTTTCTTCACTGATCCCGGAGAGGTCTTCTCTTATTCAAACACAGGTTTTTCCCTGGCTGGCTACCTGGCTCAGATTGTGGGAGAAAAGCCTTATCCTGATGCTGTGGATGAGAAAGTCTTTAAGCCTGTGGGCATGAATAACTCTACGTTCTATCTGGAAACTGCTGTGACCCATCCAATGTCAATGGGACACACAGGCAATACATCGGCAAAGGTAGAGGTCTATAGACCCTTTGAGGAAGATGTTCCCTTATGGCCTGCTGGATTTTTCTCTTCTCCAATGTCTATGATATGAGTAAATTTGCTACGGTCCTGATGAACAATGGTACCCTGGATGGCAAGCAGGTTCTCTCATCTCAGGTGATAAAAGAAATGTCTACTCCTCATACTCCGCTTTATAGTGTATATCCTAATGGAAGCTATGGATATGGATTAATGTTGCATAAATACCGAGGCGTTGACGTAGTGGAGCACGGAGGAAACCATAAAAGTTTTTCTTGCGTTTTTAAGATGGTACCTGAGCACAAGTTCGCCGTGATCATCCTGGACAATGGTGAAGGTAGAGATATGCCTAACTCCACTAAGAAAGCTTTTGAGCTTATGCTACCTCTACTAAAGCCGGAGGTTCAACAAAAGCCTATGGAAATGAACGAGTCTGAGATGGTAAGGTATGTAGGCAACTACTCATTGGAACAGAACCAGAACCCTCAGACTGAGAATATCACCAGTGTCATAACAAAAGATAACAAGCTTATACTTAAGGGCAAGGAGCGTGAGGTTGCTTTAGAGAAGGTGGGAAAGGATCAATTCACTCTCACTATTCCTGAGAATCCCGAACCCATGTATTTCGGGTTCGTACCAGGTAAAGATGGAAGGATCAAATACTTGCATACTAGTTTCAGAGCCTTCCCGAAGATAGAATCTTAGGAACAAGCTGGCTAGAGGGAGTATCCCATAATTCCCTCTCTAAACTTTTAGGGCCTTATTAAGTCCTTTAAAACCTCTCCTTATCTGTATATATCTTAGATCTAATTGATTATGTGTAATCTATGGATTAATCTCTTCACTTTAGCACTTTTTATTCAAGAGCACTAGTTCATAAGTATCTTTTTAATTTCGTGTCCCAATATCTTTGCGCTACAGAATTTTTTGAAAAAGCTGAAACCAGCTAAAGAAGATATAATTCTAAGAAAATATGTGAAAACTTGATTTAATAACTTCAGGCTTTAATTATTATTAGTTTCTTATTTATATTTCTACTGTACTTTTATTCATTGAAAAAATTATATTTATATACTACTGTTGATTCTCAATAACACAATAAAATATATTTAAAAAAGAAGATGGGGGTTTATACTTGGAAACTCAAACATTGAATAAACTTAAAAAAGCAATGGCCATTTTGTTGGCTGTTTTGTTTTTAGTATCATTGACAGCCGCAGCGACAAGTGCAATACCTTGTAAGGGACCGGCACCTAAGTGTCCTCATCATGATAAAGCGATATGTATCAATGGACACTGGAAATGTTTAGAGACACCTTGTAAGGGACCAAAACCTGTGTGTATTCATGGGACAGCGATATGTATCAATGGGCACTGGTACTGTAAGTAAGGAACCAGCAATTTGTGTATTCATGGGGAAGAGGTTTGTGTAAATGGGATATGTTTATATTGGACACAAGCCTGGTTGTCCTATTGGATAGCATGCTGTTTGTCTCAATGGAAATTGGAAATATATGCGGTACTAGTAACAAGTCATTAAATATTGGATCATTTTTAATATTATATTTATTTTCCTTGAACTTTACTAGATATTTATATGAATTATTCATTACACGTAACTACTTTATATGAATTATTCATTACACGTAACTACTAACTTGATTTTGCACCTCGTAGCTTAAGTCTTGACATCTTAGATTAAAGCTCATCTAAAAAGCCGTTTTACCTTTCTAAAAAACCATTTTATCTTATCGTTAACAGTTCCTAGGATTGTTTTCATGATCATGGACTTGATTGATTATTCAAAGTATAAGTTTAGAAAAACAAACATTGAAGTTTAAGATTTATGTGCAGTGATAATGGCTGCCCTGATATCACCATCTATAGTTTGCCTCTAATGTATCCTATGCCTCTAATGCAACCGGTTTCAGTTCCCTGGATAAGGCTATCCAAGAAGAGCTTAACGTAACCAACCCACAGGATATGACGTGTCTATAGTCAGTGGCAATAAGATAGTTTATACCAAAGGCTTTAGCGTAACGAACGTGGAAACTGGACAACCCGTAACACCAGAAACTCTGGTCATGACAGGCTCCACTACAAAAACTTTCACTACCCACGCTCTATCTATGGCTGAAGAGGAAAAGATGAATATCAACAAGCTAGTGAGTTATTACAAGATCTAAGCCTAGGGCTGTTCAATATTACAGCCAGCTCTCACTACAACTGTAATAAAGAGCATTCTTATTAACTTAGGTTGGAATTAGTCAGATCTGGTTTTGATCTCATGCGGCAGTGCCTTGTGTGCCCCTGCTTGTGACGTGGTGCTCTGCCATCTTTTCACTGGCATTACTTCTCAGTCACCCACCATTCTCTTCCATAGACTCCTCTCAAGGAAGCTACCCTCTACGTTTACCTCCATTTCCAGGAACATCCTGTATGGCACCGTCAAGGTTAGGATATCCTTGCCAAGAAGGCCTCTGACTGCCATCCTGGGTTCAAGATCAGTCAATCCAAGGATAGCCCTGGGAGTCTCGGACTTTGCTTCCATGAAGGCTAAGATGCCTATCTGGGTGCAGCCAGCCCCCCAAGGCACTATAACGTTATCGTTCTTCTCTTTGTCATAATTAACTAGAGTAATCAGGGCAGAGAGCTGGTCGGGATTGGCCACAAAGGATATTACCACAGGCTCTTCACCCTCAGCTAAATCCCTTAATGGCTTGAAGACAACGTACTTTGATGGACATCTATCGTCGGTAGATTCTCCAAATATTTACCTACCATATTTGGGCTCTTCTTATAGCCTTCTCCCTTCAGAAAATACTCGGCCATTTCCTTATTGCGTAGCCTCTTCGCCCCCTCCACCATATCCTCTTTTCCCGAAGATTCGAGCCCTGTTGAAAGGAAGTATTTAAAGGCCTCTACTCCCAAAGGAAAGTTCTCATATTGCTTTCCGAAGCCAAGGCCTATGCCACCACCAAAGCAGCCAAAGGTAGTCTTACTGAAGGCAGAAGTCTTTCCTTTAGCTGCTGCCTTGGCGAACATGCTCATAATACATCCGGTTCCAACTCCCTTGAACTGCAGAGAGCCTTCTGGAAGACAATCGCTCCAGAGAATAGCCACAGGCTCAAATTTTAGTCTTAATGTTTCAGCGATCTTACTTTTCATGAATGTTCCCCATCCATTGGCCAAGTATGCGCCCTAGAGCCCTGTACTTAGATATTAATACACTTTTTGGATAATGTTTAGTTTATAGACCAAAATTACACATTTAAAGAAATCTGAAAAATCTGCACTTCGATATATTTTTAAAGTAGCTTGAGAAAGCTGATGACTTTCATCCTCCACCTGTTGGGCTGACACTCAGAGAAAAGAAACTTCATGCCTGAAAGCTAAAAGATTGGGTCGTCACTGTTATTAGGATAACTCTTATTACTTTTCAATTACAGAAACCTCTTTCCAGTGATTCTCTTTGCCCAATATTGTCTTCTCCCCATTTTTGTTTAACCGCCTCACTCCACTGGAGTTTACCATCTCCAATCATAGATTTTGGAATTGCAAAAATGTTTTCTCTAGTGGTTCTGGAAACCCCAGACTTTGACAATTTATACTGATTTGCTTTTTCATCATATACCATTTGATGATCAAGTTTAAATGCACTCACTATCTCGGAAAATTTGCCGCTAACCTTATTTAATTCTTCTTTTGGCTCTTTTCCTCTCCTTCGCTTCATTTTCTCAATTTCAATTTCTTCATTTCTTATATCTTCCAAATACCACAAGCTTCTATCAATTTCACTTTTAAATACAATCATATGCCATTTCAGGGACAGAGAATATGGTTTTCTTAAAAGTTCATGTAATTCATTAATAAGATTATAATCATCTGTCGTATTTTCAATTTCTTCCATTACTCTTTTCATTCTGGCAAGATTTGCCCTCTGTCTTTCTTGACTTGTTGCCATAACTATCAACAACATAATAATTTTAATTAGACTGTTATATACAGGAAGCATATTTTAAGCCTTTGTTAGTAGAGAATAAAGGAAAAAGTTAGCCAAAAATTAGGCCTTTTATGTCACATAATGTCAAAAATAGATATGTATTAATGCCTGAATATTTTCACCACATTCCGGATAAAGATAAAATGTTGACCTGCAATCTTTGCACCAGTTGATCACGCCGTCCACTTTGTTGCTGGAGTTTCTTGATCAAGCCTTTTTTGAAAAAGCTTGTGATCACGCCGGATAGAGTTAGAGGATATGTGTCTCAAATTCAAATGTGAGCCGTTTTCGCTCAAGCCATTTTTCAAAAGGCTTACTTCAAGTCTCCATATTGTTTAAATAATTGAAATATGTTAACAGTTTATATGCGTAAAACCACAGCCATAATCACAGGATTGATCCTCCTTTCTTTTATAATTTCAATCTATTTTTACCCGCTTGTGCCTGAAGCTATGGCAACCCACTGGAATTCCCGGGGAGAAGTCAACGGCTATATGTCGAGATTCTGGGGACTTTTTTCCATGCCTTTACTAATTACCGGACTTGCAGTATTTTATCTAGCAATTCCCAGAACCGACCTGACGAGGATGAATCTAGTAAAATTCGGAAAGCATCATGAAGGATATGTAATTTTTTTAATTTTCTTCTTACTTGCCGCCCATCTCCAGATACTACTCTGGAACACAGGAATCCGAATCAATCCGAATGCCGTGCTTCCTGTAGGCATAGGGATTCTATTTTACTACATAGGAATCCTTATGCAAAATTCTGAGAGAAACTGGTTTCTCGGCATAAAGACTCCCTGGACCCTCAGTAGTGATAAGACCTGGAAAAAAACTAATCGACTTGGAGGAAAGCTATTCAGGATTGCAGGAATAGTTGCTGTGGCTGGAATCTTTTTCCCTGGATTTGAGTTTATATTCATTCTGGGGCCTGCCCTTTTTATTGTAGGGGTCACGGCTATTTACTCATATCTGGAATATCAAAAAGAATTGAAAGAAACCGAATCTCAAATTAAAATTTAATCTCAAATTAAAACTTAGAAAAGAAGATTTCAAGAATTCCTCTAATTTTTGAGATTAAATTTCCCATTCAATCGATCTTTTGACTTTTTATTTTATCATCACGTTTATCTAACATGTTCTCGTTTATTTTATTGATTCTTATGGCTGAGGATATAGCAAAAGACACCAGCAAAAAAATTGAGAATGGGGATACAATCTCAGTTAATTATGTAGGAAAACTTGAAGATGACACAATTTTCGATACTTCCTTAAAGGAAGTTGCTATCGAGGCAGGGACATACAATCAAATGAGAAATTATGAACCCCTTACATTTACCGTAGGCGCAGGCCAGATGATAAAAGGCTTTGATGATGGCGTTGTCGGAATGCAAGTTGGGGAGGAAAAGACTCTTACAATCCCGCCTGAAGAAGCGTATGGAGAATACAGGGAGGAATTCGCAAGAGAGATCCCGATCGATGCTGTAGATTTTACTCCAGAAGTTGGAATGCAGCTGGCCACGGATAACGGTCTGATGGGTTCTATCACAGAGGTAAGTGAAAATAACTTTGTTGTAGACTTCAATCATAAGCTTGCAGGAAAGACCCTGGTATTTTTAGTCAAAGTCGTTTCTGTGGAGGAACGAAAGGGATGAAGACCAGAAAAGGAGCAGTTTTCTTCATAGCGATACTGCTCCTTGTGAGCACAATTTTAGGCAGCGGATGCGCGGATAATAGTAGCAAAGAAGGAGACAACAAAGCAGTAAAATCTGGAGATACAGTCCAAGTCGACTATACCGGGAAGCTTGAAAACGGCACTGTTTTTGACACCTCCAGAGAAGACGTTGCAAAGCAAGCGGGCATATACGTTGACGGAAGGACTTACACTCCTCTGACATTTGTGGCCGGAGCAGGTCAGATGATAAAGGGCTTTGATAAAGGTATAATCGGGATGAAAGTAGGAGAAGAAAAAATTATCACGATTCCTCCTGAAGAAGCTTACGGAGAATACGATAAATCAAAAATCCTGGCTGTTCCAATTGAAGAATTGAATCTAACCGAACCTCCTGAAGCAGGGCAAAAGCTCCCTACAAATTATGGATTGGTTACTATAACTGATGTAAATAAAACACACGCAATGATTGATTTTAACCACGAGCTTGCAGGAAAGACCCTTGTTTTTGATATAAAAATCATCTCAATAGAATAAATTTAAGTTTCTGAAACTCAAATTGAGAATTATAGTATTTTCTGCAAAATGTGTATCCTTTCAGTATCCAGAGAGACTTTTAGACAATATGGATACTAAAAGGAAAATGCACAGGAGAAAGGGATAATGGAAAATTCTCGCATTGTGAAAAAAGGAGATTACCTTCTTATTGATTATACTGGAAAATTTGAAGACGGAACAGTCTTTGATACCACCTTGAAGGAAAAAGCCCTCGAAGAAGGGATGTATGAAGAAGAAAAGGAATACAGACCTTTATTTTTCAGAGCGGACACACGCCAGGTAATAAAAGGCATCGACACGGGTGTGCTTGGAATGAAAGAGGGAGAAGAAAAAACCCTTATAATCCCGCCTGAAGACGCCTATGGAGAATATAAGAATTATCTTGTCCAGGAAATTCCCCTTGCAAGGCTTGAACTCCAGACTCCTCCTGAGCCAGGAACGAAAATCATAACACCCGCCGGGAGTGAAGTTAAAGTGCTCAATTCCACTGAAACTTCTGCCACTCTAGACTTTAACCATGAACTTGCAGGTAAAATTTTGATCCTTGAAATAAAACTCGTTTCAATTATAAACTGATTCCAGACCCTTTAAAAGCAGGAGATAATGTATGGAAAAAGAAGAAAAAGTCATGGTACTGCTGCTATTTATGACATTAACTTCTCTTATGACCGCTTATCTTTGCTTTGGATCGGAACTTACAGATTCGGGAAAGGAGACAGGAGAAAAAGCCAATCCATACACCCGGGAATCTGGTGAAGGGGAGAAGGTATTTCTTGAAGCCGAAGTTTTGAGTAAACGGTTTACGTACACCGGCGAACACTTGCTTTTACAGGTAGACTGCAACTCCGAAGTCCTGAGTGTTTTTATTCCAAAAACCGCGGGCGCTGAAGCTCTCAATAATTCAATTCAGAAAGGAGATTTTATTAGTATAACAGGTACTGTCTCGGAGTATGAAGGCACAAGGGAAATCAAAGTGGAAAGCAAAGAAGATATTCTTTTGAGAGAGCATCGTTCTTTGGAGTAATCATTGTCAATAACCTTTAAGATAACAATAATAAAATCGTTAATGATATATTCATATAAGAACATCTGGGGAAAATATGAAAGCATGTATTATGTGCGGAGGGGCAGGGACAAGGCTCAGGCCGCTAACTTTCAAGCATCCTAAACCGAGCATACCGATTCTCAATAAGCCGTCAGTCCGACATCTGATAGAGCATCTTTCAAGGGAAGGGTTCAATGAAATAGTCATGACCCTGGGGTATATGGGAGAGCGAATAGAAGAGCAACTCGGAGATGGGCATATGTTTGGGGTGCACATCGATTATGTGTATGAGAAAGAAAAGCTCGGAACTGCAGGAGGCGTTAAAAATGCTGAAAAGTACCTGAAAGGCGAGTCATTTATCGTTCTTGGGGGAGATCATGTCCTTAACCTTGACCTGAGAGAGATGTACCGTTTCCATGAAGCAAACAATGCCCCAGTAACCATTGGGCTTCTTTCGATTGATGACCCGAGAGAATTCGGAATTGCAGACATGGATATTAATAACCGGATCCATCGATTCCTGGAAAAACCAAAAGCAGGCCAGATATTCAGCAACCTTGCAAGCACAGGCATTTATATTTGTAGCCCCTCGATATTTGAATGGATTCCTGAAGGTAGAAAATACGACTTTGCAAAAGATCTTTTCCCCTTCATGCTTGCAGCCGACAAAAAAATCAATGGTGTACTTGTGCGGGGAAAATGGACTGATGTGGGAAGTTCGGCGGCTTACAGGCAGGCACAGCGCTGGATGCTCGATGCCCTTCCAGGAACAACAATAGAAGGAAATTTCACAACCAAGAACGCAAGAATAAAAGGCCCCCTATCCATAGGAAACAATGTGTGCATAGGTTCGAATTCTTCCCTTGTAGGGCCAATAGTGATAGGGGAAAACACAACTATAGGCGATAACGTTCTTATTGGGCCTTACAGCGTGATAGGCTCAAACTGCACTATAGAGGATAATGCAAAAATTCTTTCATCATATCTTTTTGATAATGTGTCCATAGGGAAAGATTCCAATATCTCAGGAGGGGTAGTGGCCGATGAAACGGTTATCGGAGAACACTGCTTCCTTGAAAATGGAACCGTTATCGGGCATAAAGTACTGATTGGAAGTAATTCAACAATACATTCTGGAGTTAAGATCTGGCCCGAAGTCGCTATAGATAAAAACTCAAGCATACAGGATACCGTAATCAATTCTGGTTATGATGCTGCGAGTGAAGGCTCGTGAAATCAGGTCTCAAAATTTCAAAATCCGGGCCTGAATATTTCTCTTTCTGCTGTTTTCCAGGCCTTTTCTTTGTTTCCTGCGTTTTTTCCAGTTTTTCCTTATTTCCGCTTTTTCTAGTCCTCCGGTCTGTCCGGTTTTCCTTGTTTTAGAGGACATTTATTAATTCATTTTCTCTTTTCAGGCCCATTTACTCACTCATTTTTTACAGATTGTTTTTCAGATTTTATACAGTTTGCATTTCTATTAACCTCCTAACAGTATTTTGAGCATTAGGCTACATAAAAATAAGCACACCCAGAAATAGATATAACTTTATATTAGATCCTGACAAGTCTTTTTGCCATGCCGTCCAGAGAATTTGTCCTGGAAATCCTGAGAAAAAGTGTGCACCTGGTTTCAATCCTTATCGTGCTCATCTATGAATATTACGGAAAAGAAGCCGTGCTCTGGGTGCTCATGCTGTTTCTTGTAACTGTTCTCATTCTTGACTACTTCCGGGTTGAGCACGGAATTCGAATACCTTTTTTCTATATCATATACAGAAAAGCTGAAGCTGACCGTTTCGGAGGCCACGTATTCTTTGCACTAGGAGCAATTTCAGTAATAGCCCTGTTCAGCCGAGAAATTGCTTATGCCGCAATCCTTATGGCTACCTTCGGAGATCTGGCTGCAGCACTTATTGGAAAATTCTATGGAAAAAGGAGAGTTTTTCAAAAGCTCTTTAAAAATGATAAATCGATTGAAGGCTCAGCTTCAGAATTTATTATTGATTTCCTCATCGGGATGGTAATTCTAGGAAACCCGATTGTTTCCCTAGTTATGGCTTTTCTTGCAACCCTTACGGAAACTGCAGTCAATAAAATCGATGATAATCTTATAGTTCCGGTTTTCGCCGGCTTTTTTGGGCAGATAACCCTGACTCTTCTAACATATTTATAATATTTCAAAGGAATACTCCAAGGAAAATTTTTCAAATGCTTTATTGAATTTTTCACCTAAAATCGACACTTTCTGCTACTCTCTAAAAATGAACTATTTTCCAAAATAGATGTTATATTTAAATGGAGTAAATAATCTGAACAATTTCAGGAATGACTTTGTGATCTATTGAGCATACTTAGTTTTTTCATTTTAGTAAGTTTAATCTTACTCTCAATTCATTTATCAGTCTTGAACTTTTTCTTACTTTTCATTGAATAATATAAAAATAGTACTTTTTGATCTTGGAAGTATAAAGGCCATTAGTATTACCACAATTTGAGTGTTTGTATCGACCAATCTTGATTTCTTCAAGACATTGTTTAGTGTATAGATTATAGCCGTCATGGCCATAGGAGTGCTGCAAATAGGACAATCTGGGGGAGTTCTTCTATGAAAAACTCTTCTTGTGATATATTCATATCATTATTAAAACCATCAAAAGGTTTAAAAGAGAAGGAGTTCCAAAAAGTTATTAAGAGTAAGACTTATTTACCATTGTTATGCCGTAACATTATTACACAATTATAAATTTGCAAATCTATATACTGATGTTATGCTTACTTTTATCACTAGATTTTGGAACTGAGTCTTGCAGCAAGCTATAATATTCAAAAAAGATGGAGAGATGAATAATGGACAAAGAGAAATTGCAAGAAATTTATTTGAAACCTGATTACTATTGGGGTGAAAAACCTAATGAGTTGGTGGACAAGGTTTTAGAGTTTATTCCAGATGGCCAAATAACCAATAAAAAACTGATTGATTTAGGTGCAGGAGAAGGCAGGGACAGTGTTTTCTTTGCTCTACAAGGTTTCAATGTTTTAGCTGTTGAAATTGCACCGGCAGGTTTAGAAAAGGCGGTTAAATTAGCCAGAGAAAAAGACACAACTATTGAAACTATGGAAGCAGATATAAACGATATTGTTCTACCTAAGATATTTGACGTTGTTTATTCGATTGGAACTTTGCAATACATTAGACCAGAAAATAGGAAACGCCAGTTTGGGAACATAAAAATTAATACAAAAACTGGTGGCATTAATGTAATGTGCACATTTGTCGAACATCCGGATGTTAAGACTGCCCCTGACTGGGGTAAAAATGAATACCTTTATGAGAGTCAGGAACTTCAAAGCTATTATAAAGACTGGGAACTGCTTTATTCTAATGAGTATATATTTGATTGTAAATCAAGTAATATCCCCCACCAGCACGCAGTAAGAACTATAATAGCCAGGAAACCTAATAATATTGGTTAATAATATGCATGTGGAGAGGTGAAAAATAGATTTATTAACAAATTTATCCCAAAACCCATTTTATTCCAAATCATTAAGAGTTTCAGGACTGTTTTTCATGATCAGATATTCGATTGACTGTCCCAAATAAAAGATTCAAAAATCAAATTTTGAGTTTCGGGATCGGCTCAACAATGGACACCAAAAGAGCTGGTACAATAAAGTATGAAACTTCTACTGTTTTGACCCTTTCTCTTATAATATGCAGAAATCATAATTTAAAATACTGCTCCTACTTTCTGCAGTAAATTTTAGTATATTCATAATTTTTCGTGCTATCGATTCTTAATCTAGCGTGGATTTATTTGGCTTTTATGCAGAAGGTAAAAGCAACTGTATGGTGTATTAGAGACCAAAAATTATCTATTCAATTTTCCCCAAATGACATTAAGAACTCAGATTACTTAGATTTTTTTCGAAAGCGCTATCTGATAAAATATCATTTTCAAAAAAAATACTGCGGAATGTAGAATTCATATTTAACCTAGTAAATAGCCCCATTAACTCCCCAAAAACGGATCATTTTTGAGAACTCTAGAAGGATTGTGAGTCCATAGTTCCGTTTATGAGACAAGAGAAGAAGGGTCTCCTTGATGGGCTCTTGACTTCTCTTATGTTCTAGCTTCGATCTCAACCTGCGCATTCTTGAGCTTTCTCATTTCCCTTATGCGCCTGGCAAGAATTTCTCCCAGATAGAGCACAAGCGCAGTAATGAGCACATACATTTTCAGGCTTACCTGCTCCTCAGCCTGTCTCTCTGAGTTCTGCCGCGCATCTTTCAGGAGAAGGGCTCTTGCCTCCTTTTCATTGTAAATTTTCCCTCCGGTTGCGACGATAAGAGACTCTATATCTTCATTGAGCCCAACATCTCGAGACTCAAGCTGGTAATTTACCGCAAGCGGGTAACCTGAGATATCATGGATTCCGGTGGTTTCGGGATTTACACTTGTCTCGTAGGTACTCCTTCCGGTTAAAGCAAGGTCGAGGGAGCTACCATCCAGCTTTAGCTGCGGAATTCCCTCGTCATACATCGTAAGAGTCAGGTTGGAAGGAGTCCCAAGCCAAGTGTCCGGGCTATCCACAACAGCTCCTTCTTCAGCTCTCGGGTTTGCTATTGCCCAGTTTATAGTGCCTGAAATAAGTCTTGCACTTGAGCCATTATAAAGGGCAGTTGCCCAGCGAGAACCTTCTCCTTCCCCATCGTCCGTTGTAAAAGCCGCAACTCTTCCAAGCCCGAAACGCCAAGTAGTAAGCACAGGCTTTCCAGTAGACGTAATAACCAGGCGCTCAGCCCCGGCCTTTGGAGTTACTTCATTATATCCCGTAATACTGGCATTTGTGAGATTCACATTTTTCGTAATAAAGTGGTCAGGAGAATACTCAATCAGAGGGTAAGTGTCAAGTTCAGCTTCCTCTTCTTCGTCCTCTTCAGAAGGCTTTTTTGTAGGTTCAAAACCTATGTTTGCCCTTTCGCCCATATTAATATGGAAATAGTTATCTTCAAGCCCAAGTTCCTTCATCAAGTTTTCAGCATAATACTGTCTGGTTTCATTCGTTTGGGAAGGAGCTACCGAGCGAATGTGGATAAAATACAGATTCACACCGAGTTTCTTAAGTTCTTTTGCAGCCTGAAGGCTTGGACCGTAGGAATCCTTGATTGCTCCGTCTGAAATAACAATAGCATCAAGTTCGCCGTCCTTTCCGGTAAGCATGTCTTTTGACGTGTTAAGTCCTGCGTCTAAGGAAGTCTTGCTCTTCTCATCGGGAACCAGTTGCGAAATCTTATCTTTCAGAGCTTCCCGATTCTGGCCAAGGCCGAGAAACATAAACCCTCCTGAAACATCATATCCTTTACTTCCGAAGGCGATAATTTCGGCATTTGCATCTCTGAGATTTTCATTCTGGATAATATAGACAGCATTTGCCAGTATATCTCCCTGAGATTTGTGGGCTGCAGTACTAGGAGAGACATCAAGGATCAGGACTAGGTTTCTTCCTCCCTTATATTCAGAAGGCTTTGAAAGCACAGGCAGGATTTCTTCAAGCGAAGAGTTAAGGTATCCTCCATAATTGTAAGCCTTTTCTCCTCCCACGACGACCAGTCCACCTCCGTTGCTGACATAGTTTTTGATTTCTTTCATCTGGGCTTCGGAAAAGGAATTCATGAGCCGGTTGTCAAGCACCAGAGCTTTGCTACCCTCAAGAGCCGCTGCTCCGGGGTAAGTGCTAACTGCTGAGACATTGTAAAGGCTGTCCAGAATCCTGCCGAGAGGAGAATCGGGCTCACTTGTAATAAGTGTCAGCTTCGGTTTTGGAATGACATATACGGACTTGGAAAATTCATTGTTAACCGCATTTTGATCCTCTCCATGCGGAGTGATCTTTACCCTGAGTTCATGGGCGCCGAGGGTGTTGTTAAAAGCCTGATTAATCTTAATGGGATCATCAATGTTATTCCTGCCCTCCAGAGTAAAATCCCTGCTCTGGGAAAGCTCTCCGTCCACATACACCTCCAGGAGATAGCTGACACTCTGATTTGAAGCCTGGCGGACAACTATATTGAACTCGTTCTGGTTATCCACAACAACCGTTTTATCTCCGAGCATTTCGACACTTAGGTCATTCACCTGAAGTTCGGGCTGGACAAGATAAACAGGCGTGTCGGTTTCTTTTGCAAACTCCAAAGCTTCTGTGAGATCCTTGCCTGCATTACTGTTTCCGTCGCTGACAAGCACGATCTGGTTCCCGCTGCCCGCATACTGCGTAACGGTATCTCCAAGTGAGGTTTTATCTCCGGTTAGCTTGACTAAAGTTGTAGGGTTATTGGCTACCAGGGCCTTATACAGTTCAGTACCTGCTCCTTCAGGAAAGAGACTCATACTTGAGGTCTGGTCCTGAACCAGCACAAGAGAGGGATCTTTTTCGTTAATTGTCTGTGTAACCGTAGTATATGGAGAAGTCAGGGCAAGCACAAGCAGAATAGCGACAAGCATTCTCCATTCTACAAGTTTCGTTTTTGTCTTCCGCAAGAGATAGAATCCCGCAATAAACACAGGGACTATCAGGAAGAGCATTTCGGGATGTTCAAGAGATAAATTCATAGTTCACCCCGCTGGCGCACAATAAGAATTTCAAGCAGTATGAGCAGGAACATAATTCCTATAAGATAATGAGTAATGTCATTTTTGGCAGTGTAGGAATCTTCCTTCACAAGTTTGGGCCCATCTTCCGCAACAGCCCGCTCGGTCAATTCCGAAGCATCAACTGTAGTGTTAGATTCTCTGTCATTGTATAGATTCACTGCAATTTTCTTCCCTGAAAGTTCGTAGATTCCAGCCTCGTCAAAGAGAATGCGGTTTGAAGTGAAAGTCTTAGAGGGTGTACGGATTTCCTCGGTCTTCGAAAGAGAGTTCAATGTGCCGGTATTCAGATTATATTCGGAAATATCTCCTGTCCCTCCGAGCCATTGAACAAGTTTAATCCAGAAGACAGGATACTCTGGAAGGTTGTGGAAATTGTTCCAGGAATTTTCTCCTAGTTCATCACTCAGCCCCATATAGAAAACCGTTCCCTTGCCTGTCTGCCAGTAACTCAGTACAGGAACTCCATTCTTAAGCTTTACAAGGGTCGTCGAATCGGTCCTTTCGGTTGCATTAAGGTATTTACGGACCGAGATTTCCTCGCTCCTTATGTCCTTCGTTATACTGCTTTTCAGGACTTCCTCAACTCCAATTCCGTTTTCGTCCTCTTCAAGCCTCAAGGGTTTCACAGGCAGGATCTTGAGAAGGTCGACTTCGGTTTTCTCGGGAACAAGGGCTCCGCTTGCAATAAAGACCGCGTTTCCTCCGTTCCGGACATAACTTTCGATTCTTTCGACCGAACTATTGCCGATTGGTGTCTCTTTCTGTGCAAGCACGACAAGAGTATAATTGTCAAGCTCGGCAGGCACGGATTTTGAAACTGTCAGGTTACTGTTCGGAAGCAGGGAAAGTGCGGTTTTCGAAGGCAGTTTTCCGTTATCAGTAACATAGAGTATACGCTGGCTTGAGGTCTCAGGAATGGAGATATAGGCTTTATTGTCAACAGGCAGGCCATCTTCAACATCGAGCCGGACTGTTGTAATGCCTGGCCCCAGGTTTCCTAGCGTGAACTGGTTTGTCCCGCCTGCAGGGATCTCAAGGGAGAAGGACTTTGAGGCGTTTCCTGAAGTTCCTCTGCCAGTTTCGATTTTAACACTCTCATTATGATCCATGTAATTCTTGATTACCCCAGTATAGCCGTATTCTCCGTCCGTGGCTTCGATCCAGCCATTGATGATTCCGATATTATCGGCAGGCTTTCCTACTTTTATGAAATTCACCTCAATCCCGTAGGATTCAGCCAGGTTCTTGGAAGCAACCGGGTCATCGCCTTTATAGTTGGTGAAATCCGAAACAACGATAATCCTTCCTCCTTCCGTGGAAAGATACCGCATGCCTGTGGTAATTGCTGCAGACAGGTCGGCAGTGCCTGCCCCTGACTTAACCTTCTTGAAAATATCATGTGCAGCCGAGGCATCTTCTCTTTCAAGAGCGAGCAGAGGAGTATCAGAGGCCAGAATTATACTGTTTTTCTTGCTTACATAGCCGTCAGCAATCTTAACCGCATCCTCAAAGCGGGAATCAGTCTGCATGCTTGCAGAAGTATCGAGGATTATTACGGTATGCTCTCCGCTCAGGGGCTCTTCCGAATTGTAGTAATAGCCTGCTGCCGCAATGGAAAGCAGGATCAGCATAAGGAGCTGGATAAGGAAAAGCGGATCCCGAATAATTTTGGTGAGTGAGGCATAAACCCGTTTTCTTTCCCTCTCGAGTTTAAGGACAAACATGAGTGAGGGAATTGAAAGTACCGCCGGCTTGGGACGGAGCATATAAATAATGATAAGCGGGACGACACTCAGGAGAGCGGCAAGAGCAAGGGGATTTTCAAAAGGCATTTTTAGCGTCTCCTTCTCCTGATGGTATAGTAGAAAGCGTCAAAGATAGGAGTATCGGTTGTAAAACTATAGAATTCGGCTCCGGTCTTCATGCAGGCTTTTTTGATCCTTGCGCTGTGATCGTCAAGCTTTTCAAGGTACCGCTCTTTGAACTTTTCACTAACATAAGTCCTGATCTCCTCTCCGGTTTCAAGGTCTACAAGTTTACTGTTACCTTGGACGGGAAGCACTTTTTCCGTGGGATCGAGTACCTGGATCAGAATCAGATCATGGTCAGATAGCCTGGAAACTGCGGTTTCTATTGCTTCGGGTTCCTGAAGAAAGTCCGAGATAAGGATTACAAGAGATCTGGACTTGATTTCCCGGCTGTATTTTAGGACAGCTTCCCCGATGGAAGTTCCTCCTGAAAGTTCGAGCTCTGTCAGCCTGTCGATTGCACGCAAAAGGTTTTTTCGCCCGCGACTGGGTTTGTTTATATCGATTTCCTGTGTAAATGTTGAGATTGCAAACCTATCATTATATTTTGTTACCATGTAGGCATAACCTGCCGCAAGCATGGCAGCATATTCGAACTTCGAAGTCCCTTTTTCAGGGTAATCCATACTTTTGCTGGCGTCCAGAAGGATATGGGTCGTAAGGGTTTTCTCTTCCTCAAACTGACGCACATAGAGCTTTTCAGTTCTCGCATAGGCTTTCCAGTCTATATCTTTCAGGCTGTCGTTAAGATCATATTCCCTGAACCCTATGGTATCGATGCCGTGACCGCTTCGGGTAGAGGGCCGGTTTCCGGCATAAACGGTCGAGACTCTTTTTCGGACAGAGAAGGTAAAGCGGTCAAGCTGCCTGAAAAAATCCGTTTCGATATTTTGTTTTGTGCGAGTCATTCAGGATCGTCAATAAAAAGCCCGGTTTATTCAGGGCTCGGGAAACCCTTCAGGGTTATTTTAACTTTTTCTACAATTTCTTTCCTTGCCTGGTAATTCAAGGCAGAATTTTTTACTTGAGCTTCCGGATAATCTCCTCAATAGCCTGATCGGGGGTCATCCCGCTTCTTTCGGCCTCGAAAGTCAGGATAAGCCTGTGCCTGAGAACCGGATATGCCATATAATCAATATCTTCTTTGCTTACGAAATTCCTGCCTTCTACAAGGGCTTTAGCTTTTGCGGCAAGGATGAGGCCTATAGATGCTCGCGGGGAAGCTCCGTACTCGATATGCTCTTTGTCCTTCCTTGTCATGCCCACAATAGAAAGAACGCGCTGCTTGAGCTCTTCGGAGATCGGAACCTGTCTTGTGAGTTTCTGCAAATCGAGAAGTGTGGATTTATCAAAACCCCTGGAAATATTGGGAACTTCGGATTTCGTATACCGATTTATTATTTCCATTTCTTCTTCATGAGTAGGATAATCTACGAGTACTTTTAAGAGAAAACGATCGAGCTGGGCTTCAGGCAGGGGATATGTGCCTTCCATTTCTATGGGGTTCTGGGTGGCAAGAATAAAGAAAGGACGATCCAGCAGGAAAGTATCATTTCCAACAGTTACCTGTTTTTCTTGCATAGCTTCCAGCAGGGCTGACTGGGTCTTAGGGGATGCTCTGTTAATCTCATCCGCAAGGATGACATTTGCAAAGACCGGGCCTGGCTGAAACCTGAATTCTTTTTTGTTGTCCTTCTCTTCGATAACGTTTGTACCTGTAATGTCAGAAGGCATTAGGTCAGGAGTACACTGTATCCTGCTGAATTTCAGGTTCATTGCCTGTGACACTGTGGAAATCATAAGCGTTTTTCCAAGCCCTGGATTGCTCTCAACAAGGGCATGCCCTTCACAGAGTATTGCAATCATAATTTGCTCTACTACTTTATTCTGGCCCACCACAACGTTTCCAATCTCTTCAAAAAAGTTTTTGAAAATTCTGCCTGCGTTCTGGTAGGTCGTAGTTGCCTGCCCTGAGCCAGTATTAATCTCGTTCATATCCACTTCACCCTTTAAGTTTCTGTTTTAGAGGTTTAAAAGCCCTATTTTTCTGGACTTTACCTGCTCCTGCAACAGTGTATCTCCATCACACGGTCTGTTTTTAAAAACTGCTTTCAGACAATCTTCGATTAAACTGAGTGCAGGTAAATCCGGCTTTAGACAAATATTTCAATTATTCTTCTGCAAGTCCTTCAAAATAATTTTGGATAACGTTCCTGTATCCTTCCGGCAAATTCTCATAATAAGCCTGGGAAGCAGTCGCTTCAGGATTTACCAGGCCTGACTGGATGAATGAATTGTTCATCTGTTCCGCTGTTTCCTGGTTTGTAAAGCCCTGCCCTGAGCCCGGAGGAATCTTCAGATCAACTTCTTTGCCTTCCACTACAATAACAGCAGGTTCCCCGAAGATGTTCTCCTGACTGGTATTATTCGAGGTTCCGCCGTTTTCCTCTACAGGATAAAGGTCAGAATGCGAATCAGAAAATGGAAGCTTGTCGATCACTCCGTTAAGGTCAGTTGGGCTGAGAGTTGTCTGGTATCCGGTTCCGGCAACGTATGCAAGAATGGAAACTGCAAACACTATTACAAACAGGTCTTTTGCAAGTTTTCTCCTGTTAAGAAAGGACGAGGACTGTACGGATTTTGAATCGATTATGACCCCGCCTATAAGATCCCGAACAATAATATTGTCCGTATTGCGGTTATCATAGGCAGTCCTCAATCTCTCCCTGAGTACGGGGTGCGTCTCTTCTATAAGGGCAATCGCATCTTTCTTTTCAGCCCTGTAGTGCCTGATAGCTGTAAGGATAATAGAGAGGGCAAAAGCCAGAAAAATGAGCCCCAGAGTCTCAAAAACAACCCCGAAGCCCAGAATGTTGTATTTTGCACCGGTATAGGGTTCAAAGGTGCTAAACATTAAGAATAAATCTCGCATGTTGGATAGCACGAAAAGGGAATAAAGGACAAGATAAATTGCAAAGAAGTCTGCAAAAACATAGAGTCCCCTATATTTTTTCAGGGCCGATTCGTGTTTATTTACTATTTTTTCAATACTCAGAGCCATCCCGCTCCCTTTTGTAGCCTCGAAAAACGGCTGTGATCATAAATAATCATAAGTAAGGATTCTGTACAAAACATACAAATATACTATAAGAAGATCTTCTTGGAAGATACTATAGAAAGATAGTATATAAAAGTACACGTTCTAGAATGTGTATTTTTTAGATTAGTAAATCTATCCGATTTTTGTCGATTTTTTTCTTTATATTCGCAGGTTTGGATCCTCAGAGGCTTCGCCACTGCCTTATACTAAAGTTGCAGGATTTCACCTCTGATCTTTAACTTGTTTTAAGGAAGGACGATTAAGATCTCTGAAAGATGGATAACTACATCTTTTTAAAGAGTGATAATTACTGTTTTTTAAAAGCGGGATAAGAACCCAGCACTTTTAGAGTATCGATTTTACCTTTTATTTCGTTTAAAGTTTCTATTATCAGTGCGTCGCTGGTGTGCCCTTCAAAATCGATATAGAAGTAGTAATCTCCAAGTTCTTTTTTTGAAGGTCTTGATTCGATCCTGGTCAGGTTAATTTTATTTTTCGCAAAAGCTCCAAGAATTTCGTACAATGCTCCTGGCCTATCTTTTTCCAGATATACTATAATGGAGGTCTTGAATGCTGAAAAGCGTGAATTATCAGGTCCGATTTTGGTTTCAGGATGAAATTCAATTTCTTTTTGAGATCGAAACTCATTCCCTGATTCATGCCCAGGGCCAGATTGTGATTTTATTTTATTCGGTTTATCTTCTTCAGTACATAAAACCTGCTTAGCAGAACTCTTTTCTACGACTCGCAAGACAATGAAACGGGTGTAGTTTTCTTTCCTGTCCTGAATATTTGGTACTAAAACCTTTAACCTGTAGCACTCGGCAGCCTCAGGAGAAGCTATTGCTGCCATCTCTTCAAATTCTCCTGCAAGCCTTGCTGCATGGGAGGTACTGCCTGTGCTCCTTAGTTCGGCATCAGGGAAATATTTTTTTAGAAAATATCTGCACTGGGCAAGCCCCTGAGGATGCGAGAGTATGACCTTAATTTTCTCAGGCCCGCCTTTAGAGAGCAGGCAGTGCTCGATTTTGACAACAATCTCTCCAACTATCTCAACCCCGTTTTCAAGAAGAAGGTCGAGAGTAACTCCTACTGAACCTTCAATGGAGTTTTCTATTGGAATTATCGATAGATCGGATTTTCCCTGTACTACAGCCAGAAACGCGTCCTCTATATCTGGAAAATAATGGACTTCTGTACTATTCAGCCCGTGTTTCAGAATCCATATATTTGCAGCCTTTTCCGAGTACGAGCCTTCGGGCCCCAATACACCAATAATCATCTGAGGAGTTAATTGCGGGGATGGTAATAATATTTTTTGCCTCCCGAGTTCCGTCACCCGAGTCCCGTCTCGGGAGGACGGGGCCGTTTCGCTCACTTCGTTCGCTCAAGCGGAGTAATTTATAGATGGATACGTGGATCTCGCTTTGAGGGGACAGTGTAGAGTCCGGTTTGACAGTTTGCTGCTGTCTCTGGATTAATAACTGCGTTCTACAGTGTAGGTGACTTTCTTTGAGCCGTCTGCAGGTACGGTTATTTCCCATTCAGCGATAAAGGCATCTTTTTTCTCGTATGGGTCAGAAGTGACTGTGATTTCCCAATCACCGTAGAAGTGTTCTACGATTTTTACTTTTTGGGGCTCAGATTTGTGGTTTTTGATTTCGGTTTCGTAACTTTCTCTCCAGATATTCAAGCTGATTTTATTGTAGCTGGTCTGGGTTCTTGTGCCTGTTACATCAAAAGCATTTCCGATAACAACCTTTACCTCTTCATCCTTTGGAGTGTGCTCTATGCTGTCTTCCCCGAGGAACTGGAGCTGGCCTTCTGAATCGGCTTTGTATACCCTTAGAACCCCGGCAGGAAGGGGCATTCCAAGGCCGTTTGCTTTTGAATTGTTCAGGCTCAGGGCGGCCTGCACGTCATTGCTTTTTGAAACATCAAAAACGAGTTCCTTTTCTACAGGTATGGAATCAACAGAGAGCAGGGAAAGTTGTTTTACCTGATTATTCCTTAGGGTAGCCGGCCTTTCAAGAGTATAAAGGTGATACTCAAAAAGGGATTCCTCAGCAAAGCTGTCCTTTGCCCCTTCATACGTTTCTTCTGCTGTTGCTGTCACAGCTTCATCTCTAGATATATGCACAGGTTTGACTACACGGTGGACTTCCCCTGCTACCAGTTTCAGTTTAGCATTCTCGTAGCTTGTTCCTGCTTTATTATTAACAGTAACCCAACCCTGGATATCGGCTTTCGTATCATCCGCACTGGTCTTTACGATGTAGTTTGCTTTCCAGCTCATCCCGTCTGTAAGATAGGAAGTAAGGACATTCCGCTTGCCTCCGGCTGGCGAGTAGACCTGCCAGATAAGGGTAGGTTTTGTAAGCAGACCGGCAGAGTCAGGAAATTCCACTTTCGAGATTTTGGAAAGAGTTACAACTTTCCCGTCACTTAACTTGAGCACCAGTCCTCCGTAATCATCATAACTCATGAGAATCCCTGTGTATGTACCTCCTTCTGTTTCGGTTACAGTAATTTCCTTATCAAGAAATTTCTTAAGGAGTTCCTGACTGCTCACGAGATCGTATTCATAATTTTGCTCCAGTACGACAGTGTCTTTATTTTTCGTATCCTCAAACATTACTGAGGTCGGATCAATAAGAGCAGCAACATTTGTATATTCGACCTTGTTTACTCCTGAATTAAGATCAAGTTCCCTCTTTTCCTTTACAAGGGCAAGGTTATCATTATAAATAGTAACCTCAGTACCTGAATCAATTGCCTGAGCACCTGCTGTAAGAATCTCCAGGGGATTTGAGGCTTGTACCTTGGTAACTGTACTTGAACTGGATTCTATCCCATTAATTGAAGGCTCAGACCCATTTGCCTGAGCTGCTTGAGCCGTGCTTTCCATAAAATCAGGAGGGAAAGTTTAATCAGAATATACGAAAGCCGCAGATGCGGTTAAAATCAAGCATGACACCAGAATAAACCAGAGGTAACTTTTCCTTATTTTCATAAAGGAATGATAGGCAACTGTTTTATTTATATTTGGCTTTAGCTTCAGTTATGTTTGAAGTTATCTATCTTGTCTTCAATCTATTTCTATAAGGCTTTAGAAAATATCGATTCCGGATTTTGAATGGCTCCTAACCTGACTCCCGTTCCAATTTATAATTTTCACAGACATCAGCTGTAATAATTCTACATTTGATTTTTAGAACAACAAGATAGAAGACAGTTATAAATAATATACACGACTACATAAGTAACAGTTTTTTAAAGTTTTGAGAGTTTAATTAGTATTAAGAATCTGGAAAAGAATTGAGGATCCATTCTTATGAATCTTATAGCCTTTAGGATTGAAAGCCGGATTAAGCTCTCAAGCCTTATTTCAGCTTTCATCCTTATTTTTCTGTTTGCCAAAATAGTCCTCCCTGCCTCAGCCGCCACAATAGAAGCAAGCAGGGAAATCTCTGCCGAAACGGTTTATCCAGGCGAAAATTTTGCGGTAGTTGTACATATAAGTACAGACCAGAATGTTGAAGCCCTGGCTCTCGATGAAAATCTACCTAGTGGGTGGCAGGTAAGCCAGTTAGAAAACAATGGAGCTGCTTTTCAGGAAAGCAGCACATTCAAAGAGTCCACTTTAGAATGGATCTGGGTTGACAATCTTTCAGCAGGGGAAAAAAAGAAAGTTGTATATAACGTGATTGTGCCTTTGAATTCTGAGCCTGGAAACTTTACAGTGTCGGGCAGAGTTTCCGCTTATTCTGTTCCTGCTGCCTCTGTGAAAGGATACTCAGAAGTAATAGTTAATTACCCGCAGACTGAAGCAAACTTTTCCGCAACCCCTCTTCTGGGCCTTGCTCCCTTAATTGTCCAGTTTACGGATTTATCTGCCCCCAATCCTGATTCCTGGGATTGGGACTTTAACGGAGACGGAATAATTGACTCAAATGAAAGAAACCCTGTTTATACGTATGAGAGCCCTGGAACCTACAATGTTACATTAAAGGCAACTAATAGTACGTATGGAGATAGTACTTGGACAAAAATAGGATATATAACTGTGACCGAAAACCTCTCCAGCTCTGTAGAAAGTGGGGAAAGCGATGGAAGTAATGGAGGAAATGGGAGTAGTGGTGGAAGTGGGAATAGCAGAGGAAGTGAAAGTAGTGGAGGAAGTGGAAGTGGGGGAGGTGGGGGAGGTGCAAGCTCTCCAGAATCAATTAAAAATATAGAATTGAAGGAAATTGCAAATGAACATGTTTTCAAAGGAGTTCACACATGTTTTACATTTAAAGCTGGAGATAATGAAATCGTCACTGTGGAGTTCAATCCGAAGAAAAACTTCGGAAAAATAACTGCTATAGTAGAGATACTAAAAAACACATCTTCTATTGTTAAGGAGCCTGCTCCTGGAATTGTCTACAGAAACGTAAATCTCTGGATTGGAAATAGCGCTTTTTCAAGCCTTGAAAATTTTGAAAATGCTCAAATAAATTTCAGGGTGAAAAAGACATGGATTACCGAAAAGGGAATCAGTGAAAATACCATAGCTCTATACCGCTACAGTGAGGGGAAATGGAGCCCGCTACCTACAACTCTCATTAGAGAAGATGCAGTTTATTTTTACTTTACCGCAGAAACTCCGGGTTTCTCCCCCTTTGCAATTTCAAGCGCTGAAATGAAGATTAAGTCGATTGAAATTTCTTCAATCAAAACAGGAGAAAACCAGACATTGAATGGGGAAAAGCCGTCTGACAATGAAAAACAGGGAGTTCCTTCATCAGACATTGAAAAAGAAGAGAAAAAGAAATCTCCAGGGATTGAAACAGCCTTTTTAATAGTTGAATTACTGGTTATATATGGTATATCAAATAGAAAGAGATAACCCGGGAATAGAAGAGATAATTCGAACAAATTATCTAGGCCCGGATACCTGAAGCATAAATCTCCTTTAATTTGCGTTTTTCTTTTTCAGCGATATCCACACTGCTCAAGCCAGGTAAGAGATCTTATCCATTCTCCTTTTGGCTCCCTTGAGGTACCCACAACAAGCCTCTTGAGACCTCCTACTTCTTCGATGATACCACGGGCTTCTATAAGTTCTCCGGGAAGCGCCTGTCCTGCGTAAGTATGGGTGTATGAGAGAACATGGTCAATCTCATCGTGTTCGACCTTATAATATGCAGGACTGTCAAAAGCAAAGTCGGCATTTGTAACTTTGGCTTCGATTTTCATTTTGACAGTATCCTTTCCTCGCAGGAGAGGCTCTTTTATCTGATCCCATTCCCTTACAAAAAGGAGATCAAAATAAGTACCCTCGACCATACCTCTGTTGCCTTTTCTGGATTCGTGCAGCATGAACTCATCAAACGAAATCTCAGGAATTCTCTTGGTGTAGATTCTCTTCCACATCTCTTCATCGATTTCTTCAATTGGCCCTTCCTGCTGTTTTGCAGCAGTTATTGCATCCCTTGCCCTAAACCATACAGGGCCATATACAACAAAGTCAATATCTGAGCTCTCGTTCTGGAGGCCTGCGAGCATCGAGCCCGTAACTCCCATGCTTGTTCTGGGAATGCCTGCCAGATCAAGTGCCTTTACAATCGCCCTTACGCGGCTGTCGGAATTTACAAGCTCGGGAATAGTGTCGGAAGGGCGAAGTACCTGTTTTACCTCGGATTCAGGAACTACATGAACATCCTGCACCCACTCAGGCCTGTGCTTCCTCATGAACTCAAAAGCCGGACCAAAATCGTATTTTTTATATCTAATTCCGTTTAACTCCCTCTCCCCATTCTCATCGGGTACGTAGCGGAGCGTGGCCCGAATTCCATCACTACGGAAGTAGTCGGAAACCGCAAAAAGCCAGTTATCTTTCGTGATAAGAAAATCTCTCAGGCGTGTTTTGAGCATTTTTATACCATCCTTGAACCTGTGAAAAGTACCTGGATTCAAAGAAATCCTAGTTGTTGATCTTTATAAAAATTTGTAATAAATGACAGGAAACGTATTGTACCGTTCCTGTATATATCTATCCGGTATTTTACTTATAACGAATTAGTTCACGGAATTTGCAGTTAATCGGTTAATGTAATCAGGTAACTAGGAAGGTTTTTTTCGGTCGTTCCACCTCATGCTCCAATACAGCTGGAGGCTATAGGTAGAGATTATGCAATTCTCACAAGTGTCAGGGCAAGACTCTCAAAGAGATCATAAAGAATATGTGTAGATCCTCCAAAAATCAATATCGAGCTCGATGAGCTCAAAAGACCCGATGACAAAGCAAAACCGGAGCAGGTTAATTTACCCTGAGTTCCCAGATGAGCTTGTTTCAAAACTACCTCTAATCCCTCTGAACCAATATTTTGGAGTAGAGGATCAGAATCAATAGGACTAAATGGGATACCTGTTTTTGGTCAAAAACATGAATAGTCGAGATTTTGAAACCAACTTGATTTAAACTCATATATAAAAATAAATAAATAAATAAA
>DAKJ01000004.1:0-9600 GCA_002496565.1 Methanosarcina sp. UBA289 | reverse complement strand
AAATAAATAAATAAATAAATTAGTATCGCGTCAACAGTAGATAGCCCACGCCGGCTAATTTGTCCGAACACAAGCTGATCAAGTATTATCCCCTGATTATTATAACGCACCAAACTCTCTTGTGACATGTCTGAGATCAATTTGCATAAACCGGAAGTTTTTAAGTTTTTTGAATATTATCCCGCCTACCCTCCAGCTTTCGAGCATAATCAATTAATGTTCACGCAGTACCCATTTTCCTGTATCTAATCAATGATGTGAATGAAGACACTCAAAAGTTTGCGATCAGTTTATGCAAGTAAGGCGTTGATGGATCCTCAAAGATCTTGTCCGCAGTGCCTTCTTCGATAATCCTCCCCTCTTTCATTACCATTACTCTGTCACACATCGCTCTTACGACCTCTAGATCGTGAGAGATGAACAACATGCCCATATGGTCTTCTCGGGCTTTTTTTTTCAAAAGCTGCAGGATATGCGCCTGCACCGAGACATCCAGCATCGAGGTGGGCTCGTCCAGCACAAGATAACGGGGCTTGAACGCGAACACGCGCGTCAGCACGGCCCGCTGGATTTCGCCCCCGCTCACCTGGTTCGGATACCTGTCGATGATGTCGAGTGGTAGGCTCACCTCATTGGCCAGCCGTTCCAGCATGGTCTGATACTCACTCTTTGGGATGCCGAGCCTGTCGAATGCCTCCAGAATAGAATCCATGAGCGTGAAATGGGGGTCCAAGGCGTTTTCCGGGTGCTGAAAGATAATCTGTATCCTTTGGCGATACTCCCGGAACTGCCGATCGTGCAGGTCCGTCACGTCTTTCCCATCGAGGAAGATACGTCCCCCGGAAGGCTGCAACAACCTGACCGCCAGCCGGCCGAGCGTGGACTTGCCGCACCCACTTTCTCCGACCAGCCCTAGGATCTCGCCCTCTTTCAACCGGAAGGACACGCAGTCAACGGCTACTTTCCGGGCTCTCCTCACGAAGGATGTCTGGAAAGTCTTCGACACGCCTGCCAGCTCAAGCATAATGGCACCTTACCATGTGATCGTCCTCGATCTCCCGTAGCAGCGGGTGGTGGCTGCATTCGCCCCGAATGCGATCACAACGGTCCCTGAACCGGCACCCTTCGGATTTATGCGAGCCAATGGTTGCGGTGCGGGTAAGAGTCGAAGATAGCCTGGGGATCGGAGAAACCAACGCGTTCCAGGTACGTCAGGGCTCTCTGCTCGGCCTCCCCGCCGTGCGCGACGCCGGCTTTCTCAATCAGCTCTGTGATCTGCTTACCGATCCTGATGACAGGGTTGAACGACGCCGACGGGCTCTGCGGTACCAGCGAGACTGCTTTTCCCCTCATTTCCAACAGCTCTTCGCGGGACATGGAGTAGACCTCCCGTCCGCGGTAGACGACGCTACCCTTAACGGCTGCGATGTCGTCCAGCAGTCTCATCGCGGCATGGCCCAGTACGGACTTTCCGCAGCCTGATTCGCCCACGATGGCCAATGTATCAAGCTCCTTCACATCGAGATCGATGCCTTCGATCGCCTTGAAGGGCCCCTGCAGGGTGTCAAACGTCACTGACAGGCCTCTTATGTTGAGGAGGCTCATCAGATCAACTCCAGCATCTTGCTGTCCTTCCTTCCCTCCACGGTGAGCATGATAAAGGCCAACAAGGTTACGCAGATCATCAGGCCGGGCGGCAGATACCACCACCACATGTCATTAGCGAAGCCGCCCCGACTGAACGCGAAATGGATCATCTCGCCCCAGCTGATATTCAGGGGATCGCCGAGGCCGAGGAAACTGAGCGACGCCTCCGATAGCATTGCCGAAGCTACGGCCAGCGAGAATTTAGCGTAGATGATATCCTTCGTGTTGACCAAGACGTGTCTGATTATGATATAAAGATTAGAGTAGCCGAGCGCCCGGGTGGACTCGATGAACTGCATCTCCCGCACCTGTAGTACCCGGGAGTGTACCAGCCGGGCGGTCGAACACCAACAGAGGAGGCCGACCACCATGATGATATTCCACATGCTGGGATTGAGGTAGGCAGCCAGAATTATCATGAGGGGTAGGCTCGGGATGAGAAGGAACACGTCCGTCGTGCCCAGCAGCAGTTCCTCCGCCCAGCCCCGGAAGTAGCCGGCGAAGACGCCCACAGTCACGCCGATCACGATGGAGATGATGCCTGACAGAAAGCCGATGGTCAAGGATACCCTAGCCCCGTAAATCAGCTCGGAGAACACGTCCTGGCCCAAGTCATTCGTCCCGAGTAGATGCTCAGACGACGGCGATTGGTAGGGAATGCCAGTCTGTTTCGGGTCGTGCGGCGCCAAGTAAGGCGCGAAGACAGCTACCAGCACCAGGGCCGTTAAGAGGATAATGCCCAGGGATCGCAGTGGGTTTCGGTCCAGGAGGCCCTTTATGCCAGTATCATTCAAGCGCCTGAAGAGATTTCCGGGTAGTGACAATTCCATACTATCGGTTCTCCATGTGATAAGCAGTCGAGTGCCGCATACTATCCGATCTTAGATTAAACCCTATCACGTTATGCCATGAGTAAATGTTACTATTTAATTATATAGTAATATTAACTGCATACTACCATTAATATTTATATTATATTCTCTTTCCTGCGTTCGTCGAATCACCGATCCTTGGGTCAACGATGCCGTATAGCACGTCCGCCAGGAAGTTGGCTGCCAGAATGAAGATCGTCAGGAAGACGAATGCGCCTTGCAGAACAGGGTAATCTCGCGACATGACTGCGTCGTATATAAGTGTGCCCATACCGTTTAAAGAAAACACGATCTCTATGATCAGGGCCCCGCTCACCGTGAACCCGAAATTCAGGGCCATGATGCTGATGAACTGGGGCAGCACGTTCCGCATGACGTGGCGGAGCTCGATAACCCGTGACGGTAGGCCTTTGGCCTTCGCTACGAAAATGAAGTACTCGCCCATGATCTGGGTAATCGAATTGCGGACGACCAGGAAAATATACGCTGCCTCGAAGGTCGCCAGAATGGCGACCGGGAGAAACAGGTGCCATCCGATATCTAGCAGGTAGGCAAAACCCTGGGTTTTGCCTGAGGATATATTGCCCAGCGGAAACCATCCCAGATGAAAGCTGAAGATAGTCACGACGATCATAGCAAACAGGAACGATGGACAGGTGTACATGAGTATCGAGGTCCCGGTGAGGAGTCGATCGACTTTGCTCCCGTGCCTGAACCCTGCGAGGGCACCCAAAACCAGGGCCAGTAGTCCCCCGATGGCGATCGAAGGGAAGATAAGCACCAGGGTCCAGAAGAGCCGATCATAGATGAGGTCGGTCACTTTCAGGTTCTTGTGGATGGAGTAGCCGAAGTCCAGGCGGCCTGCACCCAGCACGTACTCGATATATTGATCCTGAACAGGCCGATCAAGGCCGTACTGAGCCCGCAACTCGTCCAGCATTTGACTGTCGATGCGGACCGCTTCATCGCCCAGCAGGTTAATCATAGGGTCGCCGGGCATAGCGCGGGGTATAGCGAAGTTAATGGTGAGGATGATCACCAACGTGATGCCGTACCGTAATGCCTTGCCGGCAAAAAAGCGCGTTCGCCCTTCAACCTGGCTCATGGCCCTGGCTCTCCCGGCACATCCCAGCAGATGGCTGCCAGCCTGACATGTTTCTTTACCTCAAATAAGCCCGTGTCGGACCGAGCTTCGAAATACTCGCGGATAAGGCGCTCACTGTGGGCGTCGATTGTAGTGAAAATGCTGAAATAAGTGACGTACTGCCTGACCAGTCGGTCAACAGGCACCTGTTTTGCACGCTCCAGTACGAACATCTCCAGCGTGGGCTTCCTGTCGATTTCCCGCAACAAGTTGTAGGGATAAACATAATGATATGCATTGGTAGCCTGCCGTTTGCCGATGACTAAACCCCAGAGATCGTTAATTGGTCCGTAGTCCGGGTTCTCACCATAGGTGACCAGACAACAGCTCCGGGTGGAGCACGCTTCTAACTTTAGGAGCGTCTCCACGTCCCTTATCGCGGGGGACATGGCCGAAAAAGCGAGGTCATATTTACCTTCCGGTACAAGCTCTTCCCACTTTGCCTGCAATGGCCGGAGACTGGACAGGCCCCTGTGCGCCGCTTCCCGCAACATCGCATCCAGCATAGCAGCTGATGAGTCAAGGGCATCAACCTGCCGTGCCCGTTCGGCAAATAGCAGGGCATAAGTCCCGGGGCCGCAGCCGATATCCAGCACGCTGTCTCCGTCCCTGAACGCACCCTGTTTCGTCAGGTGGTCGACAATAGCTCTGTACACAGGCTCTCCTGCGATCACATCGCTCAGGTACTCGTCTGCAACCTCATCCCAGTAACCTGCCCATGCAGCCTCATTCTGCGTCCTGACTCTTCCAGACGATTTCAGCTGGGCTTCGTCCCATGCTATTTCCCATTTTGTTTTATTCATAGGACCTCCGCGATCGAACAAATAATAAAAAATGTCTCCATCATGGGGCATGTTCATGCTTTATGCAGATAGAACAGCGTGTCGTAGTTCAGGATGCCGCTGCATGGGTTGTAGACCCATCCCGCGTAGTTCTTGTTGTACGGCTGGATGATATCCATGTTGTACACGGCGATTGCCGGCATCTCGTCGGCATAGTAGTCCTGAAGCTGGCCGGCCAAGTCCTTGCGCTTATCCTTGTCGATGGTTGACGTGAGCTGGTCCACGGTGGTCTGGAACTTCGAGTCGTTGACCATTGACCAGCCGTAGATGCGCTGGTCGATGTAGCCCGATCCGTAACCTGCACCCATTTGCATGCCCCAGTAAGTTGTCCGGGCCAGCGCCATCTCATGCGTCTTATCGAAGTCCATAGAGTTGCCAAAGGACGTTCGGTCCATGATTTTGAGCTGTACGTCGATGCCCACGGCGTTCAGGTACTTCTTCAGCATCTCGACGGCCCGGACGTTGTCTACCATATCGCTGCGCGTCGAGAGCACAGGCTGGAACTTTTTGCCATCCGGAGTCTCGCGGAATCCATCACCGTTCGTGTCCTTGAAACCTGCCGCGTCCAGCAAGTCTTTCGATTTGTTCACGTCGTAGGTGAGCGGCCTTGTCTCTTTGTAGTACAGAGTGCATTGGGGTACCAAGCCTGCATCGGGAATCGAGCCGTAGCCAGCTGTGAAGATGTTCTTCATCTCCTCATAATCGATTGCGTAGCTGACGGCCTGCCGGAAGGTCTTGCTGTCAAGGTACGTTTTGTTCTCATTGAACCAGAGCACGTTGGTGATGCCGTTGTTCTTCTGGATCATGATGCCAATGTCTTTATCGTCGAGCAACTTGGGCACGTAGAAGGGGCTGAAGCCCGTCGCATAGCCATATGGAGTGTCTATCTCTCCTTTCTGGAACGCGAGCATCATCGTGTCTGTGTTGGCGAAGTAGCGTATGTCGATCTGGTCGATGGCTGGATTCTGGCCCCAGTACTGGTCGTAAATCTCGAAGTGGAGTAGGCTAGTGGTCTTATCGAAGCTCTTGAGCACATAAGGGCCAGTGCCGATCCATGCGTCCGGGCTGTTGAACTTCTTCGGGTCTTCGACGTTCTTGTAGATATGCTCAGGCAATATTCTGTAAGTTGCAAGGTTTATGAGAAAGTTGAAGTCCGGCTTGTCAAGCGTCATGAGTACTGTCCGGTCGTCTGGAGCTTCGACCGAGCGAAGATCGCCAAATATCGATTTCCAGTTTGGGTCATTCTTTTTCCGGTAGTCCATGGTGAACTTGATGTCCTGCGCTGTCAGCGGTTTGCCGTCGTGCCACGTGGCATTGCCAACCAGGTGGAACGTCCAGGTCTTCAGGTCCGAGGTGTCCCACGACGTGGCAAGCTCAGGTACGATGTCACCGTTAGCGGCGATAGTCACCAGAGCCTGGTGAGTCAGGCGGCGCGAGAATGTCCCGAAGTAGTAATCGTTGATGTTCGTGTCTTCCACCTTGTTGGTTGTTCCAATAACCAGTTTCTGGACTCGGTTATCCCCAGCAGGTGTCTGCGACGCCGTCGAATTTGCCGACGGCTGCGTACATCCTGATAGCAAAACACAGGCAACCAGAACAGTAATTATCAATAGCTTTGTTATGTACCTCATTAACAGACCTCAATGTCATGACATGGCGAATCGGCAACATTCATCAGTCCATAAATAAATAAGCACTTTCTTTACTATATCTCATTCTTTAATAATTTTGTGTTACTAAATATGTATTATTTTAATAACATTAAGAATGTTAACTGAAGAATACACCAGAAGAGGCCAGTTTATGCACCGTACAGCCTGTATAACATTCGTACGACGGGATGTTATACAACGTGTCGTTCACACATGCTTTTCACACATGCTTTATACTCCCTTCCACAAGGAAGGTGCTCGACCGTCGACACCTGTTTTTGGGCGGGTCATTACTCCAAGGTACCAGAAGCTGGCGCCACAGACAAGGCTAATCATGGCGGCGATGAGCCAGAATGCGCCAGAGCTTTCCCAGAATAGCCCAAGGAGCCAGCCTCCCAGAAGGGCACCGACGCCGAAACCTGCTGAGCCCGTCAATCCCACGAGCCCGAAGTATCTGCCTCTCCGATGCTCTAGAGACATATTGGCAGTCAGCGTGGTGAGCGAAGGAAGATATAACAGCTCGCCAAACGTCATCACCGCAACGCACAGCATCAGCCACTCAAATCCTCCCTGGACAGCGATCAGTGCCAGGCCAACGGCATAAAGTCCCATTCCGAGGGCCATCGAGGTTGTGAGTCTGATGCGTCCGGAGACCCTGGTCACCGGGAACTGGAGAAAAACGACCATAAGGCCGTTCAGAGAAAAAAATGCGCCTATCTCTTTTTCGGAGAGGCCAGCAATGCCCTTTGCATAGACAGAGAGGGGCGAGTACATATGGGCTGCAACCAGAGCAGCGAGGAACGCAAGTACCAGTAAAAGGATGAACGGCCTATCTTCTAGCAGAGAGCCGTGTTGCGATCGATCGTCGCTATAGGGTGTCGCACCATGGTTGCGTTCCCGGACGTACAGCGTGACGATTACAAGGTAAGCGGCCGATGCCATAGCCGTAAGCGAGAATGCCAGGGTATAGGAGACAGAAGCTGCTATGCCTCCGATCACTGGGCCGATCGAGTAGCCGAGGTTATAGCCCGTCCTGAGTGTACTATAAGCTTCAGCCCTTTGCTCCTCGCCCACCTCATCGGCCAGTACCGCAGAAGGTGCCGTGCTGAAAAGCCCCGAAGATATGCCGGACAGGACGAGAAGTGCGAGGAAATACTCAAAAGAGGCATTGTATGCGACCCCCACCGCAAGCCCTGTGAAACTCATGGAAACGCCGGCAAGGCCTGCCATGAACACTGGCTTTCGGCCAAACCGATCACAAAGCTCACCACCCGCGAGCTGCATAACCGCGTTGGCAATGGTCTGGAGAAAGACAACCAGGCCAATAAGGGCTACTGGTGAACCTTCATAGGCGTACAGGTAGACGGAGATGAAGGGTGTGACAATCGACGTGCTGAAGCCGTTCAGGGCCGTGCCAGTGAACAGCGCCCAGACGATTGGGGGCATAGGCCTGGAACGTGATTTTTTCCATATATGAGTGAAACCTGTCATACAATAACTCACGTCACAGTTCAAGCAGGTTTTAGCTCCATGATTGTATGATGGTTCAGTACACTGGACAAGCCGACAACCCAGCCTGCATACTTTTTATTGTAGGGCTGAATCAGATCCATCGAATACACCGTAATCATAGGCAGGTTGTCGGCATAATATCTCTGGAGATCCCCGCCGAGTTTGAGCCGGGTGTCCTCATCTCCGGCCATGCTTAGCTGGTCGGCGAGCGAATTGTAGGTCGTCTCATTCAACATGCACCAGCCATATTCGCCTGTGCCGACAAGGCCCGTGCCATAGCCTGCACCCATAGAGATGCCAAAATACGAGGTCGGCGACAGGATCATTTCTTCTGTTGCGCCCGTAAGGGCATCGAACGTGGCTAGATCAACCCACTTGAACTTGATGTCTATGCCGACGGCGTTGAAGTACTTCTTGAGCATTTCTGCAGCGCGGGCGTGGTCCGCGATGTCGCTCCTGGCGGTAATCTCACCCTGGAACTTGGTGCCATCGGGCATTTCCCTGAAGCCGTCGCCATCCAGATCGACCATGCCCATAGAGTCCAGTAGGGCTTTTGATTTGTTGACATCGTATGCTAGAGGCTGGGTTTCCACGTATCCGTACAAGCCCTCAGGAATCCACCCTGCTGGAGGTATCGAGCCATAGCCAGCCGTGAACAGTTTCATCATTTCATTATAGTCGATGGCATAGCTCATCGCCTCGCGGAACACCTTGCTGTCATAGGGTGGTTTTTCCACGTTGAAGTAAATTGCAAGGGATACACCCCCGTTTTTCGCTGTCATTATGCCCAATTCTTCTTTCTGAAGGATTTTCGGCACGTAATAATAACTAATCGTGCTGGCTGGGGCGTCAATCTCGCCTTTGAGTAAAGCCTGGAGGAGTGTATCTGTATTCTTGTACATTCTGTACTCGATGACATCTACTGGCGGCTTTCCTTCCCAGTAGTTCTCGTTGGCTTTGAAGACGAGCAGGCCCGCATTTTTGTCAAATTTTTCGAAGATATAAGGTCCGCTTCCGATGGAAGCTTCCTTGCCGTTGAATGAGGAGATATTTTGGACACCCTTATAGACATGTTCGGGCAGCATCTTGACCACATCCCATGTATATAGCAAGTTTGCATCCGGCTTTTTAAGGTTGATAATCACCGTGTTGGCGTTAGGTGTCTCAATAGACTCGATGTCCTCAGTGTACAGCATTTTGTGCGGAGTGAACTTGGCAAGGTTCTCTAATGTGAACTTCACATCGCTGGACGTGACAGGCTTACCGTCGCTCCAGGTCGCATTGTCAAAAAGCTGGAACTTCCATTTCTTGAGGTCCGAAGACACCTGCCATGACTTTGCCAATTCCTGCTCGAGGGCGCCTGACGGGCCAATCCGGGCCAGCCCTTGCAGACAGAATACCCTGATCAGCCGATCGTACTGGGCATCGTTAATGTTTGTATTTTCAACAGTTGCTACTGCGCCAAACGTCATCTTGGCGATCCGATTTTCATCCTGTTGCGGCGGAGGCGCTACCATTGGCTGCGATGTACAGCCCGAGAAGGCTGTACTTAACAGCAAAACCAATACAACCAGAAATGAATGTGCTTTTTTCATTGTTGTCCATCCATGTCCTCTTAGTGCGACAACAATTTGTTAACGAGTATTTGCTCATTATACAATTGTTAGTATTTTTGTTAATAACTGTTATTATATCAAACTTTTTACTGAGGATAAGCTAATATTTTCTTAATAATTGTTACTACATCAAACTTTTACTAAAAAAATCTCAATTAACTCTTAAAAGCCCTAATCTAATTTGACGCCTATTTCTTTGGAAATATCTTCCAAATGAATTTTTTATTTGCCCAATGATTTAGGGTTTTTCCATATCAGTGTTAAAACTAGAAATGTAGAATGAGCTCATTCCAACCTTAATTTGACATTAATATA
>DAKJ01000021.1 GCA_002496565.1 Methanosarcina sp. UBA289 | reverse complement strand
TTGCCAATATCCCAGTTCCTTGAAGTTGCATTTTGCGATTTGTCCGTAAGCAGGACAGAAAGAGGAGCATAGCCGCTCGTTACATTGGCGCTGAAGTTTGCAACAGGATAAATTAAAAATTTCTCTACAACTATTTGCATAGTTTTTGAAGAATTATCATTTTTGTTACTTGCTGTCAGAGTGACAGTATAAGTTCCCGGCTTTTCGTACACGTGGACAAAGCTTTTATTGGTATTGTTCGGGCTTTTGTCACCAAGATCCCAGATTATCGATGTTGCGTCCTGTGAGCGATCCGTAAACTGAACCGCTAGAGGGGCAATACCTTTTGTGGTGTTGACATCGAAGTTTGCGGTAGGCAGCACCACACGTATCAGCGGATAGTTGTCTGTAATATTTCCATTGACTGAGGAAACGATACCATTGCTTGAAACGAAGGGGACATTAATATCAATAATACCGTCATCGTTTTCATCAGAGTTAGACATATTCTCTGAGAATCCCATCCTCGCCGGGGTTCCCCAGAAGTTTCCTCCAATGGTTTTTCCACCCATAACATTTTTACCTGCTTTCTTTTCGATGTACCAAGTGCTTCTGTTATTTCTTATGTTTCCATTACTTTCAATATTATTGAAATAGTTATCATAAGCCTTATTTCCATAGCTTCTGGGACACATGTAAATTCCGTTACCGTTTAAACTAACGTTATTGCCTGAAATTTCATTGTTCTCAGAGGAGTCAAGAGTAATGCCTTCTCCATTTCCATAAGCTACATTATTGTAAAGGGTTGCATTACTGGAAACCGTGAGATATAATCCAGAATCAGTGCAATCAGTAACTGTATTTTTAGAAATCGTGTTATTTAATGACCCGGAAAGGGTGATACCCATTTTATTTTTCTGCGCCGTATTGTTGATCAGGTCACTGTTATTGGAACTTGTCACATAGACTCCATTCCTACCGTTCAGATTTGCAATGTTGTCGGTAACATCATTATCACTTGAATTTTCAAGAAGAATACCGTCAGCTCCGATGCCACCATTACCAGTGTTAGAATTTGCAGTGTTGCCTGAAAGTGTGTTCCTGCTAGACAATGAACTTACATAAATGCCTCTAGCGTTCTTGGATGCACTGTTGTTGAACACTTTATTATTGCTTGAATTGTCCAGAATGATACCCTGGTTGATGTTCAAATTTGCTTCGTTGTTTTCAACAATGTTATCCCTGACTCTATATAGACTAATACCGGAACCTCTGTTTGAATTTGCTTTATTGCCCGAAACTGTGTTCCCGCTGGATCCCAGAGTTATGTAAAGGCCTATACTATTGTTATATGCAGTATTGCCGGTCAGTTTGTTATTGTGAGAAGACCTTACAGCTATTCCGTATTGGCTGCTTGAAACCGTATTACTTATCAGATTGTTGTAGCTTGTGTTATCCAGCATAATATCGTGTTGACTGCTGAAATCTACGGTGTTACCTGAAACTACATTGTTACGTGAGATGGCACCTGAAATTATATTCTCAGGAGATGTTACTAGGTTAATTCCATTGGTTCCATTGTATACTTTATTACCTCTCAGGACATTGTTACTTGAATCCGAAAGAGAAATTCCATATCTTGCATTTGATTTTACTATATTGTTTTCGAAGGTATTATTGTTTGATGCTTTTTCAAGAACTATACTGTCGTTAGTACTCTGGCTTATAGAATTTCTTGAGACAGTACTAAGCCTGGATCCGGAAAGATAAATCCCAAACCTATGATTTGAAACCGTGTTGCTCGAAACAGCGGTTAAATCGGATCCCTCAATGTTAATTCCTCTACCAGTTCCAACTCCACTTGTTTTGATAGCTGTATTGCTGCGTATAGTAGTATTCAAGGAAGACCGTACATATACTCCCATTGCATCATTTAAAAATTTGTTATGCTCAATGGTTGCATTATTGCAGCTACGTAGATAAATTCCTGATAAATCTGTTGCAGCTCCGCTGATCGTGAACCCTTTTATTACTAAATTGGGTACTGAGCTAGCAGATATCACACTTTTATTTGTGTTATTGGAAACAATTATCGTTTCATTAGTTATTGTTTTATCAATCTCCGACGCTGCGATAAGTACCAGATTACTATTTTTAGTAATCTCAATATTTTCAGTATAGGTTCCCGGGTATACGATAATCGTATCACCATCAAGGTTTGCACTGTTCACAGCGGCTTGGATTGAACCTCCTGGATGAACCTCAGCCGCTGCTCCAATATAGGAGCTTAGCGTGAATATTAAAAAGGTTAGTAATAGAAATTTTATTCTGTTTATTTCATATTCCTCCCTACAGGTAAAAGAAATTAGAAATATAACTTTCTTAAATTAATTATAATCTAATTACAAATACAATATAAACATGTCGGTTTTAATTACCATGTATATGAATATAATAAAAATAATAAAAATTGGAATTTCAAAATGACGCCATAGCTTACCGGAATCCTCTCTTGATTTCTACCAATTACCTTCTTTTATTTTCCAATATCTTTTTTTGTTTATATAAGACAAAAATAAGTTAACACTGACTACATTTCGTTTTCTCCTTAACCTACCTGACTGCTGGCATAATGATAGAAGATACATATTTTTAGCTCCTTTCAGGCCACCCATTCACGTTTTTAATTTTCATTGAACCTACGAAAAACATGATTCTTTGAATCTCAAGGGTAAAATTAATATATTTAGTAAGTTTCTCTAAAAAATAGTATCCTCTTTACAAATTATATCATAAAAAATATGTATATATTCCTCTATTTTTCTCATTCATAAAGTTTAGACCCGGATAACAGCTAAATTAAGAAAGATGAAAAAGAGGAAGAAAAAAGAGAAAGAAATACAAAAAAGAAATGCAAAAAAATGAAGAAAAAAAGACCTATATATCTTTTAATATTCTTATTCTACTCGGAAAGTCTTTTTTGGTCTCAATAAGCTATTTCCTGCTTTGTCCTCGTATTATATGCTCTATATTCGTCTTCTTTTTTATCCTGTAGGTAGACGTACTCGTATTCCGGATGATTTAGACTTTTCCTGTACTCTTCCCTGGCTTCAGCCTGACAGTTCTTACAGGCATAGATCGGAATTGAAACGCCGAAGATCCTGGTATCATCTCCACTTCTATGGGCATGGGAGTCTATGGTTTTGTATCCCTGGCAGTCAGGGCACATCCGTATCGTTTCTTCTTGGAACTCCTGAATCATATCCGTATCGTAAAAGATCTGTTTCTTCCGGCGGTAAAAGTCCCCGTGTTTTGCCACCTCAGACTCTACAAGCCTGTCTCTGTTTTTCCAGTTTTCAAGCTGGGCTGCAACTACTTCTTCCAGGGTCTTTCTATCCCTTGCAGCCTGGACAAACATGCCTGGCTTAAAGTCAGGTTCCCTTACGCAGGAATAATCAAGCCCTGCCATTGCAAGGATTATGCCTGTATTAACATAAGGCAGAGCACTCTGAATTGCATAACCTCCTTCAAGCACGGCCATATCAGGGGCAAGCTTCTCATTCAGTTTCGCGTATCCCTGTGCGGAAAAGCGCATATTTGCGAGAGGGTCGGTATAATGATTATCCTGTCCTGCAGAATTCAGGACAAGTTCGGGCTTGAAGTCCTTAAGAATCGGAAGCACCAGAGTATCGAGCACGTAAAGTATTCCCTCATCAGGGGTACCGGGCGGCAGAGGAATATTGATCGTCCTTCCAAGGGCTTTTGGGCCTCCCAGTTCATTTATGAAACCCGTACCCGGGTAAAGGGTCCTTCCGTCCTGGTGGAAGGAGATAAAAAGCACATCAGGATCATTATAGAAAATCTCCTGGGTTCCATCCCCGTGATGCACATCAGTATCCACAATTGCAATCCTGCGGATCCCGTATTTTTTCCTCAGGTACTCGACAAGGATAGCTTCGTTATTGATATTGCAAAATCCCCGGTTCCCATGTGCTACAGTCATTGCATGGTGGCCAGGTGGGCGGATAAGCGCAAAAGCGTTTTTGACCTCGGCTTTCATAAGGGCATCCCCAAGCACCAGGCAACTGCCTGCTGCGATCAGATGAGGGGTTGTAGCTTGGGCTTTTATATCAGGCACACAGAAGTGAACTCTAGCAATATCCCTGTACTCTGCAAGGCGGGGTTTATATTCGGCTATTTCTGGCAGGTCCATCAGGCCCTCTTCAAAGATCTGGTCTCTGGTATAGAGAAGGCGCTCTTCTCTTTCTGGATGGGTTGGCGAAATCGCCCAGTCAAAGGCAGGGAAGAAAATAAGTCCTGTCTTATCGGCTCCAGTGCGGTCTGCCGGGGATAAAGGTTCTTTTTTCGATTCCAGCCCTGCCTTTCTCAATTCCATTGTATTCCCTTCATTTCTCTCGGATATTTCAGGCTTATTTTCTTCATTTATCGTCTGCATTTCTTCTTTCTCGGCTTTATTTTTTCCTTCAACCTGCTTTTTCTCCCCTTCTCCGGAACCTGAGCCGGTTTTCAGTACATCCCTGAGTCTTCCGAGCCCCAGTTTCATACATTTTCCCTCCTTTTCCATTCCGGAATCAGGCCTGCAGGAATCTGCATATTCACGTCAAAAAGTCGCCCTGTAGTATACCAGCCGTTAACGACATTGAAAACTTCACTATTAACAACTTCGGCTTCGTCCGCATACTCGGAGATTCCAAAGTTTTCCGCACGCTCCCTCAAGAGTTCTGCAGCCATGGCTTCAGCTTCATCGAGACGGATTTTATTGAAATTCCCAAAGTTTGTTGTGTTTAGACTGACAATCTCCCCCTCCTCGGCGACGGAGTAGACTTTCTGTTCAGTGTCAATGTGCAGGTTCAGAGTAAGTGTGGGCCTTGCAACAGCTGCCCCGATTGCATTTCCCACCTCGGCATATTCGGGAATAACCGGCTTTGCATCAAGTTTTTTCGCAATCTCGGCAATAAGCCCTTTCGCCCCTCCTCCTATTCCGACCACATTCTCAGGTCTTGCCTCCTTTTCTTGCAAGACTTCCCATACCCTGTAAGCAGGCTCCTGTTCCCATTCAAAAAACATTTCATTGACTGCGTCAGCAATCCTCTGCGCAACTTTATCAACAATCAGGGATGCGGTTTCAGTTTCGGATTTTCCCAGGGCTGAAGCCATGGCTTTTATCGCTTCTCCTGCACTTTCGGGGTTTCCTACCTCAATAAGCCCGAGAAATTTCAGAGCATCAGTCGGAGTAGTTTCTTTTCCTCCCATGCAGTAAGCCGGGCCTGCTCTATAAGGGCCTATTGTTATCTGTTTTGTGCCGGTATCCGAGTCCTTAACCCTTACAACACTGTCTCCACCCACAGCTATCGAGCGGACTGCAAAGGCCCGGACATGTGTCAGGAAACCTCCAAGTTTTGCGCCTTTAGAAGCCATAAGGGGCTTGCCTGAAAGAATTAATGCAAGGTCTGTGGTAGTTCCTCCGATATCCACTACTACTGAGGTCTGTCCCTCCGGAGTAAGGGCAAGAGCTCCAATTGTACTGGCAGCAGGGCCCGAAAAGATAGTTTCCACAGGAAATTCTATTGATTTCTCAACCGGTAGAGTTCCTCCGTCGGCTTTTAGAATATACACTGGAGCTCGGATATTTCTCTCCTCAAGGGATTTCTTGATTTTCTCAACAAATTCTATATAATGTCCCCTTGTAGCAGAGGTAAGCATTGCAGTTGCTATCCTTCTTGGAAAATTCAGCTTTCCCGAAACTTTGTGACCAAGTTCAAGTTTACATTCCGGATAAATCTCTCTAAAGATCTCCTCTATCCTGAGTTCATGGAAAGGATTTCTCTGCCCGAATTTATTTATAATGGCTGCTCTCGAAAATCCTGATTCCCGGATCAAACCTACAGTTTTCCTGATCTCGGCTTCGTCAAGGGGATGAATTTCCCTTCCCCTGTAATCCATAGCCCCTTTCAGAAAAAAGCTGTCAGGATATGTATAACTTGCCGGATTAATCCCAGGTCCCGGGATCAGAACCAGGGCTACACGGTCAGTTTTGCCTTCGGCGATAAGATTTGTTATCACGGTTGTACTGAATACCACCCTTTCCAGCTGCTCAGGATCAACATCTCTGCTTATTGCATCAAGGGCTTCAAGTAAGGAATTCATAAGATTTCCGGGCTCAGTGGAAACCTTGGCAGTACTGCATACTTTCCCATTTCGGATAAGCACTGCATCCGTGGTAGTGCCTCCGACATCAATTCCTATTAGCATTCACAATTCGCCTATCCTCGCTAAGTCTATTCTTTAGTCTCTTATTTTTATTTTATCAAATATCAATCGATAATTCTTATTTCATCAAATATTAATCGATATTAAATTTCAAAAATATCAGTTCCCAGCTGTATCAAAAATAATTTCCAGTTTCAACTGATAACGAGTTCCAGATAAATCAAGTTTAGCTGGTATCAAGTTGCATATGAGTTCTTAGTATAGAAAGTTCTTAGTATAGAAGCTGTGTTATCTGGTTCAATTTGTTATGTCAAGTCTCTGACAAAGTTTTGGTAAAACTTTTTTGAAAAAGTTTCCGTTTTTGATCAAACTTATTTAAAAAAATTTGATGCATAGGGATACTATTTCTAAGCTTATATGACTCTAAGCTTATATGACAAAAACTTTCTGAATTGAAAAATGCTTTTTATAAAAGATTGATTTTAGAATAAGTGAAAAGAGAATCAAATTAACAAAACCAGATCAAGTAAATTAAATTAAGAGAACCTTATTCAATTTCTTTTTTGAAAGCTCAATTTCTTTTTTGAAAGCGGAATTAATCGAAATGTAAGGTACGGGAGGCATTTTTTATATTTTTTTAGGATCATCCCTTATCCTCGAATCTGATAGTGTATTTTGTTTCTTTCCCTATTTCAAGCTCTATTGTTCCGTTAATCTGCTCAACGAGAGCTTTTACAAGCTGCAAACCTAGAGTTTTCGGATTTTTAAAATCTACTTTTTCCGAAAAACGAGTCCCGTTGTCTGAGTAGATGAGCGTAAACCTAGAGGACTTTTCTGTGCCTTTCTTTTCAATGTCTTCGCCTGTTTTTTGACATTCGTCTTCATTTCGGTAAAGGGAAATCCTGACCTTTCCTTCTTCACTTTTTGGAAAAGCATATTTAAGGGAGTTTGAGAAAAGTTCATTAATTATGATTCCCAGCGGAATTGCGGTATCAACTCCAAGAAGTGTACTGTCCACTTCAAGGATAAGCTTGACCTTCTCGTCTCCTATCTTATAAGAATGCAGAATGTCCGCAGTCAATTTCCTTAGGTATGCTGCAAAATCAATACTTTTCGCATCCTTTGACTTATAGAGTTCTTCATGGATTATGGACATTGAAATTACACGGTTTTCGCTTTCCCTGAAGGCTTCAATAACCTCCTTATCTTTAAACTTGTCAGCCTGAAGGCTTAGCAGAGAGGAAACTATCTGAAGGTTATTCTTTATCCGATGGTGGATCTCCCTCATGCTGATTTTCTCGGCTTTCTCAAGAGTTTCCTCAGCTTTCTTCCTCTGGGTAATGTCATAGGCATATCCCTGGTAAGATATGTTTTCTCCTGAATCGTTGCAAACATTGTGGATTAATTCATGGACCCACCTTACACTTCCATCCTTCCGCCTGAACTTGTACTCGTACTCTATAATCGAATTTGGAGATAATGCCATTTTTTTTCTATTTCTATCGAATATCGATCTGTCTTCCGGGGCAACTAGGTCAAGGAAACTTATTCTGCCTGAGAGAAATTCTTCTTCTGTATACTCGGTTATTTCTTTGAGGGCTCCTTCAAGAAAGAGGGGCTTAAGATCCCTGTCAAGTTTAAACGAAATTCCTTTGAAATTCTGTAAAAATGACCTATAGAGTTCTTCGCTTTCCTTCAATTTTTCTGAAGACTGTTTAATTTCGGTAATGTCTACCATTGCCCCAAGAGCCCGGCACATGCGGTCTTCTTCATCTCTCAGAAATATTCCTTTATTTTTTACATAAAAATAGCTTCCATCTTTTCGCTTGAACCTGAATTCCCCATTGAACTTATCTCCTGTATTCCAGCAATTCTTCAATGATTGCTGTACTCTTCTATAATCTTCGGGATGAATATGTTCAAGCCAGTCGTAAAAATCAAGATTCTCAATTTCTTTATTGTTGTAGCCTGTGAGCTCTTCAATTGCTCCTGCCCACTCAACATTGCCGTTTCTCAAATCAATTTCATATATTAGCTGCCCTGTCTGTTCTGCAATGAGGCGGTATCTTTCTTCACTTTTTCGCAACTTCTCTTCCATTTTTTTGCGCCCTGTAATGTCAAGCATTACTCCAATAAGCCCTTCTACAGTCCCGCAGAAGCTTTTGTATATGGCCTTATTGAAAATGAAGTCTCTTTTTAGCCCATCAGAGCACAATACTTTGGATTCGTAAACATGGTTTCCTCCTTTCTGGAAGAGCTGCCTGTCCATTCTTTCATAAACTTCATCAAGTTCTGAAGATTTTGTTCTGAAAAGGTCGTAAGTGGAGTGTCCAGCTATTTTTTCTTTTGAATTTCCGAAAATCATTTTTGCAAAAAGCTCGTTGCAGCCCTGATAAATGCCTTCTCTGTCCCTGTAGAACACGGGAGCCGGGATAGTGTCCAGTAGCGTTTCCAGGAAATACACTTTGTCTTGGAGTGCGGCTTCTACTTCTTTTCTTTGAATTGTAAATGAAAAGATTATTGCAACTGCATTTAAGAAACAAGTATCCTCTTCGGTAAATTTCTCCTTTCTCGTGCTGTGAGCTGTCAGTATTCCATATGGCTTTTCAATACTTCCTATGAGCACACTTATACCACTGATTATATCCTGACCTTCTTCAAGGCCCATTGTTCTAATGGAATTATTCCTATCCAGCTTTTCTAGCAGAATAGGTCGGCTTGAAAGTACGGTGTAGCCTGCTCTTGAAGCTGAATCTTTTTTAATGATCCTACCTGTATTCTCTAGCTTCCAGCCGATTCCTGTCTCATATATAAAATTTCCATCAGGTAAAAGTTTCAGGACGCTGCAGTATTCTGCGCCAAGAGTAGCGGCAATCATAGGCAGGGCTTGATAAAGCAGAGCTTGAAAACCCTGAATTTTGAAAGATAAAAAGGAAATCTGAGAAAGTACCTCATGCTCTCGTTTTCTTAAAAGCAGTTTCTCCTCGGTTTGCTTGAGGGCAGTGATCTCAAATGCAGAGACGATCGTGCCTTCGGATGCAAGCAAGGGAGTAAAAACAATTGAATAAATTTTTCCGCCTGCTTTTAGTTCAGTCTGCGCGGGTTTCTTTCGAATTGCTACTCGCTTGGCGTCCTTCAGGATTTCAGCAGGAGCTTTTTCCCCAACCTGGCTTTTAATAGTTTCAAGTAGGGATATTCCGGCCTTATTTGCGTAAAGAACCGTTCCTTCTGTTCCAATTCTCAGGATAGGGTCAGGGCTATTTAAAAGAAATTCTCTCATCCAGTTTTCTTCGGTTTCTGCATCTGTACTGCTGTTCTGATTTATGCCAGGGTCACCTGTTCCTGATTCTATACCACTTTAGTAAATTTTTTGTCAACTTTAAAGGTTTTTGTGTCAGAGTTCAAATTTCAGGTTGATTTTTTAAGTACTATCCTATAACTATGTTTAAATTTCTTAACATATTAATATTCTGCTAATTTGCATTAAATTTATTATATATGTTCAAGGTAAAGATTTATTGAGTCCAGACAATTAACTATAAATATTTATAAAAAACCTGCTATCTTTGAATCTGCACTTTAACAAGATAAAGACAAGTATTGAAAGCTAGATTAAAGCTTAAATTTATAAAGAAGGTGTTTTTGTGGAAGATTTTAATTTACTCAAGAGAAAACTTGATGATATGAGCGTAAATGAGCTTTTTGAGTATGCGAAGGAAAATTACCCTGAAAATGAGGAGCTTTGGGTCGGGTCTAAAAAAATAATCATCAGAAAAATTCTTAACTTTGAAAGAAACAGGATGAGCGAAGAGAATTTTTAATATACACCATTTTTTGAAGGATTAGTATCAAATTTTGTTGAATTTCTCTTTAGGGGCTCCACATCTAGGGCATTTCCACGGCTTTGGGAGTCTTTGAAAAGGCGTATCCGGAGCTATGGATTGTGAGGAGTCCCCGTAATCAGGGTTGTAAAGGTATCCACATTTGTTGCATCTGTACATTCAAATCGTCCTGCTTATATAAGCCCCAGTTAATTTTAAAAAACCCATTCTATTTCTTTAAGCCGAAGCCGGCGAAATGAAAAAAGCCTGAATCTTAAGGGACTTTACTAGCATGTCAAAAGAGCGTTCTTAAGAAGGTTCCAAAAGCTTTCATAAGTCTTAAGGAATTTCCTGAAAACATTAGCTTTCTCAGAAGGATAGAAGGATGGTCCATGTCTCCATACTCGGTAATGGTGTTCAGAATCGAAGGAGTATTTAGTGAACCTATAAGGTCATTGAACTGCCTGTCTTCCAGCTTTCCGATGTAGTCATGAATTTTCATGCCTATCTCAAGTTCTTTTCCAAGGCCCTTTTGCCAGAGCTGGTCATATTCGGAAAGCCTCTCTGCTGAGGTATCTCCTTCAAGGGCAGCCTGTGCAGCAACCTTTCCAGCGATTTTTGCCGCAAAAGCTCCGGTATAGATTCCCCCTCCTGAAGTCGGCTTTGCCTGTCCGGCAGCATCACCAACTAGTAAAACTCCATCCGACGCTGTTTTCTCCTGAGGCCCTATAGGGATTCCTCCTACTACAAAATCAAGCATACCTCCTGAGTATCTAGCTTTTAAATGAGGATTGGAGCGAAGGAGTTTTTCAAGATATGAAAGAGGAGAGCAATCTTCCTGCCCATCTTTCCAGGCAAGTCCGGGTTCAAGTGCAAGCCCGATTCTTGAAATTTTTTCGTTAACAGGTACGGTCCAAGCAAAAAAACCGGGAGCAAAGGAACCTGGGAAAAGTTCTACAAAGTCACTATTTTCCGAAGCATATGGGGCTTCAATCTGGATTCCCGGAAGTACGCGGGCAGGTTTTTTAAGTCCAGCATAGCTGGCTATCCGGCTTTTTACGCCGTCTGACCCTATCACGACAGATGTGCAGATTGTTTCAGGTTTTCCGTTTCTGATTACTCTGAGTTTTATCTGAGGATTTTTTTGTCCTTCCTTTTTGAATTCCGCATCCGGTTTTTCTAATCCCACAGCCCTTGTCCTGAGAGATAGTTCCACACCTTCTTCAGCAGCCATTACTGCAAGGGCGCGGTCGAAGTTCTTTCGCGAAACCACGTATGCCTTGGTCTGCTTTCCATCGATTGGCAGGCATTGCCCATCCGGAGCATGTACAAAGGCTCCGCGTACGGAATTGAACACAAACTCATCCGAGGGCTTGAGCTCGCATTCTGCAACCGCTCTGGTGCTCAAGAGTCCGGTACAGCCTACAGGCGACCCTATGAAGGCATGCTCCTCAATCATTAGAACCTTTGCTCCATTCATGGCCGCATAGCGAGCTGCAGTGGATCCCACAGGCCCGGCTCCAACTACAACGACATCATATTTCATACCGTGTTACCTTCGAGAATAAGCCCTTACAATAGCAGGAAGCTTGATATACTCATAATTCCTAAATATAAGTAAAATTACAACTTTTATATATAAAAAATGCAGTTTCAGATAAACGTGATTTGCATAATATTATACAGATAAATATTATATTTATTCTGACACTAGATAATATTATATTTATTCTGACACGTGGATTTTGTTGATAACAATGATCTTTTAACTATTATAATAATTCTTTTATCGTTTAACATACCCTGTTTGCCGATCAAATTACTCTTCATGAGTCAAGCCAGCTCTTTATTGAGCTGACGAGTTTCTAATTAATCCAATTAATCTTGAGTAGTGCTTAAAGTGCTAGATAAACTATATTTAGATCTGAAAAGCTTTCCACGCTTCACAATCTTGATATATTGATAAATGCATTCACCGTGCGACTGAACCATAAAACTGAACGATCAAATATTTAACGATTTCTTCAAACCACTAATCAGGGTTTCTATGCAACAGAAAAAAGAAAAATTCCAGGATTCTGGCCCAAAGAAGCCAGATAAAAGTAATCAGGGCACAAAAAAAGCCCGGATTTCGGATAATAAAGCTTCAAGGGCTTTAGATAATAAAACTCCAAGGACTTCGGGTCGAAAGGATTCTCAGACCCAAAAAAACAGGGGAAAAAACAAATACACAGATTTTAAAGGAAAGCCTTCTGAGGGAAAGCACGCTTTCAGCAAGAGTTCTGGCTCTGAAAAAAATCCGGATTCAGTTTCCTCTAAGAAAAAGAACTTCCAGCGCTTTGAGTATGAAGACGATCATATTTTCTGGTGCGGAAAATGTAACCTGCCACTGATCGGGGAAAAATGCGGAAGATGCGGAAGCAAAGGGGAAGTCCTTCAGCTCTCCCAGCCTGCAGACATCCGTTTTTGTTCCCCTTACGAGCGAGAAGTCCTGGACAGGCAGCTTTATTCAGCTTTTGGTTGCAATCCTCTGGGCGAGAAACTTATTCTTCTAAATAAAATTCCTGGTGAGGATAAAACCGACGAAGTGCTCGTAGACGGATTTATTTTCGGATTTCTCCGGTTTGAGCTTTCGAAAATGGATTACAGTTTTGAACCTTCGCTCCAGGGCGCAAAAATTCTCCTGAAATGCGCCGAAGGCAGGAAAGTCGAACTTAAGAAAACAAACCGGCACCTTAATGGAAAAAGTGTGGCAGCAGAATCAATTGAGGCCTTTGATAGCAATATAAAAGCCGGAGATTTTGTCCTTGTTACCGCAGGAAGCCTTACAGGCTATGGGGTTTCTTTAATTGACGGAGTGGACTTTCTGAATATTAAAACCCCGTCTGAGCCTGAGAACCTAACTGAATTAGAAGCTTCAATTGGAGCCGGGACAAAAGTTCTCAGGATAAGGAAGGTTGACAGCAGTGAAGCTTCGCTTCGTCCTGAGACTCCGGATCTTGAGGCATGCGTAGAGGCCAACAAAAAACACCTCCAGGTGCTTGGGAAAAACGCAATCAATACCATCCGTGGAATTATTTCCAGGAAAGAATATCAAGACCTGCCTGTCTATGTTTCCTTCAGCGGCGGAAAAGACAGTCTTGTGGCGTTTGACTTGGCTCGGTCTTCCCTTAAGCAGAGGGAACTCAAAGCTTTCTTCCTGAATACCGGGATTGAGTTTCCGGAAACTGTCGAGTTTGTGCGAAGCTTTTGCAGGGAAAGAGAAATTCCACTCACCGAGGCAAGTGCAGGCTCCGCTTTTCGGGAACAGGTAGGAAAATTCGGGCCTCCTGCAAAGGATTTCCGCTGGTGCTGTAAGGTCTGCAAGCTGGCATCGGCAGGAGACTTCGAGACAGGAAAAGGAGACTCCTCTCGAAAAGGAGACAGTGGCGTGGCTTACCTTACAATAGACGGTAAGCGAAAGCACGAGTCTTTCTCAAGGGCAAGGATTGCAGCAAGCGAAACAAACCCATTTGTTCCTGCCCAGCTCAATATCTTCCCTATAAGAGATTGGAAGGCAATTGAGGTGTGGCTTTACATACACTGGAGACAGCTTCCCTACAATCCTCTCTATGACCTTGGTTTTGAAAGGGTAGGATGCTGGCTTTGCCCGTCTGCTCTTGCCGCCGAGTACATCAGGGTAAAAGACCTGCACCCTGAAATATACGCGAAGTGGAACGCTTTCCTGCTGGAATGGGCGAAATCCAGAGGGCTTTCTGAAAAATTTATAGAGCATGGGTTCTGGCGCTGGAAGGAACTGCCTCCCAAAATGCTCAGGTTGGCTGATGAGCTTGGGATTTCCGTGCTTCCAAGAGAAAATGTTGAGAACTTTGAAATTGAAGTCGTATCAGGGATTTCACCCTGCCGGGCAGGCGGCTATTCAATAGAAGCGGCAGTGAAAGGCATCAGGGAAAAAGAGGCTGCAGGTTTCATCAGTGTCCTCGGAAATACGGTTTATGCGGAAGACCTGGGAATGTTGCTAGTTAAAACCGGAACCGGAACTGTAAAGTTTTTTTCGAATGGGAATCTGCTTGCAAGTTCAGAAACAAAAGAAAAAGCGGTTTCGCTTTTTAAGGAGGCGGCAAAGCAATTTACAAGGCTTTCTCGCTGTACCGGCTGCGGGATCTGTGTAAAAGCCTGCCCGGTCGGCGCAGCCTCTCTCGATGGAAAAACTCCGCATGTAAGCGAGGCCTGCATCAGATGTGGAAAATGTACAGAGTCCTGTGTGGTGACCAGATACTTTGATAAACTCGTACCTGACCTGAATCAAAGGTTAAGGTGTGATTGATCAAAAATCTGGATCTCTCTTTTCTATAATATTTTTAAATAGTTTCTAATTATATTTATAGGACTTATGCATTTGAAGTACAAAATCAAGCAAATTCAACTCTGTGATGGTTTAGTGTTTTTTAATTAGCCAACTAATCTTAGAATTTTTCCGTAGAAATTCTAACTACTCTATCTAACCACCCTATGATAGTGCACTATATACAAGATACCTAGTATAGGCATCAACAGGAAGAATCCCATCAGTTGTATGTTTGAGACTATCTCAGACCAAAAAAATTGAATCATAAGCTCATCGATTAATCCTAGCCTTATCTTAACTGTCTGCACAATTACTGGAATAGCAATGCAAAGAAGTGGTAACAAAGCAATAAGTTTCATCTCTTTTGTAATTTTTGCCTTGTCGTAATCTACCGTAGGCAGTAAGTAAATGAACAGACTAGCCGGAAGAATGACAATATAGAATATAGCATCAGGCAGCTGGTTATACGGAAAACCCATATAAAATATTTTACCAGTCATAGGATAGATTACAGTTTCCACTAGTTTCCGAATTGGAAAGAGCAAGGCATAAAGCAATGAATCAGGATGAGATCCGTAGTTCATAACTCTAGTATATCCAGCCACAGCTGTTATAGTCTGATACGCACCAGCAATTAATAAAGGTACACAGCACAAAACCTTTCTGACATCATTCTTGTTCTGAACAATATTCTGTCCAATAGAGACTATCGGTACAAAAAACAGAACAAACAATCCTGGCGTCATCACCAAGGCGACTATATCTCCAAAGATTGTTAAAAGAAAAACAGCAAACCATATATAATGCAGAAAGAAAAGAAGAGCCTCTAAAGGCATTATCTTCTTAACTTTTATGATGAATCGGTCAATAAAATCCATTTAGATTACCGTTTGCTTTTGCTCTAAAGTAGTATCGAGTTTACTTATTATAAATTTATAATGAACTGAAAAATTTACCTTTTATCAATAATCTTTTATCAATAATCTTGCTTGAGCGCTGTTTTTAAATCCGCTTTCTGCAGTAAAATTTCAGTTTTCACAATTTTTGTTGTTATCAATTAAACGTAAATTTATTGAACTTTTGTGCAGGAATTAAAGGTGAATGTGTGTGAATTTAGAGACCAAAAAACGATAGCATTCAATTTTCACCGAGTTACATTTAGAGTTTAGGTCGTTTTAATATATTTCAAAAACACTATCTGAAAACCAACCATACAGATTTAATGCACCAATAAACACGACACGTGACTATAAAAAATTTTCCAATGTGCCATATCAATTTCATAAACAATGATGAATAAAGCCAGAAGAATAGGAAGTAAAACAAAAAACACCTTCAGGTGCTTGGGAAATATGCAATTAACACTATTCACGGGATTATTTCCAAGAACGAATACTGAGACCTGCCTGTCTATGTGTTCTTCAGTGGCGGAAAAGACAGTCTTGTAGTGCTTGACTTAACACGGGCATCCCTTAAGCAAAGAGAACTCAAAGCTTTTTTCCTGAACATTGTGATTGAGTTTCCGGAAGCGGTCGAGTTTTGTACAAAGCTGCGCGGGATCTGTGTAAAAGCCTGTCAGGTAGGAGCAGCCTTTCTAGAAGGAAAAACTCCGCATGTAAGCGAGGTCTGCATCAGATGTGGAAAATGTACAGAGTCCTGTGTGGTAACCCGATGTTTTGATAAACTCGTACCTAACCTGAATCAAAGGTTAAGGTGTGATTGATCAAAAGTCTGGATATTAACCTCTACCTTATTTTAAAAGTCTCGGATTATAGTTATGGGACTTATGCACTTGAAGTACAAAATCAAGCAAGTTCAACTCTGTGATTGGTTTAGTGTTTTTAACTCGCCAATTCATCTTAGAATTTCTCCGTAGAAATTCTAACCACTCTGTGATAGTGTCTTATATATAAGATACTTAGTGCAGGCATCAACAGAAAGAATCCCATTAATTTTATGTTTGATATTATCTCAGACCAGAAAAATTGAATCATGAGCTCGTTGATCAATCCAAGCCTCATCTTAACTGTCTGCACGATTATCGGAATAGCAATACAAAGAAGTGGTAACAAAGCAATTAGTTTCATCTCTTTTGTGATCTTTCTCCTGTCATAATCTATCGAAGGCAATAAGTAAATAAGCAAACTGATCGGAAAAATAATAACGTAAGCTATAAATTGAGGCAACTGGTTATAAGGAAAGCCCATATAAAATATTTTATCAGTTGTAGGATAAATTACAGTTTCCGCCAGCTTCTGAATTGGAAGTAGCAAAGCATAAACCAAAGAGTCCGGATGAGATTCATAGAGCATAAATTTAGTATATCCAAACACAACTACTATAGTTTGATATACAGCAGCTATTAGTAAAGGTACGCAGCACAAAACCTTTCTAATATCCTTCTTGCTCTGAACAACATTCTGGCTAATAGAGACTATAGGTACGAAAAACAGAGCAAACATCCCTAGCGTTATCACCAAGGCGACTATGTCTAGACCAAAGATAATTCCTGACCCTATCGATATGCCCAATGTTGAAACAAAAATAGCAAGCCATATATGTTGCATAATGAAAAGAAGAGCCTCAAAAGGCATTTTCCCCTTAACTTTTAAAATGAAATGACTAATAGAATCCACTTAGATCACCATTTGCTTTTGATCTATAGTAATATAGTATAGTAATATTTCAATTACCTATTATAATTTTTGTAACTGTATTTATAGTTTGCCTGTTATCAATCACCGTTTTTTGGATTTAACACATACAGGAAAAATAGTAGTAAAAAAGAGATGCCTTCAAAGGCATCTACTTAAACATAAACACGATTTCAGATTATGTCAACTTTACATGATGTAATCATACAATCCATGGTTATATTTTGCAGTTTGTCGGACACACTGAGCGGTATAGTATCCAACAGTTGCATCAGAAACAAATGCCTGAGGGTTATCATTCACTTTATTCCAAATATAATCAAAGTACGGAGCACTAAAATCGGCATTATCTTTAGCTGCCTGTTCTGGATCAGTCACGGTAATAGATTGAGTATTGCCACTGACATAGCCACCAAAATTATAACCAGTATTCCACCGATCATAGATGTATATTTCATACAGATCATGATTCTGACTGCTGAACAGATTATCCACAAAATCCCCAATCTGATTAACTGCTCCAGATGAATGGAATGGATTGCCAGTATCCGACAAATAGTGACTGGCAAGTCCAAAATCTTGATGTGCTTGCACCAGCATTCCATTATCAACCCAGATTTGCGCAGTACCAGCATAACCATCACATCTACCTGGTGCACCTCCTAGATTCCAATCAGCGTCCCAGTAATGATTATAGTACCGATATCCTGGAAGCTCAAACCAAGAATCATCTGGGTCGTCAGCTGCATCTCTAGCATAATTTCTATAAGCAGACCCATCACAAGCATAATAAGCAAAATCTGGATGACATTTACCTGGTGACCACATTATCCTAACAACTGGATGTTCCCTTAAAGCCTCTTCTTCAATCATTGGACCCAACTCACTCATGAAAGCATAGTCGTCCTTTGTGATCTTATCCGGATACCTATCCCATATGTCTTGCAGTCCAGCTTTATACCTCTCTTTCTCAGTCTCAGAAACATTGAAGTTATCAATATATTCCATTTTAATGGCTTGACTTTCAGGATCAGTAGCAGCAAAAGCAAGTCCTCTAAATGGCATACGTTTAACTACATCCGGCAAAGAAGCCTGCAGCGCCAAGTAATCTTCAATTTTCTGCATTCCTTCCTCACCCAGCTTAGCCTCCAAAGCTTCTATCTTTAACTGAGCAGCATCTTCAACTTGGGTGGTTTGCTGTTCTTCGGTCGAAGCCATTGCTGATGGTATCAAACATAGACACAATGCCATAGCAATACACAGCACTAATGTTCCATCTTTACTATTTATCATCTTTTCTTTCTCCAAATCCAACCATACAGATTGAATACACCAATAAATACGATCTGCAACTATAAAAAAAAATTCTACACGTTGTATGAATTTCATAAACCATGAATAAAGCCAGAAGAATAGGAAGTAAAACCAAAATATCTCCAGGTGCTTGAAAAAAACGCAATCAATACTATTCGCGGGATTATTTCTAGGAACGAATATCGAAACCTGCCTGTTTATGTGTTTTTCAGCGGCAGAAAAAACAGCCTTGTAGTGCTTGATCTTGCCCGCACTTCCCTTAAGCAAAGGGAACTCAAAGCTTTCTTCTTGAATACCGGGATTGAGTTTCCGAAAACTGTCGAGTTTGTACGAAACTGCGAGATCTGTGTAAAAGCCTGCCCGGTCGGCACAGCCTCTCTCGATGGAAAAACTCCGCATGTAAGCGAGGCCTGCATCAGATGTGGAAAATGTACAGAGTCCTGTGTGATAACCCGATATTTTGATAAACTTGTACCTGACCTGAATCAAAGGTCAAAGGTGTGATTGATCAAAAGTCTGGACTTTTTATCTCTATGATATTTTTAAATAGTTCCTAATTATATTTAGATATTGCATTTTCTAATTAAATTTAGATCTTGTACTTATATTATTTTCCGCATATATTTGATTTAAGCCTGTCAATTTGACTTAAACCTATTAAATCGACTTAAAACCGCTATTATCTACCTATCCAAACGGAAATAAAAATGAGATCGAGCCAAACCCCTGATGGAGTAAGCCAGATCATCGCCAGCCGCTGGAAAATCGGAGCAGCCCTGGCGGTAGCACTGCTTCTGTACTTTTCACTTCTAATTCTGCTGCCGCTAGCAGACGGAATCGTACTGGGCTTAGTCTTTGCTTACATTGCCAGGCCTATCCGAATAAAATTCAAAAAACACAGAAAAATCGGAGCTCTTACTGCCAGTCTTTGCATATTCATCCCTATAGTATTCATTATCGGGGCAGGCATTATTGAAATCATTAACCAGGTCTCTTGGGTTATTGAAAACCAGACGGCAGTCGCGGCAGCAATTTTGAATTTCATAAATTCTCTAAACATTCCAGAAAAAATTATAGAACGAATTAATTCCGCTATATGGGATCTTTTTACCTCGCTACTCCCTGCAGTAGGCAGTGTAGGACTTCTTTCATATGCCCAGAGCATCGGACTCTTTTTTATAAATTTTATAATCTCAATAATTTTCTGTTATTTTATACTCGCTGATGGGGATCGGCTTTACCTGGCTTTTCTTGGCGTGATACCAAAAGAGTACAAAGGAGTTGTGAACCGTTATGCACTTCACCTAGATATGATCCTTAAAGGAATTTTCATAGGCAACGCCTACTCTGCCTTGATAGTAAGCGTAACCTCGGTTTTAGTTTTCTATGCTTTTGGGCTTCCCCATGTGCTTGCACTTTCAACCCTTATCTTCATGGCTTCGATAATTCCTCTTTTTGCCGGGTACATGGTGCTGGCACCTCTGGCTTTAATGCGGTACCTTGAATCCGGGTTTGAAAGTGCAGCCCTTTTCTTTATAGTATCCTCCCTCATTATCTATGGCCCTCCAGAACTGATTCTTAGGCCATACCTGACCAGCCTGAAATCCCATATTCACCCGATGCTGCTTATGCTTGCCTTCCTGGGCGGAGCTTTTGTCGGAGGGATTGCAGGTTTTTTTGCAGCTCCTATTCTCCTAGGTGCTCTGGTTGCGGCTTACAGAGTTTATCAGGAACATACGCATTCCGAACTTGCCGAGACCTGCGCAGACCTCAAGAACCTGGGACACTCACATAAGGCTGGCTTGGAAAAGTAATTTCCGAAATCAGCTTAGAAAGTGAGCTAAAAAACATTGGAGGTCGTGGAGCACTTCCAGGATATGCTCAAAAATATCAATCGAAAGGGATTATTTTATATCATTGAAGGATATTAGGACTGTCATATATTCTTCTTTACTCCTTTAACCAAGATCTACTTACTGTACAGACCGCAGTCTGTCATAAATCAATTATTTGATTCAACCAAAATAACTCGGACAAAATTCTAAACCGAAGCTAATTCGGGAAAAATTCAACCGAAAAATAATTCGGAATAATTTCCACGCCGAAGCTAATCGAAAACAGGTGATAGAATGCAGTTATTGCTCATTCACTCTGATTATATTGAATACGAAACCAAAAAACAAACTCCAGTTGCTGAAAAAATTGAAGAGTCCTTAAAGTCCGGCAGACTTGAGGAAGCACTTACCGCTTTTATGGCTGTTGAAAGTGTAGACGAGGCAAATCCTGAGGAAACAATAGAAAAGACTGTTTCCGAAATCGAAAAGGTAGCTGCCCAGGTCAAAACCAACCGTGTAATGCTCTACCCTTACGCTCACTTAAGTTCTGACCTTTCTTCTCCGAAAGTTGCAGTACAGGTACTGAAAGGAATAGAAACTGCACTCTCAGGTAAGTATGAGGTAAAACGTGCTCCTTTCGGGTGGTATAAGGCTTTTAATATCAGCTGTAAAGGGCATCCGCTTTCCGAACTCTCAAGGAGCATACGCCCTGAAGAGACTACAAAGGCAGCAGGAAAAGTTGAAGCGTCCGGGGAAAAAGAAGAGGTTGTCTCCGAAGCCCTTAAAGCCGAAGGTACTGCAAAGTCTTACTGGCGCATCCTTACCACTGATGGAGAACTTCACGAAGTTGAGAATTTCGACCTTACACCTTACCCCAAACTTCAGAAGTTTGTAAATTATGAAATTTCCAAGAGCAGGGCTGTTGAACGTGCTCCTCCTCATGTGGAGCTTATGCGGAGACTTGAGCTTGCTGATTACGAGCCAGGGTCGGACTCCGGAAATATGCGGTATTACCCTAAAGGGAGACTTGTAAAATCCCTCCTTGAAAATTACGTGCTTGATGTCGCAACCGATTTCGGGGCAATGGAAGTTGAAACCCCTATCATGTATGACATGAACCATCCTACTCTGAAGAAATATCTGGATAGGTTCCCTGCAAGGCAATATTCTATCGAATCCGACAAGCGGCAGATGTTCCTGCGTTTTGCAGCCTGTTTCGGGCAGTTCCTTATGAACCACGACATGACGATTTCCTACAGGAACCTGCCTCTTCGGATGATCGAAATGACCCGCTACAGTTTCAGGAAGGAACAGCGGGGAGAGCTTGTAGGTTTAAGAAGACTTCGGGCTTTTACCATGCCTGACATGCACACCCTCTGCGCGGATATGGATCAGGCTGTGGATCAGTTCAAACAGCAGTACGACCTCTGTATCAATGTACTTGAAAATATGGGAATTTATGTTAAAGATTATGAGGTTGCCATACGTTTTACCAAGGACTTTTATGAGTCGAATAAAGAACTTATAGTCAATATGGCAAAAACCGTTGATAAACCCGTGCTTGTGGAGATGTGGGACACCCGTTTCTTCTACTTCGTGCTCAAGTTCGAGTTTAACTTCGTAGATGCCCTTGCAAAGGCAAGCGCACTTTCCACGGTCCAAATTGATGTGGAAAACGCCGAAAGATATGATATTTCTTATGTAAGTGCTGACGGCAAACTGGAACGGCCTACAGTGCTTCACTGCTCTCCGAGCGGGGCAATCGAACGCTGTATTTACGCCCTTCTCGAAAAAGCTGCAATGGAGACCGAAGAAGGAAAGGTTCCAATGCTTCCAGTATGGCTTTCTCCTACCCAGGTCAGAATTGTGCCGATCTCAGAAAAACACTTTGCTTTTGCCGAAGAGGTTTCACAGAAACTGGACTGCAGGGTTGATATCGATGACCGCGATTTGTCAATAGGAAAGAAAGTCAGGGAAGCAGGCAGAGAATGGGTCCCTTACGTCGTGGTCATTGGAGATAAAGAAGTTGAAGATGGCACTATTAATGTAACTGTAAGGGAGGAATCCGGACAGGATAAACCTAAAAAAGTTCAAATTACTCCTGAAGAACTTAATGCACGGATAAGAGGTGAGATAGCAGGAAAACCGTACAAGAAACTGCCGCTTGCAAAATACCTTTCTGTAAGACCCAAGTTCTTCTAAACATTTTCAAAGCTTCTGAACTCTTTCAAGTATATTTTTCGGAGGCTGCCAGAAGAAGCAAAATTCCTTATTTACTTCTTCTTTCTGGCTTTTTGGCATAACATATATATTAGCGTAATTCTTATTATTGAAAAAGGATTCTTTTTAAATGAAAGCAGTTCCAGAGTTATTCTTTTCAACTTCTAGACGAAAGCTCATGACTTAAGTTTTCTGAAATAAAATTTTTATTCGTTAAATAAAATTTTTATTAGTTATTTGTAAGTTATGGGGAGTTAGTTCTTATCAGGTTTATTGTGCACGCAGCATTTCCTATTGCGTGGCTATACCAGTTTTCCAGAAACCTCTTTGCAAGACATTTTCTGGTTTTAGGCAGATATAAATAAGTTTCTACAGTGTAAAAGATTTCTGCATTTAATAAAAAGTTTCTACAATATATAAAAAATTCTACCGTGAAAAGTGTAAGGACAGCGTACTGATGATAGATTTAAATGAAACCGCAGTCGGTATGGAAACCGTCGAGCTTGAGCCATTGAGAGAAGACAAAAAGAAAATATTTAAGGATATTCTGAAATATTTTGAAACCAATCAAAGAGGCTATATCAAGGTTCCTACAGGCTGGGGTAAAACCTTTCTTTCTAAACATATAATGAAAAAGTACTACGACGAAGGAAAACTTGTGCTTTTCCTTGTCTCGAAAAACAATCCTCTTCTTAGCCAGACTTATTATGACAGGAAGATAAATAAGCCCCTTTTTCCCAACAGCGCGCTTCTCTCATCCGAGAATAAGGTGGACCGAAAAGGACTTGCTGAAACTTTGAGAGTTTTCGGGCAGGGAAAGGATAAAGGTTTTGTGCTTTTTGCCTCGCTTCAGACCATACTTGGAAAGCAAAGCTCTGAGATCAAAGACCTGATTCTTGAACTTGCTGACCTTGCAATCGTGGATGAAATTCACAATTTCATCAACAATAAAGGAAATGATTTCCTTAATGAACTAGGGGAAAGGACAAAAATCCTAGGAATGACTGCAACTCCCTTCCAGGGGGTTGTTGGAAATGTCAAGTTCGTGGATGAAATTGCAGGGGATATGAGGGAGGTTTACGCAAAAACTCTTCCTGAGTGCATTCTGGACGAAGAACTTGCTCCTCTTAAGTATACGATTGCCGAGAGTTCGGAGGATATCTTCGAAATCTTTGATTTTGAAAAAGGGCTTGACGAGCTTGATAAACAGGATCTTTTCCTTGACTGCAGCACTCCCGACAAGTTGAAAAAGGTGGTTCGTAGAACCCAGCTTGCAAAAGACGTGTACGATTCTATGATAAAAAAGAAAAACTCAAAAACGCTTGTGTTTTGCGCCCCTGTGCGGAAGCGTGTCTATGGCGTAGGGGCTGACGGTGAGGAAATTAATGCTTTCCATGCAAAACTTACTTCCTTGGTCTTCAATGGGGAAGTCTCAATCCAGGAATTCGAAAAGAACTCCGAGCCTATCCTGCCAGTAAATTTTGAGAATTATACCCCTGAAGGTGAGTTCAGAGATACGGTTTTTATAAGTTCAGAGCTGCCTAAAAATGAACAAAATGCTATTCTTGCAGCTTTCAGGGAGATAGGAAAACCCCCCTATGTGCTGTGTACCGTAGGCATGCTGATTGAAGGGTTTGATTTTCCTGGACTTGAAGCCCTTGTTTTGTTGCGTCCCACTCTTAGTATGCGGCTCTTTGAACAACAGGTCGGAAGGGTGACGAGGCTTTCTTCTATCTCAGGAAAGCAACAGGGCAATATTTTTGAGATTTCAGATAGTATTGACTCTCTCTACCAGCGTTTTGGGGAAGGAGTTTTTTCCGGGGAAAAAGTTGACCAGGTGCAGATGCTCCAGCCTGAGATCCGCCTTGAAGAACTTTTTTCAGAAGGCGATGCAGCTCGGGCAATCGAAGAAGGAAAGATCGAGATTAAGAAAGTGGAACTTGGACCTCAAGGAAAAGGGAAAAGAAAAAGAGCTCAGATTAGGGAAATCCCGGTAAGGCTTCCTCCAACTTCCATTCGAGCAAAATATTTCTCGCGCTTGCTCGCGCTGACAGAGGAAAAGGACGTCGGAGCTTTTGAGCGGGAAAAGCGTGAGCTCATGCGGGCTACCCTGAGATTCCGAGTCAGAGAACTCAGGGACGCAGAAGAGCTTGCAGAGCTCGCAGGTAATATAAATAAGCTCAAGTGCGAAGCCTATGAAGACCGCAGGTTGGGGGACGTTTCAAGGCAGCACAAACCAAAGGTTTTCGGGGAAGTCGAATGGCTGCTGAAACTTCAAGCCCTGAATTCCCTTAAATACAACGGCGGACACCTTTCGATGCCCGAGAAAAACCGGATCTTAAAAACTCTGGGTTTTGAGCCAGACACCCGGAAGATAGACAGTCTCAGACTTAAATGCCTGAAATTGGGTTCAGCCCAGAAAACAATTCCTGAGCTTGTGAAGGTGCTTGGGTTCGTAAGCCGCCTCTCATCTTCGGAAACCTACCAGTTCCTCGACAAAAAGAAAAAAGAGCACTGGAAAAGGGAATTTCTGCCTGCAGTTTACTGGGGCTTCTGCTTCATCGATGATTCCCCTGAACTGAAGGAACTTTTTGAGTCTACAGAATGGGACAGGCGGGTCAAAAATATTATTCGACAGAAGTAATTTCATAAAAAAGAATTTTGGGAGAATATTTTACTATTCTCCCATTTTATACTGATTTTTAATATTTTATAATTATAAGCAACTCGATACATTTATTTTACTCTGAATATGCCGCCAGTTCCTTGTCCGTTATCAGTCTACTATTACGTCTTCAAATGTATTATTTTCACTGTTAGAAGTGTAATGCACTTTAATTTTATCTAAGCTTTTAGTCTCTTCATTCAATCCCCCAGTATTACCTTTTATTATGTTATTTTGTGAATGCCTACTAAGTGTGATTGAAAACGTGTATGGATGTAATTCAATAGTGTTGTTCAGGAGTTTGTTACCATTCGAATTATGAAGGCTAATACTGAAATAGTTATGTGAAACTCTGTTTTTGCTTAGCTCATTATCTGAAGAATTGGTTAGGTCTACACCCTTCCAGCTATTTGATATATAATTACTTATTAGTTTATTACTGTTGGAATTTTCAAGATTAATCCCATTTATATCAACCTTTAGCTCGTTATTGGACATGTTATTACTTATTAACCAGTTATTGTTTGAATTTTTGAGACACACAGCATACTCATTGTTTGAGTTTGCAACATTGAAATCTAATTCATTTTCAGTAGAATCTTCCACATAAATACCGCAATGTGAGCTGTTATTTGCTTCATTATTTTCAAGGGTATTCCTACTAGAGTTGCTCAGGTAAACTCCAAATCCATTCTGAAACACTGTATTATTTCTAATTATGATATCACTGGAACTTTTCAGGAAGGCTCCATATTTATTATAAACCAATGTATTTCCAGTTATATTCCCATTAGATCCCATATAATAAACACCGGCTTTGCCCTGTGATCCCGTAATATTGAATCCATTAATTGTTACGTTGTTCGCAGTTATGTGGAATACATCATTTTTCGGATCTGCAGCCTGAATCACGGTATCCGCAGGTTTACCTTGTTTCGATAATATAGATAAAGGCTTATCTACAACCAAATTTTCCTTATATAACCCTGGGTAAACCAAAACCGTGCCATAAGAATTAACGTTGTTTATCTTTTGTTGTATTGAATCTCCAGGGTAAACAATAACAGTATCACCAGAACTAGTATTGCTGATTTTCTTTTGTATTAAATCTCCAGAGTGCACGTTGGAATTAGTTAAGTTATTACTAAGATTGCTAGGGATATTGTCGGGATGTTTTCCATTGTTTTCTGAATAGAAAATAAATATTGTTGAAATGGCAAAAACAAACAATAAGAAAGCTATTTTTGCATTTATTTTCGTGAGAAACATATCCATTTCTTCCTATAAAATTACAGTTTAATTAAAGTCTCACTTGTATTGCTGTTGCTAAATCTCAATTTCCATAAAGACAGTATGTTCTACTTTTTTTCAGGTATTATGTCATCATAATATGTTAGCTTCAGCGATAATATCCACAATAAGCAACAATACCATTTCCATAAGTTTAATTTTGACTATATAGCAGCTTCCAACCCATTATTTACTATATTCAAGCTCTGCAGAACTTCGCATAATCTTCACTCTTTATAAATTATTTAATCTTTTAAAAATTTTACGTGTTAACTCTCAAAAATGCAGAACAAGCTATTACTCTGAATCAAACCTAATTCTCTTTTGACTCTGGAAAACGTATTTCAATTAACAGGAAATATAAGCACCCTCACCAGCTTGTCTGGCGGCCCTTCATAAAACAAGAATTCAGATAACCGGAACTGACTACTATTTAACCTCTATTGCGATATATAATAACAAGGATTTTTAATACAACTTGAGAAAAAGATTCAACCACGTAAGTCATATACTTTTAACATCTGCTTGATATTATTATAAAAATTTTTATTGTTCTTTAAAGTATTCAAAAGTCCATATAGGAATTCCTTTTACCTCTCCCTTTTCAAGATGCTCCAGCTCATGAGCTGCACTATATGCCGGGGTACCCTTCAGTTGTATATGTTTTTTCTTTAATTCCCTGACTGTTATTTTCTTGAGGCTTGGGTTTACCTCTGCAAATATGATCTTTTTCGCTTGCAGGGTTATAAAGTAGGGCCTTTCAACAAGTTCTCTTTCTTCTTTTGTCCCGCACTTTTCCAGCCTGGAGACCAACCCTTCTTCTTTTACAACCTTAGGATCGACAAAGAAGTATATCTTTTCCAGAGTATAGCCAATCTTATTCTCATCATCATAAAAAGTGATCACATCCTTTACTGCAATGCTATTTGTTTCTTCAGAGGCATAACTCCAGGAACCTCCGGATTTCAGCGAAAGCAGAAAAGGAAGAAACAGCTCTTCTTCTATTCCAAAACTGGAAATCAGATTTTTTTCCAGGGCTGAAAACTTAAAGATAGCCCTGATTTCTTCAGCATCCATATTCACGTCCCCTTCTTAAGAGTTTAAATATCAAAGTTTATTTAATTTTTCTTAATCAAAAAACGCACATGATATTCTTCGAATAACAGGCATAAAAAATAAAAGCACTTGAAAGCATTTTCATACCAAAGAAAATTCAAGTTTTGGATAGACTGACTTCTAAACCCACATCCGCCTATATGTAGCTGATAACTCTGTTCATATAGTATCCATTTTTTGCATAATTTTTCATCATGCTATTTTCTATTAAATAGTGTGTTTTTTCCTGCTTTACTGCACAGTATCAGCAGAGTCTTTTAGTAGCATTCAGTAACCTATGATCCTCTTCAAGCATGAATAAGTATGTATGGACAGGAATGTTCAGTTTAAGTACAAGTAATCAACATAAAACGGAATCCTTATATTGATTTACATTATTTCGTATAATGACTGATGGTCATATTATGGACATCGGTCATAATGGTGAAGATAATGGCAACCGCTGACAGAAAGGAACGAGAAAAAGAACAAAGGAAGAATGCTATTATCGATGCAGCTGAAAAGCTGTTTTTTTCCAGGGGCTTTGACAACGTGTCCATGGAAGAGCTCGCAAAAGAAGTGGAACTTGGCAAAGGCACTCTTTATCTTTACTTTAAGAATAAGGATGCACTGTTCTTTGCCATCATTTTACGCAAAATGGATGAGCTGCATGAGATTTTCCGAGAGTGTGCAGACCTGAAGGTATCTGGCCGGGAAAAATCAAAGTTGATGGGAAAAAGGTACTTTGAATTCGTCCACGAAAACAAGGAATACTATCAGATGGTTTGCACCAATGGGCCAAAACTTTTCAGGAAACTGGAAAATGAAGAGCTGCATACTTTTGTGGAGCACATGAAAGAAGACCTTCTCCTGCACCATGGAGTGTTTAGAGAAGGTATGGCTGATGGGACAGTAAGGGATGATATTGACCCATTGGAACTGGCTTTTTTCATGGCTCTTATGTCCAATAGCATTGTCTGCCTTGACCCCGGTTGGAAAACAGTACTCGAAGCCGAAGGAATCAGCTACCATCAGTTTGTAAAAGATTTCCTTCTCTTTATCGGCAACGCTATTGAAAAACGCCCGGATGCAGATTAAACGGGCCTGGACGACAGCGTCATCGAGAAACAATAATTCGATTAGCACCGGGAACACGAAAAAGAGACGGATATTGCACCTGTATCGGGATAGCGGATGCTATTGAAAGTGTAATCAAAATGTGATCGGGAATGAAAGAGTGATCAATAATTAAAAATGATAGAGGTGGGAAGTTATGCCGACAATAAAAGTCAATGACATAAACATGTACTACGAGATCCACGGCAAGGGTGAGCCGCTGGTATTGATCCAGGGACTAGGATTTGAAATATCCTCAATAACTCAGGGAAAGGGAAAGTTTGATTATCTGGATAAGTATGCTCAAAAATACAGGGTGATTGTCTTCGATACCCGGGGTTCGGGAAGGACAGACAAACCGGATATCCCTTATTCTATTGAGATGATGGCAGAGGATACAATTGATCTTTTAGACTTACTCGGAATAAAACGGGCTCACTTCATTGCCTCTTCCATGGGTTCGTGCATAGCCCTGGCGCTTGCTGCCAAATACCCTGAGCGTGTCAAGAGTCTGGTGCTTCACGTGGCATTCCACAGGGTTCCGTTTCCGAGAAATGTGATCTGGGGCCTCATATGGAGAATACCCGGAGGCAAAAAGCAGATGAGGAAGGGTGCAGACTTTCTTTTCAAACAGCAGTACCCACCAACGCCCGAATCATTCGCCCGGCAAGGCTTAGCACCCCTGAATTTCGACGGTAGGAAATTATTGGGCCAGATCGAAGCACCCACTCTCATTGTAAACGGCACAAAGGACCAGGCTGTTTCTATGAAGATCACTCGAGAGCTGGCTGGAGGAATTCCCGGTGCAAAGCTTGTCCTGGTTGAAGGAGACCATCTGTTCATATCACAGGATCTAAATTTGCTTCTCAAACCTGCTCTTGAATTTTTAGCTGAAGTCGATGCTTCTTGATATTAACGAAAAACAAAAACTCCGAAAATAAATGTACAGAACATTGGAATTAAAGTATTCTTTTTTAATTTTTTATATTTTGGGCGAGTGCCAGACAATTAAACGATAATCTTTATATAGTTTATTTGACCATGAGTTTAATATTGACTTAAAGTCGAAAATCGACTAAAAGTTAAAAATTGACTCACAGTGGAAATACAAGGAAAGATTATGGTAGTCACAGGCAGGCAACAACGAAAAAAAGAGAAACGACGCAATGAAATCTTAGACGCAGCCGAGAGGCTGTTCTATTCAAAGGGATATGATAAAGTATCTATGGATGAAATAGCACAGGAAGTTGAACTGAGTAAAGGTGCACTTTACTTCTATTTCAAAAGTAAGGATTCACTTTTTTTTGCCATCATCTCCCGAAAATGGACCGATTTTGTTGAAGCTATGATCGAAAAGATGAGCTACGGGAAAACAGGCTTCGAAAAAATTCAGATAATGATCCAGTGGTTTATCGAATATTCACAGGAAAATCCAGGATATAACGACATGGCTACTACTTTCGGTCCCCAGCTCTTTCAGAGAATTGATCCAGAAAATGCGCGAACAATGATGGAACTCTCTATGAAATATATGCCTCTTGTGCACTATGCTGTAAGGGAGGGAATTGAGGATGGATCTATTAGAAATGACCTGGATCCCATATTGCTTGGGATGTACATCCAGATGATTAGTTTGAATGTTGTTGCCCCTGATCCTTCCATTAAAAACAGTTTTAAAGCACAGGGAATAAGCTACGATACATATGTCAAGATGCTGCCAAAATTCCTCTGTCCAGCAATTTCTCGGTCGCCGGAAAAGAAGTGTGATAATCAAGACCGAACTTTTCAGCAATAAACACTGAGTCATTGATTACGGGATCACAGAAAATTCCATGATGCGATTATTGAAACAACAATCAGGATAGCGAATGCTATCAATAAAAAATAATCAAAGTTTTATTCAATAATAAACTGCTTTACAATGTCCATAGCTAACCGAAGCCGAACAGTTCGGTTAGAAGGAAGAGCCGGAGTTGCCTTCAAAAGACAAAATTAGCTCACTTTTCTGGACATTGCATATCCCACTAAAAAGTGTGTAATTCGACAGGTATTGAAAGTGAAGGTGATGTAATAATGCAGAATGAATGTGCGAAAAATAGTGCAGGAATTCCTGGATGTGTACGCCAGGTAACCAATCTTGAACGTGCTTTTCTATTTACTCCAGGGTGCAATGTATCAATTGTTGCACGGATCGCCGGAAATGTATCAGAACATGAGCTACTCCGTGCTATGGATACGGTTCGCAGAATACATCCACTCGTCGGAGCTAAAATCGTATTCGATGAACAACACAATGCCTGGTTTTCTAATGATAATGTTCCTGCTCTTCCATTGAGAGTTACAAAAATGACTTCAAATACTCAATGGTTTGAAGAAATTCAATACGAACAAAGGGTCCCGTTTGAGCTGGAAAAAGGTCCTTTGATCCGGTTCATATTGTTGCATTCTCCTGAAATATCAGATCTTATAGTCATGTGCAATCACAGCATTTGTGATGGGATGGCACTGGCAAATCTGGTCCGTGACATTTTAATCTATTATGCTGACCCTGAACGCAGGATCACTGTACTCAATCCCCCCGACATAATGAAATTAATTCCAAAGAAAAGTGGTTTTTCCCTCTCTACAATTCTTACTCAGCTTTTTGTGTACAATGCTAACAGGAAGTGGAAAAAAAGTCCACACTACTTTTTCCAGGCAGATTATGCTGCTATCACCAGAGCTTACTGGGAAAAAATGAAGTGTGGCGCTGTGTTAATTGAGCTTGATACCCAGGAGTCACAGATTTTTCTAGATAAATGCAGAAAAGAAGGAGTTACAGTAGGGTCGGCAGTGACTGCAGCATGTATTGCAGCACATAATGATATATTAGGTCCATTTACCGAAAACTTCAAGCTGGTTTCTGTCCCCTTCGACCTGAGAAGATATGCAACTACATCGGTTGGCGACGTATTTTGCCTTTGTGTCGGAGCTCCGCGCTTCTCCTACACCTATGATGTGAAAAAAACCTTCTGGGAGAACGCTGCTGTTTTGCATCAGGAGGTACACAAACGTGTGGAAAAACTGGACTCGACAGGCCTGGAAATCCCAGGATTTGAACCGTCTTTCATTGACGCTTTTGCCAGTTTTGGGCCAATATTTAAAGCTATTCCTGAAGCGTATTCCCAGACAGACAACCTGTCACGTTTTGCTCAGGATAGAAAAAATGTGGCATTTTCGTTTACACACAATAACAAGAACATGACTCCCGGGACAATTCCTTCAAATTTAGGAAAACTGAATCTACAAACTACATACGGAAATCTACAGCTAGATCGCATGGTCTTTTTGCCGGCAATCAGTGAAATTGTTCCGTTGATCCTCGGAGGGATCGGGGCTGGTGGAAGAATTGTGTTTTCGCTTACTTTTGCCGAACCAATACAAAATAACAGTTCCTCCCGAGAACAGGATATGATCCGGATACGGAATCGGGCGCTTGAGTATATTGGTTTCCCGGAAAAAGTGAGTGAAAGAGCGATTGAGTAATATATATTCAAAAAAGCGTTTCCATGGTCAAAGTGAGTAAAGGTTAGCTATTAGCTTGTTCCTGTTCGTCTGAAGGCGATCGGATGTTAAAAACAGTTTAATTACATAAAGTTGTCTGAAAAATCGTCCATGTTCCACAAACAGAGAAATGAAGAAAAGTAAATAATTGTTGCTGATAATAAATCTATTCCTAATGGGATTTGATATAATAGCTCATATTATAAAACTATAAATTTATGTAGTGATGTTACACTGACTTTTATCACCAGATCTTGGAACTGAGTCGAATGAATGCAAATGAAATTTATTTTTTGCTCGTAGATAAGTGAGAGAATGGAAAAAAGACATTTTTATATCTCAAATAATAAAATTCGTATTCCTGCCATCCTGTGGGGAGAGCAGAGTGAAAAGCTGTTGATTGAAGTTCATGGGAATCTTTCTAATAAAGAGGATACCGTAATTTCCATGATGGCACAAAAAGCCGTTGAAAAAGGTTACCAGGCGTTAAGCTTTGACCTGCCTATGCACGGTGAACGTGTAAATGAGGAATATACCTGTATTCCAGAAAATTGTGTAAGTGATCTGACAGCTGTTTATGAATTTGCAAAGTCGCTTGCATCTGACATTCATTTGTTTGCGTGCAGCATGGGAGCCTATTTCAGTCTGCTTGCCTATCACGACCTTAACATAAAACAAAGTTTATTTCTCTCTCCCATCGTCAATATGGAACGTATCATATACAATATGATGGAAGGCTTCCAGGTAAGTGAAGAAAGACTAAAAGCAGAGCATGAAATCCGGTTGCCGATTGGACAGACACTGGAATGGAACTATTATTGCTATGTGAAAGAAAACCCGATTTGTTTTGAATGGAAAGCACCTACTTCCATTTTATACGGTTCTGACGATAATCTGTCTGAATGGGACGAAATCTCAGCATTTGCAGCAAGGTATCAAGCAGCAGTTAAAGTTCTCGAGCATGGGGAGCATTACTTCCATACGGAAGAGCAATTGAAGGTATTTGATAGATGGGCAGATGAAAATCTGCTGTAAATAGTATAGAATATTAGCAATCTCTCCGTTTGTAAATAGCAGAAGCAGGCAGGAATGGCAAGGATCAAGAATCACTTTGTTTTAATCTGAAAAGCCATTATATCCGGGATTATTTTTTCCTTTTCTGAAAGGAGTCGGGTAAAAAGGTACAAAATTAAGACATAAGAGTAATAGGTTTACAACAGACTAAAATAAAGGTTAACTTGATGGAACACTGAAAAAGAAAAGAATCCAGTTAATTATGCTTTGCCCATGCAGTTATCAAATTCATAAGGTTTCACATGCAGAGAAAAAAAGAAAAGTAAATAAACACTGACTGTTTTATGTATTTACTTTGACAGGATTTGATATAATGGCTCACATTATTGTTGATCAGGATCGCTGCACAAAGTGTGGCGTTTGTGTAAAGATATGCTCTTTTGGTCTTATCGATCAGGTTGATGAAACTCATTTTCCCCAAGTTCAGGATATAAATGCTCCACACTGTATGTATTGCGGACACTGTGAGGTTTTCTGCCCGTCTCAGGCTCTCATTCTGAATTTCCGCCCTGACGAAAAAGTTCTTCTGCCTGCAGATACAGGTACTATCTCTCCCGAGAATATAGGGTTTTATCTCAAGAAGCGCAGGTCAATTCGTCATTTTACCGGGGAGCCTGTGCCAAAGGAGAAAATCCTTGAAGTACTCGACATTGCCCGCTATGCTGCATCCGGAGGTAACGGGCAGCCAGTTCAGTGGCTGGTTATCCATGATTCGGAGAAAGTAAAGAAAATTGCCGGGCTCACTATCGAGTGGATGAGAACACTGCTGAACACCCCACACCCGATGAGCAGCTTTGTGCCGATGCTGATTTCCGCGTGGGAACAGGGAATCGATGTCATCTGCCGGGGTGCTCCACATTTGCTATTCGCTCACATTCCTGAAGAGAGCCCGATTGCACCTATTGATGCTATCATTGCCCTCACGCATTTTGATATAGCTGCGCCGGCTTTCGAAATCGGCACCTGCTGGGCGGGTTTTGTTGCAGCGGCTGCCATGTCCTACGAACCTCTTCAGAAGGAGCTCAATCTGCCCGCAGGAAGGAAAATTGCTTACGCAATGATGTTTGGCAACCCCAGGTACAAGATCTATGGAATCCCACGCAGAAAACCCCTTGAAGTGATGTGGCAGTGAGATTTTGAGGGAATTGAGAAGCTTTTGAGAGTTTTCCGGGAGTTAAAGAAGTTTTGAGAGATAATAAGATATTTTGGGGACTTGAAATATTTTTTGAATGATTAGAGGATTTTTCAGTCTCTTTTCCTCAAATACTCAGCAGCTTGTAGAATTATGTGTATTACTCCATATGACTTACCGGACGGATAGTACCGACATTGAGCTGAATTTTACCCGCTGCTTTTTTCTTCCATGTTTTAGAGAATGAGCTAATTAACATGGAAATAGGTATTATAAGGAAGCAAAGGAGGTTTAGAAAATGGGCATATTGAGTAAGATCTTCGGTAAAGAAGAAACTGAAACCAAAAAGGAATCTAAAAAGGCTATAGATGATGCAAATAGAGAGAAAATGAGAACACCTTCGCCGGCAAAGACGTCAATCCTTGATAAAGTTAAATCACAAAAAGAACAAAATGCAAAGAAGGCACCAAAGGGTAAAGCTGAATGTGCAGCACAGAAAGCCGCTGAGAAATCAGCACAAAAAGCGGCACAGAAAGTAGTAAAACGCAGATAATTTGTTCTTTTTTATTTTCTTTTCCTTTTGAATCTTCCTGTAAGTGTTTTTCCTTCTAGGAATATGCACTATCTTCTTGCTAGATTGATTCAACTCTCCCAAATAAAAATTTCAATACAGACTGAAGGTACAGTTTTACTGGATTTTGCCTGCCAGGCGACGGGTTGAATAAGAGACTGATTATCTACCTCTTTGCGCGTGCCTTCGCCGCCGGGCACCAGGAGAAAATCAAGTGGAGGACAATCCGCAAAAGTGGCGTGAGGATTTATGGACATTCCCTTGCTACAGAGTGATATTATTTCCCACGGGCCGCCAAGGTCCAGCTCTTCGAGACCTGGGAAAATCAAAAATCCGAAATTCATGTTACAAAGTTTGTGGATGTTTTGTAAATAATTTTCCTTGGAATAATCTGGAACGTTTTTACACACTTTTTGCAGAGATATCTTACTTGTGGTATTCAGCAATTGATACTATAATCGAATCTTGGGATAAGTTGAATAATAATTTCATTATAATTTCAAAAAGTATTTCATGTAGTGGAAATTATTATGAACATACTTTATTTAAAATAATAATCCTGTTTAATAGGTGAAAATGGGAAATGGAGTTTAAAATATTCATTAGTTCAATTATTGAAGGATATCAAGATCGAAGAGACATAGTTGAAGCAACCATTAATAGCTTAGGAAAAGATTCAAGTCTTAAATTTAGTGTAATTCGTCTTGACCAAAAAAGCTCTCCTTCACTGGATTGTTCATCTCAACAGGCTTGTTTGAATGGAGTAAATAGTTGTGATATTTACTTAGGGATATATCCAAAAAATAGATATGGATGGGATAAGAGTCCAATTGGAATTTCTCCAACTCATGAAGAATATCGTGAGGCTAGAGAAAAGAAAAAAATCATACTTATTTTTATTGAGAGTTTAAAAGAAGGAGAGACAGAAGATCCAAAACAAAAAGAGTTTTTAACTGAAGTTGGGGACTATGTTAATGGGAATTTCTGGAATGAATTTAGTGACTTAAAAGATTTAAAACACGAAGTATATCGTTCTTTGGTAAATTTATGGAATATTCAGCTTACATACAGTATTCAGGAAAACTTGAGATTTAAAACTGAAAATAAAATTCAGCGAGAAAAAAATTCAAAAAAGTATATTCCAGAAGTTTTTACTGAGATTCCACATGCTAAAGACGAACTTCGTATTTTTACAGATCCAGTCTTATTTTTACAAAAAATTGTTGAAGATTTACAAAAAATTGACACATGTTCGTACAATGAGATGTTGTCAAAACTCGGAGTAGAAGCACTTAATATTGAGTTGCCAGTGGAATTTCAAAAACCGTCTACTATCAAAGATGCTATAAATGGATCAAATCTTCTTAAAGAATACGTCAAGGAACTTATCCGGCATTTAGAATTAATGGACCCTTACAAAGAAAGATCTTTTTCAGAATTCTTAAACGGTTCTAATACGTTTCTTTTTAATGAAATTAAACATTGGATATGGACCTATAACAGTTCCATTCGTTGGGAGCTTGAGTCAATTGAACGACATTTAAAACTTATAACTTCACAGGTTATAATTGTCGAGGGAAAAGCAGCATCAGGTAAAACCAATTTTGTTTGTAATTTTGCAGATACGACCTTGAAATGCCGTAAGCAATTATCTTTTTATGTTACAGGTTACGATTTTGCCGAAGGGGCAACTTCCTTAAAAGAATACGTTGTAAATTGCTTTAGCAAGACTTACAGTGGAAATGTAGTAAATTTATTATCAGATATCGAGAGAATCTGCTTAAAAGACAACAAACCATTGATAATAATTATTGATGGAATTAATGAGTATCCACATATTAATGATTTTAGGTTTCAGCTTGAGAGTCTTATAGAAGAATTTACTAGATTACCATCTGTTAAATTTATCTTAACTTGTAGATCTGAATATTTTGAGCAACGATTTTCAAATCTGAAAACTGCGAGTTTTAAAGAAAAAACTATATTTATCGAAGATCTGACAAGAGGAATACCTACCATTCATAAAAAATATATGATTTATTCATATTTCAAACGTTATAAAATAGAATGTTGTCTGAATAATGACGTTAGAGATCGTTTTATTGAAAATCCTTTGATCCTACGATTATTTTGTGATGTATATGGCAACTCTGAAGATGATGAAATTGTTTATCTCGAGCCGGTTTATGATATTCGCTTTTATGATCTCTTCTCGAAATATAACGAAAAAATAATTGAAATTTTTGAAAAGAAATATCCTGAAAGTGGATTTAAAAGAAAATACATAAAACTACTCCAAGAACTTGCATATTATATGCTTACAAAAACAACTTTTTCTAATATACCAATATCTTCACTATCAGATGATTTGGAAAACGTCATCAACATTCTGGTTAATGAAGGGGTAATTCTAAAGAAAGATTTACCTGAAAAAGCCTCAATTTGTGACTATTCAGAAGTTCTCAATTTCACTTACGATGAGTTCAGAGATTTCATCCTGGCTGATTTCCTTGTTAAAAAAATTGCCCCTACAGATTTTGATCATTTTAAAGAATATTATTCTAAATGTATTTCCCCAGAGTCGCAAGTAGCAGAAGGAATTGGAAAGTATATTTTCACCATTATACGCAACGAAAACAATATTCAAATTGAGGAATTCCTTAAAAGTAAAAATAATTATGACGATCTATTCTTAAATAATATTTTTTCACTTAATGATTCACTTATTGTCGAGGATGACATTGAGAGAATAAAAAAGCTTTTTCAATATGACTCAACAAATGTCAATAAAATCCATATCGGTTTAATGAATAGGAGAAACAAAACAGATTATCCAAATTTAAATATCTGGTTATTTTTGGATTTAGTTTCCAAACTCGATAAAGAGGATTACTATCGTCTAGTATCTCCTGTTTTTTCTTCATATCTTGAAAGTATTTGCAGAAGTATCGAAAATCTATTAGAAAGATGCGACTCACAATATCTTAGAATAGAAGAAAATTATTCTCTGCTTGAAGTTTTGATTTGTCTTTCACCCATCATACCAACAAGCTTTCAGATGATTTCTTCATTTGATGTATTTCTCAAAATTGCGGATAAAGATCCGAAACTATCAACAGAAATTATAAAAAAATATATAAAAAACAAAACTTCTCTAGTCTCAAAAACATTATCTTCTCCGATCATCTACACTGATATCAAATTTAAAGATTATTTGAAAATTGATAACCTGCTGTAACTTTTAAATATGCAAGCGGATGATAAATAATGATTGAGATTATTTCAATAAACAAAAGCAAAAATGAATTTTATTCAACAAGCGATCAGAGTGATGGTTTTTTAGCTTGTATCCCCGAAAATACTACGTTAAATGATTTTTTTACTGTAGCAAGAGTCAAGAAAGATAGTTACTCTGCAGGTCTTATCAAACGATTGTATAACGGTTTGTTTGTATCTGCTCGAGATGTATATAAAGAATATCAAAAATACTACTCAATAGAGTATGAAAGCATTGAAGATTTCTTGTTCTGGAAATACTTCGTTCCTAAAAATATATCTAGAAGATTTATTTCTCAGTTAGCACCACATGAAATTCTCTTATACGGTAGCAGATTTTCAATCATTTACACTTTCCTAGAAACTGAAATTATGTCTGAATCTTTAAAGAGCATTATATCAGAAATTAGGGAGAAGTATCATGAAAATACGAACTGATTTTGTTACAAATAGTTCATCTACATCTTTTGTAATAATCTCAACTAGAGACTTTACTGAAGAGAGATTTTTTAATCTCGTTGGAGTTCAAAAAGATTCACCACTCCTCCCAATTTTTAAGAGATTGTATTCTATTGTTTCCAGTAAAATGACTGAACTTAATAGTCCAGATAACTTTTCTGGAGATAAATCCTTAAAAGAAAAAATTACTCAAAGTCTGGAAAAAGGAAAACGAGTTTATATAGGGAAATTATCTAGTGATGATGGCGATTGGCTAGAAGCATATTTTTGTACTGATTCATTCGAGATCGAGAACGATGAATTATATTTTAATGGAATAGAATGCGCATGGTAAAGCATAAATTCATTTTGCAAAGGTTCCCTGAGCAACATTATACCGTATTATTTAACTCTGAAACCGGATTTTTTCTAAGAATTGAGGACGTGGGTTTTGAGCCTCCATTTTGGTCTGAAAATGGTCCGGAGTTATTGGATATATCGATAACACGATGGTGCGATAGAGAATGCCTCCGCTGTTATCGCAAAGCTAATCTCTTTGGAAAACACATGAAGCTTGAAAAATACAGACAAATTATGGAGCAAGCGCATAATCTGCCAGTTTTACAGGTTGCGCTTGGTGGAGGGAATCCAAATCAGCACCCAGATTTCTGTGAAATTTTAAAAATGACTAGAGAAGAATATAATATAGTTCCATCATATACAACCAATGGTCGTGGCTTGACCAAAAAAGTACTTGAAGCATCTGCTGCGTACTGTGGCGCTGTAGCCGTTAGTGCGTATTCCCCATATAATGAGTTGGAACTAGCAATTGAAAAATTAATATCTCTAGATGTTAAAACGAATGTTCATTTTGTGTTAGATAAAGATAGTATTGCAACAGCAATACAATGGCTAAAAAACCCTCCTACTTTTTTGTCTTCAGTAAATGCCCTCATTTTTCTCAATTATAAACCTCTTGGCAGAATTGAAGAAAAAGATGATCTTCTAAAAGAAAGCAGTTCATTAAATGTTTTTTTCGATGAAGTTCAGAAATCTCACGGTTATAAAATCGGGTTTGACAGTTGTCTTGTATCTGGACTGGTGAATTATATTAATATTTCTCCAACTTTCTTCGACTGTTGTGATGCTGGTCGTTTTTCGATGTTTATCTCAGAAGATATGCAAGCATATCCATGTTCATTTATGGAAAACACACATTCTAGTATTGATCTAGAAAATAATACCTTGTTGGAGGCTTGGACAACTGGTAATGAATTTATCAAGATTCGACAAAGAACCTTGAATGAAAAATGTGAGAAATGTCCAAAAAAAATTATATGTTTAGGTGGATGTCCTAATTGGAAATTAATAAATTTATGTTGATAGAATACTGGTGTTTTATCTTAACTCTGTCTATTTCTTAGATACCTTTGTGGTAACTTATAATACAATATCAATCGCACTGGAGCTGTATTATATCGATTTTCTACAGAGCCTAGAAAATTAAAAATTTATAGATTTGCTATCGGCTGAAAAACATTTGAAAACTTTACAGATCTTTTTGAAGCAAAAATATATAGGCGAAAGGAGATGTATTTAAACACATCAAGCTATCAAAAAAAGATTTTCTTATTGTTTGAAGGAGTTTGACAATTTTCCAACAAGGATTTGAATCTCAAAAAGGTTGGTTTGAGGTTTACTTTAGCTAAATACAGGAAAATTTTACCCTATTCGAGATTATTTCATAAATTAATTAAGTTTATTAAGTTTATCAAGTCGTTGAGGGTGAAAGAATGACAAAAAAACAATTCGCCATCGCTTGTGCCTTCTTACTCATAATAGTCCATATGTTCAGGCGATGGAAACATATGCAAAAATCTCTTATCTGGAAGGGATTTTTAAGCGAATCCATGTGGGTAGAGGACTATAGAGACCTATCGAATTTCAGGAAAGTGGTTTTCTGGGTAAACTATCCTTTCTCTTATGTCAGATTTTCATATGATGTTATATGGGATCATATTGACAGATTGTATACTATATATTCGAGAACAAGATTCGCTAAATAAAGATTGATTTCCAGAAGATTTAAACTTCTCAAAGTATAATGTTCTCAGGGGTTAAAACCCCATCAGTTTTTTCAGTGGCTGAAATGAACAAAAGCGAGAAGGAAGTCGCTGTTTCTATCTTTAAAATAGTGTGGTTTGCCGGTATCTTTTTTTCTTGTCCAATTTTTCTTCCTTCCGGGAGTAATTTAAGATATCCATGAGCCTGTCAATAAAACCTATCTGTCCTTTTCGGATTTTTTCCTTAGCCAGCTCGATATCGAACCAGCCTGCTTTGTCGACCTCGGGATACGCATGTACTTTCCCGGAGTTTTTTGGCCACTCAAGCGTAAATGTATTACTTACAACGTTTGTTACATCCAGGTCTTTTTCAAGAGCCCATACATGCACTATCTTGTATCCGGACTGGTTCAACTCTCCCAGATCAATAAACTTGCCGTCAACCTCAAAACCTATTTCTTCTTTAAATTCTCTTTTTGCCGTGTCCAGAGGTTTTTCATTACCTTCGGGCAGCCCTTTAGGTATCGACCACACCCCATGGTCTTTTTTTGACCAGATTGGCCCACCCGGATGAGCTAACATCACTTCGAGTCTTTCGTTCCTGAACCTGAACAAAAGAATGCCATTACTATAAACACTCACTTTTTTACTTTCCCTCCGACCGATTTGCTCTTCCTGTTATCATGTAAGCCATAGGCACTGTCATGTAAATAAAAATAAGGCTGAACAGCTATTTAATAAATTATAAATAGCTTATTGCTGCCTGCGTCTTACAATTGAAACTGCCCCAAGCAATGCTAAAAGCAGCCAGAAGAAGCTTGTGAAAGGGATTTTGTTTGATTCAATAGTAGAACCAAATTCTTCTTGCTTATCTGCTGTTTCTACATTTGCTGTTTCTTTATTTGCTGTTTCTTTATTATCTGATGCTTCGGTTTCATTTGTGTTATTATTGGTTTGATTAATTGCATTCAACAATTCTTCCAGAGTAACAGTTTCATCAGGGGTTATAGCTTTTCCATCCTCTGTTAATGTATATTTACCACGGTAAAAATCTGTAACTATGAAGTGTTCAGGACCAATATTCCCGGTACTGGAGCTTTCATCTTTACTCAAATAGAGCAAAACTTTTTCGCTAGTATTGAATAGTGGATCAGCATCTGTAGTCATGCTAAAATCTCCAACCGTCCCACCGGTGACTCTTACAATAAGCTCTCTAGACGATAACGGGTTTTTCAGGTATTCATCAACACTTATAACGATGTCAGTATAAATGATGTCGTCAGGATATTCAATTTTATTAAGTAATTTGTTCGGTTTTTTTCCATCTGCCGTATTCCATCTGGGTGGAAGTTTTTCTTTAACTGTACCCATTACAATAGTATCGGAGTTGTCTTTTAACTCCTCATGGGTGTATGGTATAAAGTCTATACATATGCCAAAATCAATAGGTTCATTGCTACTGTTTTCAAGTTCAGTATTCTCATTTGAAGGATTGGACAGTACTAAAACACTTAATGTCAGTAAAGAAAGAACCCCAAATAAAAAAATTCCATATTTAGTAATATTTCTCATTCTGCTGCCTCAGCTAACGGGTTAAAAATCAGGTTTGATTTAATACCTTTAACATATTTTAATGACCTCCAAATAAATAGTTATAGGTTTTTTCCGGGCAAATTATCAAAACTCAGTGTTTTTCGTACTTTTCAAGCCATAATTATTTTCATATCTATGATTGTTTGATACTATGGAGAGAAAACTTATAAGGAGTTAACAAAAAAGAGTTTATGGAGTTTAGTGAACTTATCAAAGTACTCTCATATGAGAATGTAAAATCCCTCAATTTTTTGCGGTGATTTCCAATGATGAATAGATCTATTTATAAAATATTGTTTGTCGCTGTTTTCATTGCTTTTCTTATTCTCTTAATACCATTGGTATTATTTACTCCAACACACGTTGACTCTGAAATGTCAATTGATACGGAAAAGCCAGTTCAAGGAGTGCGAGCCGGCGGTTTATTTATAGAATTTGAAGATGGAACCACTGAGCCGGAAGTTAAAGCTATACTTGAAAACTGTAACATGACCCGAAGCTGTATCCTGGAGTATAACGTTGATTATATGGGAAATATATACTACGTAAAAGTAGATGACGATAAAAAAGATGACTTGAGAAAAGAGAAGAATTGGAATGATCCTATAAATCCTGAAATCCCTGAACCCAGATTCCCTGAAATCGAAAAGGAAAATTGTTCTTATCTCATTGTATCCGAAGAAGGTCTTAAAGATGAAACTTTTCTGAAGGTAATGGAAAAATATAATCTTCAGGTGGAAAAGTCCGTGGTGTGTTATGTTCTTTTTGGAGATGGGTCTCAGAATTGGAATAAACCAGAGAATTGGATCCCGGAAAAAGATGCAACCAGAATAAAAAACGAGCTTGAAATGAATGAAAAGATTTTGACTGTAAGCCCTGACTATATTGAAGGATAAAAATACATTGCAACTAATTATTGCAGATATACCCTCAATCCCCTTTCAAGCATTCTGGCTCTATAATTTCAATCTGAATGGCATATCAGGAGAGCCTCTTAAACTTAGGACTCTAGAAGGAATAATTGAAATTCTTCTAGAGAAGATTATATTCATATTTTTTGTGAAGGATTACAATCTCTAAATCTTTTACAATTCTTAGGGCATTCTGCCTGTCCTTTTTTAATTTCGAACAAATTTTGGAGTATTTCTATCCATCGAGAACGTACCTCTTCCCAGGCAACACCAAGAAGAATAAGAACCCGCATTCCGTTGAATAGCGACACGATGGCGGCTGCAAGGGTACGCGGATCGGCATCGGCAGGAATAAGGCCTTTCTGTTGCTGTTCTGCGATTTCATGAGCTGGCTGGTCAATACCATTCTTCATCCCTTCGACCGACTTTTTCTGGACTTCAGGTTTGTGTACTGTCATCCCGAGAATCTCAAAGTATAGTGCGTGTATTTTTTTGTCAGGTGACATTAGTTGATCGAAAATTCCTATCCATTCGCCAACCGGGCATATGTCAGGGTTTCGGGTTGTTTTTATCTCACGATACTGTGTTTGCAGGTAATTTGCACTTTCTATGACCAGTTCATCTTTATTTTTAAAATAGCGGTATAGGGCGGGTTTGCTGACATTAAGGCGGCGAGCAATCTCTTCCATTGTAGTGCTACAGTATCCTTTCTCATACATTACCTCTAGCCCTGCTTCAACAATCCTCTTTTTTGCCTCTTCCCTGTACTCAGGAAGCATCCTTGACAACATAATCACCGCTTCAAACTTTAGTATCAACTCATATATAATTTACCGATGGAAAACTAAAGTTACCAATGAGTAACTTTATTTACTATCAAGTATTACTCATACTATTAACCGGTAAACTAGGATGAAAAACTTCAAAATAGGTGAGATATCAGGATCAAGAGACATAGAAGTAAATTCACGGGGATGAAAGTTATGAAAAAAATGGACAATACAAGAAATAAGACTTTTGAGACTGCTGAGAAGAAAAAAGGGTCAAGCATTACAGCAGAAAATGTGGCATTCGTTAGAGCTCTTGAATCGCTCAAGCCAGAAGGTGAACGCATCTGCTATGACCCTTATGCCTCCCGCTTTCTTAGCCCGCAATATTTGGTGTTTATGGAAATGGCGGCCCATGACCCTTCTAAAACTCCGTTCCCTGGAGTGCACAATTCACTTTCAGCAAGAGTAAGGTATTTTGATGATTTTGTAAAGAAATTAATAAACGAAGGTCTTGAGCAACTGATCATTTTAGGCGCCGGATATGATACCAGGGCATACAGAATCGAAGGTCTCAGGGGTAATGTAAAGGTTTTTGAGATAGATCACCCAGAAACTCAAAGCGTCAAAATTGAAAAAATCAAAGATATCTTTGGTTCGCTTCCGGACCACGTAGAGTATGTTTCAGTTGATTTCGAGACCGAAGATTTTGGCCAGCGGCTGCTGGAACATGGATATAAAAAGTCGCAGAAGACCGTTTTTATCATCGAAGGGCTCATTTACTACCTTCCACCGAAAGCCGTTGATGAGATGCTATATTTCATCTCAAAAAACTCGGAAACTGGAAGTGCCATAATCTTCGACTACGTATACGAATCCAGCATATACAGAACGAATGGAATATGCGGTGTGCAGTGTACCGCATGCAATCAGAATGAGATAAAGAATGCTACAAAAGATATGGCACAAAAGGGAGAGCCTTATAAATTCGGCGTCAAGGACGGAATGTTAGAGTCATTTATCTCTCAGCACGGTTTTTCCAGGATTTGTAACGTGACCAGTGAGGATTACAAAAAAATCTACTTCAAGGGGATCAATGAAAGTCGACCAGTGTGTTGCCTGTCTAATTTCGCCCATGCAATAGTGAAATAAGATCTGATCTAGCTGTTGCCAGGGACTCGTAAACAATAAAAAATGAGATTTTTAGGAGAGAAATTATGAATAACACTGTTAACGCAAAAAATAATTTAACTATCGCATTCAAAGGTGGTCGGATACTCACTATGGACCCGGAACAAAAATATGCGGATGCCATAGTTGTCAGGGAAGGTCAAATCGCTGCAGTTGGTGACACAAGTATCCTGAAATCGTTTCCAGATGCAGAAATTCACGACCTGAAAGACCGTGTTTTACTTCCTGCTTTCATTGACTCTCATAATCACCTTTCTTCATTTGGTTGCTTTCTCCCTACCTGGGCGAACCTAATAGGCCTAACGGAAAAGGAAGCTATACTGGAGGCTATTAAAAGACAGGCTCGAAAAGAACCGGGAAAAGGATGGGTTGTCGGTTTTGGCTGGTTCGATGCCAGAATGGGAGGAGTCGATCTGACTAAAAAAGATCTGGATGAAGTCAGTTCTGAAAGGCCGGTTCTTCTCATCCAGACTACATTCCATCAAAGTGTAGTAAATACCCAAGCACTTGAACTTCTGGGGATCAACAGAGCGACTCCTGACCCACGCTGTGGGATTATTCTCCGGGAAAGTGACGTAACACCAACGGGAGTACTTGTTGAATCTGCTCAGATTCCTGTGTTCAAACTGGTGATGGAAACTGATATCGACACACTTGCAGACCTTATCGAGGCACGTGCTAAAGAGCTTTTCCAATTTGGCATCACCGCTGTCCACGATCCGGGAGTCACACCGGATGCTGAGGCGGCATATAAAAAACTCCACGACGAAGGACGGCTTCCGGTCTCGGTGCTAATGATGCCGCATGGAGGAACTCTTCTTGATAATCAGCTAAACCATCGGCTTCAAGGACAGGTCACTGGAATGGGAGATGAAAGGCTGCGTGTGGGCCCAGTCAAGTTATTCGCTGACGGCGCAACAGCAGAAACAGTAGCCTTTTCTCTCAAAATTGGAGGGCAGACTATAAACAGCGGTAAATACCGTGATGATTTTGAGGAAATGCTCTTTTCATCAATTGAAAAGGGATTCCAGGTATGTGTCCATTCTTTTGGGAACGCTACAACAGATGCTGTACTTAAAGCCTTTGAAAATGCTGCTATTCGGGCTCCAGCAGGATTTGAAATGCGCCCACGCTTGGAACATGTAACTCTCATAAACTCATTACAGATAAAACGCCTTGCTGGCATGGGAGGATGTGCGTGTATCCAGCCTCAGTTTCTTTCCAGGGCTCAAAATACAAAACAGGTTGTGTTAGATGATGGAAAGTGGTATGCTTATGGTGACCTTGTTAAAGGAGGAGTGATTGTGGCTTCCAGCAGTGATAATCCTGGAGGATTTATGGACGCTCGTGACCCGATTCAGGGCTCTGTGATGGGATCAACTATGAGCGATGGAGCAGGCAATGTCATCTTTCCAGATCAGGTGCTTCCTTTTGAGCAGTGGCTCTGGATGTATACCGCAGGTGGCGCTTATGCTGGTGGACAAGAAAAAGAGCGAGGTATGCTGAAAAAAGGCATGGTTGCGGACCTCGTAATCCTCGAGGGCAACCTCGACCCAAAAAACCCTCCCGTTGTTGCTGAAACCTGGGCAGCAGGTAAGCGAGTATATACACGATAGGGTAAATCCGGCTCAGAACTCTAAAAGTTATGAATATAAAGAAAAATAAAATTGCGGGCAGCCATCCCACCCAAAAGAGGCTGTCCGACAATTACTATCGGTAATATCCAAAATTCGTCTTTTTCTCTTTAAAGGCTTTATATGCCTTATTTTTCACGTGCTTTTGCCCTGAAATTGAATTGTCGGACAACTTCAAAAGGATGGAGTATGCTTCGGGCCTCTCTCCTGGTTACTCGGAAATGATTTATAGTGTTCTTTAACAAGGTTTCTTTGTTCTAAGTTATTGAAACTCTGCCATTAAATCTTTGCCAGATTTTCGATCATTTTACAAAGAAGTGACGATTTAGATATTAAAGTCGAAAACAAAAAGCCAGCAAGGGTTCACTTCATCCCTTGTATAAAAGTCAGGGTATTTGTGCCCCTCCGCGATCCCATTGTAATAAATCTTTGATTCGCAAGAACTCACGAGCGTAAACGTATTACTCACAACATTGGTTACATCTAGGTCTTTTTCAAGAGCCTATACATGCACCATCTTGTATCCGGACTGTTCAACTCTCCCAGATCAATAAACTCGCCATCAACCTCAAAACCTGTTTCTTCTTTTAATTCTCTTTTTGCGGTATACAGAGTTTTTTCATTACCTTTGGGAATAGAGGTAGCATTGGGAGTAGACAAGTATTCTTGATACGAGCAGGATTTCAGTAAATGTAGAAAGGATCTAATCTGCCTTCAAGAGATCTCTTAACTCAAATCCCCCTTTTTTCTCTGTATATTTCCATTGCCTGCTTGACCCTTTTTTCCTCGATCATCCCTGTAGTAGAGGGGGTTTCAAAAAATCTTTTTGGGATTTTAAGGTCTTCGAACTTGAAGCCGAATTTCTTTTTCAATGCATACTTTTTCCTGAAAATATCCTTTCCTAGTGCTTTCAATTCCTCTTCGGTTCTTTCTATTCCCAGAGCTTTAAGGGCCAGAATTATATTTTCGTATGTGTAGACATTTCTGGCAAAAAGGCAGGAAACCATACAGTTCAGGACATTGCGTCGGTCTTCTTCCTCGATTATATAATCAACAATTTGCTCATCCGAGATTGGCTGATTAAATGCTTTCTGATCTGCGGAATAAGCTGCACTGTCGAGATGAGAGTGCCTGGCACCTACCGTGAGTCCAAGCACGTTTCCAAGCCCTGTGTGATAACCCGGAATTTCCAGCCCTCCAAGTTGAATTGCGAAATCCTCTCCTCCGTACTTCTTTGAGGCATATTCCACCCCTTTTCCAAGGGCTGAGTAAAACTCATTTGGCGCCTGGACTACAAGGTCTATTGCTCTAAGATATGCAGCTTTATCTCCCCAGGAAAGTTTAAGCCCAAGATTCTCTTTAGTGGAAATTTCCCCGCGCTGCTGCATTTCCGTGGCCCAGGCGAGTACAACTCCCATGCTGATTATATCAACTCCGGCTTTTTCGCAGGCGTCAATCAGTTCGAGCACGGCCTCGGGATCAGCTACGCCAAGATTCGAACCGAGAGCATAGATTAATTCAAAATCATAGGAAATATTCAGAGCCTCATATTCATGCGCTTTTGAGAAGGCACGTTTTAACATGGCTACATGGATACACCCAATTGGGCAGCCCGCACAGGAAACCCGCCTGAGAAGATACTTTTCGGCAAAAAGCTCTCCTGAAATCGTTTCAGCTCCTTCAAAAGAGGCTGCCTGTAGATTCCGTGTAGGCAAGCCTTTGAGTTCGTTTAAAACCAGAATATTTTCGCTTGTGCCCAGGTTATGGTATTTTTCAGTAAGTCCTGTTTTCACAATGATGTCATAGAGCATGCTAACAGTCTTTCGATAGGCTTTGTGTTCAGGGCTTTTTAGCTCCTTGTTTCCGGAAATAACAACAGCTTTAAGTTTCTTTGCCCCAAAAACCGTTCCAAGCCCGAGGCGTCCGAAATGGCGATAGGTATCGACATTGACATCGGCATATGTGATCCCTCGTTCTCCTGCAGGTCCAATTCGAATTATACTGCGTCTGCCTGCACCTGGCTCGATTTCTCGCAGGATTTTTCCCACATCAATTGCTGAAGAGAGATGCCATATGGAAGATGCGTCCCTGAAGGTAACTTTGTCGTCGTGGATTGCAACATACACAGGGTATCGTGAGGCTCCTTTAATAACAATAGTCTCGTACCCTGAATAGCGCATGGACATGGCAAGATGGCCGCCTGCATAGGATTCTCCTAATTCTCCATTAAGAGGGGAGCGGAACAGTGCAACAGCCTTGGTGCAGGTAGGATATACACCAGAGAGGGGCCCTGTGCTGAGGATAATTGGCATTTCCGGATCAAGCGGGCCTGTACCTTCTTTATATTCTTCGAGCATGAGGTTTGTGGCAACTCCCACGCCTCCCAGATATTTCTCATAGAGGTCTCGCCTTTCCTTAACATAATAGCTCTGGCTGTTTAGGTCAATATATAGTACATTCTTAAGCCCCTCAATAGCATATTTCTCGGTTGTCATTTTTCCTCCCCATGTTCTTCTTCTCCATAAAGGTCTTTATGGGATGCCGTCGAGCTAACCGGGCTTGTATCTGGAGCCGGACCCGTATCAGTAATCTTTATTTCTCCGCTGTCTTCAACCTCAATCATTTCCAGAACATCATGGGGACAGAACTTCGGGCAGACGCCGCAGTGCTTACAGATTACAGCTTTTTTCTCCGCATCCAGATGGATAGCTCCCATTAAGCAGGCTTCTATGCAGTTTCCGCAACCATCACAGATTTCTTTATTGAGATTTACTCCTCCTCCTTTCCTTTTGGTAAGCGCGCCCAGCGGACAGGCCCTCATACACGGAGGATCTATGCAGGCATGGCAGACAATTTGAGAATAAGGAGTTTCGATCCCGCCACGTGTCTGGATATCAATTCGACTGTTTTTTAAAGATATGGTATCATACCAGGTTCTTGCGCAGGCCATCATGCAGGAGTAGCAGCCTATGCAGCGGGCTGGATTTGCGACCTTTAATCTTTTTGCCATTATTTCCCCCTCATATTCCTGTTTTTAGGAAGTATGCATCTCCAATTTATATATTCTGGCATTGTAGTCCAGTACAAAATCCTGATTGTAGCTTGCGGCTAATTTTGGTTTTAAGAGTCTCAGTTAAAATATCTCCTAAATAATAGTTTATTACTTATATTATTAATCATATCTTTGTTAATAATTTATTCATGCCTCTTTGTATAATATTGTGAGATTCTATCGCTAAAGTTACTTTTAATATTTCTTCCAAAGGCAAAATTACTTCTTACACTGAATTTAATTATACCGTAAAGTAGTCTCTTTACATGTGAACTTATACAGCCATTTGAAGGTGAAAATAAATGGGGAAATGTGAAAGTTGCAGAAAAGAAGTTGAAAATTCAGTAACGATCAAAGGGCAAGAACTTTGCGTTGAGTGTGCCGTTAAAGCTCAAAAGGATATTGACCTCGATAGTCTGAACTTCAGTGCATGCATATAATTCTTGCATCAAGGGAATTTTTGAATATCATTTTTCTTTTTCAAAGTTTGTAGTCTTTTTTCTTACAATTTCCCGTGATTTTTTTGCAAATTATATTAACTTATAATTATATTAGTTTTTTATATTTCTAACTTAAGGAAAAGTAAGATGATTATATTATAATTGAGTTATATTCGATTTTTTGATGTCACGGTAGAGAAAAATTAATCATAGGGTAAAGTATAATTTAAATCTCATATAATTAAAAACTTTAACATTGTATTTTTAAGTTATTTGGAGAGTTTATTTTGACCGTTAAAAAAGCACTTATTCCAGCTGCTGGCCTTGGAACCCGTTTCCTGCCTGCTACCAAGTCAATGCCAAAAGAAATGCTTCCTATCATTGATACGCCTGTAATTCATTACGTCGTGGAGGAAGCTATTGCCTCTGGAATTGAGGATATCATCATCATTACAGGCAGGGGCAAGCGAGCAATTGAGGACTATTTTGATGATTCTCCTGAACTCGAGATGCACCTTGCGAAAAAACACAACACTGAACTTCTTAAGCTTGTCAGGGACGTTTCTTCCCTTGTTGATATTCACTATATCCGCCAGAAAGAGCCCAATGGTCTTGGAGATGCAGTTCTCAGGGCAGAAAACCATATTGGAGACGAGCCTTTCGCTGTTCTTCTCGGAGACGATATTATTGTGAATGACAAGCCCTGCACTGCCCAGCTCATTGAAAATTTCGAAAAATATGGTAGGTCCACGCTTGCAGTTGAAGAAGTTCCTTATGAAAAATTGAGCAGCTATGGGATTATAAAGGGAAAACCTCTCAATGATTCTCTCTATGAAATGGAGGACATCGTCGAAAAACCGTCACCTGAAAATGCTCCTTCCAATCTTGGAGCAATAGGCCGCTATGTTTTCACCCCTGAAATTTTTGACGGTATAAAAGAAGCTGGAACCGGAGTTGGAAACGAAATCCAGCTGACTGATGGTATCCGGGTTCTTAGTAAGTCACAGATGATCTATGCCTGTAGGTTCAAGGGAAAAAGGTTCGATACCGGCGACAGATTAGGATACGTAAAATCAATAGTGGACTTTGCTCTTGAAAATGAAAACCTCAGAGACGATGTACTCGAATACCTTAGGAAGATTTTTGAATCCGAAGAAGGGATGGAACAGGGGGAAGCCAATATGATGAGAGAGTCGTCGGTTGACAATATCATAACTTTAGAGAGTGAGAAGTTCGGTGAAGAATAAGAACTGAGAGAAAAAAACAGAACTTCAAAGAAAATGAGGTGACATTATCCTAAAGTTAATATTATATTGAAATTATAACATAATTATTATATTTTTGCCGCGATATTTATAATTTCTATGAGAATCTTTAGGGAGCTTTTAAACAAAGCTTCGACATGAAGTATTTAAGAAGTTCCCTTATTCTGTATTTTTTGTGGTCAAATTTTAATTCCAAATGAAAATACGGGCAGGTCAGGCACTGTCAAGACGGATCTATAACTTTACCATCTTTGCATTACAGAAAAAAATTATACGCTAAATGCACTCTTTTAATAGTTTTACTAATTAGAGTGAATTATTTAAAAAGGAAATTTATGAATGCCGGTTTAACAATTTTGAATCTCTGTAGAGACTTTATTTTACTATGACAACGCCCTTCATGGAAGGCTCAATTGAACAGTGATAACTATAAGTTCCTTCTTTCGTGAATGTATGATCATATGAGTCCTGACTTGTTATGTTACCGGATGAGAAATCAGTCCCCACGACTGTATGATTAGTTGAATCAAGATTTGTCCATCTTACTGTATCACCGGAAGATATTGTGATTGAATCTGGATAATATTGAGAATTCTGAATCTTAACGTAATCTGTCTCGTTTTTATTCGTACACCCTATTGACAAAAATATGCTAAATAAAATAATTAAAACAATAAGCTCCGTTCTCATTTTTTCCCCACCAGATAAATTTAAGTTCCAATCGAACGATTTTTATGAGCACTTTTATCGCTGGATTTAAGAGTAAATAGTTTTTAATCTAAATAATAATAGTATCTCTAATATTTATAAAACAAGCTTTAATCGCGCATGAAAAACTTAAGCTTATTACTTATAGCTAGAGTGTATAAGTTCATAGAATGACACAAAATAATAATCCAAAAGTAACCAAATTTAAAAATTTGATTGGTGAATATAATCACCGATTTCCTTGAATTTGGTGCAGTAAAAGAGATTCGAACCTTTGATCAATTAAGGTAGAGCCTGTAAGTTGGGGATTCAGAGTAAAAAAGAGAAGATAGTTGGTCTGCTAGTTCTATTCTCTATTTATTTCGTTGGATATAGAAAAGACTAAGCTCTTGAAATTTGACCCCGAAAACAGTTAGATTACTCTTTCAAACTCCTTGTAACCGAGCCGGTTTCGGGGTGTAACCCTCTTTAGCTTTTTGGGGAACAATTTGTTCTTATATCCTTTTTGATATTTTTTCTATATATTTCCGTGTTACTCAGCATTCTTTGTTTCCAGTCCTTACACTCAGGCATTTGGAGAGGCTGCAGATCCTGCAGTTCTATTAAAACCTGCAAACACTTCTTAATATTCTCAAACATAAATAGTTATTTGTTAAGAAAGTATGAAAGCTAAATGAATATATTAAATTTCCATTACGGTAGTATAGGATAGTGATTATTTGAACTACTCATTAGTATTACTTTTAAATAGTTATAGTATTTATTAGTATTACATTTAAACAATATATTTACTTTTACCTTCCTTGATATTATATCAACTAAATTAATCTGTGAGACAACTCCGGAAATAATTTAAGTTAATTAATACCCAGTCTAAATTTAAGGCTTCCAGTCAGTTTTGCCTCTCACCTTTCCGATTTCGACCTATAGGCTCGGCTCTTTTTACATGTCGGGTTACATCCTCTATAATGCCCTGGAAATGAGTAACTTCTCCTTCTTCATTGCGCTGGATAAAGGTTTTTTCGTCAATCCAGCGGACGTCAGCAGCCTGCGTAAGAATTCGGTATTGGCGGTTGAATTCCTTTCCTCCTTCTTCACAGTTTTCCTCAAGCTCAAGTTCCACAAGAAAGAGGTCTTCTGGATGGATGATCTTCCCATAAAGGATTCTCCCAGAAATGAAATCCTCTGGAGTGTATCCAAACTGCCTGACATTCTCAGACACATACACGGTGGGCCAGTACTTTTCAGCTTTCCAGAGGAATACTACCATCGGACTATTGTTGATTACGGTTTCGAGTGCTTTCTGTTTCTCTAAGAGAACTTTTTGCTTTTCCATCAGGGCTTTCTGGCTTTGAAGAGCGTTCCTCAGTGCCTTTTCGTTTTTAATTTCCTGCGTAATGTCCCTGACTATTCCCTGAAAATTATCTACATTTCCTTTTTCATCACGCTGAATAAAGGTTTTTTCTTCTACCCAGCGGACTTCTCCTCCCCCGGTAAGAACCCTGTACCTCTGTATAAAGCTGTCATTTCCAGCCTCGCAGCACCGGCTAAGTTCCTTTCTAACCCTATCTATATCCTCAGAATGGACTATGTCTGCATACATTATCCTTCCTGTCAGGAAATCTTCTGCGCTGTACTCAAGTTGGGTTACATTTTCCGAAACGTATTTAGCAGGCCAGTTCTCGTTTGGGGTCCAGAGAAAAGCCATAACAGGGCTGTTATTGATTACTCTTTCCAGAATTTGCTGCCTTTCCAGTGCTTCACCAAGAATAATTTCATCGCTTTCAGCTATTTGATTGAATCCCATAGTTACCAACTCTCCAATAACCCTTTCGGATCCAAAAATCCTTTAACTGCCGCAGCTAAAATGCACTTTTCAAATCCTTAAGCAATACATAATATATTTTGACATCTTATAAATCATGTCTTTCTTCATACAGGAGGAGTGTTTTGAGTTCCAGGCTTGCAGCGGAAGATGTAGAATATATCGGGATAAGTAGAAAGTCCGGGGAGAAAGAATTCGATATCATACAGCAGACCAGGGAAGAATATGGAAGATATTTTGGGATCTGCAACTCATATCATCACCTTAAAGCCTGCATTTGCAAAAACTGTCCTTCCTATTCCGGCGGTGAAGGGATGTTTTGCTCTAAGGGTAAATCTTCTGGACATGGAAAAAAAGAAGGATGTCTCTGTGAGACCTGCGAGCTTTTCAGGAAATTCCGGATTGAGGGGGAATACTTCTGCCTGAAAGCCGAAAAACCGGAATTACTCAAAGAAAAAGAAAAACCTGAGTTTTTCCTGAAGAACTTTAGAAAAACTCCTGAATACCGTGAGGATATCAGGTTCTGCGTAGTGGAAGAATCAAAAATGTAAGTAATGAGTTCAAAGTAATAAATTCAAGGTAATGAGTTAAAAGTAATGAGTTCAAAGTAAACGAATTTGAGACCACCAAAACCAGAATAACCTTTGATTTTCTTGGACTTATATTAAGGCAACTGAGCCTCTCTTTTTATTGTACAATTTGAGATTATTCTATTTCTCTTATTGGGACTTTTATCTATCAGGTCTTAAATTTTAACCTTAGAATATAGCATTGAAATTTTTAATATCATTAAAAAATCTTATGGCTTGAGCTCTGTCCATTGGGACAGTCAGAATGCACTGGCTATTCAAATGCACAGGCAGTACTCAATTTCTCTCCTTTTTTGAAAATACTATACAGGTTGGGCTAAATAATTCAGAATTTATATAATATCCGATTAGAATTCCAGATTCATTTTTTCTCTTCAGGCACTGAAGGGAGCTTCTGGTATTCATGGAGGTATAAAAAAATGGCAACTAAAGAAGAACTTATTCAGGAGCTTTCTGATGCAGTCATCTCCTGTAAAAGAGATGTAGTGCTCGCTGCTGTCGAGAAAGCAAAAGAAGTAATGGAACCGGCTGAAATTATAGAAAAAGGGCTTTCTGAAGGCATGAATCAGGTAGGAATTCTTTTTGAGAGAGGGAAACTGTTCCTGCCACATGTTATGATGGCTGCCGATGCAAT
>DAKJ01000028.1:32732-32972 GCA_002496565.1 Methanosarcina sp. UBA289 | reverse complement strand
AAACAAGGAAACAGTAACAAACAATACAGAAACACAAACTGAAACAAATAATACGGAAAAACAAACTGAAACAAACAATACAGAAACACAAACTGATACAAATAATACGGAAAAACAAACTGAAACAAACAATACAGAAACACAGACTGAAACAAATAATACGGAAAAACAAACTGAAACAAACAATACAGAAACACAAACTGAAACAAATAATACGGAAACACAAACTGATACAAACAA
>DAKJ01000028.1:0-32349 GCA_002496565.1 Methanosarcina sp. UBA289 | reverse complement strand
ACAAACAATACAGAAACACAAATAGGAGAAGAAAAAAGTCCCGAAAATGTAGAAAACAAAGTTGAAGAAAAAAATGATAAACCTAACCATAGATTAAGAGTAAGAACCATAAATAGAACAATCGACGAAGATATTACCGAAGTGGACAATGAATCAAAAAAAGAAGTACAAAAAATAAAAACAATAGACCGAGCAGTCAGCAAAGATATTAATGAAGTTAAAAAAGAATCAAAAATCAAAACATGCAATGGCACAAAAATTGTGGAATGTAAGGTAGTGAAAACTGAAGTGAATGTTTCCAGTTGGATGACAAGTCTAGGAAATCAGGAAGTAAAGACGGAGATAAAGGTATATAACTGGACAGACATCCAAGGAAATGAGTCAGTAATACCTGAAATAAAAACAGAGAAAAATAGCTGGAACAATCTGAACTTCATACTGTCATATCCCTATTCCATTCGTTCATTTTATACCGTAAACGAGAGCTTGAAGTTAAACTATAATGGTCCTGAGGCTTTTGGACAGCAGAATGTTGATATATATCTTGTCAAGGAACGCAACTCGAACGTTCCAGAAAAAGAGATTTCAAGCAACATGAATGGGAGCATGATTAGCTTCGAAGATATCTTCAATAATACAGAATCTTACATCCAGATACCTGCGACTTTGAACAAAGACGGAGACCTTACTCCACTGACACTGGGCCCTCTTCAAGCTGGCAATTACTGGATTATTATAATCCTTGCAGGAAACGAAACGGAAAATCCTGAATCGGAAAAAGAGATTCTTTTAGCAAACTATTTTGAAGTTCTCGAATACGAAATGGAGGCCGGAGCTCCGTATACACTCACGGAAGGTGAAGACTTAGAAGTCAACCTGAATCTGAAGAATGCGCCTGCTCAGAAGAATTATACCTACTGGGCTGTACTGATAAAAGATGATGCCTATACAGTGTCTGAAAGTAAGAATCCAAGCTGGATGACAGTTGGAGTCAGACCTGTCGTGAACGGTGTTGACATTATAAAGAGTTTGGAAACTAGTTTGATGAAGTCTGAATCCAAAAATGAAAAAGATGAACTTAAGAACGAAATCCAGACCCTTATTGGAGGGGGTAATGGTACTATAAGTATAGGAGAGAAGAACCAGGACACCCTCTCCCTGAAAAGTCTCGACCTTCCCCCAGGAGACTATCTGCTTCTTACAGGCGCCTATGAAAATAGTGAAGGTCTAGCAGGTATAGCCCAGAAAGAGTTGAGGATATCCGCTGAAAATAAATATGGATTGGGCGTGAGATCCAGCTCAGAAAATACATTCGATAGTAACTCATCACTGAAATTCAAAGTCTCTCCGCTTATGGGAATTAAGTCCATTCTAGAAAACCCAAAATCATTCATATTGGAGGATGTAAAGCCATACATTCAAGCAAACTCATTGGTAGAAATGGTGAAAAATCCACCAAAAGTTCCCTCCTTCCTTTTAGGTTTTGCAGGAACACTCCTGATAGGGCTTGCTGTACTGAGAAAATGGAAGTAAAAGCAATAAAATAAATCCAGAAAGCCAGGATGGAGATTCTCCATCCTGTTTTAACAAAAACAGGAAAACTTTAAAAAAAGATTGAGAGAAAGGATGTAGAAAGTTACAGTCCTTTCTCCCTATGCCTGGATGCAAAAATCTGAATACGAAGGTATGTTTTGCTGCAGACGGTCCTAAATACTAAAAAGCAAAATATATAAACTAGTTTTATCATTTGTCTTTATATCTGTATAGAATTTTTATAATTAGTCCAGGCATAAAATACAGTTCTTTATTAACATCTATTCCAATGGACAATAGCCTTTCTAGTCAAAAGAATACCAAGATGAGAGGTTAGAAAAATTGCTTCCTGACGAAACTAAGATATTAAAGCCAGTTTTTACATTTATCAAAGACCCTAAAAATAAGGAAAGTTTGAGATTACTGTTTTTGCTTTCTGTTTGCCTGTTCCTGATTATATCTCCCGGAGCAGCAGCTGCCTCAAGCAGCTGGGAATTTATCCCCGAAAATCCTGCTGTGGGGGATATAATGGAGATAAAAGGGAACGGTTTTGAGGGTGAGACGGCGAAAGTGGTAGTAACCTTTGAAAAAGAGGTGGAAGTTCAGAATGGAAAATATGAGTACATACTTGAAGATATAGTAATTCCCTCCAGTTCCTATAACAGCTTTACCGTGCAAGCAGAAGGAGTCGAGGACTTAAATGTAAGAGCAAAGATGCTCATATGGACAACTAAAAGTGCAAAGGCAAAAGATGGCACTGCTACCGTTTCCCAAACAAGTGTTCCTTCAGGGAAATATCAGATCAGGATCGATGGAAAGGCAACTGGTTCTGACGTAAAACTCAAAATAGCAGCTATGCAAGAGATAGATATAGACTCTGAAGGAAGTCTAAGCTATCTATATAGTACTAAGTCTATACCGGCTGGAGATTTTGAAGTAAAAGTCGAAGGCATTACAAAGCAGATTGAATTACGGCCTTCAAAAATCCTGCCTTCGGAAATAAACTCTTCTACGGAACAGAATGTGAGTGAAGAACAAAATAATGAAAGCCTGCCTTCGGAAGCAAACTCTTCTACGGAACAGAATTCAAGTGAAAAAGAAGATAATGCAAGCCTTGGAGATAAAGACCAGGAACAGATGAAGGAATCCAATGGAAACTCACACAGATCGGGCTTGAAATCCAGCTCTGAGAATAATATTGGGGATAACATATCTTTAATGAAAAATAAAGTATCTTCTCTAATGGGAATTAAGTCCATTCTAGAAAATCCAAAAACATTCATATTCGAAGAGATCAAGCCGCACATTAAGGCAAAAACATTAACAGAAATGGTAAGAAATCCTCCAAAAGTTCCCTCCTTCATGTTAGGTTTTGCAGGAACACTCCTGATAGGGCTTGCTGTACTGAGAAAATGGAAGTAAAAGCAATAAAATAAACCCAGAAAGCCAGGATGGAGAATCTCCATCCTGCTTTAACAAAAACAGGAAAACTTAAAAAAGAGATTGAGAGAAAGGATGTCGAAAGTTACAACCCTTTCTCCATATACCCGGACACGAAAACATGGATACGAAAATATGTTTTACTGCAGACGGTGCTAAATATTAAAAAGCAAAATATATAAACTAGTTTTATCATTTGTCTTTATATCTGTATAGACTAGTTATGATTAGTCCAGGTATAATACAGTTTTTTATTAACACCTATTCCAATGGACAATAGCCTTTCTAGTCAAAAGAATACCAAGATGAGAGGTTAGAAAAATTGCTTCCTGACGAAACTAAGATATTAAAGCCCGTTCTTACATTAATCAAAAACCCTAAGAATAAGGAAAGTTTGAGATTACTGTTTTTGCTTTCTGTTTGCCTGTTCCTTATTATATCTCCCGGAGCAGCAGCTGCCTCAAGCAGCTGGGAATTTATCCCCGAAAATCCTGCTGTGGGGGATATAATGGAGATAAAAGGGAACGGTTTTGAGGGCGAGACGGCAAAAGTGGTAGTAACCTTTGAAAAAGAGGTAGAAGTTCAGGACGGAAAATACGAGTACATACTTGAAAATGTAGTTATTCCCTCTGGCTTCGACAACAGCTTTACCGTGCAAGCGGAAGGAGTCGAAGACTTAAATGTGAGAGCAAAGATGCTCCTGTGGCTAACTAAAAGTGCAGAGGCAAAAGATGGCACTGCTACCGTTTCCCAGAAAACTGTACCTCCAGGAACATATCAGATCAGGATAGACGGAAAGTCAACTGGTTCTGAGGTAAAGCTCAAGATAAAAGCCATGCAAGAGATAGAGGTAGATTCTGAAGGAAGTCTAAGCTATCAATATAATACTAAGTCTATACCAGCAGGCGATTTTGAAGTAAAAGTTGGAGATATTACAAAACAGATAAAATTACAGCCTTCGGAAACAACTTCTTCGGGAATAAATTCGAGAGATATAAAAGCCGAGGAAACAAATGAGAAGAAAACTGGAAAAACAACCGATGGAGTAAACGAAGAAAAAGTAAAGGAAAAAAACACTTCCAACGAAAAGAAATTTATTGGAAGCTCCTTTGACACGAAATCGAAGAAAGTATGGATAGCAGGAATATTAGTTGGATTAATATTGTTCTTAGTTTATTTAAAAATAAGGAAGTCGTAAAAAATTAGTAAATAGATTTAGATACATTAATTAATATAATATATTGAATAGTATTTCGATAAACTATAAATACATATTAATAGTAGACATCTCTTGTAGATAAAATATATGAATGATAATTAATTTAATTAAAAGAGAAATTTATTAAAAAAGAAATTCGCGGATGAAAGCTTAATAATTAATAAAGTAGATAATAAACAAAAGTAAAAAATACATAGCAAAAATCCGGGATAAAACAATAAATGTTAATTTAGGGGTGTAACTATTGAAGAAAAAAATAGAAACAAATGAGATAAGTCTCAGAAGATGTAAATTAACCTTCGCGGTTTTAATCTGCATTTTCGCACTTATTTCGGTATCAGCAGCTGTTTCCGAAAAGGGACTCTGGGTTGCATCTATCGAGAAAAATGGAGATAATGTTCTTTTTGCAGATCACGATGACAGCCAAACTGAAGGTGGCTGGATTCAACTCAGTGGAGGAAAAGAAATCCAGCTTCCACAACCTCTTAGCTTTAGTTACTGTGGGACGGATACCCTGGAGAGGGACGGAACTACACTGAAACTAAATCCAGAGATAAAGCCCAACACAAAACCAAAGTCAGACAAGGAGAAAGACACTGAACTGGAATTTACGTACCCTTACTCCACACATCCATTTTATACTGAAGACCAGAAAGTGACAATGGACTATAATGGTCCTTCAGCCTTTAAGAAGCAGGAAGTGAATGTTTATCTTGTCAAAGGAATTGGTGTGAATTCCATCGAAGAGGCCATTGACCTTGTGGATAACGAGAGCAAAAGCCTTGAAGAAGTTTTTAACGAGGGCACGAATTCTTACACCAAAACATGCGCAACTCTGGATAAGAATGGTGACCTGACTGGATCGCTTACCTTTGACTGTCTTGAACCAGGGAGTTACGGCATCCTCATAACACTTGCTGACAACGAAGATAAAAAGGATAAAACTGAAAAGAAAAAATCCAGCGCCGAAAAGAAAGTTCTTTCAGCAACCGCCTTTGAAGTAGTCAACTACAAACTAGAAACAGATGCAGTTGACACTTTTGAAGAAGGAGATAACCTTGACGTTGAGATGTGCCTGGAAGATGCACCCGCTGGTGGAGAATACACATACGGTGCCATGCTGATAAAGAAAGAGGCTTATAAAGCTGAAATAAGCGTCAACAGCGACGGAACAAGAGACGGAACAGAGATTTTCGTTAACGATATCGATCTTGTCAATGACCTATGCATTAACTCCACAAATTATAAGTCCAAGTTAAGTAAGAGTGAACTTACAAACGAAATCCAGACTATTATTGGAGAAGGCAACGGTACTATAAGCATAGGCGAGAAGAACCAGGATACTCTTTCCCTGACAACCTTCGACCTCCAGCCAGGAGACTACCTCCTCTTTACAGGCGCCTATGAAAAAGGTAAAGGCCTTGTAGGCATAGACCAGAAAGAACTGACCATATGCACAGCCGGAACTTCACCAATATAACTAGAGAAGTACTCAGAAGCTGACATAAATTCAGGATTCTGGAAACAGAGTTAGAATCTGAATATATCAGTAGAAATAAAAGGTAAAATCTAACAGGTTAAAACTCTGAAAAACGGAAAAGAATCAAAGGCCTGAAAAATGGGTTCTTTTATAGAACCCTTAATTTTTTGATTTTTTCACTTTTATATCGCGGTTTTTTCACTATTTTTATTTGTAAAATCTTAAATTTATAGTTTCAAACCACAATTACTCAATAAGTTTTTCAGTCAATGATCTTTTTATTTTTAATTTGGCAAAAAAACACATAGAAGAAAACATCCGCGGCAAAAAAACTATTGAAAAGCTATTCGTGGCTGAAAAATCCATTACAGGAAAGAGCTATTGAGTAAATTTTTGGAGTTAGGATTAGTCATTTTGAGTTCACAGTTTATTCATGTAGATGCCTTAATAAACCCGAGATAGAGTGGAGCAAAATTCCGGTAAAAGTCATACCCATCCCTATAAAGGAACTCATAACCATCAAAACCGTCGGCCCGAAGGCAAGGCTTTCGCCAAGAGAATAAGTCCGTAATAAACAGAAGCCTATGTATAACCCACCAGACCAGAGAATAGAACCTGGCAGGGTAAACCAGTACAGGGGATTAAATTTCACTTTCTCAAAATTACTTATTAGATAAACCAGACCTTGCTTTAAAGGGCATTTAGTCAAGCCTTTCATATTATAGAACTGAATTATATATTTAAACATAAACTAACCCCCAAGTCAATAGCAAGTAATATTATTTACATATACGGACTAATTTTATTAAACATGGTAGTTTTAAAATATAAATACTTTTCTAAAATACCAGATATGAATAAATTATATTTGGAAAAAATCACATTAGATTTTGTATAGTACGGAAGGATCAAAAGTCCTCAAAGTTTGGAAATTTTGATAATTACTAAAAGAAGTCGTTGGACAGTTCCAAGGACTTAGGGATTTTTAAACTTCACACTAAAAACAAAAAATAGAATAATTGCCTTAGTGACGCGTAGACAGCAAAATATCATATAAAAACAGATTATGTCTTCACTTACAAGGCTTTGATTTATGTAAAAAGAAGGTGTGAAAAGTCTACATTTTTTTTCTGGAACCCAGCAGCATTCCTATGTCCTCCTCCGCCATAAAGCTGAGCAATTTTGGCACAATCAGGAGAGTCAGGATTTTCTGAATCAGACCTAAGGCTGAATACTACCATATCCTCTACGGCCTGCCACATAATAGCAATATCATATTCAGGTTTCTTGTAGATGAATTCTCCAAGCTCGGAGATGTTCCCGGTAGTGTTTACAAGCCTGGCCCTCCAGTTATGGAAAGTGAAATCTACACCACGATCGAAGGCTTTCTTGAGTTTGTAATTTTGAGCCTCCAAGAGCAATTCACCGAGGGATATCATTTTATTTACAGTATTCTCATAATTCAAACCAAGAAGTTGATCCCATACAGGATTATCAGGGGTTTTAACCATTAGACTGAAGCCTGCACTGAAAGCTCTGGTCTCAGGATATTCAAACCTCCACATATCCTTATCCCCGATATAAGCTACAGCTACAGGAGACGAAATGTCCTCAGGATGTGTGAACTCCCATGTAAGTATACAGGCTGCATTTTCAAGGGAACGAATGCCTGGAATACTACTCGAATACCAAAGATCCGGAAATTTCTCCACAGCGGTCTTGTGATGATCAATCCAGATCAGTTTAGGCCCGCAAACCTTTACGAATTCATCCATCTTATCGCTGGTAAAGTCAACAAGCCATACTTTTTCGGCTGCCTTTATTTCATCCTCACTCCAAGATTCTTTACCATAATTTATAGCAACAAATTTTATGGCAAATTGATTACGGTCATAGTAGTTTCCAGCGACAGCAGCTGCACAGCACCCGTCATTATCATCATGATAATAAATTAAAATCATGCGTTTATCATCTATCATTTTCAATTCCCCTTATTTTACAGGATTTCACTATCATGTATTCTACTGCATAGTTCATTTCAAGATATATTTAAAGAAAACTCGATGTGGAAAATACTGCATCAAGTGGTTATATTTAGATAAAAATATTTTTAAATATTAGTTCGATATAAGTATAGTATAAGAAAAAAGGAGGAAAGTGGGGTGAAAAGCGGAGACGCTAAAAAACATATGAAGGCTTAGTAGATAATTTCGGGAAGAAATCCTCTTGAGAATAGAGGAAACACAATAAGGGGGCGACAAAATGAAGGAATTTTGCAATATTTGTGGTAGGGAATTGCTAGAAGATGTGCTGGTTGTGGATACTAGTCAGGATATGAAACCAATAAAATTCAAGGACGTTCATGGAGATAAGTCCGATCTGATATGCATTGAGTGTGCAGCTGATTCAGTTGAGAATCCACCCTTTACATGTTCGAGGTGTGGACAGCCAGTCGAATTAGGCGAGCACTTCTATATACTAAGGATGGGAACCGTAAAACCTGGTGGGCCCAAGATAGACTTTAAAGAAATATCCTCAGACGATAAATGTATCTGTATCACCTGTTATGAAGAATTCATGAATCTTGAAGAGGAAGAAGAACTAGATTAAATGAATAAGTTAATCTCTAAACTTTTTCTTATTTTACCTTAATTTATATAGAATGCCGCAGAAAACTAGTTGACAACATGAATGATAGGTAGAGTAGCACTCTTATTTTCGATTATCAGTAGTTTTATTTTTAGAGTTTTATGATTGAGTCTATGCTTCATAGATAAGTGACAAAACCTGAATAGTTTAGATTCTTGATTTGTCCTTTTTTAATCAAATTCAAAGCTTCATTCCATTTTAAAGTCTTACTTGAAGAACAAAAAGACTGAAAGCTTAGCATTGGAGCAAGTATCCACTTAATAGCCTGCCATATTGTTCTATAATGTTATTCAAACATTTTAAGTGTCTAATCTCAACATTTTTAGACAAAAACGACTTCTTTTCATATTTCAGTTCATGTATAACAAGAGGACAATATTTATTTTTATCAACTGTTGTTTTTCTCAGAATCATTGTAGTTTGAACTCAAAGCTTTCTTAAGAAATTTCTTTGTAGCTTTTCTATTCCATTTTGCACTTAGCACGAAATAGATTGCGTTTCCATCAGAGTCAACTGCTCTGTAAAGATATCTCCATTCGCATTTTACATTTATATAAGTCTCATCAACTCTCCATGAAACATTCATTGGGTCTTTATTGATGTACCGATCTCATGATTGTTGTATGATCGACTGTTATTCTCCTTTCTGCCATCATTTCCTTAAAATATCTGTAGCTTAATGCATACTTTAAGTACCATCTTACGTTTCAATAGGATAATTTCCTCTTCATATGCTTCATTTAAAGGAATTTACTGGCATAATATATATTTCTAAGTTCCTACTTATTTTAGTGAATTCGTTTCATAATTTTTTGCAATAGAACCTCTAATGAAATGCCCTCTACTAAATGATTTAAAAAGCTCTCCCCACTCCTCTCTAATCCTCCTGATGTTTTAATTATTTTACTCGATTCATTTTTTGGCTACAATATAGCCAGATATGGTTTTAGTATTACTACCCTTAGCATTCTTTACTGTCAGTTTGACAGTATACTTTCCTGCCTTATTATATGTGTGTGCAGGATTTTTGGATGTTGAATATGTTCCATCTCCGAAGCTCCATTTCCAGGAAGTTGGACTATTGGCGCTCTTGTCAGTAAACTGAACTTTCAGTGGAGCTTTTCCTGACCTTGGAGAAGCTGAGAATGCAGCAACTGGAGCCTTTAATGGAGCTGCAACATTTATATAACCTGATTTTTTTAATGTGTTGCTTCCAGCCGAGTTGCTTGATGTGAGTGACACTGTATACTTTCCTGCCTTACTATATGTGTGTGCGGGATTTTTGGATGTTGAATACGTTCCATCCCCGAAACTCCATTTCCACTTTGTCGGAGTTCCTGTACTCTTGTCAGTAAACTGAACTTTCAATGGAGCATTTCCAGAAGTTGGAGAGGCAGAAAATGCAGCAACGGGAGACTTCAATGGAGCTGCAACATTTATGTGGCTGGACTTTGTAACCGTATTGCTTCCTTTTGCATTCTTTACAGTCAAGGAGATAGTATATTTTCCTTGTTTGTTGTAAGTGTGCGCCGGATTCTGGTCTGTTGAATATGTTCCATCTCCGAAACTCCATTTCCAGGAAGTTGGACTATTGGCACTCTTGTCAGTAAACTGAACTTTCAGTGGAGCATTTCCAGAAGTTGGAGAGGCAGAAAATGCAGCAACAGGTGGTATTGGTTCCGGTTCTGAAACAGTGACCATGTAAATATTTTCTTCTCCAGCATCAATTGAATATCCCCATACTATTTTGTTATCGTAAATAGCAGGCCAATATGCTAATCCACCGGCACTAATTTTCATTTTCTTATTAGTGGAGATGTCGTGCATATAGATACCATGATTTGCCCAACCATCATCATCTCCACCATCATCCTCCCACACTATCCTATTCCCATAGATTGCAGGACGTGCCTGGAAATCTGCACTGCTAGTTATCTGAGTTTCCTTTTTAGTGGAAAGATCATACATGTAGATATCACCGTTTCCATTGCGTTGATATTGCCATACTATCTTGTTACCGTAAATAGCAGGGTCCCATGCTGATCCAGTGGCACTAATTTTCATTTTCTTATTAGTGGAGATGTCGTGCATATAGATACCATGATTTGCCCAACCATCATCATCTCCACCATCATCCTCCCATACTATCCTGTCACCATAGATAGCAGGATGCGTCTGAGCATCTGGACTGCTAGTTATCTGAGTTTCCTTTTTAGTGGAAAGATCATACATGTAGATATCGGCGTTTCCGCTGCGATAATCTTCCCATACTATCCTGTTACCATAGATTGCAGGATTGTCTCCGTGTCCGCTAGTGATTATTTGAGTTTCCTTATTAGTGGTAAGATCATACATGTATATTTCCGAACCTCCGTAGCTAGAGTATACTATTCTATCACCATAAATGACAGGATTTATGCCTGAGTGCCCAGTGGTGGTTATTTGAGTTTCCTTTTTACTGGAAAGATCATACATGTAGATATCGTATCCATCGAACCGATCTTCCCATACTATTTTATTACCGTAGATAGCAGGATTGTGTGCGAATCCGCTGGTACTTATCTTAGTTTCAGTGGTCTGAAGCGAAGCGCTTTTTTCAGCAGTTGCCAAGGCTGTAGACGGAACGTAATCATCTTTTATAGTGGCGTTTCCGGTATCATTCTCAGTAACTGCTAATGCTGCAGACGAAACCAAAAGTAAGATTAGAGCTATTGAAACTAAACCTATCTTACATAGAGTCTTTGTTTTATTCATTTTTATTCACCTCTACATTATAACTCAGGAGTTTTAACTCCATTATTCAATATTTAGAAAACATACTTAAGTTTTTATACTTGGATTAAAATTTTCTAAAAATGAGCTTTGTTTAACTATTTTAGAGAAAGAATGAATATTTTTTTAATGATTGAAGGTCTAGATTCTTCCGGAACTTTTAAGCCTGAATTATCATAAATGTAAAAAAGAAAATGTTTCTACATCTTCATTGAGATTATTCACGCTACTTAACTAGCGTTCCAACAAACAAAATGAATCCTAATGTTTCTGAAAAGCAGATAGTAAAAACGCTTAAATATTTTGAACAGTGATATTAGTATGCAGACCTATTTCCTAGGTTTGGTCTGCCATCATCGGGGTCAGGTCTTATTTGCTCCCTGACCCCACTCAAGCCAAGGCAGGGTTATCCTTCCCCGCCCAGTACCTCTTATTTAGCCTATGCTCTTATTTTTTGCACAAGTTGGGGTTGTGTATTTAATAATAGAATTTACTTAGACAAGCCAGACTTACATCATCTAGTCAAACAATACTTTTAGGCTGTTTCAAATAACAACAATGACCTAGATAGACTTTAGGCATTCAAGACTGGAAAAGATATATAAAGAATCCATTCTTTTCTTGTTTAGTTTTTAAGGAGTATTAAGCCTTATTTATCCAATTAAATGTAACATCATTACCTCCCCAATTAAGGTAAAGTCATTAAACAATTTATTTGCTATTTAGAGAACTTAAATGCTTCAATTATTGATTAAACATCTTTTTTCCTTGCTTTTAAAATCGAATTTTGTATGAATGAAAGTGACATTAAATGCCTTAGTTACAAATAGAAAAAAGTCGTGAATAAATAAAGTTTTAATCTCGATCATTTATCTACTTAAAAGATTATCATAGATTATTTCTCTAAAAAATTTGTTTTTAGAGGTACCTTAATTGAGAAAATTCTAAATGTATATCTATTGTCCAAAATTAGCATTCTATATCTTAATATCTTAGTTTTAACACTGATATAGAAAAATTCTATAAAAATGAAAAAATTTTTAATCTAAAATGCTCACTATCACCCAGATATCTTCTGCAAAAATAAGCTTTGAATATAAAATATATAAGAGATTAAAAGAGAAATAAAAAATAAAAGAAGCCTCGGGCGGGATTTGAACCCGCGACCTCGTCCTTACCAAGGACGCGCTATACCCCTAAGCCACCAAGGCACTGTTGCTCTAAGAGCATCTCCAAAATATCACAGCAGAGATATAAAGGTTTCGACTGACAGCAAGAAAAATGGAGATTTTTCTCCAAACTGCTAAAAAAGATACAACTTTATTTTAAATAAATTGAGGAAATTTGCTTGAAAAAGGTCATTTTGTTCCGATTTTATTGCTTAGTTCGCCTTTTCCTGAGATTTCCTTTATAAATTCCAGCGCTCATCGATCGGGAAGCGCTCGTTGATCCACATAAGAACGTAGTTGTTGTGGACTATCTTATAGGAGCGGGAAAGGACAGGTATGCCGTCGAAAGTAGGTTCCCCTTCCAGGATTTCGAGCTCGCCCATGTCGCGCCTCGTCTCAAGGTTATGGCTGCGCAGAATCCGACCAATCGGGATATCCGCCCGCATGAGCTGCTCTCTCATTGTATTAGGCATGCGTTCCAAAGGAGAGAGAGATCTTGCATAAACAAAAGTAGTGCCCCCTGCGGAGAGCCGGACTACCCTGTCGTTTACCTCACTGCCTTCTTCCACGCCCAGAAGGGCAGCCATCGCTTTGTCAGCCTTAACGGTATACTGGGACTCAGTTATTACACTTACCGGCTTTCGGGTCATTATCTCCAGCAGGAAAGTCACAGAGCCGTCGGTTCCGCAGCAGACACGCAGGCAGGTGGGAATCTCAAAGCTCTTCAATTTGTCTAGAAAATCGCCACTCAAAAAGATACCTCAAGGTAGGGATGCCAGGTGGTAAAAATTTCAAAACAGGATTAAGTCGTTAGGAGTTTTACTCCCCTCCGACTTCTTTCTTGGCATTCTTTATGCGCTCTTTTGCCGTATATCCAGTCGCCTTATATAGGAAATCCCTGAAGGCCTTATTAGTCTGCAGGACAATTTCATTATCATTTACGGTTTTATCGGAAACTGTGTCCACAGAGAGCATTTTATTCTCAATCCAGACTTTTATCTTTGACATTGCTCCAAAGGAGGTCTCAAGGACTCCTTCATTTCTGGAGATTTCCCCGGGAAAACACTCTGTCATTACAGAGTAAATCCTGTCAACATCAGGCTTAAAACCACGCTTCAATTTATACTGCTGCATTGCTATCCTCTTATAAGAGATTTTCATCTATAAGAGATTTTCATCTCAGATAAAGTTTGCTTAGAATCGATTTGCTTAGAACCTTTCCCTTGCATTCCCTTACTTACCATTATATTTCCAATATTCCAGTACATTTTCCTTACATCTAGCGCATTTCGTTACACTCCAGTACATTTTGTCAAGTAAGGAAAAGACACGATTTTCTATAATATATCTCTAATAATTCAGTTCTGCTAATATTTAACATTGGCCATTAATTTAATATGAATTTGAATAAATTCAATCAATACCACACAAATTTGAATGCGGATTTCCCCTATATTCTCTTAAAGAGAGTTCCATTTTATTCAAGATACATAATATTTTACCTGATATAAGCCACAGTTTCTCTATTTTTTCTGTAGCTTTTTCTAGAGTTTCAATTTCAGAGATTAGTATGAAATTAAAGATCGAATTGTAATCTAACTTATTGAGTTTTGTGGCATAATTGTATAGTTTCACAATAGTTTTATTAGTTAAATATTCAACCCGAAATAGATAATGCTCGCAAGAATCAATCATAAATATGATCATACCTATCATAAGTTGATACAAACAGAGGCCTGATTAACTGCCTGACATATCTGACCATTTAATTTGATTATTTAATTCACTGCTTTAACAATGAGCAAACAAAAACCTGTCTGACTAAATCTGCTTCTCTTTTATAGAAGCTATAAGAAATTGATAGAAATTATAAGCAAAAGAATTATGAAGGTGACCCCAGGATGCATAAGACACTTAATCTGGAAGAATTAGTTGCCGCAAAGCAACTTGAGAAAGAAAAGGACAAAGAATGCGGTGATCTGAAAATTGAAGAACTTTATGACCTTATAATCCCTCCAGGCACCGTTGTGTCTATTATTTACGACATTGTTGAAGAGTTCGGACTTGAGCCTGTAACTAGGAAGATGTTCGTAGGCGTAGCAAACAGTGAAGAAAGAGAACTACTGGTTCTCCGTGGTCCTCTGGAAAAGGTTCAGGCTGCTGAGAAATTCCTCTATGAAGAAATGAAAGCCTGGATAGAAGGCCAGTAACCCGTTAAATTTTCTAAATTCGGTTAAATCTCAAGTAATCACTTTAAGCTTTCTCAATCCGGTTAAATTTCTTCAGGCCAGTAACCTGGAGAACAAAAAATTCCGGATTGAAAAAAACAATAAATTAATCTTTTTTGAAGAAAACGCGGAGATAAACTTAAAGAATTAAATTTTAAAAGATTAAACTTAAAAGATTAAATGTCAAAAGGTAAAAACGTCATGAGATAAAAGGTATTAAAAAGAAAATACGGGCAGGAAGGTTCCGATTATTCGGAACATATGCCTGTAATGCTTTCCCTTGAGAAATCAAATACCGTAACTCTATCTGTTTTATCATACATATCGAGTTTAGAGCCAGCTTCAATTTTTCCGATAATGGCAGCTGTAAGCCCAGCTTCTTCAAAAACCTTTATGCATTCTTCGGCCTTTTCCGGATCTGCAGTAAATACGTAGCCTGTTCCGGGGTGTACTTTTAGCCATTGCTCAAAATCCACGTTGTCAGATTTCGGGATTTTTTCAAGGTCTACAGCTGCGCCAACTCTGCTTGTTTCACAAAGCATCCCAAGTGTCCCTATAAGTCCGGGATTACTTATGTCTTTACCTGCAGTAGCAAGTTTTCGTGTCGCAATTTCCTGGGTTACAAGATAGCTCTGCCTGATCACTGCCGGGGCTTTAAACGATGTAGTATCCCAGCTATAAGGTGAATTTGGCCCTATTTTCCCATCCATATCGTAAGCTGCAATAACAAAGTCTCCGGGTCGAGCGGTATCACTCCGGATAACACAATCTTTCTTCACTATCCCGATAATAGCAACGGAAATGGAATTATACTCAGTATCAGGATGGACGTGCCCGCCTACAACCGGAACCCCGAACTTCCTGACCCCTTCAGCCAGACCTTCCATGAGTTCCTTACAGGCAATCTCGGAGTTCGAGGAAGCGATATCTACCATAGCAAGAGGCTTACCTCCCATTGCTGCAATATCGTTTACATTAACGACTACGGCTCCATAGCCTGCCCACCAAGGACTGGCATCCAGTAGCCTTCCCCAAATACCATCTGCTGCAAAGAGGATAACATCGTCTCCTCCGATATCGATAACTGCCGCATCGTCTCCAAAATCAACGATCGCGTTCTGATACTCTGGACGGACGGCTTCGAAAATAGAAACAATGTCCTCAATCTGCTTTTTTCGGGTAACCCCTTCGAAGTTTTTTATCCTTTCTGCGAGCTCTTCAAGGTTCAATGTCAAGCTTCCTTTTGTTTTTAAATAAATAAAACTATTACAGTAGTATAAATAAGAATATTTTAATATAGTATGATATGAGAATTTCAATTGTATAAATACAAGTATGACAATAAACACATATAAGTAATCAGTAGTACGAATATGGAAATATATCAGTAATACAGATAAATATCAGTAATACAGATAACCTTATTAGTAAGCTATCGATAACCTCAGATAGATTACGAACCTTCTCCTGTGAAAGAATCCTGAGATATTTTGTGAGTACATATTCCGTTAATCCTTTATCTTTTTTATTCTTGTTTTACAAAAAAGAAGCGACAGCTTTTTATTAAATATATCTATCCTATTAAGGCAATCTAATACAATTTCTAATATATAAAAATTATATACTAATAAAAAGGATTGACAAAAATGGTAGCGAAAGTTGATGCCGATTCCTGTACAGGCTGTGGAACTTGTGTAGATGAATGCCCAGCAGCTGCAATTTCTCTCAATGATGATATTGCAGTTGTTGATGAAAACGAATGCCTTGATTGCGGTGCATGTGAAGACGCCTGCCCAAACAACGCAATCACAATTGAATAATATTATAAGTAGAATTTAAGGCACGTTTTTAAAATGGATATGAGAAGCGGAGTAACTCTACTCCGTCTTTTCATTTGATCCTGAACTCTTAGTTAAAAGTGTTTTTCAATTCTGGAGCTAAAAATTACTCCTCCTATTGGAATGTAATTCTTAGACTAAAAATCCCTGCTTATTTCAAGATTTTTGCTTTCCGTTTTCCTTAAGGATTTTTCTTGCTCTTTCAATATCCTCTTTTGTCTGGATTTTTATTAGTTTTCTGCGCTCTTCGCTCATCTGCGACATATCCTGAGCAAGGAGTCCGTAAGCATCAGCTCTGCACTGCCTGCAGTGGCGCATCTGCAAGACATAAGGTTCACACGCCTGCTGGGCAGCTTTTCTTTCTTCTGCAGTAGGTGGCTCAATGTTTGCAAAAGCTCCCTGGTTAATAAGGGGCATGATATTCATTATATAGACCCCAAGTTCATTGACTTTTCTGGCAATCTCAACCACATGTTTGTCATTAATGCCAGGGATGAGCACGGTATTTACTTTGACTACAATTCCTGCGTCTACAGCTGCTTTGATGCCCTCAAGCTGGTTCTTTATTTGGATTTTCGCGCCTTCGATTCCCTTGTAGATCTTTCCATGATAAACTACATGATCCACGATTTTTGCCTGAATCTCTGGGTCGATTGCGTTCAGTGTTACCGTTAATGTAGAGACTCCTACGCGCAAAATGTCATCCAGCTTTTCAGGAAGCAGGACCCCGTTTGTACTCATACATAGTGTAAGTTCCGGAAACTCGTTTTTTATCAGTTCAAAGGTCTCAAAGGTCTCTTTATTGGCAAGAGGGTCACCAGGGCCTGCAATTCCGACAACCTTGATAAAAGGATAGTCTTTTAGGACCTGCCTTGTCTTTTCAAGGGCTTCCTGCGGAGTAAGAACCTTACTTGTAACCCCTGGGCGGCTTTCATTTACGCAGTCAAACTCCCTGACGCAGAAATTACATTGGATATTACATGAAGGAGCCACAGCCAGGTGAATCCTCCCGTACTTATGCTGGGCTTTCCTGTCATAGCAGGGATGGTCGGCAATTTTTCTCAGGAGCTCCTCTTCAAATTTGGGGCTGTTGATCTCAGTTATAGGATTGTTTTCTTCTGGCAAATATGTTCTCCTCCGTTCGGAGTTTAAAAATATAATAGAACCTCAGTACAGGGGATTTCAGGATGTCTACCCCAATTTACGATGCACCACTTGATATACATTTTGAATCATTCTGGAATCTAGGAGAATTTTAGTATCCTTCCTTAGGTTCCTGCAGTTTCAAAATTAATATTCATATTAAAATATCTTTAAACATATAAAAACCCAGCATAAGATAACAATTTCAATGAATTAATATCTCAATGAACTCAAATCTCAAAGAAATTTCCGGAAAAAGTTGCGGGAATGATTATAAATATTCTAAAAATTCTCAGGATAAACATCTTCAGTTTTCTTTATTCAGAGAAATTGTCCATTTCGCACCATTTGCCTTCCCCTTCCCAAACCCTGACCTGAAGCGGAAAGCCAAATCTCTCCAGTAGGCGGGAGTGAATATGCTGGCAGAGGTGTTCGGAACTTGGAAATTCAAGGATTTCATTTAACAGGATGTGGTCGTATTCTTTAAGAGTTTCCTTGATTCCCTTCTTCAGATCGTAAAAGTCGATGACCATTCCGTTTTCCCTGACATCCCCTTTTACCAAGACCTCAATTTTATAAGTATGACCGTGTACTCTTCCGCATTTTCCGTGCCCCGGAAGGTAATGTGCACTATCAATGTAGTCAATAACGCCTAATCTCATTTTTGTCATCTGAACACTCCGTTTTCAATAAAATGTTTTTCAAGCTTTTATTTCGGCACTTCAGTGCGTTCTTTGTTTTCTTTAATTCCGATTATAGACAACCCCACATCCTGTGAGTCTGGGGGATAACTCGTGTGTCTATGATTTCAAGCAGGTTTTTCTGCAGTCCCATAATATTCTGTACGGATGCCTGTATAGATTGCGGATTCATTACATCGCGTCCAATAGGGGTTTCAGGCTGGAGGATTACACAGGATACGTAAGGGGCTATAGCTTCCACGGCTGGAGTTACAGTTTCTAATTCTGTGTTGCTATCTACAACAATCTTGCAAAAGCAATCCCTTGAATGGTTTGTTCTCAGCAGCCTGAAGCACTCTACAGTATTTTCCATATGTGCTTCCCGGGCTTCAGATCCGATACCACGGAGTGATTCGGGAAGTTTGAAATCTCCAGACACGTAAGTTACCTTTTCAGTAAGCTTTCTGGCCTGCTCAGGAAGGGTCATATTGGACTCAAGGTAAAGCGGGGAGTCCAGATTCAGCTTCTCTATGAAATCCGCATGCAGAAGAGGTTCTCCTCCAGTCAGGGAGACTGAATGGAGCTTTTTGAAAGGCTTCAGTATAGCTTCGAGCTGGCCGATACTCACAGGGTTTTTGATTTTCTCAAAACTTCCGCTCCCTTCAACCTGTTCATAATCACATGTTCCGGGGTTTGCAAAGTCCGTATCACAGTAATTGCAATTGAGGTTGCAGCCAGAAAAGCGGACAAAAGCCTGCCTTGCTCCTACATACGGACCTTCTCCCTGCACAGAACAGAAAACCTCCCTTATAGGGGCCAACATAAAATCCGAAGCTGCCATTATACAACCCCCAGAGGCCTGGATTTTCTCAGGTCTTTTTCTATATCTTCAAACTCGCGGACGTAGGCTTCTCCTACTACCTGCATGAAGCTTGCAACCATTTTGTCTTCTCCTATCCCGGCCTCTTTCAGATTTCCGTATATGTCGTGAGAGACATTGATACCGAAGTGGATCTTCTGGGAAACTGCAGAGGTACTGGCAATCGAGACTGTCAGTTTCTTTCCGTTCAGGAAAAGATCATCTCCTTCCCGTGTTGTCTTCACCCCGAGATCTGCAAGATGTTCTCTTACAAGGGCTGTAAAAAGACGTTGCCGCGCATAGATAAGTTTAAGGTTCGTAGAATCAAAGTGTTCTATAATGAAACTTACCATATCTTCGGACCAGATTGATTCGTTTGCTCGTCGGTCTTCAAGATCGATCATGTGCTCGATTTTTACGTCGCAGGCTCCTCTAAAAACTACAACCGAGTCTTCCTGAACTCCAAAACTGTTGTAGGCCCAGAGAGAGGAAATCTGGCTCCCGTCATAATCAAATTTCTCAGGTAAAACAATGCATTTCATAGGATTCTCTCTGCAAGTTTTTCTGTAATTCTTTAATGTACTTTATCGGCATCTGATCTGAATTTTTTAGATCAGATTCCAAGCCTCTCCAGAAGAGGGTCTTTTACACCTGCGTTCTTAAATGCCCGTGCCCTGCGCACGCAGCTTTCGCATTTTCCGCAGGGAATTTTTCCTCCTTGATAGCAACTCCAGCTGTACTCAAGAGGAGCTTTTGCTTCGAGAGCTCTTCTAACGATTTCGGTTTTTCCAAGTTCAATTAGAGGAGCTAGTATTTTTACCCCATTTTGAGTGGAGTAAGAAAAAGCTCTGTCCATTGCCTGCACGTAGGCAAGAGAATTATCAGGGAAAGTGCCTGCCTCTTCCCCATTAAAGCCTACTACAAGGTAATCACATTCCCTGCTTTCGGCAAAGCTTCCTGTGATATTGAGCATTACCCCATTTCGGTTAGGAACCCAGACAGCTTTTGCTGAGGAGTCTGTAATTTCTGAAGGGGCCGCTTTGTCAATGTCCTCAAGCGATAAGGATGGGACTTCAACATCCCTGTTAACTAGAGAGGTAGAAGTTATTTCCGAAAGCCAGTCCAGTTTTATGATCCTGTGTTCAATTCCGAAATATTCGCATACCTTTTGTGAGTACTCAATTTCCCTCTCTCTTGCCCTCTGTCCATAATCAAAAGTAATAGCCATCTCAATGTCAAGATCTTCCGCTGCGATTGCAAGAGCCGCAACTGAATCAAGCCCGCTACTCAGGAGGGTTATAGCTTTCATTTTTAATCACTAGTTAAACTTTATATAACTCACGAATTAAAATCAAAAGAAATAAAGATTGTTGTCAAATCTCAACAGGAAATTTCATTGAGTTTACTTTTTAGGATTACCGAAGTTTATTCTTCAAAGATTATTGGGATATTCTCCAGAGAATACTCCAATAATATTGGCAACTCATATTTAAACGTAGCTGTCTTCTTAATGGGTCTCAAGAATCGGCTTGTGAATATGTGTTGCTCCAGATTCATTCCAAGTGTAAGTGGGAACCGTAGCTCCAATTAAGGTTTAAATTTAAGCCTTAAATTTAAAAACTACTGCTCTAAAACCTAACTCAAAAACTCTACTTATAAAATTTCAATTCTTGGAGAAGGCTCTAAAAAATCTGTTTTACCGAATTCTTTTTAGCAAACAGCACTATATATTGAATAGGGAAAGCTAATCGAAGAGGTGGGAATACTTGATTGGAATTATTTCGGACTCACACGACAACATGAATGCTATCCGGAAAGCGGTAAAACTTTTTAATGAAAAAAAGGTAAAAGCCGTGCTACATGCCGGAGATATCGTTTCTCCATTTACTGCAAGAGCCTTTAAGGAATTGGAGCCAAAACTTTACTTTGTATTCGGAAACAATGATGGAGATAAAGTAACACTTACAAAATGGTTTGAGGAAATAGGAGCTACCTCCTGTGGGAATTTTGGAGATCTGATAATTGACGGACTGCATATTGCCCTTCTTCATGGGACAAATGAGGCCCTGGTCAAAGCGCTTGCCAAATCAGGAGATTTTGATGTAGTAGTCCGGGGTCATACCCATGATCCAGATGTCAAAATAATAGAAGGGGTTCCTGTTATAAATCCAGGGGAATCTTCAGGTGTGCTTTCCGGAAAGTCAACAGTTGCAATACTTGAGATTGCAAACCTTAATGTTGAGATAATGCAGCTTGACTTTGACTGATTTTATTTCTTTCGTATTTTTTAACGTGCTTGGACTCTTTTGGTACTTTTGACTTGGTGAACCAATTATAGTTACCTGGGGATAATATCGGGATATAATAAGTTCTCGCGTAGTTTCTATTTCAACCTTGTCTGAAAAATTTCTTATTAAAGAGGGTTGTTAACTCAGAAAGATTGCATATCCTATTAAAGGTTGTAACATCCATGGAATCTGCAATATTCACTACCATTATTAATATTTTATATGATTGAAGGTTTAATGCTATTGATTTATTAGGTCAATCACCTTAAGTAATACATATTTTGAACCATATAGTTTTGAACCATATAATTTTGAACCGATAAACATAAAAAAATAAAATGATGGTCTTAACCTTATCGTGATTTCAATATTACAACAGAAATATCTGAAAATTTAAAACATTGTTTGCTTTAGATTTAACAATATTTCTTTAGATATGCGGAGTGTACAGCTTTATGGAAGACTTAATAATTTATTTACTGATTGGTGCTGCAGCAGGTATTTTAAGCGGATTATTTGGGATTGGTGGTGGGGTTATAATTATTCCTGCACTAATCTTTTTACAAGGATTTTCTCAATTAAAGGCACAGGGAACTTCTCTAATCGCACTGCTTCCACCTGTTGGCATACTTGCATTTCTTGAGTATTATAAAAGAGGATATACTGACGTATATGCAGGTATAGTCATCTGTATTGCTATGGTTATTAGTGCCAAATTCGGAGCACAATTAGCAAACATGCTTCCACTTGAGGTATTAAGGAAGGCTTTCGGCATATTTGTTATTTTAGTAGGAATAAAAACTTATTTGGGAAAATAAGAATTTTAATACTTACTAAGAGTGTCAGTAATTATTCAACTTAGACAAGATTGGCCTATTAATTTTGATTCAACATAAATCGGAAAAATGGTGATAAAACCCCGGTAAACTATACCCTCATAATTTGTAGGAACCTCTGAAGCCTTGCAGCCCCAGAGCTCCTGAAAAAGGAATAAAATTAATATGAAGAGTATTTTTTCTTCGCAGTTCGTGTATCTCTCGTATAATCTCTTCTATTCGTATTGCGAGAATCACTTTGAGAATCATTCCGAGAATCATTCCGAGAATCATTCCGATAGCCGTTACGAGTGCCACTGCGATATTCGCCAGCATTCTTTGAGCTTCTTCCCTTTGATTTCTGGGCAAGTTCCACAAAGGGCTTTCGGCCTCTCTTTTTGTCTTTGAAGATTTCGAGCAAGGCTGAAGCCTGGGCAAAGGGTAAGGTTACGAAGGAAAAGTGAGGGAAAATTTCTGCATCCCTTATTTTCAGGTCGCTTTCTCCTGTTTCTTCCTGTAGGAACTCGCACAGCTTCTCAGGAGTCATGCCGTCGGCTTTCCCAATTGCGATAAAAAGCCTGGTTTTGCCTTTCCGATCGACATATGAACTTCCGGAAATCTCTGCATACATGCTTTCATCGAACATTTCCTTAAAAGAATACTTCAGGAGAGCAGCCAGGATCTTTTCAGCTGGGTATTCCTCAAGAAGCTTTTCACTCATCTCAAGGCAGTCGCCATATTCCTCTGATTTTATAGTCTCCTCGAGTTCGGCTTTTACTCTTGCCCTCTTGGCTTTTATTACATCTTTTATCTCGGGAATCCGCCCTCTCTTCATTTCGGACTTTGATGTCTTTTTTATGTAGGTGAGCCGCCTGTATTCCGTGGATGTAACAAAAGTGATTGCAGTTCCCTGCTTTCCTGCTCGACCTGTTCTTCCTATCCTGTGCACGTAGGATTCAGGGTCTTGAGGCAGGGAATAGTTGATTACATGGGTCAGATCCATGATATCGATACCCCGAGCTGCAACATCGGTTGCTGCGAGGATGTTTATTTTTTGTTTTCTGAACCTGTTAAGAATTTTCTCCCTTTCATGCTGGGAAAGGTCGCCGTGCAGGGCATCGGCTGCATAACCCCGATCTCCAAGCTTCTGGGCGAGCTGGGCAGTATCAGTTTTTGTTCTGCAGAATACAAGCCCGTAGAATTCATCTTCAATATCGATAATTCTGCACAGAGCTTCGAATTTGTCATTTTCCCGGACTTCGAAATAAATCTGCTCGGTGAGGTTTGCATCAAGCTCTTCTTTATCAATGGCAACATGCTCATAATTCTTCATATATTTCTTGATGATCCCAAGGATCGGTTTTGGCATTGTAGCTGAAAAGAAAAGCATTCGCTTATCAGGCCCGGTTGCCTTTAGAATTTCCTTAATATCGTCAATAAAGCCCATGTTAAGCATTTCGTCGGCTTCATCTAGCACAAAATATCCAATGTCCTCAAGGTTCAAACTCTTCCTCTCAAGGTGGTCAATGACCCTTCCCGGAGTTCCCACAACGATGTCAACTCCACTTTTCAGCATCCTGAGCTGCTGGGTCATGGACTGTCCCCCATAAATTGGAACGATGTGCAACTTCTTATCCCCTTTCAGGGAATTGAGTTCTTCTGAAACCTGGATTGCCAGTTCTCTAGTAGGGGTCAGGACTATTGCCTGCACCTTTCCTGATTTCTCCGGAATTTTTTCTATAATGGGGGCTCCGAAAGCCGTTGTTTTCCCGGTTCCTGTCTGAGCTTGCCCTATAATATCACATTCTCCTTTCAAAAAAAGCGGGATGACCTTTTCCTGAATTGGGGTTGGTTCTTCAAACCCTTTCTTTTTTAGGGCTTTTAACGTACTGTCTGAAAGCCCCAATGCCTTAAATTTTGCTAGTTTTTCCATGTACTCACTCAAATATTGACAATTTTTACAGATCGTGCAACTTGCAGGTCTGCTACATATATACTCTGCCGCATACCCGGCAGTATCCTTTGCGGAAGAGGCCACTTATCAAAACCGGTACATGATACCAGCTAAAAACAGGTAAACACGCCGTATAAATGGTTAATATCCCCGGGAATGCGAGAAGGTGCCTAAGGACCAGGGAAATTCAAACCGATATACATAAAACTTATACAGCAAAATTAGATTTTCTTGGATAAGTTCCGGACGCTTTTTTGAGTTCTTCCCTGTGATACAGGCAGACTGAATTATTAGATTAAATAATATTAGATTAAATAACCTTTAACTTGAATAGTAACCCTGTACTCTTTTTCCTATATATAACTCTTTGCTACCCTTTTAGTGAGATCTTTAATAATAAAAGCTTTCATTATCCGGAAAAACCCTTAAATCATACACTGCCAATTTTCAGAAAATTTGACTTATAGGTAGTAATTGCCTTAGATGTATGGGCAGTAATTACAATACAGATCGCAGTTGCAGATTTAATAGAATGCTTAGAATTACAGCCAGTGCTTAAAGATAAAATAAGGCTTCAGATAGGACTTTTTGGACAAGAATGAATAAAGTTTATGATACTAGCTATTCATTAGTACCAGCCATGAAAACAAAGTTCATCGGTCAACATCTCTTTAAGAAGGTTCAGTCTATCGATTGAATTTCTGATCTGTTCAGGCTTGTCCATAATTTCTTCACACCCGGTTTCTTCCTGGATTGTTGTGATCCTCAAAAGTTCGGCAAAATTAACGCACTCATCCAGAAAGCTGTTGAACAGCTTGCGGGCCTTTACAAGATCACCCGAAGTCCTGAAGTCAGGCTGGACAGTTTTTTCGTACTCTGCTCTCTGTTTCATTTCTGATACCAAGAGGCGCGACTCGACATAATCCCTAGCATTTAGAAGATCCCCGAGCTTCCTGATATCAGTCCCTACATGCTGAGTAAAGTAAGCAATTTCAAAAGCCCACTGTTTATCAAAATTAATCTCCGGACCTGTATTGGGAAAAGGAAGTCTACTCGTTAACCAGCATCTCCTGTTCATCTTTTCATTCTTTCAATATTAACATGCTAGAGGAAAGAATAAAAGCTTAACTAATTTTCTGGCTCTTAATAGTTTTTCTGGAATTTTACCTGAGTAATCATCGGATTCCTTACTCTCACTCAGTTCCTATATTGTTTGTAATTTCTATTAATTCCAGAAATTTCCGAATAAGGTCTGACTTGAGGCAACTTTCTTAGTCTCCTGACATGTATAGGGATATGTTTTAATATTGTCATGTTGATTTTTTTCTTAAAAGGGGTTGGGTAAAATGCAACTGGAATACAGCGTCAGAGGAGCAAAACTTTCGGATCTGCATAAAATCATGGTACTTTATAAGGCTGTTGCATCCCACTCAAGCGGGATCGCAAGGCAAGCCGATGAGGTCACTGAAGCTTATGTCCGAAACTTTATTGAGAGATGTCATGAGACAGGAATCATTCTGACAATTGAAGATCCTTCAAATCCTGAATTCCTGATCGCGGAAGTTCACACTTGCAGCCCGGGTATAAGGGTTTTTTCGCATCTTTTCAGTGACCTTACAATAGCTGTGCATCCAGACTATCAGGGTAAAGGGATAGGATCATTGCTCTTTCGAACCCTTTTTAAAGAAATAAAATCAAAGCATCCTGAGATCCTCAGAGTTGAACTCATTGCAAAGGAAAGCAATCAAAAAGCCATAAGATTTTACAAAAAATTTGGTTTCAGGGCTGAAGGTAGGCTTGAAAAGCGAATTTCTGGCAAAGCCGGAGAACTGGAAGCTGACATTCCTATGGCCTGGATTCGGCAGGAATGAAGACACTTTTTAAGGAAAATAAACAAAGTTAAACTTTCTAATTAAGAGTTTTTATAACTGTTTCCTAGTTAAAAATTAATGAGCTAGAAAAGGTAGATTCCCGAATCCATTGCCATTACTATGCTCATAGCAGCTATTTCTCAGATTAGCTGACAAGCGTTTAGAGCAAAAATATTTACGATATTATCTTAAAAAGTACTCGTAAAGCACGAAGAAAAAAAGATGATGCTATGGGGACTGAAGTGGGAACTGAGGTAGAGAGAAGATCTTGTGAGGTAAACAAAGTAAAGAAATCAATAGAAATAGAAATTAAAAGAAAACAATTAAGACACTTTCAAAATCGGCAGTGTTGATAGGTACAGAAATCAATAAAAATAGAAATTAAAAGAAAACTAGAAATTAAGAGAAAACGCTTTTTCTGCCTGAATGGCTTTTTAAAGGAATCCCTCTAGAGGATTCCCTTAGATGCCATACTTAGATCGGAGAACATTAAGTATTGTTTTTCAGTAATAAAAATTGAAAAAAATTAAAAGCAGGATCAAAAAAGAATTAATTAAATATTAAATTCTTATTTTGAAGGTGCTGCTTTTGGAGTATCTACTTTTGGAACCACTATTTTTATAAACTCTTTAGCACCAGTCTTTGCTCTTTCATTAGAGATTGATATACAATCTTTTGGGCACCCATTAACGCATTCAGTGCACATAATGCATCTAAATACATTGAGTTCCCATGTTTTGTCTGCCTTAGTAACTGTTATTGCATCAGGTGGACATTTCTTTTGACATAGTCCGCAGAGAATACAGTTATCAGGGTTGAAAACGATTCTTCCTTTGAACTCTTTAAAAGGTGCCCTTACCTCGAAGGGATAAAGTCTGGTAGCAGGTTTACGAGAAACATTTGCTAATACAAGGTTTAACATGCCCATTAATATCACCCTTCTTTTTATCTTTCAGTGCAGCTAATGCAGGGATCTATAGTAAGTACAACTATAGGCACATCAGCAAGTTTGACGCCTGGTAACATAAGTAACAGTGAAGGTATGTTTGCAAAGGTAGGTGTCCTTACTTTAAGTCTCTCCAGGTTTTTGGTACCATTACCTTTCACATAGTATACAACTTCACCTCTGGGCTGCTCTGCTCTCATAATCGCTTCACCAGTAGGGAAACCCTTTACACGTGTTGCAATCTCACCATCAGGCAGCTTGGAAATTGCATTCCTCACCAGCTTAATAGACTCGTATATTTCATCGATTCTTACTTTGGTTCTGCCGTAGCAATCTCCTTCTTTTTCGGTGGCTGTCTTAAAACCGAGATCCCTGTAGATATCCCAGTCTGCGGTATTTCTCACATCAACAGCATTACCGCTTCCTCTAAGTGTAGGACCAGCAGTTCCTGCCTCATATGCAAGCTGCTTTGACATTACACCTAATCCCACAAGCCTTTTCTTTACGGTGTAATTGTTTACAAACACTTTTTCTATATTTTTGACTTTGGGTTCCAGGTCATCAAGAGTCTTCAGAATCTGATCAATCTGTTCTTTAGTCAAATCTCTGGAAGCTCCTCCAACTTTGGACATGGAGTGTATAACTCTGTTTCCAGTGAATCTCTCTAACAAATCCAGTACATCTTCTCTGTACTTCCAGCACTCATAAAAGAGACTTTCAAATCCGAAACCATCTGCGAACAGGCCAAGCCAGAGAAGGTGACTGTGAATTCTGCAGAGCTCACTATTTATTACTCTTAAATACTGAGCTCTTTCAGGGATTTCGACATCGAATAGTTTTTCGACTGCCCTTGAATAAGTTATACCGTGGATGCCACTGCAGATTCCACAAATTCTTTCGCAGATGTACATCGTTTGGTTGTAGTCCTTTGTGTCTATGAATTTCTCAAGCCCTCTGTGTACATAACCCAGTGAGGGAAGTACTCCAACAACAACATCGTTGTCAATCTCGAGTTTTAGCGAAACTGGTTCGGGTAAAACGGGGTGCTGAGGACCAAAAGGTATTACGGTTGTCATGTGATTCTCCTCTCAAATGCTTTAAGCCAAAGGAGTTTTTGGACTGTTTGGCGTTAAGTAAAGGTGGCCCTTATAGTCGATTGCTAAACCTTCGAAGGTCAATCCGAAGAGATCCTGGTACTCATTCTCAATCAAAAGTGCACATAGGTAAATACCTGATACACTCTTGGGTTTCTCACCGGGTTTTACAAAGTACCTCAGGTGCTTTAGTTTGTCATCTTTCTCGAAGACATATATTAACTCGTGGCCTTCGTTAGCTTTCAGGCATATCATAGTAACGTATCGATAGCCATCACCTTTCATACCCTCAACAGCTTTTAGCACTTCTGGCATGCTTTTAATTTCTGTTATATTTTGAATCACATTATCAGGCATTGGATGGCACCTCGTTTCCTTTCAATTTTACTTCCTTTCCTTTGATATTCCCTTTCTTCTTCTCTTCAAGTATTGAAAGTGCTGCTACTACGCCATCAAGTATGGCTTCAGGCCTTGGGCAGCATCCGGGAACATATGCATCTACAGGTATGACCTGGTCTACTCCACCTATCACATTATAGCAATCGTGGAATATTCCACCTGTAGATGCACAGGCGCCTACAGCTAAAACGACTTTTGGATCAGGAATCTGGTTGTAAATGTTTTTAAGCACATTTACACTTTTATAATTCACTGAGCCTGTAACTACCATTATATCAGCTTGCTTGGGAGTACCGATGTTTAGAACACCGAATCTTTCAGCATCATATAGAGGAGTAAGACAAGCTACTACTTCAATATCACAGCCATTGCAACTGTTCACGTTTACATGTATAATCCATGGGGATTTTGCCAAACTCATAAGTGTCCCTCTTTTTAAGCTAATTGGGCTCCGCTAACGTACAGGAATGCTATGTTCACAATTGAAATTATTAGCAGAACTGACCAACTCAGTTTGAGCATCCACTGCCAGTATACTCTTGCAGTAATGTTGTCTATAACAATTACAAGCAAGTAAGCAATGATACCTATAAGCACACCTATTATTGGGTTTGATGCCCAGAATAAGAATATGAGTCCTGTTAAGAACACGTATTCATAGAAGTGTGCGATTTCAATGGTGGCAAACCCTGGCCCTGAATATTCGGTTGTCATACCTTTAACCAGCTCTTGGTGACCGTGGTGAGAGGTTGAATAGTCAAAGGGTGATTTCTTCAATTTTATATTCAGAACAACTATCATTGCTATGAATATAAGAGGCGTATACATCAGCAGAGGGGATGATTTGTCTAATAGCGCAGATAATTTGAAAGTACCGGTAAGCAAGTAGATTGCAAGAGCATATAAAATTAAAACTGGCTCATAGGACAGTATAGCCATTATTTCCCTTGAACTTCCTACTCTGGCGTATGGAGAACCAGTGCTCATTCCTCCCACAATAAGAGCTACCGAAGCTACTGTGTACACGAAGATTATCATCAAGAAGTCCTGTTCGAAGACTAACATCAATAGGCTCAAAATGATAAAGACCAGGTACACGACTGCGTAAAAGTTTTGAGATGCATTTACAACCATGTTGTCTTTGCTGAGGAGCTTCTTAACATCATAATATGGCTGCAAAAGAGGAGGACCTACTCTACCCTGCAATCTTGCGGTGATTTTCCTGTCAACTCCTGAAGCTAAACAGCCGATGATAGGAGCACCAATTAAAACAAGAACAGCTAATAAAATATTGTTCATAATACTCCTCCTGCCAGTGCAATTACAATAAGAATTATGGAAATCGCGTATCCTAGTGTTGTAAGTTTACTTTCTCCAAAAGTATTCTGGAGATATATGTTAGATACGCTGCTTTTCTCGTAACTGCAAAGCCCATTTCTGAACATCAATCTGTCCCTTTCAAGGTTGTTTTCCCCACACATATAATAGCTAGTCATACGAGGTTTGAACATACTCTTGGTAGCAAGATAGATCAGAATAGCTAGAGCAAGCACTACAAATATTGCTGCATAGGCAAATGCCCCTATTTCAGTGGTAAATTGTCCAGCCTGTCCGGAGATTGTAGGAACAGCTTTGAGCAAAATATTTACCTGAGGTTCAATGAAATAATGGTATATTGAGAATACAAAAATACTTGTAACTACAATGGCTAATCCAAGGAAGGACAGTGGGAAATAAGTTTCCGGTTTTTTATGCGGAACTGCATTTTTGTCCATGCTGGATGATAAGATTGTTCCAAGCCACTTAGCGTAGTAAACTGTAGTGAGTGCACTCCCAAGGATAAGGAAGACTATGACAACAGGGTTGCTTGAAGCAGCTTCCATTGACACCCACTTTGTGAGCAGTACTCCGAAAGGAGGTAAGAGCATGGAGACCATTCCCAGAGCTGCAAGAGTGGTGAGAAGAGGAGCCTTCTTTATTAATCCTGACATGTCCTCGATATCTCTGCTTCCGATAGTGTGCTCAATTTCACCTGTGCACAGGAAGAGGAGAGCTTTTGATATTGCGTGGAACAGGATAAGCATAATCGCAGCAGCTACAGCCAGAGGTGTACCAATTCCGGCGCTTGCGATAATTAATCCAAGGTTTGCAATGGTTGAATATGCAAGTACTCTTTTAGCATTTCTTTGAGATAAGGCTAAAGCTGAACACATAACAAAGGTAAAGCTACCGTAAACTGCGATGGCTGTTCCGAGGGAGGTGTTAGCATAAGCTGGTACAAGCTTGACAATTAAGTAAACACCTGCGTTTACCATCGTGCTTGAGTGAAGTAATGCCGAAACAGGAGTGGGAGCTACCATTGCCCCTAAGAGCCAGCTTTGGAAAGGCATCTGAGCAGATTTTGCAAAGCCTGCAATGCAGAGTAAGGCAACAGGAAGAGCTACAGCAGCAGCAGCAGCGTCAGTTCCGACTCCGGAAAGGGTAGAGATATTGAACTTAGTACTGAGTAAGATGATGGCTATCGAAAAAGTAATTCCACCAACCAGGTTTAAAGCCAGCGCCCTGAAACCGTTGTTTATTCCTTCCTGGTCCATGTTATATGAGATCAACACGAACGAACATAGAGTTGTGATTTCCCAGAAAAGAAACAGCCATCCCAGTGTGTCAACCATTACCAGACCATTCATGGCTGCCAGGAAGAAGCTCATTGTAAAGTAAAATGTCTTTTGTCTGTGCAGATGTCTGTGCTCTTCATAAATATCCATATAACCAGTTGCAAATAATATGATCGCAGTACCGACTATATTAACAATTAATATCATGACCTGAGAAAATTGATCGATATTAAAAGAAGCACCTTCAGCACCTGGAACATTGGCATAAGTGTAAGCAAATAAAGCTGCTGAAATTATTCCTAGTCCAAGTGTAGGCCAGTTTTTATATTTTGCTGAAACAGCAAGAATAAATAGTATTACTAGTACTTCTAGCACAAGGACAATATTTTCCAACATTGGGAAACTTGACTCAGAGACATCAAAGGCTCCAGCACCACCAGTTGGTAAACAATCCAATACTAAAGTAACTGATAAAACTACTCCAATTATGAAGAAAGCCCAAGCAAGAATTTTATATAGAGATTTGGGAAGGGCTACAAATAATAACGAAAACAGTAAGGGTACTAAAATTAATAGCATAACGGTGTTTTCTATCATACAGCGTATCCTCCGATCTATTAATCCTCCGATCTGTTTATTTTCTAACGTACGATGTTGGAATTTGCGCAGCTAAAAAACAGAACCCAATATATAGGACGCTTTTAGAACCTATATTTTATATTCTCGAATGGCATACTATATTGATTTCTCAGCTCAACTGCGCAATCCCTGAGTATATAAGAATATGGACTAATATTCCACAAATATTATAGTATTCTTATATTAAAATCACAAGAGATAATAATATGTGGATAATGTCGAGATAAATTCGACATGTTGCCAATTCTTAATATAACAAAGGCATATTTAAAGATAGTGATTTTCTTTTTAGATTTATATTACTAACGAGAATAATGGACAAAATAGCCCCCAAATATTGTTTTTCTTTTTGATTATATTTCTCGTTATAAATACTACTTAACGCCAACAGATACTACCAAATAATTCCAGTACTACTAAAATAGTATAAAGTAGCATGCACAAAGCTCTATTTAAATATAATGGTTTTAATTTATCACCCTGTTGCTCCCGAGATTTGTTTTTTGAATAGGCTGTAAATATCACAGTTTTTTAAATAAAAATACTAAAATAAAACGATAAAATAATAATTAAATTATTACAATAATTAATATAACAATGTGCTATTTAAATAAAGTGATTTTAACTTTACTTTTATATTAATTATGATTAACAATTTGGTCGTGTCCCTAAGTTATTGAACCGGAACTCTGAAAGTTAATAATTCCTTCAAACTCCA
>DAKJ01000013.1 GCA_002496565.1 Methanosarcina sp. UBA289 | reverse complement strand
TATCGGCTGGAAGTTGTTAGTCATTCCTTCGTTTCGTTTACCTTTGGATACTGTTATCATTGTCTTGCCCCCTGCTGTGGAACAGATTGCTGAGGATATTGCTGCTTTGGAGCCCCTAGACCCCAGAATTTAGGCTTTTTGCTGTCTTCAGTTCTGTTAGTGATTGAGATTCCGTTTTTGGTTTCATATACGCCTTCGACTTCTTCGGCTCCTCTTATTTTGAGAGCGTTGTCTTTTGTGAGTGTGATTACGTATTTTTTGCCTTTTATGCGGGATATTGCGACTTTAATCCATCCAGGATATCCGGCACAGGTTAGCATCATGAGAATTCCGATTATGAGGGTTTCTCCGTATACCCACATTTTTAGAGTGTCTGCTGATACGATCATTTACGCCCCTCCGCTGTGAGAAGGAGATGTTAAGAGAGAACTGTCAAACAGTACCCACCCTATGAAAACTCCCAAAATGAAGCCTAATGGAATGATGGTTATAGCACTTGGAGAAAGTGAAATTCCTATTACAGCGAGTAGAAAAACAACGATATCTTCTTGAAAGGTCATTTACTGTCTTGCCCCCTGTTGTGGTACGGATTGTGGAGGATATTGCTGCTTTGGAGCCCCTAGACCCCAGAATTTAGGCTTTTTGCTGTCTTCAGTTCTGTTTGTGATAGAATGTTCTGCTGTTGTTGCTCTCTTGAGGAGAAAACCGTCTCTTCCGAGGCTTTCCAGGCATTTTGTTATGATTATTGCTTGGCCTGCTCCTCTTACGTCCATTTGCCTGAGTTCATGATCTCTTTGAGAGGACATTGATCTTAGTTCACTGATTCTTAGCAGGTCTTCTATGTCCTGGATTTCGTTGTGAGAAAGGTTGCTGAAAGCAAGTTGTTTGTTCAGAGCGCCCCAATTTTTGAGGAGTTCTTCGGCTGGAATGCCGTTAGGGGTCCCTGCGTAGGAGATTACGTCCATTGCCTGAAGCTGGGTTTTGGATTTGTCTATTGGGTCGGACATTGTGTGTTCGACCTCCGTGATCTGTTGGATTCGTAGAGGCTTGTTAGAATTGCGAGAGAGAGTATAAGGAACTCTATTAAGCCCCATATTGTAAGAATTAGGTGAGTTTCTGACATTTTCACGCCTCTTGATACTCTGTTTTAGCTGGTTTTTTGGTGAGGTGGAGTATTGCCCAGAGGGAATAGCACATTATTGTGATCTGGAGGGTTGTGGGGGAGTTAGTGCCTGCATAGAACCCCGCTCCCATGTTTCCAAGTATTAAAAGACAAATTTCTAGATATGACAGATTTACCATATTTACCCCCAAAAATTATTCAGAGTTTGAAGAATTGTATGTTTCGCGGTAAATCAGGCTCTTTATAACCCCAATTGATAAGGAAAGTAACGCCATTCCTTCATTTATCAGAGAAATTGAAATGTCGTATGTTGAGCCTGTGTGCTGTACTATTTCCCCGCTTGTTTCGTTGAAAAAAACGTCTGTATAGGTGATGTCATAGGACGCTATAGATAGAGCGAGAAATAGAGCCATTGCGAGGAAAACAAGTAAGCCCCGCCATTCTCCAGCTTCGAGAGAATAGAAAAAGATTAGGAAAGCAGCTATTTCAAAAAATATGAAAAAAGTAGAGTCCATTTGTGGACTCACCCCCTTTTGTTTAGCTGTCCCTGGTAAGTCCCATGAGCATACCAAGAAGGACTATGAAAACGGCAACGTAAGGAATCATCCCAAAAAGGTCTATTGATCCCCAGCCGGTTGTTTTGATGTTGTTGAAGCTGGCGGTTGCATTTGCGTCATTGAGGGAGCTGATTTTTTCTTCGGTCTGTCCCTGAAGAGTACCAAAAAGCAGAGCACAGAGCATAAGAGTGACCAGCAGGACGAGTATGCTTATGGCACTTCCCGCCATCGAAGCACCTTCATGTTTGGAAAGGGCTTTGAGCTGGGCTTTCCCGACTGCGATATAGCCGCGTGCATAGCAATCGTTGAGGTATTTGCAGATTTTATCATTAATACTCATTGTTAGAGCACCCCCTATACTATAGGTAGTTGTATATAGTATATAATAATTACTATAGTTGATGTAGAAAAACATGTTATGTTCTGTTTTATATGAGGGGTTATATATGAGTGCTTTTAAATATGTAGATGGAAACAAATCTATTGGTTTTGTGTATCCTTTTCAGGATTTGCTTGTTTCTATGACTGAGGCTTTGCAGAATCAGGAATATACGGCCTATATAGACCTTGTTTCGCATCTTAGAAACATGTCAATTCTTGCGTTTGACAAGAAAGATATAGAGAGTCTTGAAAAAATAGACGAGCTTGTTATTAGGATTAAAAAACATGTTGATATGAGCCTGAGGCAGAAAGTAAATAGTTCTGAGCTGTACCAGGTTGAGACTGTGAATTCTGCCTACTTGAAAGGGGTAGAATTGAAGATTTTTTGTGAGTATCGCTTTTCTTACGTGATTGAGAGAATTTGTATTTATGCGCTCAGGAAGACGATTTTTAGGGACCAGATCCCAGAGGCTCAACAGTCGGTATTTTATGAGGCTTCCCGAGACATTAGCCTGACTCTTGAGAGGGTTAATAGTGTCCTGGCCGAAAATGAGATAAAACCGTATGAGGTGAGGGCATGAGCGAAGATATAGAGAAAAGTGTGCAGTTTAATTGGTATTGGTATTTTATTGATATTGCGAAAAGGGCTTTTCTGTATAATAATTCTTCTTTTATTTCGGCTATTGGGAAGCGGAGAAGCGGGAAAAGTGTGTTTACCCTTGGGGCTGCTTGTGCTGTGGACCCTGACTTTTCAGAGGAACAAATCTGTTTTGGGTTGAAGGAGCTTAAGGAACAGCTTAATGAAAAGACCCAGACTTCTATTATTTGGGAGGAGGCCGGAGCTTCTGCTTATGCCAGGGATTTTATGGACGAGAGGAATAAGCTGATTGTTAAGACTTTACAAGTCTACGGATACCGAAAAATTGCTCTTTTTGGGAATTTTCAGCACCTTAAATTCTTAGATGGTGATGTCCGCCTCCAGCTTGATTGTTTTTTTAAAATGAAGGCTTTTAATGAGTTTACGCCTGATGGACAGCCTTTTACTCGCACTTATGCGTACCCTTATGCAATTATTACAGATTGGATTCAGGAACCTCTAATTGCCCCTTATAAGGTTGAAAAAGACGGTGTTTTTATGCCTATTGGGTCTATTCCGATTCCTGATATGGAGGTTTTTTTTGAAGTTTGTGGCGTGAGTAAAAGTCTGTATAAAAATTACTTGAAGAAGAAAGATGAGTATTTTACAGAGATAGGAGAGGAAGAGATAGAAGAGAAGGATGAAATGTTTTCTAAGCGAGAGCTGAAGACGTTAACGAGAGTTAACCAGGCTTATATTTCTCTTGCTTCCAGGCTTATAGAGGATAAGGTTACTAAGACTAAGATAGCTGAGTTCTCGGGAATTCCTGTAAGTACTTTGAATGTTTGGTTAGGGAAGAGTGAGGATGCTGACGAGTGGGTGAAAAGGATTTTAGAACCATAAACAACGACAACCAATTTTTTACCTTATGGTTAATACTAAAACCAAAATTCCTTTCCGGGCCAAGAAGGGCCTTGACTTCCTCCCTTTTTTTTGTTGTTGATTTGGCTCTGGCGTTGGCCTGAAGAGTATTTAAAGCGTTTAAAAAGGGATTGAAAAAAGAATGAAAAAAAGAAAGAAAGTTAGGGACATCTGAAAGATGTTTTCCCCCTTTATGAATTTCTAAATATTGTGCAGTTAAAGACTAATTCAAATTCTTGTAATGATTGTTCTGATAGAACACACGAATTTTTAGGTATTGTGATTAATGGAGTGAGTTCTCTTTGTAAATACATGAATGATTCTGTTATGAAGTCATGTGTATTGTATTTTGTGAATATTATTTCTATTATTAGGCATTCTGTATCTGGTTTTATTTTCCGCTTTATATCATTCCTTATTTGTTGATAGTATTTGCCTGTTACTTTATCAGGGTCTACCTTTCTTGTTATTTTTTGTAGTTTTATATCTTCTAGTAATTGCTGCATGTGGAATCCCCCTGAAAAATGAAAAAATGTTTTTAGCCGAGGCTTAGAACCTTTGCGAGTTCTGCGCTTCTGCGTCCTGTTCTTGTTTGATTATATGGTTTGTTGACGGGTTGATTCCTGCGAGGCTGTAGTCTGGGAAGATATACGATATCATGTACTAAGCCGCAGGAAGGGCAGGTTATTGTTTTTTGATCTGCGTTTACGTCAAGGGGTTGAAAACATTCTGAGCATTCGCTTCTTATTAACATGGTATCGCCATCTGTGGCTTTTGTTTTTCTTCCTGTGTGAAGGCTGTTAATGCCCATGTTCCCGAGAGTTCCCTTTGGAGAGTGAAGCAGTAAGATCCGTCTTTTGTGGCTACTACGTAGGAGTAGGTAGCCCCTACTCTATAAGATTCTGGAACCTGGTCTTTGATGAAGATTGATTCGGCTCTTTCGGCTGCTTCGGCTAGCTGTTGATATAGTATTAATCCGCCTGTCCTGGCGAGTGTTGAGGAAATGATACCTGCGTATGTGTCAGATATTGGTAGTTTCATAAGTGACCCCCCACTGATGAAATTAATATATTAGATGCTTCTGTTTTGCGTTTGCGTGCCTTTTGGTGTGTATTCTTCGTGTCTCCTCTTCTTCTGGTTCGTAAGAGGGACCGCCGTACATTGCGTCAATTTGAGCAAAGATTCTTCCTTTGCATCGAGCTGTCATGTTAGATACTCCCATTTGGCACAGCCCATGTGAGGGCTAGCAATAAAATAAGCAACCCTGCAAGAATTGAAGAGAAGTTTACAAATTCGTCTAGATCCATGTCAAACATTGCCAGTAGATCAAACATAGATTTTTTCCCCCTTTTATCCCCTGTTTACCCCATCATTAAACGTGATTTTGTTTCTTCGGATAGTTCGTTTCCTTTGAAGAGCTGTTTTGAGAGATAGAATTCTTCTCCTACCTGTAAGACTGGAGCTTCAAGCGTGAATATTCCATTGAATTTTAATTCTGTTTGTCCTTCTGGGCTTTGCATGTCTATTACCTGGAAGGTTATACCTTGAGCCTGCAGGAAGGTTTTCAGTTTTCTGCATTTTGGACAGACTTCTGTTGTATAGAGCTTGATCTCTGTTTTCAGGTTATGACCTCCCCCTTCGAGTGTTGAGAGCATGCCTATTAAAGTGAGTCTTTCCTTTGTGAGAAGTACATAAGATGGACAGGCTAAAGCCCTGTGTATTAGGTCGAGTAATAATGTTTTTTCGTCTACATTTATTGTGAAAGCTTTATACAGTCCAGGTGTTTGAATCGCTTTCATTTCATATCTCCACCCTACCAGGAATTTAATTTGAGTCTTGATGTTCAGAGGTTAGAAAAAACCCCATGCCGATAACTGCTTTTTGATGTCTCTTGTTTCATCATCTGAGAAACATAAGCCTTGATAGTGCCTCATGCTTGTTAGTGAGTCATGCCCCTGTCTTAAACATACTGTGGATTCTACTACCCCGGAGGTTATGAGCCAGGATTCGATTGTTTTACGGGTTGTTTTTGCAGAGATCCCATAGGGGTTTATGCCTGCTAATTGAGCCCACCTTTGAAGGTCCTTATTCCAGGTTGTTTCTAATGGAGGCTTGCGAGCTTCCCAGAAGTCCTTAAGCATGTAATTAAACATTGAGGGCAACGGGTGAATAGTTCTTTCTAACTGTCTTCTTTTGTGCTTTCTTTGCGCCTCTTCTGGTAAGTGAATTATGTTTCTTTTTTCGTTGTACCATTCTTTGTGATCGTGGAGCCTGAGTGTTTCAGCATACCTCATGCCTGTTATCATTAAGATATCAAGTATGGTTTTATGCTGATCCTTAGGAATTGCAGCCCTGAGGGATTCATACTCCTTTGGAGTAAGAATCCTTACATCTTTGATGTAAAAGTGTAAGGCATCGTTGTCTTTGGTATAGTTGGACTTAGGGTAGTTTTTCAGACTATCACCATGGTATACTATGCACACGTTATATTTAAACCTGTGTATTTACTTTGTTTTTAGGTTTATTTTTGTAGGGAATTAGAGAATATTTTGTAAAATGCATAGGTTTTACAGTAAAACCTGTGCCTGCGGCTAAAGGGTAGTAAGTAGAAAGCCCCCTGTGATAGGGAGCATGAAAGGATAATTTTTAATGTCTTTCCTTCCGGCCTTACTGCATAGGGTGAGAAGGTAAGCTATGGAGAGTATCCAAAGGGCTTTGGTTGGATAGAGAAGAGAGAGGGCTATTAGTGCTTTGACATCTCCGCCCCCTAGCTTTCCGGCTCTGAATAGGAAGCTTGTTATTAGGCTCATGCTTGCCCAGGATAAGCCCACTGTGAGAAGGTATAGAGTACCCTGGTGTAATCCTTCATACCCTGCAAAAATAAGGGCTGTAATGAGCCAGGAGAAGGTTATTTTGTTGGGAACTTTCCGGCTTTTAAGGTCTGTGTAACAGGCTATGAGTAAAAAGGAAAGAGTGATAATGATTTTAATTGTCATTGTCTTCCTCTTCGGTTTCTTCTTCGTCTGGTTTTTCTTCGTGGTCCTGTTCTCTGGGAATTGCTGCGCCTGCTGTGATACCCGCTTCCCGGAACCATTGTGCTTTTTTTGCTTGGTATTCCTTAGATCTGAAGTACGGGCTCATGCATGGGGAGGTATGGGAGGAGCCTGCAGGAAAGTGATAAGCCTCTTTTCCAGGATATTTCATTTTTGTGTTATAGGGCTCTTTTTTTGCGGGCTCTGTGTTGGATTTAAGCCGGCTTGCCAGGTTAAAGCCTCCTGGATTGTTTAACTAGGTCTTGTTTCCAGATGTCGGCTTCTGAGGGTATAGGCTCCCTGCGCTTGTGTTTCAGTATTGGATCTTCTTCTAGTGATCTTACGGGCTTTGCCTGGAATATGATTACCCTTTCTGCCTGTGTTAGGCTGTCTCTTAGGGATGTCATGTTATAGCCCCCTGGAAGATTTGAGGTAGGCTTTCGTGATCTGGCTAGCTGTTGAGAAGGAGAGATCCGGCTTTTCTGGTATTATGGCTTTTTCTTTCTTGGGCTTGTTGGGCTTTTCTGTGGCTAGCTTGCGCGAGAATAGGCTTATGCTGTCCTTCCTGCGGGATGATCTGAAGCCGGTTAGGACTGATAGTACGCCCTTGAGGAAATAACGGCTTGTAGGGCTTCGGATTGGCTCGGCTTTTTTTGTTTTTTCTGAGAGTGTGCCTGAGCATGTCCAGTTTCGTATTCCTGTAGCCCAGTATAAGGCCCCATGTTGGGGACTCATTGATTTTTCGAGGTAGCCCTGTAGATAGTCACCTACGGTTTTGCCTGCAGCTTCTCGAGGGCAAGACCTGGACCATTGCCAGCCATATACCGGGTCGTTCTTTACTGTGTGAATGTCCAGGATAGGCCCGCCTCCGTATTTCATCCAGGCGTATTGTATTACGGATTTGTGCAGTAGCCAGTTTATTCCGACTATCAGGACGTGATAGTGCAACATTCCGTTTTTTTGAAATTCTGCGACCTTGATCCATTCGGCACGCTTCGGCAGGCATCGGCCAAGAAACTTCGAGAATTTTCCCCAAGCTGTTTGGGTTTTTTTGTTTATTTGCCAGAGGGAACCGCCTTTAGGGTTTGAGGTGAGAGTTAAGAAGACTCCTTTTACGTGTCTTCGGCTTGCTTTTTTATAGGCTGCTCTGAATCCGTCTAGGTTTTGTTTCTGCCTGGCTGGAGAGGTGAAGCGGGTTTGATAGTTTATTATAATGTCTTGAGCAAATACCGGGTTGTTATCTGGAGCGCGAGTTAAGACGATTTTTTCAAGCTTTACGCGCTCACAATACGCTTTGAAAAGCTTATCTATGTCGTCTTTTGCGGAATTGAGGTATACAAATTCTTTATTTTCTTTGTTATAGTAGCAGAATTTATTTACCCTGTTTAATATTAATGCAGCTTCGGTTTTCTCCGGGCAGGTTCGTTTCAACCCTTCTAATTTTTTATAGGTCTTGCTGCTGTCGGTTTTGGTCTGTGGTGAGCTTTGCTCTCGACGTATCAAGTCTAGCGAAGAGTTAGAAAAAAATAAGGGGTTTGTTCGTATCCAGATTAACCCCGATGCTTTTTCTATATAGAATATGGTTTTTGCTATTTGAGTCTTGAAAAAGTTGTGAAGGCTCATCATGCCTTTTTTGCCTTCTAAGAGGAGTTTTGCTGCTATTTGTGGAATAGTCTTAGGACTATCTAAGCAGAATTCTTGGATAGTCTTCTGATGAGCAAGTGAGATAGACATAGACAGGAGAACCCCCTAATTTTTGGTTTGGAAAAAAAGTTAGTAAGTAAACTTTCCGGCTCTCTTTGATTCGGAAGTTCGCCTGTGGTCCGTAAAAGACATAAAATGAGTAAGGGAGGATTGCCCGCCCTCCCCTAATTCCTGGCCTGTTTTGAGTTTTTGTTCGGCTTCGGCTTGGTGCTTTTTGTAGCATGTGGCTCCGTAGCCTATGGCCTGGGCTTTTGCGTTTTTGATTGAGCGCCCGCACCTTTTGCAGCGTGAGAAAATGAGAGAGGATTCAGACATTTTAGACCTCCGCCCCGCTCATTAAGAAGAGATAAAATTTCTCTGGGTCATCGAAGGTTTTATCGAGTGAGTAGGAGTTAAATAGATACATTGCTTCCCGGATTTCCCTTTTTGCGTTTGCGGAGAGGGTGGAATATAAAGAGGTCATGCTGTGTGGCATTTATATCGCCCCCAGGCAGGAGAGTACGCCCCGTATGGAAAAGACCCAATAGACAAGGAAGAGGAAGGCTGTGTTTTTGGTTCCGGTTTTCCATGCTGCGTATGCAAGTAGAGGGTTTGATATGCAGAAGAGTTCCTGCGCGAGAAGGTTGTTTCCTTCGCTTAGTGAGATTGTGCCGAGTATTCCACATGCGATTGTGATTAGTTCGATGTGGTACTGTGTGCGGGAGGTCTGGAAGTTCATTGGTATGCCTCCCGGGCGTTCTTTTGATAGAGTGCTGAGAGATCGACTGATTGAAAGGTGCGGGTTGTTTCTTGTTTTGTGAGGTGGAGGAATTGGTTGGTCTGTCCGTAGAGGAGGTCGCTGCAGTGGGAGCGAAGTTGAACTTTTCGGGTTTTGTGAACAGGTATTCTGGCGGGAATTGTGCTCATATTCTCACCGCCTGAAGGATGCAGATGCAGCACCAAAGAATGAGGAGTGTGAGGTCAAGCAGGCAGACTAGGGAGTATATCCGGGCTGTGTAGGAGGACATTTAGACCGCCCCCGTGCAAAAGTGGATATGCGGGTTTTGGGAGCGTACAGAGTTTAATTCAGTTTGAAGTATCCAGGAGGATATTTGAAGATGTGAGACTCCTGGAAGTCCTGTGACTGGTATAGAAGGGTTTTGACCTTCTACTCCGAAGATGTCAACTACCTCAAGATATCCTTTAGGCTGATCGGTTGGCTCTCTAAGAGAGACAAGAGCTTGATTTAATAGGAGCTGCATTTATACCGCCCCCGTTTTGCTTGCGCTCTTGTGGCATATGGACGGCAGCTTTCCAAGATATCCCAGGTCAGGGGTTAATTTTAGAGTAGGTGTTGAGAAATAAGACCTGCATATTGAGCAGTGGTATTCTTTTGAGGATTTTTTACGATTTATGGAGAGTGAACCACATGCGGGGCAGGCTTTCCGAGTCCTGAGGGTTGTTGTTCCTGGTGTTGTGAATACGGTTTTACAGTGATTACAGACAAATTCACCGTTTTTATTTTGATGGAACCTTCGAGAGTTACATGCAGGACAACAGTTCACAGATGTTTTGCCAAACTGTGAAACGGAATTTATGCGTTCAGATGCGTTACTATTGGAAATTAATGCGAAGCTATCGCTGTCGGGTGAATTGATTCTCATTGTTCTTGCTCATTCAGTAGTACAGAAACTCTGGTAAAATTTCTGTCTAACTGATAAGTAATAAATACATGGATATAAAGCTTTATATCCATGTGAGGTTAATAAGAAAATAATAGCTGTTTTAACGCCCTGCTGGTAACAGGGACCTGACCTTTGAGAAGGAAACTTTTTTAAAAGTTCTTGCTCAACCTTCTCTAAAAGGTTAAAGGGTTTCGATTAATTCAGCTAGTAAGTAACGCTTGATAGGGGTTTTGAACTGAATAAAATAGTTCAGTTCTCCCCCTCAGCGTTCTTCTTAACTCATTTCAAAAATTACTTTTATTCTTATAATTTACCCTAGTTTTTGACGAGTTGCCGCGCTGGCTCCAAATTATTCGTTGATGGTTGTTTTTAGTACGCGATTTTTGCAGTAATTCGCTCAAAATTCTGTCATGCCGGCAGGTAGATGGTCCAGCAATAATCGGTTGATATTTTCTAAAGTATTTACTACACATTTGGATTTCGTTCCTATTTTTTGCATTATGTACACACTCAATTTCCTGTACACAGGTAAGCTTAGAAAACAGATACAGCTAAGCAAAAGTACTAAGCAAAAATACTCAAAGACAAAATCTCAACTAGCTACTCATGCACTATCTGCAGGTATAGAAACTGCTATTCTCTTCCGTAATGCCGTAAACCGTAAGCTCGTACGATGAATATTAATCACAGAAGACAGTAAATCATAGAAGCAATATTTAGGTAAATAATCTCTGTTTTTGATACGTTTGAGTGATGAGTAAGAATAAAGACAGCATACTTCCGAGCTGTAACTTTTCGGAAAAAGGCCCGTCCTCCCGAGGCGAGACTCGGGCGAGACGGAACTCGGGAACTGGAGTTTACTATGCTGCACTTAGAGGTTTCAGCCCTGAGCTTTTAAAGCTTCAATTTTTTCGTAGGTATTTTTTGATCAGACGCCTACCAGCCAGAGCCAATCGTGGAGACTGTGATGGGGAGGTCTTAGCTGAGGGGTTTTTATGTAAACTGGATTTTTTTAAACTCAGTTCGAAGATCTGAAGACGATATGAAATATAAAGCAATAAAGGTAAAGCCACAAATATCAGGATAACATCGTGCAGGATTGGATTACTTATAAAGTGTGTTCCGGAATTCCAGAGCGCCAGGAATGGCCTGTGGAACAAGTAAATACAATATGAAGCTGTAGCCACATATGTAAAGGCAGAACCCAGGGAGCTTGAAAATCTATTATTGATATATTTCATTGCAAACATGTATTCAAGAACACAGAACGTTATTATGAACACATCAAGAAGCAGGCAATCAACGATGATGAATTTTAAGGCAGCATAACTCATTCCCAGTGAATTCGCAATGCTCTCTAACATTGCTACCATCATGGAGGACCCTATAGTGCCGCTTCCTGCTTCAATAGTTAAAGAGACCTTCGGATCCAGGAAAAGAGCTGCTCTTGAGCCTAAAACAATAATCATTACAAATATAACGGGAAGGGCTGCCAGCAGTATCTGGACAACAGGAATTTTCGCAATCATTGCTATGCTTTTCTCAAACAAACTTTCTCTACATGTAAGTATCCCAAATATGAAAATCGGGAAAAACATGAAGAAACGATGGTCAATAATATGAAAAGTTCTTGAAACTGCCAAGAACCCAAGAAACACGAGAGAAGAGTAAATTAAAAACTGTTTTGAATTTTTCGAAATCCTGATGATGATTGGGTAAATTGTATAAAAAACAATAATTAAGCCGACAAAATACAGCGTCAACATTGGAGATGCATAAGAAGGAGCAAGGAAGATTTGCAATCCTAATATATGCATAATTATATTTTGAAAACTAAACACATTCTCAGCATTAGGGAATACAAAGCCTGAATTTAATTTTGGAGCATATACGAAAAACACAAGTGTAAAAGCGGCGACAGCTGCCCAGTATAAAGGGAAAATCCTAAGGAGTCTTTTTCTGTAAAAAGACAATACGTTCTGGAACGTATTTATCGAATGATTATTATAATATATCAAATATCCACTCATAAATATAAAAAGTCCCAATCCCATGTTTGCGAAATAAGGGTCAGCGGCATAAAGGGCTAACTTGCTATAAGTCGAAGATAAAAAGTTACTTAAGTGAGCCGGAATGATCATTGCTATTGCTAAAGTTCTCAGGAAATCAAATGCAATTATTTTGTTTTTCATTGTCTCAACCCTATAAATGAAGTCTTAAGTAAATGTGACTCAACCTCTAAATTATTTGTATATTGATAAGTCAACTCACAAAAACAATCGTTATTTAATAATCCCACTCGCGCTAAAAAAGCAGCAATTTTTTTTGTATATGTATACTCTGTTAGCCTATTATCTGGTTACCTATATAATAATTACTCCTATGTTACTTTTTTGTTTATTTCTGGGTGACATTCGAATTTTATACATAAAATCCAATCACCTGGTAAAATAAAATTGCAACGCGTTAATATTGGAAGTTATCGAGTCACATAATTATTAAAACCTATATCATGGAAAAATTTGCACAACTGTTTATAAAAACATTTTTAGCGGCTTACTCGTAAATATATTAATATAAAAGTATTTTTAAAGATTATTAAGCCAAATATTAATTCCCACGAAGGTAACAGGGATAAAAGATGTGATATAGGTTAGAACTCTCATGGGAGGGTAGCAAAAGATGATTTCTCAAAATTCGGATTATTGATTAGCTGGCCTCTTTGGTTTATAAAATAATAAAAGAAGCATGACAATGAAGAGAGATTCGGCAAAAAAGAAAGAACTCCTCAGCGATCTGTTCTCTAATAAGCATTGATCCAGAGTCAGACTACATACAAGAATGAAATCCGAAATAGATATTTTTTAAAGCTTTATGACCATTTTATCCAAAAAAATAAAAATGTAATTTTAGTGCTGACACGGCAATTAATTTCATTTTTGAAAAAGTTATATATTTCTTAATCCTGCTGCTTCTCAGCAAATTCTACAGCTTATTCTTCTCTTCGAGAGCTTACTCTTCTCCCATTTCTTTTCTGAATTCTATATAATCTCTCTCGACTTCTTCGAGTTCGTATTCCATTTTATCCCCCCGTCTTCGATTAAAATAGTAGTAGTTTACTTTTGCCTTTGCTTATTGACAAAAGCTATTTCTCTGAATTTACTTTAGTCCCCACTTTGGGAAATGTTCTTCATTTATATATAGTTTTCCGTCAACCCGAGTTGCTTCTGCCTGACTGGCAAAAGTTGACAGTTCTTTACATTATTTGTTACGCTGTGTGAGGACGATAAGATATTTTTAAATGAAAAATAGGTGTTTTCTATCTTCATGCGTAAAAGTTCAAAACCTGAACTCCTTGTGGGTGTCAGGAACCTTTCAGGGCTTAAGGCCTGCTCAGAATACGCGGATGCGGTCTACTTTTCAACCGACAGGCTTAGTTTGAGGGCAAAAGCAAAAGAAATTACTCTGGAAACCCTTGGTGATTTTGTCTCTGAGGTAAAAGCCAGAGGGCTCAGGGCCTATCTTGCTGTAAACTCGACAGTAAATGAGGAATGGCTAGGGGATGCATCCGATGTAATAGCTGCCGCTTCTAATGCAGGAGTGGATGCAGTTATTGCCTGGGATCCGGCCGTAATTCTTAGGGCGCGGAAAGCCGGACTTAAAATTCACATTTCTACGCAGGCAAATATTACCAACCATGAAACTGTAAATTTCTACAAAGGACTTGGGGCAGAACGTGTTGTGCTTTCGAGAGAGCTTTCCCTTGAAGAAATACGGAAGATAAGCCAGCATACTGAAGTAGAGATCGAAACTTTCATCCACGGCGCAATGTGCATGGCAGTTTCAGGCCGATGCCATCTGTCGGCTTATGCTCTTGGAAAATTCGGAAACTGCGGAGAATGTACTCAGCCTTGCCGCTGGGAGTGGGAACTTCATGGGGAGAACGGGCTTGTTGTAGCAAGCCTTGGGAAGTACCTTCTAAGTGCAAAAGATCTTTGTATGATAGGGCATATTCCCGAGCTTCTTGAAGCCGGCATAGCTTCCTTTAAAGTAGAAGGGCGGCTCCGGGATCCTGGATACCTTGAAATGGTTTCCCGCTGCTACAGGGAGGCGATCGATGCCTGCATAGAAGGAACCTACACTCCTGAGAAAATAGGGGCCTGGAGGAGTGAACTCGCTTCGGTTTATAACAGGGGCTTTTCAACTGGCTTTTACTTTGGAGTTCCGGGCCTTGAGGGCTTTTCTCCTGAAAAAAATATGAATGCCTCGAAAAAGCAGCGCAGGGCTGTGGGAATTATTGAAAACTATTATCCGAAACAGCAAGCTGCAGCCGTCAAGCTTCTCGAAGAAGCGATTTCGATTGGGGATGAAATAGTAATTGAAGGAAATACCACTTATTTGAGACAGCAAGTCCGTTCCCTGATGAAAGAAGGCGAAACTATTCAAAAGGCTGAAAAAGGAGATACGGTTGGCCTTGCTGTTGATGGACATGTTCGAAAAAATGATCAGATTTTCAAAATTAAATTTAAAGAAGTAAAATGTTATGAGTAAATTGTAAAATCCTGTGATCAAATAACGAATTGCTATACTTAATAATAGTGCAGTGTATTTGTCAAATATAATATATGGATAAAAATATTAAAGCAGTAACTATATATTGGAGTCTTCTTATACGGGTAAGAAATTCTTGATTGATGTTATTCTTTACAAGCAATGCTCATTACAAGCAATGTTCATTATAAGCAATTTTCTGAACGATAAACAGTCCCCTCTGTAATAAAGGCAGGCAAGAATTTGCCTCCTGACTGAGTGAGATTATATTTTGTTTATCTCGGAGCCAGTATTAAAGGTGATACTTTGATAAGCGTCAACGAAATGGGATCATATGTCATTGAAGAAATGCTCGACTGGAGCGAAGATCTGAAAACGGAAGTACTTAAGCTTGAAAACGGAGCTACAGTTATTGACTGTGGAGTCAAGGCCGAGGGTGGATATGAGGCTGGAATGTATCTGGCAAGGCTCTGCCTGGCCGATCTTGCCGATCTCAAATATACTACTTTTGACCTGAATGGCCTCAAATGGCCTGCTATCCAGGTAGCTACTGACAATCCTGTAATTGCCTGTATGGCTTCGCAGTACGCAGGCTGGAGAATCTCCGTAGGTAATTACTTCGGAATGGGTTCGGGTCCTGCACGTGCCCTTGGCTTAAAACCTAAAGAGCTCTATGAGGAGATCGGGTATGAAGATGACTTCGAAGCTGCAGTCCTGGTCCTGGAGTCCGATAAACTCCCTGATGAGAAAGTTGTGGAATATATTGCAAAACACTGTAGTGTAGATCCTGAAAATGTAATGATTGCTGTTGCTCCTACTGCCTCTATTGCTGGTTCTGTACAGATTTCGGCCCGTGTTGTAGAAACCGGAATCCACAAACTTGAATCCGTTGGTTTTGACATCAACTGCATTAAAAGCGGATACGGTGTTGCTCCGATTGCTCCTATTGTTGGAAATGATGTTCAGTGCATGGGCTCGACCAATGACTGTGTGATCTATTGCGGCGAAACCAACTATACGGTCCGCTTTGATGGAGAATTGGCCGAACTTGAGAAATTCGTAAAGAAGGTGCCCTCTACAACCTCCAGAGACTTTGGAAAGCCTTTCTACCAAACCTTCAAAGAAGCAAACTTTGACTTCTTTAAGGTTGACGCAGGCATGTTCGCCCCTGCGAGGCTTACAGTAAACGACCTTAAGAGCACAAAGACCATTTCCAGTGGTGGTCTCTATCCTGAGGTCCTGCTTCAGTCTTTTGGAATCAGGCAGGTTTAAAGGGCAAATACATTTTAATTCTTTTTTACTTTTTTTGTTTTTTCTATTTTTTAATCCTATATTCCTGTTGAAACCTCTTAATTTTTTAATTCTATATTCCTGTTAAAACCTCTTATTTTGCTCAATTCTTTCTTAATAACGCTGTTAACATCATTTATTTAAGCGAATGCCTCCAATCTTACTATAGAAATATAATACTATGAAAAAATGCTCAGAAAAATACAATTTTATTGAAAGCTTAAGGAGAGAATTCAGTGCCAATAATAAATACTTCAGAAGGAGTAGGAGGCATCCTGAACAGTTTCAGGGGCCTTGTCGAAGGTGCAAAAAGGATAACTTTTGTGGGAACTCCAGGGTTCTGCACTCCTTTTGCCGAACTTCTCGGTTTTGTAGTCCGGGACCGAGAACTTGCTTTTATTTCCAGCCAGGATTTTGATAAAGCCAGGTCTATCTTCAAGGATTATGAAGGCATGCAGCTTGGAGAACTTACAGATAAACACGCTGACATTGTTGTCTTGCTTGGCGGGCTTTCGATGCCGAAGGTAGGGATAAACCCTGAAAAAGCGAAAGAAGTTGCTAAAGAAATCCTTGAAGGTTCAGAGAACGGAAAAATTATCGGAGTCTGCTTCCAGTCCATGTTCTTGAAGCAGAAATGGGACGAGATAATCAACTTTGATTACATCATTAATTCCGACCTTGCAGTTGAGGTAATGGAAGTCTGAACTTTTCAATTACATTTTCAGGAATTCCTGAAGCTTCCATATATGAAAAATTCCCTTCCTTTTTTACCTTTCTAGTTTAGAAATTTTATACATTTTTAATAGATACGGTTATATCCGATCTTGACTTATAACATGTGGTAATTATGGAAAAAGCTGCTAAAGAAATCAGGGAATTAAAGGGGTTTTTGCCCAGATCTATTGCGTATGCCGGACAGATAAACGAAGACTTTGCCGAAGGAATCTCAGGTTTTTATAAGGCAGTCTGGACTGAAAGGGAAGGCGGGATCTCTACAAAACAGAAGCATCTCATTGTCTTTTCTATAGCCTGTTCAAGCAACAACATCCAGAGTGCGGTCAAAATCTTGGAAAGACTTCACAAATTTGGAGCCACGAGAATCGAAATTAATGATGCCATGATGCTCGCGGCATGGACAGGTGGAATTCAGCATTTCACGGATTTCAGTGCAGCAATACTTAAAGAAATGGATAGATTAGGTTTTTGAAGCCGTTAAGGAAATAATTTTATAAAAATCATTTCTCTTTAATTTTTCAAAAGATTTTACTCTTATGGTATTTCATTTTTTAAATTTTACTTCTATAATATTTTGGAAAATTTCACTATCTTTTTTATATTATTATTTTCAAAATTTTAAATTAACAAAAATATACAACTTTTATTTTTTTCGAAAGCTTTATTTACTCAGTTTTTGTAGACAAGTAAAGCAGTAATAACTCAGGCACGTCTCATAGAAGGGGTTTTGTGGAACAGTCGAAAACAGATATAATTTTCAGGGAAGTACAGGATCTGCGGAACAATTTTTTCTTGGTTTCGGTCCTTTATCCTGCTTTCCTGTTCTGGTACATTGAAATCCATAGCTTGGTGCTAGGAAAACCTGCCGGAATCAATAATATTCCTGGAACATACCTGTTTGCTCTCTGGATTATTTTCGGGTTATTTTTCCCTTTTATATTTTACTGTACAAAGCATGTAACTGAAGTAAGAAGCGATGGAATATACGTTCGCTTTGTACCTCTCAATATCTCCTCCAAGAAGATTCCTTACTATGTAGTGGAGGACTGCAAAATTAAGGTTTATGACCCTCTAACAGGAGAAGAATCTGATGTGTTAGATTCTTCCAAAAAAGTTAGCCCGGTTGTAATCCTGAAACTTATTTCTGGAGAACGAATGCTTCTTAGCTCCAGGAAACCTGAAGAACTCTGCAGCGCAATCAAGCAGGCTACAGCACAGTATTAACAATTCCTCCATTTTTGATAATTCCTGCTGTCCAGAGTTAAGCATTAATAATTAACTTTTAATGATTTAACTTTTAATAATTAACTTTTTAATAATTTACTTTTTAATGATTTGTTTTTTAATAATTTGTTTTTTAATAAATTATCCTTTAATCTTTTTCCGTTATTTATTCTATGAAGCTTTAGTTTGACCCTGAGCCAAAGTACAAAAAGCAAAACCTTATATGGACCTTAAAACTGTTTTAATTATATTTTATAGATATTCTTTCTAAAACCTTAAAAGTGTTCCAGAGAAGGTAGATAAAAGTGGTCTGGGGGATAGATTTTTTCCCGAAAGGAACAGAAGCTCTTTACAGGGAACGAGATGGAAAACTTCTGATCGAACTTAAGCTGCACAGCGTAATGCAAATTTTCAATTCTTTTGATCCTGCTCCTTTTCTTATAAAAGTGCTTGCTGATACTTGTAAAAATGAGGGTTTATATACCCGGTTCGAATTTAGGTTTAGACAGTTCGCTAAGACGGGCACCTTTTCTCTGTGATATGGTCGGGGTTGAGGTTAAGGACAAAAAGAAAGCTTGTTTAAAATTTTCTCTTCTTTCTACATTCTATCAGTTTTTCTTCCAGGCGAATACGGGAGATGAAGACTCCGAATTGCGTTGCAATGGTTTCTATAACAGTGCGCACGCTATCCGGAAGCTCGAATTCAATGTTCGAAGCAAGATAAAAAGCTGCAATAACCTTTTTTTCTGATTTTACGGGGATAATTGCGGTAGCCCTAAGATTTTCATGCCTGAGTGCGTCATCTCTTGAAGTGAGAAGCAGGTCTATATGCTGTTTGTAAATCGGCTGTCCTATCACAACAAGTTTCGTATGCGGGGAATTCACACTGTAGTGAGAGGCATGCTCGACAAAATTAGGGGAGAAGCCGCTGTGAAAGGCAAGCGTCATATCTCCTGTTTCTTCGTCGATAAGGTAAATACCTCCGGCATTGATTTCATCTATCTGCAGGCAGGAATCCAGTAGTCTTTCAAGAGTCTCGTTCAGGGAACTGGAAGTACTCAGTGCAATGCCCAGATCCCTCTGGATGTAGAGCAATTTTTCTTTTCTTTTCCGCTCAGTAACATCCATAACTATTCCCATAAGATATTCTACAGTTCCATTTTTATCAACTTCAATGAAAGTCCTTTCATCAACCCAGCGTATCTCCCCTGATTTAGTCAGGATACGATACTCTTGAGAATAGTCCACGTAATTTTCTTCTATTCTTCTTGAGAGTTCTCTTTCAACCATTCCCAGGTCATCCGGGTGCACGATATTGCCATAAAGAAGTTTTCCGGATGTAAATTCTTCGGCAGTGTATTCGAATTTTTTTATGTTTTCTGATACAAACTCAGCAGGCCAGTACTTCTCTGGTCTCCAGAGGAAAACCGTGACAGGAACTTTATTTATTACCGAGATAAGCTCCTTTGCCATCTCCAGAGCGTTGCATAAAGCCGTCTCATTTAGATATTTGTATAATTTTTGTTTACTGTTCTTGTTCTTAGCTGAATTCGAGACTGTTTTAGGCATTTGGTTCCCCCATGATCAAAATCTCTTGCAGGAATCTATGCAAAAATTTTGAATATTTACATTTTTGCTTCGCAAATATAGAAGTGTGCAATAAATAAAAAGGCTTATGATTTTGTTTTCAGAGAGTATCAGAATGTAAAGACTTGAAAATTAAAATCGATTAAAAGATCTGGTTAGAAGAAATAAATTAATAAAAGGAAATCTAAGAGAAAAGTATACAAACTAAATTCAATTTAAGGATTTTTAAAATATATCCATTTAAATTTTAAGCCTCTTTGTCTAACTATCGATTGTTCTTTGCGATACTTCGGAGTTCAAAAGGGAGGGTCACAGAATAACCGCGAAATTGGATAATGAAACTAAGGGAGATTAAAGCGGAGAGAGCGAGAAGGAAAATGGTGGTTTCTGGTTTGTTGGGGGGCGCCCTAAAAACCCTGTGCAGAATTCAGCACAAATGGTTTCTGAATATGTTAATATATTGAGCCTGATGAACCAGACACATTCGAACCGCAGTCACAGACCAACCTCGTATCCTGCAGTTCTCCCTTTGCTCTGTGACCGTACACACCCTCATATTAGATAATGCAGAAACAATTAAATATTTTGTACACAGGCATGCCTATTAATTTAGTATTCGGGGGAATTCGTATAGGGAAAAATAGAGGAGACGACCAAAGAGACGGATCTGTTAAAGAAAGAAAACAGGTATTCAATTCAAAAATCGGGAAATGGGTTAAAATTGACACAACAACCGGAAAAATCATCAGTGTAAAGAAAGATGGCGAACCGTATAAAGAGGTCAGAGGAAAGGGAAAAGCGTGAAAGGTTGAGGCTGGAAAGAGATGAGAGCAAAAGACAGTCAAAATTTTCTATACACTTTGCTTCGGTTCCCAACTTTCACGACCTGGATAATAAGCAATGGGTCTTTGATTAGCATTATCACACGGTATTCCCCAACTCTCAAAGAATACAAGGATGATTTAGCTGGCATTTTTAATTTTTTGACATATGAATAAGGATCTTCTTTGATTTCGCCAATGACATGAAAAATTCTTTTTTTCACTTCATGTGGTAACTCGTTCATATCTTTTATAGCGCGTGAAGTGTACGTTATAGAATACATTTAATCATCAATGCCTAGCAGATTTCTAGCTTCGTCTTCATTATAAATTCTGCCTGCTTTGATATCTTCCAAACTCTCTTCTATTCCTTTAATTTCTTCATCTGTTAATGGGCCTTCATCGTATGCCATTTTGATAAGACGTTCAACGACTGAGTTATATGACTCTGTTTTGTATATTTTTAAGTTGTCTAACATATTTTTTATATTTGGATCAATGCAAATTGTCGTTGTAGCTGCCATGGTATCCTATAGGACCCTATGGGATATAAACATTGTGTGATCAATCATTATTATTTTGACTTAACATCTGACTTGTAGTGAATTACCCTTGAGTCTTTAGCTCAGGGGTAGTTCACAGTCCAAATTAATTAATTAATTAATTAATAAACTTTCAAATATATATTGCTATTTGACAAACTTTCGTTTTAATCTCGATTGAATTCTATTTTCTTTAACACTATCTAATTTTTCCGTTATACATTCACGAGAAAGAACTTGACCCGGAAGCGGAAGAGTATATCTATAACACTGTTGGGGAGTTCCCTCTAAAAAAGTTCCTTGGAATTGTAATATACGTTCTCTCTTCTGAGTTTAATGGGGAAACCGAGCATACCCCTAAAGAAGCGATCAGGAATCATTTTTCTTACAAAAAAGTTCTTACGGACGTAGAGTTGAGGAGGCTTCTTCAGCGAGGACGAAGAAACATGACGATTGCAATTGTCTTCCTTTTTCTCTGTCTCCTCATAATCCGGCTTCTTTCAACTCTTGAACAAGACCTGGTAAATACCATGCTTTCAGAAGGTCTGACAATTATCGGTTGGGTTGCCATGTGGGAGCCTGTTTATGTTTTTCTCTATAGGTAGTGGCCTATTGTGCAAAAAAGAAATATTTACAGGAAGATTCTCAGCACGGATATAAGTGTCATATCTGGCTCCCAGTGCGGGGTAAAATTGACAAATTCCAGTTTTTCACCAAATAGAAGTGAACTGCGGCGGTTAGAAGGTCCGAAATATGCAGAATAGAGGCTAACTGAGGGATGGTAGCCTGGAAGAGTCTGGGACCTGAAAAGAATGAAATTTCAAATTTTCATTCGAATATTCGCGCATCTACAACCACATGTAGGACTCCGGGAGAGTATTTTTTTATCCTGCGGATCTCCATAATCTCCACCCTCTTTCCCAGCGTGCAGGCAGCTTTTCTTATCCTTTCCTGAGGTCTGGTTCTGGCAAGACTCTCCGGAACTGTTTCGTGATAGTGTAGAATTCCGCCTTTTTTTTTCAGGGCTTTTATAGCCGGCTCAAGATAGTGATGTGTTGTTCCCACATATCCCATAAGCACACGGTCGGCTGTTCCTTCAGGGACAACTTTTGAACAGTCTCCGCAAATCGGGACAAAGATATCTTGTATATTATTTAGCCTGATGTTTTCTTTCAGATAGGCAAAAGACTCAGGATTAATTTCTATCCCAGTAATTTTTTTCGGCCTGGAATGCACGGCCATAGGAATTGAGAAATAACCTATTCCTGCAAACATATCCACTATGATTTCCCCTTCTCCTAACCTGCTCATCCGCTTCCTTTCTTCAAGGTTTCCTTTGGAATACATCACCTTTGTTACATCCTGCTTAAAAAAACAGCCATGCTCTTTGTGAATGGTTTCGGTTTCGCTACCGAGAAGTAGTTCTCTTTTTGGCTGGCGGAACTGTCCCTCAATTCCAAAATCCCTTACAACAGTTTTGCACTTCGGGTACTTCAAGAGCAGAGCCTCAGCAATTCTCATTTTCTTACCTTCCAGAGCTTCTGGGATGCTAACTATTATTATCTCTCCCAGGACCTGCCAGCCTGAAGGGACGCATGCGAGTTCGGCTTCGGAAAGAAAATCTTTGAGGTATTCTTTTAGAGACCAGTTTTTTCCCAGAAATTCAGGATTTTTCTGTTCGGTTACCGGGAAGCTTTCAACTTTTTCTCCTGCAACCTCTGTGACAGGAATTTCAAGAAAAGAGCCTCCTGCAGTCTGAAGTTTTCTTATCTTTCTTGTAGTATCCAGAAATCTTCCGGCAACTGCCTTTTCCCTGATCTCTTCTCCTTTCTCGGGAGGGATTCGGATTACTCTGTACATCGGAATTGAAGAATAACTTGCATTGAATTAATGTTTTGTGTCTGAGTCTATAATCCTGACTCATTCAGTAATTTATCTTATTTTCGTGTCTATTTCCTTTCTTAGTCCAATCTTATTTCTTTACTTCAAGTATCTCTGTGCTGTTTTCTGGCCTTGCAGGCTGGTTCATAATCAGAAATTTGAGATCTGTATCCGCTGTATTATATGTAGCCTGTACCGAACCCGCAGGGATGTATATGAGCTGGTCAGGATATATATCGACCGGAATTCCATCAATATAAAGCAGGCCCTGTCCATCAAGGATATAATGAATTTCAGAATTTGTCATCACATGGGTGCAGCATTCTTCCCTGGTTCTACAATGGAATGGGCAATGTGCAGTTAAGGTCAATGTCTTTATCGAGACTCAGAGGGTTCAGGAGTTCGGCGGTTTGAAGCTTTCCGGGTTCTCCAGTGTATTTACTCTTCAAGATTCCTGCAAACTATGTAATTCCCCAGGTAAAGATCGGCTCCTACAATGTAAGTTTCTCCTCCGTAAGAAGCCTTTTTGACGAAGGTGCACTTGCGGAATTTCTCGGAATTATTTCTCTCCTGCCAGTTATATTCTATCCAGCCCTCTCCTTTTTCGCTAAGGGCTGTTTCGATAAAGAGTTCTCCAATGGGCTTGCCGTCGGCATCTATAAGTCCTTTCATATCTTTGCCTTCACAGCTTCGGTTTGAAGGACAGACTATTTGGACCCCATTTTCGGTCCAGACAAAAATACAGAAACTATCCTGGTACCAGGGAGACTCCTTTTCCAGAAATGAAGGAAATAATTCTTTTCCCTAGGCTTCAATGAGTCTGACTGTAGCTTTTACTTTTGCTTTCAATGTTCTTTCTTTCGCCTGCCAGCTTACTCTCACCTTTTTCCAGAATGAAGGGAGCTAGTGCAGGCTTCGAAACAGCAGGTTCGAATATCTCATTTTTTTCTTCAGGTTGCACCGTTCCCAGCTATTCCGCTGACATTAAAGTTTACGATTTCATTTTCAAGCTCTGTTGAGACTGCAGGTATCTCATCTTTGCCTCCACTGGTAAGGACTCCCAGAACGAACGCAATTGTAAGCATATACAGGCGATTTTTATCAAATTCATAGGTTTCCCTGCTGTTCTGGCTTAAACCTTCTCTGTTATTAAAGGAAGGTCAACCTGTGTCTAAGTAATTTTTCTGAATAATTATCTGAAGTATTATTCTATTTTTTCATTTTATTCTCGTTTGGCAACTTAACGAGGATTTGCTGGCTAAATGAGGAGCATTTATCTACTAAGACTTTGAATTATTTTTCAGTTCAATCTGCTCAACATTATCCAATCTTAGTTTCAATTAATTTTTTGTTTTTCTGAGCTTTTCGATGATGTAAATCAAATTCTGAACCAACAATAGGGATAGAAAAAAATGTCTAATCGTTACAACCTCATTTCTTGGAATGTAAATGGCCTTCGGGCTGCAATAAAAAAAGATTTTCTTGAGCTTTTGCTGGAAAAGAAATTTGATATTGTCTGTATTCAGGAAACTAAAGTTTCTCCTGATAAACTTCCGAGAGAAGCAAAGAATATTCCGGGCTACTACAATTACTTTGTCTCAGCAGAACAGAGCGGTTACAGTGGGGTCGGAATTTTCTCAAAGAAAAAACCCCTGAATATCGAAACCGGAATGGGAATCGAAAGATTTGACAGGGAAGGCCGCTTTTTGCGGGCCGATTTTGAGGACTTTACCTTAATGAATATTTATTTCCCTAACGGCAAAGCCTCTCCGGAACGCTTAGAATACAAGATGGACTTTTATTATGCTTTTTTAGACTATGCAAGTGCCCTCAAAGCCGAAGGAAAGAAACTTGTTATTTGCGGGGATGTAAATACAGCCCATAAGGAAATCGACCTTGCTCGTCCCAAACAAAACGAAATGATATCCGGTTTTCTCCCTGAAGAGCGGGCCTGGATAGATAACTTCCTCGCAGCCGGCTATCTTGATACCTTCCGTATATTCAATCCTGAAGGCGGAAACTATTCCTGGTGGTCAATGAGAACAGGTGCACGTAAAAGAAATGTCGGCTGGCGTATTGACTACTTTTTCGTAAGTGAAAACCTGAGAGATAATGTAAAATCTTCTCCGATTTATCCTGATATCATGGGCTCGGATCACTGTCCTGTAGGGCTTGAGCTTGAGTTTTAAGTAAGGTTTGAATTGATTTTTAGTTACTTATATTAAATATTTTTGTACAGTAACTAATACTAATCAATAACGGTTCACAAAAATGTTTCATAAAGATGGTTTAAAAGAGTTAAATAAGAGCTGTTAAATAAGAGATCAATAAGGAGTCAATAAAAGTTGCAAAAAAGAGTTGCATAGTAAGAAGCCCAGAGGCGCTGTATCCGCTTACTGTATTCCCCAATACAGTTTCTTCGAATTTTATGCTTCCCAAACATATTAATTCGAAGGAGATCAACGTCCTCCGGGAGATTCTTTTGTTTCGTAGATTCTTTTACTTTGATGATACCCCAGCTCTACTCCTCAACTCCAATATCTACTAATAACGTAAATTATTTTAAATTAATTATACCAAAAATTGTATTTAAGCAAAAAATTGTTTGACGTAAAAAATTTCAAACTAATAATTTTATAATTCAATCTTTCCTTATCTTTTTGTAAATCTTGCAATAAGTTAGGGATTGATCGCTGGTTTAAAGTCTTTCTTTGATTATTTTTCTACCAGAAGTCAAAAAGATCGGTTGACAACAGTAAGTCAAATATAGATTTAGTTTTCAAATTAAGTACAAAAATTAACGTTTATTTCTAAACTTTTTGTTTGTTTGAAGTTTTATGATAAACTCCGTTCCCTTATCCCTTTTTATTTCTATTGTACCATCAAGTTGATCCACGAGTGCATTTACAAGCTGAAGACCTAGGGTATCTGGATTTTCTATATCCATTTTTTCTGGAATGCCAACTCCATCGTCTGAAACTATCAGGACATATTCTGTATTTCCACATCCTGTATTTTCTTGCCTGTAGAGTTTAATTTGAATTTCTCCTCGTTTTCTTCCTTGAAAGGCATATTTGAAGGAATTGGAGAGAAGTTCGTTAACAATCATCCCTAAAGGGACAGATACATCCATATCAAAGAAAATATTTTCTTCCAGGTCAATCTTCAAGCTGGTATTTGCGTTTCCAAGCCTGTAAGTCTGAAAAAGGTTTTCGGATAGTTCTCTAATGTATGTAGAAAAGTCCAGGGTATCGGTCTCTTCTCCTTTATAAAGCTCTTCGTGAATAAGAGCCATAGATATAACCCTATTTTGACTTTCCCTGAAAGCCTCAATAACTTCTGGGTCATCAAATTTATCTGCCTGAAGATCAAGAAGTGAAGAGATTACCTGCAGGTTATTCTTTATTCTGTGATGAATCTCCTTCTGGCGTGCAATTCCGATACTTGCAAGGGCATTTTCGACTTTTTTTCTTTTGGTTATATCTCTATAGATTACCGAGATAGCAGTCAGCTTTCCAGCGACATTAAAAACCGGAGAAAGAGTTATGGAAACATTTATTATTGTACAATCCTTTTTTAATCGTAAAGTCTCATATTGCTGGATTTTTTCTCCCTGCTTAACCAGGTCAGCTAATCTTTTTGTCTCTTCGAATAATATCCCTGGTTCCAGTATGGATATCTGCTTTCCAAGGATTTCCTCTGCTAAATAGCCATAAACCTGCTCTGCTCCTTTATTCCAGCTTGTAATAATACCATCAAGAGACTCAGTTATAATAGCATCATTTGATGATTCCACGATATTTGCCAAGCTCTGAATCTTTTCTTCGGCTTCTTTACGCTCGGTAATATCTTGAACTATTCCCTTTACCCGAATAGGGATCTTATTCAAATTAAAAATGATCGCGCTCTCTGCATGGACTGTGTGTTCTCCTCCACTGGCTGTAATTATACGGTAATCAACTCCACGGCGTCCTCCTTCCAGTCTTTTCTTAATAACATTATCTACATACTCCCGATCCTTGGGATGTATATAATTTAAAAGTTCATCGTAAGTTGCGCCTGATTCTTGAGGATTACGTCCAAAAATTCTATATAACTCCTCAGACCAATGTACCTCACCGGTTACAAGGTTCCAGTCCCAATTTCCGATATGTGCCATCCTTTGAGCTTCAGAAAGGCTTTCCTCGCTTTCCTTCAGTGAATTATAAGCCTCTTCAAGTTCGGCTGTACGCTCTTTAATCTTTTCTTCTAAACCCTGATACGCTTCTTTAAGAGCTTTTTCCACTTCTTTGCGCTCAGTGATGTCGAGAACAAAGGCTATACCTTTCTCTTCATCGATCTTAGCCGCTCCGATAATAATAGGTATGTATGATCCGTCCTTGCGGATGTACTCTCTCTCACAGGGCTTCTTCATGCCGGTTGCTTTCAGTTCCTTTATGCCGCGCTTATCTTGAGCGTGGTATATCTGGGGAGTTATTCGACTCCAGTTAATTTCTCCAGCCTTCAAGTCTTCACGCGTGTAGCCGAACATTTCTAAAAATATGTCATTAGCGTCGGTGATCGAGCCGTCAAGGGCATAGTAAAACACTCCTATCATTCCCGATTCATACAACTTGTGCAGACTCGTTTCACTTTCTCGCAGATTCTGTTCTGCCTGCTTATTCTCTGTAATATCCTTCAATAAAACTAGAATTCCTGCTGAAGACGGATAGACACCTATATCAAACCATTGATCCCGGATTAAGCTCTTTATCTCGATATGAGCTGGAAGGCGAGTTTTCATAACCTCTATGAACATTGTCTCTAATTTGCTCCCTACTCTGTAAGGGAATTTTTCCCACACGCATTCCCCTATCAGTTTTTCAGGCTCAAAACCAATATTATGTGCGGCATTTTCATTGATGTATGTAATGCGCCAGCTCTTATCCAGCTCAAGAATCCCATGAATGTTACTTAATATATCGTTAAGATGTTGCTCGTTTTTCTTTAGGGTAGTTTCCATCAGCTTGTGCTGTGAATTTTCAATTTGCTTCCATTTCCCTTCTTCTTTAATGAGAGTGAATTGATGATTTGCGGCGATATCTAAAATTTTGGTTGGATTGTTCTCGTTGAGGGAATAGGTGCAGAGGGCTATTATTTGATAGCTGCCCGTAACCTGAATCATTTCTTTTTCGTAATCAATAAAATCTTTCCAGATGTTTTTTCTCAGCCAGAAAGTATCTTCAGATAATCTCAAACCTTCATACCCACTGGTAAGAGCTTGACTGAGTTTTCCAGTCCAGTAATCTAAGATTTTTTGTGAATTGAAAACCTCATTTTTTAAACCTAAGTCCGCATATGAAATAATTTCAATTTGTGCTTTTCTCAGATAAGCATCAAAATCAAAAATAGCCATTCTCAGGGCTCTTTTTGCCTCTTCCACATTTAGAGATTCTGTAGTAATCCAGATACATAGTTCATTATTTTCCAGACCGGCTCTAAAATAAGGAATAAGTATCTCTATCAAATCTTCTTTTGTCTGGTAAAACTGGCAGAAATGCGTCCCCCAGGGCACATTTCCAATAACGTCAATGCCAGAATCTCTCAAGCTTTTTTCCATACCACACCTTCTACAACCATAAAGAACTATTTTTAATTATTAAGCTATTTAATCATGTTTTCCATTAGAATAATTCCAGACTTCTCCTGCAGGCAATCTATCAAAGACTCAAAGACTCACAAAATTGTAATTTGTCTTTGTATAAAGTATTCACTATTAAAAAAAGTATTAAGATTAATCATAGCTTCAAAAAGTATTGAAGGATTGCTAAACTTAGCATTTAAAGTGGTGTCAACAAAAATGTCAACAAAAATGTCAACAAAAATGTCAACAAAAATACCAATAGGGATAACAGGAGAACATTTACAAGAATATAAATACCGTTAAAACAGTAAAATATGGTATAATCAGGAACCTGAAGATGCTTGATCCATTCACTGTATCCCCAATACAATCCTCTTCTAAGTTATGTTGCCCTAGGCATGCTTGCTTGAAGAGAGATCAGTTATCTCCAGGTGATTTTCTATGTGGTAGATTTTTGTTTCCCTTCTCCTCCGACTTCTCAACTTTGTACTATACTAATATTTGTACTATATTAATAGCCTAAATTATTTTAAATTAATTATACCAAAAATTGTATTTAAACAAAAAATTGTTTGATACATAAAATTTCAATCTAATTATGCAATTTTATAGCATTTTTGTTTTTTATAATTTTGTTATTTTCAATATAATTTAATTTTTCAACCTATTATAATTATATCATTATATATAAGTTTGAAATCAGAAGCAATCTTTCGCATCGGTTATGATATATATCTCCACGTCATTATAGGGGTACAGATTAAGAGTCATAGGGTTTCCTCTTAATCTTTGGGTTGGATCGCAGGTAGGGACTTGAGAATAGGGACTCAATACCCTACCATCTACTTCTTAATGCTTTTTTATCTTGAATCTTGTTTTTAGCAAATAACTTTGAAACTTTAATATTTTTGAAGTATTATTTCTGAACTACATTTACGGAACTAATTTTGAACGTTCACCTATCTTTATTGAGTAGTCCCTTTAATTCCACGATGTTCTCCAGGATCTGCCCTTCAAACTTCTGTATCTTCTCAACTCTTATTTTGGGCAACCTTTTTTGAAAAGAGCTTGACCAAAAAATAGCTTCAATTCCGAGCTTGTTAATGATTCCAATTGCTTCCTTCGCAAATGAAGATTTCGTAATGATAAAAACGGCTTCCTTAATGTTCTGTGAGAAAAGCGTCTTCTCTCTATTGTGAATATTCTAAGTAATTAATTTTCAGTCAAGATTGTGTTGTTTGATTGTCTTATCAGAGTCTTTGCATGCTTGACATCATGATCTGTTTTTTGACTGATTCCCCATCCTAATATTACATTTTTATCTGTATCTATTGAATCTGTATCTATTGATATTGAAGTTTTCAGGAAGCTCCTTAGGAGTTTCCCTGTTCTTCTAGAATAATAATGACTTGCGTATGAACTCGTAAACCCGATTACATCGATTGCTATGATAGAAGCATCTTCTCCATGTGAATAAAACAACTTTAGGACTCTTGATAAATTAGGTTAAAAAATGAGGAGGAAATTTTGGATACAAACTTTTGAAGAGTAGTGTAATGAGAAATCTTATCAATGTCAAGTTTTTCCTTTATGTTGCTCATGAGACCAATAAGTTCTACAAATCATGATAGCCTGTACTTATATACTCCTTCAACAAAAAACAAGAGCAGGAAGCTGATGTTGAGTATAAACACGTTTAGAGTATTCGCAGGAGTAAAGGTTCAATCTTTCAGACTGGAACAGTTTTAAGACTAAGATCGATAAATCTAATAGACCTATTTGATGACAATAGCAATTGCTACTCGTTTTTTGTGGGGACAAAAAATAAGGAACAATTTTAAAAAGGTTATTTTTATATATTTTTGGATAAAAAAGAAATTTAAAGGATTTCTGGTGGTGCATTAGTAGCTGGTTGATATTTTGTCTTTGAGTGTTTTTTGCTTAGTTTCATCTGTTTTCTAAGCTTACCTGTGTACCGGAAATTGAGTGTGCATAAAGCAAAAAATGAGAGCGGGATGCTAATGTGTGAATACTATGGAAAATACCAACTGATTGTTGGTGGACCACCCAATCTTGATTAGGACAAGAAATATCAGTAAACTTTGGTTTTGCTCCTCGTTTCCCCATTAATATCTATTATGTAGATCTAATATAATAATAACTGCATATAATGAGCACCAGATTTTTTAAAGTTACTATAGTTCCTGACTCAACAAATTTCACTTTTTATTTGTGGATTGAATGTTTCCATCCATTTCTTTGCAAATGATAATGAGTTTTCCACTTTC
>DAKJ01000029.1:471-14195 GCA_002496565.1 Methanosarcina sp. UBA289 | reverse complement strand
TTCAATAACTTAGGGACACGACCGTTATTTTCCAGCCAGCGAAAAGTTCAGGTGAGGTATCTTTTTGGTACTGTCTTTAAAAGTTAATCAATAGTTAACTTTCTTTTCTACAGGCTCTTTTAAGGAAGGAATGTTTAAGGCTAAAATCTAGTTCTTGCTAAAATCCAGTTCTTATAAGATTTTTTAATTTGGTTTTAAAATAATTCTTTATACTAAACTATTTTAGGTAATACTTTCATTTCTCGTGATGGGTTATATCCAAGAAGGAGAATCCAATCTGACAGAACCAATATATTTCGAGACATGGGTTGGATTTTACGTACCTGAGTTATTGTTAAATTACGGGGTAGTGGAAATTCAAAGGAAAGCAGGAGGTATCCGAAATTAGGCCGCTAATTTTCGGAAATGGAAGAATCCTGGTTTGTGAAGATGAAAAAGGAACTATAAGGGATATTTATTTTCCATATGTAGGGCTTGAAAATCATGGTAACTCGATAAAGGTTGGCATATGCGATCTTGATTCCCTTTATTGCAGCTGGCTTGAAAACTGGAAAATTCGACAAAAATATAAATCCGAGTTTAAGGCAGACTTCTGTAGGCGTCTTCTTGAGACCTATGGAGAGCTTAGGGAAACTCTACAAGGGAAAGACGGTACTCATGAGAGCAACCAGGAAATTCCGGAGGTCTGCAGGGGAGTTGTCTCGAATATAGGAGAAACGGTGTTCGAAAATCCCGAAATAGGGCTCAGAATTACGGTCTGGGAAGCTGTCCATCCTTCGGTAAATGTTTTTTATAGGATTTTTGAGGTCATGAATATCTCAAATAAATCCAAACATCTGCGTCTTTTCTCAAACCAGAACTACAGGATTCTTGAGACCAAAATTGGGGAAACTGCTGTAATTGATAAACATACGCTCATCCATTACAAGCGCGACCGTTATTTTCTGCACGCAAGTGACCCTGTATTTGACCAGTATGCAGTTGGGACTGCAGAATGGAAAGAGTTTGAGGGTACCTGGAGAGATATGGAAAATGACGCTTCACTTAGCGGTAACCCTGTTGCCCACGGCTCGGTAGATTCCACCCTTGGCTGGACTCTTCCAGAACTGAAGCCGGGAGAATCGACAAGGGTACACTACTGGATTGTTCTTGGGAAAAAGTACTGCAGCGTTCTTCAGATACATAAACAGGTAAAGGAAGCCGGAAGAAAAGCCCTCTTCCATCTTAACTTCAATTTCTGGAATTCGTTTATTGAGAGAGTATCCGTCCTCCCGGAATTTTCCCGGATGCCTCAGCTTCCTCAGAATGTCTTAAAGTGCTTTTACAGGAGCCTCCTTGCAGTTGTCTCCCACATGGATATTACAGGCTCGATAATTGCTTCCTGCGATTCGGATATAAAGCAATTCGGAGCAGACCTTTACACCTATTGTTGGCCAAGGGATGCAGCCTGGGTTTGCCTTGCACTCGATAGAGCTCGGTATCATCACCTGAGTACTGAGACATTTGAATTTTTCTCAAAAACCATCACCCCCAGAGGTAACTTCCTTCACAAGTACACGCCTGCTGGAGATTTCGGGAGCACATGGCATCCTATCCCTATGATTCAGATAGATGAGACAGGGCTTCCTCTTTATTCACTCTATAACAACTGGGAGATTGCAAAGAGCGTCTGGACAACAGGCAGATACTACAGAAGGCTTGTAATCCCCACAGCTAACTATCTTGTAAAATCAATTGATTTGGAAACAGGCCTTCCAATTTCGAGTTTTGACCTCTGGGAAGAACGAAAAGGCGTGCATACTTACAGCGCTTGTACGGTCTATGCCGGCCTCAATGGGGCCTATGAACTCTCCCGCTCCCTTGGCGATTATGACAACGCAAACTCTTGGAAGGAAGCTGCAGACCTTATCAAGGCATCGATTCTTGAGAAACTTTACGATGACCAACTAACGCGTTTCCGCCGCTCACTTAACGATCCTACTCTTGATTCTTCGGTTTTTGCAGTCTGGTACTTTGGGATTCTCCCACCCGATGATCCCAGAGTCGTCCGGACAATGGAAGCTATTGAACGCGAACTTAAGCGCCCTTCAGGCGGGATTGCCAGGTATCTTCACGACACTTATTTTGGCTATATGAACAGCTGGATTATCTGTACTCTCTGGCTCTCACAATGGCATTCCGCAGTCGGTAACCTTGATCGCGCCCTCGAACTCTTAGACTGGTGCGCAGCTCACGCCCATCCAACAGGCCTTCTGTCCGAACAGATTGATGACAAAGGAAAAACTCTTTCGGTCCTCCCCCTTGCATGGTCCCACTCAGCATACGTCCTCGCAGTTCTCGAATACCTGCAAGCCCTTGAGGAAAAAGAAGGCAGCTCATGCCCTTATCCGGAAAAATAAACGTCATTTAAATGACCACGAAAATACGGAAGATTCTACAATTTCTGTCCCATAAATCAGTCTTCTTGGCTCAACTTGGTATCTTCATTATAATTCAGCCCTCTTGAGCAAAGCGAAAAGGGCCTCGTGCTCCCGAAGCGAAATTCGGGCAGCGAAAAGGGCCCCGTCCTCCCGAGACAGGACTCGGGTGACGGAGCTCGGGCGTTAAAACATTTTCTCGAAATACATATACCCTCTCTCTTCTTTCTGGAAAGTGAAACCGTGCTTGAGATACATGTCTATCGCTTTCGTGAGGGTTGAATCAGTTTTAAGGACTACGCCTGAGCAGTTTTTCTCAGTAAAATTGAGAGCAGTCCTGAAGAGCTGTTTTCCGTAGCCTTTGCTCCTGAAGGCTTTTTTGAGATAAATACGTCGGATTTCGCACAGATTTCGATCAAGTTTTCGGACGCCTGCTGTGCCTACGACTTTATCATCGACGATTCCCACGAAAAATGTGCCTCCGCTTCCAAAGTAATAATCGTTTATGTCATTGAGGTCGGCGTCTTTTAGCCTGTCGGGCTCAAAGCCATGCTCCATCAAAACTCCAAGCACAACGTCACAGACCTCTTCCTTTCTGGAATCCTCGTATCTCTGGATTATCATTTATTTCACTCCACAGCGGACAGTTCACTTCTTCTTCACCTGTCGGTCTTCAGTCTCTTTTTCAAGGGTTCGAGGTTGAAATTGCTCTGGGAATTGAGATATTTTTCCGGGTTTTTAAGGAAGTCCAGAGAAACGGTATAAAGTATCTCCGTGCCAGTGATAAGGATCTCTTCATCAATATCGAATGTACATGAGTGATTGATTTCCAGGATCTTTTTTTCCGGGTTTCGGTTACCCAGCGAAATGAAAATTCCTGGAACTTTCTGCAAATAACTTGCAAAATCTTCGGCGGCAAAGGTTTTTTCGATTTCAGGGTAGACTGTAAGTTCAGGGAAACTCTCCTGCAGCTTTGAATTTACAGCATCTGTAAACACAGGATCATTCACAAGAACAGGATAGCCGTGTAATATATCAAGTTCGTAGTCAGGGAAGCCTGAAAATTCTTCTCCTGGCTTTGCGTATCTTTTTACTACCTCATCCAGGCATTCCTTTATCGTCCTATCAATAATGTCTGTAGTCTCCCTGTCAAAGGTGCGGTAACTTCCGAGAATCTCTACAGTATCAGGAATTCTATTGAACTGGGCTCCTCCTCGAATCCTTCCCACTCCAATAATATACTTATCCGACTCAAGCTGCTTTTCCAGGGCAGGGTAAAAATTGCTCATAAAATCCGTTGCCATTCGAACAGGATCAATGCAGCTTTCGGGCTTTGAGATATGCCCTCCCTTTCCCGTTAAGATAATTTCGAACCTGTTGGTGCTTGCCATAAAAGACCCAGGACGGAGCCCTACACTTCCGGATTCGTGATTAGTAAAGATGTGCATGCCCATAACCGCGTCCACATCCTCAAGTCCCCCTTCGGCAATTACCCTCTCCGAACCTCCTGGTGGGATTTCTTCGGCGGGCTGGAAGATAAGGTGAACTTCTCCTGGAAAATCCAGATTTTCCTGAAACAGCCTTGCAGCCCCAAAAAGCATTGCCATGTGCCCGTCATGCCCGCAGGCGTGCATTACTCCCTCATTTCTGGAGATATACTCACTATTTCTTTCGGTTAATTCTTCCTGTACCTGCAACCCATCAGTATCGGACCGAAGAGCAATACATGGGCCGGGTAATTTCCCACGGATAGTTGCAAGTACGCCGGTATCCGCAATTTTTCTGGCTTCTATTCCCAGATCTCCAAGGATCTTCAGGATTCTCTTCTGGGTTTCATATTCTTCAAAACTGAGTTCGGGGTATCTGTGAAATTCGCGCCTGAGCTGTATAATCCAGGCTTCAATCGCTTCTGCACTCGGATTCTCTCTCAAAAGCATTCCCTCGGATGTTCTGCATTTGCAGCCTATTCCGTTTATTTTTTCGATAATGCTCAGTATTTTGTTTTACTCCTTCAGTATATATTACTCCTAGTATAATATTACTCCATTTTTTACTTCGTGTTCATTATTTAATAGTTGGAATTAGATATTTGATTCAAGATGAACATGAATTTGTATTTTATAGGATTTGTAATACGAATATTAAATAAGATAATATCCGATAACAAATCATTAACAAATATTAAATATTTATATATTTAACATGTACATACCCATTCAAAAGACACCAAGACAGATATACCTCCTAAATTCGTGAATCAAACATATCTGGGAATTCCTCACCTGTAAGTGTAGACAGATAAGGAATTTTCAGGTGTAAGGACACAGCAAGAAATGTTCTGTTTTTCTGTTAAATTGAATCTTTTTTGAAATAATAGCAAACAAAGGACTGGCCTTTTAATTTGGATATACAGATATTACAGGCTTCGTTCACAATCTTGAGATTACAAAAAGAAAAAAAATAATATTCAGTACCTTTTTCTTTTAACTCACCGGTTCTTCACTTCCATTTCTATATTGGCAAGCAAGATCTCAAGGCCTTCAATTAAATTGTCCCCAACAGGAATACCCTCTTTTACGTAGTAATCGAGTTTTAAAAGGAGCCCGCTAAGTTCACTTTTGTGTTCCAGGGTATATGAACATAGCTTTTTAAGATGTTTGATCAATCCGGGTTTATAGTTACTCTTTGCGTAGAGGAGCACAAGTTCGGATGCCATTTCAACTGCCATAACAACTAGCTTATGAATCTTATCTTTGTTCACCTCAGTTGCAATAAATTCGGATGTGTTAGATAAAGTATCCTCATAGAATTTTTCTTTAAGTATAAGGAGCTCAATGGCTTCAAGAGCATCCATGAAATCTGCTACGTTCTGGAACCTGTTTTCTTTCCTCTTCTCAAGAAGCTTTTCAAATACCCCGTCGTAAAGGGAAAATTCAGGCCTGTGCTCTGAGATTGTCACGGGTCTTATATCAGGGGAGCAGGTATGGAATAGAATTTCTTCCGGATAAGACGCATTATAAGGCAACTCTCCGCAGAGCAACTCGTAAAAAACAACTCCTAACTGATAGATGTCAGTCCTGTAGTCTGGTTCCCCATAGGTCTTCCGGTCAATTTGTTCCGGGGCTGCATACATAAGAGAGCAAGCATTGTGAGAAGTAAAGGAGTTTCTTGCCCCAAGCTTTGCAATCCCAAAATCCGTGATCTTCGGATTAAGGTCGCTCTGGAGCAGAACGTTCATGGGTTTTATATCGCGATGATAGACATTCATAGAATGGGCATGGGAAAGTCCTGCGGCAATCCCCCGGATAATTTTCAAAGCTTCAGTTTCAGACAGTGGTTTAGGGTACTTCCCAAGTTCTCGGACAAAAACGCCATTCTTTTCCACCCCTTCAACATACTCCATCTCCAGGTAAGGTACAGGCAGCATATCGGCTTTATACAACATAACTATGTTTGGGTGACTTAGGTTATACCAAGCAGCAACTTCGTTTATGAAAAAAGAACTCTTGCTCTCATCAATTTGCGGGACTTTGAGAGCGATAACTTTTCCGTCTTCCTTTCTTTTTGCTTTGAAAACTTTTGCAAACCCACCTTCTCCAATCATTTCGAGAGGCTCATACTTAGAAAGTAGTCTTGAAGGGAATCCCCCTAAATGAAAAGTAGCATCTCTCGGAGGCACTACATTTCTCGTATAGGGCTCTTTGTTGCCCTCTTTTGACTTGATAGGCGGTACAAACTCGTTATCTTTCTCATATAAATTTGGCCCGGAAGGTAAAAATTGAGGTGTGTCTCTCCCCCGTTTTCTCTTCAGTTTTATAATGGAAAAGAGCGCAATTACTGATGCAGTCAGCAGAATGAAATTATTGTCTTTAATTCCCAATTTTATTCCATCGAGCTTATTCTCTCGCTCCAATTTATCAATAGCATTTTTTTTGCCTTCCTGAGCTTTTTCAAAGTACGGATCAAGGGAGAAGACTTTATTATAATATGATATTGCTTGTTCATATTGGCCTAAACCACTGAGAGCATTTCCTTTACCACATAAAGCATTTATGCATTCTGGATTCTTTTTTAGCTCGACATCATAATCTAGTATTGCTTCTTGATACTTACCCAAACCAGTTAGAGCATCGCCTTTGCCACACCAAGCATGTATATACTCTGAGTCCAGTTTTGTAACTTCCTCATAGCAAATTTCTGCTTCTTTGTACTTCCCAATTTCATTCAGAGCAACCCCTTTATTATACCAAGCAGCTGTGTACTTTGGGTACAATTTTATAGCTTTCTCATAACACCTTATGGCATCTTTGTTCTGTTTTAATTCTTTAAATGTAAGCCCTTTACTATACCAGGCAGTTGCATAGTCTTGATCCAAATCCAGAGCTCTATCATGATATTGCAAGGCATCTTCTGGTTTGCCTGATTCTCTATAACAATATCCTATATTATTCCAAGCTCTTTTATCATATGGGTCCAGATCAAGAGCCACCTTTTCATAGCATTTTCTAGCCTCATCATATCTACCCAACTTACCAAGCGTATCTCCTTTGCTGTTCCAGGCAACAGTGTACTTCGAATCCAGTTCGAGAGCTCTATCATGATAATTAAGTGCTTCTTCGGACTTTCCTGATTCTCTATAGCAATTTCCTATGTTATTCAAAGCATCTTTATCATCTGAATCCAGTTCCAGAACTTTCTCATAACAGTCTATAGCTTTGTCATACAGACCTAATTTCTCTAAATCACTTGCCTTTTCATTCAAAGCAAATTCCAAGTTATCCACTGCATCTTCATTACTTGGGTCTAGTTCCAGAACTTTCTCACAACAACTTATAGCTTCATCATACCGACCTAACTTATTAAGACATCTTCCTTTTTTAGTCAGGGCCTCCACATTGGAAGGGTCAGATGCTAAAGCTTTATCATAATTAACTAAGGACGATTTATAAAAGCCTAATTTATAATCTCTATCTCCAGCCTGGATTAACATTTGAATATTATTTATACTTATTCGTCTGAGCAAATCCTCATTTTGATCAAAATATGTTTCAGCAGCAACGATCTGAAAAGTAGAACTTAGTAAAAAAAATATAATCAATAATTTGCTATATTTTATCATAAAATAGTTTCGACATGGAACTTGCATCGTTTCCTGATAACTATTCATAGTTTCACAACCCAAAAACTTAACTTCGATTTTGAATTTTGTTCCAATTAACAACCCTAATCTTAACTTGTTTAGGACGTTGCAAAAGTCTATGATTACCAAAATTGTAACTATTCAAATTGACTGGGATGTATTGTGCATAACAAATAACGTAACTTAAGTTCCGTATTTTAGGCGCATAAACGTTTTATGATATCGAAGTATCCACTTAAGTTTAAGCACATATCTTAGTAACAAACTTTTAAAATTGTGATCTATTGACCTTATACACTTCCATTACTATACATATGCGCTTAATATTTAGGCACTAAGCATGTAAATTAAGTCTCTTGATGTTGCTACGGATATCTGAATAGTTGCCGCATTTTATATTTATGAATAAAGTTGCTAATGTAGCAGGGTATAAGATACACTCTTAATAAACTCTTCGATTCGAATTTCAGCAAGTGGTATAATTTTATAATGTCTAGAATTTTTACGATGCTCTCGAGTGAGGTTCAAGAATGCTGTTGTACTAGGCAGAGAAATTAGGAAAAAAGTAAGGCATGAAAATGCTTAGAGTGATAGAGAGAACTATCTTTCCATAAAAATTAAACCAATCACCATTGCTTAATCACGTTAAATTCAAGAGTTCTCCTGCATCATGACGAGCCCTACATCCTTAACGAACTGTATTTTCAAGCTCTTCTCGTCCGCATAATCATAAAATAAAGACTTCAGGAATAAGAAATTCCCAAAACTTTTTACAATGTCCTCAAGTACTACGAAATCGTTCAAGAGGAAACTGTCTTCGATTGTTTTTCTCACGGAAATTTTCAGTTTTTCATTCTTTTCGGTCTCGGTCTCAAGTTCACAGAGCTTTGCAAACTCCTTTGCCACCTCATCATGGGGATTGTAGAGCTGCTTTCCGGTTTCAAGGTCGAGTAGGCAGACTGAGAGATATTTTGAGAGGAAGTTCCTGTGGAAGTTTTCGCTTGAGATGTATTTGCCGACAGAAGCTTCAAACCCGGTGGGAGAGGCCAGGCAAAGCAAGACCCGTTCTCCTTTTTCTTTTGCCTCGTCCCGCGAATCCACAAGGCAGGCATTGAGGTCTTTGAGTTCCAGGGGATCGGTATCAAAACCCACTTCAGCATACTTCTCGACTCTTGCAGAGAAGAGAGCTTTCAGGTTGTAGCGCTGTTTTTTCCCGAGCAGCTTCTTTTCCGTCAAGAAGCCGACTAGGGAGCGATTTTCTGGAAGACTTTTCAAATCTTGTGCGCTCAGCCCGGATACTCCCGCAAAGCGGGAGGTGTCCACCTGCTTGATTTCCCGGAGCTCTTCGACTTTGTAAGTCCTGCTGGAGAAGGTGACTTTATTCCCCAGCCTGTACTCAAGCCTGCCGATAAAATTCAGTTCGTACTGTTTCACTTCGTCCAGCTTCACGTAGCGGGTGCCTTTCCCTTCCGCAAGGGTTTTTTCTGCAACAGGCATTCTAACCTTTTCTTCGACCTGTTCTACCCTGTTTTCAGTCTCATGCTCCCAAGAACCTATAAGACTTTTTAACCAATCGAGTTCCACGACCGAACTGCTTACAGCCAGATTGAGTTTTTCCTTGTAACCGTCCCATTTTTTCTTGAGGTAGTAGCGGAGGGTGAGCCTGAGACTCGGGTCTTCAAGCTGTCCATCCACCCAGGAGTCCATAGACACGTAATAATCCCTGAGAAGCTCAAGGACTTTGTCATCCTTTTGAATAAGCTTTTTTCTTATGTCATCTGCAGAGAGGATCTCAAAGAGATTATAACGTTCAATATTTCGAAAAAGTTTGACTTCTTTATCACTGAAGATATTTGCAGCCCCAAAAAATTCCCCGTTTTCCCGGAAACTTGCCGCAAGCACCAGGAGCGCCCCGTCAAAAAGAGAACAGAAGTGCTGGTCTAGATCCTTCAGAAATGTGTCACACTCCTCATCTAGGTAACTGTCGTAGTTCATCCGGATTTTGTTCCAGAGCTCGACCCTCTGCTCAAAGGCATCGTGCTTTACGGGCATCCCGACTTTGAGCACCCTTCTTGCGGGCTTCAGAAGTTTCTCAACACATTCGATATTTCCCTCTGCAAACAATTTATCCACCTTACCTTCCCAGGAAAATACTTATTTCTTCATCAAGTTTTTCAGCAATAAAATCTACAACATTTCCATATCCTTCGACGCTGACCACAAAACGCAGGTTTCTTTCCTCTTCCTCATCCCTGCGTGTGCAGCCAACCCAGCGAATTTCTATTTGTGCCTGTCCTTTTTTCGTGTAAGCAGTATAGTAGATAGCATTCTCGCGGGAGTATTCAAAACTCGCCCCAAGCTTGCTCATAAGGTAATTCAGGAAGCTCTGCACGGCTTCAAAACGCTCCGGACTCTCGTAGACAAGTTTCCTGCTCTGTTTTTCAACCGCAGGCTCGTAAGGTTCTACCCTGTATATTTCTACCTTTCCGGCATCGGTATCGAGCCTAGAATAAAGATCCTCGATAAACTCGTCTACGTCTGGACCTTCGAAAAGCAACACTGATCCTTTTGGCTTTTTTATTTTTGCCCTGTCGCCCCACCGCTCGACGGTGTAATCTATCCGTTTGCGTTCAGCATCCGAACTGTAATCAATAGTAAACAGATATTCCATCTTTAGAGAGTTAAAGTATTATCACTATATAAATATTCCTCCGTTTTGGAGAATTTAGAGGAATAAACCAATAAATCTAATTCATATATTTAGAAGACAAACAATAATCATCCAAATTGGAGAAATCTTAATATAGAGATAATACTCACAAATAATATGTTAACACTTAAAAGGAAACTAAGCCCTTTTTAGATATACTATTAGAGTTAAAATCTCATAACAAATTAAAGAAGATGAACCTGCTGACAAAGAAGAATTAATTTTCGAATTTGTGAACAGAACAGGTTACTCCAGTGGAATGAGATTTAACAAATAAAACATCGAAATACAATTTACAAAAACTTAGAAAAATGGAAACTGGAAAATAAGATTTAGAATTCAAGAAATAAATTAAGAAAAATTATCAGGTGAAGAGCATGGCACTCAAAGATCTAATGTATTCATTTAAGAAGAACCCGGTTGATAAGCTGAACCCCCGGGACCTCCAGGAAGAGGAGATCCGTCTGAAAAATCGCATGGAAAGACTCAGGAAAGATATCAATAAGATCGAGAAAGACAAGAAGCAAAAGTTTCAGGAAGGAGTGGGGGCAGACATGATTAAAAAAAAAATGCTTGCCCAGGAAATTAAGCAACTCGACACGGAAGCCCGGCTCAAACTCAAAAATTTCTCGACTATTAACAAGCAGCACATGTTCGTCTCAAACCTTATTGTAGTCAAGAAGTACGAACAGGATCTTAAAAAGAATAAGATCTGGGACAAGATCGGCAACATAGGGTCCGAAAACTTTGAAAGCGCTCTTATCAAGACCAACCTTTCAGGTAAAGAATTTGAAGAGGTCTTAAATGATCTGAATAGGGTTTTTGAGATGGACATAACGGAGTTCGAAGCAGGGGAAGATGAAGCCGAAAACCAGCTCCTAGACGCATGGAGCAGTGTGGAATCCGGAGCTATAGATGTGGATGAGGTGGAACAAACCCTTTCCCTTGAAAAAAGTCTTGAAAAGGAAAGGGAGGAAAAAGGACTCTAAGCTTGAAGTTTTAAACTCTAATTTCCAAACTTGAGTTCCGAGCTGAAATGCTAAAATTAAGGTCCCAAATTGGAAAAACTGAATTAAAGGCAATAGGGAGGGAATGGATGGGCATCTTTTCAAAACTATTCGGCAGCAAAGACCCTGTAGAGTCTACCACGACCGAAGACCTTCGAGTTATGGAGATTAAGCTGAACCGCAAAATCGAAGAACTCCAGACCGAGGTCCGAGAAGAGGAAAATGAGATCTCAAAACTTTTTGAGAAAGCGAGAGCCTCCAAATCCAAAAGTGAAGAACTGACACTGGCCAGACGCATAAAGACGATATCCCAAAAGAAAGAGATGAAAACCGCAGCTCAGGCCAAGCTTGACAAGGAACTACGAGCTGTTTCCAACATACTGATCTTAAAAGAGCACAAAGCTGACCTCCAGGCTGCAGGGGTCTGGGAAAAGGTCAAAAAGCTCGAGCCTGAGAAACTTGAAAACTGGTTGGTCACCCAGAATCTGGAAGCTCAGGATAGAGACTCAATCGTCTCCTCAATAATTGATATGACTTCCACAGCCATGCAGATCGGGATCGAACAGGAAGACGACCTTGAAGATATTCTGAGCGCAATCCGGGCTGTCAGGGAAGGAGACCTGGAGCCTGATGAAGCAGAAGAAGCAGTAAATGAGAACAAGGGGTACAGACCAAGGAATCTAGAATAAAATGTTTTTATGTTCTTAATAGCTCCGAGTCACTAGACATTAAGAGGTAAACGAAATGAAAGTGGATCTAACAGGCCCTCTGTACTCTTCCCTTGAAAACGCAACAGAAGAATACAAACAGGCGAAAGCCGGAGGAGATATCGGGCAAGCGAAGAAAAAGGCTCTGGAATGTTCGAGAATCATGAAGGTGCTGGCCGAAAAAATCCCTTCCCAGAAGGATGCCTATTTGAAAAAAGCAGAGAAATGGGAACGACTAGCCGACAATGTGAAAAATACAATCCTGGAAAGGAAAAATGTACCTATAGGTTCTGGAAGGGAAAGCAGGAAAATAGGAAGCGGAACAGGGAACAAGAGAGGGGGAGAGCATGGAAGTTCAGAAGAAGACGAAGTAGAAGCCGGAGACGAATTCATCTCCTACGCCGAATCTCTTATCGCAAAATCAAACGTACGCTGGGATGACATTGGCGGCCTTGAAGAAGCAAAGCTCCTCATGAAAGAGACAATTGCCATAGCAGGTCTCCAAAAACCTGAATCCATCAAACCTTGGAAAGGCATCATGCTCTTTGGCCCCCCTGGAACCGGAAAAACCCTCCTTGCTGCTGCAGCAGCAGGCAGCCTTGATGCCACCTTTTTTGATATCAAAGCTGACAAGGTACTTTCTAAATACTTCGGGGAATCCTCCAAGCTTGTCTCTGCCCTATATTCTGCCGCAAGAAAACATTCTCCTTCCATCGTTTTCATAGACGAATTTGATGCAATCAGCCTCTCGCGGGAAGGCGATATCAGCGAATCCTCACGCCGTCTACTCTCAACCCTACTTTCAGAACTCGACGGCCTACAGGATAAGAAAAGCGACCGCCTTCTGCTAACACTGGCTGCAACAAACACTCCCTGGGATCTAGACCCTGCAGTTCTCTCCCGCTTTCCGCGTTGGATCAAAGTGTCTCTCCCGGACAAAACCGCCTGTAAAGAGATCATCAAGATTCACATCAAAGACCTTGATGCCTCAAAACTTGACCTTGATAAACTAGCCTCCGCCTGCGTTGAAAAATGCTACTCTGGCCGTGATCTCCAGAACCTCTGCCAGCAAGCAGTCTGGAACATGATCCAGCAGGAGAACAAAGACCTGGACAGTCTTGCAGACCTCCCTTATGCAGAACTTAGTAAAAGAAAACTGAATGTAACTCCCCTGAAACACGAATATTTCGAGGCAGCTTTTGAGAAGATAAGGTCTCCTCTGACGAAAGAGCAGCTCGATAAGTACGAGAAATGGGATAAGGAGTTTGGAGGATAAACAATTCAGTAGGTTGAATGATGACTCCACATGCTATTTACAAAAATACTCTTGTACATCGTAAACTGTCAATTTGCCCAAACTGCTAAAAACTTACTAAGAAATATAATCTATTTAGGACTTACGCAGTTGAACAAAAAACTAGTAGCATGAAGCACCAAACTCTCCAAAGTATGATCTTCTTGCCAGGCTCTCATGTGCTTGGTTTTACATCTCAAGTGCGTAACTTTTACTATTATTGAAAATGAAGTTTAAAATCCACTCTTAAATGAAATTTAAATTCTCCTTATCATTAAAGTTGGCATTGGAGGCAGGTAAAATTGGGATTTAAAGATTTCTTTAAAAAGAAAGTTGAGATCTTCGTAACGGACAAAAAGCTAAAAGCTTATGATAACTTCATAGAGGCAGATTCAAAAAATATCGATATATGGAACTCTCTTTATGATCTGGGAAGAAAGGAAGAAGCA
>DAKJ01000029.1:0-181 GCA_002496565.1 Methanosarcina sp. UBA289 | reverse complement strand
AAAAAGCGATTGAACTTAAACCAGACAATGATGTCACATGGAACAACATAGGTAAGGTTCTTGACGATCTTTACAGAAAGGAAGAAGCACTAAAAGCGTACCAAAAAGCGATTGAACTTAATCCAGACGATGATGTCACATGGAACAACATAGGTTGTGTTCTTGATGATCTAGGAAGAAA
>DAKJ01000010.1 GCA_002496565.1 Methanosarcina sp. UBA289 | reverse complement strand
AACAAACCTTTTAAAAAAAGGCTTGAGCGAAAAATCTTGCTAAATTAAAACTCCCAAAAAAGGCGTAAACAACCGGCGCAACGGTTGCGGTTCAATGATTGAGGTGAGAGCATCTGTGGATGAAAAACCTGAAAGGAAACCTATGAAAGTGGTGATTAAAGTAGGGGGAAGCCTTATCAAAGAGGCTCCCGAACTTGTAGACAGGCTGGTAAAGGAATTTGGTTCAGGAGGCCTGAAAACACCAGAAGAAGTATGTTCATCCGAAGGACTTCCTTATTCCATTCTCATAGTACCCGGAGGAGGCGTTTTTACCGATGCCGTAAGGGAGACCGACAAGAGTTTTTCCCTAAGTGAGAATGCGGCTCACTGGATGGCCATACTTGGTATGGAGCAGTATGCCTGCTATCTTCAGGATAAAAGCCGCGCCGTGGAAATAGATTCAATAGCTAGTCCGCCTCAGGGAGTTTCTATTCTTTTTCCATATAGGCTACTGAGAAATGAGGATCCTCTGCCTCATAGCTGGGATGTGACCTCAGATACTATTGCTGCCTGGGTTGCAAAGCAAACCGGGGCAATCTTAATAAAGGTCACAAATGTAGACGGCATATTCAGAAATGGAGAATTAGTCAGGGAAATTTCTGCTGCCAGCTATAGAGGAAATTGCGAAAGCTGTATTGATTTTGCCCTGCCGGAATTTCTTCTGAAAAACCGAATGGAATGCCAGATTGTAAACGGAAAATATTCAGATAGAGTTATTCAGGCAGTGTATGGGAAGCCTGTGCTCGGTACTGTGGTAAAGGGGAATATTTAAATCGTATATCGTATATGACTAGGGCAGAAGCAAAGGTGTCCAAAAGCATTAATTAAATTCAGTTCATTAAATCTGCTAACGTTAACAAAGGTGCCCGGAGAAGCAGAGGCTCGATGCTTAAGGAAGGCGCCTGATTCATCGGCAACTATTACAAAATACTATTTAAAGTAACTATTAAGGAGAGAAAAAATGTCAGCACAAAAAGTTGAGTACTGTACTTCATGCGGAATTCGCCTTGTGGAAAAGGGTTATGTAAAGTTCCCCTGTCCAAAGTGCGGATCAGAAATTGGAAGATGTTCAAGCTGCAGACAGCAGGGTAATGTATACACCTGCCCTAAGTGCGGATTCCAGGCACCCTGATTCAAGCAAAACCCGAATTATATTTAATATGCCAAATATACCTTAATTCGATTTAAAAGATAAATAAAAATATAAAGAGGAATCACAATGGGTGACGTTGCAGCAAAAATTAAAATTATGCCAGAGAGCGTTGATACTGACCTTGCAGAGCTGAAAGAGAAGCTCAAGAATGTAATTCCAGCAGGAGCAGAACTTCATGGAGATATTGTTGAAGAGCCTATTGCTTTTGGCTTGAAAGCTCTGATTGTGACATTAATCGTTAATGATGAGGAAGGCGGAACTGAAGCTGTAGAAGAAGCCTTCACAAAAATTCCCGGCGTTGAAAACGTCCAGGTTATAGAAGCCTATCGTATTTAAGAGGAGAAGAGATCCGGACAATGCGTCCGGAAAACTATAATTTCATATTCTCCTTTCTTTAAAAGGGCTCGTAGATCAGGGGAAGATCGTTACGTTCGCAACGTAAAGGCCGCGGGTTCGAATCCCGCCGAGTCCATTTAAAAGCATTTAATAGCCCTAAACTCACGAGCTAGATCTGTTACTCAAGCATCCGCTATTTCTTTAGCATGTCAGATTCTAAATATTAAATTGTACAGTTTATAACCATCTATTTTTCTCCGGATGAAAAGACTCTGTAAACTTGCAGATGTCAGTGAATGCAATCGGATTCTGGCTTATCAATCTCAATCAAATTGTAACACTGAGACATTTTCCCACGAACTTTGGAAGAGCAGACAGTTACCGCACTGATGACAAGCATGTTGTTTAATCTCCAGACCCAAGGGATATGCCAGTGCCCGCAGAGCACAAGGTTCATACCTGCGCGGTCCAAGAGTTTCAGGATATCTCCCGTGTCTACAAGTAATTATCCCCTACCAGTCCTGGGAATTGAAATAAGGTGATGGTGCAGGGCAAAAACTTTGAAGCTATCTAATAAGAGAATACTCTCTATCTAGCCGTAATTTTCCCTTTCTATGTTCCCTTCTTCAAGCTTCGGCTGGGAAGAATCAAATCCTACCACAGTGACTTCGCCAAAGTGCCCGAAAGTTGATCTGGTTTTGAAAAGATCCTCAAAAAAGAGATAATGGCATTTCTGGAGGCACGGTTTCCTGGAACTGCCACCTTGCTTTTTCATTCAATCCTGTCGATGAAGTTTTTTGCTCCATTATGGAAGATACTATATAATTTATAAATAAAATATATTTTATATAGTTAGATTCATTGAAAAAAAACTCAAAAATTAGATCGCGAGGGCAAGTTTTTGAAAAACCATAAGTTTTTGAGCGATATTCCAACAATCATTTTCCTTTAAATTTCACAGTAGATAAAGAATCAAAACCAACAAGTTAGTTCGAAATAATTTAAGGAAAAACGAGTTGGGAAAACAAGTTAATTGTAAGATAGCAATGTTTATTAAAGCCTAAATCTGATTGATTGTAAATGGACGACAAAGAGAAAAAAGATCTTAGAGGAGCCAACCTGATAAAAACTAAGTTTGAAGGAGCCGACTTTATAGAAGCTAATCTTGAAAAGGCAAATCTTATAGGTTCTAACCTTAAAGAAGCCAATTTTAAAGGAGCTAACCTTGGAAAAGCTAACCTCCAAGTAACCGACCTTCAAGGAGCTAATCTTGAGAAGGCTAATCTTCAAGGAGCTAAACTTCAAGTGGCTACACTTTGTGGAGCTGACCTTCAAGAGGCTAACCTTCAAGGTGCTGACCTTCAAGGTGCCGAACTGCAAGGGACTGACCTTCAAGAGGCTAACCTTCAAGAAGCAAACCTCCAAAGAACTGACCTTATAGAAGCAAATCTTGAAAGAGCTAACCTTCAAGGGGCTATATTTAATGGAGCTGATCTTCAAGAGGCAAATCTTCAAGAAGCTAATCTTCAAGGAGCTGAACTGCAAGGAGCTGACCTTGAAAAGGCTAATCTTCAGGGAGCTAATCTTAAAGAGACTAAACTTAAAAAAGCAGATCTTAAAAGGGCTAATCTCCAAGAAGCCGAACTGCAAGGAGCTGATCTTGAAGAAGCTAATCTCCAAGGAGCCGAACTGCAAGGAGCTAATCTTCAAGAAGCTAATCTCCAAAGAACTGATCTTAGAGAAGCTAACCTTGAGGGGGCTGACCTTGGTAAGGCTAACCTTGAGAAGGCTAAACTTAAAGAAGCTAACCTTATAAAAGCCAAACTTGAGGAGACTAACCTTGAAGAGGCAAAAATTAAAAAAGCTGACCTTCAAGAAGCTAAACTTATGAAAGCTAAACTTATAAAGGCCAAACTTCAAAGAGCTAACCTTAAAGGAGCTGACCTTCAAGAAGCAAACCTTATAAAAGCTAAACTTGAGGATGCTAACCTTCAAAGGGCTAACCTCAATGGAGCTAACTTTAATGGAGCTGACCTCCAAAGAGCTAATTTTAGAAAGGCTAATCTTCAGGGAACTAAACTTAAGGAGGCAAATCTAGAAGGAGCTCAGCATTTATCACTTGAGCAGCTTTCTAAAGTGAAAACACTTTATAATGCAAAATTAGATGAAAAGCTTTTCATAAAATTAAAAGAGAAGTATCCTGCCCTTTTTGAAGCATCTGATTAAGAGCCTATATAAAAAGGTTCATCACACGAGAAAATATTTACAATGTGGATATTCGCAATTTAACAGGTACTTGATATTATAGACATACTGTACCTTTTAACATTTCATTATTGACTTTTTATATGATGTTTGAGAAAAATAGCCACAGAGTAATTTAAAAGTCAAGAAAAGTTAAATCCCAGACCCGGTAAAATTCTAAACCTGTATCTTTAACAAAGATTTTACTTATTTTCAACGTTCTTTAAGAAAGAAACTATCACTGGATAACTATTGATTATTATCACTGGATAACTATTGATCATATTCCATTTTACGTGGCTTATGACTTACTAAGAATTGTAATGTTGAAATTAGTACAAGCTACAGGAATTATTCTATTAGAAAAGCAAAGAGATGCTTGAAAGCAATAAATAGATAAAAGGAATAGAAGTGAATTAAAATTTCACTGGCATATTCCGCTCTGCAGCTACGGGATACTCGACTGAAATAAAATGAACGCTATCTTTGTTCTACTGAATCAGTCACTAAAATAAAGACATCTTAAAATAAAAGATACCTTCCTGCAGGTTGAGAAATTCGAAGTAAATTGATAGATAACTCTAAATTGATAGGAATTCTGATAGATATTCATAAAGTTAGTTTTCCCTCATAAACTGCTTTAATCCATCTAATTTTAAATAGAGAGGGAAACTTTAAAAAATCCTGACAGATATAATATACTTTTTAAATAGAGGATGCATATAGATCAACGTACATATTTAAATTGAAATAATTCGGAAGCATAAAGCCAAAGGAGTAAAGAATGGAGAAATGGGTAAAGCCCTCAAAAAATATTTTTAAACTTTAGACTTTGAGAAGGCAATGTGCATTTTTTGTATTGGTAAATTTGTAATTTAAGATAAATAGGGGACTGGGAACTATTAAAAATAGTGATTTACCTGAGAAAACCGAAGAAATAGGAGAAACCCGTGAAGAAAAAATCGCAGAGGAGTTTTCTCTAAAAATCCCCAACATTTTCCTGAGATTAGGAAAAGAAGGAACAATTCTCTGTGCTAACAAGGCAGCTGATGCTCTTCTCGACTACTGGGGGACAAAAGAAGGAGAAAAGGTTCCTCAGTTGTTAAGACATGATATAAAAACAGTCCTCACACAGAAAGGTCCGAAAAATCTCGAAATTCAAACAGAAAAAACAAAGTATACTGCAGTACTTTATCCTTTTCCGGAAAAGGAGTATGTAAACCTTGAGGGATATGGCATAAGTTTTGGGGTTCTTACCGAAGAAAAGCTTCGTGAAAAGAAAAAACAATACCTATCCTTGAAAAACTTATACAGACTATCCTTAATATGCAAAGACTTTCAGGCGATTCTGGAAAAAAGTGCCCTGCTTATTGCTAAGGGTCTTGGCATAGAATTTTCCAGGATTCTGGAACTCAAGCCTGATGGAACCTTTATCATGAGGGCAGGATATGGATGGAAAAATAGGGTCATAAACAATGTTAGCATGAAAGAGAAGTCTCAGGCAGAATATACCCTTGTTTTGAGAAGACCGATTATCCTGGAAGATATAGAAACCGAAACCCGCTTTGAATGCAGTGAATTTATCAGGCAATATGGAATAGTCAGCGGAGTAACGGTCCTAATCGGAAATACAAATAAGCCTTTCGGGGTAATGGAAGTTTACAGTCAAGAAAAGAGAAAATTTACTGAGGATGATATATACTTCCTGAACTCTACCGCTTTTTTGTTATCTGAGATCGTAGAACGCCTGCAAGCTGAAGAAAAGCTCAGGATTCATCAGCAGGAGCTTGAAAAACTCGTCGAAAAAAAGACCCTGGAGTACATGGAAGCAAATGAGAAACTTGTACATGAAGTAATTGAAAGAAGAAAAATTGAGAACAAGCTTCAGAACAATGTTCGGTTTCTGGAAACCCTGCTTGATAGTATTCCAAGCCCTGTATTCCAGAGGGATTTGAATGAAATATACGTAAACTGTAATGAGAGTTTTGCCAGGCAGATTATGGGGCTTTCCAAAGATGAGGTTATAGGGGGTTCTTTCCGGGAGTTTCAGAAGAGAGTTCCAAAAGAGCTTGCAGATATATATCATAAGGGTGACAGGATCCTTATTAGGAAAGGGGGAAGCAACTATTATGAAACCCAAGTAGTCTGTGCCGACGGTGTGCAGAGAGATTTCCTTTTCCATAAAGCCACTTACCAGGACAGCTCAGGGAAAGTGGCCGGAATTGTTGGTGTAATGCTGGATATAACCCAGCGTAAAGCAGCTGAAAAAACTTTCAGGACAAGTGAAGAAAGATATCGGATCGCTGTCGAACAAACAGGGCAGCTTGTATATGATTATGATCTTGAATCTGGGCATATTGACTGGACAGGGGCAGTCTTGCAGCTTACAGGTTACAGTCCTGAGGAGTTCAAACAAATAGAGGTAGGAGACTGGATAATAAATATCCATGAAGAAGATCAGGAAAGAGCATGTGAAGCCTATAAGAGCTGTATGAGAACTGGAGGAAAATGCCTTGAAGAATACCGATTTCAGAAAAAGGACGGAAGCTACTTCCACGCTGAAGACAGTAGTATTTACCTTTTAAATGAAAAAGGTCAGCCGTACAGAGCTCTTGGCGTAATAAAAGATATAACGGAAAGAAAGCTTGCCAGGGAAATTCTGGAGAGAAATGAGGAACGGCACAGAGTAGCTGCAGAACAGACAGGACAACTCATCTATGATTATGATGTAAAAAATAATCACATTTCTTGGGCAGGTGCAATTGAGAAGCTCACAGGATATAGCTTTGAAGAGTTCCAGGGTTTTACCCCTGACCTCTGGGCTGACAATATCCATCCAGAAGACAGGGAAAAAGCTGTAAAAGCTCATCAAAGATGTATGAAGAGCGGGGAAAAATACCTTGAAGAATACCGATTCCGGAGAAAGAACGGAAGTTATTTTTCTGTGGAAGACAGCGGCGTTTACCTCACAGATGAATGCAGGGACATATACAGGGTACTTGGAGTTATTAAAGACATCACTGATAGAAAGAAAGCAACTGAAAAAATTAGAATAAGTGAAGAGCGGTACAGATCCTTTATGAAGAACTTTAGGGGAATAGCTTTCCAGGGAAATCTGGATTTTACACCCATTCTTGTAGAAGGAAATGTAGAGGAAATTACAGGATACCGTGGAGATGACTTCATCTCCGGAAAAGTAAACTGGCTTCAGGTTGCTCTGCCTGAAGACCGGAAAAAACTTTTTAATAATAATGAGAGACTGAGGAATGATCCACTGTTACTTTTAGAGCACGAATATCGCATAAGACACAGGAATGGAAAAATAAAATGGGTCCGCGAGGTTATGCAGAATGTTTCAGACCTTACAGGTACGAAAAGAATCCTGCAAGGTGCAGTTTACGATATAACCGAGCAAAAAGAAGCCGAAGAGTCTCTGAAGAAAATAGAAGAAATCCGTAAAAAAGAAATCCATCACCGCATAAAAAATAACCTTCAGGTCATTTCCAGCCTGCTGGAGCTCCAAGCCGAGAGGTTCAGCGAAAAAGAAGTTCTTGAAGCCTTCCATGAAAGCCAGAACAGAGTTTCCACCATGGCTATAATCCATGAAGAACTGTACAGGTCAAGAAATAACGAGACTCTTGATTTCTCGGAATACCTTCAAAAGCTGACTGTAGATCTTCTCCGCTCATACAATGTCAGGAAAGAGGATATTCGAATGTGTCTGGATATTGAAGAGATTTTTATCGGAATGGACACGGCAGTTCCTCTTGGAATAATTGTTAATGAGCTAGTCTCCAATTCATTGAAACATGCATTTCCTGAGGGTAGAAAAGGGGAAATCCGGATAAAACTCTGCAGGACTGAAGGGAATGAAGATAATAAAAGTGAGAATAAAAGTATAAGTAATAGCACCAATAATATTGATGCTAAGAGCTCAGTTAACAAAGGTAGTCACTATTCGCTGGTAATTTCGGACAATGGGTTGGGCTTTCCAGAAAATCTTGATTTCAGGAATACTAGCTCTCTGGGGTTACAACTTGTAAACATTCTTGTTGAACAACTGGAGGGTACAATTGAACTTCAAAAAGGTACAGAGACTATCTTTAAAATATTGTTTAAGGAAAACGACTGATTATTCGGAGGTTTATCCGATATCAAAGGGGAGATACAATGAAAAAAGCAAAAATTCTGGTTGTCGAAGACCAGAATATCGTGGCTCTTAATATTAGAAATAAACTGAAAAATCTTGGTTATACTGTTCCTGGCACTGCATCCACAGGAGAGGAAGCCATAAGAAAAGCTGAGTTGACGAACGCAGATCTTGTTTTGATGGACATTATGTTAAAAGGAGAAATGGACGGAATTGAGGCTGCCCGTGAAATTAAAAATCGGCTTCGAATTCCAGTGCTATATCTTACCGCTTATACTGACGACGAAACTCTGGAGAGGGCAAAAACTACAGAGCCTGCAGGATATATCTCAAAACCTTTTAAGGAAGAGGATCTGCACAGTAATATAGAAATGGCTCTCCACAAACACAGAGCCGAAAAAGAAGCTGAAAAAGAAAGCGAGAAAACTACTGAGTAAATTTTTCATTACATACCTAAACATGTCATGTCTCCGTGAAAACCTTAGAGGAAGCCTTACTGAACACAGGGATATGAAAACTGAAAAAGTGGAATTGAGTAGAGAAATACTATAAGGTATTGATGGAAGAATTCTCTAAAGTCCTTTCACAATAAAAAATAGACACTATTTTGATATCAGACAGGATGGGATTTTACATCAAAAACGGACTTTATTATTGAAATATATGACGTTTAGAATCAGGATATGTCTATCTCCAGATAGAAATCTAAAACATTGGATCTAAGTAAGTAATCTCTTTAAAAAATTTTATTCGTTTTGAAAAACACATTATATACTTTCGTTTTTTAATCACTGAAACTCGCTGAAAGCTGGAAGTATGCCAGCACTCATTCTCAAAAATATATTTTCTAGAGCGGGCATTGGAATAGACCTATAGTTCGAATATTATGTTAACTTCAGAATATTCCATACTATCCATATTAGCGGCGGCAAGAAAAAACTATACCTGCGTTTCTGAATAGTCCACTTGAGTGAATTAAAACGATTATTCTTGACCCTAGTTCAGCCTTCTTGAGTATAATGAAAAGGGCTACGTTTTCCCAAGAAAGAAATCGGATGCCAAAGCGCAATCTGGCCTTCCTCTCAAGATGATACTCAAGCGAGACAGAAGTCATGGGCAGCAGTAAAATTAATAAAAAGGATTAATGAAAAGGGATTACAATAAATGTATGATTTTTGGTGGTCAAAATATACAAGCCTGAGAGTGGGAGAGTATAAGTTTTTATTACCGAGACTTTCTGACTTGCAGTCTGTTGTAATTACTTTGTTGAGGGGAAAAAAATAGAGAAATCTAATGTGATTTATAAATGCTTAATTTTAGAGATTACTGGAAGAAATAGTAAGTAAATAAAAAGTAGCGGCGTGGCTCTAAAAACGTAAAAATGGATGAAAAAATGGATAAACAAAAAATTCTGGTTGTTGAAGACCAGGCTATTGTAGCCATGAATATTAAAACCCAACTGAAAAATCTGGGGTATATAGTTCCGGGTACCGCGATTTCAGGAGAAGAGGCGATAAAAGAAGCTGAACTTACAAACCCTGACCTGATTTTGATGGATATTATGCTAAAAGGAAACATGGATGGGATTGAAGCAACTCGGATTATTAAATCACGTTTTGGGATACCTGTAATCTACCTGACTGCCTGTACGGATTTTGAAACCCTCGAACGAGCAAAGCTAACCGATCCGGAGGGATATATTTCGAAACCTTTCAAAGAGGGAGACCTCCGTAAGAATATAGAGGCATAGAGGCCTTTTTTCTTAAAAGCCGGGCAAAAAAGAAAAACTGAGAGGATTTTAGAGTCCAGGTTAAAAGTAATATAAATCAAGTTGAAAGTATAAAAAGTAAAGAATTATAAAAATTAATAGAAAGGAAGAGTCAGCACCTCTTTCAGAGCTTAAGAACTTTTGCTGCTTTCATAGCATTGAAAACCATAGTTTCAATATCCATTTTTCGTTCCTCAAGTACAATAAGGTCGTAATTTGCTCCGATTTCTGGCCGCTCAGGGACAGCAGTGCAACTGCCTGCAGGCCTATTGGAGATATCGTAGGTTCCAATTTTGCGGGCAATATCCATGATTTCAGTTTTGTCTAATGCGATCAAAGGATGGTAAATGGGAATCGCCAACTGATAGATTTCAGCATACATATTCGCAGCAGTCTGGGAAGCTACCTGCCCCAGGGAAGAACCGGTAATAATTCCGCTTGCGCCTTCTTTTTTCATGACCTCGTAGGCTTCTCGGTACATCATGCGTTTGCAGAGAAGACAGGTATTTTTTCGGTTGCAGACATCGATGAAAGATCTCAAGTTCGGACCGTGAGGAATCTCATAAGTCGTAAACTGACGTCCTGGAGCCCACTTTTGGAGCTGGCGAATACATTCAAAAGCTCTTTCTCTTGCAGCATTCTCGGCATATGGGGAAGTATTGCAGTATACAGGAATAATCATTACTCCGCGCTTCATCATAAGCCAGGCTGCAACTGGAGAGTCAAGGCCGCCGGACATTAAAACGACCATACTACCCTGGGTGCCAAGAGGAAGTCCACCGACTCCTTTGAATGTTTTCAGATAGACATAAGCCAGATTTTGCCGCATCTCAACCAAAACTTCCTTATCAGGAGAGCTCAGGTTAACTCTGGGATGCTTTCCTTCTTTTTCCAGGGCACTCCAGATTGCATCTCCGCAGGCTCTTCCTATGTCCACCGAAGAAAAGGAATGATTTCCGCTTCTTCTGGCTTTGACAGCAAAGGACTCACCTTCTAAAATTAGGTCTTTAGCCAGGGCAGCACAGACACTGGCTGCATTCTCAAGGGTAGGCTCAGTTGTCAATGCAGGGGAAGTTGAGACAATCCCAAAAACATCAGCAGCGACTTCAGCCGCACGAGGATCCGTACTCTCGATAAATACCCGGCCCCATTCCCGCCGTATCTGGGAATATGGGATATCTCGCGAATCCATCATTGCTGCAATATTCTTCATAAGAATTTTTTCATACCAGTTTCGGACTCCGGTACTTTTAAGAGCAAGTTCGCCATAGCGGACTATGACTACATCAGACGAAATTTCAGGCCTTAAAGAAGAAGGGTCGGAACCAGGGTTACCTTGATTTTCGATATAACCTTCTGGTGTATGCTTGTTTTCTCTCGAGGTATTGGCATCAGCTTTAGGCTTTGCTTTGATCTCACTGGAATTGTCTGTCATGGATGCTTACGGTTAGGATGGCATGAAGTTTAAAACTTTCCGGATAAAGAATTTTAGTTGTAAAAGTAAGAAAGTTAATAAGCCAGAAGAAGAAAAATAATAAAAAGTTAATAAGATAGAAGAAAAATTAATAATAATAATAATAATAATAATAATAATAATAATAATAATAATAATAATAATAGATGAAAAAAGTTAACAATCCGGAAGAAAAAAGTTGATGAGCCATGGCAGTAGCAGAAAAGACTGATAAAAACAAATCTTAACGGTATGCAGGTAAATGCATACCGGAAAAGACCCTGGGTTTCAATTTTCCGGAGTTTCAAATTTTCGTGGAATTTGAGCTTTAGTCGGGCTCCGGAATACTCCATTCTTCACTACTATTTGCTCCTCCTTCATCAGGTTCTGGAACATACCAGTAACCTGAATCCTGGCTTTCCTGCCCCTCGTCAATATCCAGAGTATAGTTACTGCTATTGCTTTCCAGGCGGTCATAGGGTTCAATTATCGTTCCTGACTGAGAGGGCTCAATTGACTCAGTTATATTTGTACTCACATTTCCTGATACATTTTCTTCCCCTCCGTACCATCTTGAAGGCAGGGAGTAATTCAGAGTGCTATTATAATACTCAGGAAGGAAGAATTTAGTTCCTCTTTTCTCCAGGGCATCCACAAAACCGGGATCTACCTCATCGAGTCTTGCCTTGCATAGAGCAGCCTCATCTAATTTCTTTAGACTATAAAGGGCAAACCGCTTGTTGTAAAGGGCCGAAGACAAGTTCGGGTTGATTGCAAGGGCATTGTCATAACATATAATTGCTTCTTCAGTTTCTCCCATCATATTGTGGATGAATCCCTTGTTATACCAAGCTGTAATACAGTCAGGTTTAAGCTCTACCGTTTTGTTGAAGCAATTAAGGGCTGCTTTGTTGCTGCTTATTGTGAGATAAATACAGCCCTGGAAATACCAGGCTGTAGCATTGTCTGGATTGTATTCTAGAGCCTTATTATAACAGTCAATAGCTTGCTGGTATTTTTCCAACTTGTAGAGCGCAAAGCCTTTGTTATTGTAAGCATCCATATTACCCGGATCTAGCTCAAGAATTCTATCGTAACAGCCTACTGCTCCCTCAAAGTCTCTGCTTTTCTCAAGGGCTTTTCCCTGTCTGTAAATTATCCCCCTGTCGTCAGGTGAGATTTCAAGTATTCTCTCATAACATTCAGCAGTTTCCTCATACCTGCCAAGCTCCTCAAGTAAAGAGGCTTTCTCAACCAGGACCTGGGAATTGTCAGGCTGAAGCTCGATAATTCTATCGTAGTCTGTAAGTGCATCATCGGATTTATTGGACTTAGACAGAGCAAGAGCCCGGCTTCTAAGAGCTTCAAGGTTTTCAGGCTCAGAATTAAGAAGCGTAGTGTAACAGGAGATTGCCTCATCATATCTGCTCATATTCGAAAGGGCAAGGCCTTTTCCAAAGAGAGCCTCTGAGTTGCTGGAGTTTATAGCAAGCACCTGGTCATAATAACTGACTGCTTCTTCGAGCTTTCCAAGATCACCTACAGTAGAGGCTATTCCATATAAAACCGTACTTGACTGTGGATTAAGATCCAAAGCTTTCTTGTAGCATTCCAGAGCTTCCTCGCTTTTGTCTAACCTCTCAAGTATGGAGCCTTTTTCATACCAGGCTTCAGCACGTACAGGATTAATTGCAAGTACCATATCATAACAGGTAAGGGAATCGTTGTACATTCCGAGTTTATTGTAGGTTGAGGCTTTCCCATACCATGCCGCATCGTAACTTATCTCGGGGCTAAACAAGTTCAGATCTTCAGAAGGCTTGGAACTGTCTTCTGAATTTGTGTATTCATAGTTCAGAAGATAGGACCAAAAACTCCCAGAAAGCACCTGAGCAGGATTGGCATCTACGCCATTATTTTTAGCACGCTCTGACACTGCAACTTCTGTTGAGCCCTGTTCTTTGTTTAACTTAAAGCGTGCAGAGGAATATCCAGGATCGATTAGGAGAGTCTGGTTATAGCAATCTGAAGCTTCTTCATGCTTTCCTAGTTCATCAAGAACAAGTCCTTTATTGTACCAGGCATCGACACTGCTGGGCATAGCCTCAAGGACTTTGTTGTAACATATGAGCGAGCTTTCGTATTCTCCAAGCTTCGCCAGGGCAAAAGCCTTACCAGACCAAGCAAGGGTATAGTTTTCTTCAAGCTCGAGAGCTTTATCATAGCTTTCTACTGCATCTTCGTAGTCTTTAATTTTTGAAGAGTCAAAGCCTTTCTGGTACCAGACTTTAGCATAGCTGGAATCCAGTTTCAGGGCTCGATCGTAGCATTCAATCGTTTCTTTATACCTGCCAAGTTTCTCAAGATCCAAGCCTTTCATATACCAGACGGCAGGATGTTCGGGCTCGGTTTCAAGAACTTTATCATAACACTCAATTGCAGATTCGTATTTCTCAAGCTTATCAAAAGATAGGGCTTTCTCGTACCAGATTTTAACTGTGGGAGACTTAAATTCAGGGTCGGGATAAGATGGAAGTTCAGAATCGTAAACGTTTAGCTGTTCGAGTGAATCATTTACCATTTCTTCAACCTGAATCCCTGTGTCCGGGTTAAGTGCCTTATCATAGCACGCTATTGCAGCATCATATTGGCCGGTCTTATTAAGCAGAGAGCCTTTATTGTACCAGGCCTCAGAATTGCCAGGATCGTAGACCAGAACCTCATCATAGCACTGAAGAGCTTCGTCATTTCTCCCAAGCTTTTCAAGGCATACTCCCTTTCTCTGTAAAACATCAAGATTTTCAGGTTCTGACAGAAGAACAAACTCGTAGCAAGTAAGCGCCTCATCATAAATTCCCATTTTTTCAAGGTTGATTCCTTTATTATGCCAGGCGTCTACCATATCTGGATTAAAAGAAATTGCTTTGTCATAACAGTCTGATGCATTTTCGTAATCACTGGACTTATCAAGAATTAATCCTTTCTGATACCAGAGTTCAGAATTGTCAGGAGTAATATTAAGAGCCCTGTTAAAGCATTCAAGTGCCTCAGGATATTGATCAAGTCCGATGTAAGCCATTCCCTGCATCTGCAGAGAACTGGATGAATTGGAATTCAGTTCAATAGATTTTTCGTAAGAATTCAAGGTTTCCTGATCAAGTCCCAACTTCTCAGAAGCAAAAGCTTTTCGGTACCACACCGTAGAGAGATAGGTATCGATAGCAAAACTTTTGTCATAGCAGTTGATGGCCTCAACATATTTATTTAGCTCAAGTTGTTTGTTACCCTTATCATACCAGTTTTCGGAAGAAAAAGGAAAAGTTGAAAGAGCCATCTCATAACAGTTAATTGCTTCGTCGTTATTTCCCAATTCGGCCAGAGAACGTCCTTTTCCATACCAGGCCAATGAGGAATTATTGTCACTCTTAAGTGCGTCATTATAGCAAGTTATAGAAAGTTCATACTCTTTAAGAGAATATAAAATATTTCCCTTATCAATCAGGCCTTCTACAGAAGCTGGGCACTGTGCCATTATTTCAGAGAGATCAGGAGTGACTTCAATCTTTTCATTAATTTCAATCTTTTCATTAATTTCAATCTTTTCATTATTTTCTACAACCAATTCCTGACCTGTAATAGCTCCTGCCATAGGTAAAAAACCTGAAAAGAAATATAACATCAAAGCAAGGAGAATAAAAGAACCAACAATCAAATTATTTTTATTAACTGAGCTCATTAAATACCCCGGTTTATTCTAATGAGTTCTTATTGAAACATTTCATAGAGAGTCAACCATTATCATTATATTCACTATTCTGTACTGCTTCTGTAACTGCGTAAGTGCGAATAATTAAAGAATAAAAGTAACTAGATAAAATCTTTTTGCTCCCCCAATAAGTAATTTAAATAGTTTGAAGAGTCAATCTCATTCATTTTAACTTAAATTTAGGAGTTCTTATATATAAAATTTATGCAGTTTAAAAAGAACCCCAGGATTGTAATTATATTTAATGCAACAGTATATTATTGTTATAGAAATAATAAATAGAAAAATAAAAACGTTCAAACAGTAAAATAGAATTAATGATAAAAAATAAGATTAATAATTAAAGTATAATCTTAGAGTCCCGTAAATATGAAAAAATATTTACATTTAAACTCCTATTGCAAAATATGAAGAAGGAGGATCTTGATTTCTTCAAAAAATGGTTTCTGGATTATGTAGACCGATTCTCTTCTCCTGAAGCTTTTATCCAGGAAAACATTAATCTGAAAATCGAACATACGGCAAGAGTTTGTGAGAACATCCTTTTACTTGCTAAAGCGGAAAATGTAGGGGAGAAAGGTTGCAGGCTCACTGAAGTAATAGCTTTATTTCATGATTTGGGTCGTTTTGAGCAATTTATGAAATATAGGACGTTCAAAGACTCAGAATCTGAAAATCATGCCCTGCTTGGGATAAAAATCCTGGAAAATACCGGAATTCTTTCCCGTCTGCCACCAAGAGAAAAAGTTCTAATCCTGAAAGCCGTGGAATATCATAATCGCATGGAAGTTCCCGAATGCACAGAAACCAGCAGGGAATTCCTTTTTTATTTAAAATTGATCCGGGATGCTGATAAGTTGGATATCCTGAAGCTTATAAGCGAAGATTACCAGAAAGAGGAAGAACTCAGGAACCCAGCTCTCGAATTCAATATGCCAGATACGCCCGGCTTTTCGAGAAATATAGTTGCGGATATCCTGAATAACAGGATGGCAAAGCTTGCAGATGCCAAAAATAGAAATGATATAAAACTGCTTCGCCTGAGCTGGGTTTTTGACGTTAATTTTCCTGAGACTTTTTCCCTTCTCAAAGAGTGTGGCTATCTCGAGACAATTCTCGACTCAATGCCCGAAACCGAAGAAGTGCAGATCGTACGCAGACATCTTAAGAGCTATTTAAAGAATTCAGTTGAAACCAGACCAGAAATAAAAACGTAAAAACCAGGCCAGAAGTAAAAACGTAAAAACAAGTGCCAGTTAAGCCAATAAGCTCGAAAGAGTAAGGATTAGGTATACCGAAACATTAAACAAAAATTAGATTAACTGAGACTAAAAGAAGGAAAACATATAAAAGTTTTAAAGATAGTTAATTAGGAAAGAGAAATCTACTCAGGAATTCATCCCGTTTAAATTCACTGCGGAATTCAATCCATATATCTTCTACGGTTTTCACCGCCCAGACTGCGTCGATAATCCGAACGAATTTGGTTTCTTGACTGTTCTTCAAGCATTGATTCCAGGGAATCTTCCTTAATTTCTTCCTTTATATTTTGATCCTTTTTCATCATCTCTGCTCTATCTTGATCTTTTTCCTCTGTCATATTAAAATCATCCCTGCGTTCATGATATAGAAATACATTTGCCTTAATTTATATTTTCACGTAAACTTCCTGTTCAATTAGTCCAATAAGAGTTTATTTAGGCCCTTTCATTTTGGAGAGTTTCAGAAAGATATTCAGGTTTTATCTGTTGCCTTAAGTCTATTGCCTTGAGTCCGGAAGGCTGTTCGATGAATTCAACCTCGAGCCCGGAAATTTCGCGCAACCTGGAGCATAAAGCCTCCATGCCTGGATTTTCCGTGGCATAGTGGGTGGCGTCAATAAGGCATAGGTCCTCATACTCGCGGAGAATGTTATGCTTAAGTTCGGAAGATATGAAAGCGTCAACTCCATTTGTCCTAGCAATTTCAAGGAATTCAGTCGCAAAGCCACTGCCGCCAACAACCATTACCCGCTTTATACCCTCTTTTTCTCCGGCATACATGACAGGAGTTTGCAGGATATCCGAGACATGAGAAGCCAGTTCAGCCGAAGTACAGGGTTCGACCTCCCCTATTCTGCCAAATTCCACATTTTCAATATTCTTTAGCCCAAGCCTTGCAGCAAGAACATCATTAATGCCTCCTTCGGCCCTATCGTAATTTGTGTGCATGCTGTAAAGGGATATCTCGTTATCAAGGGCAAACCTGAGAGATTCAGCCAGGGGTTTTGAGACTTTATTTATAGGGTGGAAGATAAGGGTGTGGTGGGTAACCAGAAGATTTGCTCTCATTTCCGCAGCTTTCTTAATCACATAAGAATTGGCATCGAGGGCAACCGCAATTCTTTCTATATTGTTTTCCAGGTTGAGAATTAGCCCTATCCTGCCTTCATCAAAGTCTTCAGCAAGTTCAGGCGGCGCAATTTCTTTTAGAATTTCTACAATTTTTATAATTTCCATGGAAAAAACTCCGATACCAGAAAGGGACTGCTACTTCTTGATTAGATTTGGAGATTTGCTAGACTTCCTTTCCTGACCCTTGAAGGAGCATGCAGCCTTAAAAAGAAAACGACTCTGATATAAGAAGTTTATTTGAGATTGTAAACAGTACAAAAAATTAAAATATCTTATGCCGAGATAACTTATAGAGTTTAGACAAATTTCTGATGAACAATAGAATTAGATTTAATAAATAATAATGAGTTTGAAAGATGTAAAACATAGGGGAGTACTGGGGCAAAATCAATGCATCAAATAGTAAAATATGGCTGGTGTCATACAGTTGGTATCAATCATAAATAAACGGTTAATAATTATATAAGTTATATATGGAAATATAAAGAGCCGTAGCCATTACAGCAGCTCAAAATGTATGCTTCCAGTGCGCAGATCCGTTACAAGTATCAAGTTAAAGGAAGGTAACTATGGATAAGAAGCTTGCACTGGTTGCATTACTTGCCTTTTTCTTCGTTTCAGCTTTCTCAATAACCTCTCTTGCGAAAGAAGACATCGAGTGGGTAGAGAAACAGGATGGGACAACACTGTACTGGGGGAACACAGTAACAGTTAATGACTATGTTATAAAGGCAGAAGATTTCAACGATGAAGGACAGATGTTTATTTCAATCTCAAAGGATGGGGAGAAACTGAAGACCTCTCCGCTTTCAGCAGGCCTGGAAGTCGTATATGACGACAGGATAAAGGTTTACGCCCAGGAAGTAGATCCAAATTATGAAACTATTGAGAGAGATGGAAAGAAGTTCAAGACAGGAAACTGGAACCCTTATGCTAAACTGGATATTCTTGTAAAAGGAGAACCAGAGTTTGACATAGACGTTGAAACTAAAAAAGATACATATGATTCAAAATCTACTGGAGACAACGCAATCGATGTTTCGATAAAGATTAAAAACGATGGAGACGCAAAAGCTGAAAAGGCTGTTCTAACAATCGATACTGCCGGAATGGAAGTCCTAAAAGGAAAAACGAAATACACACTTGGAGAAGTCCTTAAAGACGAGACTCTTGAACCTGTGAATATTACAGTAAAAGCTCCCAAGCCATGGGAAGATACTGACCTTAATATAACTGCAAAAATTACGTACGTGGATGTTAGGGACGAGAAATACGAAGACGTAGGTTTCAAAGTCATAAAAATAGAAAAAAAATGGGGCCTTGTTATTTCAAAGCTTATTACAAAAAATAATCACATGGGAAAGCCTATCCACGTTTTGGTCAATGTCCGGAATGAAGGGCTCTGCGACCTAGATGATATCGAATTTAAGGATTCGATCGCTCCCGAAACACATCTTCAAAAAGACGCGGTGCTAGAGAAGACCCTTTCCCTTAAATCCGGAGAATTAGCTGAAAGGGTTTTTGAGTACAACCTGATTCCTGAAAAACCGGGAGAATTCACCTTCCCAAAAGCAACGGCTACCTTTATCCTTCCTAATGGGCAGGATGGAGAAGCGGGTTCCAATAATTCAGAAAAGGTGAAAATTTATGGGCCTGAAATCTCAGTTACAAAAACCATTAACAAGCAGCAACTAAATTCCGGAGATGAACTGACTGTAACGATCACTGTAAAAAATACCGGAAATGTTGATTCAAGTGTGACAGTAACCGACACCGTACCTCCGGAAGCTAAACTAATAAGCGGAGAAACCAGTTTCAAGCAGATTGTAGGAAAGAATAGCGATTCAAAAACAGTAACCTATATCCTGCAGATGCATAAAGAAGGAGAAATCCAACTGCCTGCCTGCAAAGCAAGTTTTCTCGACCTTGATGAGTACTCAGGAGAGGTTATTTCGGACACTCCTGTTGTTTATGTAGGAGTACCGATTTCCCTTGAGGGAAGAAGCGAACAGCCGGAGGGAAAAACGGACTCCAATCAGGAAAAAAATGAATCCTCAGTTCAGGTGCAAGATGAAGATTCTGAAGATACTCCTGGGTTCGGCCCTGTCCTTACCATAGCAGGACTTCTCGCAGTTACGTGCCTTCTAAGAAGTAAGAAAACCTGAAAACTTGATGAATAACTCGCCCGAGTTCCGTCTCAAGAGGACGGAGCTCTTTTCGCTACGCTCAAAATAACTGGATTTTCTTCGCTACTTTTTTCTTTTTTCTAATTATTTTTTTATAGTCAGGTCTGAACTTTCTTGCTATCCTTCAAAATTAAGATATTAATACGAACTTCTTTTTACCTTAAGATTTATTTTAATAAAAAACAAATTAAAAAACATGAAATTAATATGCCTGTGATCTTCCGAATGTGGAAAAACTCGATATTAGAAGTAACATAAAGGTTTGAAAGATAAAGGTCTGAAAGAAAAAAGATCTGAAAGCAAAACAGGGGCTCAGTAATGCCGTTAGAAAAGAGAATCGCTTTTCGGGAAAAGGAAGCAAAACATGAAAGAACTCCAGAACAGGTTTAAAGCTAAGACTTTAATTCTTACTCACGGAGATTCAGATGGGATCTGCTCAGGTGCAATTGCAAAAACTGCTTATCCGGATGCTTATGTGTACTTTACCAACCCGGTTAACCTTCTTGACAAATTAAGTCTTATAGAGAATGTGAAAACCCTTATTATCTGCGATATTGCAATCGATGAAAGGAACTGCTCTGAACTCCATGCAAAACTTAACGAACTTGCGAAAAAATGCAACCTTTATTACATAGACCACCACCCTCTCCCGGAAAGCTGTCAAAAAGAAAACTGGTTCTATCATGATACCGAAGTCTGTTCATCCGAACTGACCTACAGGTTCTTTGAAAAACGATTAAACAGAGATATGCGTAGGATAGCAATCTACGGAGCGATTGGGGATTTTTGCGACAATACTCCGCATGTAGAGAGCTGGGTCAAAGACTGGGATAAAAGGAATCTTTATTTTCAGGCCGGAACCCTTACACAGGCTATACTTTATAAAGGAAGAGAGTACGAATTCAAAAGAAAACTGCTTGAACCCCTCTCAAAGGACATCATCCCTTCAAATATCCCAGAGCTTCTTGAGCTTGCCAGGGAAGCCGCAATCAATGAGGAAAAGATCAGAGTTTTTGTTAAGGAAAACGTGGAAGTCCTAGAAAACAGCGCTTATGTTGTAAATACAAATAATTCCATCTCAAAGGCAGCGATCTACGCAGCCTCCTACGGCAGGCGGGAAGTGGGGATTGCAGCCGAATATCGAGAGAAAAATGGAGCTTATGACCTGAGTATCCGCTCTAGAGGAGAGATCGACGTAAACCAGATTCTCCGTTCAGTTGCCTCAAAATTTGGAGGGAGTGGAGGGGGACATCCTCTTGCAGCAGGCGCTCGAATTCCCGAAGATTCCCTCAATGCATTCCTCAGGGCTTTTGATAAGAAACTGGGGAAAACACATGGGTAAAAAAACCAGATCACCACTTGACCATCCCAACAATATCATTTTCACTCAAGACTTTTTTTAAAGGCTTGGAGGTAAAAACAATGGAAACCAGTAAGACTGCAGCCGAAAGCGGAGTAAGTTTTGAGATCATCTTTGTAGGCCGCTCAAACGTAGGTAAATCTTCCCTGCTAAGAGAACTCTTCGGGGCGAAAGTAAGAGTTGGAAAACGCCCGGGGGTTACCCTGCGCCCTGCACATGCCCAGATCTCGGACTTGCTTATCACGGATATGCCTGGCTTCGGCTTCATGAGTGGAGTAAAAGACCGAAAACAGGATATCGTAAAAGACAAAACCGTGCACTATATCGAAGACAATGCCAAAAAGATCAAGCTAGGAGTGCTTGTAATAGACGGGCCGGCTTTCCCGCAGATTGTAGACCGCTGGGATTCAAAAAACCAGATTCCGATAGATGTTGAGATGTTTGATTTCCTCAGGGAAGTCGGGATCGACACAATTATTGCCGCAAACAAAATGGATAAAGTAAAAGAGAACGAGTATGATCCTCTTCTTGACGAGATAGCAGCCCGCCTCGGACTTGAGCCTCCCTGGCAGAACTGGAAGCATATAATAGCTCCTATTAGCGCCAAAAAAGGAGACCTGAAAGCGTTAAAGGGCCTGCTTCGGGACAGGCTGCACGAAATGAAAAGAGATGACCTGTTTAAGTATGTTTGATTTGAAAAAACTCGTCATAAGGCATAATTACCACGTAACTTCGCTTCTGAGTGGACCTTATAATACCCAAAAAGCCTTTCTCCCCACTCAATAGCCTTTGGATCAGAGCTAAACAAACCTGTGGTTATGTCATACTCAATGCCACTTTTCTTGTGCAGGCTTAAGGCCAGGCATTTATCCGTAACGATTAGCCCCATTTTAAGGTCTTCATTCTTAGATATTAACTGAAAATTTTTATAACTTTTCAGTACATCCAGTTTTTCTGTATAAGGTGACTGTTTTAATTCTTCTGCAACATGAAGAGGAACTATAAGCTTAACAGGAACTCCTTCTTTCACTCTTTCCGAGATGGAATCAGCGTATCCTTCAGTTATTACGGATGATATGCCGTATATATGATCTGCCTCTTTAATCGTTTTTAACTGATTGCTGTAAACATTAAGGATTTTTGTTCTTCTGTCATAGATAACTTTAGAATTATACAGATATCCAATTTTATTTAGTAGTGGAGTGGGAATTCCCTCCATGTAATGCATAGACCAGAAATATTTGAATTTATTAATTGTCCCAAATGTTGCAAAAGAGTCAGCTACTCCAGAAGCCACAATTTTTTCTATAGGAGTTAGGCAATACTCACGTTCTTTTGTTTCTATTAGATGATCTTCTTCCAGTTTTCTTAGCTTTGGAATTATTGCCTGGGATGTACTTCCAGTAATTTCACGCAGTTGGGAAAGTTTTCTGCTGCTTTCGTTCAATGACAGAAGTATCTCGGTTAGAAGTCTTGACCTATATATAGCCTGGAGATTATCTTCCATTTCATTATAAATTTCAAAGCTATTCATTTCCGTCGCCGCGCACCTACAGATTTTTTCTTATTTCTT
>DAKJ01000022.1 GCA_002496565.1 Methanosarcina sp. UBA289 | reverse complement strand
CAATAACTTAGGGACACGACCCTTTTTTCAAAAAGTATCTTTTAGTATTGCATTGTAAATATATATTGTTGGGAAATAATCATTGGGAAATAATCATTGGGTTAAAGGAAGTTAATGCAGGTTACAACCATTTTTGCTCGATATGTGACTTAAGTAAATGATTTCTGATATGTAAATTGTCAGGTCTTGGTATTATGGCTGAAACAAACAAAGATCATGAACTTGAGCATTCAGAGATAAACCTATTGTATGAAGGGGAATTTACCGGTTCAGGAACAAATGAAGAAAGAAGAAACGAGCTGGAAATTATTGACATCATTGGATCTTTAATGCAGGACGCGGAATTCTCATTAGAAAATGAAAGCATTTTTACTATTAACAAAGTACTGTCTTTTCTCAGCAAAGAGATAGATGAGAATCGGAATTTCACTGAAGCATGGCTGATTAAAGGTACAATCTTTTATAAAATCGGCAAATATAGTGAGGCAATAAAAGCTTTTGATGGCGCTCTGGAATCTATACCAAAAGAGGCTTTTAAAGGAAACCCACATTTATGGAAAAAAAGGCATGGTACAAACTATAAATATGCATTAAAATTCAAGGCTCTTTCTCTGTTCAAACTTGGAAGATACCAAGAGGCTCTGGATGAATTTAAAAGGATTCTGGCAATTTATCCAGAAGACGTTGAGATTCAGGAATATAAAAATATGTTACATACTCTTGAAGATGAAAGTTTGATTACGGAGTTGAATAAGCTTCCATATAACTGCCCAGAAATCTCTGGTAAGGAGCATAGGCGCAGACAGGCTTATGAACCGGATAAGTACGCCAGAGCACTGGAAGAATTTGATAAAGGTCTTGAGATTAACCCGCAAGATGCGGAGATCTGGAGATACAGGGGCTCTGCGCTTTATATTCTTGGTAGGTATGAGGAAGCATTAGAGGCATTTGATAAGTCTCTGGAAGTTAATCCTAAAAATGAAAATGTTTGGAGCTTCAAAGGTTCTACTCTCTATATGCTTGATAGGCCTGAAAAAGCTTTAAAGGCATTTGATAAAGTGCTGCAAAAGAATCCAAACAAACTTGAAGCCTGGTTCAATAAAGGGGCTACTCTTTTTAAACTTGGAAGATATAGGCAATCATTATCTGCAGTAGAGAATGCCTTAAGAATTAATGATAATAACATAAATGCTTTAAGTCTCAAAGACTCTATCCTTCATAAGTTTGAATTAGCTTGACCACGGTGAAGAACAAATAGTTTTTAAATATAATTAAAAATGTACCTTAACTATTTATTTTCTTTACCTTTTTACTTTCTTTATTTTTGCTTTATTATGTATGTCTAGATATCTATTCCTTTTTCTAATGCTAAATACTCATAAGAGCTACTTTATCTTCGAGTGCTGAAACTCGTAAAATTGGGCCGCTGGACTATTGGAAATAAAGGCCTTGTTCAGGCCCTGATTCCTTCCTCGAATTATATACGGACAAGCGGCCATTAATATTTTGAGTAAATATTGATCCCACAAAACTTCAGCATTTGAGCTGATCTAAGCCGGACTACATATCTGGAACCATAAATTTCCTGTTATTTTTTGTTGGTTATATTTTGATCTTTTTACTTTTAACGGCTGATTTACTCTACTTTTGATGGCTGATTTACTCTAAAATAGGGTTATCTGCTATGGATTCTGGTTCTGCATTCTTTGATAACATCAGCAGGACTGGCGTATTCCTTATCCGGACAGGCCTCAAGAGCCCTTATTATTACGTCGCGGACATGAAGATCTCTAGCCTCGTTGACAAGCTCCTGCTTTGTTACAGGATATTTTCTGTTATGGAAAATCTCTACAGCCTTTTGAAAACTTTCAAATTCATTGACGATCTCATCAGCGCTGTTGTATTCTCTATCTGGAATATTCTCAAGAGCCTTCATTGTGTCGCCACTAATATTCTGCTTTCTGGCTTCATCGATGATTCGATTCTTTGTTGCAGGATATTTCACGTTTCCTAAAATACTCTGAATTTCAGTAGTACTTGCTTGTATCACTTTTCTCCCCCATATTGTGATCTTATTTGCCAAAAAGTCCTTGCTGGCATCAGATGCTATTTTAGTTTTTGATTTATAAGTTCATTTTCTGGATTTGAGTCTAATTACTTTCCATGTTTAATTTCTACCCTCCGTTTATTCCCTCTTTATTACTACTCTAATATAATATAAAAAGAATTCAAATCAAATGTTTATTAAAAGAGGACGATTCAGATTATCAACTCGGACTATTCACCGTTTTGCATGGGTTTAAAACAATTAATTAATTAGAAAGTATTTATTTAAAAAGGCAAAGTTATAAATTAATCAATAACCTCTTTTATATAAAAACATACTATGTGACTTTATAATCTTCCTGCTGGCATACAAATGTTCATCATCTCTCTCAAATACGATTATTTAGAAAACTTTAAGCTTCGAAAATACATATTTTTAATTGCTGTTTGAGGGCCTGTCCCTGGAAAATCATGATTGAAGTATTATCCTGGACTGAATTCGGGAAGATATGTCTGCATTTTTATGAATATCATAATTGTTGTGATCATCAAATCTAAAGCCCAGTGTGACGAGGTGAATTGCCCCACTTATCGTACAAAGGAGTTAGAATCATGCGTGACACGAAACTGATCAGAGTACTTGCAGAATATCTCGCAAAATGCACAGAAATCCATGCAAGGAACGAATCAATACCGCCAGAGACCCTGGAAAAATTTATGATTGATGTCGTAGGATGTCTGGAAGTCGGTGGCATTGGTGATGTCGGAAAAGAGCTAGTTCCACTCAAAAATGCACGGGCGACTATCAGGCTTGCAAGGCGCGAATTTGAGTGGCAGTGCGACAATATAGACAATCCTGATGACTGGGAAACCTGTCTGCGGAATGCGGTCTCCGGAAATGTATGATTTTTTAAGCTTCCAAACCCATGGAACTGCTGGTACTTCAGGCTTTACTTTTTTAAACCGAGGATTGAAAGATCCTTTTCATCTGTCAGGAAATTTTCACAAGTTAAACTTTTCACAGGCATATCTTGCAGGCACTCATGTGTTCAAAATCTTACTCTGGCATTAAAAACAGGAATAATAGGGATCAAGAGCAATTGAGATTAGCTAAATTAGTTAATTATGAAAAGTAAAATAAGCTAATAAAGAAAGCTTAAATTAGCTTATTATAAGTCGTGGGAGTTATTTCCTGTGAAATTGTAAGCTAAAGGACGGTTCTCAAATCTGATCAAACAGAGTAAATGTGCGCATTTTTCAGATTTGGCCAAAGACCCCCACTAGTTTTTAGCCTTGACCTTTCTTACTGGTTTTTCAATTTAAGTGTTATCTGTTTCTGGAAACTATTCTACTTATTCGATTAAATTGAAAAAGCAGTAGTGTGAGATTCAAGCAGTTTTAATCATATGTCTATAATAGTCTTCCATAGTTTTATTTTTCTTCTCGGTGAGTAATCTCTTCAGATTCGCGGTATTCCCTTCCAGGATCCGGGTATATATCGAGGCTTGTAACTAACTTTCTCATTCCTCTTTGGAGCTTCTTTTATTCCTTTCCAGGAGCCGGGCACATAACGAGGGCTATAGCTAGCCTTCTCCGCGGTTCCTTTCCAGAATCCGGGAATATACCGCTGTTTGTACCTCATCTTCCCTATTTTCGGCTTCTTCGTTATTCCTTTCCAGGAACCCGGAATATATCGAGGTTTGTAGTCACCTTTTTCTATTTTCGGAGTCTCTGCGGTTCCTTTCCAGAATCCGGGAATATAACGCTGTTTATATCTGATTTCATTTATTTTCGGATTATTTTTTGTTCCTTTCCAAGACCCGGGGATGTATTTTGGCCTGTGACTAACTTTATCTGTCTTTTGGCTCTCTGCATTTTCTCTCCAGAACCCGGGAATATACCTCTGCTTGTATTTGATTTCACTTATTTTCAGATTCTTTTTTGTTCCTTTCCAGGAGCCAGGAATGTATCGAGGCTTGTAGTCACCTTTTTTCATCTTCGGAGTCTCTTCGGTCCCTTTCCAGAGCCCGGGAATATAACGTGGCTTGTACTTAATTTTTTCAATTTTTGGATTCTCTTTTGCTGCTTTCCAGGATCCTGGTATGTATCTGGGCTTATAGCTGATTTTCTCTACTTTTGATGTTTCTCCCTTCCAGAGTCCTGGAATATAACGCTGCCTTTGTCTGGTCTGCTCAATCTTTGAATTTCTTTTTGTTCCTTCCCAGGAGCCAGGGATATAACGGAGCCTGGAGCCAAATTTCTCATCTATCCGATGAGTTTTTTTGACTTCTATTTTTGCTGTCTTGGCTGCTTTGCCAATTTCTTCTTTTAGTTCATGTTTCTTATGCACGTCACTAACCTCTCTAATTAATTTTCCAGTTTAACTGCGAAATTTACACATAAAGCATTAAATCCGCTAGATAATACACTTTTAACATATAAATAAATGTTCAAAAGTTAGCACCGTGCGATTTTAACCACTTTGTATCAGCAGACAGATTATTTTATCTAAATCTAGTTTAACCGAACCTATCTCTGAGAAAATTCTCTTGAATATTTGGGTTATATACGTCTAAAGTTCAAAAAAGAATATTATTAATTTTTAAAATAGTATCCGTTTATATTGTTGATATGAAGAATAATAAAAATTAGTAAAAAATATAGAGAAGTTTGTTCTATGACTTTAATTTCTACATCTATGGTTTACTCTTAATATTTCCGGCAGTAAGAGATATCCGAAGAACCCGCGTTTTCATCTAAGCTCGTTTGCTCTCTTCTCTGCTTCTTCTTTTGTCTGGAAAATTTCGTTGGTGCAGTTACATTTTCTCATGTCATGGTCGCAGTGATAAATAACATACAGTATGTCTGACAGGTTGTCAGTGGGCACATAACTTAACTCGTTTATTCCTCGGCCTATGCGGGTATAATTTTGCCCGTCAATCTCTATTTCTCCTGCATCTTTCATAGGATCATATTCAAAATACATCTCGCTGTCCAGTGCTGCCTGCCACTCCTCTACAAAATAGGCAGGCTGGCCCTCGATGTAATCTTTCTCGCAATCCGCAATACCTGAACTTTTTACATACTCAAACATGCTTTCATATACATCTACCTGTTTTACCTTTCCGTAATATAAGATGTTTATGTTCTTCATTTCATTTCACCCTCCTATCAAATTTGTTTAATCTATGGTAATTTTATTATTTATTCCTCTACATTTTTTGTAATTCACTTCTTTGGCTTTTCGTATTTTTTTATTTCTTCATTGTATTCCCTGACAAATTTCACATATTCTGCAGCGTTTTCTGCTATGGCTTCAATTTCGGATTTCTCAATTTCTCTCTTAACCTTTCCAGGAACTCCTATTATCAGGCTGTTCTCAGGAAATTTCTTCCCTTCAGGAATCAGTGCATTTGCACCTACTATAGAGTTTTTTTCAATTTCAGCCCCGTTCAGTACTGTAGAGTTCATCCCTATTAGCACATTACTTTCGATTTTGCATCCGTGGAGTACAGCTCCATGTCCCACACTTACATCATTTCCGATCTGAACTCCATTCTCAGGATCAGCATGAATTACGACATTGTCCTGAATACTTGTCTTGCTCCCGATTTTTATTTTATTTCGGTCTCCGCGAAGCACGGCATTAAACCATACACTTGAAAAATCTCCAATTTCAACATCCCCTATCACGTCTGCAGAATCCGCAATAAAAGCTGTCTCTGAGATTTTCGGGCTTTTGCCTTTAAAATCCATTATCATTAATCTATCTCCGTCTTATCTAACACTGTATCTCATGTTTTAGCTGCTCATTAACGCCTGATAAGGTCTAAAAGAGCTAGAAGTTGTCTTAATAATCAGATTTAGTGCTATTAAATCCATCTGCCTCCTGGAAAAAGTAAACCATATGATCTGAGTCATGGAGGTGAGTTATTGAAAACCATAAGCGTGAGGATCTCTCTTCATTTTCTACAAATATGGAGTGAATACCCATATCTTTTTTCAGAATTGATCAACAACTCAAGGACAAGACTTAGGATCTGATATTAAAGGAATCCGAAAAGAAATTAAAAGAACCAGAAACAGATAACAGAAATGAAACGAAAAACAAAACTTTTCAAAAAGGTTCTATTCTAGCATCACTCCAGACTTTGAGCACACTAGGAAATGATTTAAGTTCTTCTTGTTTTTCATCTTCAACAGTGCCCCGGATCAAAAATACCTTTTCGTTTTCAGCTTCCATACCCTTACTCATCTCCTTAGGCGGGCTAATAGGAACTGGTTCATATTCCGGATCTATCTTGAATCCAGGAATCTTTGCCACATCTGAATCCAGTGCTGCCTGCATGGAAAAATTAGCCGGTGCTCTCAGCTCAACAATAACTCTTTTAGCCATAATTTATTTCCTTTTAGCTTAATTGATCTCCAACCTGCTAACAAATAATAATTTTTTACACAATTCTAAACTGATATTTAAAATTTGAAGTTTGCAAGGAAAATAAAGCAAACTTTAAAATTTCGGCTTATAATATCTCACTATCTGGATTGTCACATTGGATGGGCAATGGATACTGAACTGCTAACTATTTTGTTAAAGGCAGCTTCTGCCTGTATCATTCCATAGCCTGTATGCGGATTCCAACCACTGCCACAAAAGTCCTTGACAGTTTTCTGAAGGGTATCTTTGATAACATCCGAGGTTAGCGTAGGGTCATAAGATTTCAAAAGTCCGATTACTCCTGCACATACGGGATTGGCTGTGGAGGTGCCATTATCACATTCTGTGTACCCTTTGAAGTGGCTGGGAGCACAGAAATCCGGTTTATTGGGATCAAGAGCTGCCGGTCCTTGACTGGTATATCCTATCCATTCCTCCAAGATGTTGGCCGCACCGACGGTTATCACTTTTGGATGTCCGTTGGCTCCCCAGATACTCTTTCCAGGCCCGACATCGAGCTTACACTTATTACTAGGAAGGCATTTTGATCCACAGTTTCCAGCCGCAAAGGTTACAATAATCCCTGTATCTATCGCTTCCACGACTTTCCGGTTGAAGGGATGATCGCGATTCTCAGCGTAATCAGGTGCCCAGGCCTTCTGGTACATCCCCCAGCTGTTGGACAATATATGTGGAGTCCCATCCGTTTTGTACCTCTCTATTGCCCACTGGTAAGCACTTATGGCATCGGAAATCACACCCGAAATCATGCTGCTCTTCAAAATTCCGAGGTCATATATTTTCGCCTCGGGACACATGCCAAGTGCATCTGTCGCACACATGGAGCCATGTCCTCCGGGATCAGTTCCTGGGGGGTACATAGAATTGGAAGAAAAGCCATCTATAACAGCAGGAACCTTTGATTCATCAACTCCAGTATCGCAGATTCCTATCACGATTCCTTTTCCTTTCACACCTTTTTCCCAGAGTCGATCACAACCTAGATATTTTGCAACATCCTCAATTGTTCCCTTGGCAACATTATATTTGCAGTCTATTCCAAATGGCTCTATTCGGGCATCGGTCCATATGTTTACCACGTTGGGAAGAGCTTTTATCTCGGCTTCTTTTTCTTCATCCAGTTCCCCTCTCAAAAGGATAGTTTCCTCATTTGCAGCCTCGAGGATCCTTACAATCTCTGCAGGTGGACTGACTGGTACTGGCTTATACTCAAAGTCCATTTCAAACCCTGAAACAGTGGCAACATCCATTGCTCGAACGGATTCCATGGAAAAACCAAAAGGCGCTCTCAATTCAACAATTACTCTTTTAGTCATGCTATTCCCACTCCCTGTTCTAATTACTTCTCGAATTATCTCAAAATTATTAAACTTTTTATTAATCCATTTTTAAGATCAATATCCATCTATATTTTAATAAGGTTATTTTTATAATTATTAATGATATACGATGGGTAAAATAAGATATAAAAATCAGAGAAAGCGTACTTAGAACCTTAAGTACATATAATAGGGTTTTCTTAAATTAACTATGAAACTGGGGTTTATTCCTTTTTTATTCGCTTAATTTAGGTTATTGATAGTTTCTCTCAAAAAAGCACATTCAATTTTTCACCTAAATTTTAATTAAGGTCATTAAAAATCGTAAATTTTATTGAGAAGGATTATTTATCCTTCCCTGATGATGATTACGAAACCTCCGCTTATACTGCTAAACGAAGATTTCAAATGGAAACTATTGTCCGAAATATTTAATGTTTTTGATTTGAGATTTTGTAAGCAAACTCTTATACGGAGGGCATAGGGATAATTGTAAATTACGACATTAAAGAAAGGAATTACAAGCCTCTTCTGAATGAAGAAGTTAAGAGGGGCTAAGTACATATAAAGAAATCTAAAAGATTCTACTAAAAAATGTTTACTCGGAAGAAAAAAGACAATAGATATGAAATTTTTGAATAACAATCACAGATGAATGAAAGTACTTGAAAGCACTTTCATGCCAATTGAAAATAAGTTAAAAATTAGTCCGCTTGAGAGAAGCGAAGTGGAGCAAAAAGGACAGCGTACTCCCGAGATGCTACTATCTAGGAGGTGCAATTCGGGAAGCTGAACTCTACTGGCGCTTTGTGATCTCTCAACATACTCTGGGAATCGGGTCTCCGGCAGGCACATCCACATAACGCATGCCACCGAAGCGATTTCTCAGAATCACTTCTCTTTTATCTGAAGTAACTTCTCCTATTACAGCGGCGTCCCTGCCGTATGGATGCTGCCTCAGGATTGAAAGTACTTCTTCTTCAAAACCGGGTTTTACTCCAATAACTGCTTTTCCTTCATTTGCAACCTCAAGGGGATCAAGGCCTAGCATTTCACAGGCTGCGGAAACGGCTGGTTTGAAAGGAATCCAGTCTTCTTCGATAATAATACCTGCTCCTGATTTTGTTGCCATCTCGTTCAAAGCATTTGCAAGCCCGCCGCGTGTAGGGTCTTTCATTGCCGTGATTACGGGTTCACCCTCAGGAGTTCTTAGTTTCAGGAGGGGTTCTATGAGTTTCCAGAGTGGAGCTGAATCCGAGGCAAGGTCGGTATCAAAGTCAAAACCTTCCCTGTGAGCCATAAGCGAGATTCCGTGGTCGCCAATGGTGCCTGTGACCAGGATTTTGTCTCCTGGCTGAAGTCCTGAATCCCTTACAGGGCTATCTGTAATTCCTAAGCCTGCAGTGTTCAGGATAATCGAATCAAGCGCAGTTTTCTCCACGGTTTTCGTGTCACCTGTTATTATGGGCACGCCAACCTCTGCAGCTGTTTCGTCCATCGTTTTGATTATTTCCTCAAATTCCTTTAGTGGAAAACCTTCAGGGACTATGACAGCACAGGTAAGGGCAAGGGGCTTTGCTCCCATAACCGTAAGGTCATTGACAGTGCCTGCAACTGCAAGCCTTCCTATATTGGTATTTGGGAAAAAGGCAGGTGTTATCACATGACTGTCAGTAGTCATTACGAGTTCGCATCCCGTATTGAAGCCTTCAAGCTTGACCGTGGACCCGTCGTCAAGACATTCAAGCCCTATCGAGCCTGCACTTTTATTTCGAAAGTTTTTAAGAATTATTTCTCCTATAAGTGCCTGCATTACCTCTCCGCCTGCACCGTGCTCAAGAGAAATGGTATTGGATTTCATATAAGTCTCCTTTTTTCCGCCTTTTAAACCCGCTGGATCTTCTCAATCTAATTTGCTGGATCTTCTCAATCTAATTTAAACCTTTTTAGCCCTAGTTTCGAGTTAATTTTTCTTTAACCTGGTTTTACCTTTATTTCCTTTAACCTTACCTTATTTCTTCTGAACTTCTTTAACTCCAAGCTCGATAAAACTAATCCAGGTTTCCAGGCTTTCCCAGTCATGCTTTGAAGTCAGGATAACCGGCACATTCGGATTTAAGGAAAGAATATCGTCTCGCATTTTTTCGGCATCGACATCAACTGCATGTGCAATGTCAACTTTATTTATGACTGCAAGTTCCGCAGTCTTGAATATCATGGGATGCTTGAGGATAATGTCATCTCCTTCAGTTACGCTCACGATTACAACCCTCAGGTGTTCTCCAAGCTTGAAATCCACAGGGCAGATCAGGTTACCTACGTTTTCAATTAGCAGGAGATCCGTGTTATCAAGATCGATTTCATCCAGGGCTTTTTCCACCAGTTTTGCATCAAGGTGGCACTCTTTTCCAGTGTTTACAGGAATAGTAGGGACATCGAGTTTTCTGAAACGAGAAGAATCCATCTCTGCGATTACATCACCTGCGATCACAGCTATCTTATACTTATCCTTAAGTTGTCTGATAGCCTCCTCAATCAGAGTAGTCTTTCCTGATCCGATTGCACCCATAACATTTACCGAGAAAACCTGATGCTTGTCAAGTTTCTTTCTGTTTTTTTCAGCAACTTTATCATTTGCTTTGTAGACATCGTGTCCCATATTGATTACGTGCATTAACATAAGCATCACTTGGGAAGTTATTTCTTATTTTTACCGGTTTGAGGTCAATCCTGGTTTTCAGTCTCGATCTCGATACTTTTAATTATCAGTTCTCTGCCGCCTGTAATACGGGCATGCTTTCCACAGATCGGGCAGTCCATAACTGCTGCATAAGCAAGAAGTTCGCTTGTGAATCCACAATTCTCTTGTATCTGTTTTTCGTCTATTGGTCCCGTGTATCCACATTCGCATTCAAGGGAAGGTGGTATCATTTCGACAATAAAATCCGCATCTTTGGCAATACTGTCCTCTGCAATGGCTTTAAAACAGAAGCTAAGTTGTTCCGGATTTGTATGAGATAATCTTCCAATCTGAAGGGTTACATGCTTAACTTCCGTGGCTCCGTGCTCTGTGGCGGTAGCCATTACCTGCTCGAGAATTTCACATGCAATGGAAAGTTCATGCAAGCCTGTTGCCTCCTTATCTTGAGTACCTGAACCAGTTGTAACACATGCCTTCCTGGCTTACCATACAGGGGCCTGCAGGACTTTTTGGGGTACAGTCCTTCCCGAAGTTTGGGCATTGGGAAGGTTTTGCTTTTCCTGTAAGGATAGCTGCGCAGATGCAGCGCTTTTTGTCTTTTCTTCCTGTTTTCTTTCGGACATCTTCAAGAGCAGAGGCATATAGGTCTTCGTGCTTTTTTGCTGCGTCTTTTTCCTCAAACTCTTTTCTGAGTGCAAGTCCTGAATTTTCTATTCTTCCTATACCTCTCCACTCAGAATCCGAGGTTTCGAACACTTTATCCATTATTTTAAGGGCAATCTGGTTTCCCTCAGGTTTAACAGCTCTTGGGTAACCGTTATCAACCCTTGAGATTCCTTCCTCTGCCTGCATTTGTAAAAGGTTTATTCCAAGGAGAATATCTGCTGGTTCAAATCCGCTTACGACAACAGGAAAGCCTTTTTCTGCAAGAGATTCAAAAGGTTTTGTGCCTATTATGGTTGCCACGTGCCCGGGAGCTATGAAGGCATCAACATCTGCATCCCTGGCAAGGAGTTCTACTGCAGGGGGAGTTTGCTTCTGCGAGGCAAGGAGACTGAAGTTTTCAGGGGTCTTTCTTAAAAGAGCGGCCGCATTTGCGGGAACCGTGGTCTCAAAGCCTATTCCAAAAAAGACTACCTCAAGCTCTGGCTTTTTCTCCGCAAGGGCAATTGCATCGTCAATACTATATACCATTTTTACATCTGCCCCTTCAGACTTCGCATCCAGCAAACTTTCTCCCGAACCTGGAACTCGCATCATGTCTCCAAAAGTAACAACTGTAGCTCCACTTTTTGCAAGGGCTATTGCAACATTAATGTCTTCCTCAGGAGTAACACAAACAGGGCATCCGGGACCACTTATTACCTCAATATTCTTTGGAAGGACACTCCTTAACCCATATTTTGCTATAGTCCGCTCGTGTGTTCCACATACGTGCATTATTCGAAGCGGTTTCTTCGAGTCTCTGATTCTTTCCAGGAGCTTTCTTTCAAGTTCAGGAACTGCTGGTTTTGAAGGGGAATTCCCGTTTTCCATTTCTATCAGCATCCGTTATTCAGGGAGATTCACTTTCAAAAGTATCTATGTCTTCAAGTCCCGCTATTTGTTTGAGAAGGCGCATTGTTTCTTCACTTTCTTCTTCCGATATTTCAGCTATTGCATATCCAACATGGACAAGAAAGTGTTTTCCGATAATGGATTCATTGGCGCCTCCAACAAGGGCCATATTTACGTCCCTGCAGATTCCACCCATGTCAATTGTTGCAGTATTCTCATCTACAATGGATTTTATTTTTCCAGGAATAGCTATACACATGTTTCCTCTAACTCTTTTCTTTTAAAATCTTATTAATTTATATAAATATATAAACTATCTTTTCATGAAATAAATTCTTATAAAATGATTTTTACAAGAATTATTTTACAAAAGATATATATTTGTAAGGTATATATATTTTACAGGTCTTAACTGAGCAAAAAACCCTCCAGTTTTACTTTCTTAACTGGTTAAGTAGCTTTTATCCCCTTACCTATTTTTATTTCTCTACTGCTGCTTTTAATTATTTGTTTTTCTTTTCTCCACTTGCCGCAGATAGAAATATGGAGATATATGGAGATATCTTGAACAAGAACCCAAATCTACGTTTCGAATTTATATATGTTAAAATTGTTTCTGAAACTCTATGGTTCTATTTTATATGCTTTTTGTTTTTTCATTTCTCTTGCATAATTTAAAAGTGTTTTTGCCCTAGTCTTGAACTTGTTTTTGAGATATTCTATATATAATTCTAAAATTGCTCTATTTGAATCTGAATTCACTAAATTTTAAAACGTATGAATAATCTAGAAATAAGTAATATTTTTTCCGAAACTTTGTGCGAAAAGTAGGCTTCTTTGCATCTTTAGCACTTCTTTTCGAGTTTTTTCTTTTTCTCAGCGTTCTCTTGAGTCCAGAGCACTGAAGATAGGAATTTATAGAGAAAATCTGGGATTAAAAGCTAAAAAGCTTTTTTAATCAGGGGGTTGAATTTTTCCTAGCTCATTGACCCTAGCCGAGGCTCTAGAGATATTAAACAGGATCAATAGAAACACTATGGCTTCCTAATAAATGTCAGTCATATTTGAGAGCTCTATTTACTGAAATATACCTTAGAAATAAGTGATTTTTTTCTTTGTATTTTAAGACTTTTCGTCATTTTACCTTATTTTTATGCGTTTTTGTCATAATACAAGAAAATTTTTATGTATGAATTACTATTCTATTGGTAACTTTCAACTTTTGAACTTATATCAATTTTTTGATTCTATTTTCTCTTTCAAGAGGCTTCAAATTGGCTTATGTATATTCTGTTGCCCAGTTTTGTACATCAAATTACGGTCATTTATTCGGAGAGCTCATTATATTTATCATTGACCCACGTACCTTGAATGCAGCTAATTAATATATTTATCGCATCGTGTAAAAAACCTTATATACTATTCCCTCATTGAAAAACATTAGTGCTAAATTTATGTATGCATTTATATAATTTCCATGGACAATTATTCAAAATTTTCTTTCGGATGTATAATCTGGGTAAAATCAAGATGTGGTAGAGATGAGTACTGGAATAAAAAATCTTGTCCGTACACTGGACAGTGTGGACTTCTTAAAAATGGATCGACGCACTTTCATGAAAGCGTTAGGTGCAATGGGTGCAGCTACATTCCTGGGCACCTATAAGTCTGATATTGTAAGTGCGCTTGATTTCGCAGAAACCAAGCTTGTCTGGCTGCATGGCTCTGAATGCACTGGCTGCTCCGAATCGGTCTTAAATGCAGGCAATCCTGACCTTGTACAGGCACTACAAAAGCTCAATGTCAATCTTGTTTTCCATGAGACTATTTGTGCACAGCAGGGAATCTGGAACGATGGTAAGCTTGTAAACAATGCCGAGCTTAACTCCGAAGTTCTCCTTGAAGATACTTATAAACAAGGTGGTTATATCCTGGTCGTTGAAGGCTCAATTCCGAATGGCCCGGACGGTTCAGGACGCTACCTGGTTATTGGAAACAAGACTTTCAAGGAATCCCTTGCAGAAGCTGCAAAGAACGCAGTTGCTATCGTTGCAGTCGGTGCCTGTGCTGCATACGGAGGAATTACCTCTGCAGACAGCGAGGTTGCTAAGGATACGGATTACAGGGGAGTAGCTTTCGCAAAGGAAGATCCTACGAAAGGCATGCTTAAAGAACTAGGCATCGATAAGCCGGTAATTAATATTCCTGGTTGCCCTGCTCACCCTGACTGGGTTCTTCTGACCCTGGGCGCGGTAATTCTTGGAAAGATCAAGATCCCTAACGATCTCGATACCCTTCTGGACAACTACGGCAGGCCAAAGGTCTTCTATCCCCCAGACCACACAGTGCATGACAACTGTCCCCGCCGTGGATACTATGACCGTGGAGAGCTCGATGAAGAAGTTGGCGGGCCTGGGTGTCTGTGGAAACTTGGATGCAAAGCTCCTTACGCCCATGCAGACTGTGGAATCCGCAGGTGGAACGGCTCAGTCAGCATGTGTACCCAAGCAGGTGGCCCCTGTATAGCCTGTGTGGAGCCTAACTTCCCTGATGGTTCGAGACCTCTGTATGTCGAAGCTGAAGATAAGGGAGTGCTTCTTGGAGCAAACATTGATACCGTGTCTAAGGTTGCAGTCGGTGCAGCTGCAGTTGCTGCAGGTGTACATGCTGTTAGGAGAATGGGAAAAGGAGAGTGAGTGAAAAATGGTAAACGTTACAGTTGATCCCTTAACAAGAATTGAAGGCCATCAGCGCATATCTACTGAAGTAGATGCTAATGGTTTTATTACCGATGCCCAGTCATCTTCCCTTATATTCAGGGGTTTTGAGCGCATTCTGCAAAAACAGGATCCAAGAGACGCAGCTTTTCTTACCCAGAGAATTTGCGGTGTCTGTCCCATTTCTCATGGAATGACAGCCACAAATGCTCTTGACGATCTTTATGGTGTGGCTGATCAAGTTCCAAAAGATGCTCTTGTAATGAGGAATATTTTCCAGGGCTTGAACATGATTGCAAGCCACGCAACTCATATATATGTCCTCTTTGGCCCTGACCTTGCAAACCCAGCTTACAAAAAGGTCCTTACAACACTTGGAGACACCGGAAGCGCAGTCTGGAATGAGATGGTTGGAAGGTTTGCCCCAATTAGCTACAAAATGGATGGCGCGCCTGTACCTGTGGGAAGTTCCTATCTTGCAGCAATTCCTGAAAAGAAACGCCTTCAGGAGGCTATCGCACTCATTGCCGGTAGAATGCCTGGTCCCTCATCCCTTTATCCAGGTGGATATACCTACCCGGCTACTGTCGCAGATATAACCAAACTTTCCACTTACTATCTGCAGGTCATGGACTTCGTATCCAAGCATACTTTGAGAGTTGATTTCAATACCTGGATCGAAAATACTTATAAGGCAAGCTCTCCTCAAAAAGCAGTAAGCTTTGTTACTGAACACCTCCAGGGACTTGTTGACAAGGCAACCACTTCCAACGACTTCTCCAAAGAAGCAGGTTGGGGAGATGTAGAATTCTATGCAGCTTTTGGTTCCGAACTTGTAGGAGAAACTCTGCTTGGCCTTCCAGCAAGCCTTAAACATGATACAATCGGTGGGTACAAGGATCCCTCAAAGATCTGCTTCGTTTCATATGGTGGATACTACAAGCCCAAAGATGGATACGACCCGAAGAGCCCAGCAGGAGACCGTATTTTCACCTCAGGTGTGGTATCAGGAAAGCTCGAATATCAGAAATTCGATCCGGAAAAGATTACGGAGAGCACTGCTCACTCCTTCTACAACAACAGTACCAAAGATCTCGCACCAGCAAAAGGTGAAACCATTCCGTATACGGATCCAAATAAAATCGCCTTCACAGGAGGTTCGGATAGCCAGTACAGCTGGGACAAGGCTCCGAGATACGACGGAATTCCAGGTGAAGTCGGGCCTCTTGCACGCATGCTAAATATAAAAGAACCGCTCGTAACCGGTCTGGCTCAGGTCTTTGCTGAGAAAGGTTACTCTCCAGCCAACGTTTACACCAGAATGTTGGCTCGTATGCAGGAAGTGACAATACTCGCATATGAACTTCTCAACTGGGTAACAGTTGACTATACACCAGGAGGCAAGATTTCCGTGCCTATAGACCTTAATGCAGCTAAAAATAATCAGGGAATGGGTCTATGGGAAGCACCTCGTGGAGCTCTTGGTCACTGGGTCTCTGCTGGCAGCGATGGAAAGGTTACCAACTATCAGTGTGTAGTTCCAGGTACCTGGTTAATGTCTCCAAGAGACAGCAATGGCATCCCTGGTCCGCTCGAACAGTCTCTCATTGGTTCAAAAATCAATACAGTAGGAGATGTCGACTATACCAATCCATTTGGTATCTTCCATATGGGTAGGTCCTATGATCCTTGCATTTCATGTGCAGTACACACCATTGACCTGACTGGGAAAAACGCTCCAAATACTCTAAGAATAGTATAAGGAGATGACCCTCAATGAAATCCAAGAACAACCCGTCACTGGTTGTTGAGCGGTATACCATTACTGACAGGATAGCTCATACTGTCCACGCTGTCGCAATGTTAGTGCTCATCATCACCGGGTTAAAGATCTATACGGGATGGGACTTTATGAGTTTCCATTCCGCCCGCGGTCTTCACATGATAGCGGTTCCGTTCCTACTTGCAGTGAACTGGATCCTTATCCCTTACAATATCTTCTCCGAAGGTCATGGGATTTTTGGAAAAATTTCACACTTTACGGATCATTATATTTTTGGTCCTAAAGATGCAACTCGTCTGGGCGGTATTATTAAAAACTTCTTCAGGAAAGGTCGATACCCTGCATATTCCATCTATGATGAAGAAAAAGGCCACTATGAGACCAAACTTCACCCCTTAATGAAGATCCTGATTGTGCTTGAAGGTACAGCTATCTTCCTTATTGCGGTCTCAGGCATTGTTCTTTACAAGCTTGACTGGTCACTTTTTGGCCTCCCTATAGCATCGTGGATCTTATCTGCGGGAGATATTATTGCGCCTATATTCGGAATGGGTTCCCTGCAGTTCCTCAGGGCTCTTCACCTGCTGCTGACCTACTGGTTTGTCTTTGAACTGGTAGTGCATGTTGGTATCCTGGAGTTTGACCCTCATGTCTGGAAGTACTACAAAGCTATCTTCTGGTCAGGAAAAGAAGATCTCTCAGACACTCACTATTCAGAGTTTGTAGAGAAATATTCAAGGTTTGATGCTAAGGAACACAAGCACTAAAAACTACTAAAAAATTATTAAAGAATAATCTTAACTGGAATAGGTAATATAGGCATGTTCAAAAAATCCATACGACTTTTAATTAAGTGAGAACATGCCTATATTACGCGCTCCAGTCCGTGTCCTAGGATGCGGAAGCCCATTAATGGGAAACGATGGTGTCGGCCTCAAAGTCATTGAGGTTCTTCACAAAACCGAACTTAAAGACCTCAAAGACGTCGATATCGAGGACGCAGGGGTCTGTGGACTTGACCTTCTAAACCTTCTCGATGGCGCCAGGAAAGTCATTATAGTTGATGCGATTCTGGCTAACAGTCCCCCAGGTTCCGTACACCGTATAGAAGGGAAGGACTTACTGGATGGTGCCGAATTTCATCCCCTGGTTTCAGTACATGACCTGACAATTACAGATGTATTGAAAATAGGAGAACAGGTTCAAGAGCTTCCGGAAATTGTAGTCATAGGAATTGAAATTGGATATATTGTCACAGAAGCTACGCAGGAAATAAGTCCAGATGTCCTTAAAGGTGTAGATAAAGCGATAGAGATAATCAGGAAAGAGATATTTTCTTCCCTTTAATTATTTTTTAACATATTTGGTTCGGTTTCGTTCTATTTTTTACCTGGTTTTTCCTATTATTTATCTCTATTCTGCCTTTTTCCTCAAATATTTACTCGTTTTTTCCCGGCACCCAGTTGCTATAAAGTTTCCACTCGATTAAAGAGTCTTCACTGTCGGTTTCGATGTAAAATCTCCATATAAAGGGTTCTTCTATTGCAGAAAATTCAAAATCTACAAGAGTATCAGGTAAAAGTACAGATTCTTTTGCTTCTCCTGTGTTTGTTTTTATCGTGACGCTTGACTCCTTGACATTCAGGTTACTTACTTCAAGACTCACCGATTTTCCAGCCTCAGCTTCAAAAGAAGAATTACTCCCACTCCAGGTTCCTGCAGTATGGAACTTCCTTCCCTTACTATCGACCATATCGGGCAGTTTGGTTAAAGGTGGAGTTATGGGTTTGGTCACACGAACCGGGGTTTGTTCAGGTGGAACTGCCTGCGTTGTCAGGATTGGAGGTTCTGCTACCGGCATAACTGGAGGTTGAGGTATTTTTACTGCAGGAGCCTCTACCCGTGGAGCCCGAGGCACCTTTAATTGCGAGACTTCAGGTGCCCTTACCGGCCCGACCGGAGACGCCCTTGGCGATCGAACAGGAGATTCGGGAAATAGTGGAGTTGGAACCTCTGATACTTGTGGCTCAGTTACTGGTGCAACCGAAGGCTTTGGAACGCCAGTGAAAAATTCTGCATCGAGACTTCCTATAGTTTCCGATCCAACTACACCATCAACTTTTAGTCCTCGTGACTCCTGGTAGCTTCTTACTGCCAGTTCAGTTTCGTTACCAAAGATGCCGTTGGCTCCAACTTCGGGTACAGGAAAACCCAAAAATATCAGAGCCTGCTGAACTTTCCTTACTGCAGAGCCTTTGTCCCCTCTTTGAAGAACTCTTTCATTGTCATAACAAGCCTCTAATACCTCATCGCCCTCAAATCTCTGCGATATCAAATCGTGACCATCCCCAATAGTCATATTCTATTCCCCCATATTTTGCTGCACAATTTCTTCCCTTAAATATGCAGATTATTACTAAATATTACTAACCTTAAAATTTCAATAAATATGGTAGTGATATTAAAATATATAAGTTTTTAGAAAAAATATATTTATTTTAAATGTACCCAATTTATCTTACAGCTGAAAGTATTAGAAATAAAAAAATCTCTCCAGTTTTCGGTTGTTAACTCTGCTCAAACTAAATTGCTCCAGGTTATTGTCTCCTTTTACGGAATTTGGAGCAGAGCGCGAACATACTCCGTTGCTTGCAGCGAGGTGCGCCAGCGCAACTTTGATTATCCTGCTGTTGCAACATAAAAACTTACTTACGAAGCAGGTTATTGAAGATGTGATAGTCTTTAATATATTGGATTCCATTTTTTATATATCTTTATATAAAATTATTTGCAACATGGGGGGAGTGGAACGGATAATGACAGCTTACTTGAAAAGTTTAAAAATCTCGATTTCATGAAAATGGATCGTCGAACTTTTATAAAAGCTGTTGGGGCGCTGGGAGCCTCACTTTTTTTACAAACATATAAAAGCGATATAGCGAAAGCCCTTCAACTTTCGGAAACTAAAGTAGTATGGCTCCATGGAGTAATGGACAGTGGATGTACCATATCAATGCTGGACGGAGGATCTCCTGATATCGTAGAATTCCTTCAGGAGTATAATCTCAAACTGCTCTATCATGAAGTTTTAATGATGCAGCAGGGAATTTTCGTGGACGGGAAACTCGCAAATACCAGTGATCTTAATTCTGAGATTGTGCTTGATGAGATCTTGGGAAGGGAAAAAGGTTACGTTCTAGTCTCTGAAGGAGCAGTCGCTAACGGACCTCAAGGTTCAGGAAAATATCTTATGTACGGAGGTAGGCCTTATAAGGATATTTACACGGAAGCTGCGAAAAATGCTTTAGCAATTGTTGCAATTGGGAATTGTGCGACTAATAGTGGGGTAAACGCTGCTAAGAGTGATATAGTTGAACTTATGGACCCCAGAGGGATTGCCTTTACTATGGAAGATGCTTCAAAGGGGATCTTAGATCTTCTTGGCATCGAAAAGCCTGTAATTAATCTTACTGGTTGCCCTACTCATCCAGACTGGGTTTTTTTGACAATAGGTGCAGTTGTTTTGGGAAAGATAAAGATACCCGATGATTTGCCTTATGTACTGGATAACTGGAAACGTCCGAAGGTTTTCTTCCCGCCTGACCATGTTATTCATGATAACTGTTCTCGTCGCGGATACTATGACCGTGGAGAGTTTGAGCTGACAGTAGGTGGACCGAAGTGCCTCTGGAAACTGGGATGCAAGGGGCCTTATACTCATGCAGACTGTGCTACTCGCAACTGGAACGGCCATCTCAATTACTGCCCTCAGGCAGGCTCTCCCTGTATTGGCTGCGTTCAGCCGGGCTTCCCGGATAGTACCAGGCCTTTTTTCGTGGAAATTGAGAAAACTGGAATTTTAGGCACGAATATCACTACTGTAGCAGGTGTGGCAATAGGAGGTGCTCTACTCGCTGCAGGGGCTCATGCTGTCAGGAGAACTGTCATGAAAAGACCTGAGGATGAGGAAGGCTTTGCCGAAGAAAGCACTCCAGAGGAAACCGGAGGTGAAAAATAATGGTACAGGTCACTGTTGATCCTCTTTCTAGAATTGAAGGGCATTACAGGATCAATACCGAAGTCAATGGGGAAGGCGTGATTACTGATGCCCAGAGTAACGGCTTGCAGTTAAGAGGCTTTGAAAGACTTCTTCAGAAGCATGATCCCAGAGATGCGGTCCTTCTGACCCAGAGAATCTGTGGAGTCTGCCCGGTTAGTCACGGCATAACTGCAGCAAATGCCCTGGACGAACTTTTCGGAGTTGCAGGCGAGGTTCCAAAAAATGCTCTTGTAATGCGAAATATTCACCAAAGCCTTAATTATATAGCCAGCCATGCAGCTCATATCTATGTACTCTGGGGTCCTGATCTTACAAACCCGGCTTACCGTGATATTCTGGTAAAATACGGGGATGTTGGAAATGCAGTATGGAAAGAACTCCAAGGACGTTTTACGCCTTTGATTAATCAGATTAACGGTACCAGTTATCCAGCTGGTTCGTCCTATCTAGGCGCTATAGTGGAATTTCGCCGCCTGCACGACGCAATCTCTCTGATAGCTGCCAAGATGCCGCATCCGGTTCTTCAGCATGTTGGGGGAGTGGTTTATTCTCCGACGGTTGCTGATATCGGGCAAATTGTAGGCTATGTATCGAAGACCATGAAATTCATTGAAGCATTTACCCTTGGTGTCTCTCCCGATACCTGGATAGAAAATACTTACAGGGCTTCTTCCCCGCAGAAGGCTGTTAATTTCGTTATCGGACACCTGCAGGAGCTTCTGAATAAATCCCTTACCAGCAAGGACTTTTCACACTCTGCAGGCTGGGGAGATGTTCCCCTCTTTGCGGCTTTCGGCTCAGAGCTGATAGGAGAAAAACTTCTCGGTCTGCCTATCAGTATGAAAATGGACCTTGCAGGGACTTACAAAGATCCCGATAAGATCGGTTTTCTTTCATACGGAGTTTTCTTCAAGCCTGAGAAAGGAGATGGATATGATCCCACAAGTCCTGCGGACAGCAGAGTTATTACCTCCGGTTATATGAATGGATATTTCAAGCTTGAAAAATTCGATTACAAGAAGATTTCCGAAAGTATCCATCACTCCTTCTATATTGACAACATAGAAGACCGTCCTCCCTGGGACGGAGTTACGGTTCCAGAAGGAAATCCTGAAAAAATAGACTATACTAAAGGATCAAAGAGCCGTTACTCATGGGTAAAAGCTCCTCATTATGACGGGATTCCGTGTGAGGTCGGCCCCCTTGCTCGTATGATGATTATGGGAGAACCTCTTGTTACGGGATTGGTAAAAACTTTCCAAGATAACGGCTATTATCCTGTCAATAACTACACCCGCATGATCGCAAGGATGCAGGAAATTCTTGTAGTGGCTCCAGAACTTATGAAATGGCTCACACAGGATCTTCAGGCCGGCGGAAAGGTTGCTGTGCACACCGATCTTTCCATGGCAAAAAGTTCCGCAGGAATGGGCTTATGGGAAGCTCCGCGAGGGGCACTTGGGCACTGGATTGCCACAGGGCCGGATTCTATGGTAACCCTTTACCAGGCTGTGGTTCCGAGTACCTGGAACCTTGCTCCCAGGAATTCGCAGGAGATTCCAAGCCCTGTTGAGCAGGCTCTCATAGGCACCAAAATTTCAGCTGCCGAAAATGCACTTGGAGTAGATTATTCGAATCCTCTCGGAATTCTGCATACAGCCCGCTCTTATGATCCCTGCCTGGCATGTGCAGTTCATACAATTGATAAAACCGGAAAGCACCCGAATTATACAATCAAGGTACTTTGAAGGAGGTTGGAAGTATGGTACGATCGGCTCAAAGACCCGCTTCTAGAAGAGTAATTGTTGAACGCTATACCTGGCTTGAGAGGATTACTCATCTGGTGCATCTTATTACCATGTTTATCCTACTTATTACAGGATTCAAAATCTATTTTGGTTGGGGTTTCATGGCTTTTCAAACGGCCCGAACTTGGCATATGATCGCTGTACCTTTTTTCCTGGCTGCAAACTGGATTTTGGTCCCGTACAACCTTTTTTCTTGCAAAGAAGAAAGATGTAGTGTCAAAGACAGGATAGTGCATTTCAAGGACTCTTACGTTTTCGGAAAAGCTGATGCAGAACGTCTCATCGACATAATAAAGAACTTTTTTGGAAGAGGCAGGTATCCGGCTTTTACTATCTATGATGAACGTAAAGGACACTATGTAACCAAGCTTCATCCTGTACTTAAAATTCTGATTGTTCTTGAGAGTATAGCAATTATCATTGTAGCAATTACAGGAGTAGTGCTTTACAACCTTGACTGGGCTCCTTTCGGAATTCCTATTGCGTCATGGATACTTTCTGTAACCTGGTATTTTGCGTCCTTTTTCAATGTCAATGCCTTGGGGTTACTCCGCTTATTACATCTGCTTGCAGCTTGCTGGTTTGTCTTTGAACTTGTGATCCATGTAGGAATTCTTGAGCTTGATCCTGATGCGTGGAAATATCATAAGGCAATCTTCTGGTCTGGAAAAGAAGATCTTTCAGACAGGCATTTTGTCAAAGTAATTGATGAGACCGATCAAAAAATAGCAACAAAAGAAGGCTGATGACAAACGTTCCTCCTTTATATATTTATTATGTGATGTATATACAAATGGTTATATACTAATCTATCATTATTATATATGGTAATTTGGATGTACGGATTTGGGGAAGTTCTAAGAAGAATTGACCCAATCATTCTCAACCTTTTGATCCTTTTCTTTTTTGTAGTACTGGGGCTGATTGTGGTTGAGTTGGTTCTTAAAAGTTTAGTAATTTATAGCCCTTTTTGAGAGTTCTCGGCTTTTCTTTTATTCCAATCTTCTATTTTTGTTTCTCCTTTTATATTTAGTCAATTTTTGTTTAACTATTTTACTTCCATCTTTTCTCATTTTTTCTGCCTCCGATTTTTGTTTTCTCATACAACCGAAATCCTTATTGTAAAGCCCGCGCTATGGCAGGACTATGGAAATGCAAAGGGAAATCCAGGTAATCTGCGGGAATGTAAGTATCCCGAATCTTTCCGGCTTTCTAAAAACGATAGGTTCAATTGCTTCCGAAAATGAAGTTATTATCCAGGGCTTGAACGCAGATCTGATTGCAGGTGATAGGCATCTTCATTTTGCAGTAGGAAAAGCTCTTCGGGCAATTGCTGCGGGCAGGAACATAGCAAAAGATCCAGGAATCGAGATTATGCGGTATGCATCAGGAGAAAGACAGATTGAGAGGAGTTTTTCTATAGGGCTGCATAAAGGGGAAAATAATGCCGTATTTGTGCTCCTTGGAAAAATGGACAATCTGTTGCTGGCTCTCTCTGCATTAAAAGAACTGATCTCTGAAAAGCCCTGTTCCGAGCTGCTTGCTTATTCTAATTCCAAAAGGCAGGGAATCCTTTCCGTATTCGGCATCACAGATGCTGAAATTGAGGCTTCAGGAGAAGAGCACATTCCCGAACTTGTGATTGAGAGGGTAGCACTGGCAGATTTTGTAAAGTAAAAAAGGCAATCTGAAGCGGTTACAGAATCTCTCTTCGGCTTTCTTTTTTGATGACAATATCTCTCTTGGATCTTACTTTTCTTCCATCTCTACTCTCTTTTACATCTTGCTTATTTTTCACAATCTATTTTCTTGCTCCCACGTTAATTTCTTTTCATATCTTACTTTTCTTGTCTATATTTTTCTTCAAACCAGCCCATTAGAGAAAAAGTCAGGTTTCTGGAATCTTCAAAAAAGCTTTCTTGCCCAAGTATTTCCTTCTCTGACTGGATATATTTTCCTGGCACAAGCTCGTGCCCCAAATCCTTGATAAGGTTTCTTACCCACTGCCTGTCGGCCTCAGGATGGAACTGCAGGCCAAGGGCCTTTCCATCATAGATAAATCCCTGATTTGGGCAGGCTTCACTTTCAAAAAGCTTCACTGTGCCGGTTGGAATTTCAAAAGTATCCCCATGCCACATAAAACCGGTAAATTCCGGAAACATACAGGATGGAAATTTCAAACCTCTTATCTTGCACTGGCTTTTCCCTTCCATAGACCGTACCGTGTGCCAGCCGATTTCCTTATACTGGTTCTCCGTAACTTTTCCGCCCAGTACTTCGGCAATTATCTGAGCTCCAAAGCAGCTTCCAAGTATAAGTTTGCCTGCTTCTATCGTTTTTCTAACAAATTCTTTTTCAGGCTTTAACCAGGGATATTCGTCTTCTTGGTAAACACTCATTGTGCCGCCCATTATGATGAGTAAATCGAATTCTTCGGGGGCAGGAAAAGAAGCATCTTCGTAGGGTAGTGTTTTCGTAAGTTTATATCCTTTTTCGGTTATCCAGGTCCCTATATTTCCTAGGGTATCGTTTTTCAGGTGTTGTAGGCAATGAATTCTCACGGGTGTTTCCCCTTGAAGTAAATGGAGCAGAAACTTCTCTTTTTGAATCAAACTCTAGGTTATGCTTCAGGTTGGGCTCAAATTAAGCTTTTTTAACAATTTTATAATACCTTCAGGCAGGTTTTAGACCAGCTTTTAGCAGTTTTAGGCTATATTTTTTTGGCCATTTTTATATTTCTTCTCTGTATGCTTTATTTTGAAGCCTGCTTGAAGGCCCTCTATTTGCAGGACTTCTTTGATGAAAGCTTCATAAAATAAATATCTGACTCTAAATATCTGACTCCGGTTCGGCCAATTCATTAATATACTATTGTGTTAAGAGATCAATTAAATAACCAGAGTAAATTACTGAAACATATTTCATTATCCGGAAGCAGATTATCTGCAACAAAAAATGGGAGTTGATTCCTATATCTCATCCAAAAACCGTAGAAGAAATGATTAATTGTGCAGGGCCTATTGAGTGTGAGTTGTTGCCCAGACTTATTCAGGTAACCGAAGCGGCTGCCATTGCCGCAGCGTACCAGATGGGGCGCGGGAACAAAAATTTTGCCGACCAGGTAGCAGTTGCCGCCATGCGAAGAATGCTGAACACGCTTGACATGAAAGGAATAATCAAGATCGGTGAAGGAGAAAGGGATGAAGCTCCCATGCTTTATATAGGGGAGCATGTAGGAACAGGAAAGGGAGATCTTGAAATTGATATTGCAGTCGACCCTCTTGAGGGTACAAACCTTACCGCAGATGGTGTCCCTGGCTCTGTTGCGGTCATGGCAATGGCGGAAAGAGGTGGGATCTTCCATGGCCCGGATATCTATATGGACAAGATAGTTGTCGGTCCAGATGTGGTACGCTATGAAGAGGAGCACCCTGATGAAAAGATTGATTTGGATGCCCCTGTCAAGCACAATCTTGAGATAGTCGCAAAGGCTCTCGAAAGAAATATTGAAGAGCTCGTTGTTGTAATTCTTGATCGGCCCAGACATGCCCAGAAAATAACTGAAATTCGGGAGGCTGGCGCCCGCGTAAAGCTAATCAGCGACGGAGACCTTATGCCTGGAGTTTCAACTGCGATCCGCGGTTCAGGTATTCATATGGTAATGGGTGCGGGCGGTTCAGGTGAAGCCGTGCTCACAGCAGCTGCAATCAAAATTCTCGGCGGAAAAATCCTTGCAAGGCTTGTGCTTCCCACGGTTGCAAACGGAAAGAGCCAGGATAAGGTCGATGAAGAAATCGAAGAAAAAATGCCAAGGCTCGAAAAGATGGGAATTTCCCTTGAAAACCTTAACAATATTCTTGATACCAACAAACTCGTGCCCGGAAATGATGTGATCTTTTCAGCAACGGCTGTAACTCCCGGTCATTTTCTGCGAGAAGTCAACCTGTTCGGTGGCGGAGACGCAAGGGTACACACAATTTCGATGGGCGCATCCGGATCTGTCAGATTTACAGACAGTATTTATATAAAGGATAAGCGGGAGAATCCTCTCTACCTGTAAATCTTTTTATTCTCTTCTTTTTCATCCTTTTTTGAAACACGATTTTATGAAAACATAGTTAGACATACAGTTTTTAGAGTAGAGAACTATAAAATGTGGAATTACCCAGCGATATAAGTAGAGATTAAGAATTAAGGAATTAATAAGTAGAGATTAAAAATTACGAAATTAAAAAACATAGAATCTAGAGTTAAATCATGAAGGTCTATCTTGAAAGTTTTGGCTGTTCGGCAAGCCAGGCATCAGCCGAGATAATGAAAGCAAGCGTTGAAAGGCTAGGGCATAAACTGCTGGAACCTGGGGTTGCCGATCAGGCAGAGGTCTATATCTGCAACTCCTGTACGGTAAAATACACTACAGAACAGAAAATTCTCTATAAAATCCGCAGCATGGGCGAGAAAAATGTGGAAGTTGTCGTTTCTGGCTGTATGCCTGAAGTCCAGCTTGAGGACATTCTGCATGCAAATCCCGAAGCCCATATTCTGGGAGTAAATGCAATTTCCCGCCTTGGCGAGCTTCTGTCCTCAATCGAGCAGAGAAAAATAAGAGGTCAGCCCGAAGGAGAGCATTTTGAATTCCGGACTTCCGAACCTCTGGGTTTTCTTAATGTTCCGCGTGAACGTTCTAACCCGAATATTCACATCTGCCAGATCTCCCAGGGTTGCAATTTTGCCTGTTCCTACTGCATTGTAAAACATGCAAGAGGCAAGCTGCGTTCTTTTCCACCGGATGAGATAGTCGAAGACATACGCACGGCGGTTGCCGAGGGTTGCAGGGAAATCTGGCTTACTTCCCAGGACGACAGCCAGTACGGAATGGATACGGGTGTCAGACTTCCGGAACTTCTGCGCATGATCTCGAAAATCCCAGGTGACTTCAAAGTGAGAGTAGGAATGATGAATCCCTTTTCTGTCCTTCCCATTCTCGACGACCTTGTAGAAGCTTTTGATTCTGATAAGATCTTCAAACTCCTCCATCTTCCGATCCAGTCCGCTTCTCATTCGGTTCTGAAGAGAATGAATCGCCTGCACAAGATGGATGCAGTGGACAAGATCATTAATACATTCAGTGCTCGTTTCGACGATCTTTCCCTCTTTACCGACATAATTGTTGGCTTCTGCGATGAAACCGATGAAGATTTCAAAGAGACTGTAGAGTGGGTACAGAAATACCGCCCTGAAAAAATCAATATTTCTAGATATTCTCCCAGACCACACACGAAAGCCTTTTCATACCGGAACCTCGACTCAAGGATTTTGGTACAGCGTTCCCATGAGCTGCATAAAGTTTGCGAACAAGTTAAGCTTGGGTCCAAGCAGGCAATAATAGGCTGGGAAGGCCGGGTCTTTGTCTCAAAATATACGGAAATGGGGGATGTTCTCACCCGTACGGATGCTTACCGCCCGGTTGTCATAAGAGGTTCGAATCTAAAACCCGGCCAATATGCTGATGTGGAAATTGTTGCTGCAAAGCCTGGCTATTTTCTGGGAAAGCTTCTCAAATGAGGGTGCAGGCTTTTAATTTTCAACTCGATTTTTTCTAATTTTACTTTTTACTACTTTAAGTTTTAGAATCTCAGTTATTTTTGTGAGCTATTAATTTATATAATATCCTTTTTATATAAAACTCCAAAACTAATAATCTCAAACCTTTGTTTCTGATACTCATCGGGCTTTTGCCTGTACTTCTTTAATTGAAAGCGTTTAATCGTTAATTGAAAGCGATTAATCGCATACAGGGGGTTTAGTGCTGAAATATATTACTGTTGGAACCTGTGTACACCTGTTATCCCGGATAGATGACAAAGCTCTTGACGAGTTCTGGAGAGAAACCTCTGCAGGCAAATCTCCTATAGTTGATTCTCATGGCAATCTGGGTTATTCCTTGTTGAGCGAGGATAGCATATTATTTATCAGAAATGATTTTACGGCTATGAATTATGAGCAGTTTGAACTGGTTTTTGGGGACCTTTTCCTGCCAGACACGGTTCAGGAACTCCTTCTTAAAGACAAAGTGCTGCTTCTTGTGGTATACAGGAAAGGTACGCAGGATCTTTTACTCTCCGAGCTTCGTACTGATGTCAAGTTCATGCTTGACCTGCCGCGTGGGGAATACTTCTTTTTCGTATTCCTTCTGGACGCGGGCGCTGAATCCCTTTTAAACTCCACAGTCCATGCCATAGGTTTTCCATCGAGGATGCATTTGAACAGCCCGGAGCTTGAGACCTTTTATCTCAAACATCCTGTTGACATCTGGGAATTCGTAGACCCCTCACCTATAGAGATTAAACGCGGAGGGCCTTTCTATATTAATATGATTATGGTAAATATCGAACAGATTCCGGGCTGTTCCCTGCTTTTTTCCGAACTTCTGAAGGAAGACGAATCCACACCTCCTCTTTGAAATCTTCTCTCTTAAATGGGATTTGCATCTAAAGCCCTATTTTCTCTCGACTTCAGGTGCAGATTGAGGACTTTAGGTGCAAGTGTAAAATTATAGTCTTCAACGCAACTT
>DAKJ01000019.1:20442-108267 GCA_002496565.1 Methanosarcina sp. UBA289 | reverse complement strand
CAATAACTTAGGGACACGACCCTCTTTTTTTCAGGTTAAAAACGCCTTTCCTGACTTCTGAGTTTTGATAGCCTCAAAGCCTTAATTATCTCTAGTCTTTATAGATTCAAGGTTTTCAAATTTTCAATAACGATGTAATAATCAAAAGACCTAATCTTCTTTAAGTTGCTAAACCCGTTAGGAGCATGGCTTTAAATAATTTCATTACTAATATTGTTACTCAATGCTTTTTAATTTTCGTGAAAAACTGAATTCCAGCAAATTTTTGGTTACTGCTGAAGTCTCCCCTCCTAAGGGCACAAGATTTTCAGTTCCTCTAGAAGATGCTCGTCAGCTCAAAGGCATTGCAGATGCTATAAATGTTACGGACAATCAGTGCTCAATTATGCATATGAGTTCCCTGGCTTTTAGCAAGCTTCTTCTTGACGAAGGACATGAGCCTATTATGCAGCTCACCTGTCGAGATAGGAACAGGCTCGGACTTCAGTCTGATCTTCTGGGAGCGCATGCTCTGGGTATCCGAAATATCTGCCTGATGACAGGGGATTTTCCTTCTTGCGGAGATCACCCTGGTTCAAAGCCTGTATACGACCTTGATTCCGTACAGCTCCTACAAATTGTCAAAAAACTTGATTCAGGCATCGATTTTGCAGGAAACAGGCTTGACGGAGGGACTTCTTTCTGTACAGGAGCGGTTTCTGGCATAGACCCTGAAAAACCTCTACAACTCATAAAGCTTGAAAAGAAAGTCAGATGTGGAGCTGATTTCATCCAGACTCAGGCAGTCTATGATGTGGGCATGTTTGAGGAGTTTATGGAGGCTATAAGCCACCTTGAAGTGCCTATAATTGCAGGATTGATTCCTCTTAAATCCCTGGGTATGGCCGAATTCATGAATAAGAATATATCGGGAATTCGTGTGCCTGAAGATATTATGTTTCGCATAAAAGATGCACCTGATCCGATCGAGGAAGGCCTTTCCATAGCTTCAGAAACTATAAAAGAGCTTATGAACCTCTCCAGAGGGGTTCACATTATGCCTGTAGGCTCTCATAAAAATACTCCAAGATTGCTTTCTATGGCTGGAATTTCAGGGAAGTAACGAAATACAAAAACATTCACTTTAAATGGGAGGTTTCTTTTCCTTTTCTTTAAGTTTTAAAACTTCCTGTTTTGTCTATTTTATATCTTATATCATTAATTTTCTCCTTTTTTCCTACAGAAAATGTTTATAAAATTTGATAATATATATTAATTGAGCGGGTAATGGTTCTTTGTAATTAACAATAAATTTATACCATTATTTTCTGTGGGAGAAAGTTCAAAATCCTGAAATATTCAACTGAATATAACCTCGGGGAGTTATATAACATTGGCAAGAAATTTGTCAAGACAATGCTTACTGCGATTGGATTTAACATGATCGACCTGAGCGCGGATGACATTCGGGAACTATAAGGCGGCACTTGAGTACGGGCGTGGGCTTGCGCGAAGTCTTGTGGAGGAACATATGGCTGCCTACAAGCGGGACCTGACAGGATTCATTTCGATCTTAAACAGGCTAATATAGGACCGATTCTGGATCAGCCTGTTGAAACAAGACTTTCCGCAATTGGAATCGGAACACTTCTGAGGTGGAAATAAATGGCATCTAAAATCAAACCTGCCCCGCAAATATCTATTAAGTCTAATGCAACGGCCGGAAAAATGTCACAGGAAGTTCCAGATACTGCTTTTGACCAGCTGGCTGAAAGTATCAGAAAAAAAATCGGGATCAAAGGGCCCGTGAAAGGAGAAGAGCTAACCAGCCACCTTGAAATGGTATGCGGGGAAGTTAACAGACTTCTTCGCTCTTCTTTTGGCCCAAAAGGTTTTGACAAGCTAATCATCAATCCGGTAAACGAAATCGTTGTAACCAGTGACGGAAAGACTATTTTGGAAGAAATTGACATCCTTCACCCTGCCGTAACGGCTTTGAAAAACCTGGCAAAATCCATGGACAAAGCCTGTGGGGATGGGACAAAAACTGCTGTGATCCTGGCGGCTGCTCTTATCGCAAATGGGGTCAAACTTATCCGGAACGGAGTTCACCCAAATACGGTTGTCCGAGGGTATCGGCTTGCACTTTACAAGGCTTACGAGTTACTGGAATACAGCAGCAGGCCTGCAAAATCTTATGAGGAAAGCTATGCTGTCGTGCTGGGGGCTGCTCTTAGTAAGGGCATGCAGCCGGGGCTTGCAAAAGAGCTCACACACGTGGTTCTCAGGGTGGTCGAACGCCTCAACTGCCTCTCTCCTGAGGGGTGTTTGGACCTGAACGAAAATATAAAAATTCTCCAAAAATCCGGGGGGCCTGAGGTTGATTACCTTGAAGGTTTGATAATGGACGAATCTCCTGCAAGGCCCGATATGCCCCGGAATTTCAACAAACATTCCCTCCTGATCCTGAATTATGACCTTAAATTCAAAAGCGAGTATCTCAGCCCCAAGCATGATAAGATAGCTCGGGACCTTGAGACCGCCTATAGCTTCAGAGATAAGCAAAAAGATATTCTTCGGGGTTTTGCAGACAAAATAATCGGAAGTGGGGCAGATGTGGTCTTCTGTGAGGGGAATGTAGACCCATGCATAGAGGAGGCTCTGGCACGGAAGAGCATTCTGCTCTTTAAAAAACTCAAACTCAAGGACCTGGAAAAACTCTCTAAAGCTACAGGGACTCAAATCATGGTCATCAGCGACGAGCTTGCCCCAGAAAGGCTGGGCAGAGCTGACAGCCTAGAAGTTATAAAGAAGTGTCATGAGAACTTTGTATTTATCCGGGTCCAGAACCAGCCTATTATGAGCATTTTGGTTTGGGAACCTGTCAAATATAACTTGAGGAAGGTAGAGGAAGCTGTGGATGATGCCCTGAATAGTGCGGCTTTCCTTTACAGGAACAAAATGATCGTCACAGGTGGAGGAGGGGCCGAGTTTGACCTTTCGCAGATGCTAAGGCTTTATGCGCTTACCCTTGAAGGCAAAGAACAGCTTTCTGTGCTCGAGTATGCGAATGCCCTTGAAGAAATCCCAAAAGCTCTGGCTCGAAATGCAGGAATGAACGCGCTGGACGCTATGACCGAAATAGCTGCCAGCTACAGCAGGGGGGAGGAAGCCAGGATCGACCTATCAGGCAAAGTTCGGGCAGATGCACCCTTTTTCTATGACCTTGCGAGCATCAAAAAGCTGGCTATCGTTTCCGCTACCGAAACTGCCTGCAGCATGCTGCGGGTTGATGAGATTAGGCTAAAAAAGTAAGAACTCAATATATAAAACCCGTTTTTCTTTCCTGTCTTTTGAGATTTCCTTCATTCTCCTGCTTTTGATTCAAGGTTTACTTTCCTGTATTTTTATCATGAGAATATTTATATTTACGAATCTTATATCTTGTATAATTGCTGACTTTTGCCACATGATTTTTTCATGTCATTATATGGGAAACATCAAAAAAATTTAGAATCTAATTTCTAAAATATTGCTTTGAGGGGGTTATACACTGACAAAAGAAGAAATATTAACAGAGCTAGCGAATGCTGTTATCGAAGGTGATGAAGATCTTGCAGAAGAACTGGCACGCAAAGCTCTAGATGAAGGGGTAGATGCCTATGAAGCGATAATTAATGGGCTTGCCAAGGGAATGTCGATAGTAAGCGAAAAATACGATAAGGGAGAGGCTTTTGTCCCTCAGTTGCTCATTGCTTCCACTGCAATGTATGCCGGAATGGATATCCTGACACCTCATGTGAAGATCGAGGGTGCGGAAAAACCTGCAACTGTTGTGATAGGCTCAATTGAAGGGGACGTGCACGATATCGGGAAAAACCTTGTAAAGACAATGATGTCTGCTGCCGGTTTTAAGGTAATTGACCTTGGATCCGATGTGCTCCTGGAAGAGTTTATCAAAGCTGCAAAAAAGAATAAGGCCGATATCATTTCCATGAGTTCACTTATGACCACCACCATGACAGGCATGGAAAGGGTCATAGAAATGCTTCAGGAAGAGGGGATCCGGGACGCAGTAAAGGTCATTGTTGGAGGAGCTCCAATTTCGGAAAGGTTTGCAGAGGAAATCGGGGCCGATGCGATGAGGTATGATGCAAGCTCGGCAACTGATTGGGCGCTTGAAGCAGTAAAGGCACTTCCACCAACTGAGGAAAGGTGGAGCGACCAGCAGATTGCGCTTTCCAGGAGAAAATATAGAGAGATCCTTGCTGCAAAGGCTCCGAAAGCCGCTGTGGATATTGGTAGGATTACTGCTGAAAAAGTCATGAAAGAATTCGACTCAGTTGTGCCGAAATTCGTATCAGCCATGACCAAGGCTGAGCGGTTCACAGCCGCCTTTGATGACAAAAAAGTCGACAGGCTGCCAACCGCGCCTCTTGCCTGTGGAGTATCAAGGAAGTTTGTGCCCTGCACTTACAAGGATTACTCAACCAACGCCGAAAAGTATGCGGAATGTGTCTACACGGGTATCAAGTACTTCAACATGGACACTTTCATAGGCCTGACAGACCTTTGTGTAGACGCTGCCGATTTTGGCGCAGATATACGATATCCGGAAGAGGATACGCCGGCTGCAAAGGGACACCTTGAGGACTATGAGAAACTAGAGGTCCCGGAGCTTAAGGAAGGCACCCGTGCCTATAACCTGATTATGGGCAACAAGCTTGCGACCGAAAAGGCTCACAGCCTGAATGCCCCGATGACCGCACTCATCGAAGGCCCGATGATTGCCCTTACCCAGATCATGGGTGCATCTCGCGTCCTCGCCGATATCAAGACAAATCCAGATGTCGTGAAGAAGGGGCTTGAAAAGACTACCGAATATGTAGAGAACGTCATGAAAATGATGTTTGAAGAAGCCCAGCCTGACAACCTCTGTATGGTTACCCTCTGGACAAACAACTTCATCATGAGTGCCGATGAATACATGATGACCGAAGGTGAGATCATGCAAAATAGAATCGCGCCTCTCTATAAGCAATACAACAAGCCTGTAATTATCCACAACTGTGCTGATGCCCCGCACTGGGATCTTATCCATAAGTGGGAAGCTAAAGCGTACAGCTATACTTACTACCCACATGAAGCTAACAAGGGGTCGAAGGACTACAGGTACCTCATCACCAACCATGGCAAGGAAACAATGTTTATGGGCCAGGCAAACCCTATAATATTCCTTGATAACTCTCCAGATGGTCTCAAGAAAATTAAGGATGATACCATGGAGCTCATGGAAGGTGTCCTGAATACTCTGAAGGACAACGGAATGCAGTCCAGGTACGTGATCTCTACGGGATGCGAAGTCCCGCCAGGTGCTGCATGCGATGCAGTTACTGCGGAAACATACCTAGTTGCCGAGAAAGGGCCGGAACTACAGAAGAGGATTATTGGATAATAAGAACAAAAAAGCGAAGATCAAAAACAGCTCTGTAGAAAACCTATCAAAATGCCCGCCCATAAATTAAAATCAAGAATAACTCTCGCTATTCAGTAGTACATCATCTAATATTTTCACTTCAATCATATCAGAATTTGGAGGGATTCTACAGAGCCTAAAAAGATTTTTGCTTTATGTTTGTACTTTATCTTCTTTTTTGACATCCCGATTTGATGGATTTTGATTTCTCCGCCAGATTGGAGAAACCCGAAAAGGAGGTAGCAATGAAGGTAATAAGCATCATTTCATGCAAAATCTTTGAAGATGAAATTGTTCATCTCCTGGAGCATGATAAAAAGGTGGACGAAATTCTAATACTTAATAATGAGAGTTCTGAGGATATTGTACGAAAGTTTGGAGAAGTAGGCGTCCCCTGCCGGGAAATTGCTCTTAAAGATCTCGAGACACATAGAAGTTTCAAGAGTTTACAGCAAGAAGGGAGTTCTGGGCTAATTCTTGTGCTTGACATTCTTGAAATTGTGGGCACAGGACAGAAACAACGTGCCAGGCTGAAAATGAACATATATGATGCTATTCTAAAAATGGCACTCTTCTCAGATGGGCTGCTTTTACTCTATGGACTTTGTGGTAACGTGCTTAAGGACGTTGAAAAAGATTTTAAGTATCTTAAATGTCCTCTCGTGTTGCTCAGGGACGCTGAAGGAGAAATCACCGACGATTGCATCTGTGCGACTCTTGGGGGCAAAAAATCATTTATGGAAGTAACAAAGGATTTAAGAGGGGAGAGGACTTTCATGCTTACTCCTATGTGGGCTGCCAACTGGGAAAAAATGGTATTAGCTAATGGATTTGCCCGTAGCCTGGAATCTCTTGAGGAGTCAAAGCTGGTATTCAAAGCTGCCAAGTATACTCAGGTGGCAAAAATCAATACTGGTTTAAAATACCAGCATAATTTTGAACTCAGAGTAAGGGAATTTGCAACCTTCTATGAATTTGGAATAACGGAAATCAAAGCTGAACAAGCTATCTTCGAAAGGTGTTATACTGAACTGAAACAATCACTTATGACCCATCTCTAATATTGATCTCATAAGAGAAAGTTTTCAAGTTAGATTTTAATCTATCTGGAAGGTTACTTTGAGTTTTCCAGTAAATTTTCGGATACGTTTTTATCTTCGGAGTTCTATATATAGAATATGATTTCCCAAAAATTTAATGTAAGTATATAAATATTCATAGGAATTCATTAATATTCAAATATATTTATTTATACTTAAAAACAAGTGCGAATATTCTGACAAGTATATAAATAGTTTAATATATTTATTAATATTCGGATACATTTATCAATATCCTTCAGCATTCTACTGCTTGATGCCGTATCATCGATTCCTGGTTCAGGAAACTAAAGTAAATCATCGTTTTTAAAGGCAGTAAAACATGAGTTCAAAAAATATTTCCATTCAGATATTCGGAATTAAGACCCCTATTATCAGGGAAGGGGACGATATCGTACAGATTCTAGAAACGGCCCTGGAGGAAGCGGGTCTTGTCCCGGTTGAAGGGGATATTTTCGTGCTTGCCGAATCTGCTGTTGGCACGGCGGAAAGAAGAGTTGTAAAGCTTGAAAGCGTTACTCCAGGTGAAAGGGCAAAGGTGCTTGGGGAAAAGTACGAGATCGATCCCAGGGAAATGGAACTCGTGCTTCAGGAATGCGATGAGATTTTTGGAGGTGTGCCTGGAGCTGCCCTTACAATTACGAAAGGTGTTCTGGCTCCGAATGCAGGTATTGACGCTTCTAACGCCCCTGAAGGTCATGTGATCCTGCTCCCCAAAGACCCACGAAAAAGTTCGGAAAAGATCCGGAAAGAGCTTGAACAGCGTTATTCATGCAAGCTGGGGGTAATTATAGGGGATAGCAGGACCCAGCCTCTCAGGCTTGGATGCTCGGGAATTGCACTTGGAGTTTCAGGCTTTGTGCCTGTGGAAGACGCACGGGGAACCAACGATATCTATGGAAAAGCTCTTCGTATTACATATAAGGCTGTAGCAGATAACCTTGTTTCTGCTGCCGAACTTCTTATGGGAGAAGCTGGAGAAAGAGTTCCCTGCGTGCTGATCCGTGGCGCTCCTGTAAATATGGTTAATGAGTCTCTAGATGTGCCAACGATCCCCATGGAAGGATGTATGTATTTTGGTAACATAATCAGAAGCATGACCGGGGATAAAGGTAGAGGGAAAAAGGAATAACTCTTTAGTTCAGTTAAAGTTACTCTGGCTTCTCTTATGAATACATTTCAGTAAAACCTATGTGTTTGAGATAAGCGTTATATATTCTCGAAGATAATATATACAATTAATTGAGTCCCGACCCTGTATTTGGTAAATCCAGCTTTTATGTCGCCTATCATCAGGATTGGGTTTCCGGCAGCTTTGTCGTACAGGCCTTTTCAGGTAGTATATGTACGACTCTTCTATATGCTTCCCGGAGTGGATCAAACAAAAACAGAGAAAGTCTCAGACCTTTCAAAATATAAAGGTGATTTTATGAAACCGATGTTATTGGACTTTTCCGCAACATGGTGTGGACCTTGCAGAATGCAAAAACCGATTCTTGAAGAGCTTGAGAAAAAGTATGGGGATAAGGTTGAGTTCAAAGTTATCGATGTGGATGAAAACCAAGAAATGGCCTCCAAATACGGCATACACGCGGTCCCGACACTGATAATTCAGAAAGATGGGACTGAAGTAAAGCGCTTCATGGGAGTTACCCAGGGTAGTGTACTGGCGTCGGAACTCGATAAGATCCTCTGACCCTCAGTTTTTCTGATAAAGACCGCCCGGGGTTCCATAAACCTGGGGCTAATCTTTTTCCATATCTGTTATAGGTAAACTTTGTTCTTTTGTAGGTAAGTTTAATTTATTCTATATGAAAGTGCTTCGATGTTCTTTTCCGTTTTATGCTGATTTTATAACTTACTCATTCTCTAATTCTTAATTTAGGGCAGTAAAGTCTTACTGCTTACATTCTGAAGTATTTTTTTCGAAAATCAATATTTTTTCCTGATTGTACATTTAAACTTTTCCTATTAATTGGGTACATAAATGGAAAATTGATGGAAATTGAGTAGCTACCTTTTTCTTGCTTCTAAACACGTTTTGTAGTTATTCTCAACTCCTTCATAGAAGCTCAATAAATTGGTGTTAAATCGGAAATCAATAGCAGAATAATTACGTATTTTGGAAACTTTACTCTGTAATGCGAATTATTAAAATTATCAGCTGAAAAGTTCTGAAATCCTATAAATATCATAATAATTACATAAGTTTTTGTAAAAAAATTTAGCAGTAAAATAAGATTATTTTGATTAATGAAATGCTTTGTGAATTAAAAACCTAGAATACTATCTAAATAATGTTAGTTGAATGGGATAAATATTTATAGTCAGTATAACCTAATTATATCAATGTAAAAACGTAAAAAAAATTATAATGAGATGAGAAAAACATGAAAATCCGAGTGGTTAGTTCAAGAGAAGAAATCTTTACACTGAATCCAAATGAGCGTGTTGTTCACTTGGCCTTTAGGCCTTCAAACAAGGATATTTTGGGACTGGTTGAGACCTGTCCGAAAATTGAGGTAATTCAGTTACCTAAGTCTTATATGGCTACAGTTTCAAAGTCCATAGAAATGTTCCTTGATATGCAGAGAATCCAACTCATCGAAGGCGATGTCTGGGGTCACAGGAAGGACATTAACGAATACTACACTATTCCATCCTCAGTTACTGAAAAAATAAAGGAGATGAAAGCCGAAGGTAAATCCACTGAGGATATTGAAGCAAAGATCTCACGGGAAAACATGCTTAACCCTGAAATGGTTGCTTATATCATAACCAAGGAATCCTCTGCCTGAACTTGGACAGAGTAAGATACGCTACCAAGCGTTTCACTGGAGATTAAACCGCAAAAATGTCGAATTTTCGCGCTTCTGCGATCTGATCTCCGACTCAAATCTTTTATTTTAGAGAGCGCTTATCTGGAGAAAGCGGGAAAACCTGGAAGTATAATTGAGATCCCTTTTCAAGAGGATTTCCTATTTATTAGTTTCTTTTGCTATCTTTTTTAAGAAAATCGTAATCTTGGGAGGAGTTTTGACTCCTATGGTTACTGTCTAAGTTACTGTCTAAGTTACTGTCTAAGTTACTGTCTAAGTTACTGTCAATACTAACTGGAAAACAAATCTCATAATTTTTTCAATCAGTATGTTCTTGTTTTTAAGCATTTCTTCTATATAATAATACTATATGAATCTACAGTTTTTCCCTAACCTTAAATACCTTAAGTATTATCTCCTCCAAGGATTTGCGTGATTTCTAAAAAACTGATTGATCTTGGTGTGCTGGCGCTCAGGCAGCGTAATTCTCGCGGGACCTTTAAACCGCATATTTCTCTCCGGTTCAGGGACAATGCCGGGGATCTGCGCACCTTTTCCATTGATACTACCAGGATACCGGGAAAGCAACTTCAGCCCGATGCTTATCTGATCACTCATGCCCATTCCGATCATCACGGAAAATCGGCTATGCTTTCCCCCAATTCCATTTGTTCGGAAAAAACCGCTATAGCACTTGAAATTAGGCATGATAGAAAATATGCGGGTAGCATGTGCAAGCTTGGGGATGAAATCGATATCGAAGGAACAAAGGTGAAGACATTCTCCACGGAGCATACTGCAGGTGCGACTGCTTTTTACTGGGAAAACGATGTAGGGACAAGGATTCTGGTAACAGGCGACGTTAAAAATGCAAGCAATCTTCCTCCCTGCGACGTCCTTATTACTGAAGCTAACTACGGAGACCCTGCCGACCCCTCCTGCCATTTTGCAGATGACCTTGAAGGCATGAAATCAGCTCTTTTTGAAAACGGGCCAGTCGCCTTTGGAGCATATGAGTTTGGAAAAGCCCAGCGCGCAGTCGAACTCATAAGAGGATTCGGATATGATGGCAATATTTGCATGGATGCTAGGACAAGGGCTCTTACCCGCAGTATGCTTGAGGATGCCGGGGAACTGACAGGGCTTGATTCCGAAGAAGATGATGGGGTTTTCATAGTTGCTCCCTGGGACCTTGACAAGTTGCCCTGGAACATGAAAAAATACGTATTGAGTTGCCGTATGGATTACCCTTACCCAACAATCAGGATAAGCGACCATCTTGATGCTTGCGGGCTTGAAAATATGGTCAGGAAACTTTCCCCTGAAGTAACTCTTGTCTATCACCCAGGAGGGAATAGACCTTCTAAATTTTCAAAACATTTAAATTCAATAGGAATTGATTCGATATCTATAGATCAGATCGGTAATGTTTTAAGTAATGAATTTATTTAAAACTGTAAAAATCTAGCATTAATATTTATCCCAATAATTTAACTTTGAGAGTCTTATTAAATAATTTAATTCTAATAATTTAAATATAATGATTTTAATCTAATATCCCAAATCTGCAAATTAAAATCTTATAATCCAGGTCTAATTTTTTAACTGAGATTAGATCCTGACTACAATTATATCCCGGGAATGTTAATTGCCGTTCAGGAGAGTATACAGGTTGAGTAAGCAAAATCCGAAGTCAAAGTCCAGAAAGGAACCTACAAAAATAAAAGAGGCTACTTCAGAAGTTCCTGCAACAAAGATCGAGACTCCAGAGAAAAAGACTCTTATTAAGGAAAGGACACCTGAGGAAAAGCAAAAGGAGTATAAAGACGGAATTATTAAGACGATAGTAGCTGCATTACTTGGCACAATTGCAGGAGTACTATGTTTCCGTCTATATGGGACAGGAGAAGATAGGATCTGGTATGTTATACTTACGATCGTTATCGGGTTTACATATTTCATACAGAAATTTCTTTATCCTCAACTCAAGATCAGCACAAATGAGTTCAAATTCAAGGACTGGTTCTACGTAGAGTTTATAGTGATTGATTTCTTCCTTGTTGTCTGGACTCTCCTCCTGAATTAAAATCCCCTTTCCTGAACTGCAAAAGGCTCTCTTAAATTTAAGGGCCTTTTATACAGTTTTTTATCACAGGCTTTTATTTTTTTGATTCACAAACATGTGTATTAATTTACAAGATTTTGCATAATTTGGCCGCATATCCAATTAAACTTCTACTTAACTGATGTTTTGTGCCTGCAATAGTCCAACAGTTCATATACCAGAGCAGGCATTTCATAACCGATAACTACTGTATATATGCAATATTCTTTCAATATACTAACGTTACATTATCATATTGCCCTGCTGTGATAACAGCTTTCTACCATAGCAAAAACTTACATTGTTACTCTCAGGTTATGCTTAAAATTACAGCAAACATTCTGTTTAATATTGTTTACCAAATTAAAGAAAAAACGTAATTTTTGGGGACTATCATGAGAATAGCTATACTTAATAAAGATAGGTGTCAGCCCAGACGGTGCAGTAAGGAGTGCGAGAAATATTGCCCGAGGGTCCGAACAGGGGATGAGACGATTGTTTTTGAGGAGGATGGAAAACCTGTCATTTCCGAGGAACTCTGTGTAGGTTGCGGAATTTGCATTAACAAATGTCCTTTCAACGCCATCATGATCATAGGGCTTCCTGAAGCTCTAACGGAACCCACTCACAGGTACGGAGTAAATGGTTTTGCCCTTTTCGGGCTGCCTGTTCCCAGGGCAGGAAAAGTAACAGGGATTCTCGGTCCTAACGGGATCGGAAAAAGTACGTCCGTTCAGATTCTTTCAGGAGCTTTAATCCCTAACTTCGGACAGGAAAAAGGCGATTGGGACACTGTGCTTGAACATTATGCTGGAACCGCACTTTATGACTACTTTAAAGCTGTTGTAGACGGTAAGGTCCGAGTTTCCCAAAAGCCCCAGTACGTAGACCTGATCCCTAAAGCTTTCAAAGGAAAAACATTCGAACTGCTCGAAAAAACCGATGAGAGAGGAGTCCTTGATGAGCTTGTCGACTATCTTGATTTAAAAAGCGTAGTCAACAGGAATATCTCGGAATTGAGTGGTGGAGAACTGCAGCGTGTGGCAATCGCAGCATGTGCGGCAAAGGATGCTCAGTTCTACTTCTTTGATGAAATTAGCCCTTATCTTGACATCTACCAGAGAATTAACGTCGCCCGTCTGATCCAGAATATATCAAAGGACAAAGCTGTGCTCGTGGTAGAGCACGATCTTGCAATCCTGGACATGCTCACAGATGTCATTCACATTGCTTACGGAGAGCCTGCAGCTTTTGGTGTGGTTACTCTTCCGAAGAGTGTACGGGTGGGGATTAATCAATACCTCAAAGGCTATCTCCCTGAAGAAAATATAAGGATACGACCTGAAGCCATAAAGTTTGAAGTCCATCCTCCGAGAGAAGACTACCAGTTAAGGTCCGTAGTTACTTTTAACGGTTTCTCAAAGAAATTTGGAGATGGCTTCTCCCTAAAAGCTACAGGTGGCAGCCTTCGGGAAGGTGAGGTACTCGGAATAGTAGGCCCCAACGGGATAGGAAAGTCAACCTTTGTAAAGGTGCTTGCAGGGGAAATCAAGCCTGATGAGGGCGATCCAGGGATAGACGTTAAAATCTCTTACAAGCCTCAGTACATTAAAGCCGACATCCCTGTGCGCGTGCAGGATTTCCTGCGTGGTATTTCAAGGCAGTTTGGAACTAGCTACTACGAGGTAGAAATTTCGAACCCACTCCAGCTTGAAAAGATCTATGATAGCCTTCTTACGGAGCTAAGTGGTGGAGAATTGCAAAGAGTTGCGATTGCAGCCTGTCTAACCCAGGAAGCCGACCTTTATATTCTGGACGAACCCAGTGCCCATCTGGACGTTGAACAGCGTTCTATGGTCACAAAAGTCCTCAACCGCTTTGCCGAAAACAACAAGAAGACAGCTCTTGTCGTAGATCATGATATCTATATGATAGATATGTTGAGCCAGAGACTCGTGGTTTTTGAAGGCAAGCCTTCGGTATACGGTGAAGCGCATGGCCCGTTCAGCATGGAAAACGGTATGAACAAATTCCTGAAAAACTTGGGCATAACTTTCCGCAGGGACGAGGAAACAAGGCGCCCGCGTGTGAATAATCTGGGCTCAAGGCTTGACCGGGAACAAAAAGAAAGTGGAAATTACTATTATTCGGCAGGTAATTAATTCGACATCAGTAAAGTGACGTTCAGTAAGTGATGTTAACTAATCGATGTTTAGTAATTTATGTTCAAAAAATCTTAATGAATTAGGTTTCCCTTAACAGGGAACCAGGCTTTTGCAGAAACTTTTGAAGATGTTTCTGCAGATACTAAATTTTTCGATAGTGGTGTGCAATTCCAAAATAGTTTTTTATCCAATGTGTGAGTTTCTGATTTTCAATGAAGATAGAAAGTCTCGATCTGCCCGATGAAATAAAACGGTTTTATGTCGATTCCGGGATTCTGGAACTTTATCCCCCTCAGGCCGAAGCCGTGGAAAAAGGGCTGCTTGAAGGAAGAAACCTGCTTGCTGCAATCCCAACGGCTTCAGGGAAGACTCTCCTTGCCGAGCTTGCAATGTTGAAATCCATCCGCGCAGGAGGAAAGGCACTCTATATCGTGCCTCTTAGAGCTCTTGCTTCCGAGAAATTCAGGCGGTTTCGGGAGTTTTCGGAACTTGGAATAAAGGTCGGCATCTCAACAGGGGATTATGACCTTCGGGACGAGGGGCTCGGAGTAAACGATATAATTGTTGCAACCTCTGAGAAAACCGATTCCCTGCTCAGGAATGAGACTGCCTGGATGCAGGAAATTTCTGTTGTTGTAGCAGACGAGGTTCATCTCATAGACTCACCGGATAGGGGCCCAACGCTTGAAGTTACCCTTGCAAAGCTTCGGAAAATGAATCCTTCCTGCCAGATCCTAGCGCTCTCTGCAACTGTAGGAAACGCCGACGAACTCGCAGCCTGGCTGGAAGCCGAGCTTGTATTAAGTGAATGGAGGCCTACTGAACTTCATGAGGGGGTATTCTTTAATGGGACCTTCTATTGCAAGGATAGAGAAAAACCTGTTGAGCAATCCACAAAAGACGAAGCTGTGAACCTTGCGCTGGATACTCTCAGGAAAGACGGGCAGTGCCTGGTTTTCGAAAGCAGCAGAAAGAATTGTATGGCTTTTGCAAAAAAGGCGGCCTCAACTGTTAAAAAGACGCTCTCAGCAGAAGACAGGAAAGCACTTGCAGAAATTGCAGATGAAATTCTCGAAAGCAGTGAAACTGATACTTCAACTAACCTTGCAGCCTGTATTCGTTCAGGGACGGCCTTTCACCATGCAGGCCTTACCACTCCTTTAAGGGAGCTTGTAGAAGACGGTTTCAGGGCTGGAAAAATCAAATTGATTTCGAGCACTCCTACTCTAGCAGCCGGGCTTAACCTGCCTGCTCGACGCGTAATTATCCGAAGTTATCGGCGCTATTCCTCTGAAGGTGGAATGCAGCCTATTCCTGTGCTCGAGTACAAACAGATGGCAGGCAGGGCAGGCAGGCCAAGACTTGACCCATACGGAGAAGCTGTACTTATTGCAAAATCCTATAATGAGTTTGTTTTCCTTTTTGAGAACTACATCGAGGCAGATGCCGAAGATATCTGGTCCAAACTCGGAACTGAAAACGCTCTCAGGACACATGTGCTCTCTACTATCTCCAATGGTTTTGCGCGGACTTATGACGAACTAATGGACTTTCTGGAGGCAACATTTTTCGCTTTCCAGTACTCTAACTTCGGGCTTTCCACGGTTGTGAATGAATGCCTTAACTTTTTGCGTCAGGAAGAAATGCTTGAGAATACCGATGCTCTTATTCCTACAAACTTCGGAAAGCTTGTCTCAAGGCTGTATATTGATCCACTATCGGCTGCCCGCATTGCAAAGGGCCTGAAAGAAGCAGAAACCCTGACCGAACTTACTCTACTGCATCTGGTATGCAGCACGCCTGACATGCGTCTGCTCTACATGAGGAGCCAGGACTATCAGGACATCAACGATTATGTAATGGCTCACGCCAGCGAGTTTATAAGGGTGCCCAGTCCCTTTGATACTACGGAATATGAATGGTTCCTCGGAGAAGTCAAAACTTCCCTTCTTCTACTTGACTGGATTCACGAAAAATCTGAAAACGAGATTTGCTTAAAGTTCGGTACCGGGGAAGGTGACATTCATGCAATTGCGGACATTGCAAAATGGATAATGCATGTTGCTGCCCAGCTTGCTAGTCTTATTGACCTCAAAGGGGCAAAAGAAGCCGCAGAACTTGAAAAACGGATACATTACGGAGCGGCCCCCGAACTTATGGATCTACTTGACATCAGAGGTATAGGGCGCGTGAGAGCAAGGAAACTTTATGACGCAGGCTTCAAATCCTCAGCAGAGCTTGCAGGAGCCGACCCTGTAAAAGTGGCTGCTCTTCTGGGGCCAAAAATTGCAGACCGGATTTTTAAGCAGATAGGAATCCGAGAGGCAGTTCCTGGAATTTTGGAGCCTGAACTTCCTGAGAAAAGTCCTTCCTCAGGGCAAAAAACAATCAGCGATTATTGATTTTACCTACCTCACTTCTTTTGTTTTTTATAGTAGATCCGCTTTACGGTTTTTACTCTATATTATTAGGCTCAGTAAGGGATAAAATATTAAATGAGGGCAGGGATTTAATGGGATTGGATTCTCAAGTGAATCGATTATCTGGTTGCTCGGCTCTCAGATTGCCGATTGCTAATTTGTAGTAATTCATTTTATCTCGAGTTTAATTCGCCAATTTATATCAGATTTCAACCTGTATCAGGTTCTGTCAGGTTCTTTCAGAGATGGTTATGATGTTATTCAAAAAGTTGTCTGATGTTTCGGAAGCTGAAATGCAGAAATTGCTCTCCCGGGGATCCGGGCTTGAGGACGTAGCGAAAACTGTTTCAGCTGTGCTTTCCGATGTGCGCACCAAAGGAGATGCCGCACTCAGGGAATATACAGCTAAATTCGATAAAGTCGAACTTGCAAATTTTGAAGTGAGCGAGGAAGAGTTTGAGATGGCTCTTTCCGAAATAAGTCCTGAACTCCTGGATCACCTTAAAGCCGCAGCTGCAAACATACAAGCTTTCCATGAAGCTCAGCTCCCGGAAGCTACCTGGTTCATGGAACTCAAACCAGGAATCGTGCTGGGTCAAAAGGCAACACCTCTGGAAAGTGTGGGTGCATATGCTCCTGGAGGGCGGGCTTCCTATCCTTCAACCGTGCTAATGACTGTAATTCCTGCCAGGGTTGCAGGAGTAGAGCAGGTCATTGTTTGTACCCCTCCAAGGCCGGACGGTTCCGTACACCCGCTTACGCTTGCTGCCGCAAAGGTTGCAGGAGCGGATAAAGTTTTCAAACTAGGTGGAGTGCAGGCTATAGGGGCAATGGCCTATGGGACTGAAACCGTTCCCAAGGTGGACAAAATCGTAGGGCCTGGAAATGTTTTTGTCACATCTGCCAAAATGCAGATCAGGGACGTTGCAGAGATAGATTTCCCGGCAGGTCCTAGCGAGGTGTTAATCATTGCAGATGAATCAGCAGATGTCGTTATGGCCGCTTCGGATATTATAGCGCAGGCCGAGCACGATCCAAACTCAGTCTCAATACTCGTTACAGGCTCGGATACGCTGGCAGAGGCTGTAAAAAAAGAAGTTCTGGTTCAGGCTGAACAGACTGCGAGAAGCAGCATTGTAAAGGCTTCTCTTGAAAACGCTGCAATTCTTATTGCAGACTCCCTGGAACAATGTATTAGCTTTAGCAATAAATTTGCTCCCGAACATCTTGAGATTATGGTATCGGATCCGGATTTTGTACTTGACAGGATTAAAAACGCAGGATCAATTTTTGTAGGAAATTATTCACCTGTTCCTGCTGGAGATTATGCCTCCGGGACGAATCACGTGCTTCCCACATCCGGATACGCCAGAGTTTATTCTGGTCTGAATATAAACCATTTTATTAAATACTCAAGTATTCAGAGAATCAGCAAGAGTGGGCTTGAAATTCTGAAAGAAACTGTAATCGCATTAGCCGAGGAAGAAGGTCTACATGCACATGCTGATGCTATTAGAACTCGGTTTGGGTATAAACCCTCTAAATAATATTTCGGCTAATCGATATGTATTTAAAATGTAAATGCGTAAACAAAATTTGATTTTTAAATAAATGAAAATCTAATTCTTAAATAAGGAGTGGGGATACGTATGAAAATCAGAGTAGTTAGTTCACGGGAGGAAATTCCTACCCTCAATCCGAACGAGAAGGTTATTCACCTTGCTTTCAGGCCGTCTAACAAGGATGTATTTATGCTTGCGGAAACATGTCCGAAAATTGAAGCGATACAGCTTCCTAAATCTTACAGAAGGACGGTCTCCAAGTCAATTGAAATGTTTCTGGAGATGCAGAAGATTAATCTTCTAGAAGGGGATGTATGGGGGCACAGGAAGGACATAAACGAGTATTATAATGTCTCTCAGAACATTCTGGAGAAAATACAGGAATTAAAAGCTGATCGTTTCACCAATGAGGTTATTGCCGAAAAGCTTTCGAGAGAAAGTAAATTAAACTCGGATATGATCCTTTATATCCTGAGCAAAAGAATCGTAGATTAATCTATTAATTCGCCATCTTTCTAGGATGCATTTCAGGATATATCCTTTTTCTAGGACAGATCCTTTTTTCGGGCTGTATTCTGTGAAGGAATAGCGAATGAATCCTTCTTTTCAGATGGAATTCCGGATTGGAATTTCCATCTAATGTTTACTTTTCTTAAATCTCTCTGAGCTTTTGCAGTTTCCAGAGCAATGCTTCACTTTCGTTAAGGTAGGGTCTTTGCTCTTTATTATACTTTATTATAATTTATTTTTCAATCTACTTCTCACACCTTGATTCCTAATTGTGCTTTATTTTTCGATCTACCTCTCATACTTTGATTCCTATTTGTGCTTTATTTTTCAATTTACCTCTCATACATTGATTCCTATCTCAAATCTCATTGGTTTTTTATTCTTCGATTTATTTTTTTATTTTTCCTGGATTATTCTCTGTTTTCTAGATCTAAAATTCTAAAATTGTTACATAACATTATTTTTATATTTAGTATGATTGCAATAACTGATTTATAAACATTTAAGACATGAAAACTCTTTTTTTTCTCAGCGTTTTTGTTTCTGCTTTTCCCACTTACTTTTTTTGAAATATTTTCAAATTAGCGGGACAAAACCAATGAGTATACATAGAAAATTATTTAAATAAAGTCGTGTAACTTATTTTATTGATTCTTTAATGAGTTTTGGGTCGGGGGATCTGTATGAAAATAAGAGTTATTAGTTCAAGAAATGAAATTCTATCACTAAATCCAAATGAAAAGGTTGTTCACTTTGCATTCAGGCCTTCAAATAAAGATATTTTTCTGCTTGTTGAGACATGTCCAAAACTGGAGGTAATTCAGCTTCCAAAATCATATAGACGGACAGTTTCAAGAGCCATAGAGATGTTTCTCGAAATGCAAAAGGTCCAGCTTCTGGAAGGAGATGTATGGGGGCACAGGAAAGATATCAACGAATACTATACTGTCCCCTCTTCCGTAATCTCAAAAATAAAAAGTATGAAAGCTGAAGGCATTCCTGGTGAAAAAATTGCTGAGGAAGTGGCACAGGAGAGCAAGCTTGATCCTCAAATGGTTTCTTATATTCTGGGCAGGAGAGATTTAGAGTAAAATCACCTGATTTCCATCTCGGCAAAGTTGTGGCTATTCAGCCTGGGCCCTGTTTCACCCTATTTCCGCCCAGGAGGATGGATCCCACTCCTTTCCGCTTTGCTTACGCCCAAAAGAGCTGATTTACATACAGAGCGGAGCTAAATTCAAAAAGGATTGATATCTAGAAAGATACTCTTAATTTTTGAAAATTAAGATAGTTTTTAAGAAAAACAGATTTTTTCATACCATTTTCTTGCTATATATCTCTATGCGAGAAAATCTGGAACTGTCATTCTGAAATTTAATCCGAATAATACATTCTTGAATGCTCTTAAATATCCTTGAGATCTTCGACTGTCTTTTCTGGACTATTATGGCGTTTTTAAGTATTCTAGGTAGTTTCCTATTATCTTTGGCTATGGGTGATGCATAAGCGCAGTTTTGATTAAGTTTTCTTTTCTGTGACAGTATCGGAATATTTGTGATTCTCTTGATTGTTAGGATGCTTTTAAAGCATCCTGTTTGAATTCTACTTTGATTTTTAGTTCTAATTTTTTCGGTTATTTCAGGTAAGTTCCTTGTTAAAATACTTGTCATAGGAGCTCATGTCGAAATGTCCGTGCCCGCTGAGGTTGAAGAGAATTGTTTTTTCTTCTCCGGTTTGTTTGCATTTGAGAGCTTCGTCGATTGCACAGCGGATAGCGTGAGAGGATTCCGGAGCAGGGACTATGCCTTCGGTCCGTGCGAACTGTATAGCGGCATCAAATACCGGGCACTGATCATATGAAACAGCTTCAATAAGCCCTTCAGCACAGAGTTTGCTTATGATTGGGGAGTCTCCATGGTAGCGGAGCCCGCCTGCATGGATGGCAGGAGGCACATGTTCGTGGCCCAAGGTGTACATTTTAAGCAACGGGGTCATTTCCGCAGTGTCTCCGAAATCATACCTGTACTCACCTTTGGTAAGGGACGGGCAAGCCGAGGGTTCGACTGCGATTACTCTTGGACTATTCTTTCCTTCAAGCCTGTCTTTAATGAACTCAAGGGATATTCCTGCAAGGTTGCTTCCTCCTCCACAGCAGCCTATAACTATATCAGGGTAGGTTTCAACCTGTTCAAGCTGTTTCTTACATTCGGCCCCGATTACTGTCTGATGGAGCATAACATGGTTGAGGACGCTTCCCAGGGAATACTTCGTGCTATCATGCGCGATTGCATCCTCTACGGCTTCACTGATTGCGATTCCGAGGCTTCCCGGTGTATCAGGCTGCTCCTTCTGAATTTTTCTCCCGAATTCCGTATCCGAGCTTGGCGAGGGAACAACATTTCCTCCCCAGATTGTCATGAGGGACTTCCGATAAGGTTTCTGGTAATAGCTGGAACGGACCATATAGACTTTACACTCAAGATCAAAGTAGTTGCAGGCAAGAGCTAATGCACTTCCCCACTGTCCTGCACCTGTTTCGGTTGTGAGTCTCTCGTTTCCTTCTTTCATATTATAATAAGCCTGGGCAATCGAGGTGTTTGTCTTATGACTTCCAGCAGGGCTTACCCCTTCATTTTTATAGTATATCTTTGCAGGAGTTTTGAGAAGCTTTTCCAGCCTGTGTGCTCTATAAAGCGGGCTAGGTCTCCAGAGCTTGTAAATCTCAAGTATCTCCTCAGGGATATCAATAAACCTTTCACTACTCATTTCCTGCTTGATAAGGCCTTTTGCGAAAATAGGTTCAAGAGCCTCGGGGCTTATAGGCTCCCAGGTCCTCGGATCAAGAGGAGGCTCGATAGGAGAAGATAAGTCTGGTAGGATATTATACCACTGCCTGGGCATCTCATTCTCATCAAGGATAATTTTGGTCTGTTCCATAGATTTTCTCCGTCTTTATTGTATGCACAAAATCGTACTTCGATGTATTTAATTGTTACTTACTTTCCAGTTAAGGTATTTATATCTCACTTATGTACTTTATGGAAAAGAGGAATGTTTGAAGGAGTGTTACTAATCAAAAAACAGAAACTGGAAGGCTATAAATATAAATATAAATATAAATATAAATATAAATATAAATATAAATATAAATATAAATTGAAAAAATGAAGTCGTTCAGAAACAGAGCAAAAAGTAAAAACGACCAGAACTAAAAGCTTGATCCCAAGAAAGAGCTTAATTCTGAGAAAAGCTCAATCGGCTTTAAAATGTCATGTGGATAAATGGCATGTAGATATACCTGAAGCTTTTAATTTTTAGTCGGATTTTTAATCTATCTTTTCTGCAAGTTCCACAGCAAGTTTTGCCACTTCAGTCGCACTTGCACCCAGCAGGCGTATCATTGGTTCCTTTCCCGGTCCCCCTTTATCATAGATGACTTTCGGCACGCTTCCGTATTTTTTGATTGCTTCGACTGTACCCCAGTCCATTGTACTGGTGTTTTCCGGTTCTTCAGCCCTGTCAAAAGAGGAAATTCCAAGTTTCATCTCTCTGCAGGCTGCAAGGGCTTCCCTGGAGTATTTTACGTTAATTGCTGCCCTTATTTCCGGATTCTTACGAAGGGACGCAAGAATAATCCTTGCTACATGTCGGCTGGCCCCGAAATCTACACAGCCTACAGAAACTGCCCTCCCCTTGTGCTTAACTATCCTGCCTTCGACAGCCGCAACGTCTTTGTATCCGTCAGCTTGGGGAATAGCCATTCCTATATTACAGCCTACTTCGGGGATAAGTTTCGAAAAATCAAAGCTGTTTTCTAGAATCGAAACTGCTTCTTTTAATTCTCTTAAGACCAGGTAGCGCTCTTTTTCGTCCAGAGTCGCTCCAAGCTGGTTTATAGGACCTGCTCCCCTGCCTACAGGCCGGCTCATCAGGATCGCCTGCTCAACGAATTTCTTCGCTTTCCTAGCAGCCGATTCCAGGCTCTCTCCTGAGGCTAAAAAGGCAGTCACTGCCGCAGAGTAAGTGCAGCCCGAGCCGTGTGTTCCTCCTTTAACAAAAGTGCCCGGAATACGGGTGAAAGTATCAGAAGTAGCTTCATAAAGCAGATCAGTAGCGTCCAGATGTCCTCCTGTAACAATGACGGCTTCTACACCTATATCCGCGATTTTCTTGGCTGCAACTTTCGCATCCTCAGGGGTTTTGACAGCCATACCAGCAAGGTCGCCGGCCTCGAATGCATTTGGCGTAGTAACCTTGCACAAGGGCAGCAGTTCTTCAATAAGGACAGAAATAGCTTCTTTTCGCAGCAGGTTTCCTCCGGCTTCGGCAGCCATAACAGGGTCCAGCACAATGGAAAGCCCATGTTTCCTCACTTCTTTTGCAACTTCCCTTACGATTTCCGATGAGGCAAGCATGCCGGTTTTTGCCCACTTTACCTCCATATCGGTGCAGACAGCTTCAATTTGGCTGGCTATAGCCTCAGGAGTGAGGTCAAAGCTCTCTAGGACTCCGGTAGTGTTCTGTGCAGTAATCGATGTAATAGCGCAGGTTCCGTGCACTCCAAGGGCAGCAAAAGTCTTCAGATCCGCAGCAATTCCGGCTCCTCCCCCTGAATCCGAACCTGCAATAGTCATAACAATCTGGGGTTTTATTGTTAATGATTTTTCTATCATGTGCTTCTCTCTTTTTTTCGTTCGTTTTTACCATTTCTGAAACTTTTTTTCAGGAAATGAAATTAATTTATTTATTATTGTACCCTTTAGGAAGATTTTATAAGGTTTTGATGTATTATTTATAAAAAATCTTCTCAACAGGTTTACATGAGATTTTATTTTCTCCTGGAGTTTTGCTCCTGTCCTGATGAGAATTCTTGTCTATATCAGGTAATTCTTTAATATAATTCTGGATAGCATCAGGGTGTTTTTTACATGAAAACTTAATAAATGACATATTTCTTCGATACCTTTATATAGTGTATTTACGACTTTGATGCAAATAATCAAATTTAAGCGCGGCGATTAATTTAAATCTGGATTAACTATTTATATTGATATAGATAATGACTTGATTTATAATGTTTTAAGGGGACTGTAAGGATGGCAAACCGACCTCTGGATATTTTGAACAACGCATTAGACACACCTGTAATCGTTAGATTGAAAGGCGCACGCGAGTTTAGAGGCGAGCTGAAAGGATACGATATTCACATGAACCTCGTGCTTGACAATGCTGAAGAGCTAAGAGAAGGAGAAGTTGTAAGCAAGTTCAGCAGTGTCGTTATTCGCGGTGACAACGTGGTATACGTATCTCCGTAATCTATATCAAGCACTTCATCTATTATCGTTAAATCTCGGTGAGCAACAGGACTTATTGTGACTGGCCGCAGAGAGTAAATTCAGAATAATAGTATCGCTTCAGATTATAGAATATTGCTCTAACAAATTAATTTTTATCAGGAGATTTAGGAATGAGTAAAGGTACTGCATCAATGGGAAAAAGGCAGAAACGCACACACGCCAAATGCAGACGCTGTGGAAGTGTTTCTTTTAACGTGCATACAAAACAGTGTACTTCATGTGGTTTTGGAAAAACATCTCGCATAAGAGCTTACAAGTGGCAGGCAAAGTGCAAGTATTAAACCTGTCTGTTCCACTTTCTCTATTTTTTACCTGCATCGGAGGTCAAAATTGAAAGAAGAATGTGGCGTTGCAGGCATAATTTTACCAAGTGACAGGCCACAATCCAATACTGTCGCGTTCAAGCTGTATTACGCCTTGTATGCCCTCCAGCACAGAGGACAAGAATCCACTGGCATAATGGTATATGATGGTACATCTTCTCATTCCATCAAAGGCATGGGTCTTGTTCCTGATGTGTATAATAAAGATTCTCTGGGACGCTTGATCGGGAATGTAGGAGTAGGACATGTCCGCTACTCAACAACCGGAGGATCAAGAATAGAAAACTGCCAGCCCTTTGTCCTGAATTTCAAAGGAGGAGCAGTTGCAATTGCCCATAACGGAAATTTAGTTAATGCCAAAGACCTCAAGGATGAACTGGAGTGCGAAGGACGTATCTTTATCAGCGACTCTGATACCGAAGTTATCGGCCACCTTCTTGTAAAAGAGCTAATAAGGCACGAGCCTGTAGAATCAATCCGGAATGTTATGCGCAAACTTGTAGGCTCTTATTCTCTGGTAATCCACATAGATGGCATTCTATATGCTGTGCGTGATCCTTTTGGATTCAAACCTCTCTGTTTCGGGGAAGTCGATGGCGGATACGCGGTTTTCTCGGAGAGTGTAGCTCTGGATACTCTTAATGGCACTCTTATCAGGGATGTGCGTCCAGGTGAAGTAGTAGTCCTTACAGGCGAGGGCTTTGAAAGCTACCAGATAGGAAACGAACCTCATCCTGCACATTGCGTTTTTGAGTTCATTTACTTTGCAAGGCCAGATTCCATTATTGATGGAAAACTGGTCTATAAGGTGCGGGAAAACATCGGGAGGGAGCTCGCCAGAGAACATCAGGTCGAGGCTGATATTGTTTCGCCTGTTCCTGACTCAGGGATTACTTCCGCAATCGGCTACGCCAGGGAATCAGGTATTAAATATCTGGAAGGCCTGATGAAGAACCGTTACATAGGGCGCACATTTATCCTGCCTGGCCAGGATTTGCGTGAAACCGCAGTCCGGCTCAAAATGAATGCCATCCAGGATAATGTCAAAGGCAAACGTGTTGTTCTGGTTGACGACAGCATTGTCCGGGGTACAACCTCAAGGCGGATTATAGATATGGTTCGCAGGGCAGGCGCATCAGAAATTCACGCAAGAGTTGGAAGTCCTGCAATTATCGCTCCCTGCTATCTGGGTATAGATATGGCTACCCGGCAGGAACTTATTGCCTCTTATAAGACCGTAAAAGAGGTTGAAAGCCTCATTAATGCGGATTCTCTCGGATACCTAAGTATTGACGGGCTTATGCGGGCTCTGGGGTGCGATAAGAACGACATGTGCATTGGCTGCCTAACAGGTGAGTACCCTGTGGAAATCCCAGGAGAAAACTGCATAAGGAAGCAGACACGTTTGGACGATTTCAATAATAACCCGGAAAGTTCCTGAGTGACTTTTCTCAGTCAATTTGTAAGGAATTTTCTCTATTATTCTTTTTGAGTTTTCACTATTTTTCTTGATCTCTTCTTTGTTTTTATCCGTTCTACGTTTATTCATCCGCTGTAGCTATTATGTTATTTTTATCTGTGTTAAGCCCTTAAAAGCGTAATATTGACTGTCCTGCTTCTAGGTCCATCCATTTCGGCAAAAAAGATTCTCTGCCAGGTCCCAAGCTCAAGCTTTCCTTCTAAAATGGGAAGGGCTTCGCTTGCTCCAAGCAGTACTGTCCTTAAATGAGAGTCTGCATTGTCGTCTATGCGGTCGTGCTTATACCCTGCACCGGTAGGTACCAGTTTATTTAATAGGTCCAAAATATCCTCCTTTAGCCCACCTTCGTTTTCGTTTATTATGATGCCTGCGGTAGTGTGTCGTGTGCTGATAAGGCAATGCCTTGAGCTATTTCGCTTTTCCTTACTTCTTCCTGAACTTCTGAAGTGATATCTACCAGCTCAACACGTTTAGATGTTTCAATTTTGAGTTGCAAAGTCTTTCCCTCTAAAGCTTTTCAGGTTTTACTTCAGATTTTTATGTATATGCAGGCTCTTGTACCCTATGCATAATAACTAGTTATTTAGAGGAGATTAAAATCGTTAAAATTCTTATTTTCAGCTAATAAAGAAAAACCCTTATTTTCAGTTAAAATCGAAATTCAATAGACGAATTTATAGATTATACTGATTGGTACAATTCTTTTCTTAAAAAACATTTCTTTAGCTTAATATCTTCAGTAAACTGGATTTAATACCGAAAAATGATATCCTGGAAGGTGTAGTAATCCAGAAAGTAGTAATCCAAAAATAAAAATCAAGAAAATAATAATCAGGAGGGAAATTCCCAATCTGACAATAAAGGAGAGTATACTCTATTGCCGGATTAGATCAATAACCCTCACTATCTTACTACAATTCACACTATTTTATCTTCTTTTTATCCCATATATGGACATGCACAAGAGGCATACAATGCCACTGATTATACTGAATCCAGGAGTCTTTTCACTTTCTTCAGTCATCTTATTTTCAATAGTGTTTGCATTACTTCCTTCATTACTGCCTTCAGTATTATTTATGGCTGCTTTAGCAGGTTCTGCAGTTATTGTATTGTTTTCATCTTTTACACCTGTTATTGCAAAGGAAGAGTAGCCAGGTACGTCTGCTGTGAAATGCAAGAACTGATCATCTTCACCTGTTAGACTTACTGGCAGTTCCACCCATTCTTTTTTCTCATCATCGTACCAGTCAAGTATAATTGAGGACTTGTTTATGTTATTCTCATCTACCCATGAGGTATTGACTTTAAAATCGACAGTTGGACTCTCAATATTCTTTGAGGTGCCATAACCACTGTTTCCAACCCATATATTGAATGATTTGTAGACGATACCTTCAGGAAGCTCGGAAACCAGGCTCGACTTGTTTTTCAGTTCCTCTACTATTGTAGTGGTCTTTCCTACGGTTTTTGTTGACCTGAACGTTATCGACTCAACACAGGTTGCATTATTTGTAAAATTAAAATTCACATCCTTTCCACTGGCAATAAAGTTCTGTAAAATCTCTTTTACCTGGACGTTCTTTGCTGGTTCAGGGGATCCACCACCGCCACCGCCACTACTGCTACCTCCGCTCTTGTGGCTGTGTCCTCCTCTACTGCCGCCACTTCCGCTGTCGCTGTTACTATCACTACTACTGATAGTGTCGGTGTTATTGTTACTGTCGCTGGAATTACTCTCTTCCAGTACGATTATCGTATTGATTTTTGAGGCGGTTTCGTTCTCATTAATAACTGTCAGATTAACATCATAGTTCCCTGCTGAGGAATATATATGCTGCGGATTCGGCTCGCTTGAAGTATTTCCGTCTCCAAAGTTCCAGCTCCATTCTTTTGCATTCTGCGAGAGATCTGTAAATTGCACAGAAAGGGGAGCAGAGCCGCTAGTGATATCTGCATCAAAGTCCGCTACAGGAAGAACTTTTTCTTGACTTGGTTCTCCCTCCACAGCTATATTTAGGGTTTTCGAGCTCGATCCATTTTCATTATTTACTGTCAGAACAACGTTATAGTTTCCTGCTGCAGAGTAAATATGCGTTGGGTTCTTCTCTGCTGAAGTAGCCCCGTCTCCAAAATTCCAGTTCCATCCGTTTCCGTTTTGCGATATATCTGTAAATTGCACAGAAAGAGGAGCAGGGCCGCTTACAGTATTTGCATTAAAGTTTGCTACAGGAAGAACTTTTTCTGGAATAGGTTCACTCTGAACAATTATATTTTGAGTCTTTGAACTTGAGCCCTTTTCATTATTTACTGTCAGGACAACGTTATAGTTTCCTGCTGCAGAGTAAATATGCGTTGGGTTCTTCTCTGCTGAAGTACTTCCGTCTCCAAAATCCCATGACCAGGAAGTTGCATCTGTACTCTTATCAGTAAGGGAAATAGTTAACGGGGCTTTTCCGGAGGTTGGCGATGCAGAGAATGCAGCAACTGGTGCTTTTAAATCGTTATTGTTAGGAGTTTCATCGTTTCCAGTGTTACTATTGCTTCCATCAGGGCTCCATCTTGCATAGTAAGGCATTCCCTCTTGATACACACCACTAATACTTTGTATAGCAACTTTTTTTGTATCAAAAGTTGTGTCTATAAACTGTCCGTTCCCAATATATATTCCAACATGGCTGAGAAGCCAGTAAGTTCTGTCATTTTTAACAACATCTTTTTTCCAGAAAATTAGATCTCCAGGCGTGGGAGAAGTTGTAGTAACATAATAGGGATTTTTTTTCATGTTAGGTACAGTTTGGAAAACTATGTCTTTGGCTCCAGCTTGCTTGTATACTTGAGATACCAAGTGAGAGCAATCAATGCCCGATCGGCTGTTGCCGCCATGCACTGATTTAACTCCGATCCAGCTTTTTGCGGCTTCTACTACTTTGGATTCGGATGTTCCTACAGGAGCTGCTGATACAAGGGGTATAAATGCTATTAAGATAGCTACAAGAAGTATGGCTATTAATTTTTGTTTGTTTCTATTCATTTTTACCCAATATCCATATTTTTACTAAGATAACTATTTCATCTTCACTTGTTAATTATAATAATTCAATGCTCAGTTTTACTTCTGGACCACATCTAGTTTAAATTAGATCGTATACCAAAATTCAGTTATGAAATTTTTAATATATTAACTTCTCATTTATAATCATCAAGTTGTATTTATTTTGTACTATGCTAACCAAATATCCAAGTTTTTATTTCAAGATATCAATTCCTTATTAAAAATAATATTTACTATCCCTATCTTTTTATCTTAAAATAAAGTTACTTCGTTACTGAAGTTTATTCCTGTATATTTAAATTTACGATAAAGCTCATTCCAAAACTCTGGATTAGGTCCTTATATCTCTGACTTTGAATAACCGATTGATCTTTCGATCATGAAACTAGTTCTAGAACTCTTATATATGTGCAAATAAGGTCGCTTTTGGGATGAACTTATAAACAGATATTAAACGAAGATGACAACAAGAAAATGTTAAAGCCTTTAGATTGAAAAAAGAATTTATCCATTATTAATAATTGTGGGATAGCCTCTTCAAAGTGATGTGGCTGCCAATAATTGGTTTTATAAAAAATGTAATATAAGAGTCTTTGAGGCTTTAAAAAAGAGACTTCGTAGATTTTCTCTTCTGTGTTGAATTAAGTTCTTTTAAGGTTTCATTAATAGAGTGGAGGAATTCAGCTTTGAGTCTTTCGATCAATTGCTCCGGAGCTATGATTCTGAAACAGGCAGGAGTTTCTTTTTTAACTTTCACATATCCTTTATTTTCCATTCTCTCCAGCACGGAATAGATCTTCGGTCTTGGCACATGGGTAAATTCATGGATTTCCCTTGCTGTAGCTTCATTCAAACTCAAGAGTCCAACATAAATTTTTGCCTCATTTTCTGTAAACCCCAGCTTCTTGAGTTTGCTTATGAGTTTGATATCCATTACATCCCTCCAGCACTTTTTTGTTCAGGCGGTGTCATCGAGCTTCCTCAGTGTTGCAAACACTATTTGCAGGCTCTCCTTATATGCAAGAATATCTTCTTCATCTAACTTTTTTAGTATCTTGTAGGCATTATGTTCAAGCTCTTTCATGAACCATTCCCTGTAAGCTTTTCCCTTTTCGGTGAGAGAAATAAGGGTTTTTCTCCGGTCATCAGGGTCTCCTTTCCTATAGACAAGCCCTTCTCTTTCCAGCGCATCGATCATGCTTGTTAGGCTTCCTTTCTGAAGATCGAGACACTTTCCCAGGGTTGTAGGCATAATATTATCTATTGCTCCTATAATCAGAATTGCCCGATTCTGATTTTTATTCAGGCTATATGGGCTGTCCCCTGATTTGTGAAATATTTCTGCAAAGTGTTTTTGAAACAGATTCATTATTTCAAACTGGAGTTTTACTGTTTCTTTTATCTTTTCTTCTTTCATTGGTATCACAGTCAGGGCTTTTTCCGAATTCGAATTACAAGCTGAAATCGTTTTTCCAGAATTTTTTGAATTTCGAAAGTTATGTTGAAAATATGTGAAGAACTTGGAGCCTAATTATTCCTAGCTCTATCCTCTAAACTACTTTGTCCATTATCTTACTATTCATAAATCTAATTGTTTGATTTCTTACTAAATCATTAGTTTCTATTTATACTTTATGACTTTAAATTTGGTAGTCAATAATATTAGCACTTTTTTATACTTTTATTTGTTCCCATCAGACATTTCAGGTACAACTGTGCCCAGATGAAAGTAATTATCGAACCTATAACCGTACCCGCAACAAGCCCCTACCATACACCAAGAAGTCCCCAGTCAAATCCGACAGCAGCCAGAGCATCAGCTTCCAAGGCCTGCAACCCAGAAGGTATCCAGTAAGGTTGTATATGGTCTGCACGGGCATAGCGACTATTATAGGAATTGAAAGCTTGACAATAGCTTTCCTAGGGTCTCCGAGGAGAATATTCACTCCTTCTGTAGTTTCTTGAAGGCTTCCTTCTCTTTTGATCCTGTTTTCTCCTGAATATTCCTCAACCCTTTCGCTTCTGGTTAATGTTTCCTTATTCATTTCTCCAGCTGTTTTTCTCCGATTGCCTTTAAAATCCAGTATCTTCTGTCTGTTCCTTTCTAGTCTCTTCTGCCTTTAACATTTCCTTACTTACTAGATAATTTTTATTTTTTATTCAAAAGGAGTCTAGAAAAGCAATTAATCGTGGGGAAACGTATATTTATAAGTAGAATTTATGGATACAAGTAAAAAATACGAAAATAGGTTGAGATATAAACTTAAAATAAGAATCATGACCTGATAACGGGTCAAAAGCTATATAAATCCTTTTGGGTTTCTACCTCTTTTTAAACGCAAAAAATTGCAATTTATATAATTTGCAGATTATATATTGTATCTATTATTTCAGAGCCTTTGTGAAAGCATTCATCCAATTGTTAATAAAACACAGAGAGTATCTATTATGTCTAACAGCAATTTTAGAGGAGTACTGAACTCTATGGGACTTGTTTTTGGAGATATCGGAACAAGTCCAATATATACCCTGACAGTTATCTTTCTTCTCACAAAACCTACATATTCTCACATAATAGGAGTTTTATCTTTAATTATTTGGACACTTATTATACTTGTAACTCTGGAATATGCCTGGCTTGCAATGAGCCTGGGTAAAAAAGGAGAAGGAGGTACAATAGTCTTAAAAGAGATACTCGTTCCTCTCCTCAAGTCGAGTAGAAATGTATCTCTAGTCACATTGTTAGCTTATATAGGAACGTCTTTCCTCATGGGAGACGGAGTAATTACTCCTGCAATAAGTATTCTGAGCGCAGTCGAGGGACTGCGAATAGTTCCTCAGTTAGAAAACATAAACCAAGGCACTATCGTACTTATTTCTGGCCTAATTGCAATAGCACTTTTCACAGTTCAGAGCAAGGGAATTGAAAAAATTACATGGGTTTTTGGGCCTATAATGGTTATATGGTTTGCAGCCATGGGATCTGCAGGTATTGCTTCTATTTTCTATACGCCAGAAGTGATTAAAGCCATCAATCCTTATTATGCTATTAGATTCCTTCTGGACAATGGGATTATGGGATTTTTTGTACTATCGGAAGTTATCTTGTGTGCTACAGGAGGCGAAGCCTTATATGCTGATATGGGACACCTGGGAAGAGAGCCTATTTTAAAGGCCTGGAGATTCGTATTTATAGCATTGGTTTTTAATTATCTCGGGCAGGGCGCATTTCTTCTCCGAAATCCTGGTTCTACAAATTTTTTGTATGAGATGGTAAATCAGCAGGCACCCCTACTTTATATTCCATTCCTTCTCCTGAGCATTATGGCTACAATTATCGCTTCTCAGGCTATGATAAGTAGCATGTTCTCTATAGTATATCAGGGAATTACGACTCGAGCAATGCCAATGCTAAAGATCGATTATACTTCCGGGATATTAAAGTCGCAGATATACATAAGTACCGTAAACTGGTTACTCCTCATTTCGGTATTGTTTATGATGCTTATATTCAAAGAATCAAGCAGATTAGCAGCTGCATATGGACTGGCAGTTACAGGAACTATGTCTATTACAGGAATACTTATGACTTCTATATTTTATCACAGGAGAAATATATCCAAAGCCCTTATTTCGCTATTTATAACGTTTATTGACATAGTATTCCTTCTCTCAAATAGCTATAAAATACCTCATGGAGGTTACTGGTCCATTATCATAGCACTTTTTATTTTCTCTCTTATAATTATATACACTTCCGGACAAAAGAGGCTGTACGAACTGATGAAGCTCATGAAGGTTGAAAACTTCCTTGAAAAATATAAGCAACTATATGCTACTCAAAATAAAATAACTGGGACTGCCCTCTTCTTTACACGAGATATAGCTAACATTCCCCAGTATATTTCCCATGTAATGTTTAAAAATAATATTATCTACGAAAATAATATTTTTATTTCAATTATCAAGTCCGACAGTCCTTTTGGAATAGAAAGTTCGTTCACAAAAGAACTGGCAAAAGGGTTGAGAGTATTTGAAATAAAGACCGGATATATGGAAATTGTTGATGTCGAGCAAATCCTGAAAGACCAGGGCATTAGTGAAAAAACAATATTTTATGGAGTAGAAGATATATTCACTACTAATTTAATATGGAAAATCTTTTCCATAATTAAAAAATTGTCCCCCTCGTTTGTCCAGTTCTATAGACTCCCTACTGATGAATTACATGGAGTTATGACAAGGTATGAAATGTAAAATAGTTTCTCTGTTTGGGTAATTGTCCAGAACGGACGATTAACCCAAAACCCTTTCATTTTTAAACAAGGATAATTGAACAAAATGGAGGGACCGAATTGGAGAAATAATATTTACCTTGCCGTATCTTGCTGTAACTCTCTTTGCTTTTTTGTAGTCGCACCCGGTACTGCAGCAGCCGAGGAGAATATATACACAAATGTGAGTTTGAATAATGCTAAGAAAATGGTTGAAGAAGGTAATATCTTCATTCTTGATGTCCATACCCCGGACGAATTCATGCAGCTCATATAAAGAGGCATATATAAAGTGGCATTATTGATACCGTAGCAAGCCTTAAGAATCCACCCGGAGAACCTGTTTTACCTCCTGAAAATTTACTGGCAAATCGAACGGGTGAGTTAACAAGTTACTGTAATGCAAAGATACTTGTCTATTGCAAGACCGAAAGTCGAAGCACTAATGCGAGCAAGATTCTGGTAAATCTCGGCTACACTAATTCCATAACATGCAGGGCTAGTCAAAGTCTAGATATGCAGGATATTCTGTTGTAAGCAGTTTTGTGAATGAGCTTGAGTGTGCAGATAATTTGACCAAAACCGCTCTCAAAGCAAAAGTCAACAATATACTCTGTTCTTGAAAAAAGAAACAACTTAACAGCTATCAAAATTAGGCAAATTTACTTATATCGTTGATCAAGGAAGCTGAAGGCAAGCTGGATTCTTAGGAAGCCGATTACCTGATCCATGAATCCACAATCCATCTTAAATACCTGATCTGATTCAGCGCTTACGAGTTGCCTATCATACAGACAATTTTATTTTATATTCTCAGAATAACAAAGCCTGATTGCTATTTGGCGTATTATTTAATATCTTTTTACAATTGATACGGCTATTAATACAAATATCAGGCTAGCCAGTTTAAATCCTGGAAGGCTTTCTTCTATAGCGTACGATTTTTCTTCTACCTGTATAGGAAGGCTAAGCGTATAATCTTCTGCGTTTTCAGTATCTTCTCTAAAATAATAAACCACACTTCCTTCTTAAGTAAGAGGCTTCTCTGGATTAAGAGTACTTTTCTTAATTATTAAAACATAGAAATAGGAAAAATGTATGTATTTTTTCCTGAGGCTACGTTTAAATTCTTTTTAATCTTATTTACTTCCTCTTAATAGCATAAACTCCTAACAGGCATATACCTGCAACCAATATTCCAAATCCGAGAGCACTACCTGAGCCCCCTTCTTCGGTTTCTTCTTCTCTGTTATTTTTGGTTTCTACATCTACGCTCTCATTTGAGCTGGGAGTCTTTTCGGGATTTGCTGAAACTTCCTCGACTACAAAGGGATGACTGAGTGAAATCGGGTTGTAATTGTCCTTATCATCTCCAGACCAATAGAGACCACTGAAGTGTACTGTAAAAGTACCTATTTTTTCTCCCTTAAGACCAATAGAGATTGTCTGGGTGCTTCCGGGGGGCACGGAAAATGTTCCGTAAGCCGTATCTGATGCACCTGTCTGAGCAAAATCCTTTCCATATACATGGATTCCAGAGGGTACGTTGATCCTTGCATCTACGTTTAGAGTCACATCATTAAGGGATGGATTATCAATATAAAGTTCAACAAGACCATCTTCATTTTTGGTTATAACATCATTAACCGGCCTAAGTATCACGGTCGGGTCCGCTCTGGCCTTCTGTTCAGCCGCAGAACCTTCTGCTGTGGTTTCAGTTAGGTTTGTAGTAGATGTTTCATTCATTGATAGGGAGTTATTGACGTATTGATTAACGGATTTATTGACAGATTGATTAACCGCTTTATTGACAGATTCGTTAGCCTTTAAAATCTTTGATGCCGTGTCACTTACTACTGGGTTATATGATGCATTTACAGCACTTGAAAATACAGCCCCAAAAATAAAGATCGACATCAGTAGTATGGGCAAACATTTTTTCAATTTTTATACCTCCTTCTAGGGGTATTGAATTAAATATACAATAGTTTTTTGAAAAATGTTTTTCAAAATTTTCAACGTTTGTTTCTACAAAGAATAGTTTATTTCGATCAACGTTTTCAGCGTGTATTGAGTATTTTGGTTTAATTTACTTTCGGGTTACTTCTATAAACTGAAATGATCAGGATCATGATGTATTATAATTCGCGGAAATATAATCCTCGCGAATTATAAGCATTTACATATAACCAAATACAAAATGAGTAAATTTAATAAATACGAATCTGGAAGAGAAAGATTCTTAAAAAGGTATTGAATATCTTTATAGCTGAATCGATTAAAATTAATAGATATCTTGGGTTTCTCTCCTTAAAACTTGAGTTATGACCCGGGAAGGCTTCATTAGTTTCTTGATAATATTGCGTGATATCTGTATTCATAATACATCGACTTTACATATTCCATTTTGAAGCCATTGTCTATGGCTATTTGTTCAATAAAGTAAGGGCTGTAAGCATCCCCTATTATATCTCTAGGACGGTTTTTCAGAATAGCTGATGTCTGCCGCAAGAGCCCAAAACCAGTTTTAGGTAAAGTCTTCCAAAGTTTAAAATTCTGTGAGAACCATCCCATTTTCCATAAAGAATACAATCTGGGATCAATTATATCAAAAAAGACTATTTTTCCGTCTTCATTGAGATATTCGGATGCATGACGTATAAAAGCATCTATCTGCTGAGGCGTCAGATACTGTACTACTGCTGTTGCAGTGATCCGATCAAATGGTAAACTCAACTTTTCCCAGATTGTTTCGTCATCGGCAAGGATTAAATCTACATTTTTATAGTTCTGCTGCCACATTTTCTTTTCAGCTTCAAAAAGCATTGAAGAAGAAAAGTCAGCCCCTACTATCCTTTCATAATTTGGCACATAATATATCAGAAGCTCCCCGGCACCGCATCCGAAATCTAGAAGAGATCTGCCTCCTCTTAAATGAAACAGTTTTTCCCTAGCTTCTTTAAAAAGGAACTCTTCTGTAGAATACCTGTGGCCTCCTTTCTTTTTATCCGAGAAATATTCTTGCCAAGAAAACTTCGGTTTATTAAATGCTGTTTCCATATTGAATGTCCCCCCGTTTCTCGGTCTTTTTAATTTCATTGATATACTTGTACATAGAGAAAATGAGCGATGATTGCATCTCTATGAAGTTTACATGAAAAAATCTGTTTGTTATTACAAATATCACATTATTTTATTTAGATATTGAAACGTTTGTCCTGAAAATAAGTCCCGATCTATTATCGGGAGTTTCTCTACTGATGCTTGATTTTTCGATATACTGATTCTTACGATGAACTAATTTTTCAATGAATACTATGTTGTCTGTATTAGCGGGTTAAAGTCTTTTATATTCCATCATGGTTCTCAACTAATTTCTTCCCTCCGCACAGTACCGCTGCAGCCCTGACTACGCTGTCCGGAGTAAAAAAGACCGGCATTCCGCTGGCTGTAAAAACCGAAGCACTTTCCCTGCTAAATTTTTCCTTCTGGGGAACAGATGAGAATTGGTTTTTCACAGTTACTGACAAAGGCTTTGATTTTTTCCGCAACCCCTCTAGAAAGAAGAGGCGGACCCCAGAGCAGGCTCACTATTGCAAGATCGTATTCTTCCCCAAAAGCCTCCTGTAGAGCATTAACGTAGTGTTCATCCTTTACACTGCCTGTCAGGTCTACAGGATTTCTTATAGAAGCAAAACAGGAAATTTCTTTCTCAGTTTGCTTACAGACTCTCTGGAGAGGTCCGGAACTCTGAGTCCAGCCTCCTCACATGCATCAGCGATGGAAATCCCGATTCCTCCTCCGTCAGTTATAATAAGAACTCTTTTACCTTTCACCAGCGGATAACTGTTCAGGACTTTGCAGGCATCTTTTAATTCTTCATAATTTGCAACTTCTATTATACCTGCTTTCCTGAAAGCAGCTTCATAAGCTTCATACCTGCCGCTAACAGCTCCTGTATGAGAACTTGCTGCTCTTGCGCCCGGCTCTCTTTTTCCGACTTTGAGGGCTACTACAGGCTTCTTTTTCACACATCTGGAAGCAGCAGCAATGAACCTGCGTCCATTTCCTACAGACTCAATGTAGAGAGCAACTGCTTTTGTTGCTTCGTCTCCTGCCAGAAATTCAAGGCAGTCGCTCTCATCCACACCTACTCTATTTCCGTAGCTTACTACCCTTGCAACCCCTGAACCCTCGTTTGTCATTTCATCCATAATCATAACGGCAAAGGATCCGCTCTGGGTAAGCACTGAAACCCTTCCTCTTGCAGGCCTTTCAACCTTATCGCTGCTTATAAAAAAAGTATCCACTTTTGAGGCCGTGTTGTAAATCCCAAGGCAATTCGGCCCCATAGCCCGGATTCCTTTCATCTCTAAAACTTCTTTCAGGAGAATCTCCATTTTCTTTCCTTCAGGTCCAATTTCCCGAAAACCGGAGCTGATAATTATTGATCCTTTTATATTTTCCACAGGGCCATTGAGGATTTCAAGAACAGTAGAAGCTGAAACTGCAAAAACCGCAATATCGATTTTATCCACTATTTCACTTGGAGCAGAATAACATTTAAGCCCTCTGATTTCCTTGTAGCTCGGATTTACGGGATATATTTTTCCCTGAAATCCCGCTTTCAGGAGGCTTTCTAGGATTGTATAGGAAAGCTTTTCGGGATCTGGTGAGGCTCCTATCAGGGCTATGCTTTCAGGCTTGATGAAAAAGTCAGTACTTCCCTCAGTGATCATTTATGCCCGTCCGAATAATCTGCAGATCACATTCAGATTATAGCTTCGAACTTAAGTATTTACACATAATAAACTCTACACATAATAAACTTCGGTTTCATAAATCCCAAAACAAGAAAAATCTGAAAAATGCCGGCAGATAAGAAAAAATTGACTACAAAACTTTAACCCTACAATCATGGAAAAACCTATAAGTATGGAAGTCCCCTTGCATTTGCTTTTTCTTCTATATTTTCCATTTTGGTTTTTTCTTTCCCTTATACGATTCAGCGGTCACAGTACATGCAAATAGCCTTTTGACACTCTTCATTCTGGAATTTCCATTTCAACCCCCAGCGTTTAATTGCCTGTATTATTTTCACGAAATCTACTCCGCTCTCGGTCAGATAATACTCGGACTTTGGAGGATTTGTTGAATTATCAACCCTTTTTCCAATTAGGCCTTCCGTTTCCAGTTCTGTAAGCCTCTCTGAGAGGATTTTCGGGGTTATGTAGCCAAGTTTCCTTTTTAGCTCATTAAAGCGTTTTTCCTTTTTTTCCCCCTTATGCAGCTCCAGAAGGATATGGATTGTCCATCTTTTCCCGATGATATTCATGGTCTTGTAGACTGTGCAGTCTTTCATAGTATAAACATAGAAACTGTCTGATATATAAATTAGTATCTCTAATATACTGGTATCAAAAGCATACTATTATAAAATGTATTTTATAATACAAATTTGTATTAATTCCCAGTAAAAGTTTCCTGTATCTGGCAAAACAAAAAGAAAGCAGCTCTGACTGAAAAACTGGGTCTGAAGTGACGTCCATCGCTCTGCCAAAGCGAAATTCATGTCTTTATCTGGAATTATCCCGCTTGAGCGAACGAAGTGAGCGGAACGGATCCGTCCCCCCGAGACGGGAATCGTGCAGGAGGGACTTGGGAGATGAAACCTGAGCTTTTTTCAGCCCTCTTGAGCGAAGCGAAAAGGGCTCCGTGCTCCCGAAGCGGAATTCGGGCGACGGAACTCGGACGATTTTATCAGGACTGCCAGGACTGCCAGAATCCAAATCTCTAAAAAATACTGAAAGTTTGGAGCGAATGATAAACATGAAAGACAACTTACCGGAAAAAGGTGCAATCGTTCAGAGAGACCGTGAAACCTATGCAATCGCCCCCCACCTCGCCGGAGGAATTGTGGATCCGACAACTCTCAGGAAAATCGCTGATGTTGCAGAAAAGTATGGGGCTGCTGCTCTCAAGATGACTTCTGCCCAGAGGATTGCAATCGTAGGCCTGAAAGAAGAAGACCTTGACAATGTGTGGGCTGAACTTGATATGAAACCCGGTGCAGCTATAGGGCTTTGCGTAAGGAGTGTGAAGTTCTGTCCTGGGACGACTTTCTGTAAGCAGGGAAAACAGGATGCAGTAAGCCTTGGTCTTAAACTGGATGAAAAATACCACGGAATGCCGATGCCTTCAAAACTAAAAATGGCTGTTTCCGGCTGTCCAAATTCCTGCTCTGAACCTGCCATCAAAGATATAGGGGTAATGGGCACTGCCAAAGGATATACTCTGATGGTGGGAGGCTCTGCGGCTGCTACTCCAAGACTTGCTAAGGTTGTTGCAAAAGAACTGTCTGAAGAAGAAATTCTTGAGGCAATCGAGAGGATCGTTAATTTCTATAAAAATTCTGGCACGAAAAAGAGGCTTGGAAGGTTTATTGAAGATATGGGTATTGAGAGTTTCAAATCCGAGATAGGCCTGTAAAACTAGGAAAGTTTGCATGTGATATCTACATGTTTAAATTAGCTTATACAATGTTGAATTCCTTCTGATATGCTCCCATTAATCATGTTTCTCTTGTAAACTCTTAACCCGAGATAAATACGGGTTTTAGGGATCAAATTCTAACGCTCTTCGATAGTAATAGAGAAATTTATACCGACCAGACGTATATGGGATGGATATCAGAATGGAATTTCGTAAATACATAAAACGTAATCAAAAACGGTCAAAAACATTAACACAAGATTGGTTCTAATAATAATCATAAGATGTATTTCAAAAATATTTAATATAAGGTCGGTTGGTATACTGTTAAGGCATAATACTAAGAAGTAAAAAACTATGGTCAAAAGGGGAGAATTATATGAAAGTTACTGAGATGAAATCCTCACCTGAAAAGCCGAACCCTCATAATGTGAGCATCAGGATGCTCTACAATACCGAACACGCACAGGCGGTACATATAGAGCTTAAGCCAGGGGAGGCCCTAAAGAAGCACATCACTCCCACAGATGTCTTTTTCTACATTCTTGAGGGAAAAGGTATTGTTGAGATTGGCGACGAACAGCAGGAAGTCAGCCAGGATATGCTGATCGAGAGTCCTGCAAAGATTCCTCATCGTCTTCTGAATCCGGGAGACAGAATTTTCAGGGTGTTGGTCGTAAAGGCCCCAAGACAAACCGAGGCTACAGGCATGCTTGAGTAAAGCAAGTATAAGAGCGGTTATTAAAACGGTTCAAAAAGAGGGTCATTAATGGAAGAAACAAAACCTACAAAAATTGCGGTCGTGCGCTGCGATATAGTCTCAGAGGCCTGTCCGGGTGTAGGCTGCTTTAAGGCTTTTAACGAAAGAAAGTCCTATTTTGAGGGTTACGACGAAAATACTCAGATAATCGCCTTTTTCACGTGCGGAGGCTGTTCTGGCAGGAGAGTATACCGTCTGGTAAACATTCTCAAAAAGTATAGATTGGATGCCGCACATCTTAGTTCCTGTATGCTTATGGAAGACACTTATCCTAAATGCCCTAACCTGGAATATATAAAAAAGACGATTCGGGATGCAGGAATAAAGGTTGTGGAAGGCACTCATCACTGAGTACAGATCTTAATAATAATACTTATAGGCAAGAAAGACATCAAAAGCCGACAGATAAAAATGCGAATGAGGGAAATATGTCTACAGAAGAAAACAAAGCAATAGTTCGACGATTTTTTGAAGAAGGCCCTTCTAAAGGAAATCTGAGTGCCGCCGACGAACTGCTGTCACCTGATTTTACAATACATGTTCCTCTTCCTTCTTCTCCAGGAGTCGAAGGAATTAATGAAGTAATTACTGCATGCAGGGCCGCTTTCGAGCACCTTAATGTTACAGTTGAGGATATGATTGCCGAGGGTAATACCGTGGCTGCTCGTTTCACAGCTCGCGGAATACACAAAGGCAGTTTCATGGATTTACCAGCTACAGGCAAGCCGATAACCATGACTGGTATAGAGATTTTCCGCATTAAGGATGGTAAAATTATTGAGTTGTGGGGTGAAGCTAACCTTCTTGGCCTGATGCAACAGCTAGGGATCATCCCTGCTGTGAGATAAGGTTAAACTCAATCAAGCGCACCATATTCTCTTTAATTTATTCTTCATGTAAAAGCCCTTGGTGAAAAGACAATTTAAGCTTTAAAAAACAGGGTAATAAAATGAGCCATGATACAAATTGGGATCGGAATTTCGAAGAGGATGAATATTACAAAGGTGTAGACCTTGAACTTCGGGATATTTCCCTTCCAAACACAGACAATATCCTTTACTCGATTTTAAATTCTTTGAACTACAATATTGCAAGCTTTTATGCTTATACGAAGTTCAAAGATTATATCTCTGAAAAGACCTTAGACATGGAACTGCTCCAGAGAAGCATGAGCATCCACAGGGATTTTTCAGCCCTGTTCCTGCACACCAAAGAAGAACTGGTATTCATTTATCCCGATCTTCTGGAAAAAGCTGAAAAGCTGCTATTTAAAGGAGAAACAGGTACAGATTTTATAATTTATACACGCAAAATGTGCAAATTAATAAACGACTATAAGAAAATGCTGTACATGGAAGGATATTTGCAGGATATTTGAATTAAACTATTGCTGAGCGATACTTGATTCCAAGATTTCACCGTAAGACATAAACTACTTTTAACTGAGAACATTTGACGGGGGTTGGTTTTATGGTAAAACGAATGATTGTAAAAATTGACGAAAAGAAATGTACAGGCTGTGGAAAGTGTGTCGCACCCTGTGCCGAAGGTGCTATAAAAATCATTAACGGAAAGGCAAAAGTAGTATCTGAAGAACTCTGCGACGGCATGGGTTTTTGTGTTGGCATCTGTCCTGAAGGTGCACTTTCAGTCGAAGAAAGATACACTGTCGAATTTAACCGTGAAAAAGCAGAAGCCCAGCCCAAGCAAAAAGATATTTCTATTAAGTGCTTCTCCTGTGGGGCCAACGAAGCCACCAGCTATCTCATTCCTCTCAGGCATAACATGCAAAGCCTTTGGGTTTGTACACGCTGCCTTCCTAAACTGATTCATGGTTAAACGAGTTAAATATAGGTCTTGTGCCCCTAAATTAGCCCTCTTGAGCGTTAGCAAAGCGGAGAGAAGTGGGCTCCATCCTCCTAGATGGAACTTAAGTTGCAGAGCAACAAATCTGCCGACTCGGGCACTTATGCTGGTTTTGTATAAGTCTCTCCCATGGTGTTCAGCCAAATCTTGAGTTCTGCATACCTTTCAGAATCTATTTGAGTTTCCATATCTTCAAAAGATTTAAGCAAATCTTTCTGGACAGCCTGCGAGAGATAGGTGTCAACCATCGGGAAAAGCCTATTCTCCTCTTTGTCAATATGCAGATTTAGAAGCCGAATATACGCTCTTAAGTATTCAACCATACTAGAGAGTTCCATATTTTCTTCTTTCTCAAAAACTATTTTTCCAATTTTACTGACAGATTGTCTTTCCTCTTCATGTTCATTTCTAAGGGAAGTTATCAGCTCTTCTGCCCCTGAAACTCCTGCTTTTTCCATTTCCGGGAAAAGGTAAGCCTCTTCTTTTGTATAGTGATGTTCTTCAATAAATTCTTTTATGAATTCTATGAGTCCTTCAAGATTATCCTGTTTAACACTTCTCCCAGATTCTATATCCACGCATACTCTGTCGAGGATTGGCAACACCGATTTAATTACTCTGTGCTCCTCTCTTAAGTCATCTGTCGGTTTCATTCGTCCCCCATTACCTTTTGAAAATGACGTCACTATTATTTTATCCCACAAGCAGGGGAAGCCCTACTCCAGTAATAAAATGTTAGCAATTTACTTTGAAAGTGATTTAAATTCCACCATGTAACAATAGGTTCTCTAAGATATAAAAGTGGGTAAATAGTTCACATCCATGATCAGTTCTCCAGATTTATAACTTATTTTTCTAGATAACGCTTTTAAAATATAGGGAAATTTTTAGATAATGTTTTTAAAATATAGGAAATTTTTTAGATAATGTTTTTAAGATACAGGGAATTGAATTCCATATGCAAAAGAAAAGGCTTCTTCAGGATATAGGGCTGACTGCTTATGAAGCAGCTGCATATATTTCTCTCTTAAAATTAGGGGTCTCCGAGGCAAATCACATCGGCAGAGACGCTGACGTGCCCTATGGGAGGATATATACCGTTCTTGAATCGCTGGCAGGAAAAGGTTTTGTAGAAGTCCAGGTTTCAAGGCCTAAAAAGTTCAGGGCGGTTGATCCTGAAATGGCCTTAGATTCCTTTTTTGAAACGCGAAAATCCGAATTTGAAAAAGAAATAACGGTCTTAAAGGGTTTTGTTGAAGAGGCAAAGCAGGTTTTAAAAACCTTACCGACTCAGAAACGAAAAGACGAGGTCTTCTGGACAACTGCCGTACCCGAGTCTGAAATCAGAAAGTTTGCCATCTCTACCTATGGAGAGATAAAAAAGTCAATATACATAATTCCTCCTGCCTTTGGAATGCCCATCGTTTCTAGCCTGCTGCCTGAAATCTTAAAAGCTATTGACCGGGGGGTTAAAATCCGGCTGCTAATATCCCCTCGCTTTATATCTCTTGCTTCTATGCTTTCAATGCAGGGAGAGGAGAATCTCAACAAATTCAAAAGAGGTATAGAAATAAGGCTTGTCCAGAACTTTAATTCCTGTTTTGGTATCGTTGACGACAGTATTGTGATGTTGTTTCAGCTCCATCCCCAGGACAGTGACCGCATCCTTTCGGTTGTGAAAATCTGGGATGCGGGGCTTGCAATAAATTTGGGTAAGGAATTCGAGCTTCTCTGGAATGGAGGAGAAAAGCTTGATCTTGAAAAAGTTACTGAAAGGTAATGTTTCCGGCTTCTTAGGAATAGATAAATAACATATATACAATACAATATTAATATTAATAACTAAACCAGTTGAATTATAACCAGTTGAATTGCATGGGGTTAACAAACATGGAAGAACGTCGGGAAGGATGTGAAGGGCATCAAGAAGAACATGGAGATCTTGAACACGAAGAGTTACTGGAAAGTATGAGTGATAAACTGGGGTTTACCCCACATATTCTTGAAATTCTTGGGGAACTTGACAGTGAGTCACTTAAAAAGTATAACAGGTGCAATAAAAGGTTATTGTCTGATGGGGCCTTGCCTGCAAAGACAAAAATCCTGGTAGCACTTGCAGTCGTTGCATCCAAGCAGTGCGAAAGATGTACGGTTGTGCAGATGCAAAGTGCACTTAAGAATGGGGCTACCAAAGAAGAAATTATGGAACTTATGGATGTTATATTCATAACTTCAGGGGCACCTGCTGTAGCAGCTTGTAGGGATGCGTTAAAACTGCTAAAGTAAAATCCTTTAATTTTACAAAGAGTTATACTCTCACTCTTGTAAATACATTTTTAAGTGCCGATAAACCTGAGTCTAACAGTTAAGTGTTAATGATACAGAAAAGCTGTAGAATTCTCTAACAATACCTTTAAATTCCTTATATTAAACTTTTTTAAAGTAGGCTAGTTTAAGACACTTCTTGAAGAGTCTATTCTTAATTCCTGGTTTTCAGTCCGGTATTCAAGAATTTTCCCTCCTGATTATTACAGAGTTGTCCGGGCAATAAGCAGTCGAATGCGAACTTTTGCGCCCTTCATGCAGGATTGTCAGGTATCTCCAGCTATTACGGTTGCGCAGAGTTCCGTAGTGTTTATCAGATCAGTTGTTTGGACTGCTTCATTTTGATTTCCAGCACCTCACCAATCTCCCCGAAACATCCCGTAATTTCTGCGGCTTTTTACACGCGTCCGTTCTCTCCCGGCACAATCTGTAGTAGGGACAGCCCGAAAAACCATCAGGCAGCTCTCCAATCTCCTCCGGCACCACAACCTCAAGCGACATATACCGTGCTGCATCCAGAAGAGCACGCGTATAAGGATGCAGTGGCCGGTCAAATACATCCGTCCCTTCCTCAACGATCTCACCTGCATACATCACCAGTACCCGATCAGAAACAGCCTTCGCTGCCTCCAGATCGTGTGTAATAAACACCAGGCTGAGATCGCGTTTTATCTGAATCTCTTTGAGCATCATCACAATAAATGCCTGCACCGACACATCAAGCATCGAGGTCGCTTCATCACAGACCAGCAACTCAGGCTTCAGAGCAAGCGCCCTGGCAATTACAACCCGCTGCAGTTCCCCTCCTGACAGCTCATGCGGATATCGGGTCTTGTGCTCCACAGAAAGCCCTACCTCTGCAAACAGGGCATCTACATTTGCCGAAATTTCCTCTTTGGAAAAAACTCCACAAATCACAAATGGCTCGGCAACCGATCGTTCAACCGTCCATCTAGGATCAACTACATCAGCTGGATTCTGGGGAATCAGCTGGATTTTTCCCATAAACTTCCGACGATTCTTCCAGCTCATCCCAGTCAGTTTCATCCCGTTGAAAAACACTTCCCCAGAAACCGGCACAAGTTGCTGGACAAGCATCTTTGCAAGCGTTGACTTACCACACCCCGACTCCCCGACAATAGCCACCGTCTCGCCCGGACAAAACTCGATATCAACGCCGCAGACAGCTGTCTTTTTGACTATTTTAATCAATCCTGAGGTGTAAACATAATGCAGATTATCTGCCTTAAGCATACATCCAGCACCTCACAAATCTTCCATTTATCTCCACGACCGGCGGATTCGTCAGGCACCTGTCCGTTTTATGCGGACATCGAGGATGAAACCTGCAACCTTCCGGCACTTCAATCATCGAAGGTGACGGGCCTGGAATCGGGTGCATGCCGCGCTCCGGCACCGCACCTAAAAGTGCCTGTGAATACGGATGCAAAGGTTCTTTGAAAAATGGCTCCTTCTCTGCAATCTCTATAATCTGCCCGCAATAGTTCACTGCGATTCTGTCTGACATCGCTCGGGCAAAACCTACATCATGAGTAATTAAAAGGAAAGCGCAGCCGTCCGAGGCAACTTTCTGAAAAATTGCTGCAATATTGCGCTTCTTAAGCACATCAACGCCTTTTGTCGGTTCATCAGCGATAATCAGTTCAGGATCTGCAGCCGTTCCCATTGCAACCATTGCCCTTTGTAACATTCCGCCACTGTACTGAAACGGGTATTCCCTTTCCCGCACTTCAGGAGGTATGATATCAAAATACTTCAGAGCCCGGCATGTCCTGGACTTTGCATCTTCTTTACTTATTCCAAGATGTGCCTGCATTGGCTCTGCAACTTGAGTGCCAACCCTTATTCCGGGGTTCATTGCAAGATATGGGTTCTGAGCAATTGATGCAACCGTTTTACCGCGGACTTTCTGCATTTCCTTCTCGGAAAGAGCTGAAATTTCCATACCTTCAAGTTCCACTTTTCCGGAAAACATCGCATTCGGGGGAAGAAGCCGCATTATTGCCTGGCCAAGAATTGACTTACCGCTACCTGACTCCCCAATCAATGAAAAAACCTCGCGTTTGTTAATCGAAAACGTCGCATCATCAACCGCGTGAACAGTTCCCTGCTCAGTCGGGATTGTTACAGAAACGTCGGATACTTTCAGCAATACATCAGACATGTCAGAACCTCCCTTCAAGCTCAATATTTTTCATCTTCTGGTCAAGTGCATCTCGCAACCCGTCGCCGAAGTAGTTGAATGCAAGAACAGTTATCATTATAAAAAGACCCGGGAAAAGCATCAGCCAGGGAGCAGTTGTGAAATATGTACGGCCTGCATTCAGCATTGCACCCCATTCCGGTGTTGACGGCTGCACTCCAAGTCCAAGGAAACTTAAACCAGCTGCTGCCAGAATCACATTCCCTATTCCAAGCGATGCCATGATCAAAACAGGAGAGATAATGTTAGGAAGAACATGCTTTACCATTACGTAAGCGTTTGAAGCACCAATCCACCTGGATGCCCGAACATAGCCTTTTGTCTTGACGTCAAGTGTTGAACCTCGTGCAACTCTTGCAAATACCGTCCACTCGACAGCAACTAAAGCAAGCATCATGTTTTCCATCCCCTGTCCAAGAAACGCGGTAATTGCAAGTGCCAGAAACATCGACGGAAAAGCAAGGAAACTGTCCGTTAGCCGCATGATAATCTCATCCAGCCACCCTCCGTAATACCCCGCCAGAACGCCAAGTGTCACTCCTATTGCAAGCGAAATGCTGACAACTACAAACCCGACTAAAAGTGATGCCCTTGAACCGTACATCACCATTGTCAGGATATCACGGCCAAGGTTATCAGTCCCGAATAGGTGGTGGGAAGACGGAGGCTGCAGACGGTTCTGCAGGTTTTTTTCCGTGTAGTCATAGGGGGCTAGAAAACCGGCAAATATGGCCATGAAGATAAGCCCGCCAAGAATTATCAGGGAAAGAGCAATCTGTCGGTTTTTAAGAAGTTTTATCATAGCGTATCTCCGGATTAGCCCAAACGTAGACCAGGTCTACAAAGAAGTTGATCAGAAGGAAAATGACGGCAACAAAGAGTACCGAGCCCTGTACCATCATATAATCGTGGGAAAGAATTGAGTCCACCACAAGATTTCCAATACCCGACCATCCGAAAATTGTCTCAACAACAACCGAGCCGTTTAAGAGAAAACCAATTGACAGACCGATCACCGTGATAACCGGAACAAGTGCGTTTTTCAATGCGTGCCTGATAATGACGATTTTTTCAGAAAGTCCTTTTCCACGGGCGGTCTGGATGTACTCCTTTCCCATGACGTCCAGCATGCTTGAACGGATCATCCGCATCATTACAGCTGCTGCCCCTGTCCCGAGAACAGCCGCAGGCAGAATCATGTATCTGATGTCTGTCCCGTGGCCGAATCCGGATGCTGGGAGCCAGTGAACGATTACCGAGAAGAAAATTATCATCAGATAGGCCTGCCAGAAGTTCGGCATGGATACCCCGAGAAGAGCGCCAAAGCGACAGGCGTCGTCAACAATGGTGTTATGTTTCAGAGCTGAAACTACGCCGAAAGGGATAGCAATAACAAGAGCAATTGCAAGGGCGAGAACGGAAAGTTTCAGCGTATTCTTGAATGCATTCAGAACAGTTTCAAATACCGACTGTTCGCTCATGTACGAGTAGCCAAAGTCTCCGACAGCCGCGTTTTTGAGCCAGTTAAAATACTGGATGTAAAACGGCTGGTCAAGACCGTGGGCTATGCGGAAAGCTTCAACAGCTGCTTCATCATATCCACCCGAGGGACTCGTCATCATAATCTCTGCCGGATCGCCCGGTGCGATATAGATGAGTGAAAAACTCATAAATGAGATAAATATGAGGACCGGGATGAGATACAGAACCCGACGGATGAAATACTCATTTAGCATTGCAGTACCCTCGACAAGCTCAACGCTTCCTTGTAGAAACGAGGTATGGAGCTACATATCCGACCATGTTCCAGCAAAAATGCGTTATATCTGTCATCTGCAATTTTGTCTTCCATTTTTTATTCCTCAATGTTTTATTCCGGTGGCAAGATACGGGACAGATAAATAGTCATAACCTTCCGGATCGCATCTCTTCATATACTCTGCATACTCGGGAAGAGATTTACAGGAGACTTCGGAAAACCCGTTATTTTCCATGATGGCTGTAACCATTTCAGGTGAGTTACTGTCATAAAGCGGAAGATATTCAATTAACTCATCATGATTTCTTTCTTCAGGGTTGTAATTTCTGTTTGGGACGTAGCCTGGCTGGAACCATTGACCATCGATTGCAAGAATTCTGCCCCCTGGTACCAGGACTCTCAGGCATTCACTGAAGAACTTGTCATGGTCCGTTAGGGTCCAGAGAAGGTGCATGTTTACGATAATATCAAACATACTATCTTCAGAAGGCAGGTTTTCTCCGTCACCTTCAACAAACCTGATTGACAAATTGCGGTCCTTTGCTCCTTCTTTTGCACGTGCAAGCATCTCTTCCGAGATGTCAAGAGCAGTGACATTGTGTCCCATTTCGGCAAAAACAAATGCCTGGATGCCAGGCCCTGTTCCAATATCGAGGACATTGAGTTTCTTACCGGCTGGCAGCTTCTCTGAAAAGAGGTTTTGCATCAGGAGAATCTCTTCATCAAGGTGGTCGCGATACATTTTCCGATAATTAGGACTAATCTTGTTCCAGTGTTCTGTAATTTTGTCTTTCATTTTTTAATCCCTCAGGCAAGTTCCATTTCCTTTGTAATGAATGTGTATTCGTTTGGATAAATTTCAAAACCTTTGAGGTTGGGGGAAAGTCCGTCAATTTCTTTCTTGTATGCGATACAGACCAGTACCGCATCATTCTGGACCTGTTCCTGAATCATGTCGTAGAGTTTTGTACGTTTTTCTTTGTCTGTTTCAGCCCTTGCTTCAAGAATCCACTCATCAACCTGAGGATTAGAATAGCGAAGCCATGTGGATGCATAGGTTCCGGTTGAAAGGAAGTGGCTTGATACGAAATAGTCAGGGTCTCCTACAGGTGCAACACCCCATGAATAGAGTGCAAGGCCATAATTTCCTGCTACCGCATCGGCACTAATTGAGTTTGCTTCGGCAATTTTTATTGTAGTAGTGATGCCAATTTTTTCAAACTGGGCGGCAATTACTTCTGCCATTGGCTGGTGTGCTGCTTGTTTTGTATAAGTCTGGATTTCAATTGTGAATGGCTCACCGTTGTAATAGAGTCTACTATCACTTCCTTGCTTGATTCCCGCTTCAGCAAAGAGTTCAAGAGCTTTTTCAGAGTTATATTCATAAGCTTCAATTTTGTCGTTCGCACTCCAGGGCATGATGTCTGGGAATATTCCAACTGCTGGAGAGCCGGCAACACCTTCAAGGGCTGTGTCAACGATTTCCTGGCGATCAATTGCATAATTAAGTGCCTGGCGAACCCTTACATCGTCGAACGGTGCTTTTCCTTCGTTAATGTACATGAAGTAGGTTCTAAGCGTTTCTTTGGATACGATATTAGTGCCAGGGTCAGCTTCAAAGGTTGCGTACTCGCTTTGCAGGACATCTCTTGTAATGTCAACGTCGCCTGATTTGAGCAGAAGAGTTCTTGCAGCGGCATCTTTGCTGTACTGGATAATTATTCTGTCAATTTTTGGCGCTTCACCCCAGTAATCAGGATTCTTTACCAGTTCTATACTGGCACCCGGTTCAAATGAGACAAACTTGTATGCTCCCGTTCCAACCGGTTCGGTGTCGAGGTTTTCTGTGTCAGGACTTACAATTGACATGATGGTGTCTGTGAACATGAGAATAGTTGGTGCATATGATTCATTTGTTTCCACGACGATTGTGTAGTCATCGGTTTTGTAGACGTTTTTGATAAAAGAGTATTCTGATGATCTGCTGTTTGAGGGGTCAAGAACTCGGTTGATGGAATAAATCACGGCATCTGCGTCCATTATAGTTCCGTCATGGAATGTTACATCCCTGCGGAGCTGAATTTCCCATTCGGTATCGTTTAACTGTTTATAACCTGTTGCAAGTTCAGGCTGGAGATTCATGTTTTCGTCATAAGAGAAGAGAGTCTCATATATTCCGGTCCTTCGCATAGGCCAGCCTTCCCATGAAATGGAAGGATCAAGGCTTCCTCCTGTATCAGGGCCAGTTGTGAGAGCTACACGAAGAACTTTTTCTTCAGAATCCTCTGTCTGAACACAACCCGAACAGATGACGACTGCAATAAAAAAAACTGCAGTACAGGCAAATGATAACTTCGTCCTTAACGCCATGTCAATACCTCTTCCGGTCGAAAAATTGTAATTATCCGGCTGGGTAATACAAGCATATCGTAACTGTCCAGCCCGGATAAAACAACATCAACATTCATTGTTCACTTCACTGATCTTTTCCGGGATGAAAAACCCTTGAAAATATCCGTTTTCAGACACCATCTGATTTCAGATATTGTTCACGGCATGTTGTCGTAAAAAGGGGAGATGGTTTAGGACTTCGCCACGTAAGCTTTATCCTTTACTGATCTCCCTCTCGGAAGCACACCTTTCCACAAATAAGATCAAAATTGCTGTCTGCAAACGGCAGTTTTCCTCATTTCCTCCTGCAAGTTTATGCAAATCCGATGTCCTTGGTGATAATTGTATACTCGTTTGGATACATCTCAAAGCCTTTCACATTTGATGACAGTGCATAAATTTCGTTGGCATAGAAAACGGGCAGTACTACTGCATCTTTCTGAATCTGTATCTGGATTTTATCATACAGCTCAGCACGTTTCTCTCCGTCAGTTTCGGTTCTTGCTTCAAGAGTCCACTCATCTACCTGAGGATTGGAATAGCGGAGCCATTTGGACGCGTAGTTGCCTGTTGAAAGGTAATGGCTTGAGAGGAAGTAGTCCGGGTCCCCTGTAGGTGCAGTGCTCCACGCGGCAAGTGAGAGATCATAAGTTCCTGCAACAGCATTTTCCGTAAGTGCAGCACTGTCCAGAATTGTCACAGTTGAGGTAATGCCAATTTTTTCTAGCTGTGAGGCGATGATTTCTGCACTCGGCTGAAGAGCTGCACGTTTTGTATAGGTCTGGATGTCAATCGTGAATGGTTTTCCGTTGTAGTACAGCTTACCATCCGCGCCTTTTTTTATTCCTGCTTCTTCAAAGAGTTTCAGAGCCTTTTCAGGGTTATAACCGTAGGATTCGATCTGATCGTTTGCGTTCCATGGCATGGTATTTGTGAATACTCCCTTTGCCGGGATACCGGAAACTCCTTCGAGTGCTGTATCAACGATTTCCTGGCGGTTGATCACATAAAAGAGAGCCTGGCGAACTCTGGTGTCATTGAATGGGGCTTTGCCGCCATTTATATACAGGAAATATGTACGCAGCGTTTCTTTGGAAGTGACGTTTATATCAGGGTTACTTTTAAGTGCTGAATACTCGCTCTGGAGAGGATCTCTGGCAATATCGACATCTCCTGATTTTATCAGCATTGTTCTTGCCGTACTGTCTTTGTTGTACTGAATGAGTATACGGTCAACTTTGGCCTCGCCATCCCAGTAATTAGGGCTCTTTTCGACTTCAAGGCTTGCACCTGGTTCGAAGGAAACAAACTTGAAAGGACCGGTTCCATCAGGCTGTTTGTCTGCATCAACAATGTTGGGACTGACTACAGACATGACAGGATCTACAAGAGATGAAATTAATGGGGCATAGACATCATTAGTTTCAATGGTAATAGTGTACTCACCAGTCTTTCGTACATCTTTGATGAAAGAGTACTCTGATGACCTGCTATTTGACGGATCAAGCACTCTGTTCAGCGAAAAGAGAACTGCATCTGCATTCATTTTTGTTCCGTCGTGGAAAGTTACATCCTTACGGAGCTGGATTTCCCACTCAGTACCGTTTAGCTGTTTGTAGCCAGATGCGAGTTTGGGCATAAGGTTCATGTGTGCATCGTAGTAGAACAATGTTTCATAGATGCCTGCCTGATGGACATACCACCCTGTCCAGCCGTTGGCAGGATCAAGACTGCCCCCAGTATCAGGACCTTCATTAAAAACTACGCGGAGGACTTTTTCTTTAGACGCCTCCTCAGTATCAACACATCCTGCACAGAGCAGTGCTACAATTAGAATTACAGCAACAGTAGGGATGGAAATTTTTGTTTTTTGTACATTAAATTTCATTATTATCACCAACACATAAATATTTAGTTTGTTAACATTGTTTTTAACTAAAGTATGCGGAGTATATTTAAAATGTGTGATTTTATTTTATATCTGTATATTTAAAGTATGTGATTTTATTCCATATCTGTCCGATAAGTGTGATTAAATACAAATTTTATTTGAATCAAAAAATTATTCAGTAAGCCGTATATGTGACTTGGCAGTATTGTGTTGCAGGTTTAATCAGACTACACCAATACCTCTGGGTTTGCTAACGCGCTTTCAATCTAAGAGAGCTTTTTCAAGACGCGGCATCCTCCATTTAGATCACTTTATTTATTTTTATCATCTATAATTATATTATGCAGAATAGATGTATGACTTTATTGTTATTCATCTCAGTTAAATTAGAAAATAAAATGCATAATTATTAATATATTGTTAATTATGATGAGTTAAGTAAATTATTATTATATATAGTAATACTAAATATTGTTTTATTCATACAAATGAAATGTAATTTTATGAAAAAAAGATACCAAAATCACAGGTTATCATACAGGCTTTCGGAATTCACTCATCGTTATGCAAATATAAAAGGGTTAAGGCAGTTATTCAGGATGAGATACCGTTAATCCCAATCATATTACAAACATTTTCGCTCTGGATAACAATGTTGTTCCGGATAGAAATGGTTTGGTGCCAACTTTGTTTGAGGAATAGAAATGACAGATGGAATATTAGAAATGAAGAATAAAATTTTAGAATACTGGGACTACAGAAGTTCTGATTATCATACAGAGTATGCCAAATGTATGGATGAAGAAATGGAAATTTGGAAATATATTTTTTATGAAACTCTGCTAACGGATAAAAAAATCCGTGCAGTAGAAGTTGGAACAGGTCCTGGAATTCTTGCAATCTCTCTTGCCGCCATGGGACATGATGTAACCGGTGTAGATTTGTCAGAAAATATGCTTGAAAAAGCAGCGGAAAATGCCAGAAAAAAGGGAGTAGATGTTTTGTTAGTACAGGGAGATGCAGAAGAAATTCCTCTAAGTGATGGAGAGTATGATTTCATTTTGAGCAAATATCTTCTCTGGACCCTACCTCAACCGGATAAGTTTATAAGTGAGTGCTCTCGGCTTTTGAAAGACGGTGGCCTTATGATGATAATTGATGGTTTGTGGTTCCAGAACCCTGATGGGACAGAGAAGAAAAGCAGTCTTAATGACAGGTTTAATGAGTTGTATTCTGGTGTTAAACCAAATCTGCCCCTTGCGAAAAACAATACACCTGAAAGGATAACCGCCCTTGCACAATCTCATGGGTTTGAAGCCGTTTCATGGAGGTTCTTGAAAGATTATGATGCTTTTTTGGAACGAAATGATCCGTCTGGTCATTCAGCAGGGTATATTCAGCCTCCACATATGATTCTTGCAAAGAAAAGAAGTCAGATTTGATTAATCTTTTTGACACTTCTTAGTTTTGTGTAATCAAGTTGTTGATTTAAAGCCTCAAACACCTGCAGGGGACTTTCTCGTTCACCCTGTTTTATCCTGAAGATTGCTATCATATGAAATTGCTATCATATGAAACCGCAGATTCCGGTTTTCTATAGTACAGATGTTTTTGCTCTCAGTTCCAGTGTAACCGGATTTGAGATATACCCAAATGAGCTGACGGTCCTGACATCAAAAATCGACCTTAAGTGAATGTTGTTCAAAGGGATAATTGCCCGGGCTCATTCCATTAACCCAGGCAATTGTCTACGTTATTGAGATAATATATCAAAAGAATTACAATATTTCCAAGAAGGGATTACAATTACTGAAACCATTAACAAAAAACTCACCGGGGCAATCACCGGACATTTTCTCATAGACCTCTATACTCCGATACTTCCGATTATCCTCCCTCTCTTGATTGACACTATGGACCTGTCCTATTTTCTTGCCGGTTTTATTGTCACAGCATTTAATGTTGTATCCTCAGTAACCCAACCATTTGTCGGTCTCTACAGCGATAAAACCGGATGGCGTGCAAGTGTTCCTCTGTGCGTTTTAATTGGTAGTCTTGGCATCTGTCTTACTGTTTTCACAAAAAATTATCTGGTACTTCTTATGATGGTAATGGGAGCTGCAATCGGCCATGCGCTGTTCCACCCATCAGCAATGGATCTTGTTTACCGGTTAAGCACCCCTGCAAAACGGGGAATGTACAACTCAATATTCACAACCAGCGGCAGCATTAGCTACTCTCTTGGACCGTTTATTGCAGGAGTTTTGATTGAATTTGCCGGTCTTCCATCAATTGTATGGATGGTGATTCCGGGTATTATAGGGGCTGCGTGGATTTACCGAAATGACCTTCGATATCTAAACGAAGAAGTTTTTGAAAAACCAGTCAAGATAGTTAAAAATCAGCCTGCGGAAAAGAAAAAATTCTGGTGGATTCCTGCAGGGCTGGTTGTGGTAATCTGTTCCCTTCGCGCCTGGGCATATGTGGGACTGATTACTTATCTGCCAACACTTTTAACTCTAGAACACAAAGAATTTGATACGGTGACAACATCTTTGATTGTCACGATTATGCTGTTCTTCGGAGTCGCGGGCCAGATTGCAGGCGGGTATTTATCGGATCGTTACGGGCGTAAACTGATGCTCGTTCTGGGCCTTTTATGCGCAGTGCCATTATTTGCCCTTATTTTTCTTGCTGACGGCTGGCTGATGTACTTTGGGATTATGATGTACTCGTTTTTTGCCTGTTTCTGCTATGTGACATCGGTTACAATGACGCAGGAACTTCTCCCCGGAAATGTCGCATTTGCATCGGGACTTATTCTAGGGCTTTGTATGGGTATTGGAGGGGTAGGAGCTGCAATTATCGGGTGGGCTGCTGATATCATGGGGTCGCTTTCGGATGCAATGTTTCTGTTGATTATTCCTACGATATTATGTCCCATTCTTGCATTGTTTGTCCGGTATCCAGCAGGGAATTAAAAATTACAACTCACAATAATCAAAGTTGAGCTGACGCATCCCGCTGCGAACAACGGGTATGTTTACGCCACCGCTCCAAATTCGACTGAAATAAAAGAACACGCAAATTATGTATATATAAATTAGGCTCTAATTAATTATGCATGGGAGTGAAGAAACATTTTTTATGGCTTATTATAGTACTTATCGGGTCTGCATTACTTTTTTCAGCTTATATATCTCCAAATCCGGAAAGCATTGCTCAAGCAAATCTGTCCGGCGGCGAAAAGAATACAGTCGAGTCAAACTCAGTAATTTCTGTTGAAACTTCAGCTGCAGGCCCATTGAGGATTCCGGCTTCTGGAAATGTTGAAGCCGGAGAGGATCTTGAGCTAACTATTTATGAGCAGGGAATTGCCCTTGTTAAAGAAAAGCGAGAAATTAACCTCGAGAGTGGGGTAAATCAGGCAAAGTATACGGATATTGCTTCCGGAATTAATCCGGCTTCGGTTATAATCCAGGACCCTCAAAATAAGGACACCAGTTTACTTGAGCAAAACTACGAATACGATCTTCTGAATAGTTCTGGTTTGCTTGAGAAATACCTTGGCAGGGAAGTCAATGTAACAGACAGGAATGGTGAAACGTACACCGGTATATTGTTGAGCCATGCAGATAACAGCGTTGTCCTTAAGATCGAAGCAGGAAAAGTCGTGGTACTTGAGGATTTCTCAAAAATTGAACTTGAAGATTCTTCGGAGCTTTCGATAAAGCCTGCTCTCATCTGGCAGATTTATTCTCCTGTGTCTGGAACTCGGGAGCTTGTAATTTCCTACCTTACGGGCGGTATGAGCTGGGAAGCAGACTATGTCCTAATAAGCAATGCGGAGAATACGGAAGCAGACATTCGAGGCTGGGTGAACATCGACAATAAAGCAGGGATGACCTATGAAAACGCAGTCCTAAAACTTGTTTCAGGCCAGATTAACCGCTTTTCCCAGCCCGCGACTCCGCGTACTGAAGAAAAAGCCGTGGCTAATGAAGTAGCGGCCTCGCAGGCGCCTTTTACCGAAGAAGGTCTTTTTGAGTACCATCTTTATACCCTCAAAAACCCGGCGACCCTAAAGAATAACCAGGCAAAGCAAATTTCTTTGCTGTCCGCAAATTCCGTTCCCATAGAAAAGAAGCTCATCTATGATAGTTCTCTGAACGATAAAGTCCTGGCTTACCTTACTCTTAAAAACTCAAACGAAAGCGGACTTGGGATGCCTCTACCAGCAGGAGTCATAAGAGTTTACAGTGCTGATTATTCAGGAGGACTTCAGTTCCTCGGGGAAGACAGGATAAAACATACTCCAGAAGCCGGGGAATTAAGAGTGGCTGTCGGCTCGGCTTTTGATCTTACTGCCAGGCGAAATGAAACCAACTACCAGCGTATAAGTGATAATGTGGAGAGGGTCACCTATCAGATCGAACTTAATAACAGTAAGTCTGAGGCTCAGGAGGTCACTGTCGTAGAACACCTTTTCGGACAATGGGATATTCTGGATAGCTCGGACAGCTATGAAAAAATTGATGCTTTTACGATCGAATTTAGACTAATGGTGCCTGCAAAAGGCACGAAGCCTATCTCTTACACCGTAGAACGCCGTTTTTAATAACTTTTCTGCAAAGACCATAAGTGACTACTCCCACGACTGAAATCGCGGGCATCTAAGCTTTCGCTACATGTAATCCCAGTCTGAGAATATTGATCGCAGCATTAAAACGACCGGGGGATTACCTTCTTTTTTCCTCAAGAGGCTGAAAACAAACAAAAAGACATTATGCCATTCAGCTGCCTGGTACTCCAAGCCCTGTATTACTTCTTAATGAACTTCCACACTCCATAAAGACAAATCAAACTTTCAAATAATCCAAAACCTGGAGTAGAGTTATTTTTACTCGATTCATTTCCACTTGAGCTACTCCCATTATCAGATTCAGAATTATTTTTTGAATTATTGAATTCGACAGCTTTTTTCTCTTCAGATGATGATAAGTTAGCTTCGTCAACGTCTGTACCTTCAGTTGCATTGGAAGCTACCCTTGTGCTTTGATCAGTCATATTAGAATCTATAAGAGGCCCTAAAGCAATTTCAATAGGAGGATTTTCTATATTTACAGTAGCTATAACATTGTTTGTGACTGTGTCAATTACAGATACATTATTGCTGTCGTAATTTGCCACATACACTTTTGTTCCATCCGAAGTTAATGCAACTCCTGAAGGATGCATTCCTACGGGAATTGTAGTTGTAACATTGTTTGTGAATGTATCAATTACAGAAACCGAATTGTCTTCCCGGTTAGCCACATAAATCTTTGTTCCATCTTGATTGATTGCAATTCCAAGAGGAAAACTTCCTACAGGAATTGTGGTTTTAACAGTGTTTGTTGTTGTGTCAATTACAGAGACATTATTGCTGCGAGCGTTCAACACATACACTTTTGTTCCATCTGGCGTGGCTGCAATTTCAACAGGAAGATTTCCCACATTTACAGTAGCTGTAATATTGTTTGTATCTGTGTCAACAACAGAGGTAGTGTTGTTATGACGGTTCGTAACATAGATTTTTTTTCCATCTAGATTGACTGCTACTGCCCAAGGATCAATTCCAGCATTTAATGTGCCTATTACGCTGTTCGTGGCTGTGCTAATTACTGAAACATCGTCACTCTCACTGTTCGTCACATATACCTTTGTTCCTGCCGGGTTTACCGCAACTCCAATAGGAAAATCTCCTACAGGAATTGTGGTAACTAAATTTGTCGCGGTGTCAATTACAAAGACAGTGGTGCTGAGTAAGGCTGAGTTCGCCACATATATTTTTGTTCCATCTGGTGTGGCTGCAAACCTACAAGGATCACCCCCTACAGGAATTGTAGCTGTAACCTTGTTAGTTGCTGTGTCAATTACAGAGATGATGCCACCATTTGAGTGGTTACCCGGACTCATCACATATGCAAACGGAGCTGCACTTGCTGCGCCAACCAGTATTAAAATCGCAAGTGCAGCTATTCCAAAAGCTCTTATACGAGTACCTTCTCCGCATGCTTTATTATACATTCTTACAGATGAGAATGGAATTGAAAAAGCGTCAATTGATATTCTTGACATGATTTTATCTTTCCTCTTTTATTCCCAGACGATGTTTGTCTTTAATGCTAGTTCATTCCGATAAGTAACGACACCAAGGCCTATTTTAGCACTTAATTCTTACTGAACTTCCATCCTCCAAAAAGGCAGACCAAACCACTCAATAATCCGAAGCCTTGAGTAGAGTTATTTTTGCTCGATTCATTTCCACTTGAGCTACTATCATTATCAAATTCAGAATTATTGTTTGAATTATTGAATTCAACAGCTTTTTTCTCTTCAGACGACGAGAATTTAGTTTCTTCAATCCCTATGTCTTCAGTTGCATTGGAAGCTGTCCTTGTGCTTTGACCAGTCATATTAGTATTTATAAAGGGCCCAATGGCAACTCCAGTAGGATAATTTATAGTATATTTTCCTGAATTTACAGTCGCTATAACTTTGTTTGTAGCTGTGTCAATTACGGAGACATTGTCGCTTTCAGCATTTGTCACATATACCTTTTTTCCATCCGGTGTGACTGCAATTCCCATAGGCTGTTTTCCTACAGACGCAGTGGCTGTGACAGTGTTTGTCGTTGCATCAATTACGGAAACGTTGTTGTTCTGCCAATCTGCCACATACACTTTCGTTCCATCCGGTGTGACTGCAATATCACCTGGGCCATTTTCTACAGGCACGGTGGCTGTAACGGTGTTTGTTTCTGTATCAATTACGGATACGTCGCTGCTGCCTGTATTGGTCACATACACCTTATTTCCGTCAGGGCTGACTGCAACATCAGTAGGATGGTCTCCTACAGGTACAGTGGCTGTAATTTTGTTTGTAGCCGCATCGATTACAGAAGTAGTGTTGTTGCGGCTGTTCGTAGCATAGATTTTTTTTCCATCTGGGGTGACTGCAGCGTTAACAGTACTTACCCCGATATTAATCGTGGCCACTACGCTGTTCGTTGCTGTGTCAATTACTGAGACATTATTGCTGTCATTATCTGCCACACTATAGCGATTAGTCACGTAAACCCTTGTTCCCGCAGGGTTGACTGCAACTCCCCAGGGATAACTTCTTTCTGCATTCACTGTGGCACTAACTGTATTTGTGGCTGTGTCAATTACAGAGATAGTGGGGTCAAATCCGGTTGCTACATATACCTTTGTTCCTGCAGAGTTGACTGCAATACCTTCGGGCCACCCTCCGACAGGCACTACTGCTGTAAGATTATCGGTTGCTGTATCAATTACAAAAACAGTTCCGGTATCAACTCCCAGACTCGCAACATATGCAAATGGAGCTGCATGTGCTACGCTCACCATTATTAAAATCGTAAGTGCCGTTATTCCAAAAGCTCTCAGAAAGGTATTTTCCCTGCGTACTTTATTAGACATTGTCGCAGATGATAGTGAAACCGAAAAATTGTCGATCAGTATTGTTGACATGGTTTTACTTTTCATATTTTTTCTCCAATAGTGTTTGTCTTTCATACCATTACCATTATCAAAAATTTGGACTTTGGATTTTTTTCTAAAATCCTCATTTATTCAAGTCAACTTCTGAATAAACAGATTAGTGGTGTGATTCCAAAATCAACTCCTTATTTCCTGTCAAAATTCGTGATTTTTGGATTTATTCAAATGTCGAGTATTATGAATCTATTTTGGAATCACAACACTAATTACAAGACAAAATAATTCAGAATAAACACATTTATACTGTTTAATTGGTATTTTTGTATGTAATTTTAAACAAATATATAAAAAATGTAGATGTTTCGATAAACTCACTTTTTGGCTAATTGTGTATAAAATATAATTCAACCTTTGAAATCAGAAGTTTATCGAAATCTCTAAGAATTTCTCAGCGTACGTATATACGTTTTTTTTCTTGACTGGTGGATACTTCAATTTTTGGTGTACCACTCGAACCAATAGGCATTGGATCATTAATATACATGTAGAAATACCCATTTTGAATTAAATATCCTTGACAAACTCGATAATGTTGTGGATCTAAAATTATACTGTAAAAAGGTCTACGCTTGTCAATCTCTGTAACAATTTCCGCATTAGTCAAAGTAGTATCTAGAGATCCCGTTTTTCCCCATTTAACTTCAGCCCATTCTTTCATGTTATTAATGCTGAGTCCAGAAGGTTTGTCTTTAGGGCCGAAGAAATAGTTATAGATAGATGTTTGTGTAGGGGTTGGTTGTCCATAGTATAAAGAAATCATTTGAATAGATGCTTCACCGCAGTAAATATCTTTTTCTTGTCCACGACGAGGAACGCCAAGTTTTACATCTGTTGAAGCCGTTATCGCTGCATCGCCACTGAGTTTTTTAATATTTTCTTCAGTAACTGCAGCATTAATATTAACTCCTTTATTAGCTGCTGCTTGTTCTATAGAGTTAGCAAGTTGATCACTTTTTTGTCATTCTTTTAAATTTTCTTCAACTCCATTCTCCAATTTCATCTAATACATTGACCAAACCCCAGGCTTGGTTTCAGTTGCAGGTTTATCTTCTACCTCTTCAAGGGTATATGCATCTACAAATATCCGATGTTCAACTCCAGTGGTCTTGTCTTTTACAACGGTCATTGCTCCTATACTCGGATAGCTGTATACAACTAAATTGGTTGATTTGATTTCTCCAGTTGGATAATTTTTGGATAATTTTTCTTGGCGATTTCTTTTGACTTTTTCATGGCTTCTGAGGCTTTATAAGGTGTAGGATCAAATGCAATGTCATTGAATGAATTTCCCAGTGTTTTATTAGCATAAATGTCAATTGTACCTATCAATTTTTTTTCTTTATATACCGAGAATTGATAAAATAATTTCTGACCATTTATGTCATAAAGCTCAATTGGTTTTGGATCAATAGATGCTCCTGCCCAGTTTTCAAAGTTTAGTGCTTTAGCTGCTATAAAACTTATCATATTCGCATTAGCATGCTTAAAGGCTTCTTCGGCAGTTACAGAGTAACTGTCCTCTTTCTGTGCACTTACGGATGGTATGAACACCATACTAACCAGCACTGCTAAAACAAGTATACCTATTCCAATTCTATTATGCTTCATTTACTTCAACTCCTAGTATTTACTCTAGGAGGCAGAATCAGGCAAGCTTAAATATGGTCAAAGCTAACATAATCACTGCCTCTTAGGGCACATTTTATGGAGCTCGGGGTATCTCGGAAATTACTTTTGAACTCCATAAACTACTTTTAATTAACTCCTTATACGTTTTATGTCCAGGTTCTCTAACAATGCAATTTTCAAGCGGATTTTGAGTCTGGATTACTTTTTAATATTTTTACTGTTTAATGATTTGGCCATAAATTATTTATTTGAGTATATGTCTTAACTCATATTCAAAAATAAGTATAAAAGAAAATATAATTTAATCTTAGTGTATAAAGGTCTTATTTAAGTTAACAAATAATAAATATAGACTTATTTGGTTACAAATTATCTAATTCTGACTATATGGTGTAATCAATTGAAGAGTTCGAAGGATGGGAACTTACCATTATTGTGCATGCACCTGAGTAAAATTGTTTTATCCTCTGAAATCCAAAAAATTTGGATTTGTTGTTTTGTTGAAGTTGACGGGCTGTATTCCACCATCAAAATGACGGGAATTGATCTTTCTTTTTTCCTAAAAAAGAGAGTAAAAAAGTGAAAAAGAGAAAATAAGGCAAAAGAGGTAAAATAAGGCAAAAATGAGTAAAAAGGATGCCATTAAGGATAATATCTGCAAGCTCATACCTAAGCAAGATAAGCTTTACAAGAAGGCAAAATTTGCAGAAATGCTGGCGGAAAGAACGTCTGATTTGACGACCGCCGGCAGATTCCTCAAAAATTTGTATTGAGGTGTAAGCTATTCTGAAGTAAAGAAGTGAAAAAGAATTTTACAAGACCGGGTACAGAGTGATTCTGTAGCCTGTCTTTTTTCTCGTTTATCCTTCGAGGACGATCTCGATGTTGATATCTTTAGGAACCTGGATTCTCATAAGCTGGCGAAGTGCCCTTTCATCAGCTGCAATATCGATGAGGCGCTTGTGTACACGCATCTCCCAGTGGTCCCAGGTTGCAGTTCCATCTCCACTTGGGCTTTTTCTTGTGGGAACTACAAGTTTCTTTGTGGGTAGCGGAACAGGTCCTGAAATATTAACTCCTGTTCTTTCCGCAATGGATTTTACCTGATTGCAGACTCCGTCCAGATCTTTGGGGCTGATGCCTGACAATCTTATTCTAGCTTTCTGCATACCTTTTTTCTCCTTAAAAAAATGAAAAAGGAGAGTGTTATTTCTGTTTAACACTCATGCACATGCCGGCGGCAATGGTCATACCCATATCACGGATAGCAAACCTGCCGAGCTGTGGAATTTCTTTTACTGGCTCGATAACCATCGGCTTTGTTGGTTTGATGGTAACGATTGCTGCATCTCCGGCCTTAAGGAAGGTCGGGTTTTCTTCCTTTACCTGCCCGGACTTCGGGTCCAGCTTCTTGTCAAGAGAAATCAGCTGGCATGCAATCTGGGAGGTGTGGGAGTGGAATACTGGGGTGTATCCGGCAGTGATTGCGGAGGGGTGCTGCAGAACAACAATCTGTCCTACAAACTCATCAGCTACTTTTGGTGGGTTGTCAACATGGCCACAAACGTCTCCTCTGCGGACGTCGGCCTTGCCGATACCACGGACGTTCCAGCCAATGTTGTCTCCTGGAAGGGCCTGTGGAATTTCTTCGTGGTGCATCTCAATGGATTTAACTTCACCAGTTGCTCCGCCTGGCATGAAGACGACCTTGTCGCCCTTCTTCATGGTACCGGTTTCGACTCTGCCTACAGGCACAGTTCCAATACCGGAAATTGTGTATGCGTCTTCCACAGGGATCCTGAGAGGAAGGGTGGATGGCTTTTCTGGCTCTTTGAGGTTGTTTAGAGCTTCCATCATGGCTGGACCCTTGTACCATGGAGTGTTTTCACTGTGCTTAACAATGTTGTCGCCTTGGAATGCAGAGGTTGGAATGAAGGGGATTTCGCTTGGCTTGAATCCGATCATTTTAAGGATACCGGAGACCTGCTCGACAACTTCCTTGTACCTCTTCTCGCTATATTCAACTGCATCCATCTTGTTGACTGCGACGATCAGCTGGTTGATACCAAGGGTTCTGGAAAGGAAAATGTGTTCTTTGGTCTGGGCCATTACACCATCAGGAGCTGCGACAATAAGGACAGCAGCGTCAGCCTGGGAAGCACCTGTGATCATGTTCTTTACGAAGTCACGGTGACCTGGGCAGTCTACAACTGTAAAGTAGTACTTGTCTGTGTCGAATCTCTTGTGAGCGATGTCAATTGTAATACCTCTTTCACGCTCTTCCTTAAGAGAGTCCATAACCCATGCGAAGGCGAAGGATTCCTTACCCTTCTGCTTTGCTTCTTCCTTGTACTTCTCGATAATGTGTGCAGGTACAGCTCCTGCGTCGTACATTAAACGTCCTACGAATGTTGATTTTCCGTGGTCAATGTGACCAATAACTGCTAAGTTCATGTGCGGTTTATCTGATGCCATATTATAATTCTCCTGTAATTCTGGATGAGTTTCATTCGTATATCAAATATTTACTATATTAAGATTAGGGCGGATCTCAATATTGATTCATCTTTTCTATATTCTTTTGTCCGATCAATATTGCCAGTTTTCCTCTTTCCGGATTCCTTCTCGAACCGCCACTTTATAAATTTTCCAGTGGTCTGGACTGCTTTCCCCAATATAGGCATACCTTATTTTAAAGCTTTCCGATTGGCCGTATTCCCGAGCCGATAGGGATTCTCTTCCCTTCCAAATCAGTCGGGTGCTCTTATCTATCCTATCTGAGGATAGGTATATCCTTGTAAATATTAAGGAAAAGCGGAAAATTCCGCTTACATTGAAAGGAAATCAGTGGCTTTAGGCAGTTCTTTCTTCAAGCCTTTCCTCTCTCTGATCTGACCTACAATTTCGTTCTGAATGCTGGTTGGCACAGTGTCAAAGCCTCCGAATTCGGTGCTCCACATAGCACGCCCTTCAGTTGCAGACCTGATCTCTCCTGCAAATCCGAACATTTCAGCTACAGGCACTCTGGCCTCAATAATTGCCAGATCTCCTTCCGTAGTCATGTTAAGAATGATTCCACGGCGGCCCTGCAGTTCCTTTGTTGCACCACCCATTAAAAGCTGGGGTACCTGGACGAAAACCTTCTGATAAGGTTCTAGCAGGGTGTCGTCTGCCATAAGCATGCCTGCCTGAATGGCCTGCCTTGAAGCTGGAATTACCTGAGCTGGACCTCTGTGGATTGCGTCTTCGTGAAGCTTGGCATCTACGAGTACGCATTTTACATTTGCCACGGGTTCCCTTGTAAGCGGGCCTGCACGCATGACTTCCTCAAACCCGTCAAGCACAAGTTCCATTGTCTCATTCAGGTACTGGATACCTTTGGTCATATCAATGAAGATATTGGAATTGAAGATCCCGACAATGCCTTTTGCCTCTTCTTTTTCCATTCCGAGATCCATGAGTTTCTGCCTGCGTTCAAGCTCGGGCAGATTCATGCTGATATCGCCGGCCTTGATAGCATCCACAATCTCAAGGTCAAGGGGTTCCACAAAGATATAGAACCTGTTGTGCCTGTTTGGAGACTTTCCTTCAACAGCTTCGATCTTCTTCTTAATGGTTTCCCTGTAAACGACAATTGGCTTGCTAGTGGTGATTTCCACGTTCTTGTCCCTTTCGATCCTGTGGGCAATAACCTCAAGGTGGAGTTCTCCCATACCTGCCATCAGGTGTTCCCCGGTTTCCTCGTCCAGAGTAATCTGAAGGGTCGGGTCTTCCTTTGCAACCTGTCTGAGCACTTCAACCAGTTTGGGTAAGTCCTTGGTGTGCTTTGCTTCCACAGCTACAGTCACAACAGGCTCGCTTACGTGCCTGATGCTTTCAAAAGGTGTCATGCCTTCGAGGGTTGTTACAGTGGATCCCACAATTGCATCTTTCAGACCGGTAACTGCGGCAATGTTTCCTGCAGGAATCTTGTCCACTTCAAGCCTCTCAGGGCCCATGAAGATACCTACCTGCTGGACTCTGCTCTTCTTTGCAGTGCCTGAGGTATAGACTTCCATACCACGGGAAAAAGAACCGCTGAACAGTCTTCCTGTTGCAACTTCACCTGCGTGGGGGTCAACAGAAATATCAGTTACCATGAATGCGAGGTCTCCGTCTGGATTTGCATGAGTCATGGACTCTCCGATCTCGGATTTCGCATCTCCGTGCCATATAACAGGTACTCTTCCCTTCTGGGCGTCAAGTGGGTTTGGCAGGAAGTGAATGACCATGTCAAGTACAGCTTCGTGCAGTGGGCACTTTTCTGCCAGGGACTTCATATCTCCGGCTTTACAGTATTCGTATACATCGTTAAAAGAAACCCCGGTTTTCTTCATCATGGGCACACTGATTGCCCAATTGTAAAGAGCTGACCCGAAAGCAACAGTTCCGGCTGCAGCATCAACTCTCCAGCCTGCCTTGTATTTTTCAGGGTTCATGTTCTTGATGAGCTTGTTCACGTGGTCAATGACTTTTCCAAGGCGAACCTGCATTTCCTGAGAATCTACCTGGAGCTCATTGATCAGCCTGTCGACCTTGTTAACAAAAAGTACAGGTCTTACATGTTCCCTGAGTGCTTGTCTCAGAACGGTTTCGGTTTGGGGCATTGTACCTTCGACAGCATCCACGACAACAACAGCGCCGTCTACAGCCCTCATTGCACGGGTGACGTCCCCACCAAAGTCAACGTGTCCGGGAGTATCGATTAGGTTGATCAGGTAGTCTTCATTATCAAAACTGTGAACCATGGAAACGTTGGAGGCATCGATAGTAATACCTCTTTGCTGTTCCTCTTCGTCGGAATCCATGAATAACTGTCTGCCTGCAAGTTCCTTCGAAATCATGCCGGCGCCGCCTAACAGGTTATCCGATAATGTAGTTTTTCCGTGGTCAATATGCGCAACAATCCCGATGTTTCTGATCTTTGCCGGTTCATTCATGAGCGTCGTTACACGCTCGACCATCTTCTTCCTTCGTCCCATGCTAATACCTTTTAAACAAATGTAATCTCGTTCTATAATGACTTTTTATATCGAGGCAACCCGCATAAGCGATTAACGTGCTGCCTTTGCAACTCTTTCCTTTGCATCCTTCCTGTTGATTGCGAAGGACTTTGTGTCACGGTTTGCAGCGCCTATTAATTCGGTTGCCAAACATTCTGCAACCGACCTCTTGGATTTAAAGGCTGCATTGTTGGTTCCCATACTGATGTAGCGCAGAGCTGTATCCACACGCCTCTGTGGTGCGGTGTCTACTGCTTTTGGCACGGAGATTCCGCCGTACTTCAGCCTTACTACTTCCTCCCTGGGGCCTGCGTTGGCAATAGCATCCACAAGCACCTGGATAGGGTTCTGCTGGGTTTTCCTGTTTATGATGTCGAAAGCTTCTTCAATGGCGCTGAGAGTCCTCTGCTTCTTTCCTGTGTTTACCTCGGTCCTCATCAGGTTATTTGCCAGACGTTCCACAATAGAAATCTCGGATTTGTTAAACTGCTGCCTCGCATGCTTTCCGCTGCTGTGGGGAACAATAACAGGAGTAAGACTGACATAGCGCTTAATTCCTAGGTCTCGGACTTCAACTTCAGTCGGGTCCCATTTGCCGAATATCTTCAAGAAAATCATCTCCTGGGTTTTTCCATTCTGCCGATAACCAGCTCGTTCAGAGATACGTTGTTTACGGCAGTCACTTTGAAGCGTACACCCGGAATATCACCCATAGCACCACCCATGCGGCCTCCAATCCTTTCCACGGTTACTTCATCGTGCTCGTCGATGAAATTCACTGCGCCGTCTCCTGGACAGAAAGCAGTTACCTGACGCCCGTTTTTAATAAGCTGGATTCTTACACATTTGCGGATAGCTGAGTTTGGCTGCTTTGCTTCAACTCCTACCTTTTCTAACACAATACCCCTACCCTGGGGTGCACCACCTAGCGGATCGGCTTTCACGTTCAGCCCAAGAACTCGCCTGCCATAGTATGAGTCTTTCCAGCGGGCATTTTTCCTGGTCTGTGTGAGAATATTAGCTGCATATTTTCCTTTAGCCATTGTTAATTTCTCCAAATTAAAAATTTATCTCAGTTTTCTAGAGGCATACTGGATGCCAGATTGTCCTTCAACGCCGGATTAATAGATCAATGTAAATTAAATTAGATTACTGCAGGATCACATCTTCTATATTATGATGGCGACGGGCAAGCATCTTTACTTTCTCAATGTTTTTGCCGTTACGACCTATGGCAAGCCCCTTTTCTTTATTGGGTACCTCTACATAAGCTAATCGCTTGCCATTTTTGTTTAGAATGTTTACCGAACTCACGGAAACAGGTCCAAAGGCATTCTTCAGAAAGGTAACAGGGTCATCTGAATATTCCACAAGTTCTATGGGTTTGTCCAAGGTCTTTTTAACGCGGTTTATATTCTCCCCATTTCTGCCTATAGCAAGTCCCATATCTCCCTGTTTTACGACATATACGAGCCTTTCCTCCTCAGGGATACAGTCAAGAATTTTGGCTCGCGTCATATTTTCAAATAACGCAATGTACTGGATGCTTTCTGCAGTAAGTCTTATTTCACCCAAGACGTTGCCAACTCCTTTTATTAAACTGTAGCTGCCAGAATATCGGATTCTCCTACATCGAGAATTGCCATGGCTGCAATCGTAAAAGGCTTACCGCATACCGGTCCGAGTTCTACACTTGTGCCTTCATATTCCAGAACAGGGACATTTGTTGCCTGAACTTTCTGTTTAATTTCTTCGGGGCAGTTTGATGCCAGGACCACCATTTTTGCAGAACCATCTGCAGCTGCATCCATGGTCCGGTTGGCTCCAACTATTACTTTTCCTGTTTTCACAGCCTTTATAAGAGATTTATCAACATTGATCTTCATTTTCATCAACTCTGTCTCAAATGAGCTCGTCTACTCTATCTCTTTCCTAATAAAGATTTTCCAAGCTCGGTGAATATATGGTACTCTAAATACCTGATGCCTTATATTTATTTTCTGGTTATGAGCCTAGCAGACTCGAGTTTCTGCAGCAGGATTCTCTAAGTTTCATAAAGGTAAGGTATACCTGATCTGAACTGGTCCTCTATCAGGCTACGCATTTAAATAATTATAGGTTGAGTTTCAGGTTTTTGCACCGGGCTGGCTTTTACCCAGAAACCTTCACTCTTCTGCCGCTTCTGCCGCTTCTGCTGCTTCTGCCGCTTCTATTGCTGCTTCAATTTCATCTCGTCTTCGGCTTATAAGGTGCACGTCTCCTGTACCCATACGGATAGGCTGGCCAACGATGATATTTTCCGTGACCCCCTGAAGCTGATCCACATCCCCGCGCATTCCTGCATCCAGCAAGTGATTTACCGTAACTTCGAAAGCTGCACGAGCAAAGACACTTGCCTTTTCTCCTGAAATTCCGTGCCTTCCAATCTGTTTTACTTCTCCGTCACAGGTCATAAGATCGGCCACAAGCATAATGTGACGGATGTCCACAGTAAGACCCTGTTCACGCAGAGTATCTGTAGCTTCCTTAATTATCGCATTTCTTGCAGCTTCGATTCCAAGCACTTCATAAATTTCATTGATGTTATTTGTACTTGTCCTTGTCTTATCCACGCCTTCGAACTGAAGCACTTCACGCAGGGCCGAACCTTCAGTGTAGAGTGTATATTCTTCCCCTTCCTTACGGACCACTACACGCTTGATTCCTTCTATTCCTTTCAGGGTGACATTATGGATGCTTTTTGCAAGCTGTAGAAGCTCCCTGTAAGAAGGCTCTCCCGGTGCAATGATAATTTGGTTATCTATATCCGGAGAGATGGTAACCATCACGTTCAATTCTTCATTGAACTTTTCTTTTACCTGATCTATAGTAATATTCCTGCCTTCCATTGCCTTCTCATGCAGGTCAATTATCAATTTCATCTGGGAAAGATCAGTGGTTACGTCAGCGATATGATCAATTTTTGTGGCTTCAATCTCCCAGGCAAGATATCTTGTCTTTTCCCTGTCGTAAGCATAGTCCTCAGGATGTTCTTTTGAGAGGGCAATTGTCATCATAGGAGTGCTCGGAATTTTTCGAGCATCCACAATTTCAATAAGACGGGGCAGACCGAGTGTAACGTTAATCTCGGCCACACCAGCGTAGTGGAAGGTACGCATTGTCATCTGGGTACCCGGCTCCCCTATGGATTGGGCTGCAACCACACCGGCAGCATCACAGGGTTCCATACATGAGGTATGATACTCTTCCATCACCTGTTCTATAATCTCTTCCATTTCCTTCTTGCTTACTCCGGCTTTGATAACATCTGCCTTGAGAGCATTAAGGATATTTGAAGGGAGAGGCAGATCTTTTATCATGCTATCGATTGTAGCTTCACTAATACTCATCAGGCCACCTCCCGGTTTACTACGGAACGGACAATCCTGTGGATTGTATCGGGCTTGCTGAAATCACTTTTTGTGGGGTTAATCCCATCTTCTCCGAACTTGAACTGCACAAGCACACCTCTGGTATCCCTGACCGTAAGATCGTACTGGACTTCCAGGTCCTGAAGAGCATTAACAAGCCTTCTCTGCAGGTACCCTGATTGTGATGTCCTGACTGCAGTGTCCACAAGACCTTCCCTACCACCGATTGCATGGAAGAAATATTCAGTCGGGTTAAGCCCGCTCTTGTAGCTTGCCTTAACGAACCCGTGGGCATCAGAACCCAGGTCTCCTTTCTCGAAATGGGGCAGTGTCCTGCCTGCATATCCTCTGCGGATACGTTCACCACGAACTGCCTGCTGACCAACACAGGCTGCCATCTGAGTAAGGTTCAGAATGGAACCTCTGGCTCCTGAGCGGGCCATGATAACTGCCGAGTTTTCAAGTCCCATATGGCTGTCTGCGATATTACCGGTCTCGTCTCTGGCCTTTCCGAGCTTCTGCATGATGCTCATTTCAATTGTCTCATCAAGGGTTCTTCCAGGAAGAGGTTCAAGTTCTTTATTCTGGTAAGACTTGATGAGGTTCTGCACAGCACCTTCAGCTTTGCCGAGGACTTCATTGATCTGGATTCTGGCTTCTTTCGGAATATCCTCATCAGCTATCCCGAAACTCAGGCCTGTTCGCATGATAGCCCTAACTGCAAGCATAGTCATATTGTCTATAAAGCGGGCTCCGGCTTCAGGGCCTATTTCCTTGATAATACGGTCCTGAACTTTTCCTTTGAATGCTCCGATGGCCGCCTCGTCTATCGTACCTTTAATGAGTTCTCCGTCCCGGATCACCACATAGGCATCGTTAGGGCACTCCTCTTTCTTGCAGGTATCACAATGCGAGCAAACCTGAGCTGTAAACTGTGCATTCAAATTTTTGGGCAGGATCTGGCTGAAAATCTGTTTTCCTGTCCAGTAGGGCTTTCCGTCGGGATCATACCCTGCAGGGGAAGGCAACTCACGGATATCACTTTTCCGGAGCATATCATAAGCATCATTAGCTGAGATATGATCTTCATACCGTGTCAGTAGGAAAAGCCCAGAGATGTGGTCGTGAATCCCGCCTATAATAGGTCCTCCGAAACGCGGGGAGAGAATATTTTCCTGAACCTGCATGAGGATCTTTGCCTCAGCCCTGGACTCTTCGGTCTGAAGGGCATGCATGTTCATCTCGTCCCCATCAAAGTCAGCGTTATATGGAGGACAGACCGCAGGATTTAACCTGAATGTCTTATTCGGGAGTACCTTAACTGAATGAGCCATGATACTCATTTTGTGTAGAGACGGCTGCCTGTTAAAGAGTACAATGTCTCCATCCTTTAACTGGCGTTCAACTGTCCATCCGAACTCCAGCTTTTCGGCAAGGTCATCTTTGTTTACATTAGTAACTTTTATACGCCTACCGTCAGGCCGCAGCACGTAGTTTGCTCCGGGGTGTACATCTTCCCCATTGCGCACGTAAATCTTTAGCTGTTCTATATTCCTTGGCGTTACCACTGCGGGCATTGTCAGGGTCCTTGCAATGGGCATAGGAACCCCTACCTCATTAATGCTAAGGTTCGGGTCCGGAGAGATTACCGTACGGGCTGAGAAGTTAACACGCTTACCTGACAGACTTCCTCTGAAACGCCCTTCTTTACCCTTCAAACGCTGGGAAAGAGTCTTTAAGGGCCTGCCTGACCTGTGCCTTGCAGGAGGTATCCCTGAGACGGAGTTGTCAAAGAAGGTTGTAACGTGATACTGAAGGAGTTCCCAGAGGTCCTCAATAATGAGCTGAGGTGCACCGGCCTCCCTGTTTTCCTGGAAGCGCTGATTAATCCTAATAATATCTACAAGCTTGTGAGTCAGGTCGTCTTCACTGCGCTGTCCGGATTCAAGGGTAATTGAAGGACGAACCGTAACAGGAGGTACTGGCAGGACTGTAAGGATCATCCATTCAGGCCTTGCGTTCTTCGGGTCCATCCCAATAACCCGGATATCTTCGTCAGGGATATTCTCGAAACGGTCCCTTATCTCTGTAGGGGTTAATTTCTCTCCGTTTTCAAGATACTCAGTGGGTTTTTCAAATTTAATATCTAACTGTTCCTCGTTACAGTAAGGGCAGACCTTTACTTTACTGGCTTCCTTATAAGCCTCGTTAATCAGGTCATCAGGCATATGCCCGATTTCCTCAATGCCTATAAGCTGATCCAGAAAATGCTGTTTCTGTGCAGGTTCAAGCAGGATCTTGCTGCATTTCCTACAGGTTGCCCTGAGAAGTTTTCGGATTACTTTATTGAAACCAACGTGGACCACAGGGGCGACGAGTTCAATGTGTCCGAAGTGGCCTGGACACTCGCCTGCTCGTCCTGAACAGGTTTTGCAGCGAAGCCCGGGGTCAATAACCCCGAGTTTTGTATCCATAAGCCCCATATCTATTGGAAATCCGTCATCATCGTAAGTGTCGGCTGTGATGATCGGGGTTGAACTCATTTTACGGATCTCTTTTGGGGAAAGTAAACCGAATTTAATAGAAGAAATTCTTTTTGGGATTGGAGGTACGTTTGCCATATCTGCCTCACCTCATACCGCGTCTTCAAGTTTAAGCCTGGGCGCAACTCCCAGGGATTTTATTTCATCAAGCAGCAGCTTGAATGCGTAGCTCATCTCCACAGGATATATGTCCGTGTCAGCTCCGCAGGTTGAGCAGAAAGAGACATTCCGCTGCTTGTCATACGTTGCAATCATTCCGCAGTGGGAGCAGACAAGTTCCACAACCTTGTCCGACTCGTCGAGCAGCCTTTCTTTTAATGACATGGCAGCTCCGTGCCCTACAAGCACATCACGCTCCATTTCTCCGAATCTGAGACCTCCTTCTCTGGCTCGACCTTCAGTTGGCTGGCGGGTAAGTACCTGTACTGGTCCGCGAGACCTTGCATGCATCTTCGAAGTGACCATATGGTGCAGTTTCTGGTAGAGAATAACCCCAACAAAGACATCTGCAGGAATCATCCTCCCGGTTGCTCCATCGTAGAAAACCTCTTTTCCGGTGTGGGCAAAACCGTGCTTTTTCAGGGCTTCTCGAAGATCTTCTTCATTTTCCCCGGAGAAAGCTGTTGCATTAACTCTTCGGCCTTCCATGGAACCTACTTTTCCACCAATCATTTCCAGAACGTGGCCTACAGTCATACGTGAAGGAATTGCATGCGGGTTGATCATCAGGTCAGGAGTTAGGCCGGATTCCGTAAACGGCATATCGGCAATCGGGACTTTCAGGCCGATAACTCCTTTTTGCCCGTGTCTTGAAGCGAATTTGTCCCCTATATCAGGAATCCTTTCATCTCTTACTTTTACCTTGGCAAGCCTGGTTCCGTTAATGGATTCGGTCAGAATAACCGTATCAACAATTCCGGTTTCATTTGACCGCATTGTGATCGAGCTTTCTCGCCTCTGCTCGACTGCAATCCCGAAGTCCGACGGTTCTTCAAGGAACCTTGGAGGACTGGTCTTTCCAATCAGTACATCGTTGGGTCCAACCGGAGTTTCGGGATTCACAAGCCCATCAGTATCCAGGTTAGCATAGGCTTCTGCACTGCGCGCTCCACGGTATTCAGAGTCAGGAATCTCAAACTTATCTTCCTGTCCACCCGGATACCTGCGTTCTTCTCCTTCGAAAGTTCTGAGGAAGTGACTTCTCCCGAGACCTCTATCAATTGAGCCTCTATTGAAAATCAGGGCATCTTCAATGTTATACCCTTCATAGGACAGAATTGCAACCACAAAGTTCTGGCCTGCAGGCCTGTCATCAAAACCTATTGCTTCCGAGGTCCTGGTTTTGGTCATTGCTCTCTGAGGATAGTGAAGGACATGGGCACGGGTATCAGGTCTGAGTTTCTGGTTTGCGGTTGCAACTCCAATACATTGCTTTATCATGGCTGCACCCATGGTATTACGCGGAGACGCATTATGTTCTGGATAAGGAACCATTCCCGTAGAGATTCCGAGAATAAGTTCAGGATCAATCTCCATGTGAGTATGCCTTGGACCAATGTCAGCCTCGTAGAGTGCGATATAGGCATTTTCCTCTTCTTCAGCATCGAGATACTCTATGCAGCCTTCTTTCACCAGGTCATCAAAATTGATTTCCTTGTTCTTAATTTTCTTTACGTGCTCTGGAGTTACCTTGAGAGCTCCGTTCTCCACAACTAGGAGGGGCCTTCTTGCTCTGCCCATATCGGAGTTTATAACTACTTCTCTAGTGCTGTCGTTAAGAGCGACATTAACCTGTCTGGATATGAACCCCTGCCGCCTCATTTTTCGGAGCTCGTCTACAAGCTCCGCAGGGTTATCATGGGTCCCGACAAGCTCCCCGTTTATGAATACTTTTGCTTTAGTCATCTAACATCGACCCCTCAATCACCGAACATTGATCCGGCATCGTCCATATCTGAATAATCGTAAAAATCATCATCTTTGTATTTGCTTTCGACTTCTGAAGGCTCTTCATACTCTTCAACAATCTCTTCTCCAAACTCATCAAGTAGGGTTTCCTTTATTTTAGCTGGGAGTTCCGGTACCTTTACAACCACACGCTCAACGTTAAGATCATAGAGGATTTTCTTTATTCCGTCGATCTCCTCTATTCCTGTTGAAAGCTCAACCATCTCGGCAAAATTTTTCACCAGACCACAGTTTGGACCTTCAGGGGTTTCCGAAGGACAGAGTCTTCCCCACTGGGTTGCATGCAGGTCTCTGGCTTCAAAGTGAGGTTGGGCACGGGAAAGAGGAGAAATTACACGGCGAAGATGAGAAAGCGTGGAGATATAGTCGTTTCTGTCAAGAAGCTGAGACACACCTGTTCTTCCTCCAACCCAGTTTCCGGTTGCTAGTGGGTGCTGCAGGCGGTCAGTCAACACATCTGCCCTGACTATTGTTGCGACATTCAACTCCCTGTTCCTCATGTTTGCACGTTCGAGCTGATATTTTATGTCTCTTGCAAGCCTGTTGAAAGATACCCTAAAGAGATCTTCCATCAGGTCTCCTGCGAGTTTCAGCCTTTTATTTGCGTAGTGGTCTTTATCGTCTTCCGAACGCTTACCAAGCGCCAGCTCGAAACAGGACTCCGCCATTCTTGCCAGGAAGTGAGCCTTGGAGATCCTGTCTCTCATGTCGTTTCCAAGATGAGGGAACAGGTACCTGTCAATAACATAGTTTGCTCTTTTTATCTGGTATTCCTTTGCCTGGCCTGCAGCGACCCTAGCTCCAATTTTCTCGATTGCCTCTTCCTGGGTTTCGACTTCGGCTTCTTCGAGGTTTTCCAGCATGAATTTGATAATTTCGGGATCGCTTGAAACTGCATTTACAATATCTTCATCAGTTACAATCCCAAGAGCTCTCATCAGTGTAATGAAGAAGACTCGACCTGAAATTGAAGGGAAAGAAACCTCAAGCAGGGATTTTCTTCCTCTTTCTACGATTACGAGGGCTCTGTATCCGCGTTTCTGTGAGAAAACCTTTGCAACTTCTATGGTATCGCCGTACCTCTCTCCATACTCTACAAGAATTTTGTTAGGAGCGAGGTCTTCAAGAGTCATAACCACTCTTTCGGTACCACCGATAATGAAATATCCCCCAGGATCAAGGGGATCTTCCCCATAACGAACTTTTTCGGTTTCGCTGAGCCCAGGAAGGTTACAGATCTTGGATTTGACCATGATAGGAAGCTGTCCGATTTTTGCTTCCATTACTTCGGACTCAACTCCGTCTTTTACTACGCTCATTTCGAGGTAGAGAGGGCCTGAGTACGAGAGGTTCCTGAGCCTTGCCTCGTTGGGATAAAGTTTTTCGATTGCCCCGTCGGCTTCTTTTACCACAGGATGTTCTACCCGGATTTTGCCAAGTTTGAGGTAGGTATCCTCGATATCGGTTTCTATTATTCTCTGTTCATCTATGATTTTTTGCAGCCCGTAATCTATAAACTTGTTAAACGAGTCTATATGGTGCTGCACTATTTTATCCCGTGTAAAATAAGCCTGCGACAGTATACTTGTTTCTAACGCGATGATAGCACCCTCTTTGCTTTATTAAAATGAAAATCAAGAGATTCTGATCCTTAGATCGGTATGCAACTGTTGAATTTTGCCGTATGATGGTGCGTGGAATTCAAAAAGACACATTCCGTGAAGAAATTCAATCTTGCAAGCGGTTTACCCCATGCCGCTTACTCGATCACAAGTCTGTAGTACTCTGCCTCCCCTGCAGTTTGACTTTTTCTTGTGATTTTCACTACGTCTCCGACAACAGCTCCTATTTCTTTACTAACAGGATCCTGCACTTTGATTTTCGGAAGTTGCTCCTTTTCTATGGAATATTTGCTCAAAACAGATTTTAACTCGCCTTCAGACATAATTTCATGTTTAGGGACCGACTCATGGTCGAGCAGGCTGAATTTTGTCAAATCCTTTCCTCCAAAAATAAAGTATTCAAAAAATTTGTCAGGTCTGATTTTCCCGCGAATGGCCTTTCCGCCGGATATAATAAAGAACATGGCGGGCCCGTAGGGATTTGAACCCTAGGCCGACTGGTTAAAAGCCAGTCGCTCTGCCTGACTGAGCTACGGGCCCAGTTACTTTTTTTACATCATTTTACTTCTTTGCACCTGGAGCTTTTTTCATGCCACCCTGCTGCCCCGCTGCCTCAGGGAGCACCTCTCACACCGGTGCAACCCTCTAATTATAGCTATTCTATAAATAGTTTATGGTGAGATCCTTTTTTCTCCCGGAATTCCTGTATATTTAAGCTGAAATTATTTCTCACGTGACGTGTTTTTACGGGATTTTTTTAGATTTTGCCAGTAAAATATATGTACGATAATTTTTAACTTTTTAAAAGTAAGGCCAAAAATTCAATTTATTTCTCTTATTCCCGGGTAACTTGAGACTTTTGCCCCAATTCTGAATAACGTCCCTATTCCCGGTAGTCACCCTCTCCAAAATAAAGTATTAATTAGTCAAATCCAAATTTCTAAATTTAAGTATTTTAAAAAATGCAAGCAGGGTATGTATATCTCAGCTCTAATGCCTCTATCATCTATAATAGAGTGATCTATAGAGCTATCTCGAGAGCCACTTGATTAATGATATAAATATGTAAAGATGTACATCCTGAAAATTTTACTAATTCTCCTATACTGTAAGTTTTATAACAAATTCAGTTCCAGAATCCCTGTTTAATTCAAGTTCACCATCTAATTGATCTACCAGGATGGTTACCAGCTGTATTCCAAGCGTATCGGAGTCTTCTATATTAATGCTTTTAGGTATGCCTACTCCGTTATCCGAAACGGTCAGGGTATAACCGGTAGTTTTACTCTTCCCATTGCTGTCTTCAATTGCACCGTTTTCAAAATTTCCGTTTTCGTTCCTGGAGAGTTTTATCTGGATTTCTCCGGTTCTACCTCCCGGAAATGCATGTTTAAGAGAATTTGAGACAAGTTCGTTAACAATCATACCTAACGGAACTGCGGTGTCCATATCAAAAAAGGTGTTTTCCTCTATTTCCAGAACCTTCTGGGCTCCTGAAGCTCCAATGTTGTAACACTTGAAAAGGTCCTCAGTCAGCTTCTGCAAGTACGTTGCAAAGTTAAGTGTACTTACTTCTCGGGACCCATACAGTTCTTCATGGATCAAGGCCATAGAAATAACCCTGTTCTGACTATCCCTGAAAGCTGAAAGGACTTTTGAAGTATCATATACATCATTGCCAGCAAATTTTTCAGCCTGGAGATCAAGCAGAGATGAGATCACTTGCAGGTTATTCTTTATTCTATGATGAATTTCCTTTTTACGGGCTTCTTCAATCTTTTTCAAGGTGTTTTCTGCCTTTTTCCTTTCTGTGATATCCTTCATTATCCCAAGGACTTTATTTGTGAGATAATTTCCTTTTTGAAGGTAGACTCCATGATCTTCTATATGGATATAACTTCCATCTTTCCTTCTCAAACGATATTCCAAATGGAAGTTTCTTTTATTTTTTCTTTTATTTTCAGTTTTTTTTATGCTTTTACCGCAGTCTATTATTTTTTGATTCCAGACATTTTTCTGGTCGTCAGGATGAACATTGTTTATCCAGAGCTTAACTCCGGTGCTCAGTAATTCTTCCTGAGTATATCCTGTAACCTTTTCTATGGCACCTGCCCAGTAAATTTTATCTTCTTCAATGTCATACTCGTATACGAGCTGGCCGGTCTGTTCTGTTATGATCCGATATCTTTCCTCACTTTTCTGAAGCTTTTCTTCGGCTTTTTTACTTTCAGTTATATCTCTGACAATAACTGAGATAGCTATAAGCTCTCCAGATATCTCTAAAACCGGAGAAAGAGTCATTGAGATATCAATAATCTTACCGTCTTTTCTTAACCGTGAAGTCTCATACTGGTGAATCTTTTCTCCCTGTCTTACCATTTCAGTTAGTTTTAGTGTTTCGTTTTCCAAGCCGCATGGTATTAGGAGTGTTGCAGGCTTTCCCAATATTTCTTCAGCTGAATATCCGTATATTTGTTCTGCTCCCTGGTTCCAGCTGGTAATGAAACCGTCAAGAGACCGGGTTATAATAGCATCATTTGATGATTCCACTATATTTGCTAAGTTCTGAACTCTTTCCTCTGCTTTTTTACGCTCAATGGAATACTGGATAGAACGTTTCAATAACCTACTGTCTACCTGCCCTTTGACCAGGTAGTCCTGAGCACCTTTCTTTACAGCATCAATTCCTATTTTTTCATCACTTATCCCAGTAAAAATTACAATGGGAATTCTTGAATTCCTTGCATGAATTTCAAGAAAAGTATCAATGCCATCACTATCTGGCAATCCCAGGTCAGATAATATTATGTCAAACAAGTTCTCTTTAAGAAAACTCAAGCCTTCTTTCAAGGTTTCAGCATTTTTAAGTTCATATCGAAAGTCGGCGGATTCTTCGAGCATCTCTTCAATTAAACCTGCATCCCCGGGATTGTCCTCGAAAAGTAAGATTTTTACTTTTTCTTCCATAGCCAAACCGTCCTATCCGGGTTAACTTGACTTTACTTCGATGGCAATTTTACAATCTCAAGCCAGAAATTTTCTATAGATTTAACTACTTTTAGAAACTGGTCAAAGTCAACAGGTTTAGTAATGTATGCGTTGGCATGAAGATTATAAGATCTCAGTATGTCCTCTTCAGCTTTGGAAGTGGTTAAAACCACAATAGGTATATTTTTTAGTTCATCGTCGCCTTTAACTTCCTCAAGAACTTCACGCCCGTCTTTTTTTGGTAAATTTAAATCCAGTAGTATTATATCCGGGCGTGGGGAGCCTGAAAACTGTCCTTCGCCACGTAGAAAAGCGATTGCTTCTTCTCCATCCTCTACAATATGAAGAACGTTCCCGATTTTTGCGTCTTCGAAACCTTCTTCTATTAGTCCAATATCGCCTTTACTATCTTCTACTACAAGAATCTCTACCGGTTTAAACGCTATCCGAGTTTTCATACCTATTTCCTTCCTAAATGATGAAGCTAAGCAAGAACCTTGAACTTTTCTGAAATTGATTATCGAATTTAAACCCAAATTTCAAAGAGGTCAAATTTTTTACGATATTTCTTTATTATAAAATTTTATAGGAATTATTGGTAGAGTGAAGTAAAAGATCGAACCTTTACCTGATTCAGATTCTACCCAAATATGTCCTCCATGTCTTTCTACGATTTTTTTACAAATTGAAAGCCCTATACCTGTTCCAGGGTACTCTTCTCTTTTATGAAGCCTTTTAAAGACTTCAAAGATCTTATCATAGAATCTGGAATCAATTCCAATTCCGTTATCCTGTACTGAAAATAGCCATTGTTCGGCCTTTTCCTCTGCAGAAATCTCGATTTTCGGGGCTTTTTCACTGCGGAATTTTATAGCATTACTGATAAGATTTTGGAATACCTGAGCTAACTGGATAGAATCTGCCATTACTACAGGTAAAGAACTATAGGATATACTGGTTTCACTTTCTTTTATGGATACATCTAAATCAAATACTACCTGATCCAAAATAGATTTGCAGTCTGTGGGCTCGAATTCTCTGGCTTTTGTAGTCACTCGAGAATATTCTAGAAGATCATTTATTAGATTTTGCATACGGGTAGCCCCGTCTACCGCAAAATAGATGTATTTGTCAGCTTTATCGTCAAGCTTTCCCTGATATTTTCTTTGCAGAAGCTGTAAGTAACTTGCTATCATTCTTAAGGGCTCTTGCAAGTCATGGGATGATACATAGGCAAATTGCTCTAATTCTGCATTTGAGCGAGCAAGTTCCTCTAATTTTAGTTTTAACAGTTCTTCTGCTTTTTTTCTCTCAGTAATATCTCGTGCTGCAGCAAAAACCCCAATAACCTTACCGGTTTCGCCTTTGTAAATCGAAGCATTATACAAAACAGGAGTTACTTGACCATTCTTGTGCTGGATTTCAAGAGGATAATCCCAGACTTCACCTTCTATAAACGCCTGTCGATATCCTTCACTGGCTTTTTCAGAGTCTGTAAAATAATCCGAAAAATCAGTTCCTATCAATTCATTTCTGGAATATCCTGTAACCAGTTCTGTAGCCTTATTTAAATCGGTTATCTTTCCGTCAGGCCCTATAGTAAGCAGGGGGTCGAGACTGGCTTCAATAAGGCTACGGTTATAAATGTTTGATAACCTCAGAGCCTCTTCTGCCTTTTTCTGTTCACTGATATCACGTGCAGCTGCAAAAATTCCAATAACTTCTCCAGCTTCATCTCTGTAAACCGATGAATTATACAAAACCGGGGTTATATGTCCGTTTTTATGCTGAATTTCCAATGGGTAATCTCGCACCAGCCCTTCCCGGAATACATGCTGATATCCTTCTCTGGCTTTCTCAGGCGCGGTGAAATAATCTGAAAAATCAGTCCCAATTAACTCCTCACGAGAATAACCCGTAGCAAATTCTGTTGAATTATTCACATCAGTAATTTTACCATCCGGACCGATAGTTACAAAGGGATCTATACTGGCTTCAATAAGACTGCGATTATATGCGTTAGCCAGTTTTAATGCCTTTTCTGCCCTTTTCTGTTCGGTAATATCCTGAACTGTTCCTCGCATCCAAACAGGAATTCCTTTATCATTAAAAATAGCTTCAGCCTGTTCATGTACTATACGTTCTTCTCCATTGGCTGATATAATCCTGTGATCAATACTGTAGGTCTTTCCGTTTAAAGCCTCTTTAACTGCATTATTTACATAATCTCGATCTTCTGGATGTATATACTCCATAAATGCATCGTAAGTTACCCCAAATTCTTGGGGAATGCATCCAAAAATGCGATAAATTTCGTCAGACCAGTAAAGTTCATTATTTATAATATTCCATTCCCAGTTTCCAAGATGCGCCATTCTTTGAGCTTCAGCAAGGCCTTTTTCGTTTTCTTTCAGTGATTCATAAGCCTTCTCAAGCTGCATTGTACGTTCTTCAACTAACTCTTCCAGGTTATCAAGTGTTTCATTCAGTTTTGCTTCTGCTATTTTTATGTCTGAAATATCACGGGAAATTGAAAGAATGGAAGCAATTTTCCTGCCAATAAACTCAGGTACTATTTTTGTGTTAAAATAGTATTCTTTCCCTTGAGGCGATATGTAATGGAATTCCATTGTCATAGGTTTTCCTGTGGCGAAAACTTGCTGATGGTGTTCTTCCCAGAACTTTACATGCTCAGGATCTCTTCCCAATTCAGTTTTAGTTTTCCCGATAATTTCTTCCTGAGGAAAACCATAAATTTCGGTAGCGGTAGGATTAATGTACATATAGCGGTTTTGTGTATCAAAACGAGCAATTATGTCAGGAGAATTTTCAGCTAATGCACGGAATTCATTTTCGCTTCTAAGTAATGCTTCTTCAGCCTGTTTGCGTTCGTTGATGTCACGTGCTACATGAACGCTACCGATTATTTTTCCTTCAGAGTCATAGAGTGGCGAGACACTCACTATGAAGTAACCACCTAGGCATTCCTCGCAAATCTCCGCAGTGTGTTCAAGCCCATCCTCAAGCATCCTCCTATGCGGACAAAAAGAAGGAGGCCTATCCGTCCCATGTACAGCCTGGTAGCAGGTTAAGCCTGTACATTTTTCGGGTTTCAATCCAAATCGTGCCGCCATTGCCTTGTTTGCACGAACAATTTTATATTCATTGTCAAGTATGGCTATCAGGTCTGGCACAGCATCAAAGGTGTATCCCCAATGCTGCTCTATTCCAAGAGCTTTTTTTCCTTCTTTTTTGCGCCTGGAACTCTCGATCTGCTCCCATTTTTCTTCCTTCTTAACCAGAGCAAACTGATGGTTGCTGACAACGTCAATTATGTTAGTTGCGCTGCATTTCTCAAGGAAATAAGTGCATAGAGCCATCATCTGGTAGTTACCAATAGTAGTATCTATTAGTTCTTCATATTCGATGAAATCATTCCAGCCTTCTTTTTCCAGCCAAAAGGTGTTTCCGCTCAATCTCAGGCCATCGTAGCCTTTAGCTAGAGCCTGATCGAGTTTTTCAATCCACCCATTAAGTATTCTTTGCGGATCGAAAGTCCCATCTACTACATACCAGCAGTCATAGGGAATAATTTCGATTTGCCCTCTCTCCAAGTAAATATCAATCTCGGAATAAGCCTTTCTCAGGGCTTCTTTTGCCTCTTCCTCATCGAGAGGCTGTGATGTAATCCACATACAAAATTCATTATTTTCCAGTCCTGCTTTGAAGTAGGGGATAAGTATGTCAATTAAATCTTCTTTTGTCTGGTAGAATTGACAGAAGTGAGTTCCCCAGGGCGCATCTTCAATAATATCAATGCCAGATTTTCTCAAACTTTTTTGCATTCCAACCCTTTTCCGAATTTCAAAGGTAATTTAAAAGTTTGTTTTTAATCAATACAATAATTGGTCACCCGTGAGTGATTTGTTACTTATAAGATCAGGCAATTTTCTAGACAATTTTCTAAAATTTTGTCATATAAACCAATTTATTCATTATCCCTTTGCCAGGACTTTCAAAATACGGAACCTGATATCGAAATATTTGATGTAAGCTTTTGATATAATTGTTTGATTTAATTTTTGATGTAATCGTTTGATGTTTAATGCCCAACTTTTAACCCACTCCTTGTCAAAGTTTTTAGCCTTTGAATGTTTTCTTGTACATCAGGTATCCATTATTTTCTAACCTATTTCTCTAACCTCTGTTAATCAATACTTCATGTTCTAGGTCTAAAGAGTAATTTACGTATTTGCTGCTATCGATTTCACCTAAATTTCCGCTACTGAAATCGAATTCCACCATTTTTGTAAAAAGTAAAAATATGTTCTTTTTTCAAATGTATTTCTAAAATAAATTATACATTTGTTATGTTCTTTGCAAATTATTGGTTATAAAACTGCCTATGATAAATATCAAAATATTTAACTCTCGACAAAAATTCTTAAAAAAGAAATTCAATAGTACTATATCAGTTAATAAATATTCAATAAGTTGAACAATGTTTATGAAGTAAAGTAATTTAGGAGATAAAATTTTATTTAGAGACCATGTTAAGTGGTTATAAAAATATGATAAAGATTCTGAGATGCGGTAAATATTATTGCCTTGTGAAAATGGAATGCAATCAAAAATTAAAGCAGTAAGATTACTGCACTTTAAATCGTCAGAATCTCTTGACTGCGGAAAGTACTCTTTTTGTTTTCTTAATTACGTCCCGCACTCCCAGCCGCTCATGTAGCATTCCTGTGCCGGTGTGAGTTCATCTATACTTATGCCCATTGATTCAAGTTTCATTTTTGCCACAAAAGTATCAAGTTCAAGAGGTACTTTATGAACTCCGTTCGTAAGCTTGTTTTCGGCAATATAACGCACACAGAGGGCCTGGTTTGCAAAACTCATGTCCATAACTTCGGCAGGATGCCCGTCGCCGGCAGCAAGGTTAACCAGCCTGCCTTCAGCTATAACATTGATGCGCCTGTCGCCGAGATCGTATTCTTTTATGTTATGTCTTACGATTCGGACGGATTTAGCAAGGGAGGCAAGGGCTTCCATATCGATTTCCACGTTGAAGTGCCCGGAGTTTGCAAGGATTGCTCCGTCCGGCATGGTCTGGAAATGTTCGGCTGTGAGGATATCGCGGTTTCCGGTAGTGGTCACAAAGATTTCCCCTAATTTTGCAGCGTCTGACATTTTCATTACCCTGTACCCGTCCATCCTGGCTTCAAGGGCCCTTATAGGATCGACTTCGGTAACGATTACATTTGCTCCAAGGCCTGAAGCTCGCATCGCAACACCGCGCCCGCACCAGCCGTAGCCTGCAACAACAACGTTTTTGCCTGCTACTAAAAGGTTTGTGGTTCTGTTAATTCCATCCCAAGCTGACTGGCCTGTTCCATAGCGGTTATCAAAAAGAAATTTGGTCATGGCATCGTTTACCGCAATAACTGGCATTTTCAGGGCTCCTTCCTTTTCCATTGCATGAAGCCTGTGCACACCGGTAGTTGTTTCCTCGCAGCCGCCCAATATGTTCGGAAGTAGGTCGGTCCTTTCCTTATGCAGTTTAAATATAAGGTCTGCGCCGTCGTCTATGGTGATATCGGGTTTGATGTCCAGGACCCGGTCGATTGCTTCGTAATATTCCTGGCTCTCGACTCCGTATCTTGCAAAACAGCTTATATTCTTGCGGGTACCGAGGGCAAGGGCCACATCATCCTGCGTGCTGAGAGGATTGCAGCCGGTGATCGATACCTCTGCACCTCCTGCTGCTAGGGTCTCTACAAGGACTGCAGTTTTTGCTTCCACATGCAGGGCCATTCCTACCTTCAGCCCTTTCAGGGGTTTTTCTTCCTCAAACTTCTCCCTGACAATAGCAAGTACAGGCATATGGTTTCTTGCCCAGTCCATTTTCATGTTTCCGGATTCTATGAGTTCTTTTTCGGTCATGTTGATCCCGTAGTATCAGATAGGCAATTGAATTCAATTTATATTAAATCAAACATATTCGATTTCTTTAAAAATCAAACAGAAGTGTTTACATTTAATTCATTGAGGTTACACACTGGAACATTATTTCAACTTATTTATCCACTTCTGGTATTTAATTACAGCATTATATCTGGGTTTCATATCAAAATATTTCAATGTAGTCTGGTATCAAGATCCTATTTCATTAGAGGGTTAGGCATTTACCCTTGCAACAAGTTCTTCTGCAGCTTTTTGAGCTTCTTCCATTACTTTCTGCTCGTCCAGGGCCAGTACCCTGTAATCGTCCATCAGGATTTTTCCGTTTACAATTGTTGTCCTGACATCGCTTCCTTTTGCAGAGTATACTAGGTGGGAAGGAACATCAAAGCAGGGGGTAAGATGCGGTTTTTTCATGTCCACTACTATCAAGTCCGCTTTCATTCTGGGTTTCAACATGCCGGTTTCCGTGCCTAGGGCTTTTGCACCATTCACTGTTCCCATTTGAAGTACCTGTCTCGCAGGAAGGGCAATAGGGTTGAAAGTATTGACTTTGTGCAGAAGAGCAGCCGTTTTCATCTCCTCAAAAAGATCAAGGTTATTGTTTGAGGCACAGCCGTCAGTGCCAAGGCTCACATTCACTCCTTTTTCGAGCATTGTGTGTACAGGTGCAATCCCTGAAGCCAGTTTCATATTGCTTATGGCATTGTGGGAAACATTCACCCCTCTTTTCCCAAGAATTTCTATATCGCCTTCCGAAAGCCAGACACAGTGAGCGGCGAGCACATCAGGCCCGAAAAATCCTATATCTTCCAGGAGATGTACCGAACATTTACCGTACCTTTCTTTCATAGCTAGGAGTTCGGCTTCCGTTTCAAGGACATGGATATGGATGCCGGCACCATCCCTGTTAGCCTCTTCCCTCACCTTTGCAAGGAATTCCTCAGAACAGGTATTCGGGGCATGGGGTCCATACATTGTTTTTATTCTGCCACCGGCAGCTCCCTGCCAGGCTCGAACAAAGCGTTTACCTTCCTTAAGGTCGGTTTCTCCTTTTTCTTCGTTCCAGAGTTCTATGAGCCCATGACAAAGTGAAGCCCGAAGTCCTGATGCCTCAACAGCTTTTGCGGTTTCGTCCATATAGAAGTACATGTCTGCAAAAGAAGTAGTGCCCGACTTGATCATTTCCAGGCAGGCAAGCAGGCTGCCTTTATAAACATCTTCTGCAGTCAGTTTTGCTTCGGCAGGCCAGATATGTCCCTCAAGCCAGTCTGCAAGCTGTAAATCGTCGGCATAACCCCTAAAAAGCGTCATTGCGGCATGAGTATGCGTATTTACAAGCCCTGGCATTACTACCGAATGTTTTGCATCAATTACAGTCTCGGCACTTTCACTGGTCTTTTCTCCGATCTCCGTAATCTTTCCGTCTTCAATAACAACAGTCCCGTTTTTGAGGTCTCCCACTTCAGGGTCCATTGTTAAAACGTAAGCATTTTTTATAATTATGTCAGCCATATAATCAGATCCGTCAAGTAATGAACTGAAGCTGTTCAACTATTCTGAATTTAAGAATCCGGTCCAAATTTAAGAAATTCTGGACTTAATAAGCAACTGAAATTAAAAGGTATTGAGATTAAGAGGTTATCCTAAAAAAAGTTGTCCTGAAAATTATGCTAAAACCCAGTGAAGAAGGTTCTTCGCTGTTCTGTATGGGTTTAAAATAATTGATTAGTTAGCAAGTATTCAACTCAAACATGAAAACGTCAAGCTTGAATGTGATTTTCGACAACGATTATTTCTATATTTTAGGATGTTACTTAAACATTTAAGAGACAAATGGGAGTTACCCACTCGAAATAGCGAAGAGCCAATTTTTGCAACACAACCTTTTAAAAAGAATGTGAAAAACATAGAACTACTGAACTGCAACATGTATCTGAAGCTCCAAAGTTATTTTAATTTTTTTGACTGATCTTCAGATTATGGGTGCTGCAATAGTATATTGTCTTTGTCATTCTGCCGAATCACTTGGAGCGTGTCTTAAAATTAAATCTGGTTCTATAATTGGGTAGGACTTATGCATTTAAATTGATAAACGGAGTGCCAAACTGTTAATGCCCAAAACGAAAGTTTAAACCATGATGCTTATTGTGTTTGATTTTATATATCGAGTACGCAATATGAATTTAAACAAAACGTTGCCTATTATCCAATTGTATAAATGATTTGAATTTTAAGACAGCCTCTTAGCAAGGTCACAGGCGAGAGTAAATATATTCAGTTCTTGACTAACTTATGGCTATTGATTGAAAATATATACAGAAATGAATACTTTCACACAAAATTTAATATTTATATACTAAGTATTCGTATAATATATCATGAAAAAAAGTACCATATCAGAACAAGAAAAATCAATCTCGATATGTAATCACATGATTACGAAGACCACATGTAAAATGGAAAAGATGTTTGTAGAGCTCGAAAAGGATTTAGGTAGTTTAGTTGAAGATGAAGAAAAAATGAAAAAGTTATCAAATAATCTACAAACATTAAACAACATTATCGAAGTTTTAAAACAGTCAAAACTTTATATTCAAGAACATGAGAGTTCAATAAACGAACTTCATTAATATCTAGTCCTACTGTGACCTCTATCTTGATTTAATAGAAAGTCACAGAAAAAAAGGCTCTTCGCCATTCTCTATGGGTAAGATGATTTTCAATTCAAGACCGCATTGGTTTTTATGAGGACGTCATGA
>DAKJ01000019.1:20032-20286 GCA_002496565.1 Methanosarcina sp. UBA289 | reverse complement strand
ATATCCACACAAAACAACGAAGAGCCGAAAAAACTCTCTTTTTTCACTTTATCTCTAACCTTTCCAACCTCACTCTTTCTCCATGGATAGTAAATGTCTAACCTTTCAAGGAAAAAAATTAAAACATTATCAACATTATAACGATTTATTAAGTTATATAAAATCTAATAAATTTATTTTGTTTCTTCGTCGTATAATATGGGTAAGATGATTCTCAATTCAAGACCGCATTGATTTTTATGAGGACGTCATGA
>DAKJ01000019.1:0-19893 GCA_002496565.1 Methanosarcina sp. UBA289 | reverse complement strand
ATATCCACACAAAACAACGAAGAACCTTTATTTTAATTCAAAAGTTAGTATTTGTTGGCTTAGTTGGCAGTGTGATATAATGAACGATGATAACAAAATATTCCTTTCCTACTCTCATAGAAACGCGGATTTGGCAAATGAAATTGATAGTGCACTTTATTTAAAAGGAATTAAAGTCACAAGAGACATAAGAGACGTAAGATGTTCCCAAAGCTTCAAAGAATTTATGAAAACTGTCGAAAACCATGATATCGTTTTGATGTTAATTAGTGATCAGTATCTAAAATCACAAGCTTGCATGTTTGAAGTCATTGAGACTATGAAGGAATCAGATTACAAAGAAAAAATAATAGCAGTTGTTAATGACGATGTATGTTTTGACTTGAAGGGAATAACGTATCTCAAATATTGGGAAGAAAAGAGACAGGTGATAGAGGAAGCTATAAAGGAACATCGCCAACAAACAATAAGGCCTCTAGAAGAAGAAAAAAACGAAATTATACTTATTGAAGACAACATTATGGAATTTATTGCTATAATAAGAGATCTAAAATATATACCGTTTAAAGAACTGACCAAACAATATACAGATTTATATGAAATGCTTGGACTAGAAAATGTTAATATTCCACCAAATTATGAGACTGTTACTGAAAATAACAATAGTGTTGGGCCCACAAGAAGATATTCTATTAATGTTTTAATAAACAAAAATTATCCCAAATGTGAAATAAAAGAAGCTATAAAAGAAATAATATTTTCTTTGAAACCGAATAATGATGTCATTTGGATATTTGCTTATAATAAGCTAGATGATATCGTAAATGGAAATTGGTTTTGTAAAGGATATTGGGTCTCATCCAATCTTGATAAAAGATGGCGTCCGATAGAAACGATATCAAATGATCAGATTGAGGATATTGAAATTACATGGAATAATGAATATGAAAGCCATAGAGAAGTATATAACTCATATTCAGGAACTAAAAGAGAATTACTAGAATTTACGGATTCATTAGTAAGGCAAGTGGTTCCAATTGCAGAAACTGCAATTAAGAAGTTTGATCAATTTCAAAACGGCGAAATTGCTGAAAATGATTTTCTTGATTATATGCACAAAGAACGACCAATCGAGAGTGAGTTATATTCACAGTCTATGGAAAGAAAGTTTGCAACATATGAATGTAATGACTATATCCAAAGATTCGACGGTTTATTTGCAATTGTCGACAATATGTTTTTGTATTATTCAGTAGAGTGTACAGATACGTGGTCTAGTGAAAATAAGAGAATAATGATGAACATTGATAAAGGTAATTTTTATCGAGAATTGACTGAATTGAATTACGAAAGAAAAAAGTTAAAATAAATTGAGAGAAGTTAAACAAGCAAACTTTTTCTGACTTTAACTTTCCTTTCAGATTCTTTCTTTTTCGTTCAACTCCTTTTCCAATGCTTCTCTAATTCTGCTTTCTCCTTCTCCCATTGTTCTCTTTCGATTTTTTTATCTTTCTTTTCTTAGGTGGATAAAATCAATTAACCGTTTCAAGATAATTTTTAAAACAATACTGTGACGATGAAATAAATCTTTTGAGAGGATTAGAAGAATAAATGAGAAAGAGAAAAGAGAGAGGTAGGCGGCTGCTTCATAAGAAGTCAGTCCGATATCCTGAAGAAACCTCTTATTTTGCATGTATAACTCAACTGCTGATAGTAAAATATGTTTCAAATCTGGGATTCACTTTTATATGAATAAAAAACCAAAAATAATAAAAAGTCTCTGAAAATTACAATAGGTAACAATAATTTTCGGATAGACTCTTAGACCTCTCTTTCATCAATTCCTGTCTCAATGTTCAGGGCTTTGAGGTAAAGGCGCATGATTTTCAGCCTTTTTTCGGCAATCTCTTTCGCGGTATTGGTATTCAACTTCTCAGGAATTGTGAAAGGTTTATACTGCATATATTCATTAAAACCTTCAATAGGGTCTTCAATATACACGGTTCTTTTTGAGCTTCCCTTATCCATACCTGTTGTATGCTTTAGCATCCTAAGAGCTCCCATAGAAAGAACAGCCCTAAAGATCCCTACTGCTCCAAGGGCATCAAGCCTGTCGGCATCCTGCAAAATTCTGGCTTCTAGATTTTCCGGGCTTTTCCCTGCGCTGAAACGATGTGTCCGGATGCAGTTTGTAACAGCTTCAATAACTTCTTTTCCAAGCCCTGCTTTCGAGAGAAATTCAGATGCGATGTCGGCACTATATACGGCATGGTCGCCACCTTCTTCATGTTCCTTAATTACACCGACATCATGGAGGAGAGCTGCAAGCTGGAGTACAAGAGGATCTCCTCCTTCTTTTTCCCTGATTTCCAGACAGAGGGATTCTACCCGGTTTATGTGGGTCATATCATGGGAACTGGGCTCTCCTTCAAGAAAAGAGGCTACAAATTCTCTCGTTTTTTCTATTAGGTCCATATTCAGTATTCCACTTCTGCAGCCATGGCTTTAAGGTGTTCCTGGATTTCAGAAATAGCCTCAAAGAGAGCTTTTTTATTATCATAAGTAGTGATTAATTTCACAAGTTCTTCTTTTCTCTCTTTTTTCAGTTCTACCCCGAGCTTGATCATGTTTTGGAGTGCTCTGGTAAGATTGTCTACTATTGAGATTGTAGCCATCCTTGAAGTCCGTGAAAGAGGGTTCAGGTCAATGGTTATAACAGTCTTTCCCATTTCTACAAGTTTTTCACATCGGTCGCCGTCTTCCAGCGGGACAAGCACAACGTCCGCAGAATAGATCCCTCGGCTCTCTACCAGTCGTCTGTCGTGAGAGAGTTCAAGGATTGCATCCGGATTTTTCCCAAGCACCTCGGAAGCCCCGTTGGCTTTGAGTTGTTCTATTATAAGGTGGACTCGTGTTTCAGTCCTGTGAAAGAGATTTACCTCAAGCTTTGCCCCTGTAACGTCTGCAAGGGCAACAACTTTCTCAGGAGCGAGAGCTGCGACATTGCCGTTTACGGAAATCACAGGGTTTTTCGCCAGAAGTAGGGCAGCAACTGCTGCTCTTTCAGCGTACAGGGCAGACTGTGTACTTCGCTCACCTAGAATGTAATCAAAGCTTTCACCTCTTCCCTGAGCAATTAGCCCCTGAATGCTCGTAATTCCCATTTTTACCCCGGCTGCAACCTTTTCTCGGGCTAGCAGGGATTCATACCTCGGGTGGTCTTTGGGTATCTCGGTCATATCGGTCTCTTACCTTTTTTAATTTACTTTATCGTACCTTTTTTATTTGTTACCTGAATTCGTAAATGAGTTTCATCAGTTTCAATATTTGCCTGATTAGTTCAGAGCACTCAGAGAAAACACTTAGATGAATATTCTGAATTATATATTATCTATTTGATCTCAATTTTCTATTTCTACTCTCTTTAATCTATAGGGGGATTAGTTACGTAGCAATTTTCTGCAAATATTTTCCTTTCCTTAGCCTATTCAAAGTATTTTTTTGTCTTGGACTTATTCCTTCATTAGTTTTGGTACACAGGTACTTATGCCATACTCTAATACCTGCCCGAATTCCTGGAGAGCTTCGTAGAGAGCGAATTCTTGAGAGTTAGGGGCAATTGCAAAAACCGTATCACCTAACATTGCCTGAGAAGCAAGTCCTCCGCATGCTTTTGCAGCCTCTATTACATCTTTTGCCCTACTGCTCATAAGGCCGGTCTTACTAGCGAAATCTTTTGATTGTTGCATAAAGTTCTCAATAGTGGGTTTTTTAAGCAGTTCCGCCATAGCTGCTTTTCCCGCACTGTTAATTCTTGCGGATGCAGCTTCATTCCTTAGGACCGAACCGGTAGAGATCTCGCCAAGCACGATGCAAAAAACCCTGGCTTCAGGGGCCGGAATCCTGTCAACAAGCCCAAATTCGGGCCCACCTGGCTGCATTCTGACTACTACTCCACCGCTGGACTGGGCAGCAATATCTCCAAGTCCACTGCAGTTGACAACTTCAGCTACATGGGCATATTCAGTCAGACATTTTACGGTCTGGTTCAGGGAAAGTGCACTGTTCAGGGCATAGGCTGTCCCGAGAGCTCCTGCACCTGAAGCTCCAAATCCGCATCCTGTTGGGATTTCTGCCCAGCTCTTTATTCTTACAGGCAATTCAGTCATCATCTCTGTGACTGTTCGAGTAGTTCTGCCTTCAACCTTTTTTCCATTAAGGAAGATCTCGGTTTCTTCTACAGATTTTCCGACCTTTACTTCGGTGGTGACGCCTCCATTCAGGACGATTCCGCAGCCTGTAGAACCCTTACGATGAGGATTTTCATGCTCGTGAATCTGGAAAAAACCTGTAATATGTCCCGGAGCATAGGCTTTTGCCAGAAAATCCTCTCCTTCACTCTCATATGTATACATAGAAAACGCCTTTTTACAATTTCAATCATTTTTTCAAAGTTCGTTCCTGTTTTGTAGAATACTTTGCAGAATGATTTTGGATTTTATGAAATACTCTAGAATATTTTGCAGGAAAATTTTTCTTTTAACAGATTTTTTACTTTAACAGATCAGCTATCTCTGCAAGGATAAAGGCTGCAAGTTTGCGTTTATTCCCTCTTGCATGCCTGGGTTCATTTTTTTCTCGCCCAAGCAAGTACAATTCATTCTCCTCAGTGCCCATTCCGCCTTTTGCGACGTCGTTTGCTGCAATCAGATCCAGCTTTGATGCTTTAAGGGTTGAGGCTGCTCTTTTTAGGAGCTCGTCTTTTTTAACCCCGGTTTCAGCCTTGAAACCTATAATTACAAGGTCAGGGTATTTTTCACGGCATTCTTTTATCAGTTTACGGGTCGGTTTCAATTTTAATACAAGTTCCCCTCCCGACTTTATCTTTTCGGGAGAAGGGTCGGCTGTATAATCTGCAATTGCTGCCGAACTGATAAGGATATCGTATCCTTTCTCAAGTTCCGAGAGTACTGCATCGGTCATGTCGCCGGCGCTCTCTGAAAAAATTTCTCTAATCCCTGCAAATCCAAGCCGATTTCGATGGACCAGCGTTACATCAGCCCCATTGCGGTACGCTTCAAGGGCAAGTTCCCTGCCGGTTTTGCCTGAAGCCCGGTTCGTAATAATTCTTATTGGGTCCAGACTTTCTGCAGTGGAGCCACTTGTAATAATTATCTTTCGGCTTTCAAGGGTTTTGCTTCCGAGAGTTCTTTCTACTTCGAGCACGATTTCTTCGTTTGCTGCAATTTTCGCGATGCCTTCTTCAAGTCTGGGGCCCACAATAGAGATTCCCCAGCTTTTCAATTTTACCAGATTCTCAGCTACAGCCGGGTGTCTGAACATTGATTCATGCATGGCAGGAACAACCATTACAGGCACGCCCGAGCCAAGAGCAGTCGTTGCAAACGAGGTGACTGGGGTATCGTCTATACCGTAAGCGATTTTTCCTATAGTGTTTGCAGTTGCAGGAGCTATAAGGAGAAGGTCGGCCCTGCCCTTGAGCCCGCAGAACTCCACATGTTCAACCCTGCCTCCAAGTTCGGTTATTGTAGGGTTTCCGGTAGCGTAATGCAAGGCGTCCGGATGCAGGATACGCGTGGCAGCTTCTGTCATGACAGCGTGGACTTCAGCCCCGTTTCTTATCAGTTCTCTTGCAAGCTCAACGGTCCTTACCGCCCCAATGCTCCCAGTAATGCCAAGAACTATGGTTTTCCCGGCAAGAGAAGCGCTTTTTTGTCCCTGGATCCAGAGTGTGGGATGGAATTTCTCAGCTCTGTATCCGGCAGTCTTTTGCCTGTCCTCTTTATCCATTTCATCTACTCGATCCGGTTCTTCTTGACCGGGATTTTCCTGGTTCGGGCTCTTTTGGCCTGTTTGGTTTTGAAAGTCTTTCAATGAGGTCTTCATTCAGGCACCGGAGTGATTTATAGGTTATAAATTGGAAGTAGGTTATAAATTGAAGGTTATAAGCTAGGCAATAATTTCTTAAATCAACTTGCTTTTCAGAAAATGCTCCTGAAAGCAAAGTGACATTCAATACGATATTATTAAAACTTTCGAAATAATAAGGATTAAAATTGACAAAGAAATTTTATAGAAAGCTTTTATTTTATTAACTCGGTATCTAAGTCAAAAATAACAGAGTGCGAGGGAGACAAATCAGCGACAAAAAAACAAAAAAAGAAGCCACTGAAGTTCCAAAAAAGGGTCTGGGAGCATTTCTAGGGAAGATTTCCGGAAAAGGGCAACTCGAACTTGAAATCGACCGGCTCAACTCGCAGATTGTTAAACTGGAACTCGACCTGCAGAGTGCAAAAACCCAGCTTGAAAAGAAAGAGGCTCTTGCAAGGCAGGCAGTTGCGGACAGGCAGGAAGCTGAGGCTCTTTTAAATCAGGAACGTACTCGAACCCGGACTCTTGCCTACGAGCTCGAAACAATCAGGGCTGAATCCCAGGATAAACTGAAGTTTTGCGGAATTGAAACCCTGAGTCCGCAAGCTATTGAGGCTTACCTCTCCAAACTCAAATCCTTTCAGACTCCTGCAGGTGGCCTGCTGACCGCTTATATGCCTCCAGGCACCCGTCTCTCAGGTGTGCTAAGTGAAAAAGTTCTTGATCGAGTAGAAGAAGAAACCCGTACGCTTCTTGACAGGCTTGATTCTGATACCGGCCTTGTACTTTTTTATGATTTTCACCGCATGGTCTGCGAGGCTATAGCTCCTCCTTTTCCGATCACTTCTGCAGCCTGGCAGCTTGGGCACAGTTTTGAGGTATCTTTGCTTGAAGAAAGTTTGAGTAAGGACTACCACATGCTCGTGCTTGTCCTGCATGCAGGCGAATCCTTCATAGGCTTTGCTCCCAATGCGCAAGTTTTCGATACTGAAGAGCTTATCCGCAGCAGTGTGAAGGAAAAGCACAGTAAAGGAGGCTTTAGCCAGCGCCGCTTTGAACGCCTGAGGGAAGAGGATATTGCACACCACATGGACAAAGTCCTCGAGGCCCTGGATAGGGTTCTTGAAGAAAACAAGTTTATTGACTGTGTTATCCTGAGCGGGGATTTTCAGCTAATTGGAGAAATCCGAAAGCGCCTTCCTTTCAATCTTGAGATAATTGAAAAGCCGTCTGACATCAGGGTCGAAAAAGCAGGCGGTGAAGATATCCTCAGGACTGTTTTAAGCTCCAGAAGATATCTGCTGTGAAACTGAGAGCATTTGCTGCAAATTGCTAGGAAAACATGTTTTAAAGCCTCGAAAAAGGTAGAAGTGAGACAAATTTATATCAAATCCTGAGCATGACTAGTGCAACAATTTCTGAATATCAGTTTCTGAATATCAGTTTCTAATATCAGTTTCTAATATCAGTTTCTAAATATCCGTCTATGAATATTAATCAGGATTGTATCATGTTTAACTTAATACATTCACATTTTTTTCATTTTACCTGCAAAAAACTACAATCTATCGCAAAAAATATCATTTATTACAATATTGCCAGGAAAGAACTTTCATCTTTGAAAAACTGTTTTTAATAAATTAATTTTATAGGATTGAGAATTCTCTATATGAAACTATCCCGAAATTAATATTATGGTGTAATTATATCTATTGTGGTGAGTTATATTTAGTATTATGTCATTTTATAAAATTTATTCTAAAATAATTTTTTAAAATAAATTTATTTTAGAAACAAATTATTCCCTATATATCTATTGTCTTTATATAAGGTATAAATATATTGTATAGATCCGTATTCTATTTATGTAATCCTGATATTCATCAGGAAATCTTTAGTGAAATTTAGATAAAACTTATGATTTTGATAAGTTTGAAGAAAAGTGACAGCTGACAGAATGTATGATACTAATGATACAGAAACGAACATGAAAATCTTCGAATTACAGGCACAAAAATATGAAAGTACTTTCAAGTACTTTCATGCCGAATATAATCGAATAAGAGAAATAAAGTCCAACATTCAATAAAGAGAAGGTATCGAAAGAAAAAAGAAGAGGAGAAGATCAATAAAATAGATTGAAATGAGTTAAAAACGAAAAGTGCAATAGAGAGATTCTTTAGCTGGATAGAGTTTTGTAAATGAGCTTTTTCAAGGTACGAACTCAAAATGCATCATACCCTGAAGTTGTAGTGTTAGTAGAAATAATGAGGTTGAATCAAATTCTGGATGAGTTTTATAATATAAAACAATTTATATAATTAGGAGAAAGGTTAGTTACTATTAAATAAGGTTATTTGAATTCAAATGGTAAAGATGCAAATATTAAAAAATGAAAGAAAAATACGTTTATGTAATTTCACTTCTGAATCTGTGGAACTTGGAATACTTCTTGCGATTGTAGGGGGATTTCTTGATGCTTACACGTTTGTTGGAAGAGGTGGGGTTTTCGCTAATGCCCAGACAGGAAATGTTGTGCTTATAGGCATGGAGGTTGCAACAGGAGAATGGGGGCAAGTGGTGCTTCACGCGATACCTATTCTGGCATTTATGATCGGGGTAGTGGTCGCCGAGATGATTAAAAAACCTTCAATGCGCCTGTTTATACCGGATTCCGAAAGAGCTGTTTTAATTCTTGAAATTGCAGTCCTTTTTATCATAGGTTTCATACCTTACACAAGTCCGAATATCATTGTAACCGTTGCGATTTCTTTTGTCTCTTCGGTTCAGGTATCTTCATTTCGCAAACTTGTTGGTTCCACATATAACACAACAATGATTACGGGAAACTTACGTTCAGCTACACAGGAAGCTTATTTTGCTTTCACAAGTAAAGACAATGAATCGGCCCGGCGAGCCATTCGATACTCTACAATTAACCTCTCGTTCTTAGCAGGAGCCATTTTGGGAGGGCTGCTTACGTCATTTATTGGAGTTAAAGCAGTATGGGTAGCTGTGATAATACTGATATGCTCTGTAATTTTGTTCAGTACAGACGATTGTAAGAGTAAGAATACTCATATTGAAGTATAAGATTCAGTGGACTATTAACAGTAGGTAAATGAATCAGTGACAATAAATCAGGAGATTTGACAAAGATCCGTGATTTATGACAAAACGAATTTTGCGTAACCTATATCAGCTTTCAGTGCAGGGAAAGTAACAATGGCAAGAGACAGAAGAGATTATTATTATCATCAGGCAAAAGAGGAAGGGTACCGATCCAGGGCTTCCTTCAAGCTCAAGCAGATTAACGAAAAACATCATGTTATCAAACGAGGAGACTCGGTTGTCGATTTGGGTGCAGCCCCAGGCGGCTGGCTCCAGGTTGCAAAAGAACTGTCCGGGGGGAAAGTCCTTGGCATTGATTTGCAGAGAATCGAGCCTATAGAGGGTGTCGAGACCATTCAGGGTGATATCAACGCCGAATCTACAATAAAAAAGATTATTCAGAGCGTAGGGACAAAAGGAACTGATGTTGTGCTCTGTGACGCAGCCCCGAACCTGTCAGGAAACTGGTCTTATGACCATGCAAGGTCAATTGAACTTGCGACTTCGGCCCTGGAATGTGCAAAAAAAATCCTCAAGCCCAAAGGGAATTTCGTTGTGAAGGTCTTCCAGGGAGACATGTTTAATGATTACATGCAGAAAGTAAGGGATAACTTTGTCCGGACAATGGCTTATTCCCCTAAAGCATCGAGATCCCAGAGTGCCGAGATCTACGTTATCGGAAAGAAGTTCCTGACAGCTCCACTCCGCAAAGGAGACAAATTCGTTGTGGATATCGAGAAACTGGGCTCAAGCGGAGACGGCGCAGTGCTCATTGAAGGGTTTGTTGTTTTCGTAAAGGAAGTTGAAGTAGGGGAAAAAGTCAGGATTAAAATAACGGATGTCAAGCCAAATTTCGCTTTTGCCGATGTCGCAGAAAGGCTTGGAAAAACCGAGAACCCTGAGCAATGAAACCTGAGTAATTTTAGAGTTCTGCTTAGTAAAGGGAAAAAAGAAATTAAAAGAAATATCGGTATGAATACGGAAAAATAAGCAGTAACAGAAAAAATAAGCAGTAATAACAAAACAAAACTAAAAAATTAAACAGTAATAACTTCACAATAGTAGCCAAAACAAGCAGTAACAACTAAGCAGTAATAGCAAAAATAAACATTAATATTAAACAATAAAAGATATAATGGCTTCCAAACACGGTGATCCGGTTGATTGATCTTCACACTCACACGATTTTTAGCGACGGGGAACTTATCCCGAGCGAACTTGTCCGGCGGGCGGTTATTCACGGCTATAAGGCTATTGCACTTACCGACCATGCCGATTATACCAACCTTGAACAGCTTATAGAAGCTGGACAGAAGGCAAAATATCTGGAAGAAGAATGGGATATCCGTGTTCTAGCTGGAGTCGAGCTGACGCATGTGCCTCCCAGAAAGATCGCTCCTCTTGCAAAGAAAGCAAAAGAGCTGGGCGCAGAAATCGTGGTCGTACATGGGGAAACCACCGCCGAACCGGTTGCTCCCGGAACAAATGCAGCGTCTGTAGCCTGTGAATATGTGGATATTCTAGCTCACCCTGGCCTGATTTCCGAGGAAGATGTCGAGAAGGCTAAAGAGAACAATGTCTGCCTTGAAGTTACAGCCAGGAATGGGCACAACCGAGCCAACGGCCACGTCGCCCGGCTTGCCCTCAATATCGGTGCAACGCTTCTGGTAAATACCGACACACATGATCCTGAAGACCTTATCACCGACGAAACTGCCATGAAAATTGCAATGGGAGCCGGACTTACCGAAGCAAGGGCAAGAGAAACGTTAAAAGCATCCGTGAGAAAAATAGCAGAGATCGCCTGAACTGTGGTTTTGTACCCAGTTCCTATTTCTTTCAACGCTTTTTCTTATTAATTTTATCATTTTTTGATTTATTCCTATTTCATGACCCTCTCTATCACCCTTATTCTTTCAATAATTTGTATAACCAATTTTAAATAAACTTGATACCAGCCCACTGAAACAATTTCTAGTGCATCACTTCCAAATTCTGGGAACAAAGCTGGAATTTTAGATTAATACTGGTAAATGGATATTTTATAGAAGAACCGTAGATGGATACGGATAAAACAGATACTAACGGGTTGAAAAACTATCTTTATATGTCTGTATCCATCTGTGTTTATCCATGGTTTATTGAGAATATAATAAATGGTGACTAGTTTTGAATAAAAATCGATATGTAAAAAAGATCAGAAGAAATTTTACACATTGAATAATATATTGAACAACTACTCTACTTATTGGACATCATCACAATTAATTAAAGAATAAGTATAATTTTAGATGTATTTACGATATTTATTCGAATTTATATTATAATGTCAAAATCGAAGATTTACAGTTTACGTTAAATGTATATTAGTTTTGAGAGATCGAGAATAGATGGGGGAAGTCAAATGAAAAATAAGGGGAAGTTAATAAGGGGAAGTTATATTCAATAGCCTTAGCTTCAGCAATCTTAATTTTTGCATTTTAAGTTTTAATCTTGCCAGTCGTATCAGCTACTCAGGTGACAAAAATTAATAACACAATGCTGCCAGTTGCTGCATTTACTTCCAATGTAATTTCAGGAAATGCACCTTTAGTTGTGTTGTTTACTGACACCGTCACCGGTGGAGTACCGACTTCTTGGCTCTGGAATTTTGGAGACGGTGTTACTGAATCTTACGTAGTAGATAGTAACCCTTTAGCAACTCCGTATGCAACGCACACCTACGAAAAACCAGGGAAATACTCTGTGACCTTATATCTGGATAATCGCGGCGGGAAATTATTCCCCTCAAGTAAGTTTTGCTTATTAACGTGATTTTTTTCTCTCCCATCTGACTTTTCTTGCTATTTCAGCTGCTTCCTGACTTATAGTATTGAAAATGCAGTAATTTCTGCTTCCTTACTACAATTCGCTCTGTCTCTATCTTCTCCTAGAAAGGAATATTCCAAACAGACTGACGATACAACTAATTACTTCAAACCCAGGCATGCTTTTATTCTTATTCACCTGGGATTGTTGTTCAGTATCCGGTTCTGTATCCTCTCCCGGAATGGTGCACATGTAGATATCAACTGTTGAATTGTTACCAGGTGCTTTATTTTCACCACTCCATACTATTATGTTACCGTAAGTAGCAAGATTATAAATTATATATTCACTGGTGGAAATCTTAGTTCCAGTGGAAGCTGAGAGATCGTAAACGTAGATGTTATAGCACAGATTTTCACCGGGCTGCAGGTCTTCAATATGTGGCCGATCAAGCCACACTATTCTGCTCCCGTAGATGGCAAGAGAACCATAGCCACTGGAAGTACCGTTTGCTGTCTCATTGGTAGTGATCTTAGTTTCTTTTTTTGTAGAGAGATCAAACGTGTAAATGTCAGGCTTTCCATGACTCGCATTATAATATACTATCCTGTCACCATAGATGACAGGAAGCACTGCTGATCCACTTGTGTTGATTTGAGTTTCCTCTGAAGTGGATATATTGTACATTTTGATATCAGAGTGTTTGAGGAGTCGACTGTCCCACTCATGAAATACTATCCTGTCACTGTAAATGGCAGGAATTCCTGGATATCTATTGACGACTATAGGAGTTTCCTTTTTTGTAGAAAGATCGTACATGTAGATATCACCTCGGCCTCCGAGACTATTAATATACACTATTCTATCCCCGTAGATGTCAGGAAAGCCTGAGATTCCGTTGCTGGTTATCCGAGATTCTTCAGAAGTGGAGAGGTTGTACATGTAAATATCAGCCCTTCCATTACTCATATTTAAAGCAGAGTATACTATCCTATCACCATAGATTTTAGGAAAGCCTGTTAATCCGCTGGTGGGAATCATGATTTCCATTTTTGTAGATAGATTATAAACATAGATCTCAGAGAGTTCGGTTTCGTTACTCCAATTCATATACACTATCCTGTCTCCGTAGATATCAGGAAAGCCCGCTGACCCACTGGTGGTGATCTTAGTTTCGATGATCTCAGGCAAAGAGTTTTGTGCAGTAGCTGCTGATGACGTAGATGATACGAGAACAAAAAATAACATCAGAGCTATTGTAGCTAAAGCTACTGAATATATTTTTTTATTAGTCTTCATTTAGTTTTCGTCCTTTCCATCATTCAGAAAATCTTAATACTTAAAGATATAACCATAAGTTTAAATCATTTCCTTAAACATTCAAACTTATAATATTATTTATATATTTGATTATTTAAATAAAATGTTTATAAATAATTAGAAAAACATTAATTTAGATTAGAAAAACAATTCAAATTTAAAATGAATTTTTATAATTTATTAGATAATTTGTATTAAAATAGAAAAATGCGTTTTTTTATTAAAATAAATCCCATTAAACAGGAATAATATATAACAGTAAATTCAAAACTGTTTTACATTATAGAAGATTCCAATAAACTTTTGAATTCAATTAATTGTAAACACTTTTAGATTCATTATAATCAACCAGGTTGAGAAGTTTTACGGAGTACACTGATATCAGAATCGTTATGTTGAGGATTAAAATGAAAGAAAAGAAATGTGATAAAATACGCAGAAGACATGTTCTCATAAAAGCTTTAGGAATATTGTCGCTGGCGCTTTTAATGGTAAGTATCGCAGGTGCGGAGTCGTTTGTATATGTTACAAACGCTGACGGAAACAATGTCTCAGTGATTGACACTGCCACAAATAAGTTTATAGCAAAAGTGCAGGTGGGAAGTAATCCTCTAGGAATTGTAGCCACACCGGATGGAAAAAAAGTATATGTGGCGAACTTTGGGAGCCTGGATTTCCCCGGCAATACTGTGTCTGTAATTGATACAGCAACTAACACTGTCACAGATACGGTTACTGTAGGTTTCTTTCCTTATTATGGAGTCACAGTCAGCCCTGATGGAAAAAATATCTATGTGCCGAATATGGGTAGCGGCAATGTCTCTGTAATTGACACAGCAACAAATAAGGTTACAGCCACAGTGGATGTAGGATACCATCCTGTTGGAGTTGCAGTTAGCCCTGATGGAAAAAAAGTATATGTGTCAAACTTAGACAGTGGCACTGTATCTGTAATTGACGCAACCACATACACTGTTATTGACACGCTTGATATAGTAGCTCCCTTTTGGATCGATGTCGCCCCAAATGGAAAAAAGGTATACGTAGCTAACCGCCTCAATGACACTGTATCTTTAATCGATATAGCAACAAACAAGGTTGCAACCATGGTGGTGGATGATGGAATCTATCCGCACGGAGTAATTAAAGTCAACCCGAAAGGAACAGAGGTATATTTCAATGGAATAAAGGAAGGAGTAAATGAGACGAGAGGGAATACCAACGCTGTCTATGTAGTTGACACAGCTACAAATAAGATTATAGCCAGGGTAAAGTTAGGAAACTGGCCTACTCAAATGGTAGTCAGTCCTGATGGAACAAAGGTGTATACAACGGGCGGAAAGACTGTCTCTGTAATTGATACAGCGACAAACAATGTTACAGCCACAGTGGATGTAGGAGATGAGTCTTTTGGAATTGCCTTTGCAAATTTTACAGATTCCAATTCAAGTGATCTGAATACAAAGACAAACTCTGCTAAGAGAATACCTGTCGGATTTAATTTTTTGATTATCATGATAATTATTGTATTGTATATCCGGAAGAGGTCTACTTGAAGTTCAAGTGGAAAACTGCATGTATTTGTACAATGAAGAACGAACGGAAATGTGCCAAGTTTTCTGTAAAATTACAAATTTAGGAAAGTTTTTGATTCAAAAATCTATACCAATAGATCAATTTTTCCTATAGTATACAAAAACTTGACTTAGAATTTACAGCAAATCGCGACACTGTCACTATTTCTCTAAAAAATTGGTTTTTAGAGTGTACCTTTATTGGGAAAAGTCTAAATGCATATTTATTATCTAAAATAAGCATTTGATATCCTTAGTTTTAACACTGATTTGGAAGGACTCTAATGAACTTTCTTTATGCGCTTATTGCCCTGAAGTATACAGCATTTGTTTAAAAAATACACATGAAATTCTTCGAATAATAAGCATAAATAAATGAAAGTGCTTGAAAGCAATTTGAAAACACTTTCATACCAAGCTAAAGGTGAAAAAAGTATAGAAAAATCAGGTTAATTCAAAAGCCGCCTGCAAAGCAAATTACCGCGTAAGTCCTATACTATAAAAGCGTATAATATAGAAATCAAGATTTCATTTTTCGAGGTGTATTATACATGAGCGTTTATGTAATGCACTTTAATGAAGTCGATAGGACAAATTTGCCTGAGGTAGGGGGAAAAGGCTCTAATCTGGGAGAAATGAGCAAAGCGGGCTTTCCTATCCCGTCTGGATTTTGCATTACAACATCAGCTTATCGTGATTTCATTGCAGCAAGCAATGAGATCGGAAAATTCTTGGATTTGCTTGACCAGTTAAAACCGGAGCAACCTGACGAAATTAGCAAGCTGGGAAAGCTGATCAGGGACCACTTACTAACTATCTCCATACCCCAAACAATTGAATCATCCATCCTTGATGCATGGAAAATTGTAGGTGAAGAAAAGGCTTATGCAGTTCGGTCAAGTGCTACAGCTGAAGATTTGCCGACTGCCTCTTTTGCTGGCCAGCAGGAGACTTATTTGAATGTAAAAGGAGCAGATCAACTCCTTCAGGCCGTGCGGAAATGCTGGAGTTCGCTGTTCACTGACAGGGCAATTATCTACCGTATTAAAAATGGATTGGATCACCGTTCGGTTTATTTATCTGTAGTGGTGCAGCAAATGGTATTTCCGAAAGTTTCCGGGATTATGTTTACCGTGGATCCGGTCACCGGGAACAGGAATACTATTTCCATTGATGCTAGCTTCGGGTTGGGTGAGGCTCTCGTCTCAGGAATTGTTTCCGCCGACTCTTATCAGGTCCGCGAGGGTCAGATTGTCAAAAAGCAAATTGCGGAAAAGAAGAAAGCGGTTTATCCGGTCATAGAAGGGGGAACAGTGACTCAGGAACTCGCTCCTGAACTCCAAAGCAAGCAAGCTCTTTCTGATGACAAGATTTTGGAGCTAGCCCAACTCGGCCAGAAAATAGAAAAACACTACTGCTCGGAACAGGACATTGAATGGTGTCTGGCAGAGGATCGGTTCTATATCTTACAAAGCCGTCCCATTACTACTCTTTATCCCGTTCCTAAAGTGTATGAAAATCAACTTCATGTATTTCTATCGATTGCTCACCTGCAAATGATGACAGATGCCATGAGACCTATGGGGATTTCTATTTTTCGGGGAATATTTCCCTTTGGAAAAGACTCTGTATCCTTTTCCAATCCGATGATAGCGGAAGCGGGAGGCAGGCTCTTCCTCGACGTCACTCCTCTTTTGCACAATAAAGCTTTTCGGCGATATTTTATCTGGAGAATTGCTATTGTGGATGAACTAATGAGAGATGCTCTGGCAAAAATAATATCAAGCGAGATCTTTCAACAGGAAGCTAAAGCAAGCAAAGGCACAACGAAACAGGTTTTTGAATTATTCAAACCAATGCTTCCATTTTATCTAAAAGGTATCCCTGTGATTGTTGACAATTTATTCTTCCTCGATCCCTCTGGCATTATTGAGCGAGCCACATCTCCTATGGAACAGATCATCAATAAGTATAGATACAGTATAACGCAGGTCTCAGGGACAGAGCAGATTAAAAGGGTTCAGGAAAGTATGGAAAAGTTATTTCAGGAACTGAATAGCAGCATGATGTACGTACTGTTATCATTCATTGTCCTGCCAATTGCTGGCCGTCTGACCAGACTATGGTTGGATGAAGACCTTGATGTTGACGCGCTGAGTAAATCTCCTCCTGGAAACGTGACCGGTGAAATGGGGTTAATGATTGGGGATCTGGCCGATACAGCACGAAAATATCCTGAAGTGATAGATTATCTGGAAAGAGCGGAAGACAGAACTTTCTATCAGGGGCTCAGTAAAGTAAAAGGTGGGAATATATTCAGGACCGAGCTGGACAGGTTCATGGAGCTCTATGGCATGCGTTGTCCGGGTGAAATCGATATTTCAAACACTCGATGGTGGGAAGCCCCTACCCTGCTTGTTTCATCCATTCTAAACCACATAAAAAGTAATGCTCCAGGTGAACATCGAGACCGGTTCAGACAAGGCCGGAAGGAGGCTCAGGAAGCTATACAAAAACTTCTGGAACGTATTAGCAACACCCCTGCTAGAAGCCTCAAAGTAAGACTCATATCCAGACTTCTTTCCATTTATCGAAATTCTACAGGCCTACGTGAATTTCCAAAGTATGTCATTATTCGATTTTTTGATATCTATCGGCAGGCCATCCTGGCAGAAGCACAAGTTTTACATCAAAAAGGAGTTCTGGAGAGGAAAGAAGATGTATTTTATCTTTATTTTGATGAGCTAATTGAATTGTTAGAGGGCCGTTTTAATGAAGACCTGAAGCAACTTATAGACTCCCGTAAAAGAGCCTACGAACAGTACCAAAAGTTGACTCCTCCCCGGGTTATGACCAGTGAAGGGGAAGTTATTACGGGGGTTAGGAGCGATGTCGAGGCTCCGAAAGGTGCTTTAATCGGGACTCCTGTTTCAGCCGGGGTTGCAGAAGGATACGTAAAGGTTATCCTCAAACCCGAAGCTGCAAAGCTGAACAAAGGTGATGTTTTAGTAGCGCCTTTTACTGATCCAGGCTGGACTCCCCTGTTTTACTCTGTTAAAGCTCTGGTGGTGGAAATTGGTGGAATGATGACACACGGCTCTGTCATTGCCCGAGAGTATGGTATTCCTGCTGTTGTCGGCATCGAAAATGCTACCAAAATTTTAAAAGACGGCCAGCACGTACGTGTTGATGGTACCAGAGGTTTTGTACAGATTCTGGAATGAGAATAATCTTAATCAGGTACTTCAAAAAGGGCAGGATAATCCTGTTTTAATTGCACTAGAAGTTCTTTATCTAATTTTGTATCATAAAGGCTTTTCACTTTAGAAAGCTGGTCAAGTGATAAGCCATAGACCTCTCCAAGATTAGCTCCTTTAAGGTTCGTCCGCTTAAGGTTAGCTTCTGTAAGGTTAGCTCCTTCAAGATTAGCCCTTTCAAAGTCAGCTTCTTCAAGATTAGTCTGTGTAAGATTAGCTCCTTCAAGATGAGCCTCTTTAAAATTAACCCATTTAAGATTAGCTCCTTGAAGGTTAGCTCCTTCAAGATGGGCCTTTTCAAGGTGAGCTGCTTCAAGATTTACCCATCTAAGGTCAGCCCATACGAGATTAGATTCTTTTAGGTTAGCCTCTTTAAGATTAGCCTCAAAAAGGTCAACTCCTTTAAGGTTGGCTCCTTTAAGGTTAGCTCCTCTAAGGTTAGCCTCTATAAGGTTAGCCTTTTCAAGGTTAATTCCTTGAAGGTCAGCTTTTTCAAGGTCAGCTCCTTTAAGACTAGTTCCTTGAAGGTCTTTCTTCTCTGAAATATCCATTAATAAATAATCGTTTTAGGATTAAAATAAAGATTACTATACTGGAGAAATATCTTCTACTTCTCAGTATTACCTTCTACTTCTCAGTATTACCTTCTACTTCTCAGTATTATCTTCTACCTCTCATTATTCAATTTCTCATTATATTTTCCGTTTCCAAATTACTCATCTATTTTCCAGGTTTTATGCTATCTATACTTCTTATTTTTATTCTGTTTTCATTCTTGTTTATTTTTTCTTGTTTATTTTTTCTTGTTTTACAGCATAAGCTTCTAAAAAATTAATGAGTGCAGTTATCCCTTCATCAAAATTTTCTTTATATCTCTGGTATAATTTGCTATTCACGTCGATAGGATATGCTAAATCAATTAATTTTGCATGTGTATTCTTCGGATGCTGAAGATCAATTACAATCAGAACACTAGACGCGATAAACGTTTTTTGATTTTGATTTAACTTCTCTTTAATCAGATTTAGTTGAATTATAATTTTTCTTAAAGTAACGTCTTTACCTGCGTTTATTTTATCAAATTGTTCCCGCAAGAAGATCTCAGAATTTCTACCTATTTTTGCCCTGTTTCCATCCTCTATTGGAATAGCACGCCAGCCTCGAGTAGAAGATTTAGTGTAACGATCATATAGACTCATTTTTATTTTTTTAAAAAAAGTGCCAATCCGGTTTTTTTCTCTGGAGGTTGATAGTTGGGATCTAGATGCCGTACTTTTCCCTATTTTTATATCCAGAGCCACAAGTGAATGTTTTTGGATTCCGTAAAACATATTTTGCATTACTATAACATTCTTACCCATATTCCTTATTTCTTGGTTATCTTGATTGGTTCGTTCTGTATAAGGTATAATATCTTGAAGTCCATCTGGATTCTTATATATCTCATATTCTTTCTGATTTGTTCTCTTTGCTATTTTCCTTCCCTCATCTATTTTCCGAAAATTTCCAGCATGTCCTGCCATTAAAATGAGATTTTGAGTAATATTTAAAATGACATTTAAGGATTGTTTTCGGATTGTTTCAAGTCTTATACCCATTACCCATCATATCTACTTCTTGCTTCTTATCGGATAACTTTACCTGTAATAACTTTACCTGTATTTACTGAACTCAGTTAGTTCTGAGGGTTTTAATCCAGGATTTTGGAACTATATTTATTACTATATTTATTACAAGAAGATGCCAGAATATCTATTGTTATAGGTTTGATGGGGGTTGAACTAAAAATTCCTTATACCTATACTTTCAAAAATTGGCGGTCAGTAGCACCTATGCTTTAAAATAATAGGTTAATTAAAGTTTTTAGATTCATTCTAACCTTAATTTGACATTAATAGAAAAATAAGTACTCTTATTTTCGTTATTGATTT